>NZ_CP139004.1:1205000-2405000 GCF_044598075.1 Brevundimonas sp. R86498 | reverse complement strand
CGCCTGGGTGGGCAGATACCAGGCCGCGATCGCCGAGGCATCTACGACCACGCTTCGTCCCGATCGCGGTCCAGGGCCTCGGCAATATCGAACGGTTCGGCGTGGGGATGCCGGGCAGCGATCTCGTCACGGGTCCGGATGATATCCTCGACCAGCGCCTTGCGGCCGGCGGGCGACAGGGACCGCGCCGTATGGGCTGGTACAATGCGCACCGCCGCCTTGCCGTAGCGTGTCACGACCACTTCTTCGCCCGTCCTTTCGACTTCGGACACGATGGCGGAAAAGTCCGTCTTCGCCTCCAGAACGCCCAGATGCCGCATGGTTTCATATCCTGACCAGTTATGGTCAGCTTACCACGCCGGTTCTCCGCCCGGAAGGCCTCATACCGTCACCGCTTCCCCTGCCCACAGACCGTTCTGCCTCAGGTAATCCTCATGGGCCGGCAGGTTGTCAGCCGTCGCGCTCCACGCCTGCCGGATCCGGTCGAAGCCCGCCGCCACCTGATCCAGGTTCTGATAGTCGTAGAGGGGGTTGTGCGCCCTCGGCACGATCCCCTGCCCCATCATCACCGCCAGCCACGAGCCCTGGCTGAAATATTCATCGGCCCCGACCTGGAACAGCAGGCCCCGGTCGCGGAACAGCTCCACCCGTTCGGCCAGGCTGTCGGGAATGCTCATGGCCCGCACCCGCTGCCAGAACGGCGAATCGTCCCGCGTGGTCGCGTGGTAGTGCAGGATGACGAAGTCGCGGATCAGTTCGATCTCGCGCCCCAGCCGCCGGTTGTAGCCCTCGGTGTTCACCGGGCTGAAATCGCGGTCCGGCCAGTGCTGCAGCAGCCGGATGATGCCCGCCTGCACCAGATGGATGCTGGTCGATTCCAGCGGTTCGATGAAGCCGGACGACAGCCCCAGCGCCACGACGTTCCGGTCCCACAGCTTCTTGCGCCGCCCGGTCACGAACCGCAGCGGCCGGGGCTCGGCCAAGGCCTCCCCGTCCAGACCGGCCAGCAGGATCTCACGCGCCGTGTCGTCGTCCATATGGTCGCTGCAATAGACATGGCCGTTGCCAGTCCGGTGCTGCAGGGCGATGCGCCAGCGCCAGCCAGCCGCCTCCGCTGTCGACAAGGTGAAGGGATCGGCCGCCCGCACCTTTGCACACGGCACGGCCATGGCCCGGTTCATCGGCAGCCAGTGCGACCAGTCCTCATAGCCGGCCTTCAGCGCCCCCTCGATCAACAGCCCCCGGAAGCCCGTGCAGTCGATGAACAGATCAGACTTCAGCGTCCGTCCGTCCTTCAGCACCACATGATCGACAAAGCCGTCCTGCGGCCGCTGCACCACCTCGACGATCTCGCCCTCGACCCGCTCGATGCCCCGGCCGGCGCAGACCCGGCGCAGGTACTGGCCGTACAGGGTGGCGTCGAAATGATAGGCGGTGTGGAACCCCGCGAGCGCCGAACGCGGATCGGCCGACCGCGCTCCGACCCGACGCCGCCGCGCGGCATGGGACGTGATCGAATAGGCCTCCAGACTGGCGGCCCGGTCCCGCGCCTTCAGCGCGAAATAAGAGCCGGGGAAGTCGCCCAGCGTCGGCCCGGGGCCAAAGGTGCCGAACGGGTGGAAATAGGCGCTGTCCTGCGTGCCCCAACCCCTGAACTCGATGCCCAGCTTCAGGGTCGCGCGGGTCTCGCGCATGAACTCGGCCTCGTCGAGACCGATCAGGGCGTTGAAGTCGCGGATGGGCGGCACCGTCGCCTCGCCCACCCCGACGATGCCGATGTCGGCGCTCTCAACCAGCCGCACCTCCACATTCGGCCCGGTCGAGCGCTGGATCGCGGCCGCCGCCATCCAGCCGGCGGTGCCGCCGCCGACGATCAGGACGGATTTGACAGATTCAGCCATGCGCCCTCCCCGGCGTCTGTTTTGAGCGAGGATGACGGCCGCCGTCGCCCGACGCCAGCGTCAGTCATTCAGGTCGTGCACAACAATGCCATGTCGAAGCGCTGCGGCGATCAGCGCACGATCCCGCGAGACCAGCTCCGCCTCGTGAGCGATCGCCGTGGCGAGATAGGCCGTGTCGAACAGGCTGAGCGATTCGATCCGGGCAACCCGCGCCAGTTCGTCAATCTCTTCGGGCCCGATCCGGGTGTCACAGCGGACCCTGTACTCATCGAGCTCCAGCAAGGCACCCCCGACGTCGAAGGTCGTCGACCGACGGCTCTGGACCAGCAGCACATTGACGACCTCCCACCGGAAGATCTCCGGCGCGAGACAATCGAACCGGTCGAGTTCCGCCAGAAACGCATCCGCGCGAGCGGTTTGCTGGCTCCGCACAAGCCACGCGGCCACCGCCGAAGCGTCGACGACGAGAGGTCTCAAGAAAGCCCGGGCTCGTCACGCGCGATCGCCTCCATCGCCTCCCATGACAGCGGCTCCGGGTCCGGCGACTGCGTCGCCCGCAAGGCCCGCGACCGCGCCAGCAACTCCTCCCCCGTCAATCTTCGGGGCTGATCAGCAAACGAGGTCTCGGCGGACAGACGCGCAATGGCCTTGCCGTGGCGCGTGATCACCACCGGCTCCCCCGTCTTCTCGACCGCATCGAGCAGGGCGGACAACTGCGTCTTGGCCTCAAGCACACCGACATGTCGCATGGGTCACCTGATCAGAATTCTGACCAGACTATCATGCACCGCCGTTCACCTCTACTGGCGCATCATCTCGCGGGCGGTGATCACCCGCATGATCTCATTGGTGCCTTCAAGGATACGGTGCACCCGCAGGTCCCGCACGATCCGTTCCAGCGGATAGTCCTTCAGATAGCCGTAGCCGCCGTGCAGCTGCAGCGCTTCATCTGCGATGTCGAAACAGGCGTCGGTGGCCATCCGCTTGGCCATGGCGCACCATTTGGTCTTTTCCGGGTGGTCGGTGTCTATGGCCCAGGCCCCGCGCAGCACCATCAACCGCGCCGCCTCCAGCGCCGTGGCCATGTCGGCCAGCTTGAACTGGGTGTTCTGGAACTCGGCCAGCGCCTTGCCGAACTGTTTGCGGGTCGAGACATAGGCCTGGGCCGTCTCAAGCGCGAGGCGCGCCCCGCCCAGCGAACAGGCCGCGATGTTCAGCCGCCCGCCGTCCAGCCCCATCATCGCATAGCGGAAGCCGTGGCCTTCCTGACCCAGCAAGTTCGCCGCCGGCACCCGGCAATCGTCGAACTGGACGATGGCGGTGGGCTGGCTGTTCCAGCCCATCTTCCTCTCCTGCGCCCCGAAGCTGAGCCCCAGCGTGTCCTTCTCGACCACGAAGGCCGAGATGCCCTTGGGCCCTGGCTCCCCCGTCCGCGCCATGACGACATAGAGGTCCGACGTTCCCGCCCCCGAGATGAAGGCCTTGGAGCCGTTCAGCACCCAGTGGTCGCCGTCCCGCGTTGCGCTGGTCCGCATCGCCGCCGCGTCCGACCCCGAGCCCGGCTCGGTCAGGCAGTAGGAGGCGATCAGCTCCATGGTCGTCAGCCGCGGCACATAGCGTGCCCGCAGCTCATCGGATCCGAACCGGTCGATCATCCAGGTCGCCATATTGTGGATCGAGATAAAGGCCGCGGTCGACACGTCGCCCCGCGACAGCTCCTCGAAGATCAGCGCCGCCTCGACCCGACCCAGCGCCATCCCGCCGTGCTCCTCGCCGGCGTAGATGGCGGCAAACCCCGTCTCGGCCGCCCGGCGCATGGTCTCGACCGGGAAATGTTTGGTCTCGTCCCATTCGGCGCTGTGCGGGGCCAGTTCGGCCTCGGCAAAGGCGCGGGCCGCGTCCTGGATGGCGCGCTGGTCGTCGGTGAGGGCGAAATCCATGGGGTCTCCCGGTGTACGTTTTCTTTGGCTTCTAGCTAGGGGCCGGCACCACGTCACCACAAGCCTGTCCGCTCCCCTCCCTTTCGTCATCCTCCGGCAAGCCCCGCCTTCGCGGCGCAGACCGGGGGACCCAGCGGCGCCGAAGGCGAGCTGTTCAAGCACGACGGTTCAGATGATCTGCTCTGCGACAGGTTCGCGCTCTCGCGCGCCTCCCCCGGTCCGATCTCCGATCGGCCGGAGGATGACGATGGGTCCCCCGGTCTCGCTGCGCTCGCCGGAGGATGACGAAAGATGTTAGGAGCACGCCCCATGACCCTGCCCTTTCCCCCCGCCCCCTATCCCCTCGCCCGCCCGCGCCGCCTGCGCAGCCAGCCGTGGATCCGCCGTCTGGTCGCCGAGACGACGCTGACGCCGTCCGATCTGGTCTGGCCGCTGATCGTGCATGACGGGGCCGAGGATCGCGTGCCGGTCGCCTCGATGCCCAGCGTCTTCCGCCTGTCGCCGAAGGCCGCCGCCGCCGCCGCCGTCGAGGCCCGCGACCTCGGCATCCCGATGGTCGCCCTGTTCCCCAATGTCGACGGGGCCATCAAGGACGCCCTCGGCACCGGGGCCACCGATCCGGACGGCCTGATCCCCGACTGTATCCGCGCCATCAAGGATGCCGCGCCGGAGATTGGGGTCATGACCGACGTGGCGCTCGACTGCTACACCGACCACGGCCACGACGGGGTGCTGGAGGACGGGCGGATCCTGAACGACGCCTCGCTGGAGCGGCTGGCCGAACAGGCCTTCATCCACGCCCACGCTGGGGCCGATGTCGTGGCTCCCTCGGACATGATGGACGGCCGGGTCCAGGCCATCCGCGAGGCGCTGGAGGCCAACAGCTTCCACGACACCCTGATCCTGTCCTACGCGGCCAAATTCGCCTCGGCCTTCTACGGCCCCTACCGCGACGCGGTCGGCTCGGCGAAACAGCTGACCGGCGACAAGAAGACCTATCAGATGGACTACGCCAACGCCGACGAGGCCCTGAAGGAGGTCGCCATGGACATCGCCGAGGGGGCCGATATGGTCATGGTCAAGCCCGGCATGCCCTATCTCGACATCGTCCGCGCCGTGTCAGAGACCTTCAAGGTGCCGACCTTCGCCTATCAGGTCAGCGGCGAATACGCGATGATGCAGGCCTCGATCGCCAACGGCTGGCTGGACCAGGACCGCGCCATCCTCGAGACCCTGCACGGCTTCAAGCGCGCCGGCTGCGCCGGGGTGCTCAGCTATTTCGCCCCGCAGGCGGCGAGGCTGCTGGGGGGCTGACCATGCCGACGCTGTTGAGAACCGGGCCCTACCGCCTCTATTTCTACAGCAGCGAGCCGAACGAGCCGCCCCATGTTCATGTCGACCGTGACGACCGGTCGGCCAAGGTCTGGCTGCACGACGGCTCCGTCGCGTCGAACCTCGGATTTTCGGCCCGGGAGTTGAACGTGATACAAGGTCTGGTGCGGGAGCATCGGGTGATGCTCCGGAAAGGTTGGCATGACTTCTTCGGCACAGAGTGAAACCGCCGACATCCGCGTCAGATCGGTCTCGATCGACCATGAGCGGCTGGTGGTGGAACTGCAGGACGGGCGTGCGATCGCCGCGCCGATTGTCTGGTACCCGCGCCTGAGGAACGCCACGCCGGAACAGCGGGCCAACTGGGAAATCTCCGGCGCAGGGTACGGCATTCACTGGCCTGACGTGGATGAAGACCTGAGCACGGAGGGTCTGTTGCGGGGCGCACCGGCTCCCGGCTGGAATCGCTAAGGGACTGCCACGACGGGCGGATCGGGCTTTGGGGTCGGCTCAGTGCGCTGTCCAAAGACCCCGCCGATTCTGCTAGAGTACTATCCATCGCAGGACACACCCCATGCGCATCAGCATCGTCATCGACGAGACGCTCATGAGAGAGGCCCTCAAGGCGACCGGCCTCCAGACCAAGCGTGAAGTTGTCGATCTCGGCCTCCGGACTCTCCTGCAACTTCAGCAGCAGAAGGAAATCCTGAAGTTTCGTGGCCGTCTACACTGGGATGGAGATCTCGATGTCATGCGGACTGACGCCGAATGATCCTAGGGAACTGAAGCGTACCGCCTGACACCCGGCCATTCGCTTGTCTCACCGTGGCGACAGCCCTAGCCTGCCCCCCATGTTGAGACGCACCGTCCTCGCCCTCGCCGCCGCCCTCCTCTGGCCCGCCCTCGCAGCGGCACAGGACGTTCCGACCGCCCTGCCCCGCGTCGCGCTGGAGACCACGGCGGGGCGAATCGTGCTGGAGATCGAGGCGGTCAAGGTGCCGGTCACGGCCGCCAACTTCCTGCGCTATGTCGACGAGCACCGCTTCGACGGCGTGACCTTCTACCGGGCCATGACATCCGGCCCGGCCACCGGTCTGGTCCAGGGCGGCACCAATAACGATCCCGACCGGACCCTGCCGCCGATCGCGCACGAGCCGACCACCCTGACGGGGCTCAGCCACATCGACGGGGCCGTCTCCATGGCCCGCTATGCGCCCGGCACGGCCACGGGGGACTTCTTCGTCTCGGTCGGGCCGACACCCTCCTATGACGCGGGCCGGTCCTTCTCGGTCGATCCGGACGGCTTTGCCGTCTTCGGCCGGGTGGTCGAGGGCATGGAGGTGGTGCGCACCATCCTGTCCGCCCCCACCTCCCCGACCGAGGGCGAGGGCGTCATGCGCGGCCAGATGCTGGAGCCGCGGATCGTCATCACCTCGGCCCGGCGCGAGACCCCCTAGGGTTCGCTGCGGGCCAGCAGGGCGATCAGGTCGTCCTTCCAGGACGTCGCCCAGGTATGGGTCCCGTGCCCCTTGCCGTCCGGACTGTTGGGGATCAGCCGATAGGTCCCGTTGGCGATCCGGGGCGCGAACCCTTCCGCCAGCCCCAGCTCCGGCGGATTGATAAAATCGTCGGCCGAGTTGATCCAGGTGGTCGGAGCCATCATCCGCTCCAGATCGGCAGAGGGGTCATAGTCCCATGAGGCATTGACCTGGAACCACAGGTCGTTGGCGTCCAGCGCGGGCAGCCGCCGCTCCATCTGGCCGTCCAGCCAGCCGTCGACGGCTTCGGGCGTGGGCAGGTCGCGCTGCATCGCCACCGGGGCCGATCCCGCCAGCAGCAGCAGATCCACAGCAGCCCGCAGGCCCTGGACGGGCTGGGTCTGATAGTCGCCACCGGCCCAGGCCGGATCGGACCGGATCGCGTCCTTCAGCATGGTGCGCCACAACCGGTTCCGGCCGACGATCGCGGTCGGCTGACAGGCCATGGGCATCAGGGCGTCGGCGAAGTCGGGATGGGTCGTGCCCCAGACGAAGATGTGCATGCAGCCCATGGAGGTCCCCAGGATCAGCCGCAGCCGGTCGACCCCCAGTGCGTCGACCAGCAGCCTGCGCTGGGCCTCGACCATCTCGGCATAGCCGTACTCGGGAAACGCCGCCCTCAGGCCGTCGCTCGGCTTTGACGAGCCGCCATGCCCCAGATTGTCCGGCATGATGATGTAGTGGCGTGTGACGTCCAGCGGCTGGCCCGGACCGAACAGCTCACTGGCGAACTGCGGCGACAGGAACTGGGCCCCGGTGCCGCCGGTGCCGTGCAGCAGCAGGACGGCATTGGTGACCCGGCCATCCGCCCCCCGGACCGGTTCCCCCAGCGTCCGGTAGTGGATGCGGGTGCCCGGCAGAACGCCGCCCCGGGCCATCGGCAGGTCCCCGATCAGCGCCTCGCCCTCGACCGGCGTCCAGACCGGGGCCGTCTGGGCCCGGGCCGCACCACTCCCCAGAAGCGCCAGAGACAGAATTATCGCCCGCAGGATCATGGTCCACTCCCAACCCCGAGCGTACCGGCCCGCCCACTCAGGACGGTGAAACCACGCACGCCGAATTTATTTTGACCGGCTGACCATACACACCCTGTGGCCGACCTATAATGCGCACCGGCGTCCGAAACGGATGGCGTTCGGCGAACGCGATCCACCGGATCGGGTGCAGATCGAGTGCAATTTTTCCGTCCAGAGAAAGGCTTTTGATGTCAGGGCTTTAATCTCGCGACCTGAGACCGTCTTCTCAGACTTGCACCTTTTGCACCCGCTTTTTTTCGAGTGCAATTCGGGACGGGTCTCAGGGCTTCAGCCGGGCCTTCAGGCTGGAGGTGTCCCAGCGGTTGCCGCCCATCGCCTGGATCTCGGCATAGAACTGATCCACCAGCGCGGTCATCGACAGGACCGCGCCGTTGTCGCGCGCCTCATCCAGCACCAGACCCAGATCCTTGCGCATCCAGTCCACGGCGAAGCCGAACCCGAACTGGCCTGCCGCCGCCGTCTTCCAGCGGTTGTCCATCTGCCACGACTGGGCCGCGCCCTTCGAGATGGCGTCATAGGCCGCGTCCGTGTCCAGACCGGCGGCGCGGGCGAAATGCACCGCCTCGGCCAGCCCCTGAACCACGCCCGCAATGGCGATCTGGTTGACCATCTTGGTCAGCTGGCCCGACCCCGAGGGCCCGATATGCTGGATCGCCTTCGCATAGGCCATGACCGCCGGGTGTGCCGTCTCCAGCGCGGCGGCATCACCGCCGGCCATGACGCTGAGCTGGCCGTTCTCGGCCCCGGCCTGACCGCCCGACACCGGCGCGTCGATGAAGGCGACCCCCGCCGTGCCGCACAGGGCGTCCATCTCGCGCGCGATCCGGGCCGAGGTGGTGGTGTGGTCAACGATCACCGCGCCTGCCTTCAGCGCCGGCAGGGCCACCGTCACGACCTCGCGGACATCCTCGTCCTTGCCGACGCACAGGATGAACAGGTCGGCGTCCGTCGCGGCCTCGGCCACGGTCGCGGCGAACCGCCCGCCATGGGCGTCCGCCCAGACCCGCGCCTTGTCCGGCGAGCGGTTGTAGCCGGCCACATCATGGCCTGCAGCGACCAGATGCCGCGCCATCGGCCCGCCCATGACGCCCAGTCCGGCGAAGCCGATCTTCATGCGCTGGCCCCTCCGGCGATCCCGTAGCGCCCGCGGAAATAGGTCAGGGTCGCGGCGTCCGACGCCTCGAAGGCCTCGACCTCCCCCACAATGATCATATGGTCGCCCATCTGCACCCGCTCATGGGTCTTGCAGTCGAAGCGCGCGGCCGCCGCGCCCAGCCGGGGGGCCGCCTCGCCCACCCGCTGGAACTCGCCGGGCTCCATCAGGCCGCTGCCCTTGGCAAAGCGCCGGGCCAGGGCCTCGGACTGGGCGTCCAGCACATGGATCGAGAACCGGTCGGCGGCTGCAAAAGGGGGAAAGCGCTCGGACCGTTCATCCAGACACCACAGGATCAGGCGCGGCGTCAGGGAGACGGAGGTGAAGGAGTTGATCGTGATCCCCAGCGGCCCGTTCGCGCTGTCGGCCGTGACCACGCAGACGCCGGTCGCGAACGCGCCCAGCGCCCGGCGATAGGCCGTCACGTCCACGGTGCGGGCGACTTCATCGGAAAGGGGTTCAAGGCTCACGCGCCCGACCTAGGCGACCCGCGCGCCCGAGGCAACGCCTGTCACAGCCACAGGCGGATGGCGTCGGCCGACACGGGTCGGTCGTCCTGGGCCGTATTGACCGTGTAGCTCAGCCGGGTCTCACGCGATCCGCAGGCACAACGGAACCGTCCCGAGCGCCCCGCCACCGGCCAGAGGTGCCGTGCCCCGAACAGCGGCCGGGGATCCATCAGCGCCGCCCGCCGGCAGTCCGGCACCACACAGGCGACGATCAGACGCGCGCCGATGCGGGGCTGGCGGATGTCCCGGGGGACGTAGAAGTCGGTGCGGATGTCACGCATGGGGTCTCCTCGACCCCCAGTAGCCACAGGTCGCCGGCCGCCCTCAAGACCTTTGTTCCGCTTTCGTTCTCACGCCTGTGGGTGATCCTGTTTAGGCGAGGCCGGCAAGGACGCCGGGGACCAGATCGGGCAGGTCCCCCGCCGTCAGCCCCACGCCGAACCGGTCGGCCGCCGCCGCATGGATCCAGACTGCGGCCGAAGCGGCCTCGAACGGCTCCATACCCTGGGCGATCAGCCCGCCCGTCATCCCGGCCAGCACGTCGCCCGAGCCCGCTGTCGCCAGCCACGCCGAGCCGTTCCGATCGATCCGCAGCCGACCGCCCGGGCTGGCGATCACCGTCTCATGGCCCTTCAGGATGACCGTCGCGCCGCACCGCCGGGCCGCGACCGTCGCGGCCGTCGCCCGCCCGTCCGCCAGCAGGCCGGGGAACAGCCGCTCGAACTCCCCCTCATGCGGGGTCAGGACGTCCCCGGGTCGCAACAGGGCGAACAGGGCGTCGGGTCGGCCCTTGAACAGCGTCAGGGCGTCGGCATCGACCACCAGATGCACCGCTGTCGCGCTCAGCGCCGCCAGGTTGGCCTCTGTCTGCGGGATCAGGCCGGCCGCCGGGCCGATCACAACGGCGTCCAGCGCGCCGGTCAGGGTCGCGAGGGCCTCCGGCGTCTCGAAGGCGTCCACCATGACGGCCTCCACCGCCGCCGCCACGATCAGGGCCGCATCCGGCGGGCAGAGCAGCCGCACCAGCCCCGCCCCGATCCGCAGGCCTGCGCGGGCGGCCAGTCTCGCCGCTCCGGTCTGCAGCGGGCCGCCCGACACGACGCCCAGTCTTCCCCGGCGGTGTTTGTGGGTGTCCGCCCCCGGCCGGGGCAACAGGTCGCGCCAGAGCGCCGGGTCATTGGTTTCGTTCATGCTTCTTCCAACGCCCTATCGTGACGAAAATGCAAATCGGCCCTTGCCTTATGGTGCAATGCGATGTCCCTTTGGTTCCCGAGCGTCTGGACTTTCCGCCGTCGCCTCGGGGGCGCCCATGAAGAAGATCGAAGCCGTCATCAAGCCGTTCAAGCTGGACGACGTGAAGGAAGCGCTGCAGGACATCGGTGTCCAGGGCATGACCGTGCTTGAGGCCAAGGGATACGGCCGCCAGAAGGGTCATTCCGAACTCTACCGGGGTGCGGAATACGTCATCGACTTCCTGCCCAAGATCAAGATCGAGGTGGTCGTCGCCGACGACCTGGCCCCCGCGGTGGTCGAGGCCATCCAGGGCGCGGCCCGCACCGGCAAGATCGGTGACGGCAAGATCTTCGTCTCGGACATCCTCGACGTCATCCGCATCCGCACGGGCGAAACCGGTGCCCAGGCCGTCTGACCCCCTCCATCACCAGCCAAGCTTCCTCCCCAGAAGAAACGAAGAAGGATCATCGAAACCATGAGCGCCGCGAAGAAAATCCTGCAGGAGATCAAGGACAAGGACGTGAAATACGTCGACGTCCGCTTCACCGACACCAAGGGTCGCCTGCAGCACGTCACCTTTGACATCGACCTGGTGGATGAGGAGTTCCTCGAGGAAGGCACGATGTTCGACGGCTCGTCCATCGCCGGCTGGAAGGCCATCAACGAGTCCGACATGCTGCTCATGCCGGACCTGACCACGGCCTACATCGATCCCTTCTACCAGCAGACCACGATGTTCCTGTTCTGCGACGTCATGAACCCGGACACCGGCGAGCCCTACAACCGCGACAGCCGCTCCATGGCCAAGAAGGCCCTGGCCTATGTGCAGTCGTCCGGCGTGGGCGATGCGGTCTATTTCGGCCCGGAAGCCGAGTTCTTCATCTTCGACGACGTGCGCTGGACCACCCAGCCGCACAACACCGGCTACAGCTATGACTCGACCGAGCTGCCGGCCAACACCGGCTCGGAATACACCGAGGGCAACATGGGCCACCGCCCCGGGCCCAAGGGCGGCTATTTCCCGGTCAATCCGGTCGACAGCGGCCAGGACCTGCGCGGCGAGATGCTGGGCGTCATGCGCGACCTCGGCCTCATGCCCGAGAAGCACCACCACGAGGTGGCCCCGGCGCGGCACGAGCTGGGTCTGAAGTTCAGCGACCTGCTGACGATGGCCGACCGCCTGCAGCTCTATAAGTACGTGATCCACAACGTGGCCGCCGCCTACGGCAAGTCGGCGACCTTCATGGCCAAGCCGATGTTCGCCGACAACGGCTCGGGCATGCACGTGCACCAGTCGATCTGGCGCGACGGAAAGCCCCTGTTCGCCGGCGACAAATACGCCGGTCTGAGCCAGGAATGCCTCTGGTACATCGGCGGTATCATCAAGCATGCCAAGGCCATCAACGCCTTCGCCAACTCGACGACCAACTCCTACAAGCGTCTGGTGCCCGGCTATGAAGCCCCGGTGAAGCTGGCCTATTCGGCTCGCAACCGCTCGGCCTCCATCCGGATCCCGCACGTGTCCTCGCCCAAGGGCAAGCGCATCGAGGCCCGCTTCCCCGATCCGATGGGCAACCCCTATCTGACCTTCGTGGCCCTGCTGATGGCGGGTCTGGACGGGATCGAGAACCAGATCGATCCGGGCGGCCCCGCCGACAAGAACCTCTACGACCTGCCGCCCGAAGAGCGCGGCAACATCCCCGAGGTCTGCGGCAGCCTGAAGGAAGCGCTCGAGAACCTCGACAAGGACCGGGCTTTCCTCAAGAAAGGCGGCGTCATGGATGACGACTTCATCGACAGCTATATCGAGCTGAAGATGGAAGAGGTCATGCGCCTGGCACTGCACCCCCACCCCGTCGAGTTCGACATGTACTACAGCTGCTGATCGGTTCGATCAGCCCGCTGCCAGAAGCCCCGGACGGGATCGTCCGGGGCTTTTTGGTCTCCGGCCGGCGGCGCTTGCCGCCCCTTGTCCGCAGACAGGGTCAAACGCTACGCTTGAGACATGAGCCCCGGGGAAATTGACGTCATCGTCCGCGTCGCGGGTGCGACCTTGCTGCTGACGGTGAGCGCCTTCCTGTGGCTCCGGGGCGAGGCGCGCACCGGCCTGTTCTTCCTGCCCCTGGCGGTCTGCCTGTGCGGTTTCCTGGCCGGGAACACGCCCGACGCCGCGCTGCGTCTGGGCGGGATTGCCGGCGACGCCGCGCGGATGCTGAGCGGTTTTGCGGCGGTCTTTCTCTGGTTGTTTTGTCTGTCGGTCTTTGACCGGACCTTCCGGCCACGCGGGCTGGTGCTGGCCACGGGTATCCTCTGGTTGGGGATCGCGGCGGTGGACCGGGGCATCCTCGGTGAAGCGCTCGCCAGCAAGGGCCTGTCCTGGGCGCTCATCGCCATCTGCCTCGGCATGGTCATCCATCTGGCATGGCGGCTGATCCGAGACCGTCCGGGAGACCTGATCGACGAGCGCCGCAGCGCCCGCGTTCTGGTCGTCCTGCTGCTGGGCGGCCAGCTTCTTGCCGATCTCCTGATCGATGTCGTCATGGGCCTCGACTGGCAGCCCCGCAGCTTCAGCATCGTGCAGAACGCGGCCGTGCTGGTCTTCACCGGCTGGCTGCTGCACCTCCAGGTGCGGCCCTCAGAACCCCGGCCGGCTTTCGCGGTCCGATCCGCCGTCGACCCGGCCCCCGTGCAGATCACACTGTCACCGGAGGCGATCCGACTAAGAGAACGGTTGCGGGTGCTGATCGAGGAGGAGCGGATCCATCTCGATCCCGATCTGACCTTCGACCGCTTCGTGGCCCTGATGGGGGCGTCGGACCGGACGGTGCGCCTGCTGATCAATCAGCAACTCGGCCATGACCATTTCCGCACCTTCCTGAACAGTCACCGCCTGACCGAGGCGCGCCGTCTGCTGGCAGATCCCGCGCATCGCCACGACAAGCTGATCAGCATCGCCATGGACAGCGGCTTCGCATCGCTCGCCTCCTTCAACCGCGTCTTCCATGACGCCGAAGCCTGCTCTCCCGGGGCCTGGCTTCAGGCGACCCTCGGCATCGCCAGAGCACCGACGGTGACCGAATGGGGCACCATGCCGCCTTTTGAGACGCGATCGGCCGACTCCTGAGAAGCTGTTGCCCTCCTCCTGCTCTATCCGGCGGACTTCAACGCAGAGGGAGTGGGTATCGTGGACAGCGTATTGGGCATTGTGGGCGTGGTGGCGATCCTGCTGCTGGCGGGCGGCGCACTGGGCCTCCTGGATCGCCGACGCTTCTCCCTGAGATGGCTGCTCGTCGCCGCAGCGCTCGTGGGTCTCAACGACGTCATGCTGACCAATGGCTACGGCCTGATCCCCGACCTGTTGCCGGCCAGCGACTGGAACTGGCAGGGCAAGCTCCTCGCCCTGATCGCGACCCTGACCATCGCATCCCTCCCGCTGTTCGGCTGGCGGGCCTCCGGACTGACCCCGGTGCAGGCTGCCGGCGGTCTGAAGCCCGCCCTTCCTGTGGTCCTGCTCTACGTCGGCTTCTTCACCGGCCTGGCGCTCGCCTTTCCATCCGCCCCCGCGACGACGGACACCATTGCCTTCCAGCTGACCATGCCCGGGCTCGAAGAGGAGGTGTTCTACCGGGGTGTGCTGCTGCTTGCCCTTGATCGCGCGTTCCTCGGGCGGAAGCGCCTGCTTGGCGTGGACTGGGGCTGGGGAGCCCTGCTGTCCTGTATGCTGTTCGGATTGGCCCACGCCTTCGCGGTCTCGGATGGCCAGATATCGTTCGACGCCCTGACCATGAGTTCTGACGGCCGTCCCGTCCGTCATCGGCGTCTGGCTGGTCCTGAGGACCCGCAGCGTGCTCCTGCCGGTCGTCCTGCACAACTTCGGCAACGCCATCACCCTGCTGCTGTAGAAGCGGCGCCGGACGGGGGACCGTCCGGCGCCTTGCCAGCTTTCAGTGTCCCCCGGCCGCGGTCGTGGACACCGGGGCCTTCAGGTTCTGGTCCAGCCAGCGGGTCATCTCCCACAGGGTATGACCGACCGATTCCCGGGCCCGGTAGCCGTGGGCCTCCAGCGGCAGCACCACATAGCGCACGGTCGCGCCATGGCCCTTCAGCGCCGCATAGAAGCGCTCGGACTGGACCGGGAAGGTGCCCGAGTTGTCGTCCGCCTCGCCGTGGATCAGCAGGATCGGTTCGTTGACCCGGTCGGCGAAGGCGAAGGGCGACATGGCGTTGTAGGTCTCCGGAGCCTGCCAGTAGGTGCGCTGCTCGGCCTGGAAGCCGAACGGCGTCAGGGTCCGGTTGTAGGCTCCCGAGCGGGCGATCCCGGTCCGGAACAGGTCCGTATGGGCCAGCAGATTGGCGGTCATGAAGGCCCCGTAGCTGTGACCTCCGACCGCGATCCGGTCCCGGTCGGCCACACCCATCGCCACCACGGCATCGACCGCCGCCTTCGCGCTGGCGCTCAGCTGGGCGATGTAGGTGTCGTTCGGCTCCTGGCCGTCCTGCCCCACGATGGGCATGGAGGGGTCGTCCAGCACGGCATAGCCCTGGGTCAGCAGGAACAGATGGCTCGAGCCACCGGGGCGGGTGAACCGGTTGGCCGTATCCACGACCTGGCCGGCCACGGCCGCATCGGTGAACTCGGCCGGGTAGGCCCACATCAGCAGCGGCAGCGGGCCATCCCGCTCCTTGTCGTATCCGGCCGGCAGATACAGGGTCCCGGACAGCTGGACGCCGTCGTCGCGGGTATAGGTGATCAGCTCCTTGGTGACGCCGGCCAGTTGCGGGGCCGGATCGGGGAAGGTGGTCAGCGGCGTGATGTCGCCGCCCACGGTGCGGACCTGCAGGTTGGGCGGATCGATCCGGCTCTCGCGGCGGGTCAGCAGCCGGCGGCCTTCGTCGTCGAGCACATCCAGAACCGTCTCATAGTCCCCCGGGGCCGACTGCCACAGGCGCGCGGTCTGACCCGTCGACAGGTCGAGGGTGCCGAGGAAGGGGTACTCGCCCTCGCGGGTCGCTCCGTCTCCGTCGACGAAGATCTTCGACCCGTCGGCGGTGAACTGGATGACCGGACGGCCGGCGGCATTGGGGGTCAGCACTGGCGAGCCGGGATCGTTGTAACGGTCCTGATAGTTGCGATCCACGATCACCCGGCCGGTGCCGGGGTTCGACGGATCGACGACCGAGCGGGTCTCGTGCCGGGTGTTGAACCAGCGGGTGTTGACCAGGGCGACGTCCTCGCGGCCCCAGGTGATCCCGGCATAGCGTTCCTTGAGGTCGACCAGGGTCACCGGCGAGCCTGTGAACGGAGCGTCCAGCATCAGGACGCGGTCGCGCACCTCGGCCGCCGTGCGGGGATCCCCCCCGTCCTGCGCCTCGACCCAGACCAGGGTCGCCGGCGCGTCGGCGCGCCACTGGGCGGCGCGTGGTCCGGGGGCCACAGCATCGAACGGCGGCGGGATGTTGTCCCGCAGCGGCAGGTCCGCGACCGTATGGACGACGGTCCCGTTCAGATCGGTCACGACCACATCGGCCGGGAACAGACTGGCGGGCACCACATAGCTGAAGGGCCGCTTGGCCACGGTCCGCAACATGAACCGGCCGTCCGGCGACACGGAAGAGCCCAGGATCACGCCGGGCTCCCCCACCACGCGGGCCGCACCATTCAGGGGCACAATCGTTGTCTGGGCTGTGAAGTAATGGGCGAACAGGGCTTCGTCCCCGGGGTTGCCCAGCAGGTCCTGATAGGTCCGCACGGGGGCCGCGCGGCCACCGGTCTCGGCGAGGATCGGGCCCGAGGGCGGCACCGTTACGTCGGGCGCGGGACCTCGACCCTTGAGCACGGCCTGGACCACGATCCCGGAACTGTCCGGCAGCCAGCCGAAGCCGCCGCCGGTCGCGGCATTGACCCGGGGGCCGAAGATCTCGCGCGCGGAACCGCTGGCGACATCGACGACCCACAGCGCCATGCCCGTGGGCTGATCCACAAGAAGGGCGATCGAGCGGCCGTCCGGCGACCAGCTGGGAGAGGTGAAGCGGCTGCCGGCCGGCAGGCTGACGCGGCGTGTGGAGCCCCCGTCAATCGTCTTCAGCTCAATCCCGGTCAGCCAGCTCAGACGGCTGTTGGCGGGGCCATTGTTGCGCGGATTGATCCGGTAGCCGGCGAGGCGGAGCTGGGGCTCTGCCAGCTCCGCGATCGAAGGCAGACTGGAGCGCTCGAACAGGGCGAGGGTTTTGCGGTCCGGGGCCACACTGGCCGTCGGGGTCGGACGGGAATCCAGGATGTCGGCGATGGGAGCCGGCGGTTGCTGATAGGTCAGGGGCTGGATGCCCTGCCCCGCGGCCTGTCCCAGAACCGGTGTCGCCAGCAGCAACCCAAACAAAAGCGGCGCCGACAGGCGTACCCCTCGCAACGTCATCAAACACTCTCCGATTGAACAGAAGCGTCACGATAACGGGCCGGACTGGCCGGGTCACGCAAAAGCGCAATCAGGCCGCGAGTGTCGCCTCCGCCTCGTCGTCCGTACGACGACGCATTTCGATCAGCCGCACACACCAGATCGAGATCTCGTAGAGAATCACCAGCGGCACAGCGAGCATCAGCTGGCTGATCGGGTCCGGCGGGGTGACGATCGCGGCCACGACCACGACAGCAACGATGGCGTAACGCCGGCCCTCGGCCATAAATTTCGAGCTGATCAGACCGGCCAGACCCAGCAGGGTCATCACGACGGGCAGCTGGAAACAGAGGCCGAAGGCGAGCACGAGCGCAGTCACCAGATTCAGATACTCCGAAACCTTTGGCAACAGGGCCACGGCCACGGTGTCGGAACTGATCTGCTGGCTCAGTGAGAACCACATGACGAAGGGCAGCATGATGAAATAGACGAGCGCGGCCCCAAGCACGAACAGCAGGGGCGAGGCGATCAGGAAGGGCAGGAAGGCCCCCTTTTCATTGCGATACAGCCCGGGGGCAACGAAGCGATACAGCTGGAACGCCAACACCGGGAAGGCCAGGAAGATGGCCCCGAAGCCGGCGAGCTTCATCTTCGTGAACAGGATCTCCAGCGGTGCTGTGTAGATCAGCTGGGCCGCCTCCTCGGTGGTCGGCGGGATGGGCGTGATCCCGGCGGTGACGAAGATCAGGTCCAGCGGCGACACATGGTGCCCGACATTGGTCGCATAGATGGCGCTGGCGGCCGCGAAGGGTCTCACCAGAAAGATGTAGATCGGCCCGGCGAAGAAGAAGCACAGGATGAAGGCCAGGGCGAAGGCCACGAGGCAGACGACCAGCCGTCCGCGCAGTTCGACCAGATGGTCCATGAGAGGCGCGCGCGACGCCTCGATCTCGGCCTCGTCACGATCGGTCACGAGGTTGCCTTAGGTTTGCGGGGCGCGCGCGGCCTGGGAGTCTTCACGGGGGCGGTCGTGGCAGATGCCGGGGAGGCCTTTGCCCGTGGTTTGCGCGCCTTGGCCGTGACGGCCGGGGCCGATTCCGTCTCTACGACAGGGGCGACCGACGGCTCGGGAAACTCGGGCTGGCCCAGCATGACGGCGGCCGGAGGGGCCTCAACGCGATCGGTCTTTTCCAGTTCGGACTTGATGTCCTTGAAGGCGGCGTTGGCCTCGTCGCCCAGGCGAACCATCCCCTGCCCCATCGCCCCCTGGCCGGTGCGCAGCGCCTCGACCTCCTTTCGCAGATCATCGAGTTCGGACTGACGCGCCATTTCGTCGAAGCTGGCGCGGAAATCGTTCGCCATGCCGCGCATCTTCGCGACCCATTTGCCCAGCTGGCGCAACATACCGGGCAGCCGTTCGGGCCCGACCACGATCAGGGCAACGGCAGCGATCACAAGATATTCGAGGCCCCCGATCCCGGGGCCGAGGCCGCCCATGCGTCAGGCTCTTTCCGTTCTCGGGCCTAGCGCTTCAGCTCTTCCTTTTCCGCGTCGGTGCGCGGCAGGCTGGAGACGCCGTCGGACGGACCGTCGGATTTGCCGTCGTCCTTGAGGCCTTCGCGGAAGGCCTTGATGCCCTTGGCCGCGTCACCCATCAGATTCGAGATCTTGCCCTTGCCGCCAAACAGCAGCGCGACAACGACGATCACGATGGCCCAGTGCCAGATGCTCATAGCGCCCACGAAACACTCTCCTCGAACGGGCCGACCCGGGCCCGCGTGAAACATGACGCTCCTATAGTCCACCGGATGGCGGTGCGCCAACCGAACCTGTAAGGGCGCGCAAATGAGTCACGTCATCATCCACACCGACGGTGCCTGCAAAGGCAATCCCGGCCCCGGAGGCTGGGGCGCTATCCTGCAGGCCGGAGGCAAGACCAAGGAAATGTCCGGTGGCGAGCCGGTCACGACCAACAACCGGATGGAGCTGATGGCGGCCATCATGGCGCTGGAGGCCCTGACCCGGCCCTGCACCGTGGAGCTTCACACCGACAGCAAATACGTCATGACCGGCATCACCGAGTGGATTCACGGCTGGAAGGCGCGGGGCTGGAAGACGGCGGACAAGAAGCCGGTCAAGAACGACGACCTGTGGAAGCGGCTGGATGCGGCCCGCGCCCGCCACGATGTCAAATGGCGCTGGGTCAAGGGGCATGCCGGCCACGAACTGAACGAACGGGCAGATCAGCTGGCCAATCGTGGCATTGAGGAAATGCGGGCCGCGCGAGCCTGAGGTCGGCCCAGGTTCAGGCGACGGGGCGAACCTTGAGGGCGGGCCCCTCAAGGCGATCCACAATCACACTGTCCCCGACGGGCGGCGCGTCGCCGTCGATCTCGGCCGCCCATTCCGCACCGGAAACGAACACCCGGCCGCGTCCCTCAACGAAGGCCTGGACGACCCGGGCGCGCTGCCCGACCAGCCGGCTGTCACGCGCGTTGATGTCAGGATAATCAGTCGGATTGACCCTCTGAACCAGACGCCGGGACATCAGGGTCGCCAGCACCGTCAGCGCGGCGAAGATGCCGATTTCAACAGCGAATCCGGCCCGCAGGCCGAGAGCGGTCAGGACGGCGACCAGCCCGGCCGATACCGCCGGCCACAGCAGCCATTCGGTCGACAGCGCCGCCTCTATGGCCAGCAGAACCACGCCGAACGCCAGCCAGATCCAGAACGGCTGGGTCGAGTACAGGGTGACGAGCGCATCCATGACGGCGGGATCCTGTGTCAGCTGGTCGGAGGAACGGTGCTGCCGCGGGAAGCGCGCGACGCCGGTGGCGGCGTGGGCCGCGCAGCCTGTTGCTGGTCCCGCGCCAGGCCCACCAGCTCGCCGATGCCCGCAATGGTGCCGACCAGACTTCCCATCTCCGCGGGCACGATCACAGTCTTGGCGGTGGGGTTGCGGGCCAGTTCGGCGAAGGCCTCGACATATTTCTGGGCGACGAAATAGTTGATCGCATTGACGTCACCCCGGGCGATCGCCTCGGACACCATGGCCGTGGCCTTGGCTTCCGCCTCGGCGGCGCGCTCGCGGGCCTCGGCGTCCCGGAAGGCGGCCTCCTTTCGACCCTCCGACTGCAGGATGGCGGACTGTTTGGCCCCCTCGGCGCGGGCGATGGCGGCCTGTTTCTCACCCTCGGCCTCGGTGATGACCGCGCGGCGTTCGCGCTCGGCCTTCATCTGACGCGCCATGGCGTTGGTGATGTCGACCGGCGGCGTGAGATCCTTGATCTCGATCCGGTTGACCTTGACGCCCCAGGGCTCGGTCGCGGCGTCGATGACCGTCAGCAGCCGGGAGTTGATGTTGTCCCGCTGAAACAGGACCTCGTCCAGGTCCATCGATCCCACGACAGTCCGCAGATTGGTGGAGCACAGCTGGGTGATCGCATAGGGCAGGTTCTCGACCCGATAGGCGGCCGCAGAGGCGTCCATCACCTGGATGAAGACGATGGCATCGACCTTCACCATGGCGTTGTCCTTGGTGATGACCTCCTGCTGGGGCACGTCCAGAACCTGCTCCATCATGTTCATCCGCCGGCCGATGCGCTCGACAAACGGGGTCAGCAGGCTGATCCCGGGGCTCAGGGTCCGTGTGTACTTGCCGAACCGCTCGACCGTCATCTCGCGCCCCTGGGGCACGATCTTGACCACGCTGAACAGAAGCACGAGGGCCAGTGCCAGCAGGGCGACAGCGAAATAGGTCATTCAAAACTCTCCATGGCCTGACCGTATCCCTAGCGAACGCGCCGCGCCATCAATACCGGACGCTGCGCCCATCCCTTTATTCGCGCTCAGAGCGTGCCCTCGCGACCTGTCGCCGAACAGTGTCGGCAACCACCTTGCGCGTTGCGTCCCAGCCGAGCAGACGGTCTGCATCGACAAGGCTGACGAACCGGGCTTCGGTCGCATCGTCGCCGGCTATCGGTTCTCCCGAGAGCCATTCCGCCCCGAAGTCGATCAGCACATAGTGAAGCCCGGCCTCCGGGAAGATGCCGTCGACCACGTCAACCAGACCGGTCAGGCGCGCCTCGACGCCGGTCTCCTCGCGCAACTCCCGCAGGGCGGCTTCCGCGGCGCGCTCTCCCGGTTCGATCCGCCCGCCGGGCAGGCTCCACTCTCCCACCCGCGGAGGCTTGCTGCGCCGGATCAGCAGCACTTCGGCACCCCGCAGGCAAATCACGCCAACAGCGGGAATGGGGCGCATGGCGGAATCGGTCATTCGCCTACCCTAGCGGGCCGGAGCGGATTTTGAGTGGCGCGAACGCTGGCGCTTTGAGAGAACAGGGAATGGATTCCCCCTCTCCCGCCGCCCTCTCCGAACTGAAAGCCGCGCTCGGCCCGTCCGGCTGGAGCGAGGACACTGCGGAGATCGCACCCTGGCTGAGCGAGTGGCGCAATCGCTGGACCGGCCATACGCCGTTGATGCTCAAGCCGGCCAGCACGGCAGAGGTGTCGCGTGCGGTCGGGATCTGCGCGCGGCACGGTGTCGCGATCACAACCCAGGGCGGAAATACCGGTCTCGTGGGAGGGCAGATTGCAAACGGTGAGGTCCTTCTGACCACCCGCCGACTGCGGACGGTCAGGGACGTGACGCCGCTTGACGACGCCATGACCGTAGAGGCCGGCGTCACCCTGCTGGAGGCCCAGCAGCTTGCGGCTGGTGCCGACCGGTTTTTCCCGCTGAGTTCTGGCGGCCGAGGGTAGCGCAACCATAGGCGGGGTCATCTCGACCAATGCAGGCGGCACGGCCGTTCTGCGCTACGGCATGATGCGCGATCTGGTGCTCGGCCTCGAGGCCGTCATGCCGGACGGGCGGGTGTTCGAGGGCTTGAAACGCCTGCGCAAGGACAACACCGGCTATGATCTGAAACAGCTGCTGATCGGGGCCGAAGGCACACTGGGCGTCGTGACCGCCGCCACCCTGAAGCTGTTCCCCATCATGCGCAGCCGGGCAACCGCCGTGGTGGGCCTGGCCAGTGCCCATTCGGCCGTGCAACTGCTGGCCCGTGCCCGCGCCGAAACCGGCGGGGGTGTCGAGGCCTTCGAGCTGATGAAACGAATCGGGGTGGAGTTCGCCCTGCGACACATTCCGGACGTGCGGGAACCGCTCGACAGCGTGCAGCCCTGGTATGTCCTGATCGAGCTGACCTCGGGCGAACCCGGGGCGGCCGAGGCCGGAATGGAGCGGATTCTGACCGCCGCCTTCGAGGAAGACCTGATCACCGACGCCGCCATCGCCCAGAATGAAACCCAGGTCCGGGACTTCTGGAAGCTGCGCGAGGAACAGTCGGCGGCCCAGAAGCCCGAGGGGGGCGGCTGGAAGCATGATGTTTCGGTCCCGGTGTCGCGCATCGCTGACTTCCTCGACGAGGCCACGGCAGCCGTGGAACGCTTCGAACCGGGCGCGCGGGTCAGCGCCTTTGGCCACGTCGGCGACGGCAACATGCACTACGATGTCCTCTGCCCGCCCGGAGCCGATCTGAAGGCGTTTCTCGGACGCTGGGAGGCTGGATCGCAGGTCGTTCACGATATCGTGGCCCGATACGAAGGCTCGATCTCCGCGGAGCACGGGCTGGGTCGGCTCAAGACCGAGGAGGCCCGTCGCTACAAGACCCCGCTGGAGATCGAGACCATGCAGGCGATCCGTCGCGCGATCGATCCAGGGCGAATCATGAACCCCGGCATCCTGTTCTGAAGTCATCGGCCGGCTTCATTCCGTCACCGAACCGGCCTAGAGAGCCGGCCTGTCAAACGGAGCGCCCCGCCCTTGCTGATCGTGTTGTCCCCAGCCAAACGGCTGGACTTCTCCGACCCATCGCCCGACGTTCCGGCCACCTTGCCGCGGCTGAGCGAAGACATGGCCAGTCTGGTGCGGACCGCAAAGCGCCAGACCCGCGCTGACCTGCGTCGTCTGATGGGGATCTCCGAGGATCTGGCCCAGTTGAACCGCGAGCGCTTCCAGGCCCTCAACCCGGAAACGCCCGAAGTCGGCGTCCAGGCGGCCTTCGCCTTCGCCGGAGATGTCTATCAGGGACTGGAGGCCCGTACCCTTGATTCACAGGCCCTCGCCTTCGCCCAGGATCACCTGCGGGTTCTGTCGGGCCTGTATGGTTTGCTGCGCCCTCTGGACCGTATCCAGCCTTACCGGCTGGAGATGGGCACGCGGCTGAAGACGCGGCGCGGCAGCAGTCTGTATGACTTCTGGGGCGACCGGATCTCGAAGCAGCTGAACGCCGACGCCGAGGGCCATGCCGACCGGACCCTGGTGAACCTCGCGAGCCAGGAATATTTCGGAGCCGTGGACGCAAAGGCCCTGAAACTGCCGGTCGTGACGCCGCATTTCCGCGAGGAGAAGGACGGTGAAAGCCGCATCGTCTCCTTCTTCGCCAAGAAGGCCAGGGGGGCGATGGCCCGGTTCGCCGTTGAGGCCCGAATCGAGGTCGCGGAAGACCTGAAAGGCTTCGATCACGACGGATACCGGTTCCAGAAAGCGGCCTCGACCGAGACAGACTGGATATTCACCCGATAGAGAAATAGGGATCCGACTGTCGCCTTCGCAAACGCGAACAGCTAGGGTCATGCCAAATCCGAGACCTCGCTGCCTCCGGCCAGATCAGGCGAGGCGGCGCGCAACAAGAGTGGACGCACCGCATGTTTCAATGGCCCGGCAAGAAGGATGGATCCGAAACCGAGCGCCCCGTCTATCGGGATCCGAATGACCTGAAGGGCCAGGTCGCCGTCATTTCCGGATCGACCTCGGGCATCGGGCTGGCCCTGGCCCGCGCCGTCGCCTCGCGCGGCGGGGACGTGGTCCTGAACGGCTTGGGCGATCCGTCCGAAATCGAGCGCACCCGGGCGGAGATGGAAGCCAGCTGCGGCGTCCGCGTCCGCTATCATGCGGCCAACATGCTGAAGGGCGATGAGGTCGCCGATATGGTCGCCTTCGCCCGCCACCAGCTGGGCCGGGTCGACATCCTCGTCAACAACGCCGGGGTCCAGCACGTCGAGGCGGTCGAGAAATTCCCGTCGGACAAATGGGAACAGATCATCGCCATCAACCTGTCGTCGACCTTCTATGCCACCCGGGCCGCCATCCCGATCATGAAGGCCCAGGGGCGCGGGCGGATCGTCAACATCGCCTCGGCCCACGGTCTGGTCGCCAGCCCGTTCAAATCGGCCTACGTCGCCGCCAAGCACGGGGTCCTCGGCTTCACCAAGACGGTGGCGCTGGAAGTCGCGCGCGACAACATCACCTGCAACGCCATCTGCCCCGGCTATGTCGAGACGCCGCTGGTCCAGTCGCAGATCGCCGATCAGGCCAAAGCGCGCGGCATCTCGAAGGAAAAGGTGATCAGCGATGTGATCCTGGAGGCCCAGCCGACCAAGCAGTTCGTCACGACAGACCAGCTCTCGGGCCTGTTCCTGTATCTGATTTCGGACCTCGGAGCCTCGGCCAACGGGGCTGCGTTCTCCATCGACGGCGGCTGGACCGCGCAATAGACGAACGCTCCGGGGACGGCATGGCGCTTTTCAGACGCAGGACCACCCCGGCAGCCGCTCCCGCAGCGGTCGATCCAACGCCGCCGCAGCCTCGCCCGATCTGTCTGGGGCTGCAGGGCGGCGGGGCGCATGGAGCCTTCCAGTGGGGGGTGCTCGACCGGTTGCTGGAGGACGGACGGCTCGACATCCGGGCGGTGACCGCCTCCTCGGCCGGGGCCATGAACGGCGCGGCCCTGGTGTCCGGTCTGGCCACCGGTGGCGCGGACGGGGCGCGGGCCACGCTGGAGAAGCTGTGGCGCGAGACCAATCTGTCGGGCGGCAAGAACGTCTTCGGCGACAGCTCGATCTGGTCGAACGCCCTGACCCCGGCCTGGCTGAAGGACACCACCCTGTGGCGGGCGTCCGAGACCCTGGCGATGTCGATGTCGCCCTATGAGTTCAACCCGCTGAACCACCATCCGCTGAACCGGGTGCTGGCCGCCACCCTCGACTTCGAGGCCATCCAGAGCTCGGACGTCAAGCTGCACGTCGCCGCCACCGCCGTCCGTCACGCCCGGTCGCGGGTCTTCACCAATGCCGAGATCACCGACCAGGTGCTGCTGGCCTCAGCCTGCCTGCCCCAGCTGTTCCAGGCGGTGGAGATCGACGGCGAGCCCTACTGGGACGGCGGCTATCTGGCCAATCCGCCGCTATGGCCGCTGTTCTACGAGGACACGCCCGACGATGTGCTGCTGATCACCCTCAACGCCTTCGAGCGCGCCGATACGCCCAAGGCCCCCGGCGACATCATGGACCGGCTGAACGAGGTCGTCTTCAACGCCCCCCTGGTCGCGGAACTGCGCGCTGTGGCCTTCGTTCAGGACCTGATCGAACAGGGCCGCCTCACGCCCTCGGCCCAGGACCGCTATCGCAACGTCCTGATGCACGCCATCGAGGCCGATAGCTGGCTGGGCGACCTGTCGCTGGGCTCCAAGTTCAACACCGAATGGACCTTCCTAAACGACCTGAAGACGCGCGGGCGGGCGGCGGCGGAGGAATGGCTGGGGAGCTGTTTCGGGGACGTGGGCGTGCGGTCGAGCGTCGATCTGCAGGCGCGGTTCGGCTAGGTCGGCCAGAGACGCCATCTGCATTGCATCTCGAAGCAGTTGGACGTTGCCAAAGGTCAGACCCCGGCTAGACTAATCGCATGAGGTTCCGCCAAGCCGCGCTCATAACAGCCATGCCGCTGGCCCTCGGACTTCTGGCAGGGTGCGTTCGAGCAGACCTGTCATCGCGCGTTAACGGACGCCCTACGCTCGCCGCCGAAAACGGTTTGGAGAGCGCGGTAGTTGCTTTCGCCCACAGCCCCACACCCGCCACGGAAGCCAGCTTGGGTCGATCTCTTCTCGGATCGACCGTCTATGTTCGCGTAGACGACGCGAGTGTTGATGATCGGACTGAGAGCGCGTCGAGTAGGACCATCCAGGTGTGGTCGGTAACTCTTCCGGATGGTCGGGCTGCGCTTGCTGTTTACACCAGCAAAACTGCTTTCGCCTCGGCGTTCCGCGACGAACCACGATCAAACTATATCGGCCTTTCCGGTCGGGCAGCGCTAGAGCTTGCGTCAATCGATCAGCCCGTGGCGATCAACTGGGGTGTAGACCCTCATGTCTACTGGGAAGCAGGTTTGACCAGAACCTTTCTGGCTATGCCGTAGGGAGCGACTCCTCATAAAGTATCGGGTTGAAGGCCTAACCCACAAACCCCGCCGCGCGCCTGAGCCGGTCGTTGATCGCCTCGCCTAGCCCCGCCATCGGCACCGGCGCGACGGCGATGCCCGCGGGGTGCTCACGATCCGCCGCGCGCAGCAGGCGGAACAGGTTCGCCGCCGCCTCACGCGGGTCGCCCGACACGCTGAGGCTCCAGCGGGCCTCCCCCACGCCCGGGCCGAAGCCCAGCAGGATTTCGCCCTCGCGCGCCGCCTCCGCGTCGATGCGGACGGGAGCGTCGGGGGCATAGTGGGTGGTCAGGCGGCCGGGGGACCGGTGGCCCTGTTCACTTTCTGCCAGCGGGCCGACCAGGGCCTCGATCTGGTCGCGCGTCACGGCCCCGGGCCGCAGAAGCGCCACGCGGCCGTCCAGCACCGAGACCACCGTGCTCTCCACCCCCACCGCGCAGGGGCCGCCGTCGAGGGCGGCGGCGGCGGACGCGCCCGTCTCCTCCACCGCATCGGCGAAGGTCGTCGGGCTGGGGCGGCCGGAGCGGTTGGCCGAAGGGGCGACCACGGGGCCACCGAAGGCCTGAAGCACCGCCCGGGCAACCGGATGGCCCGGGACCCGCACCGCCACGCTGTCCAGCCCCGCCCGCGCCAGGTCGCAGACCCTGTCGCCCGGCCGGACCGTGGCCACGATCGTCAGAGGGCCGGGCCAGAAGGCAGCGGCGAGTGTTCGCGCCGCTTCGTCAAACACCGCGATCGCCTCGGCTGCGTCGGCATCGGCAACATGCGCGATCAGGGGGTTGAACCGGGGGCGGCCCTTGGCTTCGAATATTCGGGCGACGGCATCGGGGTTCGCGGCGTCGGCGGCCAATCCGTAGACGGTCTCGGTGGGCAGAATCACCAGATCCCCTGCTGCCAGCGCCGCAGTGGCCTGCTCCAGCCCGGTCAGCCCACCGGCCGCGTCGCCAGGACCACGTCCACCCTCACCTGTCTTCCGATCAGTCCGTTCCAAGGGCCGCCTGTTCCTATTCCGAAAACCGCACGGTCCAGCGAAAACCCGCCCGCCATCTGCGCCCTGGCCCCGTCGCTTCGCAAGGTCACCGGGAAGACCACGGGCCGGGTCACGCCCTTCATGGTGATATCGGCGCGCGCGGTAAAGCTGGACGGACCCGTCGGCTCCAGCCCCCGCAGACGGAACAGGATGCTGGGATGTCGGCCGCTGTCGAGGAAGCTGGTCCCGACCGCGGTGCGGGTCAGGGCGGAATTGTTCATCCTGAGCGAGGCGGCCTGGACCTCGATCCCGACCCGCGCCTGTTCGGGCACCTCCGGATCAAAGCGGATATCCCCGGTCCAGCGCTCGAACCGGCCGACCCGGTTCCCGAGCGGCGTGCCGACCCGCAGGGTGATGGCGGAGTCCTGGACGATCACCACCCAGTCCCGCGGCTCCGCACCGGCCTCGTCGCTGAGCAGGACCGTCGCAAGGGCCAGCGCTGCGATCAGGCCGACGCGCATCTCATGGTCGCCGGGGAATGATCGGGATCATCCGGTGCAGGACGTTGTCCCGGTCGAGGAAATGGTGCTTCAGGGCCGCGCCGATATGCAGGGCCAGCAGGACATAGAGCACCTTCACCCCGAGACCGTGCATGTCCATGAAGGTGCCTGCCAGCTCGCGCGACTGCGGCAGCGGCAGCAGGGGCCAGTTGAACAGGCCGAAGTAGGAGATGTCCCGGCCGGCCGCGCTGGACGCGGCCCATCCGCCCAGGGGCAGGCCGATCAGCAGGACATAGAACAGCACATGCGTCGTCCGGGCGGCGATCTTCTGCCAGCCGGGCGTCCCTGCAGGCAGGGGCAGGGCCGGATTGGCGATGCGCCAGCCTATACGGGCCAGTGTCAGGACAAGGATCGTCAGACCGAGCTGTTTATGCATGTCGATGAACTGGCGGGATCCCGACGCCTCATTCGCCTCATGGGCCGTGATCAACAGCACCTGGGTCAGCACGAGAAGCGCGAGCCCCCAATGAAAGATCAATGAGACCGTCGAATAGCGATTGCGTGGCTCGGCCATGCGTACCCTCCCCGATAAAATTGTCGGAACAGCTTGGCGCACCTGAGGCGGAAGGCCAAGCGATCCCTTGCTTGCCGCCACGGCATCGTCGCATGAAGCGGGTCAGCGGGGCACCCTGAACCCCGTCCTGTTCGAGGAGCCGCCCCATGACCTATCGCGCGCCCGTCCGCGACCTGGCCTTCAGCCTGACCGCCGTCGCCGGAATTGATGATCTCGCCGCCACCGGAGCCTTTCCCGACTATGACGGTGATGTCCTCCACGCCGTTCTGGAAGCCGCCGGTCAGTTCACGGAGGGCGTGCTCGCCCCCTTGAACCGGCCCGGCGATCTGGCCGGGGCGACCTATGCCAACGGGGCGGTGACAGCTGCCCCCGGGTTCGCAAACGCCTATCGCCAGTTCGCCGCCGGCGGCTGGACGGGTCTGGCGGCCCCGGCCTCCGCCGGGGGGCAGGCCCTGCCCAAGGCGCTGGAGCTGGCGGCCTATGAGACCGTCCACGCCGCCAACATGGCCTTCGGCCTGTGCCCCATGCTGTCGCTGGCGGCCATCGAGGCGCTGGAGGCGCACGGAACCGAGCACCAGAAGACCGTCTATCTGCCGCGCATGGTTTCGGGCGAATGGACGGGGGCCATGTGTCTGACCGAGCCGCAGGCGGGGTCCGATCTGGGGGCCCTGACCTCGACGGCCGTGCCCAACGGCGACGGCACGTACAGCCTGACCGGCCAGAAGATCTACATCACCTGGGGCGATCACGACGCGACGGACAACATCGTCCACATGGTGCTGGCCCGCCTGCCCGACGCGCCGGCGGGTCCCAAGGGCATCAGCCTGTTCCTCGCCAACAAATATCTGGTGAAAGCGGACGGGACGCTGGGCGATCGCAACGCCTTCCGGCCCGTCGGTATCGAGCACAAGCTGGGCATCCACGCCTCCCCGACCTGCGTCATGGCCTATGAAGGGGCCACCGCCGAGCTGGTCGGCCGCCCTAACGAGGGGCTGGCGCACATGTTCACCATGATGAACGCCGCGCGCGTCGGCGTCGGCATGGAAGGGGTCGGCATCGCCGATCGGGCGTACCAGCATGCCCTCGCCTATGCGCTGGACCGGCGTCAGGGCCGCTCGGTCTGGACCGGCGAGGCGGGCGCGCCAATCTTCGATCACCCGGACGTTCGCCGGACCCTCGCGGTCATGAAGGCGCGAATCGAGGCGGCGCGAGCCATCTGCCTGTCCACCGGCGTGGCCGCCGACATGGCGAGACACGCTCCGACCGATGAGGCACGTGGACACTGGAAGGGCCGGGAGGACCTGCTGACCCCGATCGCCAAGGCCTGGTCGACCGACGCCGGGGTCGAGATCGCCTCCCAAGGCGTCCAGATCCACGGCGGCATGGGCTTCGTCGAGGAGACCGGTGCCGCCCAGTTCTATCGCGATGCCCGGATCGCCCCGATCTACGAGGGCACGAATGGCATTCAGGCCATGGACCTGGTCGGCCGCAAGCTGTCGCAGGACGGCGGAGCCTCGGCGAAGGCGATCATCGCCGAGATGAAGCTGACTCTCGTGGACCTTGCCGGCCTCTACACCGGCAAGCCTGTCGAGCGTTTCGCGACCGCGATCGAGGCGGTCCAGGACGCGACCCTGTGGCTGCTGGACCGCAAGGCCGATCCGGCCGGGGCGGCAGACGTGCTGGCTGCGGCCGACGCCTATCTTAAACTCATGGGCGATGTGATCGGCGGCTGGATGCTGGCCAAGGGGGCGCTGGCGGCCCGGCTCCGGTTGGACGCCGGCGAGGGCGATCCGGTCTGGCTGCAGGGCAAGATCGATCTCTATGAGGTCTATGCCGCCAACATCCTCGGCCACGCGTCCAGCCGGCTGGCGGCGGTCGGCCAGGGCGGTGACCTGTTGTCGCGCCTCACGAGGGAAGCCCTCGCCGGCTAGGGCACCGGCAGGTCCAGCAGGGCGATCGCCTCCCGCACATAGACGGCGTGGGTGACCACGCCGATATCCAGTGGCTCGTCATTGACCCGGACTTCCTGGCTCAACAGGCCGGCGATGAAGGGCGTCGCAGGCTCAACGGTGCCCGGCCGCTTTCTTGCGCTGAGCGTCCAGAACACAGGCCCGCCCGAGTTGCCGGGGAAGACGGTAAAGTCCAGCAGGAAGGTCGGGAAGGCGCTGACCGGTGACAGGGGATGGGACGCGATTCGGCCCACCCTCAGGATCGGAAACCCGGCCCGATTCGCCGACAGTCCCCGCGGGAAACCCAGTGAAAGCAGTTCGTCGCCCGGCCCGACCTGCCAGGCGTCAAAGGCGTTCTCGTCCGCCAGCCAGCCGAGAGGAATGGCCGCGCGAACAAACGTCTCGGGGGCGATGATCTCCATTACGGCCACGTCCCGCTCGGGATGGCGGGTCCACAGCGGGGCGTCGGCATCGTCGCGGATGACCAGCGGCTCGGGATCGAAGCGCCAGTTGCCATCGGGCAGTGCGGTTCGCCAGCCGACCCGCATCTCCGGCTGGTCCATCTGCTCCAGTACATGGGCGGCCGTTACCAGCACGACCCGGGGCGTGCCGTCCGGCCGGGGGGCCTGAATCAGAAAGCCTGTCCCGACCGTACGGGTGCCCGGCCCGGACGGTTGGTCCAGTTGCACCGTGGCCTCGATCAGCCCGACTGTCAGGTCCCAGACGGGCGTGACGGGGGGGACGGGCAGGTCTTGTGCCGGCGGAATGTGGAGCATGGGTGGTTTCCTCGGATGGACCTATTTGACGGAGACCGGCCCGGTCGCACAAGCTGCCCGGCAGGCTTACAGGAAGCGACCACCATGAACCGCCGCCAACTAATCGTCTCGACCGCCGCGACCGCGCTCGCTGCGGCCGCATCCCCTGCCCTCGCCCGTCCTTCCGGAGCCCAGATGTCGCCCACGCCCCCCGTCGCCAAGAAGATTCCCGTCATCATCGAACAACTGGGGCGGACCCGCACCGACGACTATCAGTGGATGAAGGACGACAACTGGCAGGCGGTCCTGCGCGACCCCACCCTGATCAAGGCCGATGTCCGCGAGCATCTGGAGGCGGAGAACGCCTATCGCGAGGCCATGCTGGCCTCGACCTTGCCGCTGCAGGCGCAGATGTTCGAGGAGATGAAGGGGCGGATCAAGCAGGACGACAGTTCGGTCCCGTCTCCCGACGGCCCGTGGGAATACTATACCCGCTACGACACCGGCGATCAGCATCCCCGGTTCTGCCGCCGGCCGCGCGGCGGCGGGGCCGAGACCCTGCTGCTGGATGCCAACGCCCTGGCCGAGGGCAAGGCCTATTCCGAGGTCTCTGCCGCCGAACACAGCCCGGACCACAGCCTGTTCGCCTATGCCGAGGACGCCCAGGGGTCGGAGGTGCACCAGATCTATGTCCGCGATCTGGAGACCGGCGAGGTGTTGGCGGATCCCATCCAGTCGGCCAACGGCAACTTCACCTTCTCGCCTGACAGCGCGTGGATCTTCTGGACGAACCAGAGCGCCAACGGGCGGCCGGACAAGATCTTCCGCCGCCCGGCGCGGGGCGGTGAGAGCACGCTCGTCTATGAGGAAGAGGACGAGGGCATGTTCATCGGGGTGGGGCGGTCGTCGGACGACGCCTTCATCCTGATCACCATCCAGAACCAGGAGACGTCCGAGGCCCGGTTGATCCCGGCCAGCGATCCGACGGCCACGCCGGCCATTCTGGCGGCCCGCGAGGTGGCGGTGCGGTACGATGCGGACCACTGGGCGGACCGCTGGATCATCCGCACCAATGCCGACGAAGCGATCGACTTCAAGATCGTGTCGGCCCCGACAGCGTCACCGGCTCGATCGGAGTGGCGGGATCTGGTCGCCCACACACCGGGACGCTTCATCGAGGGCGTGGCGCTGGTGAAGGACTATCTGGCCCGTCAGGAACGCGCCGACGCCAATACGAAGATCGTCATTCGTGACCGGGCGGGTGCCGAACATGAGATCGCGGTGGACGAGCCCGCCTACGCCCTCAATCTGGGCGGGGCGTCGGAGTTCGACACCACGACCATGCGCTACGGCTACAACTCGCCGTCCACCCCGACCTCGACCTATGACTATGATCTGGCGACCCGGACACGGACCCTGCGCAAGGTTCAGGAGGTCCCGTCCGGTCACGACCCGGCGGACTATGTGGTCGAGCGGCTGAACGCGCCGGCTGCGGACGGCCAGCTGGTGCCGGTGACGGTCCTGCGCCGCAAGACCACGCCGGTCGACGGGACCGCGCCTCTGCTGCTCTATGGCTACGGCTCCTACGGCATCCCGATGGCGGCCAGTTTCTCGACCGGCCGGCTATCGCTGGTGGACCGGGGCTGGATCTATGCCATCGCCCATATCCGCGGCGGTTCGGACAAGGGCTGGGGCTGGTTCCTGGACGGGCGCAAGTTCAGCAAGAAGAACACCTTCACCGACTTCACGGCGGCGGCCGATCACCTGATCGCGCGCAACTTCACACGTTCGGGCCAGATCGTGGCCCAGGGCGGCTCGGCGGGAGGCCTGCTGATGGGAGCGGTCGCCAACATGCGGCCGGAGCTGTGGGCCGGGATCATCGGTCAGGTCCCGTTCGTCGATGTGATCAACACCATGTCGGACACCTCCCTGCCCCTGACCCCGCCGGAATGGCCCGAATGGGGCAATCCGATCGAGGATCCCGAGGCGTACGACTACATGATGAGCTACAGCCCCTATGATCAGGTGGCTCCGCGCGCCTATCCGGCCATCCTGGCAACCGGCGGCCTGTCCGATCCGCGCGTGACCTACTGGGAGCCGCAGAAGTGGGTGGCGAAACTGCGGCCTGCGACCACCTCGGGCAAGCCGGTCCTGCTGAAGATCAATATGGAGGCCGGGCACGGCGGGGCCTCGGGCCGGTTCGACTATCTGAAGGAGGTCGCCCACGACTACGCCTTCGCCATCTGGGCCGTCGAGCGGGGCTGGGAGGCCGCGTGATCCGGGCCGCGACCCCCGCCGACCTGCCCGCCATCACGGCCCTGTACGGGCGCGAGGTGCTGGGGGGCACGGCCACGTTCGAACTGGACCCGCCGTCGCTGGCCGAGATGACGGCCCGCTACGACGCCGTGCAGGCCAGGGGCCTGCCGTGGTTCGTGGCCGAGATCGACGGGGCCTTCGCCGGCTATGCCTATGCCTCTCCGTTCCGGCCCCGCCCGGCCTACCGCTACGGGGTCGAGGGGTCGATCTATGTCGAGGAGTTGGCCCGGGGCCACGGCGTCGGCAAGGCCCTGCTGACGGCCCTCGTCGAGGCCGCGCGAGGCCTTGGCCTCCGTCACGTCATCGGGGCCATCAGCGACAGCGCCACCAGCGAGGCCTCGATCGCCCTGCACGAGCGGCTGGGTTTCCGCCGGGTCGGGGCCTATCGTCAGGTGGGCTGGAAATTCGAGCGCTGGCTGGACGTCCATCTGATGCAGCTGGATCTGGCCCCTGAAGGCACGCCACCAACGACGCCGGGTCTGGAGCTGGGTGGCGGCCTCGCTTGAGCGCCAGGCGGCCGCGGCGTAGATAGGGCCATGGCGATGGCCCGTACCCTGTTGATGTTGCTCGGCGCGCTCGGCGTCCTGCTGCTCGGCGCGGTGTCACCCTCCATGGCCTCGACCGAGGCCGCGCCGTGTCACGAGATGGCGGGCATGGCGTCCGACCCGCCGGCGTCGGCACCGGAGCGGCCCACGAAGACCATGGGCTGCTGTGTGGCCTGTATTGCCGCGCCGGCCATTGTTCCGCCGGTGCGGAACGATTCCGCTGTCCGCCCGGCCTCGCCCCGGCCCGTCCTGCGTGTGCTGCCGACCGGCCGACGCACCCTGCCCGAGACCGGTCCGCCCCGGGCCTGAGCCTTACAGACAGACTTCGCTGGCGGCTGGTCCGCTTCACCGACCTCTCTTTGCAAGGAGCCCTCGATGGCTGCCCTCTTTCTCGCCGCGCTCAGCGCCGGCGCACTCCTCGTCGACCCCGCCACTGCACCCCAGGACCACAGTGGCCATGCGGGCCACAGCGCCGCGCAACCGGTCGATCACAGCGCCCATACAGCCATGACCAGCCCGCTCGGGCCCTGGCCCCTGTCGCGGGACGCCTCGGGCACCAGCTGGCAGCCGGACACATCGGTGCACGGCGGGCTGCATGGCCGGATCGGTGACTGGTCGACCATGAGCCACGCCCTGCTCAACCTCACCTGGAACCGCCAATCGGGGCCGCGAGGGGACGACAGGACCTTCGTCTCCGGCATGGTGATGGGCGCGGCGCGGCGGGACTTCGCCGACGGCTCGGCCCTGAACCTGCGGGCCATGCTCAGTCCGGATCCGCTGATGGGCAAGGATGGCTATCCCCTGCTGTTGGCGGCCGGAGAGACGGCGGACGGGGTGCATCCCCTGCTCGACCGGCAGCATCCGCACGAGCTGGTGATGGAACTGTCGGCCAGCTACGCCCGGCCGCTGTCGGCGACGGACAGCGTCTTCGCCTATATCGGCCTGCCCGGAGAGCCGGCGTTCGGCCCGCCGGCCTTCATGCACCGGATGAGCGCGATGGACAGCCCCGAAGCGCCGATCACCCATCACTGGCTCGAACTCGACCCACATCGTGTTCGGGGTGGCGACCCTGGGCTGGGTGCGCGGGCCGCTGAAGCTGGAGGCGTCGTCCTTCCGCGGGCGGGAGCCGGATCAGGACCGGTACGACATCGAGCGGCCTGAGCTGGACAGCTGGTCGGTGCGGGGCTCGTGGAACCCCGCGCCCGACTGGTCGCTGCAGGCGTCCTATGCCGATGTGACGGCCCCCGAACAGCTGGAGCCCGACGAGGACGAGACCAAGCTGTCGGCCAGCGCCATCCATACCCGGCGTGTCGGGACCGCGGGCTGGTGGTCATCGACCCTCGCCTGGGGGCGCAAGACCCATGAGGGCGATGAGGCGAAGGACGCCTGGCTGTTCGAGACCGCCTGGAGCCTAAACGACCGCTGGACCCTGTTCGGCCGGGCCGAGCAGATCGAGACGGACGAGCTGGTGGACACGCACGGGGGCGGTCATGGGCCGGTGTTCACGGTCCGGAAGGCCTCGGCCGGCGTGGTCCACGACTGGACACTGGCCCCGAACGTCCGGCTGGGGCTGGGGGCGCTCGTCGCCGTCAACCGGGTCCCGTCAGGCCTGGAGGCCAGCTACGGACGCGACCCCCGGGGGACGATGGTGTTCATGCGGCTGAAGATCGACTGAGGCCCGCCGGCGGCGGGGGCCGGAAGACCGATGGCTGGGGAACTAGGACTCGAACCTAGAATGACGGTACCAAAAACCGGAGTGTTACCATTACACCATTCCCCAGCAGGTCCGGCGTCTCCCGGGGCCTTCGGCTCAGGGAGGCGGTCGAATACGCCAAGGCGGGGGGGGATGCAACACCCGGCTGCCGGACTATTTTCACGTGGTCCAGAACGGCGCTTGCGGCCCCCGAACCCCGTCGCTATAAGCCCCGTCCTCAAGTCGGAGTGTGGCTCAGTCTGGTAGAGCACTGCGTTCGGGACGCAGGGGTCGCAGGTTCGAATCCTGCCACTCCGACCATCTTCTTCGGCGCTGCCCGGGCGCCGGTCTCTCAATCCTTGGCCTGCGCCGCCACGGCACCCAGTCCGCGACCGACGGCCTCGATGGTGCGTTCGCCAAGCGCCCGTCGACGCGCCAGCAGGTCGGGCGAGCCGGCGTCGTAGTCGGCCATGAGGCGGCGGACGAAGGACCCGTCCCGGACCTCACCCAGGACCGCATCCATGGCCGTGCGGGACTCCGCGCCGATGACGCGGGGGCCCGTCAGATAGGCTCCGTATTCGGCGGTGTTGGAGATCCTGGCGAAGGCCCCGGCGATGCCGCGTTCGTACATCAGGTCGGTCACCAGCTTGACCTCGTAGAAGCACTCGAACCAGGCGACCTCGGGCGGATAGCCGGCGTTGACCAGCTTCATGAAGGCCGCGTCGACCAGTTCGCTGACCCCGCCGCACAGGACCACCTGTTCGCCGAACAGGTCGCTTTCGCACTCGGCCGCGAAGGTGGTTTCGAGGATGCCCTTGCGCCCGCAGCCGAGTGCGGCGGCATAGGACAGGCCGAGCGCATGGGCCCCGCCGGTGGCGTCCTGATGCACCCCGAACAGGCAGAAGACCCCCTCCCCGGCCTCGTACAGGTCGCGGATGCGGGGGCCGATGCCCTTGGGCGAATCGAGGATGACGTCGAGGTCGGGACGCGGGGCGACCAGGCCGAACCGCACCGACAGGCCGTGGGCGAAGATCAGGGCCGCCCCGGGCCGGATGTTTGGCTCGATCTCGTTCCGGTACAGGTCGCGATGGGCCTCGTCCGAGACCATGACGGCGACGACGTCGGCCCCGGCGGTGGCCTCGCCGGCCGTCAGGACCGGAAAGCCGTCGGCCCCGGCCTTCGCCCGGGTGGCGGAGCCGGCCTTGAGGCCGACGACGATGTCGGCGACGCCCAAATCGCGCAGGTTCAGGGCATGGGTGCGGCCCTGGCTGCCGTAACCGATGACAGCGACCCGCTTGCCCCGGATGATGGACAGGTCGCAGTCCCGGTCATGGAACACGGGCAGCGGTGCAGCGATTGGATGAGTCATGGATCTGAACATAACGCCTTCCGACGTCGTCGCCTTCTGGAAAGAGGCTGGTCCGAAGCGATGGTTCGCCAAGGACGAGGCCTTTGACGCCGAGTTCCGCCGGCGATTTCACGATGCGCATGTCGCGGCGGCCAGGCGCGAACTGGACAAGTGGGCTTCAACTGCGACGGGGTCGCTGGCGCTGCTGATCCTGCTGGACCAGTTTCCGAGGAACAGCTTTCGGGACACCGGCCACGCCTTTGCCACCGATCCACTGGCGCGGATGTTTGCAAGGCGTGCGCTGGAGGCCGGGCACGACCTGGAGACGGCGGGCGATATCCGCCGGTTCTTCTACCTGCCCTTCCAGCACTCGGAGGACCGGGCGGATCAAGGTCGGGCGCTGGAGCTATTCCAGACGCGGATGGAGCGGGCCCCGGACGACCGCTGGGCCGAACACCACCATGGCGTCATCGCGCGGTTCGGCCGGTTTCCCCATCGGAACGCCGCTCTGGGTCGTGAGACGACGGCGGAGGAGCAGAGGTTTCTGGACGGGGGTGGATTCGACGGGTGAGGCATCGCCGCCGCATAACCACGGTTCCCGGACTTCCGATTGCAACAATCCCCGGCTAACGTCCGGCCTTATCGTTCCGGGGGGATTGAAATCATAACGCGTCCACTGCTCACCGCCTTCGTTTCCGGCCTGGCTGTCGCCGCTGCCTCTTTGCCCGCGCAAGCCCAGAGTGGCAGGACGCGCGCCCAGCAGGCCCAGGACGCCCAGATCGCCGCTATTCCGCGCTGCAGCCGCAGCCTCGGCAGCGTCTCCATCGTGGACGGCCAACCCGACTTTTTCCGCCAGCGTCAGCTGTCCCCGCCCCAAACGCTGCTCCGAGTGGTGATCCAGCGCTCGGGTTGTTTCACCCTCGTGGACCGGGGCGCGGGCATGGACGCCGCCGCGCGCGAGAGGGCGCTGGCTGGTGACGGCATGCTGCAGCAGGGCTCCAACGTCGGCGGCGGCCAGATTCGCGCCGCGGACTATGTGCTGGTGGCCGAGGTCGCCAGCGCCGACGCCAATACAGGAGGTGGCGGTGTCGCCGCCGTCGCAGGCGGTCTGATCGGCGGGACGCTGGGGGGCATCGTGGGCGGCATGAGAAGCCAGAGGATGGAGGCCAACACTGTCCTCAGCCTGACCAATGTCCGGACCTCGGAAGGCATGGCCGTGACCGAGGGCTATGCCTCGCGCAACAATCTCAGCTGGGGTGTCGGCGGTGGCGTCGGTTTCGGCGGTGCGGTCGGGGGCGGCTATGAGAGCACCGAGATCGGCCGGATCGTCGCCCAGTCCTTCATCCAGGCCTATACCGAAATGGTGACCCAGCTGGGCTTGCTGGAAGGGACCAGCGCCGCCGCGGCCGCCCCGGTGCAGAGCTATCTGGTGCAACAGGCGACGACGATGCGGACCACCCCGGGCGGCGAGGTCGTCCGTGCCCTGCCCGAGGGTCTGCGCGTCTATCCCACGGGCCAGCGCGACGGGATGTGGTGGGAGATTCTCGACGACAATGACAACCGCGGCTGGGTCCAGAACGACCGGCTGGCTCCCGGGCGCTGAGCCGGAGCCCCGGACGGTCCACAGCAGTCACACGCGTCGCCCTTCGCGCCGATTGCTTCGCCGATGATTCGGTCGGATCGTGCGGCATGACTGCGCTTCAGCGAATCGATGAGTTTAACGTCCCGGCGGGCGCGCCTGCGGACCACCCGGAGCACCAGTATCTGAACCTGCTGCGCGACATCCTCGACAACGGGGTGCGGCGCGACGACCGGACGGGGACCGGGACGCTGGGGGTGTTCGGCCGCCAGATGCGGTTCGACCTGTCCAAGGGGTTTCCCCTGCTGACCACCAAGAAGCTGCATCTGCGCTCCATCATCGTCGAGCTGCTGTGGTTCCTGCGCGGCGAGACCAACATCGCCTGGCTGAAGGAGAACGGCTGTTCCATCTGGGACGAATGGGCCGATGAGGCCGGCGAGCTGGGGCCCGTCTATGGCAAGCAGTGGCGGTCGTGGGCCGCGCCGAACGGCCAGAGCATCGACCAGATCGCCCGGCTGATCGAGGGGCTGAAGACCAATCCCAACAGCCGGCGCCACATCGTCTCGGCCTGGAACCCCGCCGACATCGAGGACATGGCCCTGCCGCCCTGCCACTGCCTGTTCCAGTTCTTCGTCGCCGACGGAAAGTTGAGCTGCCAGCTATACCAGCGGTCCGCCGACGTGTTTCTGGGGGTGCCGTTCAATATCGCCAGCTATGCGCTGCTGACGATGATGGTGGCAGAGGTAGTGGCGCTGGAGCCCGGCGACTTCGTCCACACCTTCGGCGACGCGCATCTGTATCTGAACCACATCGAGCAGGCGCAGCTGCAGCTGACGCGGGAGCCGCTGGAACTGCCGACGATGACGGTCGCGAAGAGGCGGGATGTGTTTGCGTTCGAGCCGGGGGACTTTGTGCTTTCGGACTATCAGGCCCATCCGCACATCAAGGCACCGGTCGCCATCTGATGCTGTCGTCCGACATCGCTCGACGACTAGCGGAGGAACGGGCCACAGCCGCGCTCGCGTTAGTGGAGGTTGGCTCCTTCTCCAGCGCATATTATCTGGCCGGGTACGCAGTGGAGCTGGGCTTGAAGGCGATCATCGCGAAACAGTTCGTGGCCGATGTGATCCCAGACAAACAGTTCGTTCTAAGCATCTACAGCCACAAACTTGCTGATCTCCTCAAGTTGGCCGGCTTACAGACCGCCCTTACCCAGGCCGCAAATGAGAAGCCCACGCTACAAGAGAACTGGCTCACCGCATCACAGTGGTCGGAGTCGAGCCGGTATGCGATAAGCGATGAGGTCGTTGCGCGCGAGTTTGTGGCCGCTGTCACCGACCCTGCGGAAGGAGTGCTCCAATGGCTCAAGAGCCACTGCTAGAGTCAGACATCATCGCCGGCCGTGAGCTTGTCCAATCGCTTGACCAAGCGGGCATTGGCATCGTCGGCGCGTTCTGGCTTTACATGACCGACGCAGATCAGTGGAAGTTGCTGATCGTGACGCGCGATGCGGCGTCAGGATCCCGGGCCCTGTATCGGAAAGCTATAGAGCTCCATCCTGCACTGGAGTTGACCAAGGTGCAGTTCGTCCCACCGTCGACACCTGTCTTCAAGGCGCTCAGCGGTGCCATGCGGATCACAGGCCTGGGCAACGTGAGACTGACCAACAACATGTTGAATGGCGTCTATGTAGATGACGCGCTCGTCTATCGTCTGGCTGCCTGAAAACAGTGGCGTCAGAACTCCTCTCCCCACCTCGCACTCGTCGTCGCCCGCGCCCGGAATGGCGTCATCGGCAAGGACGGCGACCTGCCCTGGACACTGCGCAGCGACCTGCAGCGATTCAAGACAATCACCCTGGGCAAGCCCTGCATCATGGGACGGGCGACATGGGAGAGCCTGCCGTTGCGGCCGCTGCCGGGGCGGCTGAACCTCGTGCTGTCGCGCGACCTGTCCTATGAGGAGCAGGGCAAGGCCAGGGGGGCGGTGGTGGTCTCCAGCCTGGCCGACGCCATCGACATGGCGCGCGAGACGGCGGAGGACGACGGGATCGACGAGATCTGCGTGATCGGCGGCACGGCCCTGTTCGGGGCCGCCCTGCCTCGCGCGAAACGGCTGTATATCACCGAGGTCGAGGCCGAGCCGGAGGGGGATGCGCATTTCCCGGCCTTTGACGAAGCCGACTGGGTCGAGGTTTCGCGTGAGGCTCATCCGGCAGGTGAAAAGGATGACCACGCGATCGTGTTCCGGATTCTGGATCGAGCCTGAAGCGTTGGCATGCGTCCCGGCCCGAACGGGACGACCGCCGGAAGCTGCCCGGCGGTCGTCCATTGTGATCGCCGACTACGGCGTCACCATATCCATGACGGTTTCACACTCCCATGAGCCGTTGCCGTAGTGGTCGGTGGAGATGAAAACACAGTTCACTCCTCCCTCCGGGATAGGGGGAGGGCTTGAGGCCGGCGGAGGCGGCGGAGGAGGCGGGCAATCGTCCGGATCCAGGGCGGAGGCAGGAACAGCTACGAGGGACAAGGCCGCGATCATTGCGGCCGCAACAGCCTTCTTGAGCATGGTTTTCTCCTAGAGCGGGAAATCCGCAAAAACAGTGGTATGCGGATTTCCTCGGAATGCAACCCGGTCCGACGCCCCGGTTGAACCGGGTTGCCAGCGCGTCGACCGGCTAATGTTGTCGTCCGTGACAGCCTGTTTCGCGAGACGCTGAATGAACGCCATGATGCGGGCGAAAAGGACGACCATCCTTTCGTCTTCCGCATTCTGGAGCGGATCTGATTGTCGGAGAATTCGCCATGCTGACCTCGACCACCAATGACATCTTCGGCCACCGGATCGTGCGCCACATCGGCGTGGTCCGGGGCATCACGGTACGGTCGCGCAACCTGGTCTCCGACGCCATTGGCGGGGTCCAGTCGATGCTGGGCGGCCGGGTCGGGGCCTATGTGAAGCTGGCGGAGATGTCGCGTCAGGAGGCGTTCGAGCATCTGATCGAACAGGCCAGGGCTGCCGGGGGCAATGCGATCCTGGCCATCCGCTATGAGTCCAACGAGATCATGCCGGGCGTGACCGAGGTGCTGGCCTACGGGACGGCGGTGGTGGTGGAAGCGGGGCAGTAGGCAGCAGGCAGTGGGGGCCGAAGCCCGTCGCCGCCACAGCACGAGCGCGACTGCCTAATCCCGACTGCCGACTGCCTTGACCTCAGGCATCGCATCGGTCCCGCACCAGCGGTCCCAGAGGCGGAAATAGAGCCCGAAATTCGTCTTCATATGGGTGTGGTGGCGGCTGTGGTGGGTGGCGGTGATCAGCTGTGAGCCGATCCGGCCGCGCACCCAGCGCTCGGGCCACATCTCCCGGCCGCAGTGGTTCATGACGGCGGTCGCGGTCATGACGGCCAGCATCACGGCCAGCATCCAGAGGTTCAACGGGATCAGGAAGGCCAGCAGCGGCAGGAGCCAGGCGGTCAGGGCCGCCTCGGCCGGATCGAAGGCGAAGCTGGCGAAGGGGCTGGGGTCGCGGGCGCGGTGATGGGCCGCATGCGCCCAGGCGAAGACGCGGCGGTCGTGCAGCAGGCGGTGGGTCCAGTAGTAGTGGGTGTCCTGGATCACCAGCAGCAGGACGAAACTGAGGGGCAGCCACCACAGCGGGTACGCGCCCGGATCGACATAGAGCTTCGTGCCGCCCGCCTTCCACGCCTCCAGCACGACGGCAGCCGGCAGGGCGTAGATCGGCGTCGAAAGGAGCGAGAATTTGATCTCGTGCAGGATCAGTTTGCGCGACGGCCGCTCGCGGTTGAGGCGGCGGCCGAGGCCCGGCTCGCGCCCCCAGGTCGCCCACCACACCGCGCCCGCAACCAGCAGATAGCGGGCCCCGATGATCAGGGTCAGCCACAGGGTGGTCAGGGCGACGGCGGTGAGGGTCATTCGGTCACCCTAGCCAATCCTACCCCCTCGGGGGAGGTGGCGCGACGCCGCTTGGCGTCGTGACGGAGGGGGCTCGCCGCAGACTTTGTGTGCGCGGTTGGCCCCCTCCACCACTTCGTGGTCCCGTCGTCGGATCGCATGTGATCCTTCCTCCACCCCCGATGGGGGAGGAATATCAGTGAAGCACTGCCATATGGCTGCGCTCGAAGGCGGACAGTTCGTCCTGGCGGCCGTCCTTGATCTTGAGCACCCAGTTGGGGTCGGCCAGCAGGGCGCGGCCGACGGCGATGAGGTCGAACTCGTCCCGCTCCATGCGGGCGATCAGTCCGTCCAGCGAGGCGGGTTTGGAGCCCTCGCCTCCGAAGGCGGCGATGAACTCGCCGTCCAGACCGACCGAGCCGACGCTGATGGTGGGCTTTTTCGTGATGACCTTGGCCCAGCCGGCGAAGTTGAGGTCCGAGCCCTGGAACTCCGGCTCCCAGAAGCGGCGTTGCGAGCAGTGGAAGACATCGACGCCGGCGTCGGACAGGGGCAGCAGCCAGTCGGCCATCTCGTCCGGGTTCAGGGCGATCTTCGCGGTGAAGTCCTGCTGTTTCCACTGCGACAGGCGGATGATCAGGGGGATGTCGGGGCCCAGACCCTCGCGCACGGCCTTGACCACCTCGACCCCGAAGCGGGCGCGCTCCCTGATCGTCGGGCCGCCCCAGCGGTCGCCGCGCGCATTCAGGCCGGACCAGTAGAACTGGTCGATCAGATAGCCGTGGGCCGAGTGGATCTCGGCGGCGTCGAAGCCCAGGTCCCGCGCCGCGCGGGCGGAGCGGCCGAAGGCGGCGATGGTGTCGGCGATGTCCTCCTCGGTCATCGGCTCGTATTTCGCCTTGCCGGGGGCGACGAGGCCCGAGGGGCTGTCAACCTGACCCAGGGGCTGCCACTCCGCCCCCTGGCCGCGGGCGGCCCCGACGTGCCAGATCTGGGGCGCGATCAGGCCACCGGCGGCGTGGACCGCGTCCACCACCTTCTGCCATTCCGGCAGGGCCTCGCCATGGAAGACCGGGACGGCGGCGTCATTGCGCGCGGCGGGGCGGTCGACCACCGTGCCCTCGGTGATGATCAGCCCGACCTGGCCCTCGGCGCGGCGACGGTAGTAGGCGGTCACGTCTTCGGTCGGGATGCCGCCGGGGCTGAACGAGCGGGTCATGGGGGCCATGACGATCCGGTTCGGCAGGGTCAGGCCCTTGATCGTGAAGGGGCGGAACAGGGTGTCGACGCTCATGCGGAATCCTCGGGGCGAAGTGGTACCGGCAGGGTGGCGGTTGGCGTTGCGTTTGAAAACCCGCCCAGCCTTCTTTTCTTTCGTCATCCTCCGGCGAGCGCAGAGACCGGGGGACCCAGCGGCGCGCGTGAGCGCGAAACTGTCGCGGACACCGGCGTCGAATATCGTGCCTGAACAGATCGCCTTCGGCGCCTCCCCCGGTCCGATCTCCGATCGGCCGGAGGATGACGATGGGTCCCCCGGTCTGCGCCGCGAAGACGCGGCTTGCCGGAGGATGACGAAAGAAGAGAGGCTACAGGCCCAGCTTCTGGACGAGCGCCGCCGCGATGGCGTCGAAGCGGGCGGCGATGTCGCCGGTGTGCAGCGGCGTGCCCGCATCGCCGGCCTGACGCACGGCGGCGTCCAGCGGCAGGTCGCCGAGGACATCGACGCCCAGACGCCCGGCTTCCGCGGCCGCCCCGCCCTCGCCGAACACCGGGCCGGTCATGTTCTCGATCAGGCCCAGCGTCGGAACGTTGACGCGCTGGAACAGGGTGTGGGCGCGGCGGGCATCGGCGAGGGCCACCTCCTGCGGGGTCGAGACGATGACGGTGCCGTCCAGCGGGGTCTTCTGGATCAGGGTCAGCTGGACGTCGCCGGTGCCGGGCGGCAGGTCGACCACCAGAATGTCCAGCGGCTGGTCCTCCGTGCCCCAGCGGGTCTGGGTCAGCATCTGGGTGATCGCCTGCGACGCCATGGGGCCGCGCCAGATCATGGCGTCCTCCCCCTTGGTCAGCAGGCCGACCGACATGGCCTTCAGCCCGTGGGCGACATGCGGGACCATGGCCCCGTCGACATAGTCGGGCTTGCCGGACAGGCCCAGCATGGTGGGCAGGCTGGGGCCATAGACGTCGGCGTCGAGGATGCCGGTGCTCAGACCGTGCCGGGCGAAGGCGGCGGCGAGGTTGACGGCCACGGTCGACTTGCCGACCCCCCCCTTGCCGCTGGCCACGGCGAGGACGCGGCGGACATGGGCGGGGCGGTCGGTGGGCACGGGGGCCTTCGCCCGGGTCTGTTCGACGGCGGCGGGCGAGAGCGACGCCTTGCGGCCGGCCGGCGCGGTCTCGGCGGTCAGGACGACGGAGACGCGGGCCATGCCGGGCATGGCCTTCAGCGCCGCCTCGGCGGCATCGCGGACCGGGGCGTAGGCGGCCGTCCGGCTGGCGGGGACCTCGATGACGAAGCCCGCGCGATCGGGGGCGACGGTCAGGCCCTGGACCACCCCGGCCTCGACCAGCCCCCGGCCCGTGGCGGGGTCGGGGATGGCGTTCAGGACGGCTTCGACGGCGGCACGATCGATCAAGGGGGCATTCCGGCGGTTGTTGCGGCGGGCGGATGCGCGTTCTATCCGCAGACCCCGTTGCAAGCGAGCCCGACCTGTCCCGTCCCGCCCCCCTGACCCTGATCGCCGGCCCGACCGCCTCGGGCAAGTCGCGGCGCGCGCTGGAGATCGCCGACCGGACGGGCGCGGCCATCGTCAATGCTGACAGCCAGCAGCTGTACGCCGATCTGAGGGTGCTGAGCGCCCGGCCCTCGCCGGAGGAAGAGGCGCGGGCGACCCATTGTCTGTACGGGGTGGTCGATGCGGCCGAGGCCTGGTCGGTGGGGCGCTGGACCCGGGCGGTGATGCCGCTGCTGGAGGGGTTCCGGGCCGAGGGCCGGCCGGTGCTGATCGTGGGCGGCACAGGGCTTTACTTCACCGCCCTGACCCGGGGTCTGGCCGACATCCCCGAGGTACCCTCCGCCGCGCGCGAGGAGGCCCTGGCCCTGTATGACACCGGGGGCGAGGCGGCGTTCCGGCTTCGGCTGATCACCTTCGATCCGCCGGCGGAAGCCGCCATCGCGCCCGGCGACCGCCAGCGTCTGACCCGGGCCTTTGCCGTGGCGCGGGCGACGGGCCGGTCGCTGTCCGACTGGCAGGCCGCGACCCGGCCGTTGCTGGTGGCCGGCAGTTATGAGCGTCTGGTGATCGAGCCCGACCGCCCGTCCCTCTATGCCGCCTGCGACGCCCGGGTGGAGACCATGCTGGCGACCGGGGCGCTGGAGGAGGTCGCGGCCCTGACGGCCCGGGGTCTGGACCCCGCCCTGCCCGCCCTGAAGGCCGTGGGGGTGCGCGAACTGGCGGCGCATCTGGCGGGGGAGATGACCCTGACGGAGGCGACGGCGGCGATGCAGCAGGCCACGCGGAACTACGCCAAGCGGCAGCTGACCTGGTTCCGGAACCAGTGCGGGGACTGGGAACGGACCCGCCCTGAATAGGGCCGGACTCAGTTTTGCGCGGTCGATCCCGGTCCGTGCATCCAGCCTGTGACGGCCAGACGGGGCACCCGGGCCAGGGCATTGACCATTGTTACGGTGTGGTTCTGGGGGACGCGAAATATGTTCAGCGAGTTGAACACGGGCGTATAGCCCTCCGCCACATGGCCGTCGGCGTCGATGAAGGCCAGCACCCCGCCCCACTCCACCTTCCATGACCGCGACAGGTTCAGCACATAGGCATAGAGACGCTCTTCCCCTGCATTGGCGTCGTTGTGGGGAGTCAGATAGTGGCCAGGCATGTAGCGGGTCGCCGAGGCGTCGCATCTGCGGATACGGTCATCGCCAGTGAGGCTGCGGGCAAAGTCCAGAAACCCGGGCCCGTTGATGAAATCGCCGATGGGGATCAATCGGGGGTCCCGCACCCCCGGCCTGGGCCGTACCGTGGCGATGGAATGCATGTCGAACAGGAAGCGGATGTCTGTCTGGCCGGGCGGCGTCACCACCCGCTCCACGCGACACACCCCCTCGGCATCCAGCCCATCCGGATCCAGAACGGCATGCCCGTCACCGGGGTCACCCACGGTCAAGGCCCGCGTCCAGGCGTCAAATCTCCGCAGTCGCTGCTCCAGCGCGACTGCGCCGGCCGGATCCAGGATGCCGGGAATGTGGATCCGGCCAAACTTGCGGAACACGGGACCATAATCGGCCGGACGAAGGGAGGGGTCCAGTTTCAGGATCAAGTCTGCTCCCCTTCCTTCACCCCTCCTTGTCTAGGATCGGTCTCCGCGCGAGGAAAGGGGGTGTGACAGGCTCCCGCGGCCATCGGCATCTGTCCACCCCGTGCCTCGATCGCGGACGCAGCGGTGGCATGGCGAAGGTGGACCTGCCGATCTTCAAGGGGAAGATCATGAAAGACATCCGCATCGCCCGCCTCGTGCTCGCGGGCCTCGCCGGAACCGCCGCCGCCCCATCTGGTGTTTTCGCCGACATGACGGCCGAGGCCGGGAGCGCCGGGCACCGCCTCGAAGCAGGGTGTGTCAAAGGTGTGTCCTGAAATAGCAATTGTCATGCCTGTGTGACAGACTCACCGCCTCGATTGACCGATGACCGACCAAGGTCATCACGCAAAGGAGCTGTCATGTCCCGTCCCCTCCTGCCCCGGCTGGCCGTCCCGATCGTGGTGTTGCTGACCGGCTGCGGCGGCGGATCGTCCGGCGGCTCCGGCGAGGCTCCCGGCCCTGTCACCCCGCCTCCGCCCCCGGCCAGCGGACCGCCGGCCGACTGTCCCGCCGGCCTGTCGAATGCCGGACTGGTCGCCAATGGCACGCTGCGCGCCTGTCAGCTGCCCGCATCCATCACCGGAGACCTGACCCTGTCGGCACGGGCCGGCACCGTCTATGCGATCAGCGGCCTGACCCAGGTCGGCGCGGATGGCGGCGTCGATCCGGCCGTGGCGACGGGACGGGCCTCGCTGACCCTTGAGCCGGGAGTCCGGCTGTACGGTTCGTCGGCGGCCGACCAGCTGATCGTCCATCGCGGCTCGCGCCTGTTCGCCGAAGGCACGACCTCGCAACCCGTCATCTTCACCAGCCGCCAGAACATCGACGGCACGACCACCGAAACCTCACAGGGCCAGTGGGGCGGGATCGTGATTGCCGGGCGTGCGCCCCAGGCCAACTGCAGCGTGACGCCCGTCGTCAGCTGCAGCGGAACGATCGAGGGCACCGCCGTCGCCTATGGCGGCAATACGCCCGAGGACAACTCCGGCCGGCTGCGCCATGTGCAGATCCGCTATGCCGGCGGCGCGACATCGGGCGGGTCCACGGCCGCGGCCCTGGCGCTCGGGGCGGTCGGATCGGGGACCACCATCGACCACGTCCAGGTGCACAACAGCGCGGCGGACGGGATCAGCCTGCCGGGCGGTACCGTCAATCTGCGCTATCTCGTCGTCACCGGGGCCGACGATGACGGGCTGGACATGGACCTGGGCTGGCGCGGCGTGGCCCAGTTCGGCATCGTGACCCAGCGCCCCACGACCGCGGCGGGCCGCAGTTCGGGGCTGGAGTTCTCCTCCGCGCCCGCCACGACGCCGCGCGCCGGGCGGCTCCTGACGGCCCCCGTTCTCGCCAACTTCACGGTCGTCGGACGGGCCTCCACGAGCGACCTGCATACCCTGGTCCATCTGGAGACCGGAGCCGATCCGGCGATCCTCGACGCCGTCTTCACCCGTCCCGCAGGCTCGGCGGCGGCCTGCCTCGATATCGCGGATGACGAGACGTTCGACAGCTATCCCCTGTTCGGCTCGGTCCTGATGTCCTGCCCGGTACCCTATGTGCCGGCCAATGGCCTGCGCAGCGACCGGGTGTTCAACGTGTTCCGGGGCACCAACCGGCCCAACGCCCTCTCCAGTCTGACGGCACCGACGGGAGCGAGCCTGACGAACCAGGGCCTGACCTTCATCAACGGGGCGACCGAAAACGGCGCGACCGCCGCGTCCACCGGCGGGTTGAACCCCTTCCTGCAGCCAACCGGCTATGTGGGCGCGGTGCGGAACGCCGAGGACGGCTGGTACCGGTCCTGGACCTGCGGCCTTCAGGCCGGCGCGCCCTGCTGACGAAGACCGGGTCTGTCAGCCCGGCGGCCCGGGACGAACCGCTTCAAGATAGTGGTTCTCCCCCGCGTCGCAGTGTCGGCCCACCGGATCCAGCCCGGCGACCTCCAGCAAGCGGCGGTACGCCGCCTCGCCGAGCGAACGGGACGGCTGACCGGTCAGGCTGTCGGTCCAGGCACAGGGCTCGGCCGGGGCCGTGAACAAGAAGCGTCCGCCGGGGTTGAGGGCGCGGGCGACGCGGGCGATCAGGGCCCGCTGGTCCGCCTCGGGCAGCAGGAAGATCAGGCCGATGGCGACGGCCCCGTCGAAGGTGCGGTCGAACAGGGCGCTGGTCTCGACCGGCTCGCAGGCCACGGGGACACCGGGATGGCACCGGCGAAAGGCCTCGACCAGCACGGGCGAGGCGTCGATGCCGTACAGCTTAAGCCCCGCCTCGATCAGGGCGGTACCGACCGGCCAGCCGTCGCCGCAGCCCAGATCGAGCACCGCGCCGCCCGGGGGCAGCCGCCCGGCCCAGTCCCGGACGATGTCCACCCCGACATCCCGGCGCGCGGCCATGAAGTCGGTCGCGATGGCGTTCCAGCCTCGGGAAGGGTCTTGGGGCATGGGGGCAGGATAGGACCGGGCGGGGCGGACGGTCGAGACCGTCCGCCCCGCCCCGCCAATGGCCTTACTCGGCCATTTGCATCCGGACATTGAAGTTGACGCGACCGCCAGTCGTCGCCCCTTCCACAGTCCGGGGCGACAGGCGGGCCCGGGCCGCAGCACGCAGTGCCTCGGCCCCGAAGCCGGCCCCGGTCGGGGTCTCGCTGACGATCTGGCAGTCGGTGAGCGTGCCTCCCGATTCGACCCCGCAGGACAGGGCGACGACGCCGTTGTTGACCCCGGCCTCGAGCGCTTCGGCCGGCCAGTTCGGCGTGGGCCGTTCGGCCCAGGCGGGATTGGTGATCACCGCGGCGGGGGCCGGAACGGCGGTCTGGGCAGCCACCGGGGCGGGGACCGGGGCTGGCGCAACCGCCCCATCGGAGACCTCCGGTGCAGCGACTCTCTCCGGAGCCTCGACCGGCGCGACTTCATCGACCGGGGCCACGGCAGCGACAGCCGGCATCCCCACGGCTGGCATCCTTTCGGCCGGCAGGGCGGCGACGGCGGCAGCGGGCGCTGTGGCCATGACCATCGGGAGAGGCGTCGGGGCCCGCTGGGCGGTCAGGGCGAACGCGCCGCTCCCGGCGACGGTGGCGAGGGCGACGCCGAGCCCGACCACCGCAAGACGCGGGCGGAGACCGGAGGTCGGGACCGGGGACAGGATGGCTTTCAGGCGACGCATGGCGAAACTCCTTCGGCGGCTGGTGAACGTGAGAACGGGCGTGCCTCGATCGATGGCGGGGGCGCGCAGGGCATCGACGAGGGCGCGGGCGTAGAGCGGCCGCGCATCTTCGCCGACAAGGGACAGGGCCACGGCGTCGCAGGCCTCTTCGCGGGCGGCGGCGCGGTGGTCCCGGATGAGGCGCAGGAGCGGATTGAAGGCCTGCAGGATCAGCGACACCTCCTCGATCCAGAGGGCCCGGTGGTCCCCCCGCTTGAGATGCGCCAGCTCATGGGCGCAGACGGCGCGCAAAGCGCGGGCGTCGAGGGTCTCCGCGAGGGCCAGGGGCAGGATCAGAACCGGTCGGAACAGGCCGACGACCATGGCCTGTGTGGCCGTGTCCTCGGCCCGGACGTCGGGCATCGGCACGTCCAGATCCCGGGCGACAGTCCGGACCGCGTCGAGGGTGGCGGGGGACGCCGGGTGCGACTGTCCCAGCTGGCGGCGGAGACGGATCAGGCGGCGGGCCAGTCCGACCGCACGCACAGCGGCCAGCAGTCCGGCGCAGGCGAGCACGGTCAGGGCGAGGGTCTGGCCCGGCATGTCCGGGAAGACGCCCGGAGCGCCGGTCAGATCGGTCACGGAGACTGCACCGACCTCGATACCTGCCGACGCCGGCCGGGCCCGGGGTGGCGGGGCCAGGAGCGCCATGGCGATCAGGGCGAGGGAGGCGGCCGGCGCATGGAAGGCGAGGGTCCAGGCCCTTTCCCGCAGACCCGGATCGGGACAGCGCGCGTCGAAGACCCGGACTCCGACGAAGGCCAGTCCGGCCAGCAGGACCGAAAGCCCCAGTGACAGGGCCAGAATCTCAGTCGCGCCCATCGTCCGCCTCCGTCTTCGAGGAGGGTGCCGCCAGCATCGCTTCCAGCGCGGCCAGGTCGGCGTCATCCAGCAGCTGGCTGCCGGTGAAGGCAGCGGCGGGCAGGCTGCCGTCCATGTCCAGCAGGGCGGAGAACCGCCGCATCAGTCCGCCGAGCACCTCCACCTTGGGCCGGGTCTGGGAATAGACGGCGACCCCGTGGACATCGCGGCGCGACACGAGGGTCTTGGCGCGCATCCGTTCCAGCACCGTGCGGGTGGTGGACGGGGTCCAGTCCAGCCGGGCGGCGATGCGGTCATGCACCTCCCGCGCGGACAGGTCCCCGTCGCGCCAGAAGCATTTCAGGACTTCCAGCTCGGCATCGGTCGGGTGGGGACTGTCGGGCAGGGACATGGCGGCTCCGAATCTGTAGAGCCAACGCTACAATTGTCGCGCATGAACGTCAATCGTCGCCCAGCAACCCCTTGCCCCTCCCCCTCAGTGCGCGGCGGCCCCTGCCGGGAGGTGGTCCTTGTCGTGTTTGCCGACCTTGTCGATCAGGGTCTGGCCGGCCTCGTTCATGCCGACGACGGTGACCTCCGCGCCCTGGCGGCGGTAGCGGAATACGACCTTGTCCACGGCGGCGACGCCGGTCAGGTCCCACAGATGGGCTCCGGTCATGTCGATCTCGACGCGGGTGGGGTGGCCGTGGTGCTCGAAGGCGGCGGCGAAGACGTCGGCCGACGCGAAGAACAGATTGCCGGTGACCCGGTAGCGCAGCACGCCCTCTTCCGGGGTCGGGATCTCCTCGACCACCACCGTCTTGCCGACCTTGCGCATGAAGAAGATGGCCGACAGGACCACGCCCAGCACCACGCCCTTCGACAGGTCATGGGTCAGGACGACGGTGGCGGTGGTGGCGATCATGACGATGGAGGACTGGACCGGGGTGGAGCGCAGCATGAGCACCGAGCCCCAGTCGAAGGTGCCGACCGAGACCATGATCATGACGGCCACGAGCGCCGCCATCGGGATCTGGGCGACCCAGTCCTGCAGCACCAGGATCAGGAACAGCAGGAACAGCCCGGCCCACAGGGTCGACAGCCGGCCGCGCGCGCCCGAGGTCACATTGATGATCGACTGGCCGATCATGGCGCAGCCGGCCATGCCGCCAAACAGGGACGAGGCGATGTTGGCGATGCCCTGGCCGCGGGTCTCGCGGTCCTTGTCCGACGGGGTGTCGGTGATGTCGTCCAGCAGGTTGGCGGTCAGCAGGGACTCCAGCAGGCCGACGAAGGCCAGGGTGGCCGAGATGGGGCCGATGATGATCAGCGTCTCCCACGTCAGGGGCACGGCCGGGATGTGGAACATGGGCAGGGTCGAGGGCATCTGGCCCATGTCGCCGACGGTGCGGACATCCAGCCCGGTCCAGATGACGAAGCCGCTGAGCAGGACGATGGCCACCAGCGGCGACGGCACGGCCTTCGTCAGCCGCGGCAGGCCGTAGATGATGGCGAGCGCGGCGGCGACGAGGGCGAAGGTCTGCCAGTTGGCCCCGATCAGCTCGGGCATCTGGGCGAGGAAGATCAGGATGGCCAGCGAGTTGACGAAGCCCGTCATGACGCTGCGGCTGACGAACTTGATGTACCGGCCCAGCCGGAACAGTCCGATGACGATCTGGAACACCCCGCACAGCAGGGAGGCGGCGAACAGGTATTCGAGCCCGTGGTCGCGCACGAGGGTGACCATCAGCAGGGCCATGGCCCCGGTGGCGGCGCTGATCATGGCCGGCCGGCCGCCGACGAAGGCGATGGTCACGGCGATGATGAAGCTGGCGTACAGCCCTACCGCCGGATCGACCCCGGCGATGATGGAAAAGGCGATGGCCTCGGGGATCAGGGCCAGGGCGACGACGGTGCCGGCCAGCAGGTCACGGCGGGGGTTGGCGAGCCATTGCTGGCGCGCGGAGGCGATGAGGGACATGGGGATTCAACCGGGGTGAGCGCGCCGGGCGCTCGATTTCCTGACGGATGGGCGGTCAGGATAGCCACCCGCCGGCTGCGAACAGCGGCGGGTCCGAGGTGATGGCTGCCTTTTGCCCGCAAGCGGGGCGGTCGGCAAGAGCCGCCTTACTGCGCCATCCCTGACACCATTGGCAGGACGAACAGGCCGCGCTGACGGCCCTGGCCTTACCGGGAAGTCATGACCGAGGATTAACTGGCGCTGTCCCTTCGCCCTCTCATACAGCTGCCCGGGGGATCGGCCGGGTCCCGCGGACACTCGAACCTCTGATGAACCACTCCTCCCCGTCCCTGCGTCTCGAAGACGTCTCAAGGCGCTATGGCCGCAAGCTGGTGCTGGAGGGCGTCAGCCACACCTTCGAGCGCGGGCTGACCCTGCTGACCGGGCCCAGCGGCGCGGGCAAGTCGACCCTGCTGCGGCTTTGCGCGACGGCGGAGAAGCCCAGCGCCGGGCGGCTGTTCTGGGAGGGCGAGGCCTTGCCCGGCGCGCGCGCTCGGCTCCGGCGCTGCGTCGGCTACGCGCCCCAGGCGGTGGAGCTGCCCGAGGATCTGACCGCCCGCGAGTTCGGCCTGCACATGGCGGCGCTGAAGGGGCTCAAGGCCGGCGAAGCCGACGCCCAGTTCCGCATGCTGCTCGAGGCGCTGAACCTCGGCGGCGACGCCAACGGCCGGATCTCGACCTTCTGTGGCGGCATGCGCCGACGGCTGGTGTTCGCCCAGGCCCTGCTGGGGTCGCCGCGACTGCTGGCGCTGGACGAGCCGACCGCCGAGCTGGACGCGGAGTCCCGCGGACGGGTCGGGACCCTGATCGGTCGGGCGGCGCAGACCGCCGTGGTCATCATGACGTCCCACCTCACGGACGCCATCAGCGGCGGCATGACGGAGCTGCGGGTCGAGGGCGGCAAGCTGACACCGGTCGCGGGAGCCACCACGTGAGCGTTGCTGTCGTCGCGTCCTCCCTGACCACCACGCTCGCCCGCTATGGCCGCAGCACGGGGTTATGGATCCTGCTGCTGGTGGCCCCGGTGGGGGCCCGCTTCATGATCGCCGAGCGCGGGGCAGATCAGTCGTTGATCGCCGTCGACAGCCGCGTGCCCTGGCTGACCTCGCCGGTGCTCGGCATGGCGCTGGGCGTCGTCATCGCCACCCTGCTGCTGCCCGTGGCCTTCATCTACCTGCGGTCCAACGTCACCCGGCGCCAGCCCTGGCAGGTGGAGGAGGTCAGCCCGGCGAGCCGGATCAGCATCGGCTATGGCCGCTGGCTGGCCGATGTCACCGTGCTCGCGGCCGTGCTTGCCGCGACGACGGCAGCGGGCTGCCTTCTGGCCTACTTGCTGCTGCCGCTGAATGAAGTGGACCTGCCAAGCCTCATCCTGACCCTGTGGGTCATCGCCGCGCCGCCTGTGGCCATGGTCGCCTCCCTGCGCCTGCTGTTCGACGCCCGCCGCTGGACGCGTGGACCGCTCGGCGACGTTCTGTTTTTCGTCTTCTGGATGGGATCGCTGGTCGCGGCCACCGCCGCCTCCGCCGCCTTCAGCGCCGGCCAGGGGCACGGGTACGCCGCCAACATGTTCGACCTTCCCGGGTTCATGTCCCCCATCAGCTACGGCCAGGGCGGGACGGACAATTTCGCGATCGGCGGGGCGGAGATCGCGGCCGGCAGTACCCCGATCCGGCTGGACATCATGAGCGGGATCATGGCCGACGGCTATCTGGCCTCGCGTCTGACCTGGCTCGCCATCGCCGCCCTCATTCCACTGCTGGCGGGCCTGATCTATGCGCCCCACGTCAGCGGCAAGACCCGCAAAGCCGCCCCCTGGCTGAAGATCCTTGAGCCCGGTCAGGCGCGACCGGCCGACCCGGGCGCCCGACCCGCCGGGCACAGCAGATTGGCGGCGGTGGCGCTGGTCATGGCCGAGGCCCGCCTGATGGCCGGCAGCCGCAAGGGATTGCTGGCCATGGCAATGGTGACGGGGCTGGGCCTGTTCGTGCCCTTCACCGCCGTCGCCGGCCCGGCGATCATGTTGCTGCTGGTCTTCATGACCACGGCCCATGCGGGCCGGAGCGAGCAGAAGGGTCTGCTGGCGCTGACCACGACCGCCGCCCTTTCGCCGGTCGCACGTCGCATCGCGTTCGTCCTGGCCGGGACGGCGCTGGCCCTGGTGATGGCCGCGCCGGCCGGAGCGAGAGGCCTGATGGCCGGCGACTCTCGCGTCCTGCTGGAAGCCGCCGCGGTCGGGGCGGCGACCTCCGCGACCGCCATCCTCCTCGGCACCCTTTCACGATCCGCCACGGCACCGCGACTACTGCTTCTGATCGTCTGGTACGGCTATCTGAGCTGAAGCGGGCCGAGCCCCGCGCGTGTTCGGGCTCAACCGCTATCTGAAGCAGGTGCCGGTCACTTCACCATCCACGACGCCAGCAGCAGGACGAACAGGATCGCGCTGATCGCCTGCCAGAAGCGGGCCGGGTCACGTTCCATCAGGGACAGGGCGCGGCGAGGCGGGACGGCGGCGGCGCTGCCGCTCTCCAGCACATGGATCAGCTCCTCGACATCGGCGAAGCGGTCAGCCGGGTCGACCGACAGGGTCCGCAGGATCGCCGCCTCCAGCCAGGCGGGCATGTCGGGGCGGTGGGTGGTCGGGCGAACCGGCTTGTCGAAGCGGATGCGGCTGAAGTCGGTCTCCTGACCGCTGGGGTAGTCGCCGGTGAACAGCCGGTACAGAGTGACGCCGAGCGCATACTGGTCGGTCAAGGCGTCGCCGGGGTTGCCGGCGAACATTTCGGGCGCGCGATAGCCAGGGGTGCCGGGCGCCTCGGCCTCCGCGAACTCCTCGATGCGCGGCAGGCGGGCGACGCCGAGGTCGATGAGCTTCAGGCCGCCGTCGCTCTCGAGGATCACATTGTCGGGCTTGATGTCGCGGTGGGTGATGCCCGACCGGTGCAGGGCGGCGACGGCGCGCGACAGGCGGATGGACAGGTCGACCCCTTCCGGGATCGCGAAGGTCGCCTCGGCGATCCGGGCATGCAGGGTGCGGCCGACATAGAGGGGCTGGGCGATATAGAGCCGACTCTGGCGGCCGGGGTCGAGGGTCAGGGTCTTGCCCACATACGGGCTGTCGATGCGCCGGCCGATGAAGCTTTCGCGCAGGAAGGCCCCGCGCGCCCCGCTTTCGGACAGGAGCTTGGGCTTGGGGAATTTCAGCACCAGACGGGGGCCGCCCTCCCCGTCCCGGGCGACGAAGACCCGGGTGTATTTGCCGTCCGACAGCAGCCGCTCCAGATGGAAGCCGTCGATATTGTCGCCGGCGCGGGGGGCCGGAAGGATCGGCAGGCCGGCGGCCTCGGCCCCGATGGCGTCCTGATCCACCGCCCCGACGCGGATGACGTCGATGACGATGGCGGTGGCGTTGTCGCGGGTCCCTGCCGTCCCGGCCGCGTCAATGATGGACTGGGCATCGGCCTCGGGCGAGGCGCGGCGGGCGAGCAGGCGGGTCAGATCCTCCTCGGTGACCACGCCGTGGACGCCGTCGGTGGTCAGCAGCAGCCGGTCATGGGCCTTGAGCGGCACGGCCCGGGTGTCGAGGCGCAGGTCGGGCTCGATGCCCACGGCGCGGTACAGGACGTGGTTGAGGCCCGGCTGGCTGAGCACATGGTCCTCGGTCAGGCGGGTCAGGACGCCGTCCCGGAAATGCCAGGCCCGGCTGTCGCCGACATGCAGGGCGGTGGCCTCGCGGCCGCGCAGGACCAGGGCAGTGAAGGTGGTGGCGGCCCCGGTCATGTCCGGGTCGGACCGGCCCTTGGCATGGAGCCAGCGGTTGTAGCCGGTGAGGGCCGCGAGACCGGCGGCCGCCACGCCCTTCAGGGGGTTCTGGTCGACATAGGCGTCGATGAAGCTGCGGCCGGCCAGTTCGGACGCCACCCGCCCGGCCTTGGAGCCGCTGACCCCGTCGGCGACCAGGGCGACCATGCCGTGCAGGGCCTGTTCGGACGGGGTGCCCATGTGGACGGCCCCGAAATCCTGGTTGTCCCTGCGCGGTCCCAGGGCCGTGGCGAAGCCCGCCGCGATCTGAAGCCTTCCGTCCGTCTCCATGTGCGCATCCCCCTGCCGCGAAAGAGACTTCACTTCGTAACTTGGATGCAAGGGCGTTCGCCCCTATATTGAGCGTGCCGGGGCTTGCTCCGGATATGGCGATAAACGCGCTTGTAATAAGCGGACCGGACCCGGGTGCGATTCCCGGCGGCTCCACCATCTCTTCCTCCGCGTTATCGGCGGGACAGCATGGGGCCGACTAGCATCGACGGACGTGTAAAGAAGACTGCTTTCGCTCGTCCTGGCCTACCGTATCGGGCCATTTTCTAACTGCGAACGATAACTTCGCTGGAGAAGTCCGCCTCGCCGCGTAATGCGGTTCGGTTGATTTCGAATCTTAAGTCCTGAGGGTTCAGATCCTCAGGCGGGGCCCGTCGGGGAGCCTGCCAACAGAATCCCCGGCACTTCCCCTGAATTGCCATCTTTCGCCCGCCGCCCGGCAAGGCTATCTGTCGCCGGGCTAGTGAGGATTTTATGGCCGACGACACGCCGCCGATCGACGAGATGCAGTACGAGAAGCTGGCGCAGGATGCCCTGCGCGGGGTGATCCGCTCTGCGCTGGAGCGCGCGGCCAGCCCCTCGGGCATTCCCGGGGCCCATCATTTCTACATCACCTTCAAGACGCGCGGTCGCGGCGTGACCGTGCCGCCCGACGTGGTGGCCAAATATCCGGACGAGATGACGGTGGTGCTGCAGCACCAGTACTGGGACCTGTCGGTCGAGCCCGAGCTGTTCTCGGTCATGCTGAAATTCGGCGGCATGCCCAAGGTGCTGACCGTGCCCTATACGGCCGTGACCCGCTTCTATGATCCGAGTGTGCAGTTCCTGCTGCAGTTCGAGGCTCCCGAGCCTGTGGTCGAGCCGGTCGCCGAGCTGCCGGCCCCGACGCGGACGGATCCGCCACCCTCCGGCGATGACGACGGTCCCAAGGTCGTCTCCCTGGACCAGTTCCGGAAGAAATAGGCCTTGGACTGGCGGGGTCTGATGGTCGTGCTGCTGGCCCTCGTGGCCGGCACGGCCAGTGCCCAGTCCGCGCCCACCAGCCGGTTCGACGGCTGGACCGCCGCCATCATCGCCGCCGACTGGCGCGACGGGGCGGGTGAGCCGATCGAGGCCTTCGACAACGCCCGGCGTGACCTGACGGCGGGCTTTCTGACCGCCGGCTTCGATCGTACGAGCCTTGTGGACTACAGCCTGCGGCCGGACCGGGCGCCGGCGACCTCGGCGTCGGCGGCCGTGGCCGGGGTGGCGGAGGTGGCCGCACGCGCCACCCGCGGCTGCCTGCTGTATTTCACCGCCCATGGCAGCCCCGAGGGGATGGTGTTCGGCCCCGACCGGATGCTGAGCCCGACGGCCATGGCGGCCCTGGTCCGCAACTGGTGTCAGGACCGGCCGACGGTCCTGATCGTCTCGGCCTGCTATTCGGGAATCTTCGTGGACGGTCTGGCCGCGCCGAACCGCATGATCCTGACCGCCGCGCGCCGCGACCGCTCGTCCTTCGGCTGCAGCGCCGACGCGACCTGGCCCTATTTCGACGGCTGCGTGATCCAGACCCTGCCGACGGCGAACGATTTCATCGCCCTGGCGCAGGCGGTGAAGGCCTGTGTCGCGGCGCGCGAGGCGGCCGACGGGCTGAGCCCGGCCTCGGAGCCGCAGGTCCGGATCGGCGGCCAGATGCAACTGCTGCTGCCGACGCTGCGGTTCACACGCCCGCCGCCGGGGGCCGGGCGACCATGAGTTTGACGGGTGGGTGCCACTGCGGCGGCATTCGCTACGCGGTTTCCGCTGCGCCGGTCCGCCACAGCCTGTGTCACTGCACCGATTGCCGGAGGTCCGCGGGCGCGCCGGCTGTCGCCTGGGCGGTGTTCCCGCGAGAGGCCGTCGTGATCACCGGGGAACCCGTCTGGTACGCCTCATCGAGCGAGGCGCGACGCGGCTTCTGCGGGCGCTGCGGCACGGGCCTGTTCTATGCCAGCGACGTGATCTTTCCCGGCGAGATCGACCTGCAGACGGCGACACTCGACGATCCCGACGCCCTGCCGCTGGACGCCCAGGTCCAGATCGCCGAGCGAATCGGCTGGATGGCGCATCTGGACCGCCTGCCCGCGTTCGAGCGCTATCCCGAAGGCTGACGCGGAAACGCCCGGATGGTGATGCGTTCGCGCTCGCCCGGGCGACGCTCGACCAGCAGCCGCGCGACCTGGGCGTCGTCGTGGAACAGATAGCCCTTGATGGCGTCCAGCAGGGCCTTGGCCAGATTGTCCAGATCCATCCACGGCGGATCGCCGATGTGCTCCATCACGATCTCGACGACGTAGTCGCCATAGGCCGGCCGTGAACCGCGCCATTCCTTGCGGAAGAATTCGTAGACCAGCGGCTTGTAGTATTTGGCCTGGGTGGTCAGGCCGTCGATCATGATGACGACGGCGTCCCCCTCCTCGCGGGCGCGCACCTTGCCGGAGACGATCCAGTCGCCGGTCATTCCGCTTCCGGGAAGATCGCCGCGCAGATTTCCGGCACCGGGCTGCGCAGCACGATGTCGGTGATGGCGACCGGCGTGACCAGTTGCTCATCGACGGCCGGGCGACGCTGGATGGTCCGGACCAGATCCAGCCCCTCCACGACCTGACCGAAGGCAGCGAAGCCCTGACCATCGGGGTGGCGCCCCCCACCGAAATCCAGCGCCGGCGTGTCCTCGGTCACGATGAAGAAGCTGGAGGTGGCGGTGTCCGGACCGTTCCGGGCCATGGAGATGGTGCCGGCGAGGTGGTTCAGCCCGGTGTCCCGCGTGCGCTCCAGCGGAATGGGGCCGAGGCCGGGATCGTCGCTGCCGGCGGTCGTCTCGGCCTGGATGACGTCGATGGGATGGGGATTGGCATTGGTGGCGCTGACCACCGTGCGGAAGAACCGGGCACCGCGGTATTGCCCGGCGCGGGCATAGCGCAGGAAGTTGCAGGTGGAGACCGGCGCGTGGCCCACATCCAGCGACAGAATCACCGGTCCCACATCCGTCCGGATCTCCGCACCCACAGACAGCTGCGGGGGCGGAAAGGCCACCAGCGCCGCTGCGGCCAGGGTAGTTGCAATCACCGCCATCTCCCGTTCTTGCTCCACGCCGGACAGGTGCTACACCCGCGCGCATCGCCCCGCCACGTCCAGAAGAGCCTTCCCGCCATGACCGCCCATCGCACCGAGACCGATACCTTCGGCCCCATCGAGGTCGCCGCCGACCGCTACTGGGGCGCGCAGGCGCAGCGGTCGCTGGGCAACTTCAAAATTGGCTGGGAAAAGCAGCCCCTGCCGATCGTCCGGGCGCTGGGAATCGTCAAGCGCGCGGCGGCCGAGACCAATATGGCGCTGGGCCGGCTGGACCCCGCCATCGGCAACACCATCGTGGCGGCCGCCAATGAGGTGATCGAGGGCAAGCTGAACGATCATTTCCCGCTGGTGGTCTGGCAGACCGGCTCGGGCACCCAGTCGAACATGAACGCCAATGAGGTGATCAGTAACCGCGCCATCGAGATGCTGGGCGGCGACATGGGCTCCAAGAAGCCGGTCCACCCCAACGACCACGTCAATATGAGCCAGTCGTCCAACGACACCTATCCCACAGCCATGCACGTCGCCTGCGCCGAGGAGGTGGTCCATCGCCTGCTTCCGGCCCTGCAGCAGCTGCGCAACGCCCTGAACGACAAGGCCGAAGCGTGGAAGGGCATCATCAAGATCGGCCGCACCCACACCCAGGACGCCACCCCCCTGACGCTCGGTCAGGAGTTCAGTGGCTATGTCCAGCAGGTGGCCAAGGGGATCGAGCGGATCGAATTGACCCTGCCCGACCTGATGCAACTGGCCCAGGGCGGGACCGCCGTCGGCACCGGGCTGAACGCGCCGGTCGGCTTCGCGGAAGGCGTGGCGGACCGGATCGCCGCCATCACCGGGCTGACGTTCACGACCGCCCCCAACAAGTTCGAGGCGCTGGCCGCCCACGACGCCATGGTCATGAGCCACGGGGCGATCAACACGGTGGCCGCGTCGCTGTTCAAGATCGCCAACGACATCCGCTTCCTGGGCTCCGGCCCGCGTTCGGGTCTGGGCGAACTGGCCCTGCCGGAGAACGAGCCGGGGTCGTCGATCATGCCGGGCAAGGTCAATCCGACCCAGTGCGAGGCCCTGACCCAGGTCTGTGTGCAGGTGTTCGGCAACCATGCCGCGATCACCTTCGCGGGGTCGCAGGGCCATTTCGAGCTGAACGTCTTCAACCCGGTGATGGCCTACAACTTCCTGCAGTCGGTCCGTCTGATGGCCGATGCGGCGGTCAGCTTCACCGAGAACTGCGTGGCGGGAATTGAGCCCCGGATCGACAACATCGAGCGCGGCCTGAACAACTCCCTGATGCTGGTCACCGCCCTGAACGGCAAGCTGGGCTATGACGCCTGCGCCAAGATCGCCAAGACGGCCCACAAGAATGGCACCACCCTGCGCGAAGAGGCGGTCGGTGGTGGCTATCTGACCGACGCCGAGTTCGACGAGGCGGTGCGGCCGGAGAAGATGATCTCGCCGGGGTGAGTTTGGCGGCGCTAGCCTGCTCCCTCTCCGCGTCTGGACATGGCCAAGCTTGCGCCCTAGCCTGGCTTTGGGGGCGTTTGGGGTTATCCGACGATCATGAATGTTCTGAAGATCGCGGCAGGCACGGGCCTGATCGTAGCGCTCGCGCTTGCTCTTCTGGTTGGCGGCAACGCCCACGCGCTGCAGCAGGCGCTTGCCCCGACCGCGGCGGCCCCGACAGCCGTCGGAAAGGCTGCTTTCGTGCTCCCCGCCTATACGAACTCGTCCCTTAAAACGCTGCGCGTCTGGACCTATCGGCCGGCGGCCTGGACGCCCGGCGATCCCGTCGTCTTCGTCATGCACGGTATGGGTCGCAACGCGGAGGAATACCTCGACGCCTGGGTGGGGGCCGCCGAACAGCGGCAGCTTCTGCTGGTCGCGCCGGAGTTCGAGAACCCGCTCGCCCGCTACGTCACCCGCGACTACCAGGAGGGCAACGTCAGGGCGGCCGACGGCACCCCGACCGACGAGGAAGAGTGGGCGTTCACAGTGATCGAGAACATCTTCGATCGAACTCCAGGCCGACAACGCCTGGACGATCCCCGCCTATGACATCTTCGGGCACTCAGCCGGTGCGCAATTTGTCCAGCGCATGGTGATGCTCAAGCCTGAAGCGCGGATCCGCCGTGCGGTGGCGGCCAATGCCGGCACCTACACCTTCCCCGAGCCGCAGACCGCCTATCCCTTCGGCCTTGGCAGCGTGCCGCATGACCTTCCGGCAGCCTATGGCGTGGACCTGACCTTGCTGCTCGGGGAGCTTGACAACTCCGCCAGCCAGGGGCGGCTGGACCAGTCCCCGCCCGCCATGGCGCAGGGCCCACATCGCCTCGGGCGGGGGCAGGCCCTGTTCCGCGCGGCGCAAGCCGACGCAGAATCGCGCAACGTCGCCCTCCGCTGGAAGGTCCAGACGGTGCCGGGCGTCGGTCACGACTTCGAGGCCATGTCCGCAGCGGCCGCCGGACTGTTCTGACGCTATCGGCCGGTTGCCGTCGGCGGCGGCAATCTCACGGATACCGAGTTCGATGAGGCGATGCTGCCGGAGACGATGATCTCGCCCGGGGTGAGTTTGGCGGCGCGATCGGTGGCGGGGTTTTCGATTCAGATGTAGGCTCTTCTCATGGGCAAGGCCGAACTGAAGATCGAGATCGATCCCGCCCTCGTCGCGGAGGCTGAAAGGCTGGGTGTGGACCTGCCGAGCGCGGGCTTGGCAGGCGTCGAGCTGGCGGTCGCCCGACGCAGGAACGCTCTGATGACCGACGCGGAACGGGCGCGGGATGCGCGCGCCTGGGCCGACGAAAACGCAGAGGCGCTGAAAGCCTATCGTTTGCGCATCGAGCGCGACGGCGTCTTCGGCGAGGACTTCCGGACCTGGTGATGCGCCAGTTCGACGTGTTTGCGAACCCGTCACCCCGCTCCCGCGTCGCCGCTCCCTACATCGTCCTGATGCAATCCCATTTTGTGGAGGAGATGCCGACGGCATTGATCGCGCCCTTGATCCGGGAGCCTCGCAGCGGCGACTTCACCCGGGTGTCTATTCCGATCCGTTTCAACGACGAGCCGCTGCATCTGTCGCTGCCCGAAATGGCACCGGTTCTACGATCTGAACTGAGGCGAACGGTTGGCGATCTCAAGCGCTTCGAAGACGACATCCGGCGTGCCCTCGACCGGCTGTTCACCGGCTTCTGATCAGGGCTTGTCGCGGATCGTCGCCCCGACCGGCATGAGGGCCAGTTTGGCCAGTTCCAGATCCTTCAGGGCGAAGGGGATGCCGATGATGGTGATGGCCTCGGCGACCGCGATCACGATGTGGGACAGGGCGATGTACCAGCCGGCGACCACGAACCAGATCACGTTCAGGCCGATACCGAAACAGCCGACGTCCTTGCCGCCTGTCTCACCGGCCCACACGACTTCGCGCCCGAAGGGCCAGAAGGAATAGCTGGCGATCCGCCAGGCGGCGAAGGACCAGGGCAGTCCGACGACGGTGATGGCCAGGATCGCGCCGCCCAGCAGCCACAGCAGGCCGCTGATCCAGCCGCCGAAGATGAACCACAGGATGTTCAGGATCAGTCGGATCACAGTCAGCCTCCACACCGGTCGCTTCCCGGTCCCCCCTAGATAGCCGAAAGGCCCCGCCGATATCAGCGGGGCCCGGGTGAATTCGCGGTAAGGCGCGGTGTCGGTGTCAGTGCGGCTTTTCAGTCCAGCGGGCCTTGGCCTCGTCCTTCGTCAGGCTGAGGCGGACGGCGTCGTCGTCGACGGACGTCACCCAGCTGACCGGGATCATATGGTGTTTGAAGCCGCCCGCCAGATCCAGCTTCGCCAGTTCGATCTGGTCGCCCAGCACGTGGTCGACGCGACCGACGTGGCCGCCGTCCGAGCCGACGACTTCGAGGTGTTCCTTGATCTGCGTGACGTCTACCATGGGTCAATCTCCTGTTCGGGGGGGGGGGGGGGACTGGATCAACGTCGGCGGCGGGACCGGGTTGCCGCGCGGGAGGCTGTCATGGGCGAGATCGTGAACCTCAACCGGGCGCGGAAGACCCGCCAGCGCGAGGCCGCAAAGGCGGAGGCGGCGATGAACCGGGTGTCGCACGGCCTGACGCGGGCCCAGCGCGAGGCCGCGAAAGCCGAGCGTGAGCGGGTGGCGCGGCTGCTGGACCAGTCCCGGCTCGAGGACTGACCGGGCGGGTCAGGGAACCTTCGGGGCCCGGATCAGCAGGGCCTGACCGGCCAGAACGAGGGCCAGACCGGCCGCAGCGGACCAGCCGAAACGGGCATCCTCGAACACGACCGAGACCAGCATGGCGATCGGGGGCGTCAGCGCAGAGATATAGCTGGCCAGGGCATAGCCGCGCGCCCGGGCCACGCTGAAATAGACCACGAAGGCGACGACTGACCCCAGCACCGCCAGATAGATCAGCGAGATCAGATAGCCGGGCGACGGATCGATGGTGAACCGGGCCCCGGTGGCGAGGCCGAACAACACCAGCATGGCGGTGCCATAGCCCATGGCCCAGGCCGTCTGGGGCAGGATGGCCGAGCCCTGCTGCTGGCCACGCCACGAGAAATAATTTCCCACGGCCGAGCTGAGCACGGCCAGACAGGCCAGACCGATGCCGGTCAGGGCCCGGGCATCGAACCCGGCCCCCAGCGCCTCCCCGCCCGACAGGACGGCGACGCCGAGGATGCCGAGGCCGGCCCCGATCCAGGCGGCGCGGGAAGCCTTCTGTCCCACGACGAGGCGGAACAGCACCAGATTGAGGAAGGCCAGGGCGGCGAACACGACCGCCACGATGGCGGAGGTGACATGGGCCTCCGCCGCATAGGTGAAGGAGTAGCTGACGGCGAAGACGAAGGCCCCCTGCCCCACCGCCGCCAGATGCTGGCCGCGCGTCAGGCGCAGCGACCGGCCGGTCAGGGCGCAACCGGCGAAGATCACCAGAGCCGCCAGACCGAACCGCCAGGTCAGGGAGGCGACCGCATCGACCGTACCCAGCTGCCAGGTGATGGCATACCAGGTTGTGCCCCAGATCACGGCGCACAGGGCCACGCCGGCGATGGCCAGGACATCGGCGGACGGCCGGCGCAGTCGGGACAGGATCAAGACAGGCTCGCAGGGGGCGGAAGCGGGGGAGCGCTCCTGATGACTCCCGGGCAGGCGGGTTGCAAGCGCGTTCGGACCTACCCGCGCAGCTTCACAGCGAGGCGGACGGTCTCGGGCACGGCCGCATAGACGGTCGGCGGCCGGATCCGCAGGCGGGCGCGGGCATCCTCCAGCGGCTCGCCGAACAGGGCCTCATAGTCCAGTCCCGGCAGCCAGCGGGCGCGGCGGCCATTGCGCCAGGCCTGAAGCACCGCGCGACGGGCCGGGATAGACCGGTTCTCGCGCTGGATCTCGCGCGCGGCACCCCAGCCGATGAAGCCGAAGCCCAGATTGCGGGTCTGGGCATAGGAGAAGCTGACCACACAGGCCTCGCCCAGGGCATCGGTGCCGTAGCCGGTCAGCACATGCCAGATGTCGTGCACGTCGCGCAGACGGCGCGCGTACCAGGCGTGGGGATGGAGGGCGTCGATCTCCGGGGCCACCTCACGCGCCGTTTCCGCCAGACCGTCGGCGGTGAAGCCCCGCGCCTCGCGGAAGGCCCGGTAGGAGGCCCCGACGGTGCCCGTGCCGAAGCGGGCCAGCCACACCGGGTCATCCAGAAGGTGGGCCAGTTCATCGCGCAGGAACGCCTGACGCCCGCCCTCGACTGTGCCCAGCATCCGGCCATAGCCGCGGCTGGCCGATTGACCGGTCAAAGCCTCCATGATCCGGAACACCTGGGCGGTGTCCTCCTTGTTGCGGATCAGCTTGCGGAAGGCACGAAGGGCCGTCAGGGGCTGAAGCCTGCGCGGCCGCAGGATCTGGACATCGTGGCCGTCGACGGCGGTTTCCATCGTCATCGAGAACATCCTCGCTCAGATGGGGTATCCTATCGCAACGGACCCGGTCACGCCATGGCCGGCAGAGAGGCTGCCCATGCTGAAGAAACGTTCTGTCGTCCTCGCCGGCCACGCGACCTCCGTGGCGCTGGAGCCCGAATTCTGGGCCGTGCTGGACCAGTTCGCGGCGCAGAGGGGACTGAGCCATGCCGGTCTGCTGGCGGCGATCGACGCGGGCCGTGGACGCCGCCCCCTGGCCTCGGCCTGCCGGTTGCTGGCGCTGGAGACCGTGGCATCAGAAAGGAGCACTGGCGAAGCTTGACCGCGGGGCGCATCCTGGCACCCCTGATTCAGAGGACCGCGCCATGGCCATCGATCGTACCCTGCTTCCGCCCGTGATCTTCGGTGGGCTTGTCGCCCTGGGACTGGTCGGGGCCGGCCTCGCCATCGGCGGCGGGGTCATCAACGCCCAGACAGGGAACCGCCAGGTCACGGTTCGGGGGCTGGCCGAACGCAATGTGACCGCCGACCTCGCCATCCTGCCGCTGCGCTTCACCGTGGCGGGCGAGGATCTGCCGGCGGTGCAGGCGCGGATCGACGGCGATCTGGCCAATGTCCGCACCTTCCTGCGCCAGCAGGGGTATGGCGATGACATCGTCACGGTCGGGCGGCTGGAGGTCACAGACACCCAGTCGCAGAGCTATGCGCCCTCGCCCGGTACGCCCCGCTACATCGTCGCCCAGACGGTCACGGTACGCACCGGCGAAGTCGCCCGCGTGGCCCAGACCGAGCGGGCCCTGAACGATCTGGTGCGTCAGGGAGTCCTGCTGGACTTCACGGCCCCGACCTATGTGTTCACGAAGCTGAATGATGTGCGGCCGGCGATGATCGCCGAGGCCACCGCCTCGGCCCGGTCGGGCGCCGAGCAGTTCGCCAAGGACGCCGGGGCACCGCTGGGGCCGATCCGCCAGGCGACCCAGGGCTCGTTCGAGATCCTCGCCCGCGAGGATGTGGACACGGAATCGACCTCGCTGGACAAACGGGTGAGGGTCGTGGCGACCGTGACCTACCAGCTGCGATAGGCGGGCACGTCTCCTCCCCGCCAGCGATTCGACAGGGAGGAGACGGTCGTTGTCAGTTGGCCGGCTGAGGTCCGGGCTGGGGCAGTGACGGCGGTTCAACCGGCGGCAGGGTCGGCGCATCCGGCAGACGGGGAACGTCGGGCAGATTGACGTCCACATCGATCGAGGTGTCGGCATCGTCCCGGCCCGGAATCGTCCCTCCGGTGTAGAGGACATAGCCGATGATCGCGACCACCACGATCAGGCCCCCGACCAGGAAGGCGATGACCCCGCCGCCACCGCTGCGCCGCTCGGGCTGGACGTTGACGGTGGTATGGCGGTCGGGCTCGGCCACGACGCGTTCGGGCGGCATGTTGGGATCGGTCATGACTATTGTCCGGCCGGAGCGGCGGGCGCGGCCACTTCGGGCAGGTTGACGTCGACGTTCACATCTTTCGTCTCCGGCGTCATCCCGCCACCGGCGAAGACGAAATACGCCACGATCGCCAGCAGGACCACGACGCCCCCGACGATGAAGGCCAGGCCGGTATTGCCGCCACCGCTGCTGCTGTTTGAATTCTCGGCCATGGATCGTTCCCTCTCAGAGTTGTTCCCTGCGGCGACCAAACGACAGCCCCGCTTGCCGGTTCCGGCACAGCGCAGGGATCGGGGACTGACTTTGCCGGCTGTGCTCATTATGTTCCGGGCCACCGCCTCTCAACCGAGCTCCTGATTCCTTGACCGACGCCCTGCCCGCGCCCCGCATTTCCGACCTCGCCCGTTCGCGCGGCCCCGGCGGTCTGACGCATGAGACGCCCGACTATCTGTCCGGTCTGAACCCCGAGCAGAGGGCGGCGGTCGAGGCGACCGAGGGGCCAGTGCTGGTGCTGGCGGGGGCCGGCACGGGCAAGACCCGGGTGCTGACCACACGGCTGGCCCATATCCTGGCCACCGGCCGCGCGAAGCCTTGGGAACTGTTGGTCGTCACCTTCACCAACAAGGCCGCGCGCGAGATGCGCGAGCGGATCACCCATCTGATCGGGCCGTCGGCCGAGGGGCTGCGCTGGCTGGGCACATTCCACAGCGTGGCCGCCTCCATCCTGCGCCGGCATGCGGAGCTGGTGGGGCTGAAGTCGACCTTCACCATCCTCGACACCGACGATCAGGAACGGCTGCTGAAACAGCTGCTGGAAGCGGCCAACATCGACACCAAGCGGTGGACGCCAAAGTCGCTTTCCGGCCTGATCGACCACTGGAAGAACCGGGGCTGGACGCCGGAGAAACTACCGCCCGGCGAGGATTTCGCCAATGGCAAGGGACAGGCCCTGTACGCCGCCTACCAGTCGCGGCTGGCGACCCTGAATGCCTGCGACTTCGGCGATCTGTTGCTGCACAACCTGACGATCCTGTCGAAACATGCCGATATTGCGGAGGAATACCGCCGCCGGTTCCGCTACATCCTGGTCGACGAATACCAGGACACCAATGTCGCCCAGTATCTGTGGCTGCGGCTGCTGACCTCCTCGACGGGGAACGTCTGCTGCGTCGGCGACGACGACCAGTCGATCTATGGATGGCGGGGCGCAGAAGTCGACAATATCCTGCGGTTTGAAAAGGACTTTCCGGGCGCAAAGATCGTCAAGCTGGAGCGCAACTATCGCTCCACCAGCCATATCCTGGGGGCCGCCTCTGGCCTGATCGCGGCCAACCGCGACCGGTTGGGCAAGACCCTGTGGACCGAGGACCAGACCGGCGACAAGGTCCGGGTCCGGGGCGTCTGGGATGGCGAGGCCGAGAGCCGGTTGATCGCCGACGAGATCGAGACCGCGAAGCGTGACGGTATGAAATACAAGGACATGGCGGTCCTTGTTCGCGCGTCATTCCAGATGCGGGCGTTCGAGGAGCGGTTCGTCCTGCTGGCCATCCCCTATACGGTCATCGGCGGGCCGCGCTTCTTCGAACGGGCCGAGATCCGCGACGCCCACGCCTATCTGCGGCTGATCCAGTCCGAGGACGATGACCTGGCCTTCGAGCGGATCGTCAACACGCCCAAGCGCGGCGTCGGCGACACCAGTGTGCAGAAGATCCTGCAGATCGCCCGGCACCGGGGCGTGTCGGCCATGACGGCGGTGCGCGAGCTGATCGTCTCGGACGAGCTGCAGGCGCGGACCCGCACGGCCCTGTCGACCTTCGTGCGCGATCTGGACCGCTGGCGGGCGCTGGCCTCAGACACGCGCCACTGGCTGCTGACCGAAACGGTGCTGGAGGAGAGCGGCTATGTCGACATGCACAAGGCCGACCGCGCCACCGGCCCGGCCCGGCTCGACAACCTGAAAGAGCTGACCCAGGCGATGCAGTCGTTCGAGACGCTGGGGGCCTATCTGGAGCATGTCTCGCTGGTGATGGACCTCGACCGGGGGCCGTCATCGGACGCGGTCCAGATCATGACCCTGCACGGGGCCAAGGGGCTGGAGTTCCCGCTGGTCTTCCTGCCCGGCTGGGAGGAAGGCGTCTTCCCCAGCCAGCGCAGCATCGACGAGAAGGGCGAAAAGGGGCTCGAGGAGGAACGGCGCCTGGCCTATGTCGGTGTCACCCGGGCCAAACAGGACGCGCGCATCAGCTTCGCCGCCAACCGTCTCGTCTATGGCCGCTGGACCAGCCAGCTGCCCAGCCGTTTCGTCGATGAACTGCCCATCGCCCATGTCGAGGCCGAGTTGGACACCGGCTACTACGGGGCCTCCACCGGCATGAAGGAGGCCAAGTCCCGCTGGGACGACGCCCCGTCGTTCGGGGCCGGCTACACCTCCCCCGGCTGGCAGCGCGCGAAAGCCTTCACCGCCGGCCAGACCCCGGGGGCCCGCCCCGCCCGCAAGGCGATCATCGAGGGCGAAGGCCGCCTGATCGCCACCGCCGACCCCAAATCCGGCTCCGGCTTCGTCAAGGGCGACCGCGTCTTCCACCAGAAATTCGGCTACGGCAGCGTGCGCGTAATCGAGGGGAACAAGCTGACGGTGGAGTTCGAGAAGGCGGGGGAGAAGAAGGTGATCGATACCTTCGTGGAGAAGGCGGAGTAGATTGGCGGCCCGGTCCAGGTGAGAATGCGGACTTGTGCACAGGGAAGCGACCATGAGCCAGCATCCGTTCACCCGCCGCGCGGCCCTCGCGCTGTCCACGGCGGCCGCCCTGTCTCCGGCCCTCCCCGCCCTCGCCCGCGCGCCGCGCCCCGGCTTCGTCGCCCGGGACGGCATGGCCCTGACGCTGGACGGGCGGCCGTACCGGTTCGCGGGGTTCAACGCCTGGTATCTGGCCTGGCTGGGGGCCGAGGCGGCCTTCGGCGACCGCGACCGGCTGGCGCGCGAACTGGACCGGCTGCAGGCCGACGGGGTCGCCAATCTGCGGCTCGCCGCCTCGGCCGAACATTCGCCGCTGAGGAACTCGGTCCGGCCGGCGTTCCGCGACGCCTCGACGGACTACAACCAGACGCTTCTGGTCGGGCTCGACCACGCAATGGCCGGGATCGGCCGGCGCGGCATGAAGGCGGTGCTGTACCTGACCAATTTCTGGGAGTGGTCGGGCGGGATGATGACCTATCTGTCCTGGGTCAACGGCGGTCGCTATCTGGACATGAACGATCCGGCCCATCCGTGGCCGGCCTTTCCCAACTTCATCGCCGACTTCTACCGCAGCCCGGAGGCGGTCGGCCTGTATCACGACTGGGTCCGGGCCATGGTCACGCGCGTCAATACCGTGACCGGGACCGCCTATGCCGACGACCCGGCCGTGATGGCCTGGCAGCTGGCCAACGAGCCTCGGCCGGCGGGCGGCGATGGCGAGGCCTTGGCGGTCCTGCCGGACTTCATGGCCTGGGTGAACGGCACGGCGCGGCTGATCAAGACGCTGGACCCGAACCACCTCGTTTCCACCGGGGCGGAGGGGCTGAAGGGCGCGGTCGAGCGCCCGGACATGGTGCTGGACACCCATCGCTCGCCCGATATCGACTATCTGACCGCCCACATCTGGCCGGGCAACTGGAGCTGGCCGAGTCTGGACGACATGGCCGGCACGGATGCGGAGGCCCGGCACCAGACCGCCGACTACATCGCCCGCCACATCGACTTCGCCCGCACCCTGAACAAGCCGCTGGTGATCGAGGAGTTCGGCTATCCGCGCGACGGCAATCGCTACGACCCCGCGACGCCGACCACCCTGCGCGACCGCTTCTATGGCGAGGTCCATGCGGCCGTTCTGGCCGATGCCCGCGCCGGCGGACCTCTGGTCGGGTCCAACATCTGGGCGTGGAACGGCGAGGGCCGGGCCCGCCATCCGGACTTCCGCGCCCGGGCCGGCGAATCGGCCTGGATCGGGGATCCGCCGCACGAGCCCCAGGGCTGGTACGGGGTCTTCGACAGCGACCGCTCGACCCGGGATCTGGTCCGGGCCCATGCCGCCGCCCTCGCCCGGGTCTGAGCACCGCCCCACACCCTTCCTTAACGGGGTCTTGCCAACGTCCGGTCGTGCGCTCCGCCCCTGTCCTGACCGAGTCGGCCGATCCCGCCCCGCCCCTGTGGGAACAGGCGGCGGCGATGTTCGTGGTCATCATGCTGACCCAGGCCCTGATCGGGCCGGTGTTCGCCCCGACCCAGGCAGAGACCCCGATCCTGCGGCTGGTCTGGCTGCCGGTCTATGCCGTCATTGCGGGCCTGATCGCCCTCAGGCCCACAGCCATGGTGCGGGCCTGGCCAGCCTGGCTGATCCTGGGCCTGCTGGTGCTTCACGCCTTTGCTTCCAAATGGTGGTCGATCGATCCGGGCGTGACCCAGAGGCGGGTCATCGCCATGGCCCTGTCCAGCGCTTTCGCCATCTATCTGGGCACCGTCTTCACCGGGCGGCACCTGCCGCGCCTGCTGATGCTGTCGGTCCTGTTTCTGGGGCTGGGCAGTCTGGTCATGGTGTTTGCCAACCCCACCATCGGGATTCACCAGGAGGCCAACGCCGGCCTGTGGCGCGGTCTCTGGTATGAGAAGAACCAGATGGGACTGGTCATGTCGGCCGGGACCGTCGCGGCGGCGGCGTGTCTGGCCTCCGGCGATCCCCGCCGCCGGCTTCCCGTCCTGACCCTGATCGTGACCACCCTGCTGGTGCTGGCGACGCAGTCCAAGACCTCGCTTCTGTGTCTGATCGTGGGCGTGGGCGGTATCGGGGCCCTGTGGACCCTGCGACGCGGCGGGGCGGCCTTCTCGATCGTCGCCCTCTGGCTGGGCGTCGTCCTGACCGCCGGGGCCGGCTATGTCTTCATTACCGACCCGGCCGCGGTCCTGATTGCCCTGGGCAAGGACCCGTCCCTGACCGGCCGGACGGACATCTGGACCGCCCTCATGCGCGAGGTCTCCGAACGGCCATGGACGGGATTCGGCTACAGCGCTTTCTGGGGCCGGGAATCGGTCCCGGCCGCCTTCATCCGGGCCGAGACCCAGTGGGCGGTGCCCTCGGCCCACAATGGCTGGATCGACCTGTTGATCCAGCTGGGCTGGCCCGGGGTCATCCTGACCGGCCTGACCGTGGCCCTCGCCACGCTGGTGACCCTGTTCCGCATCCCCGGGGCTGGTGCCCGCGAGGGATACTGGGGAATCGGCTATCTGGCGGTGATCCTGCTGCTCAGCCTGTCCGAGAGCGTGCTGCTCAGCCACGCCAACCTGCCCTGGGCCCTGCTTCTGGCCATCCTCGCCCGCGCCCTGACGCCTTCGCCCGAGCCGGTCCGGGTCCCGGTTGTCCCCGGCCTTGCCCGGCCGCGTCGAGGGGCCTACCAGACGGCTCCCCGAATCGCCGCACACTCAGGCCATGCCCGCCTCCGCCAGTCCGTCCCTGTTCGATGATATCCCCGAGGCCCCCAAGCCGGCGGCCCCTGCCCCCGCGCCGGCCGCGGCGGTGACGCCGTCCGCCGCTGCGACCCCGGCGGCTGCCGCACAGGCCCCGGCTCCCGGCAGCTATTCCGCCTCCTCGATCGAGGTGCTGGAGGGACTGGAACCGGTGCGCAAGCGGCCCGGCATGTACATCGGCGGCACCGACGAGCGGGCCCTGCACCATCTGTTCGCCGAGGTGCTGGACAACGCCATGGACGAGGCCGTGGCCCGCCATGCTAAACTGATCACCGTGGATCTCGACGCAGACGGCTTCCTGTCGGTCAAGGATGACGGGCGCGGCATCCCGGTCGATCCGCACCCCAAACACCCCGGCAAGTCGGCGCTGGAGGTGGTGATGACCGTCCTCCACTCGGGCGGCAAGTTCTCGGGCAAGGCCTATGAGACCTCAGGCGGCCTGCACGGCGTCGGGGTCTCGGTCGTCAACGCCCTGTCCGACCGGCTGGACGTGACTGTCTGGCGTGACGGGTTCGAGTGGAAGCAATCGTTCAGCCGGGGCCTGCCGCTGGGCTCAATCGAACAGGTCCAGCCGTCCAGGAAGCGCGGCACCCTGATCCGCTTCCATCCGGACGCCGAGATCTTCGGCGTCGGCGCGGCCTTCAAACCGGCGCGGCTGTTCCGCATGGCCCGATCCAAGGCCTATCTGTTTCGCGGCGTCGAGATCAAATGGACCTGTGCCGCCGACCGCATCACCGATGCGACGCCGGAGACCGCCACCTTCCACTTCCCCAACGGTCTGGCCGATGCCCTGGCCGAGCGGATCGGCGAACTGGAAACCGTCACCCCGACCTTCTCGGGCCGGGTCGAGCGCAAGGGCGAGGCCGGGGCGGTCGAATGGGCCGTGGTCTGGTCGCCGATCGGCTTTGGCGAGGCCGACGGCTTCGTCCAGTCCTATTGCAACACCGTCTCCACCCCCGACGGTGGCACCCATGAGGCCGGCTTCCGCGCCGCCCTGGTCAAGGGGCTGAAGGCCTATGGCGACCTGACGCACGAGAAGCGGGCGGTCCAGATCACGGCCGAGGACGTCATCGCCAATGCCGGGGCCATGATCAGCGTCTTCGTCCGCAATCCCGAATTCCAGGGCCAGACCAAGGACCGGCTGTCCTCGCCCGACGCCCAGCGTCTGGTCGAGGCCCTGCTGCGCGACCCGCTGGACCACTGGCTGACCGAGAACCCCAAACAGGCCAATGTCCTGCTGGGCTTCATCATCGAGCGGGCCGAGGACCGGCTGCGGCGGCGCAAGGACAAGGAGGTCCAGCGCGCCCAGGCCACCCGGAAGCTCCGCCTGCCCGGCAAGCTGTCGGACTGCAGCCGCCAGTCGGCCAACGGCACCGAACTGTTCATCGTCGAGGGCGATTCGGCCGGTGGGTCGGCCAAACAGGCGCGCGACCGCACGACCCAGGCCATCCTGCCCCTGCGCGGCAAGATCCTGAACGTCGCCAATGCCACGGCCGACAAGCTGCGGGCGAACATCGAGCTGTCGGACCTGACCCTCGCGCTGGGCGTCACGACCGGGCCGCGCTTCGACATCGAACAGCTGCGCTATGAGCGCATCGTCATCATGACCGACGCCGATGTGGACGGGGCCCATATCGCGGCGCTGCTGATCACTTTCTTCTACCGCTCCATGCCCGAGGTGATCCGCCAGGGCCGGCTGTTCATGGCCCTGCCGCCGCTCTATCGCCTGTCGGCTGGCCCGCTGTCGGAATATGCCCGCGACGAGACCCACCGCGAGGAGCTGATGGCGACGGTGTTCAAGGGCAAGAAGGTCGAGCTGGGCCGGTTCAAGGGCCTCGGCGAGATGATGGCCTCCCAGCTCAAGGAGACCACCATGGACCCGAAGAAGCGCACCCTGGCCCGCGTCACCCTGCCCGAGAGCGAGGACGAGATCGAGGATCTGGTCGAGCGCCTGATGGGCAAGAAGGCCGACGCCCGCTTCCGCTTCATCCAGGACAATGCCCAGTTCGCGGTGGCCGATCTCGACGTGTAACAGGCCCCCGGCCGGCAATGATCCTGTGGCGGCCTAGCGGCCTGGACGCAGTTCGTTCTGGACCCGGCGCCCCAGCGGATCGCGGGAGGTCCAGCTTTCGCCGAGGCTGGCCTGGATCAGGGGCGAGCAGAAGCGCGAGATCATCATCACCGACGGCCGGATGCCATTCAGGCAGACCCGCTCGCCCTCGACCCGCCAGCGCGCCGCAAGCCGGCGCCCGTCAGAGAACTCGGCGGCATAGGAGCCGTCGCGATTGAACCAGTGTTTGACCCAGCCGCCGTCCGGGTAGCGCGACACCACGGTGTTCTCGAACACATCGGCCGTCTGGGCAGAGGCCGCCGTGCCAAGTCCCGCAAGCGCCGCCGCAGCGACAACGCCGATCAACGCACCGTTGGCCTGTTTCATTCCCGGACCCCTGCCAGCGTCTCTTCCCCGACAACACTATTAACGTTCGTTCACGAATTGCCAAGCGATCCGCGTTCGAGGGAATACTTGACTTTGGCGTGTGGACTTCTGTAGTGAGGGCGGGTTCGGAACAGGACTGGCGAATCGCGCCGCCCACTCGCCCAGAGACAGGGCGGTTCCGCACTTTCCCCGTCGCACCGGCCATCGGTTCGACCCCAGTCCCCCGTCGGAGCGCTGTCGTTCCGACCACTGTCCCAAAGGACGCATGACCGAATTCTCCAAGCTGGGCCTCTCGCCCACGACCCTTCAGGCGGTCGCCGACACCGGCTATACGACCGCCACTCCGATCCAGGCCCAGGCCATTCCCGTGGCGCTCGCCGGACGCGATGTCCTCGGCATCGCCCAGACCGGCACCGGCAAGACCGCCGCCTTCACCCTGCCCCTCGTTGAACTGCTGTCCAAGGGCCGCGCCCGCGCCCGCATGCCGCGCGCCCTCGTCCTCGCCCCCACCCGCGAGCTGGCCGACCAGGTGGCCATGAGTTTCGAGAAATACGCCAAGGGCACCAAGCTCAGCTGGGTGCTGCTGATCGGCGGCGTCTCGATGGGCGAACAGGTCGCGGCCCTGAACAAGGGCGTCGACGTCCTGATCGCCACGCCCGGCCGTCTGCTGGACCTGTTCGAGCGCGGCAAGATGATGCTGAACGGCGTCGAGCTGATGGTCGTCGACGAGGCCGACCGCATGCTGGACATGGGCTTCATCCCCGACATCGAGCGCATCTTCAAACTGACCCCGCCCAGACGCCAGACCCTGTTCTTCTCGGCCACCATGCCGCCGGAGATCACCCGTCTGACGACCCAGTTCCTCAAGGATCCGACCCGGATCGAGGCCTCGCGCCCGGCCATGACGGCCGAGACCATCACCCAGTATCTGGTGCGGATTCCGACGACGGATCCCAAGGCCAAGCGCGCCGCCCTGCGTGAGCTGATCGGCCGGGCCGATGTGAGGAACGGCATCGTCTTCTGCAACCGCAAGTCCGAAGTCGACGTGGTGGCCAAATCGCTGAAGCAGCACGGCTTCGACGCCGCGCCGATCCACGGCGACCTCGACCAGTCCCTGCGGACCAGGACCCTGGCGGCGTTTCGCTCCGGCGAGCTGAAACTTCTGGTGGCGTCCGATGTCGCCGCCCGGGGCCTCGACATCCCCGACGTCAGCCATGTGTTCAACTACGACGTCTCGCACCATGCCGACGACTATGTGCACCGCATCGGCCGCACCGGTCGCGCCGGCAAGCTGGGCCAGACCTTCATGATCGTGACCCCGGGCGACGACAAGTCGCTGGATAAGGTCCTCAAGCTGATCAAGATGGCACCGGAAGAACTGGTGCTGGACATCGACTGGTCGAACCTGGGCGGCAGCGCCCCCCGCCGCGGCGAGACCCGTGCGGAGCCCCGCCCCGCCCGTGGTCGCGCTCGCGCCGAAAAGCCGACGGCACCCGCCGTTGACACCGAGGCCCCGGCCGCGCCCGCCCAACCGAAGGCCGAGCCTGCGGCCGCATCAGACGACGCCGCTCCTGCGCGCCGCACCAGGAGCCGCCGCAGCACACGGTCGGAGGCCGCTCCGGTCCAGGCCGTGGTCGAGGCCTCCGCGCCGATCGCCGCGCCCGAGCCCGTCTCCGCCCCGGTCCCGCGCACCGGTGAGCCCCGCCTGCGTCAGGCCGACCGTCGCCCCGGGGGCCGTACGGACCGGGACGATGCCCCGGCCCGGGAAGGTGCCGGCTTCGGCGGTGACGTCCCGGCCTTCCTGCGTCGCGCCGTCACCCTCAAGGGTTGAAATCGACGACATTCCAACGCCTGACTGTGGCCCCGCTTAACCCGCCGTTACGGATCGTGGTCTAGGGTCTTGCGCAACAACGCGTCTTCGCAAGAATTGCCCGGCGGGAATCCAGAATGTCCACTCAGGTCCAGACCACGCTTCGCAGCCCGGAGGCCTTCAGCCTGGCGCGTCGTGCGGTCGAGGAGATGGAGCGGGCCGGCGTGTGGCCCACACCCCTGAATTTCGAACTGTGGGTGCACTATCTGGGCGATCCCGAAAGCGCCTTGGGCCGCGAAATGGTGCGCCTTCTCGGGGCCGGCGACGTCTTCACCGAAGGCACTTCGGAGATGCTCGCCGCCGAGTACCTGCCGCGCGGTCGCCTGTCCGAGGAGATCCGCGATGCCGGGGCTGTTCTGGACCGCGAACTGTCGACCGTATCGGAAGCCATCGCCAAGGCCCAGAAATCCCAGGCCGCCTATGGCCAGACGCTGGCGGGGGCCTCGGCCCATCTTGAGGGGGACAGCGCACCCTCCGCCCTGATCGGGGTCGTGGCCGAACTGACCCAGGCCACTACCTTCGTGCAGAAGGAAAACGCCACCCTCGAGAAGCGGCTGAAGACCTCCACCAAGGAAGTCGCCCGGCTCCGCGAGCATCTGGAGCAGGTTCGTCGCGATGCGATGACCGATGCCCTGACCAATCTGGCCAACCGCAAGGCCTTCGACGAGGAACTGCTCCGCGCCTGTGATGAGGCGGACCGGAAACGCCAGCCGATGACCCTGGCCGTCCTCGACATCGATCATTTCAAGCGCTTCAACGACACCTGGGGCCATCAGACCGGCGATCAGGTGCTGCGCTATGTCGCCAGCGTCATCGGGAGGGTGTCGAAAAACCCCCGCGTCGCCGCACGCTACGGCGGCGAGGAGTTCGCCATCATCTTCCCGGGCGAACCGGCACCGATCGTCGAGGCGGCGCTGAACAGCATCCGCGAGGAAGTCGGCACCCGCGCCCTGCGCCGTCGATCCACCAACGATGAACTGGGCGCGGTCACCATCTCGGCCGGCCTGGCCCAGCGGCGGCCGGGCGAGACGGGCTCTTCGCTGCTCGATCGCGCCGACGAGGCCCTCTATGCCTCCAAGCGCACCGGCCGGAACAAGGTCACCAACGGCGAGCGGCTCGAAAACGCCGCCTGATCCGACGAGGGGCCTACCCGCCCGCGCGGCTCGGACCCTTGAGACCGGTTTTCCGCCGCGGTTTGGCGGGTGCCTTGCGCGCCGCAACCTCGACCGACTGCCGCGCCCACGCCACGGCCTCGTCCGGATCGTCCATCACGGCTTCCGGCATGGACCAGTAGGCCATCGCCATCGTTTCCCCGGTCTTCGTCGGGAAAGAGAATTGACGGGCCCCGGCCGCGACCAGCCGTTCCGAATGGACGTCGTCAGCCTTCAGCCAGACCACACCATCATCCAGCAGGGCGAAGATCCGGCCGTCAGCATAGACGCCTGCGCCGCCGAACATCCGCTTGATCTCGATCGGACCCAGTCCGGCGAAATGCTCGCGCACCCACGCGCCGAACTCCGGGTCATAGGCCACGGGTCAGGCCGCCGGAACGACAGCGCCATCGTACTTCGACGCAATGAAGTCCCTGACCGCCTGGCTGCGCAGGGCTGTCGCCAGCGCCTGGAGCCGGGGATCGGACTGGTTGTCCGGCCGGGCCACCAGATAGTTGACATAGGGGCTGTCGCCCCCCTCAAGCGTCAGGGCGTCTGTCCGCGGCTTCAGCCCGGCGTCCAGCGCATAGTTGGTGTTGATCACCGCCATATCGACCTGGTCCAGCACGCGCGGCAGGGTCGCCGACTCCAGCTCGCGGAAGCGCAGATTCTTCGGATTCTCGGCGATGTCGCGCAGGCTCTGCAGCGGATTGACCGGGTCCTTCAGGCGGATCAGTCCGGCGGTCTGCAGCAGGATCAGCGAACGTCCGATTGACGACGCATCATTGGGCACGGCCACATCCGCCCCGTCCGGGAGGGCCGCCAGCGAGGCGTGACGGCGCGAATAGGCCCCCAGCGGCTCCACATGGACCCCGGCGATGGTGATCAGGTCCGCGCCCCGGGCGGCATTGAACTCGTCCAGATAGGGTTTGGTCTGGAAATAGTTGGCGTCGATCCGCTTCTCGGCCAGCTGGGTGTTGGGCTGGACGTAGTCGTTGAAGACCTTGATCTCGATCGGAAAGCCCTGGGCCGCGAGGGTGGGCTTGAGGAACTCCAGAATCTCGGCGTGCGGCACGGCCGTCGCCCCGACGATCAGGGGGGCCGAGCCGTCGACCGCCTTCTCCGCCCCCTGCCCGCAGGCGGTCAGGGCGAGGGCCGCGGCGGCCAGGATCAGGGTGCGTCTCAGCATGGGAACTCTCGAAAGGGGGATCAGCGGTGCGAGACCCTGGCGACCAGACGGTCGCCAATCATCTGCAGAATTTGAACCAGAAGAAGCAGCAGAACGACGGTCACGACCATGACATCGGTCTGGAACCGCTGATAGCCGAAACGGATGGCGAGGTCGCCCAGCCCACCGGCCCCGACGACACCCGCCATGGCGGTGTAGCTGACGAGGGCGATGGCGGTGACCGTGGCTCCGGCGATGATGCCCGGCATGGCTTCGGGCAACAGGGCCCGGGTGACGATCTGGAAGGTCGAGCCGCCCATGGCCTGGGTCGCCTCGACCACCCCCTTGTCGACCTCGCGCAGGGCCGTCTCGACCAGTCGCGCATAGAAGGGGGCCGCGCCGACGACCAGCGGGGGAATCGCCCCGGCCACGCCCAGCGAGGTCCCGACCAGCAGCACCGTCACCGGCAGCATGACGATCAGCAGGATGATGAAGGGCACAGAGCGCAGGATGTTGACGACCAGCGACAGCAGGCCGTTCAGCACCGGATTGGCGGCCAGCCGCCCCTTCCCCGACAGGTACAGCAGCACCCCCAGCGGGATGCCGAACACAACCGTCAGGGCCAAGGCCCCGAACAGCATCAGCAGGGTGTCGCGCGAGGCCCGCAGGATCTCGGGCCAGTCGATATTGGCGAAGAACTCCATCAGACGGCCTCCACCACGACGCCGCGCGCCGTCAGCTGGGCCACTGCGGCATCCGCGTCGCCGCCGGTAAAGGCCACCACCATCTGGCCATAGGGCTCGCCCCGGATGCGGCTGATGCGGCCGGACAGGATCGAATAGTCCACGCCGGTCGCGCGGGCGACGCGGCTCAGCTCGGGCTCATAGGTCGCGGCCCCGCGGAAGGTCAGTTTCGCCAGACGCCCGCCCGCCGGAACCACCGAGGCGTCGTGGGTCTCGCCCCCCTCGCCCTCGGCCAGCATGGCGCGGGTGACCGGCGATTTCGGGTGCAGGAAGACGTCGGCCGTGGCCCCCTCCTCAACCACCCGACCATCCTTCAGAACGGCGACGCGGTCACAGACCCGGCGCACCACCTCCATCTGGTGGGTGATCAGCACGATGGTCAGGCCCAGATCCCGGTTCAGCCCGTCCAGCAGGCTCAGGATTTCGTCCGTCGTCTCCGGGTCGAGGGCGCTGGTGGCCTCGTCGCACAGCAGGACCTCGGGGCCACAGGCCAGGGCCCGGGCGATACCGACCCGCTGCTTCTGGCCCCCCGACAGCTGGGCGGGAAACTTGTTGGCGTGCTCGGACAAACCCAGCTGGTCCAGCAGTTCGGCCGTGCGCCGCGCAATCTCGGGCTCCGGCCGGCCCTCCAGCTTCAGGGGAAAGGCCACGTTCTGGGCGATGGTTTTGGCGTTCAGCAGGTTGAAATGCTGGAAGATCATACCGATCCGCCGGCGGGCGGCGCGCAGGGCGGCGGGCTTCAGGGCCGTGATCTCCTGATCCCCGACGAACACCTTGCCGGCGTCCGGTGTCTCCAGCCGGTTGATGGTGCGGATCAGGGTGGACTTGCCCGCGCCCGAGCGGCCGACCACGCCGAACACCTGGCCGCGCGCGACGCTCAGGTCGACGGCGTCCAGCGCCACGCGCTCGCCCGCGGCGCTGCGATAGCGCTTGGTGACCCCTTCCAGCCGGATCATGTCAGTCGGCCTCGAGCGCTTTCGCCGGGATGATGGTGACGCTCTCGCCACAGCCGCAGGCGTCGGTCTGGTTCGGATTGCGGAACACAAACTTCGAGGCGAGTTTCGTGGTCTCGTAATCGATTTCGGAGCCGATCAGGAACAGGATCGCCTTGGGGTCGATCAGGATGGTGACCCCCTTGTCCTCGACCACCTCGTCCATCGCGCCGATCTCCTCGGCATAGGCGAAGGTGTATTCCTGACCCGCACAGCCGCCGTTCTTCACCCCGACGCGCAGGGCGACATAGGCCTTCTCGGCATTGGCCATGATCTCGCGCACCCGCGCGGCGGCGGCATCCGTGAGGGTGACGGCCTTGGGGCGAGGGCGACGGACGCGCGGTGTGGTCTGGAGGTCGGTCATCAGAACATGTTCAGGGCCAGCTTGGCCTCATCGCTCATCTTGGAGGGATCCCACGGCGGCTCGAACACCAGATTGGCGCGGGCGGACTTGATGCCCTCGACCTTCATCACGGCGTCCTCGATCCAGCCGGGCATCTCGCCGGCCACCGGACAGCCGGGAGCCGTCAGGGTCATGTCGATGAGCACATCCTTGTCGTCCGAGAGATCGACCTTGTAGATCAGGCCAAGCTCATAGACGTCGACCGGGATCTCCGGATCGAACACCGTCTTCAGCGCGGCGATGAGTTCCTCGGTCAGCCGGTCCAGCTCCGCCTGCGGCAGGGCGGCCGTCTGCGGCTCCGCCCAGGTTTCGGCGAAGGTTTCGCTGGTGCTGATTTGACCGTCCATCTCACTCACTGAAAGAACTCCCGCGCCTTGATCAGCGCGTCCACAAAGGCATCCGCATCCTCTACGGTATTATATAGGGCGAATGAGGCCCGCGCGCTCGAACTGATGCCGAAGCGGCGCGACAGGGGCTCGGCGCAGTGCAGGCCCGCGCGCAGGGCGACCCCGTACCGGTCCAGAATCTGGGCCACGTCGTGGGCATGGGCCCCCTCGACCGTGAAGGTCAGGATGGCCCCCTTGCCCGGAGCCTCGCCGATGATCCGGAGCCAGTCGTGCCCCGCCAGACGTCCCGTCACGTGGTCGTACAGGGACCGTTCGTGCGCCGCGACGGCCTCACGATCGAAGGCCATGAACCACTCCAGCGCAGCGCCCAGACCGATGACCTCGAGAATGGGCGGCGTGCCCGCCTCGAACCGGTGCGGGATGCCGGCATAGGTGACGCTGTCCTCGGTGACGGTGGCGATCATCTCGCCCCCGCCCTGATACGGCGGCAGGGCCTCCAGCGCGGCGCGCTTGCCATACATCCCGCCGATGCCGGTCGGGCCGTACAGCTTGTGGCCGGTGAAGACGTAGAAGTCGCAGTCCAGCGCCTGGACGTCCGGGCTGCAGTGCACCGCCCCCTGACAGCCGTCGACCAGTACCAGCGCCCCGGCCGCATGAGCCAGATCGGCGACGGCACGGACATCGTTCACCGTGCCCAGCACATTGGACATATGGGTCACGGCCACCAGCCGGGTCCGGGGGCCGATCAGCGCCGCCAGACCCGCCATGTCCAGCGACCCGTCGTCCAGCACCGGGGCCCATCTCAGCACGATGCCCAGCCGGTCCCGCAGCATGGCCCAGGGCACGATGTTGGCGTGGTGCTCCATCTGGGTCGTGACGATCTCGTCGCCGGGTTTCAGGCTCCGGGCCAGCCCGGCGGCCACCAGATTGAAGGCCTCGGTCCCGCCCTTGGTCCAGACGATCTGGTCGGGCGTCTCGGCGTTCAGGAAGCGGGCGACCGTCTCGCGCGCGGTCTCGAAGGCGTCCGTCGTCTCGTTCGCGAGCGTGTGCAGGCCGCGATGGACGTTGGCGTAGGAGCCCTCCATCGCCGCCGTCAGGGCCTCGATGACCGCCCCCGGCTTCTGCGCCGAGGCGGCCGAGTCCAGATAGACCAGCGGCTTGCCGTTCACCGTCCGCGACAGGATCGGGAACTGGGCCCGGGCCGCGTAGGGATCAAATCCTCCCCCATCGGGGGAGGGGGACCGCGGAGCGGTGGAGGGGGCCAGCCGCGGGGACGGTGTCCGGGGCAAGCCCCCTCCGTCTCCTCCGCTGCGCTTCGGAGCCACCTCCCCCGACGGGGGAGGATTGGTCAGAGCCTGGCCGTCAGCCATGACCGGACCTCCTCTCGCGCGCCCTCATGGGCGATGCGGTCGACGACCTCGAACAGGAAGGCCTGGGTCAGGAGCGCCCGCGCCTCGTCGGCCGGAAGGCCGCGCTGCTCCATGTAAAACAGGGCGTCCTCGTCCAGATTGCCGACGGTGTTGCCGTGGGCGCACTGCACGTCGTCGGCATAGATTTCCAGCTCCGGCTTGGCGTCCACCTCGGCCCGTTCGCCCAGGATCAGGGCATGGTGGCCCATCCGCGCGTCGGTGCCGTCAGCCCCGCGCTCGACCACGATCTTGCCCTGGAACACGCCGCGCGCGGTGTCGCGCACCACGCCCTTGGTCAGTTGGGAGGTCACGCCGTTCAGCCCGCCGTGACGCACGACGCTGGTCAGGTCGGCATGGCGCTCGCCGGACAGGGCATAGAGGCCGTCAAGCGTGATCTCCGTCCCCTCCCCGCCATGGGCCAGATGGGTCTCCTGCCGCTGCAGCCGCGCGCCGGTGGTGATCGTTGTCTGGCGATAGATGCCACCCGGTGCGACGCGCACGTCGATCTCCGTCACGGAAATCGCGTCGGCGGGTTCATCGATCAGGACGACACGCGTGACCTCGGCTCCGCCCGCGACGTCGATATCGATCCGGTTGTGGGCGACATAGGCCGAACCCGCGCCCTCGTGTGTCTCCAGCAGCAGCAGCCGGGCTCCCGGCCGGGCCACGATCCGGGCCGAGGCGGCGTGGCCGGTCCCGGTGGCGTGGGAGATGAACCGCAGACGCAGCGTCTGATCGCCGGAGGCGATGAAATCAGTGACTCCGACCGCCCGCCCGTTGGCAAACACGATCGCCTCACCGCCCAGGGCATGGAAGGGTCCGGGTGGCCCGATGGCCGTCGTTGGCGATGGTGCCGGCGTGTCGCGCAGGACGCGGGCCAGATCCGTGTATTTCCACGCCTCGACCCGCCGCGACGGGAAGGTCGAGGGATCGCGAAGGTCCAACATCGTCATACCCTTCTCCCCTTGCGGGAGAAGGTGGCAGCCGAAGGCTGACGGATGAGGGGTCGCACGGACCCCTCCGATTGGCTTACAGGCCCTTCACAGGCGACGCCGGTGTGACCCCTCATCCGACCCGCTGCGCGGGCCACCTTCTCCCGCAAGGAGAGAAGGATGATCACGCCGCCACCGGCAGATACTTGTCATACCCTTCCGCCTCCAGCTGGTGCGCCAGCTCCGGCCCGCCCGAGGCCACGATCCGGCCCGCGGCCAGCACATGCACCCGGTCCGGTTTGATATAGTCCAGCAGGCGCTGATAGTGGGTGATGACCAGCATCGCCCGATCGGGACGGCGGAGCGCATTGACCCCCTCCGACACGATCCGCAGGGCGTCGATGTCGAGGCCGGAATCGGTCTCGTCGAGGATCAGCAGCGACGGCTCCAGCAGGGCCATCTGCAGGATCTCCATCCGCTTCTTCTCGCCGCCGGAAAAGCCGACATTGAGCGGCCGCTTCAGCATGTCGAAATCCATTTTCAGCGCCGCCGACGCCGCCCGCACCAGCTTCAGGAAGGCGGGCGCCGAGACCTCCTCCTCGCCGCGCGCCCGCTTCTGCGCGTTCAGCGCCGTGCGCACGAACGTTAGCGCCGGCACGCCGGGGATCTCGATCGGATACTGGAACGACAGGAACACGCCCTTCGCCGCCCGCGCCGCCGGGTCGAGTTCGAGCAGGTCGTCGCCCTTCCACGACACAGCCCCTTCAGTCGCTTCATAGCCGGGCCGTCCCGACAGGGCGTAGCCGAGCGTCGACTTGCCGGCCCCGTTCGGCCCCATGATGGCGTGCACCTCGCCCGCCGGAACATCGAGCGTCAGCCCCTTGAGGATCGGCTTGTCGCCGACGGAGACGTGGAGGTTGGAGATGGAGAGCATGTCAGGCGTCATCAAATTTGTAGGTGTCAAAGGTCTGGTAGCGAACCGGGGTCGCGGCTGTCAGTTCATCGCGGAGGTCCGCGAGTTCGCTGTCGGATTCATCGGCGGACAACGGCTCAGACTTCTCCACCTCGACAACGACCAGTCCGAGGACGGCCATCTCGCGTTCCACTGCAGCGCGATAGCCTGCCTGATCGGTCGCCAGCGCGACGACGTTCGCATAGGCACCGACGGCACCGTCAAACGCGTCGCTTGCACCTGAAGCAGGCCGCAGATGCAGCGTTCCCCACCAAGGATGCGGACCGCTCACCCCACGCTCCCTTCCAGCGAGATCGCCACCAGCTTCTGGGCCTCGACGGCGAACTCCATCGGCAGTTTCTGCATCACGTCGCGGACGAAGCCGTTGACCAGAAGGGCCACCGCCTCCTCCTGCGACAGGCCGCGCTGCTGGGCGTAGAACAGCTGGTCGTCGGACAGGCGGGTGGTCGTCGCCTCGTGCTCCAGCTGGGCCGAGCCGTTGCGGGCCTCGATATAGGGCACGGTGTGGGAGCCGCAGTCGCCGCCGATCAGCAAGGAATCGCACTGGGTGAAGTTGCGCACCCCCGTCGCCTTGGGGTGCACCGAAACGAGGCCGCGATAGGTCGAGTCCGACTTTCCGGCCGAGACCGCCTTGGCGATGATCCGGCTCTTCGAGTTCTTGCCCAGGTGGATCATCTTGGTGCCGGTGTCGGCCTGCTGATGTCCGTTGGTGATGGCGATCGAATAGAACTCGCCCGAGCTCTCCTCGCCGCGCAGGACGCAGGACGGGTATTTCCACGTCACGGCCGAGCCAGTCTCGACCTGGGTCCATGACACCTTCGACCGGTCGCCCCTGCAGTCGGCCCGCTTGGTGACGAAGTTGTAGATGCCGCCCTTGCCCTCGGCGTCGCCGGGGTACCAGTTCTGGACCGTCGAATATTTGATCTCGGCGTCGTCCAGCGCCACCAGCTCGACGACCGCCGCATGCAGCTGGTTCTCGTCGCGCATAGGAGCGGTGCAGCCCTCGAGGTAGCTGACGTAGGAGCCCTTGTCGGCGATGATCAGGGTGCGCTCGAACTGGCCCGTCTGGCTCGCATTGATGCGGAAATAGGTCGACAGCTCCATCGGGCAGCGCACGCCCGGCGGGATGTAGACGAAGGATCCATCCGAAAACACCGCGCTGTTCAGCGCCGCGAAATAGTTGTCCGAGACCGGCACCACCGATCCGAGATATTGCCGCACCAGATCCGGATATTCCCGCAAGGCCTCGGAAATCGGCATGAAAATCACCCCGACCTTGGCCAGCTCGGCCTTGAAGGTGGTGACCACGCTGACGCTGTCGAACACCGCGTCCACGGCATACCGCGGCGCGCCCTCGACACCGGCCAGAACCGCCTGTTCGCCCAGCGGGATGCCCAGCTTGGCGTAGATGGCGAGGATCTCCGGATCGACCTCGTCCAGCGACTTCGGCCCGTCCTTCTTCTTCGGGGCCGCATAGTAGAACAGCGACTGGTAATCGACCGGCTCATATTTCACCGAGGCCCAGGTCGGCTCCTCCATCGCCAGCCAGCGCTCATAGGCGGCCAGGCGCCACTCCAGCATCCATTCCGGCTCGCCCTTCTTCTCGGAGATGAAGCGGACGATGTCGGCGCTCAGCCCGCGCGGCGCGTATTCGGTCTCGATGTCCGAGGTGAAGCCGTGCTCGTACTTCTCCAGGGCGGCGACGACGTCGATGGTTTCCTGAACGGCGGCCATGGCTTAGGCGGTTTCCTTCATGCGCGCGGACTGGCGCGCCCGATGTTGCTCATATGAGCGCACCCAGGCCGCGGCGAAGCGCGACCAATCGTCTTCCACCGTCCCCCAGCCGCCCGAGGCGCGCAGGCCTCCGGTGGCCAGATCCATCCGCCCGGTGGCGAGGATGGCCCGCGACGGCTTGGTCTTGCCCGAGCTGCAGGCCGAGCCGCCCGAGACCATGATCCCGGCCAGATCAAGCGTGATCAGCTGGGTCGGGCTGTCCCAGCCGGCCACCCCGACGAACGCGGTGTTGGGCAGGCGCTCGGCCCCCTGGCCGATGACGATCCCGCCGGCCGCAGCGATCACCGCCTCGGCCGCGTCGCGCCACGGCTGGTGTGTGGCCGCCATGGGCAGGTCGCGGGCGGCGCAGTCGGCGGCGACGCCGAAGCCATGGATGCCCGGCACATTCTCGGTCCCGGCCCGCATGCCGCGCTCCTGACCGGCCCCGCGAATGATCTGCACCGCCGAACGGCCTTCGCCCAGCACCAGGGCACCCACGCCCTGCGGCCCGCCAAGCTTGTGCGCCGACAGGGTCAGGCTGTCGGCCTTCAGCCCGGCCATGGAGACCGGGATCTTGCCCGCCGACTGGATGGCGTCGACGTGCAGCCAGCCGCCGGCCGCGCGCACCAGGGTCGCGGCCTCGCGGATCGGCTGGATCACGCCGCTCTCGTTGTTGGCATGGTGGATGGCGACCACGGCCTTACCGGGCAGGCGCAGCAGTTCGGACAGCTTGCCGAGGTCGATGACGCCCCGCGCATCGACCGGCAGCACCTTGACCGGCTTGCCCGAGGCGATGGCAGCCTCGGCCACACAGGGGTGTTCGGTGGCGCAGACGATCAGCCGCTCGAACCCGGCGGCCAGCGCACTGGCCAGCGCCTGGGCATTGGACTCCGTCCCGCCCGACGAGAACACAACCGACGCAGAGTTGGCCCCGACGAGGGCGGCGACCTTCGCTCGCGCGGTCTCGACCCGCGCCCGGGCGCGTCGACCAGCGGCATGCACCGCCGACGGATTTCCGTTGTCGGCCAGGGCCTCGGCCATGGCCGCCTGAACCTCGGGCCGCACGAGGGCCGAGGCGTTATAGTCCAGATAGACCCCGCTCATGCCGCCACCCCGACATCGGCGGACGCATCCATGCGCCGGCGGCCGGTCCGCTTCAGGATCACATCCTCCAGCGACACACTGGCCAGATAGCGGTGGATCTCGTCGCCGAGGTCCTCCCACAGATCGTGGGTGATGCATTTCTCGCCGGCCATCATGCAGCCGCGCGCGGTGCCATGGGCCGAACAGCGGGTCGCCCGGATCGGCTCATCGACCGCCAGAACGATCTCGGACACCACGGTCTCGTCCGCCGGCTTGGCCAGCCGGTAGCCGCCGCCGGGCCCACGCACGCTGCGCACCAGCCCGCCCTTGCGCAGACGGGCGAACAGCTGCTCGAGGTAACTCAATGAAATCTCTTGCCGCGCGGCGATCTCGGCCAGGGAAACCGCCCGGCCGTCCGCGCCCTCGCCCCGGCCGTGCCGGGCCAGATCGGCCATCGCCATCACGGCATATCGTCCCTTGGTCGACAGTCGCATCGTCCACCTTCAAAAATCGCGCGCTTTCGCAGGCGGTTGTGCTATGACCCGCCGCTTCGCGAGGCGTCCCGGTCGTCTTGAACCACGCAGGATGGACTTAGAAAGTCCTACCCCCATGGTCAAGTATTCGGCGAGCCCGAAACGACAGTTGAATGGATTCCAGAGCCCCATGCCTGAAGTCATCCTGCCCGGCGCCTCCGGCCGCATCGAGGGCCGCTACTCCCCCGGCAAGCGGGCCAATGCCCCGATCGCCCTGATCCTGCACCCCCACCCCAAGGCGGGCGGGCATATGAACAATCCGGTCGCGGTGACCCTGCACCAGCTGTTCCAGCAGCGTGGTTTTGCCACCCTGCGCTACAATTCGCGCGGCGTCGGCAAGTCGCAGGGCGAGTTCGACTCGGGCATCGGCGAGCTGGCCGATGCCGCCACGGCGCTGGACTGGCTGCAGTCCAACAACCCGGCCGCCACCCAGACCTGGGTCGGGGGCTACCAGTTCGGGGCCTATATCGGCATGCAGCTGCTGATGCGCCGGCCCGAGACGGACGGCTTCATCTCGATCTCGCCGCCGTCCAACATGTACGATTTCAGCTTCCTCGCCCCCTGCCCCGCCTCAGGCCTGTTCCTGCACGGCACGGCCGATACCGTGGTGCCGCCGGTCGAGGTCGAGCGCGTGGTCAACAAGCTGCGGACCCAGAAGGGCATCGTCATCGACTATGAGCTGGAAGAGGGCGCCAGCCACTTCTGGCAGGACCATATCGACGCCGTCGACCGCCGCGTGGGCCTGTATCTGGACAAGCGGCTGGAAGAAAAGCCGGCCTGATCGTATTCCCGGGTCGCGCGTTGGAGACCCGGATGCAGCACGACATCGTCATCATCGGCGGCGGAGCGGGTGGCCTTGAGCTCGCCGCCCGCCTGGGCCGTCGGTTTGGCCCGCGCGAGGGCCGCCGGCGCGTCCTCCTGATCGACCGCTCGATCTTCCATCTGTGGAAGCCCAGCCTGCACGAGGTGGCGGCGGGGTCGCTGGACAGCCACCAGGAGGGCCTGTCCTATCCTGTGCTGGCGCGACGCAATCATTTCAGCTTCGCCTTCGGCGACCTGACCGGCCTCGATCCGGCCAGCAAGACCCTGACCCTTGGCGAGATCCGGGATCAGGACGGGGTGGTTCTGGTCCAGCCCCGGACCCTGTCGTTTACCACCCTCGTTCTGGCGATCGGCAGCGGATCGAACCTGTTCAACACGCCGGGCGCCGCCGAACACGCCCATCTGCTCGAGGACGTCGCCGATGCCGAGGCCTTCAACAAGCGCCTGACCGCCGCCTTCCTCGCCACGGCCTATTCGGACGACCGGACGCTGAACATCGCCATCGTCGGGGCGGGCGCGACCGGGGTCGAACTGTCCACGGAGCTGATCGAGGGCCACGACGAGCTGTCGGCCGGACTGGCCCCGGACCAGAGATTCGACCTCAAGGTCACGATCGTGGAGGCCGCCCCCCGCATCCTCGGCGGCCTGCCGGACCGGGTCTCAGCCAAGGCCGCCCAGGCGCTGGAAGCCAAAGGGGTGCGTCTGCTGACGGACGCGAAGGTCGAGGCCGTTCACGCCGACCGGCTGGATACCTCCAAAGGCCCGGTCCCGGCGGATCTGATCGTCTGGGCCGCCGGGGTGAAGGCGGCGGAGTCGAACCGCGATCTCGGCCTTGCGACCGGCCGCATCAACCAGTTCGTGGTCGATGACCACCTCCGCACCTCGGTCCCCGGCATCTGTGCCATGGGGGACTGCGCCGAGGCCCCCGGCCCGGGGGACCGCCCCGTGCCCGCCCGCGCCCAGGCGGCCGCCCAGCAGGCCGCCTACCTCGCCCGAGCCCTGTCGAACCCGGAGCGCGACCCCGGCCCGTATGTCTATCGTGACAAGGGCTCGCTGGTGTCCCTGGGCGACAACAAGGGCGTCGGCTCACTGATGGGCAATCTGGGCGGTCCGAACTTCCTGATCGAGGGTCTGGTGGCCAAATGGGCCTATATGGCCCTGCACCTGGATCACCACAGGGCCATCCTGGGGGTGCGCCGTACCGCCCTGTTGGCCCTGTCCCGCCTGCTCCACCGCCGTGTCTCGGGCCGGCTGAAGCTGCACTGACCGGGAGGTGGCGCGGTCACATCGGGCACACCTTTTCGCCCTCACGGCGATCGCCCACGACCGATTCTGACGTATCGACCTGCGACACTGTCTGGCGCAGGTCTTTGACAGTCGAATCCCGCATCCTCCGTCGTAGCAGGACGATGCGGACTCAACGGACTCAACGGACTTCTGTTTTTCGTCCACGTCACCGATCATCGGGACTCCGTGGACTCAGTGGACCCTGTTTTTTTCGTCCCGATCGGTCCGCCGGGTCAGCGGTAGATCAGGAACGGCTCACGCGCCTCGATCCAGGCCCGCTCGTCCGGCACGGTGATCGCATCCAGATCGTCCGCGGTCGCCCCGGCGGCGTCGACCCATTCCCGCAGGCCCGGCCCGCCGTTGATGACATCGATCGGCAGCTTGCCGAAGGCGTATTCATACGGGAAGTCGCGCCACAGGTCGTAGTCGGGATACAGCCGCCGGATCGCCTTGAAGCCCAGCGCCTGGACCCGCCACGGCCGGAAGGCGGCGTGGTCATAGTGCGGACCCTCGACGTGGATCTGGACGCCCGAGCACAGCTGGCCGACGTGTTTGTGGAAGGTTGGCTCGAACCACATGTCGCGCAGGACGCAGCCTCCGACCCACTCCGGCGCGAAAGCCTTCATCTCGGCAATGACCGCCCGCGCGTCGATGTCGGGGGCCCCGAACAGCTCCAGCGGCCGGGTCGTGCCCCGTCCCTCGGACAGGGTGGCCCCCTCGACCATCACCGTGCCCGGATAGGCCCGCGCCATCGACAGGTTCGGGGCATTGGGGCTGGGGTTGATCCAGGCCCGCTCCCCCAGCGGCCAGCCGAAGCCGGGGCCCGCGTCGGGGTGATAGCCCTGCATCTCGATGACGCGGTAGGCCACATCCAGTTTGAAGTGGTCGATGAACCAGTGGCCCAGCTCGCCCAGGGTCATGCCGTGACGCATCGGCATCGGCCCGGCCCCGACGAAGCTCTCCCAGCCCGGCCGCAGGGTCGTGCCCTCGACCGGTCGCCCGGCGGGGTTGGGTCGGTCCAGCACCCAGACCTCCTTCCCGTGCTCGGCCGCCGCCTCCAGCACATAGAGCAGGGTGGTGATGAAGGTGTAGATCCGGCAACCAAGGTCCTGCATGTCGATCAGCACCACGTCGAAGGTGCTCATCATCTGGCCGGTCGGCCGCCGCACCTCGCCGTACAGGCTGAAGACCGGAAAGCCGTGGACCGGATCAGTCTCGTCCGGGCTCTCCATCATATTGTCCTGCAGATCCCCCTTCATCCCGTGCTGGGGCCCGAAGGCGGCGCTGATGTTCACCCCCGCCGCGATCAGGGCGTCGATCGAATGGGTCAGGTCGGCCGTCACCGAGGCCGGATGGGCCACCAGGGCGACACGCCGGCCCTTCAACTGCGCCAGAAGCTCCGGGTCGGACAGGAGGCGGTCGATGCCGAAGATCATGGCAGGTCCAGAACGAAGGAATTGGGATGGTGGAAGTCAGGCTTATCGGACGGATGGGCCAGGGCCCAATAGGTCCTCGCGCCGTCGACGGTCTCGATGACGGCGGATAGCCCCAGACGCCGGGCATCGACAGGCAGTTCGATGCGGCCTTCGAGGGCGACGTAGTCGCGGCCGCCGTCCAGCCCCTCGACCACGCAGACCTCATCGGCCGGCCGCATGCCCTCGCGATACCCGTCGAACCGGTAGCTGGCCCACTGGCCCGATGGCGACAGGTTGAACTCGCGGTAGCCGTCGTCTGTCGTCACAAACGCCTCGAAACAGGTGTGCTGCCAAAGGTTATCCGCCCGCCCGACAGGGGCATCGCCCGGCCAGGCGATGAAATCCGGATTGTCGTTGATGATGAACCTCAGCCACAGCAGGCCACCCTCCCGCGCGAACTCGACCGAGATCGCCTCGGGATAGACGTGCGTATTGGGGGCATGGGGTATCAGCGTGGCGCGCATCCCGAACCGATAGCGGCTGGTTGACGCCGGTCAACGCCCGGCGCTAGGACAACCTCATGTTCGCGACCCGCGCCCTGCCCGGCCTGTATTACCGCCCCTCGATCTGATCGAGCGGCCGCGAACCCCTGCGCCGCATTTTGCCGGCGCGACACCCGAGACAGAGCGCCGGCCTCCCTGCTAACGGAGCCGACCATGAGCGACACACCTTTCCAGTCCGACTTCCTGAAGACCCTGCAGGCGCGCGGCTATATCCATCAGGTCACCCATCCGGCCGAGCTGGACGCGGCGGCGAAGGCAGGGATCGTGGTCGGCTATGTCGGCTTCGACGCCACGGCCAAAAGCCTGCACGTCGGCAATCTGATCTCGGTCATGATGCTGCGGCGGCTGCAGCAGGCGGGCGGCAAGCCCGTGGTCATCATCGGCGGCGGCACGACCAAGGTCGGCGACCCGACAGGCCGCGACACCTCGCGCCCCCATCTGACCGACGCCGACATCGCCGCCAACATCGCCTCGATCAAGTCGGTGTTCGAGGTGTTCCTGACCTTCGGCGACGGCCCGACCGACGCCATCCTGATCAACAACGACGACTGGCTGTCGCAGTACGGCTACATCCAGTTCCTGCGCGACTACGGCACCCATTTCACCGTCAACCGGATGCTGGCCTTCGACTCGGTCAAGCTGCGGCTGGAACGCGAACAGCCGATGACCTTCCTCGAGTTCAACTACATGCTGATGCAGTCGGTGGACTTCCTCGAGCTGAACCGCCGCCACAATGTGACCCTGCAGATGGGCGGGTCGGACCAGTGGGGCAACATCGTCTCGGGCGTCGATCTGGTGCGCCGGGTGGACCAGAAGGCCGCCTTCGGCCTGACCACACCCCTGTTGACCACGGCCTCGGGCGGGAAGATGGGCAAGACCGCGCAGGGGGCTGTCTGGCTGAACGCCGAACAGCTGAGCCCCTATGACTACTGGCAGTTCTGGCGCAATGCCGAGGACGCCGACGTCGGCAAGTTCATGAAGCTGTTCACCGACCTGCCGCTGGACCGGATTGCCGCCTACGAGGCCCTGCAGGGGGCCGAGATCAATGAAGCCAAGAAGGCGCTGGCCGACGCGGCGACGACGATGCTGCACGGGGCCGAAGCCGCCGCCGCCGCCCGCGCCGCCGCCGAGGGCGCGTTCGAACAGGGCACCCTGTCGGCTGACCTGCCGACCGTCGAACTGCCGGCGGCCGAGGTGATCGGTGCCATGCTGGCGGCCGTCGCCACCCGCGCCGGCCTTACGGCCTCCAACGGTGAGGCCCGGCGCCTCGCCCAGGGCGGCGGCCTGCGACTGAATGACGAGGCGATCGCCGACGGCGGCCGGCTTATCGAAACAACCGACGTCAATGCCGATGGTGTTGTGAAACTGGCGGCGGGCAAGAAGAAGATCCTGCTCGTCCGCCCTGTCTGACCGGAGAGAGTGAAATGACCGAGATCGTGGAAGGCGCAAAAGCCCCCGCATTCGACATGCCCGCCGACGGCGGCGGCCGGGCCACCCTGTCCGGGCCGACGGTCCTGTATTTCTATCCCAAGGCCGATACGCCCGGCTGCACCAATGAGGCGAAGGACTTCACCGACCACGCCGAGGCCTTCGCCGCTGCGGGGGTCACGGTCATCGGCGTGTCCAAGGACCCGGTGAAGAAGCTGGAGAAGTTCAAGGCCAAATACGACCTCAGGGTCACCCTGGCCTCGGACGAGGAGACCGGCGTCACCGAGGCGTTCGGCGTCTGGGTCGAGAAGAGCATGTATGGCCGGACCTATATGGGGATCGAGCGGGCGACCTTCCTGATCGACGGCGCGGGCGTCGTCCGCCGCGTCTGGCGCAAGGTGTCGGTCAAGGGCCATGCCGAGGCCGTTCTCGCAGCCGCGAAAGAGCTTTGATCCGGGCCCGGAGCTCCAAAGGGAAGTCTTGAAAGGCGACTGATCAGACGTCTCGAATACCCCTCCGGGGCGAAACAGCCCTACATATAGATTCGTTGCGGCCACCAGACCGGGCAACGTGGTTAAGATTACGTGAACGGTATTGCCGTTCGGCAACGCTTCACGGATAAAGCCCCGGTACATGGGGGCGTGTTCATATGCGGGAAGAACAGGAGCCGGTCAGACGCTCTTTGATCGAGCGCTGGTTTCCGGAACGACACGTCTTTCTACGGACAAATGGCGAGATCAAGGGCCATGTCCTCACCAGTGGCCGGCAGATGATGATGGCGGGGGCCGGCATCGCCGTCGCCGCATGGACGCTGGTGGCGTCGGGCAGCTTCATCTTCGACCTCGCCGCCCGAAGCCGCGCCGACGAAGAGATCGTTCGCGCCCGCGCCGCCTCCGAACGCCTGAACGCCGACCTGCAGGCCCGGCTGGAAACCGCCGTCGTGCGCATGTCGGCCACCACCGGCGGGCTCGACGAAATGGCCTCCATGGTCGAACGCCGGCACGCCGCCCTGACCGGAGTCATGACCATGTTCCGTGGCGTGGACGGGGCCGAGGCCGTCCTGGCGCCCGGTCTCCCCTGTCCGCCACCCAGGCCGGTCCGGTCCAGCGCATCGTCGCTGTGCGCATGGACCAGGAGCGGCTGATCGAACGCGCCGGTGATTTCGCCCAGACGCGGGCCGAACGGCTGCGGCTCGCCTTCCGCCTCGCCGGTCTCAATCCCGCCGCCTACGGAGCCAAGGGAACCGCGCTCGGTGGTCCGCTGGTCGAGGCTCGCGATCCCAAGGCCCTGGCCACCATCCTGGATGTCGACGAACCCTTTGCTGTCCGCATTCACCACGCCGCCAACAACCTGTCGGAAATGCGCGGTCTGGCCGACGCCGCCGAAGGCCTGCCCTTCCACCGCCCGACACAGGCGCGGACAACCTCCGGATTCGGGGTTCGGTTCGATCCTTTCAACGGACGCCCCGCCGTGCATCAGGGCCAGGATTTCGCCGCGCCGCTGAACGCGCCGATCCACGCGACCGCGCCCGGGATCGTGTCGTTTGCCGGTGTGCGTTCAGGGTATGGCAACACCGTTGAGATAGATCATGGCCGCGGTTTCAAGACCCGCTTCGCCCATCTGAACACCATGGCCGTCCAGCCGGGCCAGCGCATCGCGCTCGGCCAGCGCATCGGCGGCATGGGAACGACCGGACGCTCCACCGGCGTTCATCTGCACTACGAAGTGTGGATGGACGGCCGCCCGCAGAACCCCGCCCGCTTCATCCGCGCAGGAGAACAAATTGTTCAATAAGCCGAAATCCCCCGCCCCCGAGCGGCCGTCGACCGCCCTGCCGATCCCGCCCTTGCCGGATCTGCCTTCACCCGGCCAGAACCGCGCCCCCGCCCCGGCTCCGGCCCCCTCCCCGATCGCCTCCTCGCGTGGCCTGTCGACCCTTTCGTCCGATCTTCAGTTCGAGGGCAACGTCTCGGGTGCCGGCGATCTCCAGATTGACGGTGCGATCAAGGGTGACGTGCGCGTTGGCCGGCTGATCGTCGGCGAGACCGGTGCAGTCGAGGGCAATGTCACGGCGGACTATCTCGAGGTGCGCGGCCGGATCGTCGGCAGCGTCTCGGGCAAGCAGGTCAAGCTCATCTCCACCGCCTATGTGGACGGCGACATCACGGCGGAGCAGCTGTCGATCGACATCGGGGCCTATTTCCAGGGCCGCGTCCTGCAAAGCCGCCGCGAGGCCCCGGCACCGATTGCCCCCGCGCCACGGCAGGCCCAGGCGATGGCCGAGGTCGAGGCTGCGCCGGCGCACGTGGCACCGGTGGAAGACAAACCCCAGGTGATCGACCTCAAACCGGTCTAGGCCGACCGGTCTCCCGCCCCGGTCGGGCGGGAGACCGCGCGATCACTCGACCGTCGACCCGCGCGTTTCGCCGACCCGCTGGGCCAGTGCCGCGCCCATGAAAGGGTCCAGGTCCCCATCCAGCACGCCCTGGGTGTCCGAGGTCTCGACCTCGGTGCGCAGGTCCTTGACCATCTGATAGGGCTGCAGGACGTAGCTGCGGATCTGGTGGCCCCAGCCGATGTCGGTCTTGGCGTCCGCCAGGGCCTGGGCCGCGGCTTCCCGCGTCTGCAGTTCCAGCTCATACAGGCGGGCCCGCAGCATCTTCCAGGCCTGTTCCCGGTTCTGATGCTGGGAGCGCCCGGCCTGACAGGCCACGACCGTATTGGTCGGGATGTGGGTCAGGCGCACCGCCGAGTCCGTCTTGTTGATGTGCTGACCGCCCGAGCCCGAGGCGCGATAGGTGTCGGTGCGGACATCGGCTGGATTGATGTCGATGACGATGGTGTCGTCCACGACCGGCGACACGCCGATGGAGGCGAAGCTGGTGTGGCGCTTGGCCGCTGCATCATAGGGGCTGATCCGCACCAGCCGGTGAACCCCGGACTCCGATTTCAGCCAGCCATAGGCATTGGGTCCGCTGACCAGAATGGTGGCCGACTTGATCCCGGCCTGTTCGCCCGATTCCTCAGCCTCGATCTGGACTTCGTAGCCGTGCGCCTTCGCCCAGCGGGAATACATCCGCAGCAGCATGCCGGCCCAATCGTTCGACTCCGTGCCCCCGGCCCCGGAGTTGACCTCCAGATAGGCGTCGTTGCCGTCGGCCTCGCCGGACAGCAGGGCCTCCAGCTCGGCCCGGGCCGCCCGGTCCTTGATCGCCTTCAGCTGGGCGCGGGCCTCCTCGAGGGTGGCCTCGTCGCCCTCCTCGTCGGCCATGTCGGCCAGCATGATGCCGTCCTCGAGCTCGCGCTCCATGGACTTGACGGCATTGATCTGGGCTTCCAGCCGGGAGCGCTCACGGCTGACCGCCTGGGCTTCGTCGGGCTTGTCCCAGAGCGTCGGGTCCTCGACCCGTGCGTTCAGCTCATCGAGCTTGCGGTTGGCGACATCCCAGTCAAAGACGCCTCCTGAGCAGAGCGACGCTCTGCTCGATGTCGGCCTTCATGGCCTCGACATCCGGTCTCATCGCGAACTCCTGCGATCCAAAGGTGAGGCGCGGACATAGAGGGTCAGAGGCCGGGGGTCGAGGGCCAATCCTGTCTCTGTCGCCCGCCTAGTACAGACCGCTCAGATCCTCGGCCGGTTCCTGCCGCGGCGGGGGCGGTGATGGCGGAGGCGGTGCCGCCGGACCAGGCGTCGCTCCCGTTGCCGCTTCCTGCTCGCGACGCACGATGTCGTTGTAGTTCTGCGGTCCCGCCGGAATGGCCGGCCCCTGCTCGCGCTGCTCTTCCTCGCGGCGACGCTCGGTGCCTGGCCGGAAGGCTTCCTCGATCCCGTTCACCGTCCGGAAGATCGCCCCGCGCGGCCGGACAAACGGACGGGCAGGCCGTTCTTTCAGGGCATCCTCCATGAAATCGGTGAACACCGGCACGGCGGCCGAGGCCCCGGCCTCGCCCGACCCCAGAGAGCGATTGTCATCAAAGCCGATGAACACGCCCACGACGATGTCGGTGGTGAAGCCCACGAACCAGGCCGAGCGATACTCATTGGTCGTCCCGGTCTTGCCGCCGATCCAGCGGCCGAGGCCGCGCGCGCTGGCCGCCGTGCCCCGCTGGACCACGCCTTCCAGCATGGAGCTGATCTGATAGGCCGTGATCGGGTCGATCACCTGGGTCCCGCGCGGCTCGAGGAAGGGCGAGGCCTGGCCGGTGAAAGGCCGGCCGCAGTCGCGGCACCGCCGCTGATCGGCGCGGAAGATGGTCTCGCCGTCACGGTCCTGGACGTATTCGATCAGATAGGGGTCGACGCGACGCCCCCCGTTGACGAAGGCGGCATAGGCCGCAGTCAGGTCGTAGGCGGTCACTTCGCCCGCTCCCAGCGAGACCGACAGGTTCGGCTGAAGGTTCTCGGACACCCCCATGCGCTTGGACAGTTCGACCACCTTGTCCATGCCAATGGCATTGGCCAGGCGGACCGTCATGACATTCCGGGACAGTTCGAGCCCTCTCCGGAGCGTCGACGGTCCATAGTATTCCCGGCTGTAGTTTTCCGGCGTCCAGCGGCGCCCGCCGGGTCCGCCGGCGAAGCTGATGGGGCCGTCGACGATGATTGAGGCTGGAGTGAAGTCACCCTCGAGTGCCGCCGCATAGACGAACGGCTTGAAAGATGATCCGGGTTGGCGTCTTGCCTGGGTCGCGCGGTTGAAGCTGGACAGGGCATAGGAATAGCCGCCGACCATCGCCAGAACCCGGCCAGATTGGGGTTCGATAGCCACGAGCGCCCCGTTGACGGCCGGAACCTGTTTGAGCGCGAACTGACCGTCATCACGGCGCTCGACGAAGATCAGGTCTCCCCGCCGGAGCGGCCGATTGGCATTGGCCCAGGCCGCGTCTGAGGTCAGCAGTGTGCCGGTCTCGTCATCGCGTGCGGTTCGGACGCGGATGGTATTGCCCGAGGCACTCTCCACTGCGGCCGCCCGCCATTGACGGCGCTCCGGCGGAGCACTCTGGCGCAATGCCACTGTCTGCCAGCCCGGCGCAAAATCCGTCGTTCCCCAGGCCCCGCGCCAGCCATGACGCCGGTCATAGTTCTCCAGCCCGCGCATCAGGGCATCGCGCGCTGCGGTCTGCAGCGACGGATCCAGGGTGGTGCGCATATAGAAGCCGCCGGCATTCAGCTGGTCACCGAACTCCGGATTGGCCCGCGCCTGACGGCGTGCCTCCTCGACGAAGAAATCGGCGTCCTGGTATTCAGCGCGTCGCGGCGCGGCCTGGGTCAGGAGCGGCCGGGCGATGGCCTCGTCATAGGCTGCCTGGGTGAGGAAGCGGTTTTCCAGCATCTCGCCCAGCACCCAGTCCCGGCGGCCCTTGGCGGCCTCCGGGTGGCGTTTGGGATGGTAGTTGTTGGGCCCCTTGGGCAGGGCCGCGAGGAAGGCCGCCTCGTCCGGGGTCAGCTGAGCCAGCGACTTGCCGAAATAGTTGTAGGCGGCCGAGGCGACGCCATAGCTGCGGTAGCCCAGGAAGATCTCGTTCAGATACAGTTCGAGGATCTGCTGCTTGGTCAGGGTGGCCTCAAGCCGGCTGGAAAGAATGGCCTCCTTCAGCTTGCGGCCGAGGGTCGATTTGTTCGTCAGCAGGACGTTCTTGGCCACCTGCTGGGTGATCGTGGAGCCGCCCTCCAGACGCCGGCCGGTCGCCGCATTGAAGACGTTCTTGAACATCGCCCGGCCAAGCCCGGAGACGTCGATGCCACCGTGCTGGAAGAAGTTGCGATCCTCGGCGGCCAGGAAGGCCTCGACCAGCGGCGTGGGGATCTGTTCGTAGGGGACGTAGATGCGCCGCTCGTCGGAAAACTCACCGATCAGGGTGCCGTCCCCGGCATAGACCCGGGTCGCCGTCGGCGGCCGGTAATCGGCCAGCTCCGAGGCGTCGGGCAGATCATGAAACAGCCAGGCGGCATAGATGGCCACCACCAGACCGGCGAGCGCAATCGCGCCCAGCAGGCCGATCCCCGCCATCACGAACCACCGTTCGGCAACCTTCACCAGACTCTCCGACAGAACGGCATCGCGTAGGGTTTAGCCAACATCGGCGGTACCGCAAACACGCAGTCGCGAATATCGCGATGAGACCTGCCGCGATCGCGCTGACACCGGCTCAGGCCGCCCGGGACATCCTCTGGTGACCGGCCTGCGTCCCCACGTCGAAACGCGTGACCAGTCGGCCCAGTTCGCGGGCCTTGTCCGACAGCAGCTGGCTGGCCGCGGTGGCCTCTTCGGCCATGGCGGCATTCTGCTGGGTGACGTTGTCCATCTGGTTGATGGCCGCGTTGACCTGCTGAAGCGCGGTGGCCTGTTCTGCAGTGGAGGCCGCGATCGTCATGGCAAGGGTCTTGACCTGACCAACCTCGGTCAAAATCGTTGTCAGCGCCGTCGCCGTGCGCCCGACCAGCTCCACGCCGGAGTTGACCTGTTTGCCGGAGTCCAGGATCAGCGCCTTGATTTCCTTGGCGGCATCGGCCGATCGCTGCGCCAGGGCGCGAACCTCGGACGCGACCACGGCAAAGCCCCGGCCGGCATCCCCGGCCCGCGCCGCCTCGACCCCGGCGTTGAGGGCGAGAAGATTGGTCTGGAAGGCGATCTCATCGATCACGCCGACGATCTGGCTGATGGATTCAGCGCTGTGGGCGATGGCGTTCATGGCCTGGTTCGCATCATCCGCCACTTCACCGCCCGACTCGGCACGCTGCATGGCGGCCGTACTGACGGTTGCGACCTGGGCTGCGCTCTCGGCGGTTGACCGGACCGTCGCCGTGATCTCGTCCAGGGCCGCAGCGGTCTCCTCAAGCGCCGCCGCCTGCTGTTCGGTGCGGCGTGAGAGATTCATGGCGGAATCGGCGATCTCGCCGGTCCCGGACTCCATGCTCCGGACGACCTCGGTCACCTCGCCGAGCGTATCGGACAGGGCGGTCGCGGCGTCGTTGAAGTCGCGCTTCAGGCGTTCGGCCTTGGGCGCAAGGTCGGTCGTAATCCGCCGGCCCAACTTGCCGGCGGCCAGCGAGGACAGGGCTTCGCCCACGGTGGCGATGATCTGCGCATCCTCTTCAGCCGTGCGCACACGGTCGCGTTCCACCGACTGGCGCTCCCGCTCGACCGCTTCGCGGTCCCGCGCGCTCTCCTCGGTCAGTCGAAGCCGATCCAGGGCCGAGTCGCGGAACTGGGCCACGGCGCGGTCCATCTGACCGATGTCGTCGGCGCGATCCGCCCAGGGGGTGTCGATATCCGTCTGACCGGCGGCGAGGCGGTACATGCTCTTGGTAAGCGCCTCCAGCGGGCGAAGCAGCCGGCGGGTCCCATAGAGACAGGCCAGGGTCGCCAGGACGGTCAGGACAAGGCCGACGATCAACATGACGTTGCGCGTATCGGTCACGCTCTGCAGGAACTCGGCCTGGGGGATACCGACATACAGAATGCCGATCACCTCGCCCCTTGCGTTCTTGATGGGATCATAGGCCGTGAAGAATGGCGTCCCCAGGATATCGGCCTCGCCGCGGTAGCTCTGCCCGGCCTTCAGGACCGCGTCATAGACCGGCCCGGGGGCCAGCGGGGTCCCCACGGCCCGACTTCCGTCCGGTTTCTTGACATTGGTCGTCACGCGCGTGTCGCCCATGAAGACCGTCGCCGTGCCGCCAACGAGCGTCTTGATCTGGTCAACCGGTGTGAAATTATTGTTGAGCGCCGTGCCGCCGACGTAGATAGCACCATTGCGGACCTCGTAGCCCTGCCCGTAGCCGCCGATCACGTGCCAGGCGACACGCATATTGGCTTCCTGCCGCTCCGCAGCCCGGCCCCGGGCGTCGTTGGTCATGAGCCAGGACGTCGTCAGAATCAGGCAGAGAGACAGCAGGGAAAGGCCGGCGACGATCATCAGGGCGATACGCCCCGAGAGGGATTGCAAGGCCTTACGCATGACGATCACTGTTCCCGCAGTTGAGCAGTGTCAGACATACGCGGCTAACGTTGAATTCCGTATTAACCTCGCGACCGTCCTGTCGAGGTGTCCGTCGTGGCAACCTGAGCGTCTACGGGTTGCCGGAAATAGCGATCAATCCCTTCGGCCACGGCCCCGACCAGCCTCCGCCGGCGCACCGCGTCCCCGAGGGCCCGCTCGTCGTCGGGATTGGTGATGAAGCCCATTTCCAGCAGGACCGCCGGCACATCCGGAGCCAGTAGCACCGCAAGGCCGGCATCGCGGTGACTGCGCCGGAGCAGCGGATGGTCGGCGGCCTCCAGGTGGGTCAGCAGCACGCGTGCGAACTGGGCCGAACGGTTCTGGGTGGCGCGCTGGGTCATGTCCAGCAGGATCCGGTCCACCGACGGGTCGCGTCCGGGAAGATGCAGGTCCCTGTGCCAGTCGTCGCTGCGAGTCACCTCGCGCACGGCCCGGGTCGCACCCTGTTCGGACAGGGTATAGACGGACGCACCGCGCGTGGCCGGATCGGCCCCGGCATCGGCATGCAGGGAGATGAACAGGTCCGCATCAGCCCGCCGGGCGATCCGGACCCGTTCGGACAGACCGACATAGACGTCGGTCTCCCGCGTCATGAGGACCCGGAAACGTCCGCTCCTCAGCAGTTCGTCGCGCAGCATCAGGGCCGCGCCAAGGGTGATCTCGCTCTCATTGCGATGGGCACCGCGGGCACCTGGATCGCGACCGCCGTGGCCGGCGTCGATGACCACCAGCGGCCGCTCCACCGGCCGGGGCTCTGCACGCGACGCCGTCGGCCGCGCAATCGGCGCAGTCCCCGTAGCGGCCACATCGATGACATAGCGGTAGTGGGGCACTCCGTCTCCGGGCGGCAGAAGAAAGCGGCGCTCGATCCGGGCCGTGCGGGCCAGACCCAGATGAACGCGCGAGGCTGTCCCCGATGCACTGACGCGCCAGTCCCGGACCAGGCCGGAGCCCATACCGGAGACGCCACGGCCCGCCCCGACCCCGGCAAGGGTCAGGACCATCTCGCCGCGATCGCCGCCGGAGATCACTTCTCCGCGGGCGGAACGGTCCAGGTCGATGACGACCCGGGTCCTCTGTGTGTCGCCGCCGAACCGGACCCCGCGCACATCGCCGGTGGCCCCGGCCGCGAAGCCGCGCGAACTGACGAGCAGCACAGCGACAAGCACCAGCAGGGCAAGACCGGTCAGGGCCCACTCACGCAGGCTCCACGCCGACAGGTTAAAACGCTTCTGACCGTGCATTCCGCCGGCGACCCACCATTCTTGTTGACCCGATCATGCCAGTACGCGGTTTGGATTGGGTTAAGCTGGACGCGAATTCCGCCCACAGAGGTCGATGGTGGCGTTGTTCGAACCACCGCTTTCCATTCCTGCCCGGCTTGCCTATGCTGGCGGTTGTTCGCGAACGATCGCGCCGCCGCCTTGTCGGTTCGGCGCGGCCCCGGCGCGGCGCTGACTTCCCGCCCTTGCGGATCGACCGGCCCGGCGCATCGAATGGCCAGACCCGACGATCGGCGAGACCGGGCTTTCCCGAACCGGACCTTGCGACGCCCCTCGGGCGCGTGCGGGTCGAGGACCGACCAGACCCCATGGGCTTTTCCGCCTGCCTCTTCCTCCGACCGCCAGCCCCTTCCGGGCCGGCGTCAGTCGTGCCCGGCCAAGGCCGCAGCGATGGAATGACGCGCGCCACCGCCCCTTACCCCGTTCGGCGAGCCGCCCCTGCCCCTGATGGCAATGGCCGCGCGCGCCAGAGAGACATTTTCAATGACAAAGACCATGCTTATCGATGCGGCGCACGCGGAAGAAACCCGCGTCGCCATCGTCAACGGCCGCCAGGTTGAGGAATTCGACTTCGAGTCGAAGACCAAACGCCAACTCCGGGGCAACATCTATCTTGCCAAGGTCACCCGCGTAGAGCCCAGTCTGCAGGCCGCCTTCGTCGAGTATGGCGGCAACCGCCACGGCTTCCTGGCCTTCAACGAAATCCACCCCGACTACTACCAGATCCCGGCGGCGGACCGGGAAGCCATCATGGCCGAGGCCCCCTCGGCCGATGACGACAACGACGACGAGAACGCCCGCGACTCCGACGATGGCGAGTCCGAAGGCGGAATGGCCGAGGAAGAGCGTCTGAAGCGTCGCCTGATGCGGCGCTACAAGATCCAGGACGTCATCAAGCGCCGCCAGATCCTGCTGGTCCAGGTCGTCAAGGACGAGCGCGGTGGCAAGGGTGCGGCCCTGACGACCTGGCTGTCGCTCGCCGGCCGCTACTGCGTGCTGATGCCCAACACCGGCAAGGGCGGGGGCATTTCGCGCAAGATCACCCAGGCCAGCGACCGCAAGCGGCTGAAGTCCGCAGCCGCCGCCCTGGACGTGCCGCGCGGCATGGGCCTGATCATCCGCACGGCCGGGGCCAAGCGCACCAAGGCCGAGATCAAGCGCGACTACGAATATCTGCTGCGCCTGTGGGAGACGATCCGCGAGACCACCCTCGCCTCCCACGCCCCCTCCCTGATCTATGAGGAAGAAAACCTCGTCCGCCGCGCCGTGCGCGACATGTTCGACAAGGATTTCGACGGGATCCAGGTCGAGGGGCTGGAGGGCTTCAAGGAGGCGCGCGACTTCATGCGCGTACTGATGCCCTCCCAGGCGAAGAAGGTGCATCTCTATCAGGGGTCGAAGCCCCTGTTCGCCGCCAACGGCATCGAGGAGCTGCTGACGCAGATCCACCAGCCGGTCGTACCGCTGAAGTCCGGCGGCTATCTGGTGATCAACCAGACCGAGGCCCTGGTGGCTATCGATGTCAACTCCGGTCGCGCGACCAAGGAACGCAACGTCGAGGCCACGGCCTTCAAGACCAACTGCGAGGCCGCCGTCGAGGCTGCCCGCCAGTTGCGTCTGCGCGACCTCGCCGGTCTGGTCGTCATCGACTTCATCGACATGGACGAGTCCAAGAACAACCGGACCGTCGAACGCATCCTGAAGGACGAGCTCAGCTTCGACCGGGCGCGGATCCAGATGGGCCGCATCTCGGGCTTCGGCCTGATGGAAATCAGCCGCCAGCGTCGCCGTCTGGGCGTGCTGGAAGGCGCGACCGAGGTCTGCCCGCACTGCCAGGGCGCAGGACGCGTCCGGTCCGCCGAAAGCGCTGCCCTGATGGTGCTGCGCGCCGTCGATATCGAGGCCGGCAAGAACGGGGCCGGCTCGATCAACCTGAAGGTCTCCTCGGCCGTCGCCCTCTACATCCTGAACCACAAGCGCGACTATCTGCAGCGCCTGCTTGAGCGTCGCGGTCTGGCCGTTGTCATCCAGATCGACGATCGTCTGGGTCAGGGCGACAGCGCCATCGAGCGTACCGAGACCAATGAGGACTTCACTCCGCCCGAGGCCGTCGTCTCGCTGGCGGACCTCGAGGATGATTTCGACGACAACGCCTGGGTGGACGAGGACGAGGCCGACGACGAGGACTTCATCGTCGAAGAAGACGACGAGGACGCCCTCGACCGCGAGGACTCGGACGATGACGAGCCGCGCGAACGGGCCGAACGCAGCGAGCGCGCAGATGGCGAACGCGGGCGCGGGCGCGGACGTCGCCGTCGCGGCGGACGTCGCGACGAGGAAGCGGCACCGGTCGCCGCCGATGCCGAGGTCGAGGGTCTCGCGGACGACGACGACAGCGAGGCGGGCCGCCGGCGTCGCCGGGGCCGTCGCGGAGGCCGTCGTATCCGGGAGGACGGGGACGCGCCGGCCGCGGGCACGGGATCCTTCTTCTGGGTGCGCGGCCGCACGCCGTCTCTCGACGATCCCTACGTCTGGTTCGATCCCATCAACCCCACCCAGCGCGCCGAACGCGCTGCGCCCGCCCCGGAGGCAGGTTCGGCCATGCCCGAAGAGCGGGAAGAGCGAATCGGTGAGCGGCCCGAGGGCGAACTGGCCGGAGAGCGCGAGGGTGGACGTTCGCGCCGCCGTCGTCGCGGCCGCGGCCGCGGGGGCGATCGCGCCACGCCGCACGATCTGAAGGTCGAGGGCCGCGCCACCAATGAGGGCATGCCCGCCGATGGCTCGCCCGACACCCCGATGGCCGTCATGTCTGCCGAACCGGTCGCCGAACTGTCGGAAGCAGTTCCGGAGGCGGCTCCCGAGCCGCAGCGTCGCCGGGTCCGCCGCAAGACGCCGACGGCTGCGCTTGAGTCCGCCATGGACGTCGAGACCGCAAGCGAGGTCGCCGCGACCGACCCCGCGCCTCCGGCCGAGGTTGCCGCCGAACCGGCCTCCGCCATCCCCGTGGTCGAAGTCCCTGTGGTCGAGGCCCCTGCGGTGGAGGCGCCGGCCGTCGAACCGGAGCCCGCAACTCTGGCAGAGGTGCCCGTTGCGCCGAAACCGGAAGCTGATCTCTCGACGATCATCGCCAACGATCCGGCCCAGATCACCGCGCCACCGGCCAAACCCAAGCGCGGATGGTGGCGTCTTTGACCGGGCGCGCCTAGATTAACCGGACCACGCGGCGGGGGCGCCAGTCGGAGGAGTTTGCCATCGTGAGGCCGACCCGTTTCCCGTCCCGTCCGTTCGCCCGCCTGTCTGCGGCTGTGGCTGCCGCCGTCCTTGCGATGGCGGCGGCCGCTCCCGCCTCTGCCCAGTCGACGATCCGCGATACCGAGATCGAGGGGATCATCCGCGAATGGTCGGATCCCGTCTTCAGCGCCATGGGGCTGGACCCGACCGAGGTCGAGGTCCTGCTGGTCAATGACCCGACGCTGAATGCCTTCGCCACGCGCGGGCGGATCATGGGGATAAACACCGGCCTGATCCTGCGGACCGAAGACCCCAACCAGCTTCTGGGCGTGATCGCCCACGAGGCCGGCCATATCAAGAACCGCCACACCCTGCGCGACGGGGCCCAGAGCGCGGGCATGCAGCCCTTTCTGATGTCCATGGCGCTGGGGGCACTCGCCATCGTCGCCGGCGAACCCGGGGCCGGGGCAGCCCTGATGGGATCGGGCCAGTATTTCGGCACCCTGAATGCGCTCCGCTACATCCAGAGCCAGGAGGGCGAGGCCGACATCACCGCCGCCCGGGGGCTGGACGCCGCCGGCCAGTCGGGACGCGGCCTGGTCGAGTTCTTCGAGAATTTCCGCAGTCAGGAGGTCTTCTCCGACGCCCGCCGCTTCCCCTATTTCCGTAGCCACCCGCTGTCCGGACAGCGGATCGAGGCCCTGCGCCGCCCGGTCGAGGCCATGCCCAACTATGGCGCGGTCGAAAGCCCCGAGCGGCTGGCCCAACACGCCCTGATCGTGGCCAAGATCCACGCCTTCATGGATGCGCCGACCCAGACCCTGCGAACCTATCTGGACAGCGATACCTCTTTCCCGGCCCGCTACGCCCGCGCCATCGCCTGGTACCGGGACGGCCAGACCCAGCGGGCGCTGGACGCCACAGACGCCCTGATCGCCGAGGACATGGACAATCCCTACCTCTGGGAACTGAAGGGACAGATCCTGTTCGAGGAGGGCCGCCCGACCGAGGCCATCGAGGCCCACAGCCGATCGGTCGAGTTGCGGCCCGACGCGCCGCTGCTGCGGATCAACCTGGCCCACGCCCTGATCGAGACCAATGACCCGGCACGGCTGGAGGAGGCGGTCGACCAGCTGAAGCGCGCGACGGCGCGGGAGGACGACAACACCCTGGCCTGGCGACTGCTGGCCCAGGCCTATTCCAGCCAGGGCAAGGAGGGCGAGGCCCGCCTCGCCTCGGCCGAATACTATTTCGCCGCCGGGGGGCAGGAACAGGCGACCCAGTTCGCCCTGCGCGCCCGCGACATGCTGGACCGGGGCTCGCTGGAGTGGCGCCGCGCCATGGACATCGTGCTGGCGTCCGGTGCGACCATGGACGACATCCAGGATCTGGACCGGCGTCAGGAACAGCGGCGCGACCGCCAGACCGTCGTCACCCCGCCCGGGGCCTGAGCCCTTCCCCGCACGAGAGACCGTATGACCGACGAGACCCCCGCCTCGCCCCTGCCTTCGCCCGCGCCCGCACGCGATCCGTTCAGCTGGCTGGCGTCCGGCCGGGGCGGGGCGGCGGCGCTCGCCGTCTCGGTGGTGGCGCTGGGACTGGCGGCCGCTCCGTATCTGACCGGCGGCGACTTCGGCGGTCGGGTCCGGGCCTATCTGCTGGCCAACCCCGGCGTTCTGGACGAGGTGGTCCAGGCCCGGCAACAGGCCGAGGAGACCGGCCGGGTCGAGACCATCAACCGCGCCGTGGCCGCCAACGCCGCCCTTCTGGCCCCCGACCCCCGCGACCCGGCCTTCGGGCCAGCGGATGCGAAGGTTACCGTGATCGAGTTCTTCGACTACCGCTGCCCGGGCTGCAAGGCGGTGTCACCCGAGGTTCTGGCGCTCATGGAGGCGAATCCGGACGTCCGTTTCGTCTTCAAGGAGTGGCCGATCCTCGACCGGGGCGACACCACCACCTCCAACTACGCCGCCCGGGCGGCGCTGGCGGCCCACCGGCAGGGCCGCTATCTGCCCGTGCATCAGGCCCTGATGGCCGAGGCGGCCCTGACGCCGGAGAGCATCGACGCCATCCTCGCTGCCAACGGCGTCGACATGGCCCGCGCCGCCGCCGACATCGCCGATACGGGGACCGACCGGCAACTGGCCGACATCCACACCATCGGGGCGACCCTGGGTCTGGTCGGCACCCCGACCTTCCTGATCAACGGCCGCACCACCGCCAGCATCAATCCGCAGGAGGTCCAGGCGGCGATCACGGCGGCGAAGGCGGGGTAGCCCGAGGTCGCCCACCTCTTTTGAGTCACCGTGACTCAAAAGAGGGTGACTCAGTGTGACTCAAGGCCGGTCCCCCCGGTCTTCCCGGAGCCCTGTTCAGGCCCCGGGAAGGCTGTACGCCAGGTCATAGTGATGAACCCCACCGGTGATGGTCAGGGCGAAATCTCCCGTCAGGCCCGTCAGGGCCCCGGTGCCCGAGTTTGGCACCACCGTGATCGACAGGCTGAACCCGTCCGGCGTCATGTCGCCGCGATGGGCCAGCAGGAACGCCCCCTCGCGCCCGTCCAGCGTGCCCACCACCCGCTCCATGGCAACATAGGCTCCGGTCTCGGCCGAGACGCCGCCGGCCAGCATTTGGCCGGTGCCGGTCCCGGTCAGCCCGCCCTCGAAGGTCTTGGCCAGGGTGTAACGGGACAGACCCAGCCCCGCCTGGACCACCTCCGGATCGGCCGGGGTCACGGTGACGGTGAAGGTTCCGGTGGCGTGGCGCATGGTCATCTCCTGGGCGCGGCCCGTCCCCGCCGTGAGGACAAGGGCAATCGTCAGCCCGAGGACGATGAGCAGGACATAGCCTCGAAACGTCAGAATCCGCATCATTCTCCCCCGGGGCAGCAGGAGAACATAATGAGAACAACCGGCGTTGCCGTCAATCCCGGATCGCCGAAATCCTAGATCAGCCCACCCAGCGGGGACGACGGATCGGCGTACATCCGCTTCGGCATCCGCCCGGCCAGATAGGCTTCGCGCCCCGCGATGACCGCATGCTTCATGGCCCGGGCCATACCGATGGGATCGCGGGCCCCGGCGATGGCGGTGTTGGCAATCACCGCGTCGCAGCCCAGTTCCATGGCGATGGTGGCGTCGGACGCCGTCCCCACCCCGGCGTCGACCAGAACCGGCACACTGGCCTGTTCCACGATCAGCCGGATGTTGACCCGGTTCTGGATCCCCAGACCCGAGCCGATCGGGCTGGCGGCGGGCATGATGGCCGCGGCCCCCGAGTCCTCCAGCCGTTTGGCCATGACCACATCGTCGGTGCAGTAGACCATGACGTCGAAGCCGTCGGCGACCAGCAGGTCCAGGGCCCGCAGGGTCTCGATCATGTCGGGATACAGGTGGGCCGAGTTCGACAGCACCTCCAGCTTGACCAGATCCCAGCCCCCCGCCTCGCGCGCCAGCCGCAGGGTGCGCACCGCGTCTTCGCCGGTGAAACAGCCGGCGGTGTTGGGCAGGAAGGTGAACCGGTCCGGCTTCACATGGTCGACCAGCATCGGCTGGGACGGGTCCGACAGGTTCACCCGGCGCAGGGCCACGGTGACGATATCGGCCCCCGCCGCCTCGGCGGCCGCGGCGTTCTGGGCATAGTCGGCATATTTGCCGGTGCCCACGATCAGGCGGGAGGTGAAGGTCCGGCCGGCGACGGTCCAGGTATCGGGAGCGTCAGCGACGAGGGGCGACGTGAAGGGGGCGTTCATGGCCTCTATCTAGGCGCGTGAGGGGGCGAGCGAAACCCGCTCAACCGCCCCCGACGAACTGGACGAGTTCGATCCGGTCGCCCTCGGCCACGGTTGTTTCGCCATGCAGCGACCGGGGGACGATGGCCAGGTTTCGCTCGACCGCGACCTTGCGGACGTCAAAGCCCAGTTCCTCGACGAGGGCCCGCACGGTCGTGGCCGTGACCGAGCGGTCGTCTCCATTGACCTGAATGCGGGGCAAACGACTGTCCTTGTTGGGCTGGACCGCGCTTTTACACCGCCACCGCCGTCCCTCGCTACCCCCGGCTCGGCAGGCGGTCGGCCAGATCCGCGATGGATCGTCTCAGCTCGGAAATCTCTCCGCGCAGGGCGGCCATGTCGGCGACCTCCTCGGCGTGGACCTGCTGGCGTTCCTCGCTGGCCTGACGCAGATCCGCTTCCAGCTTGTGCCGCTCGGCCTTCGCTTCCTCCTCATGCTCGCCCTGCATGGCGTTGACGACGATGCCGATGAACAGGTTCAGCATGGTGAAGGTGGTGCACAGGATGAAGGGCACGAAGAACAGCCAGGCGTAAGGGTGGACCTCCATCACCGGCCGCACGATCCCCATCGACCAGCTTTCCAGGGTCATGATCTGGAACAGGGAGTAGGCCGAGGCCGGAATACTGCCGAACCACTGCGGGAAGTCGCCGCCGTACAGCTTGGTCGCCATGACAGAGGCCACATAGAAAATGAGCCCCAGCAACAGGGTGATCGACCCCATGCCTGGCAGGGCGCTGATCAGGGCCCCGACCACCCGACGCAGGGAGGGGACCAGGGTGATCATGCGCAGCACGCGCAGGATGCGCAGCGCGCGCAGCACCGAGAAGGGACCCGCCGCCGGCACCAGGGCGATGGCCACCACCGTGAAGTCGAACAGGCTCCACGGGTCCCTGAAGAAGGCCGCACGGTGCACGGCGATCCGCGCCGCCACCTCCACGACGAAGATCGCCAGCACGACGGCGTCCAGCGCGAGCAGCACGGACCCGATCCGGGCCATCACCCACGGACTGGTCTCAAGTCCCAGGGTAATGGCGTTCAGGATGATGAGGGCAAGGATGAACCGCTCGGTCCGCGGCGACGTCACCAACTGTCTCAGCCGTTCCAAGGCAGGTCTCCAAAGGATGTCGAGCCAGCCCCTTGCCGCAATCTCCGATCCGGCACCAGATGCCGTCCGGCGCAGGGGATTGGAATGCCACGACCGGACCTCTTTTGATCCCCCGGTTTGATAACCGCGACGGCTCGGCTAAAAGGCCTGTCCGATTCAGGTCGGACCAGCTTTCACCGCGAGCGCAATGCCCGACATCCCCGTCGTCTATGTCCTGAACGGCCCGAACCTCAATCTGCTGGGGACGCGCGAGCCGGAGATCTATGGCCACGCCACCCTCGCGGACGTCCAGGCGCTATGCGAGGCTGCCGCCGAGGGCGCGACCGTGGTGTTTCGCCAGACCAATCACGAAGGTGAACTGATCGACTGGGTCCAGGAGGCGCAAACCAGCGCTTCCGCCCTGGTTCTGAACCCGGCCGCCTATGGCCACACCTCCATCGCCCTGCTCGACGCGCTGAAGGCCCTGACGATACCGGTGGTCGAGTGCCACCTGTCCAATCCGATGGCGCGCGAGGCTTTCCGGCACACCTCCTACGTTTCGCTGGCCGCGACCGGCATCGTCTCGGGCTTCGGTGCCCAATCCTATGACCTGGCCGTCAAGGCCGCCCTCCGGCTGGTGCAGGAACGTCGTTCCGCCGCCACCGTTTGAACCCAGACCACAAGGCAAGACTCTCATGGCGTCCGAAAAATCGCTGAAGAATGAACCGTCGACCGAGATCGACGCCGGTCTGGTCCGTCAGCTGGCTGATATCCTGAACGACACCAGCCTGACCGAGATCGAGGTCGAGCGCGGCGAGCTGCGCATCCGCGTCGCGCGTGAGATCACGGCTGCCCCGGTCATGCAGTACGCCGCCGCGCCGGCCCATGCCGCCCCGGCTCCTGCGCCCGCTGCGGCCGCCGCGCCCCTGTCCATGCCGTCCGACCCCGCCACCATCGTCGCCAAGGCCGGCGAACAGGTGAAGTCGCCGATGGTCGGCACCGTCTATCTGCAGGCCTCGCCCGAGGCCGCGCCGTTCGTCCAGCCGGGCGACAAGGTCAAGAAGGGCCAGACCCTGCTGATCATCGAGGCCATGAAGACCATGAACCCGATCCAGGCCCCGCGGGACGGCGTGGTCGCCGACATCCTGGTCGGCGACGCCCAGCCGGTCGAGTTCGGCGAAGCCCTCGTGCTGCTGGAATCCTGAGCCGTGTTCACCAAGGTCCTGATCGCCAACCGCGGCGAGATCGCGCTGCGCATCCATCGGGCGTGCAAGGAGATGGGCATCTCCACGGTCGCGGTGCACTCCGAGGCCGACCGCGGGGCCATGTGGGTCCGGCTGGCGGATGAGAGCGTGTGCATCGGCCCGGCCCCGGCCGCCAAATCCTATCTGAACATCCCCTCGATCATCGCCGCCGCCGAGATCACCGGGGCCCAGGCCATCCACCCCGGCTATGGCTTCCTGTCCGAGAACGCCCGCTTCGCCGAGATCGTCGGCGCCCACGGCATGACCTTCATCGGCCCCAAGCCCGAACATATCCGGGTGATGGGCGACAAGATCACAGCCAAGCAGACGGTGCTGGACGCGGGCATCCCCTGCGTGCCCGGCTCGCCCGGCGAGGTCGAGACGGTCGAGGACGCCATCGCGGCCTCGAAAACTATCGGCTTTCCCCTGATCGTGAAGGCGGCCGCCGGCGGCGGCGGACGCGGCATGAAGGTGGCCCTGACGCCGGACGACCTGGTCGAGGCCGTCCAGACCGCCCAGACCGAGGCCAAGGCCGCCTTCGGCAACGGCGCGGTCTATATGGAGCGCTACCTCCAGAAGCCCCGCCACATCGAGATTCAGGTCGTGGCCGACAGCCACGGCAATGTCGTCCATCTGGGCGAGCGCGACTGCTCGCTGCAGCGGCGCCACCAGAAGGTGCTGGAAGAGGCGCCCTCCCCCGCCCTGTCGGCCGCCGAACGGATCGCCATCGGCGAGACGGTCAACAAGGCCATCGCCGCTATCGGCTATCTGGGCGTCGGCACGATCGAATTCCTGTGGGAGGACGGCGAGTTCTTCTTCATCGAGATGAACACCCGGCTGCAGGTCGAACACCCGGTGACCGAGGCCGTCACGGGCGTCGATCTGGTGCGTGAACAGATCCGCATCGCCGCCGGCCTGCCGCTGTCCTTCACCCAGCAGGATATCCACTTCGAGGGCCACGCCATCGAGGTGCGGATCAATGCCGAGAATGCCGAGACCTTCGCCCCCTCCCCCGGCACCATCACCGACTTCCATGCCCCCGGTGGCCTCGGCGTCCGGCTGGATAGCGCCATCTATACCGGCTATTCGATCCCTCCCTATTACGACAGCCTGATCGGCAAGCTGATCGTGCACGGCCGCGACCGCGCCGAGTGCATCGCCCGCCTCAAGCGCAGCCTGAACGAAATGGTCATCGACGGCGTCGACACCACCATTCCCCTGTTCCAGAAGCTGCTGCAGGAGCCGGACATCCTGTCCGGCGACTACGACATCCACTGGCTGGAAAACTGGGCGAAGCGGCAGAAAGCTTGATCCTCCCCCATCGGGGGAGGTGTCACGGCGCGCCTTTGCGCCGTGACGGAGGGGGCTCGGGGCGAACACGGTGTCCGGGGCAGGCCCCCTCCACCCCTTCGTGGTCCCCCTCCCCCGATGGGGGAGGATTTCAGTGACGGACCCTTCCGCCTCCGCGTTTCCGCTGCCGGGCCGGCTGGACGTCGAGACCCTGCTGGCCTGCTATGCCCGAGGCGTCTTCCCCATGGGCGAGACGCGCGATGATCCCCGCGTGTTTCTGGTCGAGCCCGACCATCGCGGCGTGATCCCGCTGGAGGCCTTTCACATCCCGGCCCGCCTGCGCCGCACGGTCCGGGGCGAGCCCTTCGTGATCCGGGTCAACACCGCCTTCGCCGCCGTCGTTGATGCCTGTGCCGCTCCGGGGCCGGGGCGCGAGGACAGCTGGATCAACGGGCCGATCCGGCGGCTGTATCTGGAGCTGCACGGCCGAGGTCAGGCCCACAGTCTGGAGTGCTGGAAGGACGAGGTCCTCGTGGGCGGCCTGTACGGCGTCACCCTGGGCGGTGCCTTCTTCGGGGAAAGCATGTTCAGCCGGGTCACGGACGCGTCAAAGGTCGCCCTGGTGCATCTGGTCGCGCGTTTGCGGCTGGGCGGCTGGCGGCTGCTGGACGCCCAGTTCCTGACCGACCATCTGTCCCGGTTCGGCGCGGTCGAGACGCCGCAGGAGACCTATCTGCGGATGCTGGAGCCGGCGCTGCGGTTGCAGCCCGACCTCGCGGCCCTCAGCCGACCCCTGTCGGGGACCGACGCCGTGACCTATGCCTTGCAGCCCACGATCCAGGCGTCATAGATCGGGTTCTGCAGGCCGCTGAGCGCGGGCGTCGAGGCGTACATCCAGCCCCGGAAGATCTGGCGCGGGGCCGCCGCCTGGGTGCCCTTGGGCTGCAGGGTGATGTCCAGATAGGCGATGGAATCCTGCACCAGTTCCGAACTGGCCGAGACCTCGCAGGCGCGAGCGGTAAAGATCAGGGCTTGGTTGAATTGCACGGGCCGTCCGCCGACCTCGACCTCGAACCGCATGCTCTCGGCGGTGATCTTGTCGATCGCCTCGACGATGGCAACGCGGCGGCGCTGGCGCGGGGCGGGCGTTTCGTCCGCCAGCCGTTCAGCCTTGTCTGTCTCTGATTCGCCCTCGTCCTCGTCGGCGTCCTCATCAGCGGCCGCCTCGTCTTCAGCCGCGTCCCCGTCCTCGACCGCTGCGGTCTCGAGCGCGCCCGGAGTGGAGGGCGGTGTGATGGCGATCGGGATGGCCGGAGCGGGCTCTCCCGTCGGGGCCGCCTCGGCCTCCGGACGCGGAGCCTCGACGGGCGGGGCCACAGGGGTGGCGTTCTGCGCCGGAGCGTCCTGCCAGCCGCCGGCGACCACGCCGCCGGAAACCGCGAGGGCAACCACGGCCGTGCCGATCATCAGCAGGCGGGCGCGGGTCATTCCGGGGTCCAGGCCTCATAGTCCCCGATGGCGGCGGGGCGCTGGCCATCGGCGGCCAGCGAGCCCGGCGGACGCCAGGCCAGCGGCGTGCCGGTCATATTGGGGCGATGCTCAAGCTCCCACCGGCGGCGCAGCAGCGGGCTCTCGGTCGGCGGCTCGTCATAGGTGTAGCGCAGCCAGCCGTGCCAGTCCGGCGTCACCTTCGAGGCCTCTGCGTAGCCGTTGTAGACCACCCAGCGCCGCTTGCGGCCGTCGTAGCTGATGTTGTCGCGCGACTGGTAGTAGCGGTTGCCCAGTTCGTCGGTGCCGACCAGCGTGCCGCGCTTGCCTATGGTGAACAGGGTGCCGATGGTCGCGCCTGACGTCCAACCGAAGATTTTGCCGAGCACGGGGCCAGTCCAGTCCAGAATCCGACCGGCGCAGGGGCCCGGTCCAGTCGGCGCGATCATAGAAACCGCACGCCTTTCCGTCCAGCGCGATGAACGCCAAGCCCCCTCCAACATCTTGGGGGTAACCCGGCGGAGCGCCCCCACATCTATTGCGGACACAGGGAGAAGCGCCCTAGGCTGGTTAACCGATCCTGTCCGGGCCCGCGCATGCGTTTCACCCCCTTCCTGACCGACCTTGCCGACGGCGTCGCCTGCGACACGCGCGAGATCGAGCGCGCCGATCGTGTGGTCGAGGTGCTGGCCCCGGTCGACTGGAGCGATGCCCGGGTCGAGGCCTGGCTGGACTGGGCCGATCGCTGCCCGACCGACCTGCCGCGCCCCGAGGGCACAACGCCCCGGGTGGCCCTGCCGCCCGAAGGCTCGGTCCTGGACGGAGGCCTGGAACGCTGGGCCGACCGCCTCGCCGCCTGGGGCCGGGCCACCGGCGTGTTTCCGGACCAGAAGGACGCGGACGTCTTCGCCGATGATCTGGTCGCCAGCGTCCTGCTGGGCCTGGCCGCGCCCTCAGCGGTGCTCGGCGAGGGGGCGCGAACATCGCCCGTCACCGCCGATCCGCCCGGGGCGACCCGCAACGCCATCGTCATCGATCTGGCCGACCCCGGCGGTCGCGCGCGATTCGAGAGCGACACGGCCCGGCGGCGGACCGCCCGGGTCACCGCCCACGCCCTGGCCGGCGTGACCCGCACCCTCGCCGCCGTGACCGATGCCGTGAACCGCTGCGAGGGCTCCCCGGCCCTGTGCGCCGACCCCGCCGCCAATCCGGCCCTCGCCCGCGCCGCCCTCGCCGCGCGTCAGGCCGGGGCGGACGATGCCGCCATCCTGGACGCCATCGCCGGGCGCCTGTTCTCAGCCCCCGAGCCCGAGCCGGTGCGGCAGGCCCGGGTCGTGGCCGTGCCCGATCCAACGGCCATCGCCTCCGCCCCGCTGCGGGCGGCGGCGGAAGGCTGTCTGACCGGCGAACTGATCGTGGGCTTTTCGGTACGCGACGCCGAGGCCGCCGCGGATCTGGGCCTCGCGCCCGGCTGCGCCCTCTCCCTGTCGGCCATCACCGCCGTTCTTCCCGATCCGGTCACGGCGATCGACGCCCTCGCCCGGCTCTGGACCACGGCGCTGGAGATCGAGGTCGCCTGCGGGTTCGCCGCAGACGGCCGCGCCGCCCGCCGCCGCCACGCCGTCCGCCCCATCGCCCTGACCCTGCTCAACCGCCTCGACTGGGTCGTCGCCGGGGCCGGCAGCCCTCTGGCCCGGGAGGAGTGCGTCGCCGCCGCCGGCCTGCTGGCCGCCTCGGCCTCGCTGGCCTCCAGCGAACTGGCGGGCGTCCTGCGCCCGGCCGCGGACTGGACCCATGCCGCCGACAGCGTGCTGGCCTCCCTGCAGGCCCGCGAGACGCGGCTGGCCGGACTGGACGGCGACCTCGGTCGCGCAGCGGCACTGCGCACGGCCCAAGCCCATGCGGCTGCACGGACCTCCGGGCGTCGCCACGCCGTGATCGCCAGTCTGGCCATGGACGCCGAGCGCGACCTGAGGCTTGGCGTTACGCCGCTGACGGCGCTGGACCTGTTCCAGACCCGCGACGGCCAGACGGTGCGCCGGCTGCACCCCGTTCTCGCCTCGGCCATCGCCGCCCACCGGGGCGACGTGGAGGATGCCGAGCGTTGGCTGATGGGTCGCCGCACCCTTGTCGGATCGCCCGCGCTCGATCACGCCGCGCTCGCGGCCCGGGGCTTCACCGAGACCGAGCTTGAGGCCGTCGAGGGGGCCCTGACCTGGGCCTCGCGTCTGGAAGACGCCTTCGCCCCTCCGGTGCTGGAAGCCGGCTTCATCCGTGATGTCCTCGGCGTCGACCGCGAGACGGCCACCGGCGGCGGACTGCTGGCCATGCTGGCCTCGCCCGAAGAAGTGACCACGGCCACGGCCCACGTCTTCGGCCATCGCGATCTGGCCGGCTGGCCCGGGGCCCCGACCTGCCTGAAGGCCATCCTGGCTGATATCGACGGCGCGGCGGCATCCCTGACCCGGGCGGTCGAGCTGTTCAGCGATGTGGCGGACCTGACGCCCCTGTATCTGGCCAGCCACGCCGGGGTGGAAACCGCCACGGCCATGATCGCCGAGGCCGCGAGCGAGGGCCGGCGGGCGCTCACCCTCGTTCGCCGTGACGGCGCGTCGAGCACCCTCCTGATCCTGCCCGAACCCGAGCCCGTGCGGTCAGCCTCTGCCCCGGCACAGGCTGCGCCCGCCGCCCCGGCCGCCCCCCCGGTGGAGACCGTGGTCGAGCGGGTCATCGAGCGGGTCCGCAACCGCAAGAAGCTGCCGGACCGGCGCAAGGGCTATATCCAGAAGGCCGCCGTCGGGGGCCACAAGGTCTATATCCACACCGGCGAGTATGAAGACGGCGAGCTGGGCGAGATCTTCATCGACATGCACAAGGAAGGGGCCGCCTTCCGCAGTCTGATGAACAATTTCGCCATCGCCATCTCGATCGGCCTGCAATACGGCGTGCCCCTGCACGAGTTTGTCGACGCCTTCGTCTTCACCCGGTTCGAGCCGGCCGGACGCGTCACCGGCAACGACCGCGTGGGATCGGCGACCTCCATCCTCGACTACATCTTCCGCGAGCTGGGCGTGTCCTATCTGGACCGGACCGAGCTGGGCAATGCGGACGCCGAACCCCTGCACGCCGACGGCCTGGGCTCGGGCAAGGCGGACGAGGCGCTCCCGGCGACCAAATTCATCTCCAAGGGCTTCGCCCGCGGAACGGCCGACAACCTCGTGGTCGTCCCCTTTGGCCGGAAGGCCGAGGCCGTCACGCCCGGCGGCGACCGGAGCGAGGCCGACGCTTGCCCCGCCTGCGGCGATTTCAGCCTGCAACAGCGCGGCGGCGGCTGGATCTGCGACACCTGCGGCGTCGCCCCCCAGATGCGCGGATAGACCGGCGGTCCGGCTTCAGAAGATCGTAAACTCCTGCTGCCACCCTGACGGCATGAAACGTTCCGGCCTGCTTCTCATCGCCTTCCTGACCGCAGCGACGCCGACACTCGCCCAGAACCCCGGCCAGATCGCGCGCGTGCGCGGCGGGGCCAGCTGCCCCGGCTGCAACCTGTTCCAGGCCGACCTGTCCGGGCTCGAATCGCGCGGTCTGAACCTGTCCGGTGCCCGTCTGCGTCAGGCCGATCTCAGCCTGTCGGTCATGAACCGCACCCGCTTTTCCAGCGCCGACCTGCGCGACGTCGAGGCCTATGGCGGCGTCTTCTCCAGCTCGAACTTCAACCGCGCCGACCTGACCCATGCCAGTTTCGTCGGCGCGTTTCTGGACGGATCGAGCTTTGCCGGCGCGACCCTGACGGGCACGAACTTTTCCGGGGCCCGCCTGAACCGCGCATCGGGCCTGACCCAGAGGCAGCTGGACACCGCCTGCGGCGACCCCGACACGGCCCTGCCTTCCGGACTGCGCATTCCGGCCTGCTGAGGGTCTCCATCCTTACGACGATTTAAGTAGGGTTTGCCGCTCCACAGGGCCATCTAGAAAGCGTGAAACAGTCCGTGTTCCGTGCCCGTCGCCTTCACCCCGGCCTTGCCGCCCTGCTGCTGCTGACCGGAACGCTCGCCCTTGCGACGCCGGCCGCCGCCGAGGGGTCGATCATCGGCCAGGATCGTGACGTCGCCCGCATGGTCTCGCTGGGCGGATCCTGCAACCGCTGCGAACTGTCCGGGCGGAACCTCGCCGGGGCGACCTTCACCGGGGCCAGCTTCATCGGCGCGAGCCTGGTCGGGACCACGCTGCGGGGTGCCGAACTGCTCGGGTCCAACTTCTCCGGCAGTGACTTCAGCAACGCGGACCTGCAGGGCGCTGAGATTCTCGGGTCGAACTTCACCGACGTGAATTTCAACAACGCAGACCTGAGGGGCGTCGAGGCCCAGGGCGCGAACTTCACCCGCGCCAACCTGCGCAACTCCAACCTGTCCGGGGCGGAGCTTCTGGGGGCCAATATGAATGGCGCGGTTCTGGACGGGGCCGACGCCTCGGGGGCCGAGCTGTTCGGAGCCAATCTGGCCAATATCAGCGCCCGCGGCACGATCTTCGCCGGCGCGGAGATGAACGCCGCCAACCTGGCCGGCGGGGACTTCACCGGTGCCAGGTTCAATGATGCGGAGCTGGACGGGGCGCGTCTGGGCGGGGCCGTCCTGCGCGCCACCAGTTTCAACGACGCCTCGATGACCCGAACCGACATTCGCGGGGCCGACCTGTCCAGCGCCCGGGGCCTGACCCAGTCCCAAGTGTCGGAGGCCTGCGGCGATTCCTCCACCCGGCTGCCCCGGGGCCTGACGGCCCGCAACTGCGGCTCGCGGCTCGTCTCGGTCGGATCGCGCGGACGGGTCGCGCCACCCGCTCCGGCTGCACCACCGGCCCCGCCGGCACCGCCCGCGCCCCGTCGCGACTTCGCCAAGGCCGACCCGCGCTGACCGCGGCGGGCCCGCCCCCTATTTCAGGGGCAGGTTCGGGCGGATGTGCAGTTCCTTGTACTGCCGGTCCTGCGCTTCGGCCGGGGCGCTCATCAGCAGGTCCTGACCCTGCTGGTTCAGCGGGAAGGCGATGACCTCGCGGATCGCGACCTGGTTGGCCAGCAGCATGACAATCCGGTCGATGCCAGGAGCCAGACCGCCGTGCGGCGGCGCGCCGTAGCGGAAGGCGTTCAGCATGCCGCCGAACTGCTCCTCGACCACCGAGGCGTCATAGCCGGCGATCTCGAAGGCCTTCAGCATGATCTCGGCCTTGTGGTTCCGGATCGCGCCCGAGCACAGCTCATAGCCGTTGCAGACGATGTCATACTGATAGGCGAGGATCTCCAGCGGATCCTTGGTCATCAGCGCCTCCATCTCGCCCTGCGGCATGGAGAAGGGGTTGTGGCTGAAGTCAACCTTCTTCTCTTCTTCCGACCACTCGAACATCGGGAAGTCGACGATCCAGCAGAAGCGGAACTCGTCGTCGGAGATCAGGTTCAGGTCCTGCCCCAGCTTGGTGCGGGCCGAGCCGGCGAACTTGTGGAACACGGCCGGGTCACCGGCGGCGAAGAAGGCCGCGTCGCCCTTGCCCATACCCAGCGCCGCCATCAGGGCGTCGGTCGCCTCGCCGAGGTTCTTGGCGATCGGCCCGCCCCAGGCATTGTTGTCCTCGGACCAGAAGATATAGCCCAGACCCGGCTGGCCTTCGCCCTGGGCCCAGCTGTTCATCCGGTCGCAGAAGGCGCGCGATCCGCCCTTGGGTGCCGGGATGCCCCAGACGGCATTCTTCGGATCGGCCCCGAGGATCTTGTTGAACAAGCCGAACCCGCCATCGCGGAAATGCTCCGAGACGTCCTGCATCTCGATCGGGTTGCGCAGATCGGGCTTGTCCGAGCCGTATTTGGCGATCGATTCCCGATAGGGAATCCGCACGAAGGGATAGGGATCGACCCGCTTGCCGTCGGCGAACTCCTCGAACACCCCGTGCATGACCGGCTCGATGGCCGCGAACACGTCTTCCTGGGTGACGAAGCTCATCTCGACGTCCAGCTGGTAGAATTCCAGCGACCGGTCGGCGCGCAGGTCCTCGTCCCGGAAACAGGGGGCGATCTGGAAATAGCGGTCGAAGCCCGACACCATCAGCAGCTGTTTGAACTGCTGCGGGGCCTGAGGCAGGGCATAGAATTTGCCCGGATGGAGGCGCGAGGGCACCAGGAAGTCGCGCGCACCCTCGGGGCTGGACGCCGTCAGGATCGGGGTCTGGTATTCGAGGAATCCCTGACCGACCATGCGCTGGCGGATCGAGGAGATCACCTTCGAGCGCAGCACGATGTTCCTGTGCAGGGTTTCGCGGCGCAGATCGAGGTAGCGGTGCTTGAGACGGATTTCCTCAGGGTATTCCGGCTCGCCGAAGACCGGCAGGGGCAGTTCGGCGGCCTCGGACAGGACCTCGACGCCTGTGACCCGCAGCTCGATTTCGCCGGTCGGCAGGCTGGCGTTCACGACCGAGGCCTCGCGGGCCACGACCTCGCCGTCCACCCGGATCACGCTCTCGGCCCGCAGTCGCTCGACGGCCGCGAAGCCGGGCGTCTCGGGGTGCAGCACCAGCTGGGTCAGGCCGTAGTGGTCGCGCAGGTCGATAAACAGCAGGCCGCCGTGGTCGCGCTTGCGGTGCACCCAGCCGGACAGGCGCACGTTCGATCCGGCGTCCGTCGACCGGAGGGCACCGCAGGTGTGGGAGCGATAGGCGTGCATGGGCGAAAATCGTCTGAAAACGGCTGCGAAACAGCGGGAAATGAAGCGGCGTAGGGCGCATCAACGTCCCGGAAAGTCAAGGTTTGGCCTGTCCGGCGGCACCACATCCCCAGCCAGAGTGATCTGTCCCCGCCACCCACAGCGCCCGGAATTGGCGCGCGGCGGAAACCTGCTAAGGAGAGGATCATGTCGGCACCCCGGTCCCTTCGCGATCAGATGCGGCTTCCCCTCGTGCGGGAAGCCGGGGTGGCCCCGTTCGTGCGCTCGCCGGCCAACGCCCTGGCGGTCGACGCCCTCGCCGGCTGGCCGAACCCGGCGGCCGGTCCGGTGATGGCCCTGTGCGGGCCCGCGGGTTGCGGCAAGAGCCATCTCGCGGCGATCTGGGCCGAGCGCGTCGGGGCCATTCCCCTCAACGGGGCCGAGGCCGCCCTCGCCGATCCGCTGGAACTTGAAGGCCGGCCCGTGCTGCTGGACATCGCCCAGGACGCCGACGACGAGACCCTGTTCCACCTCATCAACCTCGCCCAGCAGGACGGCGGGGCCCTGTTGCTGGTGTCGCGCCCGTCACCCCGCCGCTGGTCGGTGGACGTTCCGGACCTGCGTTCGCGGCTGGACGCGGTCCGTGTGGTCGGGATGGAGGCCCCGGACGATCCGGTCCTGTCCGCCATCCTCAGGGCGCGATTCGCCGAACGCAGCATTGCCCCGGGCGAGGAGGTCATCGACTATCTGGTCCGCCGCATCGACCGTTCCGCCGCCGCCGCCGCCGAAGTGGTCGAGCGGCTGGACGCCGAGCACCGGCCCGTGACCCGGGCCCTGGCGCGGCAGGTCCTCGGCACCAGCGAAGACCTGTTCGAGGACGGCGTCGGATCAGGGTTGCAGCCGTAACAAACCCGCCCCACAACCGGCCCATGCCCGCCGACTCCATCGCCGATGCCACGACCGGGGAAGACGTCCCCTCCTCCCGCGCGCCCCAGCTGGCAGTGGATGAGGCCCTGATGGCCTCGCCGACCCGGTTCTTCAACCGCGAGATCAGCTGGCTGGCCTTCAATGCCCGGGTTCTGGAGGAAGCCGCCAACCCGGCCCATCCGCTGCTGGAGCGGCTCCGGTTCCTGTCGATCTCGGCCAACAACCTGGACGAATTTTTCATGACCCGGGTGGCCGGGCTTAAGGGTCAGGTGCGCGAACGGGTGCGGGTCCTGTCAGCGGACGGCCGGACCCCCGCCGAACAGCTGGAGAAGGTCAATCTGGCCGCCGGCGAGCTGATGGCCGAGCAGCAGGAGCGGTGGCGTCAGTTGCGCAAGGAACTGGTCGGGGCCGGCATCGAGGTCGTCCATCCCGAAAAGATCACCAAGACCGACAAGGAGCGGCTGGAGCCGGAGTTCCTCAGCCAGCTGTTCGCCGTGCTGACGCCGCTGGCGATCGACCCGGCCCACCCCTTCCCCTTCCTGCCCAATCTCGGCTTTTCGCTGGCGCTGAAGCTGCGCCGCAACCGCGACAACCGGACCCTCTACGCCCTTGTGCCCGTGCCGACCCAGGTGCGGCGCTTCTGGGAGCTGCCGGGCGATGGCCGGTCGGTGAAGGGCCGCCGACGGTTCGTCACCCTCGAGGCCGTGCTGCTGCTCTTCATCGAGCACCTGTTTCCCGGCCACGAGGTGCTGGAAAAGGGCGTGCTGCGCCTGATCCGCGATTCCGACATCGAGATCGAGGAAGAGGCCGAGGATCTGGTCCGTGAGTTCGAGGAGGCCCTGAAACAGCGCCGTCTCGGCGACGTCGTCCGGGTCAAGATCGAGGCCTCCATGCCTGTGGATCTGCGCGAATTCATCGTCGGCGAGCTGAAGGCAGCCCCGCAGGATGTCGTGGTGATCGACGGCATGCTGGGTCTCGCCCAGCTGTCCGACCTGATCCCCTCCGGCCATCCGGACCTCAAATTCCCCGGCTACGAGCCCCGCTATCCCGAACGCGTCCGGGACCAGGGCGGCGACGTCTTCGCCGCCGTGCGCGAAAAGGACATCCTAATCCACCACCCGTTCGAGAGCTTCGATGTGGTGGTGCAGTTCCTGCGGCAGGCGGCGCGGGACCCCAACGTCATCGCCATCAAACAGACCCTGTACCGCACCTCCAAGGACAGCCCGATCGTCGCCGCGCTGATCGAGGCCGCCGAGAACGGCAAGAACGTCGTCGCCCTGGTCGAGATCAAGGCCCGGTTCGATGAGGAGGCCAACCTGCGCTGGGCCCGGGCCATGGAGCGGGCCGGCGTCCACGTCGTCTTCGGCTTCGTCGAGTACAAGACCCACGCCAAGATGAGTGTCGTCGTCCGCCGCGAGGGCGACGGGCTCAAGACCTACTGCCATTTCGGCACCGGCAACTATCATCCCATCACCGCACGGATCTACACGGACCTCAGCCTGTTCAGCTCGGACCCCGTCCTGGCGCGCGATGCCTCGCGGGTGTTCAACTACATTACGGGCTATGCCCAACCGGCCGATCTGGAAGCCCTGGTCGTCTCGCCCCTGAACATGAAGTCGACCCTGATCGAGCTGATCGGCAAGGAGATGTCGGCGGCCGCCAAGGGCAAGCCGGCGGCCATCTGGGTCAAGCTCAATGCCCTGGTCGATCCCGAGATCATCGACGCCCTGTACCGCGCCAGCCAGTGGGGCGTACGGATCGAACTGGTCGTACGCGGCATCTGCTGCCTGCGGCCAGGCGTTCCCGGCCTGTCCGAGAACATCCGGGTCAAGTCGATCGTCGGCCGGTTCCTCGAACACAGCCGCATCATCTGTTTCGCCAACGGCCGGGACCTGCCTCACGACAAGGCGAAGGTCTTCATCTCCTCCGCCGACTGGATGACCCGGAACCTGGATCGCCGCGTCGAGATCATGACCCCGGTCACCAACGCCACGGTCCATGACCAGGTGCTGGACCAGATCATGGTCGCCAATCTGAAAGACGACGCCCAGAGCTGGGCGCTGGGCCCTGACGGTGGCTATACCCGCCTGGTGCCGGCCGATCCGGCCCGGCCCTTCTCGGCGCACCGGTATTTCATGACCAACCCCAGCCTGTCCGGTCGCGGCCGCAAGGTGAAGACCCGCCCCGCCCGCCTGCGCTACGATCGGCCGGCCGGGTGAACGAGGTCTACGCCCCCCCGCGTGAAGCGGCCGTCATCGACATCGGCTCCAACTCCGTGCGGATGGTGCTGTACCGGCTGGAAGGCCGCGCCATCTGGACGGTGTTCAACGAAAAGGTTCTGGCCGGGCTGGGCCGGGACATGCCCTCGACCGGCCGGCTCTCGCCCAAGGGGGTCGAGCTGGCCCTGACCGCCCTGCGCCGCTTCGCCGCCGTGCTGGAGGGGGTCCAGCCCGCCTACGTCTTCGTCGCCGCCACCGCCGCGGTGCGCGAGGCCGAGGACGGACCGGACTTCTGCGACCGGGTCGCCGCCCTCACCGGCCTTCGGGTGCGGGTCCTGACCGGCGAGGAAGAGGCCCACTATGCCGCGCTGGGCGTGCTGGCCGGCGATCCCCGGGCCGCGGGCATCGCGGCCGATATGGGCGGCTCAAGCCTGGAACTGATCCGGATCGGTCAGGGCACGATCACGCCCGGCATCACCCTGCCGCTGGGCCCCTTCAGCCTCGCCGACCCGGCCGGTTTCGATACGGAGCGGATCCGGGCGGTTATCGCCGACCGCCTGAAATCCGTGCGGGACCGCTTTTCCGCCACCGAACTGCATGCCGTCGGCGGAGGCTGGCGCTCGCTGGCCCAGTTGCACATGCAGAAGACCGACTATCCCCTGCGGATCGTGCATCAGTACGCCATGAGCGCCGCCGACGCGCGGGACGTCGCCCGGCTGGTGGCGCAACAGTCCCGCAGCTCGCTGGACCGCCTGCCGGGCGTTTCGAAACGCCGGGCCGAGACCCTGCCCTATGCCGCGCTCGTTCTGGAGGGCCTGATCGACGCCCTGGGCCTGAAGACCATCATCTTCTCGGCCTGGGGCCTGCGCGAGGGCCTGCTCTACGAGATCCTCGATCAGGACGAGGCCCCGGTCGACCCGCTCATCGCCGGCTGTGCGGCGCTGGGGGCCCGTCAGGGCATCTCCCCCGCCCTGCCGGCCGCCCTGAACGCCTGGTTGGGGGACGTCATCGCCGCCCTGCCCGAAGCCTTCGGGCCCGAACGCGACCCGATCCTGGCCGCCGCCGCCTGCCGTCTGGCCGACCTCGGCGCGCGGCTGCATCCCGATCACCGACTGGAGCTGGTCTTCGATCAGGTGCTGCGGGCCCCCATCCCCGGCCAGAGCCATCCCGAGCGGGTCTGGCTGGCCTGCGCCCTGAACGCCCGCTATGGCGGCGGTCCCTCGACCCCGGATCCCGCAGCGGCCGATCGGCTGCTGAGCACCTCAGCCCGCGCCGGGGCCCGGGCCCTCGGCCTCGCCATGCGTCTGGGCTGCGACCTCTCCGGCCGCGCGCCCCAGCTGCTGGCCAATGCGGCCCTCACCATCAAGGGGTCGACCCTCAGGCTCACGGCGTCCGAGGGCTATGCCGACGTCCTGCTGGGCGAACAGACCCGCCGCCGCGCCAAGGCCCTCGCCGAGGCCCTGGGGCTGACGCTGGAAATCTAGGACCCCGCGTGTCAGCCTCGTCCACTCAGTGGGAGGGGCGACCATGGCAGTGACCGGCATCGGCGGGTTCTTTTTCAGGTCGAAGGATCCGAAGGCCCTCGCGGCCTGGTATCTCACCCATCTCGGGGTCGGGCCCCCGGCCGGAGCCTTCATGTGGGATCAGCAGGCGGGACCGACCGTCTTCCAGCCGTTCAAGGCCGACAGCGACTATTTCGCCGCCGACAAGGCCTGGATGCTGAACCTGCGGGTCGACGACCTCGACGGCCTGCTGGCCAGCCTGCGCGCCGCCAGCATCGAGGTCATCACCAGACCGGAATGGGACGCCAGCCCCGAGGTCGGCCGCTTCGCCCGCATCCACGACCCCGAGGGCAATCCGATCGAGCTGTGGCAGCCGCCGGCCGCCTGAGCCCTATTCGATCTCGACCACCTCGACCCGGGCTCCGTTCAGCACCAGGGCGATCTCGCCGCGCTTCAGCTTCAGGGCGTCGTCGCCGAACAGCTGCCGCCGCCAGCCCTTCAGCGCATCCACGTCGGCCGCGTCGGAAATGGCGATCTTCTCGAGGTCGGCGACATTGGCGATCAGCTTGGAGGCCACGCCGGCGTTGTCGCTCTTGGCCTTCAGCAGCACCTTCAGCAGCTCCACCACCGAGGGGGCGGCCGGCTGGTTGTGGGCCGGGCGGTCCATCTTGGGAGCATGGGCTTCCGGATCGGCCATGACCCGCTTCAGCTCCTCGGCCAGCTCCAGACCCAGACGCGACCCGCCGAACCCCTTGGGCACGGAGCGCAGGCGGTTGAACGCCTCCACATCCGTCGGGACCTGGGTTGCGATCTCGTCGATGGCCTCATCCTTCAGGATCCGCCCGCGCGGCTGGTCGCGCTCCTGGGCCGCCCGCTCGCGCCACACCGCCGTGGCCTTGAAGGCCGCCAGATAACGTGCGTTGTACTTCTTGGGCTTCAGCCGCTTCCAGGCCTTTTCCGGGTCGGTGTCATAGAGGTCCGGATCGACCAGATCCTCCATCTCCTGCGTCACCCAGTCCAGCCGGCCTTCCCTGGCCAGCCGGTCGCGCAGTTTGGGATACAGGGCCGCCAGATGGGTCACATCTCCGATGGCATAGGTCAGCTGGGCCTCCGACAGGGGCCGGCGCGACCAGTCGGTGAACCGGCTGCCCTTGTCCAGATCGATGCGCAGCATCTGCCGGACCAGCGAATCATAGGCGACCTGATCGCCGAACCCGGCCGCCATGGCGGCGATCTGGGTGTCGAACATCGGCCGGGGCATGGCCCCCAGCTTGACGAAGATCTCGGTATCCTGCCGCGCGGCATGGAAAACCTTCACGATCTTCGGATCACGCAGGATGTCGAGGAACGGCTCCAGATCCAGGCCCTCGGCCTGGGGATCGATGATGGCCTCATGGGTCGCGGTCGCGGCCTGGATCAGGCACAGCTTGGGCCAGTAGGTGGTCTCGCGCATGAACTCGGTGTCCACGGCGATGAACGGGGCCCCCAGACTTTTCGAGGACTCGGCGACGGCCGCGCAGAACTGAAGCAGCGCGTCATTGGTGGTGATCGGCGTCATTGAAATGCTATAGCCCCCCGCAACGCGGTCGTGGCAAGAGCCGTGACCATATTTCCGCACCGATTTCAGGCCCGTGAGCGATGAGCGACACCAAAACCCCTGCGCCGACCGGCCTGACCTATGCCGAGGCGGGGGTCGACATCGACGCCGGCGAGATGCTGGTCGACCACATCAAGCCGCTGGCCAAGTCCACGGCACGGCCGGGATCCGAGCCCTCGCTCGGGGGATTCGGGGCCCTGTTCGACCTCAAGGCAGCCGGCTTCACCGATCCCCTGATCGTGGCCACCACCGACGGGGTCGGCACCAAGCTGAAGATCGCCATCGAGACCGGCCGTCATGACGGCGTCGGCGTCGATCTGGTCGCCATGTGCGTCAACGACCTGCTGGCCCAGGGGGCCGAGCCCCTGCTGTTCCTCGACTACTATGCCACCGGCAAGCTGGAGATCGACGCCGCCCGCCGCGTCGTCTCGGGCATCGCCGAGGGCTGCCGTCAGGCCGGCTGTGCCCTCGTGGGCGGCGAGACGGCCGAAATGCCGGGCATGTACTCGGGCGGCGACTATGATCTGGCCGGCTTCTCGCTGGGCGCGGTCGAGCGCGGCCATGCCCTGCCGTATCTGGACCGCCAGTTCGCCGGCGACCTGATCATCGGCCTGGCCTCCTCCGGTCCCCACTCCAACGGCTATTCCCTGATCCGCAAGGTGGTCGAGCGTTCGGGCCTGTCGTGGGGCGACGATGCCCCCTTCGCCCGCGACCGCTCCCTGGCCCAGGCCCTGATGGAGCCGACCCGAATCTATGTGAAGCCGGTCCTGCCCCTGATGAAGGCCGGCCTGATCAAGGGCGCGGCCCATATCACCGGCGGCGGCCTGATCGAGAATCCGCCCCGCTGCATCGCCGAGGGCCTGTCGGCATCGTTCGATTGGGACGCCTGGCCCATGCCCCACGTGTTCCAGTGGCTGGCCGAGACCGGCGGCATCAGCGACCACGAGATGCGCCGCACCTTCAACTGCGGCATCGGCTTCATCCTGATCGTCAGCCCCGAAAACGCCGAACCGGTACTCGCCGCCCTGCTCGAAGCCGGCGAAGCCGCCTTCGTCTGCGGGCAACTGGTGTAAGAACGCGAAGCCCTTCCCCCATTCTTCATGGGGGAAGTGTCACGTCGTGGAGCGCAGCGACACGCGTGACGATGGGGGATGTGCGACACCTCATCGCTGGCAGGAAATCTCCCCCATCGGTCCTGGATCGCTGCGCGATCGACGGACCGCTTTCCCCCGCAAGCGGGGGAAGGGCTTGGTCGGCCTGCATCCCTCCGGGTAAGGTACCGTCCAAACCGGAGTCGCCCATGCGCCTGATCGCCCTCGCCGCCCTGCTTGCCGCCCTCCCCGGCGGGGCCCTTGCCCAGACCCCGGCTGCGGTCGAACAGCCCCTGCTCCACACTGTCGTGAGCCAGGTCGAGGCCGACCGGTTGCGCGCTGACATCACGGCCCTCGTCGGCTTCGGCACCCGCCACACCATGTCGGACACGGTCTCGGAGACCCGCGGCATCGGGGCCGCCCGGCGCTGGACCGAACGCGAGTTCCGCGCCATCAGCCAGTCGTGCGGCAACTGCCTCGAGATCGCATTGCCGGCCGAGACGGTCACCGGCCCGCGCATCCCCACCCCGACCGAGGTGGTCAATGTCGTCGCCATCCAGCGCGGCACCGGCGATCCGAACCGCGTCATCGTCATCTCCGGCCACATCGACAGCCGCGTCACCGATGTGATGAACTTCACCGCCGACGCGCCCGGGGCCAATGACGACGCCTCGGGCGTCGCCGCCGTGCTGGAGGCCGCCCGGGTGCTGTCGCAGCACCGGTTCGACGCCACCCTCGTCTATGCCGTCCTGTCGGGCGAGGAACAGGGCCTGTTCGGCGGCAAGATCCTCGCCGACTACGCGAAGGCGCAGGGCTGGGTCGTCGAGGCCAATCTCAACAACGACATCGTCGGCAACTCGCAAGGCCAGTCCGGCATCCGCGACACCACCCGCGTCCGGGTCTTCTCGGAAGGCACCAAGACGGTCGAGACGGCCGCCCAGGCCGAGCGCCGGCGCTACAACGGCGGCGAGGTCGACAGCTCCTCGCGCAATCTGGCCCGCTATGTCGACGGCATCGCCGACCGCTATCTGACCAATTTCGACGTCGACATGATCTACCGCACCGACCGCTTCGGTCGCGGCGGCGACCAGGTCGAGATGCTGCGCGCCGGCTTCCCCGCCGTCCGCATTTCCGAGGGGGCCGAGAACTACGACCGCCAGCATCAGGACCTGCGCACCGAGAACGGCGTCGAATACGGCGATACACTCGAGGGCGTGGACTTCGACTATCTGGCCCAGGTCGCGCGCCTGAACATCGCCACCATGGCGGCGCTCGCCAATGCGCCAATGGTCCCGGCCGGGGTGGCGATCGAGGGCGCGGTCAAGGCCGACACCACCCTGCGCTGGACCGCCGTGCCGGGCGCGGCCGGCTACCGGGTCTGGTGGCGCTCGACCACCGCCCCGCAGTGGACCCACAGCCGCGCCGCCGGTCAGGCCACCAGCCTTGTCCTGCAGGGCGTGCCGATCGACGACTACTTCTTCGGTGTCTCGGCCCTGTCGGACGACGGCTATGAGAGCCCCGTCGTCTTCCCCGGTCCCGCCGGGGCCTTTGTGTCGGTCGGCGATCCGCCCCGGCCCGCCGGATCGTGAGCCCGGCGTCCGGCCGCGTGCGCGTGGCCATCCTGATCTCCGGGGCCGGCTCCAACATGGCCGCCCTGATCGACGCCGCCTCAGCGGCCGACGCCCCGTTCGAGGTCGTGGGCGTGATCTCGAACGACCCGGCCGCCGGCGGTCTGGCGATCGCTGCCGCCCACGGAGTCCCCGTCGCGGCCGTCGACCACCGCCCCTTCGGCAAGGACCGTGAGGCCCATGAGGCCGCCATCCAGCGCCATCTGGACGACTGGTCGGTCGAGGTCGTGGTGCTGGCCGGCTATATGCGCCTGCTCACGCCGTGGCTGGTCCGCCGCTGGGCCGGGCGGATGCTGAACATCCACCCCAGCCTGCTGCCGAAATATCCGGGTCTGGACACCCACGCCCGCGCCCTCGCTGCGGGGGACACCGAGGCCGGCTGCACCGTCCATCTGGTCACCGAAGGGGTCGACGAGGGGCCGGTCCTCGGCCAGTCCCGGGTTCCCATCGTCCCGGGCGACAGCCCCGCATCCCTCGCCGAACGCGTCCGCGTCGCCGAACACACCCTCTATCCGCAGGTTCTCGCCGACCTGTGCCAGACCCGCATTGCAAGTTTGTAATCCTGACGCTTTGACCGGGACAAGCGCCCCAACCCCGGTCAGTGTGCCGCGGAAATTTGAAAGAGGTTCCCCGATGACCAGACTTCGCCTCATGGCCTGCGCCGCAGGCGCCGTGCTTCTGCTCGCCGCGCCGGCGCTCGCCCAGACCGCCCCTGCGGCGGTCGAGATCCCGTCCGAGGACCAGGCCGAGATCGGGGTCTTCGGCTTCGACCTGAACGGTATGGACACCACGGTCCGGCCGGGGGCCGACTTCAACCGCTATGCCAACGGGACCTACCTCGCCAACACGCCGATCCCCGCCGACAAGTCGTCCTACGGCATGTTCCATGTTCTGGCCGACCGGTCGGAAGCCAATCTGCGCGCCCTGATCGAGGAGAGCGCGGCCAGCCCCTCGACCCCCGACGCCCGGCGCATCGGTGCCTTCTACGCCAGCTTCATGGACCAGGCCGCAGTCGACGCCCTCGGGGCCGGTCCACTGCAGTCCGACCTCAACGAAGTCCGCGCAGCCGACACCCACGCGAAGATGGCCGCCCTGATGGGCCGCACCCAGTCCGGCTTCGGATCCAGCCTGTTCGGGGTCCAGGCCTTCGAGGATCTGCAGACGCCCGACCGCGTCTCCGCCTATGTGGTCCAGGGCGGTCTCGGCATGCCCGACCGCGACTACTATCTCGAGGAGAGCTTCGCGACCCAGAAGGCGGCCTACCGCACCTATGTCGAACAGGCCCTGACCCTCGCGGGCTGGGCCGAGCCGGCCGCCTCCGCCGACGCCGTCCTGGCCTTCGAAACGGCGATCGCCGGTGAACACTGGACCCAGGTCGAGAACCGCCAGATCGACAAGATCTACAACCCGACGACCGTCGCCGCGCTCTCGACCTCCGCCCCCGGCTTCGACTGGGCGGCATGGGCCACGGCGACCGGCCTCGGCACGGACCGGACCCTGATCGCCGCCAACAACACCGCCTTCCCGGGTATGGCCCGCATCTTTGCCGAAACGCCGGTCACGACCCTGCAGGCGTGGGAAGCCTTCCACGTCATCGACCAGGCCGCGCCCTATCTGTCCCAGCCCTTCGTCGACGCCCGCTTCGACTTCTATGGCAAGACGCTGGGCGGCCAGCAGGAGAACCGCCCGCGCTGGAAGCGTGGCGTCCAGCTGGTCGACGGTTCGCTGGGCGAGTCGCTCGGCAAGGAATATGTCGCGCGCCACTTCCCGGCCGAGTCCAAGGCCCAGATGGAGGCCCTCGTCGCCAATCTGCGCGCCGCCATGACGGCCCGGATCCAGAACCTCGACTGGATGAGCGACGCGACCAAGGCGCAGGCGCTCTACAAGATGGGCAACTTCGGCGTGAAGATCGGCTATCCGGACGAATGGCGCAGCTATGAGGGCCTGGAGCTGGTCCCCGGCGATCTCTACGGCAATGTCGAGCGCTCGGCCGCCTTCGAATGGGCTTTCAACCTGGCCAAGCTGGACAAGCCGGTGAACCCGCTGGAGTGGGGCATGACGCCCCAGACGGTGAACGCCTACTACAACCCGCCGCGCAACGAGATCGTCTTCCCGGCCGCCATCCTGCAGGCCCCGTTCTTCGATCCGCGCGCCGATCCGGCGGTCAACTACGGCGGCATCGGTGCCGTCATCGGCCACGAGATCACCCACGGCTTCGACGACCAGGGCCGCAAGACCGACGGCGACGGCGTTCTGCGCGACTGGTGGACGGCCGAGGACGCCGCCCGCTTCACCGAGCGCGCCGCCGTTCTGGGGGCCCAGTATTCGGCCCTGAGCCCGGTCGAGGGGGCCAACGTCAACGGCGACCTGACCATGGGCGAGAACATCGCCGATCTCGGGGGCCTGCTGCTGGCGCTGGACGCCTATCGCATGTCGCTGAACGGCCAGCCCGCGCCGGTCCTGAACGGCCTGACCGGCGACCAGCGGGTCTTCCTCGGCTGGGCCCAGGTCTGGCGCAACAACTCGCGCGATGAGGCCCTGCGCCAGCAGGTCACGGTCGACCCGCACGCGCCGGCCCAGTACCGGACCGCGGTCCCGCCGCGCAACATCGACGCCTGGTACACCGCCTTCGGCGTCGAGCCCGGTGACGAACAGTATCTGGCCCCGGACGCCCGCGCCCGGATCTGGTAGGCACCCCCGCAAAAAGGAACGGCCCCGGCGAGCGATCGCCGGGGCCGCTTTCGTTTTTGCCTCGCAAGCCCTCAGCGCCGGGCCGCCCTCGCCTCCGCAACGGCCACCAGCCCCGCCAGTCCGGCGACGAGCGCAAAGGCCGGCCACAGCGCCAGCACGCCAAACTTCAGAAAACTGGCGGCCCCCAGCGCGCCGCCGGCGGACAGCCCCAGCCACAGCACCAGAAACGGCACCCAGTCCCAGCGGGCCCCGCCGTGCAGGGCCGTGGCGATCCTCTGGCCCATCCGCACCAGGGTGCCGGTCATATAGGTCAGGCCCACCCCGACATCGCCCTGCTTCTGGAACACGGCGTTCTCGACCCCCATGGCCAGCACCACCGCCACCATCCCGGCCACCGGCTGGCCGAGGGTGCACAGGGTCGCGGCGATCAGCAGCAACAGGGCCTCGGCCGCCAGCACATGGGATCGCCGCTCCTCACCGGCCCGGCGCGCGACCGTGCCCCCGATCACCACGCCGACCACGAACAGGACGATCAGCCCGGCAGCCCCGGCTGCCTCGTCCCACCGTCCGGTGGCCAGACCGACCCCCAGCCGGGTCGAGTTGCCGCTCATGAAGGAGACGAAGAAGCCGCCCAGCGTCATGAACCCCACGGCGTCGACATAGCCCGCCAGCGCCGACAGGGTCGCGGCCAGCAGCACGCCTCGATGTCCGTAGTCCCGCACGGTGAAGGCCCCCTCAGCCCCAGGCTGACACGAAAACGGCCGGGTCACCATGGACCCGGCCGTTGCCGTCTTCAGATTGTGTACCGGCGATCAGCCGACGATCTGGTCGGCCGTGAAGAACTGGGCGATCTCGATGCCGGCGTTCTCGACCGAGTCCGAACCGTGGACCGAGTTCTCGCCGATCGACAGGGCGAACTGTTTGCGGATGGTGCCGTCGGCGGCGTCCTTGGGGTTGGTCGCGCCCATGACTTCGCGATACTTGGCCACGGCATTGTCGGCCTCCAGCACCTGAACCACGACCGGCTCGGCCGTCATCTGGCCGACCAGTTCGCCGTAGAAGGGCCGCTCGGCGTGCACTTCATAGAATTTCTTGGCCTGATCTTCGGTCAGGTGCACGCGGCGCTGGGCCACGATGCGCAGGCCCGCGGCCTCGATCACGGCGTTGATCGCGCCGGTCAGGTTGCGGCGCGTGGCGTCGGGCTTGATGATCGAGAAGGTACGTTCGGTCATGGAGAGACTTCTTGTTTGGGAGTTTGAAGGTCGCGGGCTTATAGACGCGCCCTCCCCGGTTTCCAACATGATGTTGGCTCCCATCGCTCCCCATGCGGCCGCTTGCGGCTCGAGGGGCTTCCAATCTGCCTTTCGGACAGTCGCTCGACCATGCTCCAGATCACCAACCTGACGTTCAATGCCTGGGGTCGCCAGTTTCTGGACGACGCCTCGGTCAGCCTGCCGCCGGGCTCCAAGGTCGGGCTGGTCGGGCGCAACGGTATCGGCAAGTCGACCCTGTTCAAGATCATTCTCGGCGAACTGGCCGGCAATGGCGACGAGGTCAGCCTGCCCAAGACCGCCCGCATCGGATCGGTCGATCAGGAACACCCGGCCACCCCGGTCAGCGTGATCGAGACCATCCTCGAGGCCGACACCGAACGCCACGACCTGCTGGCCCGGCTGGAAACCGCCGAGCCCGAGGAGATGGGCGAGATCTGGACCCGGCTGATCGAGATCGACGCCGACGGAGCCCCCTCGCGCGCCGCCGAAATCCTCGCCGGCCTCGGCTTCGACCATGAGAACCAGCAGCGGCCAATGTCGGAGTTCTCCGGCGGCTGGCGCATGCGCGTGGCCCTCGCCGCCGCCCTGTTCGCCCAGCCCGACATGCTGCTGCTGGACGAACCGACCAACTATCTTGATCTGGAAGGCGCGCTGTGGCTGGAGGCCCGGCTGAAGAAATACCCCGCGACCGCCCTGATCATCTCCCACGATCGCGAGATGCTGAACGAGGTCTGCACCCACATCCTGCACCTCGCGAACCGCAAGCTCGAGATCTACACCGGCAACTACGACCAGTTCGAACAGGCCCGTGCCGAGAAGGCCCGGCTGCAGCTGTCGGCCAAGGCCAAGCAGGACGCCGAACGCGCCCACCTCCAGGCCTTCGTCGACCGGTTCAAGGCCAAGGCCTCCAAGGCCGCCCAGGCCCAGAGCCGCATGAAGCGGCTGGCCAAGATGCAGCCGGTCTCGACCACGATCGAGGAACGCGTCGCCCCCTTCACCCTGCCCTCGCCGCCCAGGCCCCTCGCCCCGCCCCTGATCCGGCTGGAGCGCGCCAATGTCGGCTATGAGACCGGCCGCCCGATCCTGAAGAACCTGAACCTGCGGATGGATCTCGACGACCGCATCGGCCTGCTGGGCGTCAACGGCGCCGGCAAGTCGACCTTCGCCAAGATGATCGCGGGGGCGCTGAACGTCTCGGACGGCGAGCTGCACCGCGACCGCAAGATGCGGGTGGGCTGGTTCCACCAGCACCAGATCGAGGCCATGGACCCGACCGACACGCCGCTGGAGATCATCCGCCGCGCCATGCCGGACGCCCCTGAAAGCGCCCGCCGCTCGAAACTGGCCCAGTTCGGCCTGAACTACGAGAAACAGGAGACCACCGTCGCCAGCCTGTCCGGCGGCGAGCGGGCGCGGCTGCTGCTGAACATGGTGGCCATGGACGCGCCCCACGTCCTGATCCTGGACGAACCGACCAACCACCTCGATATCGACAGCCGCCGCGCCCTGCTGGACGCCCTGAACGACTACAGCGGCGCCGTCATCCTGATCACCCACGACCGCTCGCTGATGGAGATGGTCGCCGACCGCCTGTGGCTGGCCGCCGACGGCACGGTAAAGCCGTTCGACGGCGACATGGACGACTATGCGAAATTCGTCCTCGACCGCGCCAAGCGGGACGCCGTGAAGCCGAGCCAGGTCAAGAAGGAAGAGGCCGCAGTCGCCTCTGCCCCCGCCGCCAAGCCGCAGCAGAAGCAGAAGGGCGGCCCCTCCCCGTCCACCCTGCGCCACACCGTCAAGAAGGCCGAGGAGCGGGTCGCCGCCCTGACGGCCGAGGTCGCCCGCATCGACGACGACCTCGCCAACGCCGCGGTTTCAAACCCGAAAGCACTGGAGGGCCTGACCCGCGCCCGGGCCAGGACCCAGTCCGACCTCGACACCGCCGAAGCCGCCTGGATGGCCGCCGAGGAAGCCTTGGCCGAGGTGGCGTGATGACGCCGGGCGCGTTCTCGAAGGCGGACCAGGCCGACCTGATCCCGCGCCTCAGGGCCTTCCTGCAGGCGGTTCTCGACGTCGAGATCAGCGATCTTCAGGCCGGCATGCTGCTGGACTTCATGGCCCGCGACCTCGGCCACGCGATCTACAACCGCGCCCTCTACGACGCCCAGGCCCTGATCGCGGCGAAGGCGGAGGAGATGGGCGAGGCCGTCTATGCCCTCGAGCGCAAGCCGCCGTCGCGCTGAGGACCCGCGGGTTCAGACGATCGCCAGGGCGCGAAACAGCGGCACAGTCTGATCCAGAAACCGCCGGGCCATGGCACCGAGCGCATCCAGATTGTCGTCTTCCGACATCAGGGTCTCCCCCGCCCGGACACCGCGCTCCCGGGTCGTCCGCAAGACCGCCCAGACCGATCGGGCGAGAGCCTTGGTCGAGCGATCGCCGCTGTTCCAGGCACCCAGGAACAGCTGGGCCGACCGGGGCGTCAGAACGCCCCCGCCCGTCACGGGGGACGCCAGATGCATCAGATGCGGTCCGGTCACAGCCCGGTCGAGCACCAGCTGGTTGTAGGCGTCACACCGATGCCGCGCCTCGGCCGAAAAGGCCTGGGCCGGTCTCACGACGCCCATCCCCACCAGAGTGATCAGGGCCGCGATCACATCGCCGCGCCGGAGCGATGACACGCCGGGCGCAGCCATCACCTCGGCCCCGCTTTTGGAGGCGAATCCCTCCGCCGCAAGGGCCAGGGCGATCGGACGGTAGGTCGCCTCGGGCAGGACCATTTCGCCCTGGGCCCCGGTCAGCTGGAAATCGATCTCGTCCAGGCCGCAGATCAGGACAAAGGTCTGGGCCTCGAACCGCGCCGCCCGCTCGGCGTCCGACAGCCGTGGCGCCGGCCGCGCGAAGACGTCCGGGCGGAACTGCTGATTGACCAGAAAGTCGCGGATCAACTCGCGCACGACCGGATCGGTCTCGCGATCCATCAGCGCCACACCGGCCGGCTTCAGCTGGAGGGCGTTGACCCTGTCCAGCAGGCGGGCGGACACCTCAAACGTCAGGTCCGCCCCGGCCATCGCCTCCGCCACATCGGAGAAGTACGGAATGTGCCAGTCGGCGTTCAGATACTCGTGGCCCAGATACTGCGGCGTGGTCTTGCGCAGGGAGGCCAGATGGCTGGCCGCCGGCCGGTTGTCGGCAAAGAAGCGTCCGTCGGCGGCGGCGACCTCCTCGGCGAAGGCCAGGGCAGACCGGACCCGGGCTTCGGCATCCCCCGGGGCGCTCGCCCCATGGCCCAGCTTCATCAGATGGCGCACCGGGCCGCGCGAGGCCCAGCCCGGCTGGCAGTTGTAGCTGACATAGACCACACCGCCCGGAGCCAGCCGGTCACGCAGGATCTCCACGATCGACCGCCGGCTGGCGTCCGACACCCAGCTCCAGACGCCATGCAGGGTGATGACGTCGAACAGCGGCAGATCGGCCCGGGCGGCGAAATCGGCGAAGGACGCCTCGACCAGGGTCAGGGGCGTAGCGACGGCCCCGGCCAGGGCGCGGGCGTTGGCGACGTGGGCGGGATTCAGGTCGACGCCCCAGAAGTCCCCGTCATGGGCCGCCGCATGCGCCGCCAGCGACACGCCCTGCCCCATGCCGAGCTCAAGATAGACCGGCCGGGCCGGCACGGGCCGATCGACTCCGGCCACGAGGGCGCAGAAGGCCAGATGCGCCGGGCCGAGCTCATGGTAGTAGCCGGCGGTGTACTCCAGCTCTGAATACGGGCTTTCGGTCACGCTCATCCGCATGCCCTTGCCCGGATGAGCGGGAGGGAACAAGCCTCCGGTTCATCCGGTCGGTCGAACCGGAGCCTGTCCGGTGGTCACCCGCAGGCGGGGCGACGCGTGTCCTCTTTTCGACCGGAAGCCCAGGACCGTTGCCGGCCCACAGCAGCCGTTCCCAGTGCGGAGTTCCTATGTCCGAGAGTAACTCTGAGCCGCCATCCGGAAGGTCTGCTCCGGTCAGCAAGTCAAGACTGTGGGGGTCACCCGGAAGAGTGTCCGGCGGCCGGCCAATGTTCCCCGCTGACCCGAAGGTGCCGAAGACCCTCGCGATCCCAAGGCGGCGTGCCGCGCTCAGGGGACCGTTCATTCATCGTCAGGTCTCCAGAACACCATCTCGCCCAGCCCCCATGCCCATGGCGCGCCGGTCTCGCCGAGGATCCGCGCCGCCAGGCCGGGGAACGCTGCCTCGGCCCGCACATCGTTGGACAGAAGGACGACACAACGCTGCCGGGCTTCCACGCAGAGCCAGGCGTTGCCGGTCACATCATTGTGGCCGCCTCGCATGAAGGCTGGTCCCTGGGGGCCTTGAAAGACAAGCAAGCCCAGGCCGGCCGCGAAGTCGCTCCGCCGCTGGGAAAGCGGCAGTTCGGGTTGAAGCGTAGGAAATTGCGAGGCTGTCGTGATCGCGAGATGCGGCTGGGCCATTGCGCGCCGCGATTCGAGACTTAGACCCTGGCCCGCGACAAACGCCGCAGCGAAACGGGCAAAGTCTTCGATGGTCGTGTCCATTGAGCCGGCAGCCCGTGGCATGCTTCGCTCGTCATGGGGTTCGGGGCGGCCCTCCACGTCCCACCCATCGGCCAGATTGCCGGTGAAATCCTCGCGCCACATCATGCTGGTGCGGGTCATGCCCAGAGGGTCAAAGACGCGTCGCTGCATCTCGTGTCCGATATCCAGGCCAAGGCCCTCTTCCAGCATGAATTGCAGCAGGATGATGCCATCGCCGGAATAGCCGTATCGACTGCCCGGATCGAAATGGAAGCGAAGCTTTCCGTCCGGTTCGAGGAACCCGAAATTGGCGAAGCCGGATGAATGGGTCAGCAGCATGCGCGGCGTCAGGGTCCGCCATCGGGCGTCGCCCGCCAGATCGCTCCAGCGCGCATAGCGGTCCTCGACCTCCGGCGCCGTATAGTCCGGAAGGGGACGGGCGAGCACGTCGGCGACCGGGCGGTCCAGATCGACCAGGCCCTCGTCCACCATCTGCATGACCATATAGGCGAAGACCACCTTGGTCAGGGAAGCGCCATACATGATGGTGTCGGTGCGCAGCGGATCCCCGGCAGCATTGCGATCACCGTAGCTCGCGACCTGGACGACCTTACCGTCCTCGATGATCGCCACGGCCAGCCCCCGGGCTTCGGTTGCCTGCATCGCCCGGCGGACCGTCAGATCGACGACCTCTGGCGTCGGCAGCGCCTGGGCCGCCTCGGCGGATCCGGGAGCTCCCGCCGTCAGTGTGAGGAGCGCGGCGCAAACCGCGAGGGTGGGATATCTCTTCAATGGAGCCTCCGTTTTCCGCAGGGGTGACCACGGACGCAAAGGCGTCGCCTCAGATTGTCTTGCGGGTCTATCAATTCAGGATTTGAGCCGCTTTTCGATGCGCACTGGGGCTGCGGCCATGCATGGCGCGAAACGCGCGGTTGAAGGTGGCCTTGGAACTGAAGCCGAACTCGAGGGCGATATGGATCAGCGGGCGCACATCGCCGTCGTCGATGCGGTCAGCCACAGCCTGAGCCCGCATCCGGTTGATCATCTCATTGAAGTTGACGCCAAGGCCGTCGTTGATCGCCCGGGAGAGATAACCGGTGTTCGTGCCCAGTCGGCGAGCGAGATCGGCCAGGGTCAGGTCCGGCTCTCGCCACCAGCCCTGGGCGCGGGTTCTGTCCCGCCAGCCCTGACCAAGAGCCACCCAGTCCGAGGCGTTATCGCCGGCCCGGAGCAGGACGTCCATCCTCGGAAAGCCGCGTGCGGAACAGCGCCATCCCTGAACCCCGATGAAGGCCCCAACCGTCGCCAGCCAGATCTGGAACGGTCCGCTGTCCAGTTCTCCCACGAACCAGGTGTGGAACCGGACGCCAGTCAGCAGTCCAAGGGTGATGAGAAGGACGATCAGCACTCCGCCGACCCATAGGGCTCCGTATTGGTCTCCGTCGCTCCGGGCCTGGGCCAGCCAGTCGCGATAGCGGTTCAGCAGGCGCAGACCCGCCAGCGAGTAGCCCGTCAGGGACGCGATTACGGCCGCCTCGATCAGGGGTTTAAGCCATTTGTCGTGGACCTGGTCCTTCCACACCACCCGGACGTCATCCGGAAGCAGGAGCGCGGCGATCAGATAGGCCAGCAACAGGGCTGCGGGCAGGAGATGAAGCCCTGCACGATCCGGCAGACGCCCCCGGGCCAGGCCGTGGACATAGCCGTACAGCAGAGGGCCTAGCGCGAGCGGCAGGTTCAGCGGACTGAAGGCGACGAGCGGAGGCACCTCGGCCCGCCCCGTCCAGCCGAACAGGTACACGGAGGTCATGCCGACGAGAACGAGGAGGGCCAGGGCAAGGCAGCGGTTGGCGTGCGCATTCGCGGTCGATGACGACAAGGCGACTGCGAGAACCAGACCTTGGCCGCCCAGAGCGATCAGGACGCCGCTGAACCAGTCCAGGTGCAGTTGAGACCAGCCCACATAAGGGTCAACCAAGGCTGCTGACTCCGTGTCACCCGATTTGGCGACCAAGCCGACGTTGCGGTCGCTCTCGACCCTAGCAATGTCAGCTTTGCCCTTGATCGCCAATGTCTGCTGCTGGCGGATACTGTTGAAAAAGTCGGCAATTGCCACGGGCTTCAGGGGCTGATTCACTCTGGTTGGTGAAGCCGGAGGCAGCACGATGAGTTCGAGCCGTATCCGCTCCCCACCCCGAACAGACCTCCCCCCTGTCCGCTTCCGGGTGCTGGCGACCGACCGGGGAACGGCTGAGCGCGAAGTCCTCGGGACAGGCCCGGGGATGACCCTGCGGGCGGGTTCGCGCCGAGGCCTCAGCCCCCGAACACCGTCCGGCCGCCCACGATCGTCCGTTCGACCCGGCCCTGCAGCCGGCGGCCGTCGAACGGCGAGTTCTTGGACTTGGACCGCAGCGTCGCCGCATCCACGATCACCGGTGCGCCCGGATCGAACAGGATCAGGTCGGCCGGGGCCCCCGCCTCCAGCACGCCCGCGTCCAGCCCCAGCAGGGTCGCCGGGCCCTGGGTCAGCGGCCGCAGCACATCCAGCAGGTCCAGGCCCTCCTCGTGATGCAGGCCCAGGGCGGCCGGCAGCAGGGTCTCCAGACCGACCGCGCCCGGCGCGGCCTCGGCGAACGGCCGGCGCTTGTCCTCGGCCGGGGCCGGGGTGTGGGCCGAGGTGATGGCCTCGATCAGGCCGTCGCGGACCGCCTCGATCAGGGCCCGGCGATCGCTCTCGGGCCGCAGCGGCGGGTCCAGCCGGTAGAAGGTGCGGTAGTCGCCGATGTCGATCTCGTTGAAGCACAGGTGGTTGATCGAGACGCTGGCCGCGACCTCAAGCCCCCGCCCGCGCGCCCGCGCCAGCACGGCCAGCGCGCCCTCCGTCGAGATCTGGTCCACCAGAAACCGCACGCCCGTCTGTTCCACCAGGGCCAGATCCCGCTCCAGCTGGATCCGCTCGGCGATGGCGGGCGCACCCGACAGGCCCAGCCGCGTCGCCAGCTCGCCCGAGGTCGCCACCGTCCCCTCCGACAGCCACGGATCGGCCGGCCGGCAGGCGATCAGGGCGTTGAAGGCCGTGGCATAGGTCATGATCCGCGACAGCACCCGGCTGTCGGCAATGACCCGGTCCCCGTCGGTGAAATACAGGGCCCCCGCCTCGTGCATCAGGCCGAGCTCGGCCATCCGCTTTCCGTCCCGCCCGCGCGTCGCCGCCCCGGCCACGCGCACATTGACCAGATTCAGCGCGGCACCGCGCCTCAGGATGAAATCAACCATGGCCGGATCATCCACAGCCGGGTCGGTGTCCGGCTGGATCACCAGGGTGGTCACCCCGCCCGCCGCCGCCGACAGACTGGCCGACTTCAGCGTCTCCTTGGGCTCGGCCCCCGGCTCGCCGGTCCGCACCCTGAGGTCGATCAGCCCCGGCGACAGGCACAGCCCCCGCGCATCCAGAACCTGGGCCGCCGACACCGCGACCGATCCCCGCTCGACCCGGGTGAGAACCCCGTCCTCGATCACGACCGATCCCGGGCCGTCATAGTCGCTCGCCGGGTCCAGGAGCCGGGCGTTGATGATCGCCAGCGCGCTCATGCCGCCCCCTCCAGCCGGGCCGACAGCGAGGCCAGCACCGCCATCCGCGCCGCCACCCCCATCTCGACCTGGTCCTGGATCAGGGAGACGGACAGGTCGTCGGCCACGTCCGAATCGATCTCCACCCCCCGGTTCATCGGCCCCGGATGCATCACCCGCGCCCCCGGTGCGGCCCAGCCCAGCTTCTCGCGGTCCAGACCCCAGAAGCGGAAATACTCGCGCGTCGACGGCACCAGGGCCCCGTCCATCCGCTCCAGCTGCAGCCGCAGCATCATCACCACGTCACAGCCGGCCAACCCCTCGCGCATGTCGTGGAACACCTCGCAGCCCCAGCGGTCGGCGTCGCCCGGCACCAGGGTCGGCGGCCCGATCAGCCGCACGCGGGCCCCCATCATCGACAGCAGGGCCACGTTCGAGCGCGCCACCCGGCTGTGGGTGATGTCGCCGCAGATCGCCACCGTCAGCCCGCCCACATCTCCGAAGGCGCGGCGCAGGCTCAGCAGGTCCAGCAGGGCCTGGGTCGGATGCTCGTGCCGCCCGTCGCCGGCATTGACCACCGCGCAGCCGACCTTCTGGCTCAGCAGGGCCGCCGCCCCCGAGGCCCCGTGCCGCACCACCAGAATGTCCGGCCGCATGGCGTTCAGGGTCACCGCCGTGTCGATCAGGGTCTCGCCCTTCTTCACCGAGGAGGCCCCCACCGGCATGGTCACGACATCGGCCCCCAGCCGCTTGGCCGCGATCTCGAACGAGGAACTGGTCCGGGTCGAATTCTCGAAGAACAGGTTCATGACCGTGCGCCCGCCCAGCAGGTCCAGCGCCTTGGAGGAGGACCGGTTCAGATCCACGAAGGCGTCGGCCAGATCCAGCAGGTCGCGCACGAACGGCGGGTTCAGATCCGCGGCGGCGAGGAAATGCGGTTTCGGAAACGGGACCAGCCGGTCGGCGATCCGGTCGGCGGCGGCGGTGTTCTGGGTCATCAAAGCCGGGCTATAGCCGGGTCTCACGTCAGATGGAACAGCACCAGCAGCAGCGGAATGCCCACCGCGCTGCCGACGGTGGTCATGGCCACGATCCCGGCCATCAGCGGCGCGTCCCCGCCCATCTGCCGGGCGAGGATATAGGAGGCGGCCGCCCCCGGGGCCGCGCCGCACATCAGGGCGACGCCCTGGGCCATGGCGTCTCCGCCGTACAGCCGGCACAGCCCCCACATCATGAGCGGGGTGACGACCAGTTTGACGAGGGTCACCGCGCCGATCGTGGTCCGCCGGCGGGCCACCTCGGCGAAGCTCAGCCCCGCCCCGGCCACGATCAGACCCAGCGGCAGGGCCGCCCCACCCAGCAGCTCCAGCGTCTCCGACAGGCCCGGAATCCGCGGCACGCGGGCGAAATTAAGCGCCAGACCGATCAGACAGGCCACCAGGATCGGATTGGCCAGATTGGCCTGGATGACCGTCCGGGTCGACATCTTGCCCTGATCCCCGCCCCAGCGCATCAGCACGACCACGCTCATCAGATTGGTGACCGGGATCATGGCCGCCAGAACGACCGCCGCCAGCGCCAGCCCGTCCGGCCCGTAGACCGACTGGACCACCGGCAGGAAGACGAACCCGTTCCAGCGGATCACACCCTGGAACACCGACGTATAGGCCGGCCCGTCCACGGTGATCAGTCGTCGGGCCAGCAGGGTCGCGGTGGCGATGATCAGCACGGCCGTGACCACCCCCGCCCCGGCCGCCCCGGCCCCGCCGCCCGAGATGTCGGCATTCCAGATCGCCGGGATCAGAAAGCCGGGGTAAAGCAGATAGATCGACAGCCGCTCGATCGGCCGCCAGGCGACATCCGGCAGGAAGCCGGACTTGCGCAGGCCATAGCCGATCGCGATCAGGGCGAAGACCGGCAGGACGGCAGTGATCAGGGCGATCATGGCCGACCCCCGGCGTCCCGCACCCGGTCCAGCGCGCCCTGCAGGATCCAGGCGGCAGCGGTCCGGTCGACCACGCCCGCCCGGCGCTTGCGGCTCAGGTCCAGTTCATCGATCAGGAATCGTTCGACCGCGCTGGTCGACAGCCGCTCGTCCTGGAAGGCCACCGGCACCGGCCGCAACCGGTCCAGATTGCGCGCGAACGCCCGGCACGACTGGGCCCGCGGCCCCTCCGTCCCGTCCATGTTCAACGGCAGGCCGATCACCAGGCCCGACACCTTGCGGTGGTCCATCAGTTTGAACAGGGCTTGGGCGTCCTCGGTGAATTTCGTCTTGCGGATCAGCTCCAGCGGGCTGGCGATCATCCGGGTCGTGTCCGACACCGCCACGCCGATGGTCTGTTCGCCCAGATCCAGACCCATCCAGGCGGTCTCGGGCGGGCAGGCCCCGGGCAGGTCGAGAAGGTCGAGAACAGGCACAGCCGGGCCGTAGGCGTTGCCATTCCACCTGTCAAAGGCGAGGGTGGCGAAACACGAGCGGAGACTGCCCGATGGCGCGCCTTCTGATCACCGTGACGGCCCTCGCCGCCCTCCTTTCCATCGCCGCCTGCGATGAAATTCCCGGGGTCTCGACCTCGACCACCATCACCAAAAAAAGTGCCCCCCTGACCGCCGATGGGCCGGCCGCCCCGCTCGCCGCAGTCGACAGCCCGGACGGTGCCATCCAGCGCGCCGCCGCCGTCGTGCGGGTCGATCCCCTGCCCGACCAGAACGCCAAACTGTTCGGCGTGGGGGGCGGCGATCCGGCCATGAACGGCCTCGACGCCCATATCGCCTTCTTCCGGTCACCGGCCGAAGGGTGGGCCGTCTACCGGATCGGGGACATCCTCGACTACACCGTCCTGTCAACCGCGCCCGGCCGGGTCGACCTCGACCTTCGCGAGAGCACGATGGACTCCGCGACCGGCCAGATCGGTGACCGGCACCGCAAGGTGATCGTCCAGTGGACGGTCGGAGCCGACGGGGCCGCGCCGGCCGCTGTCACCGTGACCCCGGCCGCCTGACCGCGCGCCGGTCCTTGTGCGGCGCGGTAGGGGCGGCTAATCCCGCCCGCTTGTACTTCTGGACGGGAGGGCCGAATGGCCATCGACGCCGCGACGGTGAGGAAGGTCGCCCACCTCGCCCGCATCAAGACCCCTGACGACCGGCTGGAGCCCCTCGCGGCCGAGCTGAACGGCATCATGGCCTGGATCGACCAGCTCAACGAGGTCGACGTGGACGGCGTCGAGCCCATGACCTCGAACGTGGCCCAGCCGCTCCGCCTGCGCGACGATGTCGTCACCGACGGCGGCAAGGTCGAGGCGGTCCTGTCCAACGCCCCGCAATCGGCCGACGGCTTCTACGTCGTGCCCAAGGTGGTCGAATAGTCATGAGCGACCTGACCAAACTCACCCTGAAGGCCGCCGTAGACGGCCTCAAGGCCAAAGCCTTCTCCTCGGAGGAGATTACCCGCGCCTTCGTCTCGAACATCGAGGCCGCGAACCCGACCCTGAACGCCTATGTCGAGGTCACCGCCGACAAGGCCATCGCCATGGCCAGGGCCTCCGACGCCCGTCTCGCCTCGGGCGACGGAGGCGCGCTGGAGGGCGCTCCGCTGGGCATCAAGGACCTGTTCTGCACCGAGGGCGTCCAGACCACCGCCGGCTCCAACATGCTGCGCGGCTTCGTGCCGCCCTATGAATCCACCGTCACCGCCAACCTGTGGCGCGACGGGGCGGTCATGCTGGGCAAGCTGAACATGGACGAGTTCGCCATGGGCTCGTCCAACGAGACCTCGGCCTTCGGTCCGGTCGTCAATCCGTGGAAGTCGAAGGCTTCCAACGCCGACCTGACCCCCGGCGGCTCGTCCGGCGGATCGGCCTCGGCGGTCGCCGCCGACCTCTGCCTCGCCGCCACCGCCTCGGACACGGGCGGCTCCATCCGCCAGCCCGCCGCCTTCACCGGCACCGTCGGGATCAAGCCCACCTATGGCCGGGCCAGCCGCTTCGGCATGGTCGCCTTCGCCTCCTCGCTGGATCAGGCCGGACCGATCACGAAGACGGTCGAGGACGCCGCCCTGCTGCTGCGCTCCATGTGCAGTTTCGATGTCCGCGATTCGACCAGCCTCGACATACCCACCCCCGACTGGACCCAGTCCGTTGGCCGCTCGGTCAAGGGGCTGCGCATCGGCGTGCCGCGCGAATATGTCGTCGACGGCATGCCGGCCGAGATCCAGGCCCTGTGGGACCAGGGCGTGGCCTGGCTGAAAGACGCGGGCTGCGAGATCGTCGACATCTCCCTGCCCCACACGAAATACGCCCTGCCGACCTACTATATCGTCGCCCCGGCCGAGGCTTCCTCCAACCTCGCCCGCTACGACGGCATGCGGTTCGGCCATCGGGCGGAGAAGGCTTCGTCACTCACCGACCTCTATGAGACCAGCCGGGCCGAAGGCTTCGGTCCCGAGGTCAAGCGCCGACTGGTGATCGGGGCCTATGTGCTGTCGGCCGGATTCTACGACGCCTATTACGTCCGGGCGCTCAAGGTTCGCCGCCGCATCGCCGAGGATTTCGACAAGGTCTGGGGCCAGGTCGACGCCATCCTGACGCCTTCGACGCCGTCGGCCGCCTTCGCCATCGGCGACAAGCAGATCGACCCGGTGACGATGTATCTGAACGACGTCTTCACCGTCACCGCCAACCTCGCCGGCCTGCCCGGCATCTCGGTCCCCGCCGGCCTCGACTCCAACGGCCTGCCGCTGGGGCTTCAGGTCATCGGCAAGGCGCTGGACGAAGCCACCGTCCTCCAGGTCGGTGCCGCCCTCGAACAGGCCGCGGGTGGCGTGGGTCGCGCGGAGCGGTGGTGGTGATCGGCTGACTGCACCCTCACCCCTCTCCCGGCGGGAGAGGGCTTGAGGCTCGCAGAGCGGAGCGATGCGCCAGCCGAAAGGGTGAGGGGTTCGCCCTCACCGGTTGGCAGCTTCCCCTCACCCTTTCGCACAAGGACGACGTCCCGGATCACGTCCGGGACGCCGTGTGCTCAAGCCCTCTCCCGCCGGGAGAGGGAAAGTCGCGCTTGAAGAATTCCGCCCCTGCGTTCAACGCACGCGCCGAATTCTCTCATGCAATCAACACCGGTCCCGAATTAAGCCCCCGCCAGCCATACACGCCCCCAACCGCGCGTATCCTTCCGGTGTCCCGTCGCACGGGGAAGGTGTCCTGGGCCCAGGACCCGGACGCGCGGCGGGGCCGATCGCAGGGTGGTAGTCCGGGCGCAGACGTGTGGCGTTCCGGGTGAATGCCGGGGGCGAAACCCCCGGGTCCGGCGGTGCACTGGGCACCGTCGCCTGTCGTGGGCTTAAAAAGACCGGAAAGAGGATTAATCGGGTGGCACCAAGGCGTCGGGGAAGTGGCCCCGGCGCTCCCGACAAATGACGTCCTACCCCCGGAAGCTTGCGAAAACCGATCGGGCGGAGCCGAGGCGACCACGCCGAAACTCTACACAAGGCGGCCACCGGCGACGGTGTCCGTCACGGTCCCGGGCGAGATCGCCCACGGCTCCGACGCTTCCCCGTCCCTTGCCGGAAACGGCGAGGCCGATGACGCATGCCCGAGCCGTCTCCTCCCCATCGCCGAAGGGCGATGGAACCCTCGCGATCAGCGAGGTGGAGGAGAGATCGCGAAGCGATCCGACGACGGGAGGGGGCGACCGGGTCTCAACGCGCGAGCACCGTCACCGCACACACCGTCTCGCCCCCTCCGTCAGCTCGCGAAGGGCTCGCTGCCACCTCCCCATGCGCGTCGCGCATGGGGAGGAGACGATCAGCCCCATGCTCCGCAAGGGGAGGAGACTCGCCGGATCAACCGGCCGGCAGCGCCTTGATGTCCGCGTCGATCTTCTCAATCGTCTCGGCCGTCACGGCCCCGCCCGACAGGGGCGCGACATCGGCCAGGGTCATGTCCTGGAACTGCGGCAGGGCCGGGTGTTGCGACACGCCCGGCAGGTGCTTCTCGAGGATCGCGGCGGTGGCCGGATGGGCCAGCAGGTCCTTGATCGAACTGTTGACGGTCGGCTTGGGAGCCGCAGCCATGGCGTGTCCCGAATGATCCTGGGCGGGGGCCGGCGGGGTCTGGGCGAAGGCGGTGGTGGACAGGGCCGCGAGGGCGGCAGCGACGAGAACGGACTTGATCATGACGGGCTCCGGAAAAAGAACGACGACAGATGACCCTCAAATCGCGACGGGCTCAAGACAGGAACTTCCGCAAACCCCTCACCGGCGCTAATCAGACGGCATGACCGACACCGCCACCACATCCAAACTGATCCAGGGCCGCACCGGCGACTGGGAAATCGTCATGGGGCTGGAGATCCACGCCCAGGTGGCGTCGAACGCCAAACTGTTCTCGGGGGCCGCCGTCGGTTTCGGGGCCGGCCCCAATGAGCAGGTGTCGCTGATCGATGCAGGCTTTCCCGGCATGCTGCCGACGCTGAACAAACACTGTGTCGAACAGGCCGTCCGCACGGGTCTGGGCCTGAACGCCGCGATCAATCGCAAGAGCCAGTTCGACCGGAAGAACTATTTCTACCCCGACCTGCCGCAGGGCTATCAGATCAGCCAGCTGTATTTCCCCATCGTCGGCGAGGGCGTGGTCGAGGTCGAGGCCGAGGACGGCTCCTTCTTCAACGTCGGCATCGAGCGCCTGCATCTGGAGCAGGACGCCGGCAAGCTCATCCACGATCTGTCGCCGACCGAATCCTATGTCGACCTGAACCGCGCGGGCACCGCCCTGATGGAGATCGTCTCGCGCCCCGACATCCGCTCGCCGGAAGAGGCCGTCGCCTACGTCAAGAAAATCCGGACCATCCTGATCTATCTGGGCACCTGCGACGGCGACATGGAGAAGGGCAATCTGCGCGCCGATGTGAACGTCTCGGTGTGCCGCGCCGGGAACTATGAGAAGTTCAAGGCCACGGGCGACTTCAGCCATCTGGGGACCCGCTGCGAGATCAAGAACGTCAACTCGTTCCGCTTCATCTCCCAGGCGATCAACTACGAAGCCCGCCGCCAGATCGAGATCCTCGAGGACGGCGGCAAGATCGATCAGGAGACCCGCCTCTACGACCCGACGGCCGGCGAGACCCGCTCGATGCGGTCCAAGGAAGAGGCCAACGACTACCGCTACTTCCCCGACCCCGACCTGTTGCCGCTGGAGCTGGAACAGGCCTGGATCGACGCGATCAAGGCCGATCTGCCCGAACTGCCGGACGCCAAGCGCCGCCGGCTGATGGCCGACTACGGCCTGTCGCAATACGACGCGGTCGTCCTGATCTCGGAACAGGCCAAGGCCGACTATTTCGAGGCGGCCGCAAAAGGCCGGGACGCCAAGCTGGTCGCCAACTGGGTCACCAACGAGCTCTCGGCCCGTCTGGCCGCCGACCATCTCGACTTCTCGCAAAGCCCCCTGCCTGCCGCCCATGTCGCCGAACTGGTCGCCCTGATCGAGGAGGGGGTCATCTCCTCCAAGATCGCCAAGGAGGTGTTCGATCACGTCTGGTCCGGCGAGGGCTCGCCGCGTCAGGTGGTCGAGGCCCGGGGTCTGGTCCAGGTCAATGACACCGGCGCGATCGAGAAGGCCGTCGACGAGATCATCGCCGCCAACCCCGACAAGGCCGCCGCCGTCGCCGAAAAGCCCCAGGCGCTGGGCTGGTTCGTCGGTCAGGTCATGAAGGCCACCGGCGGCAAGGCCAACCCGGCCTCGGTCAACGACATCCTGAAGGCGAAGCTGGGACTCTAGGGCCGGCGAGCGGAGTCCACCGGCGCGAAACTGTCCGGTTGGCTCAACTGGTCCGTCTGGCTGGTGGGAGGCAGGACGTCGGCTTCCTGGTACTCGCTGTCGACCTCCTCGATCGACACGAGGGCCTCGCCGGGTCTGGCCCCGACGGCGGCGGCGTCACCGGCCTGGACCTCTGTCGGCGAAGGGGCGACGATCGACCGGATCCCATGCGGACCCTCGAGGGTGACCTTGAAGAACCGCATGCTCATGCCACGGGCTCCCGGGCTTTCCGGTCCACGGCGGGCGCTGGCTTTCTCGTCTTGGTCATGACTGTCTCCTCTATGGAAACAACCGGTCGACCGCCGCGACAGTTCCACCCCGGCGGGCGAAAGCCCGCCCGGATCGCTCCGGACGGGCCCTGTCCCTAGTTCAGCAGCGAGATGATCACCCCGGTCGCCAGCGCCGCCAGAACGATGTCGCCGGTGTCCGTCCGGTAATAGCCATAGCCCCGTGGCGGCGGGCCATAGCCGTAGCGGTTGTAGTCGCGGACATACCAGCGGCTGCGATACTCATACGGCAGGGTCGCCCCGCGATAGTAGCGGCGCGGCACATGGGCGTACCGCGGAGGCGGCGGCGGCGCGTATCGGGGCGGCGCATAGTATCGGGGGGGCGCATAGCGGCGGTCGTAGCGATGATCCCTTCGGTAGTCGCGACGGTCTTCCCGGCGCTCCCACCGTTCGTAGCGACCGTCCCGGTCGCGATCTCCGCGCCAGTGCTGGGCCGAGGCGGCCATGGGCGCGGCGAGCGTGGCCAGCGTCGCAAGGGTGCCGATGATCAGGGTCCTGGTCTTCATCACATGCTCCTCTCATGGGAGCCGCGACGCCTGTCGGTCGCGGCGGGCCCGCCTGAGAGACAAGCTTCGAGGAGCCGCCATGAACCGAAGCTGAAAGGCGCGTTCAGCTTCGGCCGGAGGTCCGGCCGCACCGGCCCGCAGCCGCCAGCGGACCCGCCAGTGCGCTGGCGGCTGCGGGCGGCGTATCCGTGCCGATGACCACTGCGCCCTGCTCGACCAGCACCCGGTACTCAGACAGATCCCCATCCGCCGCATAGAGATCGTCCAGCCGCCGTCCGGGCCGGCCCAGCGTCCCGAACTGCACCTCGACACCGGCCTCGCCGAGGGCCCGCCACAGCGCCGGCCGCGCCTCCCGGGTCCCGGTCCACGCCAGAATCTGCGGCGCGTTCAACCCGGCCAGATCAGCGATCTCGTCGATCCCGGCCGAGATCATCATTTCCGGTGCCATGGCGGATACGGCCCTGGCCGCCTCGGCCGAATAGGTGATCAGGATCACCCGATCCTGCGCCCCTGATGCCCGAACCGCCTCCACCACGGCCCGGGCCAGAACAAGGGTCGCGGCCTCATCGGCCGGCTTCAGGTCGATGCTGGCGATCACCCCGGCCCGCCCCGCTGCGTCCAGCGCCTCGGCCAGGGTCGGCGGCGGGGCGTCCGTGACGGACCCGTCCCCCGCCTCCAGCCGGACCGCCCGCACTTCTGCGAGGGTCAGGTCTGCGATCCGCCCCTGACCGGTCGTGGTCCGCTCCAGCGTCTCATCGTGCATCAGCACCAGCGCCCCGTCCCGCGTCAGGGCGGCATCGATCTCGACGATCGCTCCCGGGATCGCGCGGCCCGTCGCCACGATGGCAGCGATGGAATTCTCAGGCTGGTCATCGGCGGACACGGCCCGGTGCGCCGAGATCACCACGCCGCCCCCCTCCCGAACACAGTCGAAATAGGCGGCCAACCCGGGCGTGGCCGGAGCCTGTCCCATGGGTGCCGCAGCACAGGCCGAGGCCAGCAGGCAGGGGACCAAGACGGAAACGGCAAGACGGGACATGGGAGAACCTCGGACCAGACGGACCGCTCTCATAGCGGTGAGCATCGGCATCGGTAACCCTGCCCGGCCCTTGTCGTCACCCTTGCGGCGACGCATGTTCGCCGGGAACGTCGCAGGGGAGCGAATCGGTTGCAGGATCTGGTCGGGCCCGCGCTCGGAACCCTCGCCCTGGTGGCGGTCGGGGGCTATCTGCTGGGGTCCATTCCGTTCGGGGTGGTGATCACCCGCGCCGCCGGAACGGGCGATGTCCGTAGCATCGGCTCGGGCAATATCGGCGCGACCAACGTGCTGCGGACCGGCCGCAAGGACCTCGCGCTCGCGACCCTTTTGCTCGATGCCGGCAAGGGGGCCGTGGCCCTGCTCATTGCCCGTCACCTGTTCGGCTCCGAAGCCGCCGGAGCCATCGCCGGCGGTGCCGCCTTTCTGGGGCACCTGTTCCCCGTCTGGCTCGGCTTCAGGGGCGGGAAGGGCGTGGCGACCTTCTTTGGCCTGATGATCGCCGCCTGCTGGCCGCTGGGCCTGATGGCGGGGGCGACCTGGCTCATCGTGGCTTTTGCCTTGCGTTACTCCTCGCTGGCCGCCCTGATCGCGGCAGCCGCCACCCCGGCCCTGGCCCTGCTGCCCCTGCCCGTGGTGGGTCTGCCCGCGCCCCAGCCAGTCTTCGTTCTCGCCGTAGTCACCGCCATCCTGATCTATATCCGCCACCACGAGAACATCGGCCGCCTGCTGAAGGGGGCCGAACCCCGGATCGGCGCCCGCAAGACCTAGGGGCCGGCGATGGCCCTGCCGGAAGAGGAACGGTTCGCCCGCCTGCGCCTTGCCCGCGCCGACCGGGTCGGGCCGGTCACCTTCCGCCAGCTGCTGGACCGGTTCGGCAGCGCCAGCGCCGCCCTCGACGCCCTGCCGGACCTGATCCGCAAGCGCGGCGATCACGGCTACACGCTTCCCCCGGCAGAGCGCATTGAGGCCGAACTGGCCGCCGGAACCGCAGCCGGAGCAACCCTGATCGTGCTGGGTGACCCCGACTATCCGCCCCAGCTGGCCGCCCTCGACCCGCCGCCACCGCTGCTCTGGACCCGGGGGAACCGTTCGCTTCTGTCGCGCGAGGCCGTCGCGGTCGTCGGGGCCCGGATCGCCTCGGCCGGAGGGCAGCGAATCGCCCGCGGTCTGGCCGCGGCTCTGGGCGAGGCCGGGTTCGTCGTCGCCTCAGGTCTGGCCCGGGGCATTGATACGGCCGCGCATCAGGGCGCGCTGAAGACCGGTACGGTCGCGGTCCTCGGCGGCGGGGTCGACGACGTCTACCCGCCCGACAACGCCGGTCTCTATGAGGAGATTGCCGAACACGGCTGCGTCGTGTCCGAAAGCCCGATGGGAGCCCGCGCCCAGGCCCGGGACTTTCCGCGCCGCAATCGCATCATCTCTGGCCTGTCACGCGGCGTCATCGTGGTCGAGGCCGAACTGCGGTCGGGCTCCCTGATTACCGCACGTCTGGCGGCCGAACAGGGCCGCGACGTCTTCGCCGTGCCCGGATCGCCCCTGGACCCCCGCTCGAAGGGCCCCAATGAGCTGCTGCGTCAGGGGGCCATCCTGTGCGAGGGAATCGATGACGTGCGTCGGGCCTTCGAGACCCTGCGCACCCTGTCGGAACCCCCGGCCGCCCCGCCCTTCGATCCCCCCTCGGGCGACCTCGATCCCGCCTTCCTTGAACAGGTCGCCGCCCTGCTGTCCCCCACACCGACACCGCGAGACGAATTGGCCCGGGCGCTGGACGCCCCGATCGGGGCCGTGGCCGCTGCCCTGCTGGAACTCAGCCTCGTGGGCCGCGCGACCCTTCTGCCGGGCGGATCGGCCTCGCTGTGACCCCGCCGCCGCCCACGACCACCACGCGAGTTCAGTGATCCCAATTCCCTTGATTGACATGCGACGCCGGGCCAACCACGTTCTGCGCCCCTCCTCCCAGACTGAGCCCGAATGAATCTCGTCATCGTCGAGAGCCCCGCCAAGGCCAAGACCATCAACAAATACCTCGGCTCCGGCTTCGAGGTGCTGGCGTCCTACGGCCACATCCGCGACCTCCCGTCGAAGGACGGATCGGTCAAGCCGGACGAGGACTTCGCCATGGAGTGGGAGGTCGACGCCCGCGCCTCGACCCGCATGTCCGAGATCGCCGCCGCCGCCAAACGCGCCGACCGCGTCATCCTCGCGACCGACCCCGACCGCGAGGGGGAGGCGATCAGCTGGCACGTGCTGGAGGTGCTGAACAAGAAGAAGGCCCTGAAGGACACGCCGGTCGAGCGCGTGACTTTCAACGCCATCACCAAGGCCGCCGTGCTGGAGGCCATGGCCAATCCGCGCCAGATCGATATGGAGCTGGTCGAGGCCTATCTGGCCCGCCGGGCGCTGGACTATCTGGTCGGTTTCACCCTGTCGCCGGTGCTGTGGCGCAAGTTGCCCGGGGCCCGGTCTGCCGGCCGGGTGCAGTCGGTCGCCCTGCGCATCGTCGTGGATCGCGAGCTGGAGATCGAGCGGTTCCGGCCCCAGGAATACTGGTCGGTCGAGGCCGATCTGGCTGCCGACAGCCCGCCCTTCACCACCCGACTGGTCAAGCACGCCGGCAAACGGGTGCAGAGGCTCGATATCAAGGACGAGGCCACGGCCAACGCGGCGCGGGACGCGATCAAGTCCGGCGACTTCACCATCCGCTCGATCGAGAAGAAGCCGGTCCGCCGCTTCCCCTCCCCACCCTTCACTACCTCGACCCTGCAGCAGGAGGCGTCACGCAAGCTGGGCTTCGACGCCCAGCGCACCATGCGGGCGGCCCAGAAGCTGTACGAGGGCGTCGACGAGACCGGGGGCCTGATCACCTATATGCGGACCGACGGCGTCCAGACCACGCCCGAGGGCATCGCCCAGGCCCGTGAGGTCATCGGCGAGACCTTCGGCCCCGCCTTCGTCCCGGCCGAGGCCCGCTATTACAAGACCAAGGCCAAGAACGCCCAGGAGGCGCACGAGGCGATCCGGCCGACCAACATCGCCCGCCGGCCCGACAGCCTGCGCCTCGAATCCGACCTCCAGCGCCTCTACGAGCTGATCTGGAAGCGGATGGTAGCCTCCCAGATGGAGGCCGCCCGGCTGGACCGGACCACGGTCGAGGTCGAGACCCCGGACGGCCAGACCGGCCTGCGCGCCACCGGCCAGGTGGTGACCTTCGACGGCTTCCTCGCCGTCTACGAAGAAGGCCGCGACGAGAAGCAGAAGGGGGCCGAGAGCGAGGAGGACGACAACTCCACCCGCCTGCCGGCCCTGAAGGAAGGCGCGAAGGCGAAGGTCGAGGCCATCCGCACCGACCAGCATTTCACCGAGCCCCCGCCCCGCTTCTCCGAGGCCACCCTCGTCAAGAAGCTGGAAGAGCTCGGGATCGGCCGACCCTCGACCTATGCCTCGATCCTGACCACGCTGCGCGACCGCGAATACGTCCGCATGGACAAGAACCGCTTCATTCCGGAGGACAACGGCCGTCTGGTCACCGCCTTCCTCGAGCAGTTCTTCGGCCAGTGGGTCCAGTACGACTTCACGGCCGCCCTGGAGAACCAGCTGGACGAGGTCTCGGCCGGCGACATGGACTTCAAGGCCCTGCTGCGTGAGTTCTGGTCCAAGCTGAAACCCGCGACCGCTGCGGTGCTGGAACGCCAGGGGGTGATCGACGAGCTCGACACCGCCATCGGGCCGTTCCTGTTCCCCGAGAAGGAAGACGGCTCCGACGCGCGTCTGTGCCCGCTGTGCAAGTCCGGCCGTCTGCATCTGAAGGCCAGCTTCAAGATGCGCTCGTCCTTCATCGGCTGTTCCAACTATCCCGAATGCCGCTACACCCGCGGCTTCGGCGCGGGCGAGAACGCAGGCGACGAGGCCGGTGGCGACCGGGATCTCGGCATCGACGAGACCACCGGCCAGCCGGTCGCGCTCAAGATCGGCCGCTTCGGCCCCTATGTCGAAACCGCCGTCCCCGGCGAGGAGAAGCCCAAACGCTCCTCCCTGCCCAAGGGCTGGAGCCCCGCGACCCTGACGCTGGAACAGGCGGTTCGCCTGCTGGCCCTGCCGCGACCTGTCGGCGAGCACCCGGAGGACGGCAAGCCGATCACCGCCGGGCTCGGCCGCTACGGCCCCTTCATCCTGCACGCCGGGACCTACGCCAATGTCGCCGACATCGATGAAGTCTTCGAGATTGGCCTGAACCGCGCCGTGGTCCTGCTGGCCGAAAAGCGGGCCGGCAAGTTCGCCGGTCGCGGAGCGGCCGTCGCGCCGCTGAAGGATCTGGGAGCCCACCCCGAGACGGGCGAACCGGTCCACGTCATGGCCGGGCGCTTCGGTCCCTATGTGAAGTCCGGCAAGATCAACGCGACCCTGCCCAAGGGCACGGCCCCCGAGGACATGACCCTAGAGGTCGCGGTCCCGCTTCTGGCCGCCCGCGCCCTGGTCGCGCCCAAGGCCAAGAAGGCTCCGGCCAAAAAAGCCGCCGCGCCCAAGGCTGCAGCCACCAAGAAGCCGGCCGCAAAGAAGGCAGCCCCCAAAAAGGCGGCAGCAAAGAAGACCGCCTGACACGTCCCTTCTCCCCTTGCGGGAGAAGGTGGCCGAGCGCCAGCGAGGTCGGATGAGGGGTGACACCGGGTTTGACCGGTGAGCTGCTGCTCGTCTCATCGTGTCCGCGTCCTCGTACCCCTCATCCGTCAGCCTTCGGCTGCCACCTTCTCCCGCAAGGGGAGAAGGATCACGTCATCTTTGTTCTTGCTTTGTTCTGCCCGCTCGCTATCTTCCTCCCATGGCCGCCGCATCCAGGACGACGAAAGGACGCGGTGCCCGCACCAACGCTTCGGGCCGGTTCGAACCGGTCGTCCATGAGTTTTTCGACGATGGCTGGACCACCGACGACGACACGCCCGCCCCGCTCCGCACGACCCTGACCCCCGAACACGCCCGCACGATCATCACGAAGAACACCAGCCCCGACATCGGTTTCGACCGGTCGATCAATCCCTACAAAGGCTGCGAACATGGCTGCATCTACTGCTACGCCCGTCCGTCCCATGCCTTCATGGGCCTATCCCCGGGCCTGGATTTCGAGAGCCGGCTGTTCTTCAAGCCCGAGGGGCCACGTCTCCTGGAACGCGAGCTCCTCGCGCCGCGATACGTCTGCAAGCGCATCCACATAGGCGGCAATACCGATCCCTATCAGCCGGTCGAGCGCACACAGCGGATCACCCGTGGCCTGCTGGAAGTGCTCCAGCGCTTCAACCAGCCGTTTTCCATCATCACCAAATCGAATCTGATCACCCGCGATGTGGACATCCTGGGCCCGATGGGCCGCGACCGTCTGGCCAGCGCCTTCGTGTCGATCACGACGCTGGACCGGGACCTCGCGCGCACGATGGAGCCCCGCGCAGCCACCCCCGCCCGTCGCCTCGACGCCATTCGCAGACTGACCGACGCGGGCGTGCCGGTCGGGGTGGGCTTCGCCCCCGTCATCCCGGGCCTCAACGACCATGAGCTGGAATCGGTGCTGGAGGCGGCGGCGGCGGCCGGGGCCACCACCGCCATGTATGTGACCCTGCGCCTGCCGCTGGAGATCAAGGACCTGTTCCGCGAATGGCTGGCCGACGCCCGCCCTGACCGTGCTGCCCGGGTCATGTCGCTGATCCGCCAGACGCGCGGCGGCAAGGACTATGACGCCGACTGGTCCCAGCGCATGAAGGGCACCGGCCCGGTCGCCGACCTGATCGCCGCCCGGTTCAAGGCCGCCGTGAAACGCTATGGCCTCGAAAGCCCGCGTCACGATCTGGATGTGACCCGGTTCCGGGTGCCCGCAGACGCGCGACCCCAGCTGGAGCTGTTCGGCTAGTCATGGGCCGCCGACGGATCGATCGCGCGTGTGACCAGATCGCGCCATGTGGGATCGGTATCGTCGACCAAGTCGACATCCTCGAGCAGGACCACGACCCCCTCCCCGTCCGGCAGGATGACGCCCAGCACCTCCATGGTCTCGCCATCCAGCCCGATGTGGCTCTCGGCCTGCACAGCGATGGCGGCCTGTTCGCCGTCCTCGTCCCACCAGATCACGGGCTGGGGCAGCTCCATGGCCAGGGGTCGGGGGTCATCGGTGTCCCCGAGGGCGAAGATGGCCCGGCGGGCCTGGACATCCTCGAGCGTCGCCACGGCCCCCGTGAAGGGCGTCAGGCGACCCCAGTCATCGACATCGAACCCGCCGCCGTCCTCGTCCGCGTCGTCCATCGCCTATCTCCTGAATATTCCGACCAGTTCCACGTGGGCCGACCAGAGAAACTGATCCACCGGCGTCACCGTCTCCAGCCGGAAGCCGGTATCGATCAGGACGCGGGCATCGCGGGCAAAGGTCTGCGGGTTGCAGGAGACGCCCACGACCACGGCGGCCTTCGTCCCCGCGATCTGGGCCGTCTGCTCGATCGCGCCCGCCCGAGGGGGATCGAACACGATGGCCTCGCAGCCCTTCAGGTCATGCGGCGTGAGGGGCCGGCGGAACAGATCCCGCGCCTCGGCCGCGATGGGCTTGAGGCCACGGGTGGAGACGATGCCCGCTTTCAGTGCCGCGATCCCGGCGACCGAGGCGTCCGCCGCCACCACCGAAGCCACGGTCGCCAGTGGAAAGCTGAAGGTCCCCGCTCCGCAGAACAGATCGGCCACCTTCTTCGCGCCCTTCACGGCCGCCACGGCCCGAGACGTCATCGCCGCCTCCGCCTCGGGCACCGCCTGCAGGAAGCCGCCGGCCGGCAGGGGGACGAGCGCCGGACCGAACTGGACGCGCGGCTGGCGCTCCATCATCAGGGGCTCGCCCGCCAAACTCAACCGGGCCAGACCGGCCTCCCGCGCGATCCGGATGGCCTGCATCCGCCGGTCGGCCGACAGCCCGCCCGAGCGGCGCTCCACACCCGTGACATCCACATCCAGCCCGTCCAGCGTCCAGGTCACATGCAGGGTTGGCGCCGATTTGGGATGCTCCAGAAAGGCCGCGGCGACCCGGGCCAGCGCCGGAAACGCCGCGACGAGCCGGGGGTCGGCCACAGGACAGACCGTCACCTCGACCACCCGCCAGCTCTTGCGGGCCTTGAAGCCGAGGACCACACGGCCGTCTTCCAGCCGTCGCGCATGCAGGGCCAGCCGGCGGCGGGTTCCGGCCGGGACCGCCACCGTCGCCTCGACCTCCGTCTCGATCCGCTCTCGCGCCAGGGCCGAGATCACCTGTGCCCGCTTCCAGTCCAGATACGGCCCGGCCGCCCAGTGCTGCAGCGAACAGCCGCCGCAGTCGCCATAGTGGGGCGACACGGGCGCGATCCGGTCCGGGCTGGCCCGCAGGACCTCGACGGCCTCCATCCGCCCGTCGGTGACTTCGCCCCGCACGGCTTCACCCGGCAGGGTCAGGGGTGCGAACACCGGCCCCTGCGGCGTGTCGGCGACGCCGTCCCCCTGCCCCGCCACCCGGGCGATCTCCAGCGTCATGATCATGGGGGCTTCTATCCGGGTCCGGGCCAGATCGGAAACCTGAACGAAGATGAACGACCCGCTCAAAGCGCGTTCAGGTTCAAGGGCCTATCTCTCGGTGCAACAGGACGCCGGATCTTCCCGGTGCCCGTCACAGGGGTTCACGTCATGACCGCCTTCTTCGCCCGTTCCGCAGCCGCCGTCGCTGCCCTCGCAGCCGCCGCGACCCTCGTCCCCGCCACAGCCTCGGCCCAGTCGTATGGCTACGGCCAGAGCTACAATCAGGGTTACGGCCAGAGCACGCACCAGGGCTACGGTCAGTCCCACGGCTATGGCTACAACTCCGGCTATCAGGATCGCTGCCAGACGCTGGGCCAGGGCCGGACAGGTGCCGGTGCGCTGATCGGCGGCGGGATCGGCGCGGTCGCGGGGTCGCAGATTGCGGGCCGGGGCAATCGCACCGGAGCCTCCATCATCGGCGGCGTTCTGGGGGCCGTGATCGGGGCCCAGGTCGGCCGCGCCTCGAACGATCAGTGCCGGTCGGACGGCTACGCGCAAGGCCAGTACCAGTCGTATGGCAACTCGGCCTATTCCCCGCCGGCCCAGTACTACAGCGATCGGGACCGCTACGACGACCGGGCCCATTCGGCCAACCGCTATGACGAGCGCGGGTACGGCCAGTCGCAGCGCTACGATGACCGCCGCCACGACGCTCGCAACGGCTACACGGTCAGCGCTGACGGCTTCTACTATTACGACCCGCGCCGCGGCTGGCTGCCGCGCTGAGGTCACACAGGGTTCGCGGCGTCGTTTGTTTTCAGCCCCCCTGTCGATCGATGCCGCGACGGGAACCGCCGGTGGAGCCATCCACCGGCGGTTTTTCCTTGTTCAGGCCCGGCGGGCCCACAGCAGGAATTCCACATTGCCGTCACCGCCGGTGATCGGGCTTTCGGCCGTGCCCTGAACCGTCCAGCCCAAGCCGGACAGCCAGTCCGAAACGCGTTGGACCGCTCCGTCGCGAGCGTCGGGATCCTTCACCACCCCCTTCTTGCCGGCGTCCGATGGTCCATCGCCTTCGAACTGCGGCTTGACCAGCACCACAAGGTCCGCCCCCGGCCCGGCAAGGGCCAGAGCCGCCGGCAGGGCCTTGGCGAGGCCGATGAAGCTGACATCGCAGACGATCAGGTCCGGGGCGTCCGGGATCAGGTCCGCGTCCAGTGTGCGGACATCGGTCTGCTCCAGACTGACCACACGCGGATCGGCCGAGATTTTCGCACTCATCTGGCCAGAGCCGACGTCGACCGCGAACACCCGGGCCGCACCCCGGGCCAGACAGACCTCGGTAAAGCCGCCCGTCGAGGCTCCCACGTCCAGCACCACACGGCCATCCACCGCAACGGGCCAGACCGTCAGGGCATGGTCCAGCTTGACCCCGCCCCGCCCGACCCAGCCATGGGCCTCGACCAGCGTCAGGACGGCGTCGGCGCTGACGCCCTGGGAGGCCGCCCGGGCCGGCTGGCCGTCGACCGTGACGCCGCCCGCCTTGATGGCGGCCTGGGCGCGAGAGCGGCTTTCGACCAGCCCCTGGGAGACCAGCAGATGGTCCAGCCGGGTGCGGGGCCCGAAGTCACCCAAGGCCACTGAGCCGCGCCAGAGCCGCCTCCAGCCGCGCCTTGCCGGCCTCGGCCTCGGCCAGTTTGGCGCGCTGTTCCTCGATCACGGCGGGGGCAGCCCGTTCGACGAAGTTCGGATTGCCGAGCTTCTTCATGACGTGGCCGATGTCGCTGTCGAAGGCGGCGACCTCCTTCGTCAAACGTGCCCGTTCGGCGGCGAGGTCGATGATCCCGGCGAGCGACAGGGCCACCGAAGCCTGTCCCGCGACCAGAATGATCGCGCCCTCGGGTGCCGCGTCTGCCCGCGTGATGTCGCTGAGCTTGGCCAGCGTCTGGATCAGATCGCGGTGACGATCGAAGCGAGACCAGGTTTCGGCCACGGGATTGATCACCGCGAACGGCAATCTCGCCCCGGGCGGGACATTCAGTTCGGCCCGGCTGGAGCGGATGTCGCTCACAAGGTTGATCAGCCAGTTGATCTCCTCGTCGGCCCCCGCATCGATGAAGGCGTCGGGCAGCGCCGGCCACTCGGCGCCGATCAGTATGGGTTCGGTCCTTGCCGCGCCCTCCCTGCCCAGCTCGGCCCACAGCTCCTCGGTGATGAAGGGCATCACGGGGTGGAGGAGCTTCAGGGTCTGGTCCAGGGTCCAGGCGGTCATGGCCCGGGTCTCGGCCTTGGCGGCCTCGTCCGATCCCTGGAAGACGGGCTTGGCCAGTTCCAGATACCAGTCGCAGAAGACGTTCCAGACGAAGCGGTACAGGGCCGAGGCGGCGTCGTCGAAGCGGCCGCCCTCGATGGCCTCGGACACCTGCCGCTCGGCCTTGGTCAGTTCGCCACGGACCCAGCGGTTGATGGTCTGATCAACCGTTGACGGGTCGAAGCCCTCGACCCGGGCGCACTCGTTCATCTGGCTGAAGCGGGCGGCATTCCACAGCTTGGTGCCGAAGTTGCGATAACCCTCGATGCGCTGGCGGGAGAGCTTGATGTCGCGCGTGCCAGACAGGATGGCCATGGTGAAGCGCAGGGGGTCAGCCCCCAGCTCGTCGATGATGACGAGGGGATCGATCACGTTCCCCTTGGACTTGCTCATCTTCTGGCCCTTCTCGTCGCGGACGAGGCCATTGATGATCACCCGCTTGAACGGCACCTCGTCCATGAAGTGCAGCCCCATCATCATCATCCGGGCGACCCAGAAGAAGATGATGTCGGCGGCGGTGACGAGATCGCTGGTCGGATAGAACCGCGCCAGATCGTCGGTCTTCTCCGGCCAGCCCATGGTCGAGAAGGGCCACAGGGCCGAGGAGAACCAGGTGTCGAGGACGTCCTCGTCCTGGGTCAGGGCCTTGCCGCCGGCCTGGGCGAGCGCTTCCGCCTCGGTCTCGGCGACATAGATCTGGCCGTCGGCGTCATACCAGGCCGGGATGCGATGCCCCCACCACAGCTGCCGGCTGATGCACCAGGGCTCGATGTTGCGGAGCCATTCGAAATAGATCTTCTCGTAGCTCTTCGGCTCGAACACGGTCGCGCCGGTCTCGACGGCCTTTATGGCCGGCTGGGCCAGGGTGTGAGCGTCGACGTACCACTGGTCCGTCAGCCACGGCTCGATGACCACGCCGGAACGGTCGCCGTGCGGGACGACGTGGCGGGTCTTCTCGATCTCGCGCAGCCAGCCCTCTTCTTCCGCCCGGGCCACGATGGCCTTGCGGGCGGCGAAGCGGTCGAGGCCGCGTAGCTCTGACGGTATGGTTTCGCTGACAGACTTGCCAAGCAATCCAGCATCATCGTCTGCGTGCTGAACACCACCAACCACAGCGCGATGCCCGAACTCGAAGTCGTCGAGTGGTGACGAGACGACCCGCGCGAAAGCGTCGAACACATTGATCGATGGCAACCCGGCGCGTTTGCCAACTTGGAAATCATTGAAATCATGCGCCGGGGTGATCTTGACCGCCCCCGAGCCTTTGGTCGGATCGGCGTAGTCGTCGGCCACGATCGGGATGCGGCGCCCCACGATCGGCAGGGTCACGAACTTGCCGACCAGTCCGGCATAGCGGGCGTCGTCCGGATGCACCGCCACGCCGGTGTCACCCAGCATGGTCTCGGGCCGGGTGGTGGCCACGACGATGAAGTCGCGCGTCTCCCACTCGGTCGCCGTGCCCTCGTCGTCGAAAGCGATCGGGTGTTCGTAGGTGACGCCGTCCGCCAGCGGATAGGCGAAATGCCAGTAGGCGCCCTCGACCTCGCGCTGCTCGACCTCGAGGTCCGAGATCGCCGTCTGGAACTGCGGGTCCCAGTTCACCAGCCGCTTGTCGCGATAGATCAACCCTTCCCTGTGCAACTGGACAAAGACCTTCCGGACCGCCGCGCTCAGGCCGTCGTCCAGGGTAAACCGCTCGCGGCTCCAGTCACAGGATTCGCCCAACCGCCGCATCTGGTCCTGGATCGCGCCTGAGGATTCAGCCTTCCAGTCCCAGACCTTCTGCACGAAAGCCTCCCGGCCCATCTCGCGGCGGCCGACGTTCCCCGCCGCCGCCAGTTGGCGCTCCACCACCATCTGCGTAGCGATACCGGCATGGTCGGTGCCCGGCAGGAACAAGACCGCCTTGCCCCGCATGCGGTGGAACCGCGCCAGAATGTCCTGCATCGTATGGTTCAGCGCGTGGCCGATATGAAGCGATCCCGTCACATTCGGCGGTGGCAGGACGATCGAATAGGCCTCGGCCGCCCCGTCGGTGCGGGGCGCGAAGGCTCCCGACGCCTCCCACTGGGCGTACAGGCGCGGTTCGGCGGCGGTCGGGTCGAAGGTCTTGTCCAGCATCGGTCGATCTCAAAAGCGCAAAAGGGCGGCTCCGTCGGAGCCGCCCCTGCGGGTCATACGTCGCGGCGGGCCTCTGCGCCAGCCGTCGGGGTCTTTCAGCCGAGCGCGGCCGCATAGAGCTCGGGCTTGAACCCCACCAGGGTCCGGTCGCCGAGGTCCAGAACGGGCCGTTTGATCATCGACGGCTGGGTCAGCATCAGGGCGATGGCCCGGTCGGCGTCCAGCCCGGCCTTGTCCGCCTCGGGCAGGGCCCGAAACGTCGTCCCGGCCCGGTTCAGCACCGTCTCCCAGCCGTGCCCGGCCACCCACCGCTCCAGCGATGCTTGGTCGATCCCCGCCTTCTTGTAGTCATGAAAAGCGTAGGCGTGGCCGTGCTGGTCCAGCCAGATCCGCGCCTTCCTGACCGTGTCGCAGTTGGGGATGCCGTACAGGGTGTAGGTCATGGTGCTCTCGAGTGTCCGCTTTCAAGGTTGGACATGTAGCGGCTTACGCCGTGCGGTCGCTGCGCTGGCTACACCAGAGGAACGGCCAGACTTGCCTTGTGACGCTTCTTTACGAAGCTGGTTTCGAACCGACGCACGATCGGCTGCTCAAGCATGGCCAGGGTGAAGTCATTGAAGACATCCATGTTTGCAGCGACGACAAGCAGGACGATTTCGAACGCTCCGGCCACGTCGAGACACATCTGGACCTGCGGGTGAGCCACGAGCTGCTGCCGCAGCAAATTGCCTTCGTGCGGAGCGACCCGCTCCAGCTGGACATGAATCACTGCGGACAGGGGATGTCCTGCCGCAGCGTCGCTCAGGATCGCCGTCTCGGCCACGATCGCGCCGCCGGACCGAAGGCGTCGGACGCGGCGGGCGACCGCCGAGGGGGAGCGGCCGACCTGCTCGGCCAGTCTGTCTGCCGTCTGCAGATTGTTCTGTTGGAGACAGACCAGAAGCGCCTGGTCCAGGTGATCCATCCGCGCATTTCCCGCTGCTTTCCAGGATCTTTGCCAGAATTTGGCAAGCCGGGACCCATGAATGCCGGAAAAGGCCGCGGGATCCAAGCGATAAACGGGGCTCAAACCGGGGAGTTTCCATGCGTATCGTTGTCCTGCTGACATCTCTTGCGCTCGCTGCGGGCGCTGCGCCGACGCACGTTCAAAGCCAGGTGTCAGGCCCACCCCTGGTCGGGCGCACCGCCGACAGCGTCGCGACGGTCTCCGAAGTCCGTCGTATGATCGCACAGCGCTATGTTCTGCCCGAGCGCCGTGCTGCGCTGGATGCAGTTCTGGCCGACGGGCTGACGTCAGGTCGGTATGCCGTCGCGGACCCGGCCTTGCTCGCTGAACGGGTGAATACCGATCTTGAGCGGGTCGGACAGGACCGTCATCTGACCTTCCGCTTCGCGCCCGGTGAGGTTGCCATGCTCGCTGCCGGATCGGTTGAGGAGCCGGGCGACAACGCTGTCTTCGAACGGCTGATCCGCCGCGCCAACCACGGCATCACCGATCTTCGCCTTCTGCCCGGCAATGTCAGGGTGATGACCTACGATGGCTTTCACTGGATCGGGGATGAGACCGCGGCTGCGCTGAACAACGCCATGCGCTTCCTGTCAGGCGGCGATGCGGTGATCATCGATCTTCGTCGAAACGGCGGGGGCGATCCAAAAGCGGTCCAGCATATCATCAGCCGCTTTCTGCCCGCCGGCACGCCGCTGGTCACGTTCTACATGAACGGCTCACCCGAGGCAGACAGTCTGTCGACGCTGGAAGTGCCCGATGATCAGCGCATGATTGGCATGCCGCTCTATATTCTGACCAGCGGCGACACCGGGTCAGCGGCAGAGGAATTCACCGGACATGTCGCCGGGTATCGTCTGGGTGAAATCGTCGGTACGAACACCGCCGGAGCAGCCTATCGCAATGATATCGTTGCCGTCGGTGACCAGTTCATCCTGAGCGTCTCGGTCGGCCGCCCCGTGCTGGCATCCACGGGCACAGACTGGGAGGGGAAAGGCCACGCCCCGACCGTCGAGACCGAGGGCCCGGCTGCCCTCGATATGTCTCACGCCGCCGCTCTGCGCCGGCTCGTCACCAGCGCGCCCGCTGAAGAGCGCCCCGTGCTGTTGGCCGTGGCGGAGACCATGGAGGCTCGCGCGCAACGGCGCGAGGCGGCGCTGCCCCTGAATTCCTATACCGGGATCTACGGCGAACGCACGCTGACCTCGGATGGGGTGCGGCTGTTCTCGCGGCGAAACGACGGCGAGGCGTTCCCGTTGATCGCTCTCGGCGGCAGCCGCTTTGCGGTCGAGGCGACCCCGGCGATGCAGATGGTCTTCGAGACCATTGACGGTGTCGTGCAGGCGATGACGGTCGTCTATGTCGATGGTCCGCCCCAGCTCCGAGTTGAACGCACTGGGCCCGCCCACTGAACTTCGGCGGGTCGTCAAATCGCGACCAATGAAGTCTATGGCCAGCGGCACCTCTCCCGACCAAGACCCAGTCGTGGCTGGCCGAGGCCCCCGGGAGAGTGCCGCACAAAGGTCCGATAGCCGGTCGGGAAAACGTCAGGGACCCCGGGTCACGATTACCGGAACTTCCTCAGGCCGCGCGGCCCCATGCGGCCGGCCCCGGCCCGTTTGCCCAGCCAGTCCTTCCAGTCGGGCCAGTTGCGACGACGCCCGCCCCCATCAACCCATTCCGGACCGTGGGCCCCGTCGAACAGGGCGACGTCGACCAGACCGCCCTGCTTGAACGCCTGAAGCTTGACGCCCTTGCCGCGGCCCATCTCGGGCAGTTCGTCGGCCTTGAAGATCAGGGTCTTCAGGTTCTCGCCGATGGTCACGACGTGGTCGCCGGTCACGCGCAGGGCGGCCAGAAGCTCGCCATTCAGCACCTGTTTGCCGCCGCGCTTCTGGGCCAACAGCTCGTCCTCGGGGGCGATGAAGCCATAGCCGGCCTTCGAGGCGATCAGCAGTTTCGCTCCGGGCTGGTGGGCCAGCACGGCGACGATGCCCGCGCTCTCCTCCAGCTCGACCATCAGGCGCAAGGGCTCGCCGTGGCCACGGCCCGACGCCAGTTTGTCGGCCCCGACGGTGAAGACCCGGCCGTCCGAGGCCGCGACCAGCAGCTTGTCGGTGGTGAAGGCGGGCACGAGGAAGCCCAGCGCATCCCCCTCCTTGAACTTCAGCTCCGACGGATCCTCGACCTTGCCCTTGACCGCGCGGATCCAGCCGCGCTCGGACAGGATGACGGTGATGGCCTCGCGCGGGATGAAGGCCTCGGCCGGGACGAAGGCCGAGGCATCGACGGCCTCGGCGATGGTGGTGCGGCGCGGCGAGATCAGGGCCTTGCGGGTCGCGGCCAGTTCGGTGGCGATCTTCTTCCACTGTTTGGCCGGCGACGACGTCAGCGCCTGCAGCGCCGCCAGTTCCTCCGACAGGGCCTTGAATTCATTCTCGATCGTCATTTCCTCGATCCGCGCCAGCTGACGCAGGCGGGTGTCGAGGATGAAGTCGGCCTGGGTCTCCGACAGGCCGAAGCGGGCGATCAGGACGGCCTTGGGCTGTTCCTCCTCGCGGACGATGCGGATCACCTCGTCGAGGTTGAGGAAGACGATCCGGAGCCCTTCCAGCAGATGCAGCCGCTTCTCGACCCGCTCGATCCGCCAGGCCGAGCGCCGGTTCAGCACCTCGCGCCGGTGATCGAGGAAGGCCTGCAGACAGGCCTTCAGCCCCATGACCCGCGGCGTGCCCGTGGCGTCCAGCACGTTCATGTTGACCGGGAAGCGGACCTCCAGATCCGACAGACGGAACAGGCTCTCCATCAGACTGTCGGCATCGATGTTGCGGGTCTTGGGCTCCAGAACGATGCGGATGTCCTCGGCCGACTCGTCGCGCACATCGCCCAGCAGGGGCGCCTTCTTCTGTTCGATCAGCTCGGCCAGGGCCTCGATCAGCTTGCCCTTCTGGATCTGGTAGGGGACCTCGGTGATGACGATCTGGTAGCCGCCGCGCTCGAGAGGCTCCCGCTCCCAGCGCGCCCTCAGCCGGACCCCGCCCCGGCCGGTCTCATAGGCATCGAGGATGGACGCATGCCCCTCGACGGCCACCCCGCCGGTCGGGAAGTCCGGCCCCGGCACGATCTCGGCCAGTTCGGCGGTCGTGGTCTCCGGCCGATCCAGCAGGGCCAGACAGGCGTCGATCAGCTCACCGACATTGTGCGGCGGGATGGAGGTCGCCATGCCGACGGCGATGCCGGACGAGCCATTGGCCAGAAGGTTCGGGAACCCCGCCGGCAGTACGATCGGCTCCTCGTCCTGATCGTCATAGGTGGGGCGGAAGTCGACGGAATCCTGATCGATTCCTTCCATCAGCAGCATGGCCGCCGGCGTCAGCTTGCACTCGGTGTAGCGCATGGCCGCGGGGTTATCGCCGTCGATATTGCCGAAATTCCCCTGACCGTCGACCAGCGGATAACGCTGGGCGAAGTCCTGCGCGAGGCGAACGAGGGCGTCATAGATGGAGGCGTCGCCGTGCGGGTGATAGCCGCCCATGACCTCCCCCACGACCTTGGCGCATTTGCGCGCCGCCGCCTGGGGGTTCAGGCGCATCTGGTGCATGGCGTACAGGATGCGCCGGTGCACCGGCTTGAAGCCGTCGCGGACGTCCGGCAGGGCCCGGTTGGTGATGGTCGACAGGGCGTAGGCCAGGTAGCGCCGCGACAGGGCTTCGCCCAGCGGTTCGTCAACGATACGGCCGCCTTCTGGCGGGGGAGTGTGAACGGTCATGGGGATGCGAATCGGCTGGTTTGGCCCGCGAGTTTAGCCCAATGCGCGCCGTGTCGAGGCCTGCGGCCAGGGTCTCGCAAAGGGCGAATGTAGATCATAAACGGAACTTTTGGTTGCGAACACCGTTTGGTATTTGAACAAGCGTTACTGGACGCGCCCTGTCGATGATTTCCGCCAACCTCGCATACGACTTCGACCATCAGATCCTGGACTATCGCGTTCTTCTCGGAGCGATCCGGGTCCTTCATGACAGACTCGCCACGCCTCACGGTGGCTTCACCGGGCGGGCACGCCAGTGGCAGCCGTTGCCTCTATAGGCGTCCCTGCTCGCGGAGCTTGTCGACTAACCAGACCCGTGCCGGCGGAATCGGCCGGTTCTGGGGGTGGAAGACGAACTGCTCCAGAAAGTGGCCAGTCAGATCCAGACCTAATCCGATGTCGCCCTCGGCCAACCCCGCCTGGGCTCCCAGCATGAACGGCGGCAATCGCAAAAGCTTGTCGGCATAGGGTGCACCCGCATCCGCGCTGACGGCGCGACCCGTCCGGGGGCTGACCCAGATCAGGTCATCCATGGAGCCGGTGACGGCACAACGCGACAGGTCGAGGCCGAAACCCAGATCCTCCAGCAACCCGGCTTCGAACCGCACAAAGATCGCGGGCCAGACCTCGGGCAGGACGAAAGCCCCCATCAGGGCCTCCATGGCCAGAAACGCCGCGGGATGCGGCTCGCGCTCGGGCAGGGCCCCCTGGGCCACGGCTGCGGCGGCGGCCAGACCCGTCAGGGCCAGACCGTCATCGAAAAGGGCGCTGGGGCCCTCCCCCACCGGTTCCAGCCGGGCGGACCCCAGATGATCTGATGTCCGGGCGCGATAATCGGCAATGACGCGCGCCCCGGCCTGGAGGAAGGGCTTCATCCGCCGCGAGGCCCCGCCAGCGACATAGGCAGCGTGCCGCCCATGGGTCTCGGTCAGCAGATCCACGACCACGCCGGTATCGCCGTGCGACCGCGCCGACAGCACGAAGGCCTCTTCGTGAAACTCCATCAGGGGGCCGGGACCGGCTCCGGCGGGGTCTGCGCCGCCTCGAGCGCCCGGATGATCTGCGCCACGGGCGCGGCCACGGCGTTTGGCACCGCGAGGCTGAGGACGTATTGCTCGATCTTCCAGCCACTCTCGGTCAGGCGCATGACCCCCGAACCGCGCGTCTGGCCATAGGCCGTATTGGTCAGCTTCTCCTCGAACCAGGCGATGCAGCGGCAGTCGATCGGGGCAATGGTGATGGTGCGTTCGCTGGCCGGATAGGACCAGCCCCGGCCCTGGTTGAAATAGGGCGTGGCGTAGGCGCGCAGCCCGCCGACCGTCCAGTGCTCGCCGGCGTCCGTGCCGACGAAACGGGCGTCCGGGGTGTAGAGCGAGAAATAGGCCTCGGCGTCGGCAGAGGTCGATGCGGCGTTGAGCTGATCGAGGACCGCTGCGACATCGGCCTCGGGGCCAGTCTGGACGGTCAGGGCCATCAGGCCGGCAAGGATCATGGACATGGCAGGCTCCCCCTAGTGATCCCGCCTTGCTACCCCTCTTCGGCGCTTTCCGGAACCGGATAGGTTTCGGAGGCAATTGCCCGGGCGACCGCAATCAGGTTGCGGGCCGCGTTGCGACCCACCCGATCGGAATAGTCATGGCCCTGATCCGTCTCGACGTAGTCGGGCCCGGGGCCTGGCCCGAGGTGCCAGTAGGTCCACGACTGTCCTGGGATGGTGAAGCCCATGTCGATAAGGCCCTGGCAGATGGTGGCGACGATGTTGTGCGCCCCGTCCTCATTGCCGGTGACCACGACACCGGCCACCTTGCCGAAGGCAATCGGCCGTCCGGTGTCGTCCGTCTCCGAGAACCAGGCGTCGAGGCGTTCGAGGGCCCGAAGGGCCACGCTCGACATCTGGCCCAGCCAGGTCGGAGTCGCGAAGATGACGATGTCGGCGGCCTGGAGCTTCTGATCGACGGCGGGCCAGTCGTCGCCCTCGCCCTCGTCGGCGCTGACGCCGGGTTTGATGTTCAGGTCCACCAGCCGGATCAGGTCAACCTCGGTGCCGCCCTTCTCCAGCTCGGCCATCACGACACGGGCCAGGGCCTCGGTGCTGGATGTCGCCGGTGAAGGCTTGAGGGTGCAGTTAAGAACGACGGCGCGCATGGGACTCTCCGGTGGCAGGTCTCTCCAACGAAGTCCGCTCCACCCGCGTTCCATCCCTTATATAACCATCTGGTTGACAACCGATCCCGACCTCTCGTATAAAACCCAAACGTTAAATACGAATGCGATCATGACGACCCCCGATCCCCTGTCCATCAAGTTTGCCGCCCTCGCCGACCCGACCCGTCGGGCGATCCTGGCGCGTCTGTGCGAGGGCGAAGCCAGCGTCGGCGACCTGGCCAAACCCTTCGACATGAGTTTACCTGCTGTCTCCAAACATCTGAAAGTTCTGGAAAACGCAGGCCTCATTACGCGAGGGAAAGAGGCGCAGTGGCGGCCCGCCCGGCTTGAGCCGGCAGGTCTCAAGGGGGTCGCAGAGTGGCTGGAGCACTATCGGCGCTACTGGGATTCCAGCTTCGATCGCCTTGATGCCTACCTGAAGAAAATCCAGAAAGGAGACCCCCGTGGTCCAGGACACTGATGCCAACCCCTGCCATACGCCGGGCGAACCCGCAGGCTTCGACCTGGAACTGCGACGTCACTTTGACGCGCCACCGGAGAAGATCTGGCAGGCGTGGATAACCCCGGACCTGCTGAAACAATGGTTCTGCCCCAAACCCTGGCGGGTGTCGGAGGCGACCATCGACCCCCGTCCCGGGGGCGTGTTCAACACGGTGATGAACGGGCCCGACGGCGAGGTCATGCCCGGGACAGGCGTCTTTCTCGAGGTCGTTCCCGGCCGGAAGTGGATCACGACGGACGCCTTCGCACCCGGCTGGAAGCCGACCGGCCTGCCCTTCATGGTCACCGAGGTCACCCTGACTCCGACCGGGGATGGCGGCACCGACTATGTCGCCATCGCCCGACACTGGAACGCCGACACCATGAAGCAGCATGAGGAGATGGGCTTCCATCAGGGCTGGGGGGCGGCTGCCGATCAACTGGCCGAACTGCTCAGGACACTGTGACCCCCGACATGAGCCTGATCGACACGACCCTGCCCGCTCTGCCCACGCTGCTGCCACACCGGCTGGAGATGGAGCGGATCTTCGATGCCCCGCGCGCCCTCGTCTGGGCGGCATGGACCCGTCCGGAGATGCGGGTTCACTGGATGGGGCCCGTCGAGTGGCCGATGCTGTCGGGGACCAACGACCTGCGGGTCGGTGGCCTCTGGCGCGCCTGTCTCGGTTCGGGGACGACTGATGAGGTGCTGTGGCAGGGCGGCATGTACCGCGAGGTGGTGGAGCCGGAGCGTCTGGTCTTCACCTTCCGATGGGACGAGAGCCATGAGGACGGTCCGCCGGCCGACACACTGGTGACGGTCGTGCTGCACGAACTCCCGGACGGCCGCACCCGCATGGTCTTCATCCATGAGGGCCTGAAATCCGAACGCAGCCTCGAGGGTCACACCTACGGCTGGACCTCAACCTTCGGCCGGCTGGACGTCTGGCTGCTCGAGCGCAACACCTGAACAGGACGACGGCCATGAAGATCGTGACCAGCCTGAGCTTTCCCGGCACCTGCCGCGAAGCCTTCGAATTCTACGCCAGGGCACTGGGCGGCGAGATCACGTTCGCCCTGACCTATGGGGAGGCTCCGCCGGTGATGCCCGTCCCGGATCAGATCCGCGACTGGTTGATGCACTGCTGGCTGCAGGTCGGGGATCAGGCGCTGATGGGGTCAGACATGCACCCGGACTATGCCCCGGACATGCACAAGCCCAGGGACGGTTTCGACGTCACGCTCCACACCGAAACCGTGGAAGAGGGCCGTCGTCTGTTCGAGGCCCTGTCCGAAGGCGGCGAGATCCGGATGCCCTTTGCCGAGAGCTTCTGGTCACCCGGCTTCGGCGGCTTCACGGACAAGTTTGGTGTGCCCTGGATGATCAACGTCTCGGCACCCCCGCCCGCCAGATGATACGGACCTCGAGGCGGGTCATTGCTGGCGGCGAGTGGCCGGATCAGTTCCGGTCCAACCCGGTCGGAAAGGCGTGCCCCAGCGCCTCGGCCATGGCCTGCTGCGAGATCAGCAGGACCTGCGGCTGCTGGTGGTAGTTGTTCGACAGGACAATGACGGCCACGCGGGCCTCGGGCTGCCAGGTCGCAAGGTTGCGAAAGCCTGACCAGCTGCCGGTGTGATAGATTTCATAGTCCTGGAAGCCGGGCGTAACCCTCTGCCCCAGCCGGTTGGCCATCAGGCCATAGCCCCAGTCGCGATGCGGCCGTCCGCCCCGTTCATTGGGCTGATCGGCCGGGGAATGATCCATGATCATCTGGGCGTAGCTGTAGGGCGACAGAACACGCCCGCCGTGCAGCGCCCTTTGCCAGACCAGCATGTCGTCCAGCGTCGAATACAGGGCTCCGGCACCGGCCACGATGGACACATTCGGATCCCGCTGGGCCGTCAGCCCCGCCGGAAAGTTCGCATGGCCCGTCACGATGCCGTGGTCGGCCGCCTCCTCAAGCCCGGTGTCGGCCATGCCCAGCGGCTGGAACAAGGCCGTCTGGAGATAGGCCCCGAACGGCATGCCGCTGGCCTTCTCGACAATGTCTGCGGCCAGGTTGAACCCCGCATTGTTGTAGCGAACCTTGTCGCCCGGCACGAAGGACAGCCGATACAGCTTTGAGTCCTCGGTCAGCTCGTGAAGCGTGGCAGGGGTGACCCGCCGCAGACCCCAGGCGGGTCTGGCCATCAGGTCCGGGATTCCCGAGGTGTGGCTGATCAGATGGTGGATCTTCAGCGGTGCCCAGGCCTCGGGACAGGGCTGGATCCAGCGGCAGACCGGATCACCAATGCTCAGCTTGCCGTCGTCCTGCAGTTTCAGGATCGCGGCGGCCGTGAACTGCTTGGAGATCGAGGCGAGGCGGAAGCGCGAACTGACGGTCAGCGGTGCGCCCGTCGCCACATCGGCAACGCCATAGGCCTGACGAAACAGGATCTCGTCACCCCGCGCCACCAGCACAGCCCCCATGAACCGGCCGGCCTCTCCCTCGCGGCCCAGGCGTTCGGCCAGCTGCGGCAAGGCCTCCACGACGACAGCCGGTGCGCGCGGTGCCAGCGGATGATCAAGGGACGACGCCGAAGGTTCGGGGCGACTGCTGAGGGCCGCGGCAAGACCCGCACCGCCAATCAGGACGACAGCGGCGACGAGACTGATAACAAGCCGGGGATGATTCCCGGCGGTACGCGGAACGTGAAACATCCCGCTTGGTAGTCACATTTGCGGATTCGTCATCCCCGGCCCGACCGCCATCCGTGGATTATCCCGCGTTCACACGGGGATGTGACAGCCCGCCGCCCGGGACCGGAACCTAGACGTCGAAATCGAGGCCGAACTGGGCATAGAGGGCCCGGCTATCCTGCCATTTCGGATCCACCTTGACGGTCAGGAACAGGTGGACCGGCCGGTCCAGAAGCTCGATCAGTTCCTCGCGCGACTTCTGGCCAATCCACTTCAGGGTCTGGCCGCCCTTGCCCAGAACGATGGGCCGCTGGCTCTCCCGCTCAACATAGATGGTCTGTTCGATGCGGGCCGAACCGTCGGCCTTCTCGTCGAAGGCCGTGGTCTCGACCGCCGCCGAATAGGGCAGTTCCTCGTGGACGCGCAGATAGACCTTCTCGCGGGTGATCTCGGCCGCCAGCACACGGATCGGCACATCGGCCGACTGGTCCTCGGGATAGAGCCAGTGCCCCTCGGGCATCGACCGGGCCAGACGCTGCTTCAGGTCGTCGACTCCGTCACCCGAAAGGGCGGAGATCATGTAGACCTCGGAATAGACGCCGGTCTCGAACAGGGCGTGGGACAGGGCCAGCAGGGTGTCGCGGCGCATGCCGTCGATCTTGTTCAGCGCCAGGATGACCTGGGTCCCGGTGGACTTCAGGTTGGCGATGATGGTCTCGGTGTCCTCGGCCGAGCGGCGATCGGCGGCCTCACCCTGCTTGCCTTCGGAGGCGATGTGGGAGGCGGCATCGACGAGGTGAACGACAACATCCGCATCCTGGGCCCCGCCCCAGGCCGAGGCGACCATGGCGCGGTCCAGACGGCGGCGCGGGGTGAAGATGCCGGGGGTGTCGACCAGAACGATCTGGGCCTCGCCCTCCATGGCAATGCCGCGCACGGGAAAGCGCGTCGTCTGCACCTTCTGGGTCACGATCGACACCTTGGATCCCGTCAGCCGGTTGACCAGCGTGGACTTGCCGGCGTTGGGCGCACCGATGATGGCGGCAAAGCCCGCGCGGGGATGCCCCACGCCAGAATTTTGGGGTTCGGTCAAATCACGCCTTCACGTTTGAGCATGGCGGTCGCCGCCGCCTTTTCCGCGTCCTGACGCGAACGTCCCGGAGCGGTCAAGGGTTCGACGCCGTCGATGGAGACCTCGACCGTGAAGGTCGGGGCATGGTCGGAGCCGGTCTGGCCCACGACGCGATAGGTCGGCAGGGGCAGGCCAAGGCCCTGGGCCCATTCCTGCAGGGCGGACTTGGGATTGTTCAGGGCGCGGGGTGCCGGGGCCGCCAGCTCCTCGGCCCAGGCGCGATCAAAGACCACGCGGGCGGCGTCCAGTCCGGCATCGAGGAAGACCGCCGCCAGCAGGGCCTCAACGGCATCAGCGACCACGCCTTCCTTGCGACGGCCGCCGGTCTTGGTCTCGCCGGGGGAAAGCCGCAAGGCGTCGCCGACCCTGAGACGCTCACCGACGCGGCCGCAGGCGTGTTTGTCGACCAAAGCATGCAGGCGCGACGACAATTCGCCCTCATCCGCTGCCGGGAAGTCCTTGTGCAGGCGCTGGGCCACCAGCAGACCAAGCACCCGGTCGCCGAGGAACTCCAGCCGTTCGTTGTGTCGCGCGGGCTTGCCAGCGGCCTTGTCGGCCCCCTCCCCCACGCTGGAATGGGTCAGCGCCCGCTCCAGCAGGGCGGGGTCGCGGAAATCGTGGCCAAGGCGATGGACCAGCACGGCCACCGCTTCGGCCCGGACATTCGCCATCAGTCGAGAACGCGGAAGAAGCGGCTGGGCCGGATATTGGCGAACCAGCTGACCGGATTGAACAGCGAGGCCCCCGGCTCCCACGAGAACATGATGATCTCGGCCTTGCCGACCAGATTCTCGTCCGGCACCAGACCGACGCCGGAGGACTGTTCGACACGGCTGTCGATGGAGTTATCGCGGTTGTCGCCCATCATGAAGTAGTGGCCGACCGGCACCTCATAGACCGGGGTGTCGTCCAGATCGCCGCCCGGTCCGAAGTCCTGGATGGTGAAGGTGCGGCCGCCCGGCAGGGTCTCGCGCGATTGCGTCATGGCGCGGGGTCCGAACACATCAGCGATCTCGCCCCGGCTGACGACGACGTCCTCGACCGGCGCGCCGTTGATGTGCAGCACATTGTTGATCATCTGGATCCGGTCGCCCGGCAGGCCGATCACACGTTTGATGTAGTCGGTCTTGTCGTCCCGCGGCAGTTTGAACACCACGACGTCGCCGCGGGCGGGCGCGCGGCCGAACACCCGGTCCTCGCCGAGCGGCAGGTTGACCGGAAGGCCAGACGAGAACTTCGAATAGCCGTAGGCCCATTTGGACACGACGATATAGTCGCCCTCCAGGAGGTTCGGCTCCATCGAGGCCGACGGGATGGTGAAGGGCTGGAACAGCAGCACCCGCAGCACGAAGGCGATGGCCAGGGCCACCACGATCGTCTTGACGATTTCCAGCGTTTCACTGGCTGCCGAGGCACCGCTGTCATCGCCGTCATCGTCGTCCTTGACCCGCACACGGGCCGGACCGGGGACCTTTTCCTTGCGATCGTCGAAAGGCGCATCGCCCGCATCGCTCCAGATCGGACGCGGGGCCTCCACGGCGGTTGCCGCTGCGGTTGCGGGGATCATGACGGCCTCGGGACGCGAGGCTGCCGGCCCGGACACCGGCTCGGGATCGGCCTCCGGGGAAACCGGAACGCCCGCTTCGGACTCCGCAAAAGCGACTTCGGCAGCATCGACCTCGCCGGCACCCGATACGGTCTCATCAGACCCGGCCGGAGGCGGCAGATCGGTCGCCGGTTCGGCCCCGTCGGCCGCGAGGTCGCGCTTTTGCTCTTCGCTCATCGTGTGAAAGCCTGTCCCCGGCCGCTCGCTGCGGTCTCTTCGTCGCACGGGTATATCCCGATTACGCCATCGGCAAGGCTTCGATCACCACGAAGGCGAGTGCGTAGGGGTGTTCGTCCGACAGGGTGAGGTGAATCCGGGCGGTGTGGCCCGGCGGTGTCAGGCGCGCCAGATGCGCTGCGGCCGGCCCGGTCAGGGCCAGGGTCGGCTGGCCGGACGGCAGATTCACCACCCCCATGTCCTTCCAGTAGACATCCCGTCGCATCCCGGTACCCAGCGCCTTGGCGCAGGCTTCCTTGGCCGCAAACCGTTTGGCATAGCTCCAGGCCGCGTCGGGCTTGCGCTCCGAGCGGGTCCGTTCGAGCTCGGTGAAGCACCGGTTGCGGAACCGGTCACCGAATTGGTCGAGCGAGGCCTGGATGCGCCGGATGTCCGTCAGGTCAGCCCCGACCCCGAGAATCACGAAGCCGGCTCCAGCCCCCGGGCCGCGTCCATCAGGCCGCGCATCCGGGCGATGGCCGGGCCCAGCCCGACGAAAATGGCCTCGCCGATCAGGAAGTGGCCAATGTTCAACTCCATCACCTCGGGAATCGCGGCGACGGCCGCGACCGTGTCGTAGTCGATCCCGTGCCCGGCATGGACTTCCAGCCCGAGACCGGCGGCCCGCGCGGCACCGGCACGCAAGGCCTCCAGCTCCGCCTCGGCCCGGTCGGTGTCGCCCTCACGCACGGCGTCGCAATACGCCCCGGTGTGCAGCTCGACCACAGCGGCCCCGGAACGATGGGCCGCGTCGATCTGGGCAGGATCGGCCCCGATGAACAGCGACACGCGCGAGCCGGCGTCATTCAGCCTCGCCACGACGGGCGTGATCCAGTTATGCCCACCCGCAACATCCAGCCCGCCCTCGGTCGTGCGCTCCTCGCGCTTCTCGGGCACCAGACAGACCGCGTGCGGGCGATGGCTGAGCGCGATGTCCAGCATCTCCTGGGTGACCGCCATCTCGAGGTTCAACGGCTGGGACTGTTCGCGCAGCAGGGCCGAAAGGCCCACCAGATCCGCGTCCGAGATGTGGCGGCGGTCCTCACGCAGATGGGCGGTGATGCCGTCAGCCCCGGCCGCCAGGGCCTCACGCGCCGCCCGGACCGGATCCGGCGACGCGCCGCCGCGCGCGTTCCGGACCGTCGCCACATGGTCGATATTGACCCCGAGCCGGATGCGGGACGGGATCATTTCGCCAGCCGCCGGCTGCCTGGATCCTCGACCGGAAGGGCCGCCAGTTCGGGCGGCAGGGCATCGGCCGGATAAGCCGGGACATCCAGCGTCGCCAAGGCCACTAACGGCACGCCCACATCGGCGCGGCCGCCGGACCGGTCGACGATGCAGGCCGCGGCGACCACGTCCCCGCCCGCCTCGCGGATGGCCGCGATGCACTCGCGGCTGGACAGGCCGGTCGTGACAATGTCCTCGACCATGACGACCTTTTCGCCCGGTTCGATGTGGAAGCCACGACGCAGTTTGAACGCCCCGCCCTCGCGCTCGACGTACATCGACCGCACCTTGAGATGTTTCGCCGTCTCATAGCCCGGGATGATCCCCCCGACGGCCGGGGAGATGGCCACATCGACAGGCCCGACGGTCGCGACGATCTTTTCCGCGAGCGCCTTGCACAGACGGGCGCAGCGGGCCCCGTCCATGAACACCAGGTTCTTCTGCAGGAAGACCGGGCTGTGCAGGCCCGAGGACAATACGAAATGCCCCTCACGCAGGGCGTGGGCGGCGCGGAACTCGTTCAGGACGTCTTCTGAGGTCATGCGCCGCTCATAGGCCCGCAAGCGCCACAGGTGAAGGGCGCGGACGCGGCTGCGTCAGTATTCCCGACCCTCGGCCGGGCGTTCTTCCAGATGACCGTCCTTCAGGGCGAAGACCCGGTCCATATGACCGGCCAGTTCCATATTGTGGGTGGCGATCAGGGCGGCGACGCCCGTCTCCTTGACCAGCTTCTGCAGGGTCTCGAACACGGTCTGGCTGGTGGCGGGATCCAGATTGCCGGTGGGCTCGTCGGCCAGCAACAGCCGTGGGCCATTGGCGAGGGCGCGGGCCAGGGCCACGCGCTGCTGTTCGCCGCCCGACATCTGGGCCGGCTGATGGCGGGTGCGTTCCGCCAGGCCGAGCGAGGCCAGCGCCGCTTCGGCCCGGGTCCGCGCCTCGGCCTCCGGATAGCCGGCGATCCGCATCGGCAGGGCGACATTGTCGCGCGCGTCGAACTCCGGCAGCAGATGGTGGAACTGGTAGACGAAGCCGACACTGCGCAGTCGCAGCCGGGTCCGTGCCCGCTCGTCGAGCGCCCCGACATCCTCGCCGTCGATCCGGATCTCTCCCGACGTCGGCCGTTCCAGCAGGCCGGCGGCGTGCAGCAGGCTCGATTTGCCAGAGCCGGACGGCCCGATCAGGCCGACCAGTTCGCCGGGCTGGATGTCCAGATCGACGCCCTTCAGCACCGTCAATTCGCCCTGGCCGGTCGTATAGGTGCGGGTCACACCGCGCAGGCTGAGGACAGGACTATTCATAACGCAGGGCCTCAACCGGATCGATGCGGCTGGCCGACCAGGAGGGCGGCAGACTGGCGACGCAGCTCATGACCAGCGACCAGACCGCGACCCAGAAGACATCGACCGGATCCACGTCGGCCGGGATGGCGTCCAGCATATAGACGTCGGCATTGAACAGCTGGACCCCGGTGATCGCCTCGAGGAAATGCTGGATCGAACCAATGTTCAGGCAGAACAGCAGCCCGAGCGTCAGGCCCGCCAGGGTGCCAGCCACGCCGATGGTGGCCCCGGCCATGAAGAAGATCCGCAGGATCGAGGCCGGGCTGGCCCCGATGGTGCGCAGGATGGCGATGTCGCGGCCCTTGTTCTTCACCAGCATGACGATGCCGGAGATGATGTTCATGGCGGCGATGGCGACAACCAGTCCCAGGATGATGCTCATGGCAACCCGCTCGACCCGCAGCGCGCCCCAGAAGGCGGCAAGACGATCGCGCCAGTCCTGGACGAAGGCTCCCGGGCCGGCCGCGGTGGCGATCGGCTCCAGATACTCCGCCACCCGGTCAGGGTCTGCGACCTTGACCTCGATCTGGTCCCAGACGCCCTCCTTGCCGAAGAACAGCTGGGCCTGCTCGAGCGGCATGAAGATGAAGGCGCGGTCGTAGTCGGCCGCACCGGAGGTGTAGGTCCCGCCAACGATATAGGTCTTCTCCAGACCGCCCAGATTGCCGAAGGCAGAGTCCGCTCCGGTCGGCGAATAGACCTGAATCGGATCGCCGACCCGCAGACCGAGTGAGTCCGCGAGGGCCTGGCCGATCAGGATGTTGTCGCCCCCATAAGCCCCGCGGCCGAAGCTGGCACGGGCCTCGGGGGATATGCTGGATGAGACATAGGACATTGTGCCCAGATCCTCCGGACGCAGGCCGCGGATGAAGGCACCCGTCGTCTGGCCACTGGCCCGGATCAGGGCCTGGGACTCGGTCAGGGGCGACACGCTCTGCACGCCCGGGACGGCTCGCAAACGGTCAATCACGGCGTCCCGATCGAACGAACCCAGCACTTCGCCCTGGATATAGACGTGGCCATTGAAGGACAGCATCCGGCCCAGCAGTTCGTTGCGGAACCCGGACATGATGCTCATCACGCTGATCAGCACGGCGACGGCCAGCATGATGCCGATGAAGCTGATGATGGCGATGGTGGCGACCCCGCCCTCCTTGCGTTTGGCGCGCAGATAGCGGAGCGCCAGACCGATCTCCCAGGCCGAGAAGGCCCCGGCGGGCTTCGGCGGCACGCCCGGAGCCGTCGCGGTCAACCGATACGCTCCATGGCCTGGTCCAGCGGCAGGGTCGATTTCTCGCCGGTCGCGCGGCGCTTCAGCTCGACCACGCCCTCGGCCACACCCTTGGGTCCGATGGTCAGCTGCCACGGAATGCCGATCAGGTCGGCGGTGGCAAACTTGCCGCCCGGACGCTCGTCGGTGTCGTCATACAGGACCGACTTGCCGGCCGCCTCCAGCGCCGCGACGGCCGCCTCGCAGGCCTCGCAGACCGACGGATCATTGGCGCGCAGATTGATCACCACCACATCGAACGGGGCTACGGCGTCGGGCCAGATGATCCCGGCCTCGTCGTGGCTGGCCTCGATGATCGCGCCCAGCAGGCGCGACACGCCGACGCCGTAGGAACCCATATGGACCTCGGTGTCCTGACCGTCAGGGCCCGCGACCTTCGCCTTCATCGGGGCCGAATACTTGGTGCCGAAATAGAAGATGTGGCCGACCTCGATGCCGCGCGCGGTCAGCCGGTCGGCCTCCGCCGTCTGGCTGTCGAACTGGGCGGCGTCATGCATTTCCTCGGTCGCGGCATAGAGTGAGGTTCGCTGATCAACGATTGACTGGAGATTGTTCCAGTCCACGTCCGGACCGGGCGCGGGCATCTCGACGAGCTGGCGGTCACAGAAGACCTGGCTCTCGCCGGTGTCGGCCAGGACGATGAACTCATGGCTCAGGTCGCCACCGATCGGGCCGGTGTCGGCGCGCATCGGCACGGCCTTCAGCCCCATGCGGGCGAAGGTGTTCAGATAGGCCACGAACATGCGGTTGTAGGCCCGCCGCGCCGCCGCCTCGTCGATGTCGAAGCTGTAGGCGTCCTTCATCAGGAACTCGCGCCCGCGCATGACCCCGAACCGGGGCCGGCGCTCGTCGCGGAACTTCCACTGGATGTGAAACAGGTTCAGCGGCAGCGCCTTGTAGCTCTTCACGAAACTGCGGAAGATGTCGGTGATCATCTCCTCGTTGGTGGGGCCGTACAGAAGCTCGCGTTCATGCCGGTCGGTGATGCGCAGCATCTCCGGCCCATAGGCATCATAACGCCCTGACTCGCGCCATAGGTCGGCCAGCTGCAGCGTCGGCATCAGGACCTCGACAGCCCCTGCCCGCTCCTGCTCCTCGCGCACAATCTGTTCGATGCGGTTCAGAACCCGCAGGCCCAGCGGCAGCCAGGCATAGATGCCGGCGGCCTCCTGTTTGATCATACCGGCACGCAGCATCAGCTGATGCGAGACGATCTGGGCGTCGGAAGGCGCCTCTTTGAGGGTCGGCAGGAAATAGCGCGACAGGCGCATGGAACGGTCCTTGTTCGGGGGCCCCTGCTGTAGCCCGTGCGGGCGAACCTTGGCAACGCGATGGCCGTGGTTTGACAGAGATCCAGACTCATGCTTTGTCATTCAAAGTGCTTTTACATAAGGAGAACTCTGATGACACGCCTTCTTCTCGCAGTCCTTGCCGCCGCCACCCTGCCCGCCGTCGCTGTCGCCGGGACCGTCGAGGTCCGCCTGACCGGAGCCCGACCCGGCGGCCCGGTTCTGGTCCAGCTGTGCTCCGAGGCCGAGGGACTGATGCGGTGTGCGCGAACGGCCACGGTTCAGGCCCGCGACGGCGTCGCCGTGGCCCGGTTCGAGAACGTGCCGGCCGGTCGCTGGGGCGTCGCCGCCTTTCAGGATGTGAATTCGGATGGTCGCCTCGGGTTTGGCATGATGGGCCGGCCGAATGAGCCCTGGGGCTACAGCCGCAATGCGCCGGCCGTGATGGGGCCCCCGGCCTTCCGGGACGCCGCGGTCACCCTTCCCGCTGCAGGTGGCATGATCCCTGTCCAGCTGGGGCTCTGATCGGCATGAACCTCGATCTCGTCCCGCTCGGCTGGGTCCACAGCCTCGCCTGCTTCATCGCCCTCGCGGCCGGAGCCTATGTCTTCGCGACGCCCAAGGGGACCGGCCGTCACAGGCAGGTCGGCCAGGTGTTCGTCATCTCACAGCTGGTCCTCAACCTGACGGCGCTGGGCATCTATCAGGTGGGCAGCTTCTTCTTTCCGCATGTGCTGGCGATCGTGACCCTCGTGCTGATCGCGGCCGGCTGGGGATCCGCCCGGCTGATCCGCCGGCACGGGGTGTGGAAACACGTCCACCTGTCCAGCATGATCCTCAGCTACTATCTGCTGATCGGCGGCGGGGTGAACGAGGTCTTCCTGCGCATCGACGCCATGCGGGACCTCGTCAGCCGCCAGGGCGGTCAGATCATCGGCATGACCCATGCCGTGGTCATGCTGGTCTTCCTGGTCCTGCTTCTGGGCTGGAACGCGGCCGAGCTCGTGCGTAGCCTCCTGCGCCGGCGGCGCGCGAGCCCGTCGCCTGCCTAGGGTGCTATCGCCAGCGCAACACCGTCGAACGTCTCTCGGCCCGGCTGAAGGACGATCGCCGGGTCGCCACACGATACGACAAACCCGCAGCCAACTCCCTCTCCGGCGTGCTCATCGCCGCAACCGTCTACGACTGGGCCAAATGAGTCCGGCCCCTAGCGCAGTGTCAGCGCCTCAAGGCCCGCAAGTTCGAGGGCGCGCCCTGTATCGGCCAGTTGGGTGAAGGCTCCGAGGATGTGATAGAGCGAGCTGGCGGGAGCGGGCTCGTCGACAAAGCCGCCCTCAACAAGCCCCTTGTCGCGCCAGAGACCTTCGGGCGTGAGATAGGTGTGCAGCGCCCGCAGGGCCGAGGCCGCATCGATCAGCAGGGCCTCGCGCTCCGGCCCCGAGGCCTCCTCCGCCAGGATGAGCGCCGCCTTCAGCCATTCGGTCTGGGGCCACAGACGCGCCCCCGGGCTGACCACCCCGCCCGTCTCATCGAGCGCGTCGAGGGCCAGACCGCGCGCGGGGTCCACGCCCCGTCGCCCGCAGGCGTAAAGCCGACGGGCGGCGACGAGGCCGGCCTCGTCGCCGCGCAGCCGGGCATGTCGCACCAGCAGCCAGGCCCATTCGAACTGGTGACCCGGCTCGACCCGTCGGCCGTCGTCACCCGGCGCAGGGCTCCAGTCCGGGGCGAAGAACTCCCGCAGGCAACCGAGGTCAGGATCGATGAACCGCTCCAGCGCGAGGTCCACGACCCGGTCGGCGAGGGCGGGCCAGGCCGGATCGCTCCCGACCTGCTCCCAGGCCAGACAGGCCTCCAGCAGATGCATATGGGCGTTGGACTGCCACGGGTGAGACCCGGCCTCGATCAGCCCGCCCGTGGCCGGGGCTTCCGCCAACAGTCCATCGCGAAGAGCGGTCGCCCGCGCCTCGCAGCCTGCGGTCGGATCCGACGCCTCGAGCCCCGCGAGCGCCAGCAGCAGAAAGGCCTGATCGTAGAGCATGGCCGTCTCGTCGAGGCCTTCGCCCATGGCCGAGACCCGCGTCCGCATCCGTCCATCCGGACGCAGGAAGTTCGCCTCCAGCGAAGCCTGACCTTTCCGGCAGGCCGTGCTCCAGGGCCCGGCCCAGCCGAGCCGGCCCGCCTCGGCAAAGACATGGATCTGACGGGCCTGGACCCGGGCTCGCCGCGGGTCCAGGGCGGGACGTCCGTCAAGTCCCAGCCGTTCGGCAAAGGCCCCGTCCCCGTCCTGGCCCAGGGTGCTCCACAGCGGCAGGGCCCGCAGCCGGAGCCAGTCGGCAAAGCGCCGCCCGCCCTCGGCCAGCCCCTCCGGAGCCGGACTGACGAAATCGAGATGGCGCGGCGAGACGGACCGCAGCCGCTCCACCAGTGTCTTGACCTCCTGGCTGCGCGACAGCGGGCAGACCATCACCGCATCGGCCTCAACGATGATGGCGAGATCCTGAACGCCGAGCGCGGCGACCATTACCCCGTCCGGGGCGCGGACCAGACAGCCGGGAGCGTCTTCGAGAATGGCAGCGCCCGCGGCGCCCTGCCCCGTGGCGGCGACCGAATCCCAGGCCCCCAGATCAGACCAGGCGAAGTCCACGGCCAGGACCGAGGCGCGGTCGGTCTTTTCCATCACCGCGTAGTCGATGGATATCCGGGGGGCACCACGGAACGCCGGACCGAGGGTCAGAACCCCGCCCTCGCCCGCTCCGCCGCTGCCGACAGACCGCGCCTGATCGAGCGCCGCCTGCACAGCCGTCACCACCCCGGGCGCATGGCGCTGCAGTTCCTCGATCAGGGTGCGGGAGGCAGCGATAAAGTTGCCGCTGTTCCAGAGGTAGCCCTGCTCCATATAGCGGGCGGCCGTGGCGCGATCCGGCTTTTCGACGAAGGCGCGGATGCGGGCCAGGCCGGTACCGGACGGAGCAATATAACCATAGGCCGAGGCCGGCTCGGTCGGCGTGACACCGAGGGTCACGATCCGGCCCTCGGCGGCAGCAGACGCGGCGTGTCGAACAGCGGTGACGAAGGCACCGGCGTCGGGGATATGATGGTCCGAAGCCACGAAGACATTGATCGCGTCCGGATCATGCGCCAGCGTCCAGGCCGCCGCCGCCGCCATGGCTGCGGCGGAGTCCCGCGCCTCGGGCTCCAGAAGCAACTGCGCGTTCAGGCCCAACGCCGCCAGCTGTTCAGCTATGGCCTCGCGGTGCGAGACACCCGCCACCACGACCAGGGTCCCGCCGTCGCACAGGTCCGCCACCCGCAGGGCGGTCTCCTGGAACAGCGACCGGTCTCCGGTCAGGGGCATGAACTGTTTGGGTCGCGCCGGGCGCGACGAGGGCCACAGCCGCGTCCCTGCCCCACCGCACATGATGACCGGGTAGAGCCTCATCGAGATCTGACCAGGGTGTACAAGCGCCGGCGTGCGTTACATCTGACTCCCGACGGGGTCGTCCTCCGCAGGCGCGGTGTGTCGGATCTGACGATCCCGTCTGGTGTCTGCATCGCCCCCGGCCCCCGCCTGTGTCAGTCGCCACTAGCACAGCGTGTACGGGGACCCAATGTGATCTGTTCGCATTTGCGAAAACGGCAGATCATTCGCGGACGTCACACATTCTGCGGGCGGAATGCGGCCTGTGGCCATCAATCCCACCTGCTCGCTGTGATCAGCCCAGCAGTCGCGCCAATCCGGTCAGAATGAGGCCCCAGACGGCCAGAGAGCCGGCTCCGGCAAGGCCATACGCCAACAGCGTGGGACCACGTCCTGCCGGGCGTCCCGCCGCACGCACGACGGACACGGATCGGGCGGGAGTGCAAGACGGAGCAACGACGGTCATGCCGACACAATATGCTGTCGCCCTCTCTGATCCGTGAAGGATCGGGGTTAATCCGCTCGCGGGATACGGGAGACTGTGGCCTGACGGTAACCGTCAAACTCAAACAGACGAACACGGGTCGATTTCGGTTGCACCGCAACATGGGCTGAGGTTTACGTTTCGGTAAGCCTAAGGGCGGGGACTGGAGGGGTCGCGGAATGTTCGACAGCTATCACGCCATCAGTGATACGCCGGTCTCGTCCTCGACCCTGCGCGCTTCGGGCTGGTTCCCACGTTACAGCCGCACCAGGTTCTGTGAATCGGCAAAGCGCGCTCTCGATGTGACAGTCGCCGTCGCGGTGCTGCTCGTCTTCGCCTGGGCCTTCGCCGCCATTGCTCTCGCGGTCGCCGTTGAAAGCAAGGGGCCGATCCTGTTCCGCCAGCGCCGCACCGGCCGGCACGGCGAGATCTTCACCATCTTCAAGTTTCGCAGCATGACCGTCACCGAGGACGGCGACGCGATCGCCCATGCGACCAAGGACGATATGCGGGTGACCCGCGTCGGAGCCTTCATCCGTCGCACCAGCCTGGACGAACTGCCCCAGCTGTTGAACGTGGTCCGGGGCGACATGTCCCTCGTCGGCCCTCGTCCCCACGCCTTGGCTCACGACGCCCACTATGGCGCGATTGTCCCTGGTTATAGCGAGCGCTTCGCCGTCCGTCCCGGCCTGACGGGCCTCGCCCAGGTCCAGGGCCACCGCGGCGAGATCCACACCCTCGACTGCATGGCCCGCCGCATTGCGGCGGACGTGGACTACGCCAAGGGCTGGTCGTTCTTCGACGACGTGGTGATCCTCGCCCGGACGGTGCCTCTGCTGGTGGCGCGCACAAACGCCTACTGACATCCTTGGCCACCACGAGGCCGCTTCCGCTGGCAGCGCGCTGTCGTCATCCCTGAAGCGCCGGGATCCTCACCTTTGACATTCCGCCCGGTCGTCGGGCTGAGCACTTTCGCCCCCGGCCCTTCTTGGGGTCTGGCAGACACCACCGGTCGCAGGACATCCCGGAAGCACGGCCGCCGGATCCTCGATCGAATGCGCGCATCCCGGTCTCCCGGGTTTGTCCCGCGCGCGTCTGCACCGCTAAGCCGGTCGCCAGGGCAACGACCGGAGGGTCCGCAGGCCCCCCGGACGCTCCCGGAGTCCGCTTCCGGCACGAACCGAAGAGCCAGAAGATCCGGACCGGCCTGTGTCCGGGCACCACTCGGACATGCCGGACAGCGTCTGACGCGAAGTCCCGGCTCAGGACAAGATGATCTGCACGCCCTGCCAGATCGCAAGGGCCACAATCAGGATTCCGACCATCCATGTCAGCACACGGATGGGCAGGACCTTGGTCACCCATCCGGCAATGGGGGCCGCAATGACACCCCCGGCGATCAGACCCAGAACCGACCACAGGTGGTCCGCCATCTCGGTTGAACGCCAGTGCCCGGTCAGAACCGCCGTGATGAAGGAGGCGGAAATCGCAATCGCCACAAACAGCTCGGCGGAGTTGGTGGTCCCGATCGCCTTTCTCGGGTTCTCGCCTGAACTCAGCAGCGTGGACGTCACGACGGGCCCCCAGCCTCCCCCACCGACGGCATCGAAAAACCCGCCGATCAAGCCAAGCGGGCCAGGCGCATGGATCGACAGACCTTTCGGCCGCGCGTTGCGCCAGGCCCGGTAGAGAATCACGACCCCCATGATGAAGAGCCAGCCCACGACGAACGGCCGGATCAGCTCGCCGTTCACGGACGTCAGCAGGTAGGTACCGAGACAGCCCCCCACCACGCCTCCGATCGAAAGCGGGACCAGCATACGCCAGTCCACGTTCCGGTGAGCGACATGGGAGGCTGCCGAGGCGGCCCCGGTGAATACCTTGGCCGCATGGACGCTCGCCGAAGCGGCGGCGGGCGTCACGCCCATCGAGAGAAGGGCAGAGGTACTGACCACGCCATAGGCCATGCCGAGACAGCCGTCGACGAGCTGTGCCCCAAAGCCCACCGCCAGAAACAGCCAGAAATCCGGGTCCATCAGGCCTCCGAAACCGCAATGCAGACGTGGACGCCGGTCAGACGAGAGCCGCCATCAGCTGATCCCGAACTTCCGGCCGGCAAACGACGAGATCAGGGAGATAGGGATCCTGACGGTTATAGATCAGCGGCGAGCCGTCGAGGCGCGAGACATGCAGCCCGGCCGACGCCGCGACGGCAACCGGCGCGCAGGAATCCCACTCAAACTGACCACCGGCGTGGACATAGGCATGGGCTTCGCCACGCACCACCGCCATGGCCTTGGCCCCGGCCGAGCCCATGGGGACAAGCTCTGCCCCGAGCGCCAGGGCCGCCCTCTGGGCCGCCTCCGGCGGGCGGGTGCGGCTGACCAGGATCCGAATGGACCCGGGACACGCCGCCGAGACGGCACTATTGCCATAGGTCACGCCCAGATCCGGCTGGGCCACGGCTCCGACAACGGCGATACCGTCGATGGCGAGGGCGACGTGAACCGCCCAGTCGGGACGACGTTCGCCGTACTCCCGGGTCCCGTCCAGCGGATCGACAATCCAGACGCGGGCCTTCTCGAGTCGGGCAGGATCCGCCGCCCCCTCCTCCGACAGGAACCCGTCTTCTGGACGATGCAGGGCGAGGGCATGGGCGAGGAATTGATGCGCGACGGCATCTCCAGCCTTCCCGAGCGCCTTGCCGTCGAACAATCCGGTGTCGCGGATGGCCACGAGCAACCGGCCGGCCTCGAGGGCCAGCCGCTCGGCAAGAATTCCGTCCGACGCAGACGAGAGCGGGGTCATACCGACGTCCTCAGCCAGTCGACGATCGCTTCCGCGGCCTCCGCGGCCGACATGGCCAGAGTGTCGACCGTGATCTCGGCGGCTTCCGGCGGCTCATAGGCGCTGTCGATGCCGGTAAAATTCTTGAGCTCGCCGGCGCGGGCCTTCTTGTAGAGGCCCTTGACGTCGCGCTGTTCGGCCACGGCCAGCGGGGTGTTCACATAGACCTCGACGAAGTCCTCCGCGCCGATAAGGTCGCGCGCCATCCGCCGCTCTGCGCGGAAGGGCGAGATGAAGCTCACCAGCACGATCAGGCCGGCGTCCAGCATGAGCTTCGAGACTTCGGCGACGCGGCGGATGTTCTCGACCCGGTCCTCCTCGGTGAAGCCGAGATCGCGGTTCAGACCGTGGCGGACATTGTCCCCGTCCAGCAGATAGGTGTGCCGGCCATCGGCATGAAGCCGCTTCTCGACCAGGTTGGCGATGGTCGACTTGCCGGCACCCGACAGACCGGTGAGCCAGATGACGCGGCCCTGCTGGTTCTTCATCCCCGCACGCGCGACCCGGTCGACCGACAGGTCCTGCCAGTGGATGTTGTGCGAGCGGCGCAGCGCGAAATGCAGCATGCCCGCCCCGACGGTCCGGTTCGAGATCCGGTCGATCAGGATGAAGCCGCCGAGATCCTTGTTCACGCCGTACGGCTCGAACGGCACATTGCCCTCAAGCGAGAGCGTGCAGACCCCGATCTCGTTCTGCTCCAGCCGCTTGGCAGGTTGCTGGGCCAGGGTGTTGACGTCGACCTTGTACTTGGCCTCGCTGATGGTGGCCCCCAGCAGCCTGGCCCCGATCTTCATCAGATAGGGCCGGCCCGGCAGCAGGGCCTCATCGTCCATCCAGACCACGGTGGCCTCGAACTGGTCCGCCACCTCGGGCGGGCGGTCCGCCGTGACGAGGACATCGCCGCGCGAGACGTCGATCTCGTCCGCCAGGGTCAGGGTGATCGACTGGCCGGCCACGGCGAGGTCCAGATCCCCGTCGGCGGTCACAATCCGGGCCACGCTCGAGGTCTTGCCCGAGGGCAGGACCCGGACCGGGTCGCCCGGGCGCACCACGCCGGACGCGATCTGGCCGGCAAAGCCGCGGAAGTCGAGATCGGGCCGGTTGACCCACTGCACCGGCAGCCGGAAGGGATCAGCCTGAAGGTCGTCGCCGACCTCCAGGGTCTCCAGCAGGGTCATCAGCGACGGGCCCGTGTACCAGGGCGAGTGCTCGCTGGACGTCATGATGTTGTCGCCGCGCAGGGCGGACAAGGGCACGGCGTGGAACTGTTCGATCCCGATCTGCGCGGCAAAGGCCGTATATTCGGCCACGATCTCGTCGAACACGTCCTGGGACCAGCCCATCAGGTCCATCTTGTTGACGGCCAGAATGACGTGGCGGATGCCCAGCAGGCTGACGAGGTAGGAGTGCCGCCGCGTCTGGGTCAGGATACCCCTGCGGGCGTCGATCAGGATGACCGCCGCGTCGGCGGTCGATGCCCCGGTGACCATGTTGCGGGTGTACTGTTCGTGACCCGGCGTGTCGGCGACGATGAATTTGCGCCGGTCTGTCGAGAAGAAGCGATAGGCCACATCGATGGTGATGCCCTGCTCCCGCTCGGCGGCCAGGCCGTCGACCAGCAGTGCGAAGTCGATGTCCCCGCCCTGGGTGCCCACCCGGCGGCTGTCGGCCTCCAGCGCCGCCATCTGGTCCTCGAAGATGGTCTTGGCGTCGTACAGCAGCCGCCCGATCAGGGTCGACTTGCCGTCGTCAACGCTGCCGCAGGTCAGGAACCGCAGCAGGGTCTTGTGCTGGTGGGCGTCCAGATAGGCCCCGATGTCGTGGGCGATGAGGTCCGACGCCTCATAGGTGGTGGCGGCCGACATCAGAAATACCCTTCCTGCTTCTTCTTCTCCATCGAGGCGGACTGGTCGTGGTCGATGGCCCGGCCCTGGCGTTCGGAGGTCGTGGTCAGCAGCATTTCCTGGATGATCTCGGGCAGGGTCGCGGCGGTGCTCTCCACCGCCCCGGTCAGGGGATAGCAGCCCAGGGTGCGGAACCGCACCGAGCGCATCTGCGGGGTCTCCCCCTCGCGCAGCGGGAAACGGTCGTCATCGACCATGATCAGTGTGCCGTCGCGCTCCACCACCGGCCGCTCGGCTGCATAGTACAGCGGCACGATCGGAATGTTTTCCAGATGGATGTATTGCCAGATGTCCAGCTCGGTCCAGTTGGAGATCGGGAACACCCGGATGCTCTCGCCCGGGCGCTTGCGCGTATTGTACAGCCGCCACAGCTCGGGCCGCTGGTTCTTGGGATCCCAGCGATGGTCGGCGGTGCGGAACGAGAAGATCCGCTCCTTGGCCCGCGACTTCTCCTCGTCGCGGCGCGCGCCGCCGAAGGCCGCATCGAAGCCATGCAGGTTCAGCGCCTGTTTCAGACCCTCGGTCTTCCACATGTCCGTATGCAGGGCCGAGCCATGCTCGAACGGATTGATGCCCCGGCTCACCGCCTCGGGGTTCTTGTGCACCAGAAGCTCCATGCCGAGCTCGGCCGCCATCCGTTCGCGCAGGTCATACATCGCGCGGAATTTCCACGTCGTGTCGACGTGCATCAGCGGAAACGGCGGCGGCGACGGATAGAAGGCCTTGCGCGCCAGATGCAGCATCACGGCCGAGTCCTTGCCGACCGAATACAGCATCACCGGCCGCTCGGTCTCGGACACCACCTCACGCATGATGTGGATGCTCTCGGCCTCCAGCCGCTGCAGATGCGTCAGCCGGGCCGGCGACGCCGCCTCCCGAGCCGCTCCTGCGCGCGCCTTTGCTTCAACAGCATTCATCATTCAGCGTCCCCACAACCTCGCGCCGACCTAACACTACAACCCGAGTGCCGGGCAAGGCTTCAATGTTGCGCTGCGAAGAGAACAGGGGCGAAATCGGCGATTTCCCGGCTTTTTCATTGCGATCCCGGCCGGGATCCGACCCGGGCCGCTTGTCTGGATCGTGCAGATGCGAAACGATAGGCGCGCGGCGGGGGCCCGCAGGAAACAGGGTGCGGGCTTGAATTCTCAACACGGTGCCGGCGGCCGCGTCCGCCGGCTGGTCGCGCGGGTCAGAACCCTGGCCGGGTCCGGTCTGGTGCGGAAGTTCTCGGGCAGCCTCGGCATCGGCATCGGCAGCCGCATCCTGGCCCTGATCATGGCCATCCTGGTCGGACGCCAGCTGGAGCCCGCCGGATACGGCGTGTTCAACTATGCCTTGGGCATGGGCATCCTGACCGGCCAGGCGGCGACCCTGGGCCTGCCGATCCTGCAGACCCGGCTGATCCCCCAGTTCCTGCACGAGAAGGACTGGCCCCGGCTGCAGGGGCTGCTGACCACCAGTCTCTGGATCGTCCTGGGCACCAGCGTCATCGTCGGAGGCGGTCTGGCCCTGTTCGCGCGGCACGGCGGGCTGGATCCCGAGCTGGCCGCGGGCCTGCTGCTGAGCGGTCTGGTCACCCCGGTCATCGCCCTGCGCACCCTGCGCCGCCAGCAGCTGATCGCCATCGGCCGCCCGCAGGAGGCGCTGGCGGTGGACGAGGTCCTGCCGCCGCTGGCGGTCTGTGCCGGAGCCCTGCTGCTGGGTTTCGGCGCGGCGGGCGAGCCGATCCTGGCCCTGGTCTGCGGCTCCCTGTGTGGCGTGGCGCTGGGAGCCTGGCGCTTCAGCCGGGCCGTCCCGCCCGAGGCGGCCGCCGCCCAGCCGGTCCGAACCCTCGGCCCCTGGCTGCGCGACGCGGCCTCCATGCAAACCGGGGCGCTGGCGCGGCTGATGCTGAACCGGATCGACATCCTGATGCTGGCCCCCCTCGCCGGAGCGGCCGCGACAGGCCTGTACTCCGCCGCCTTCCGCATCACCTATCTGATGACCTTCGTGCCGGTGCTGCTGAACACCATCCTGTCGCGCGAGTTCAGCGCCGCCTACGCCAGGGGCCAGACCGGGCGGCTGCGCAAACTGTATCTCGGCGGCCTCGCCGTCGCCGCCGTCGTGGTCGGGCCGATGATGCTGGTGCTGATAGTGGGTGCCGACCGGATCGCGCCGCTGGTGTTCGGCGCAGCCTATGCGGACGCCGGCCCCCTCCTCCGGGTCCTGGCGGTGTCGCAGGGGCTGCAGGCCCTGTCGATCGTCACCACGGCCCTGATGACCATGACCAATCGCCATCATGCCTATGCGGCGGTCAATCTGTTCGCCATCGCCCTGAACGTCGTGCTCAACCTGACCCTGATCCCGCGCTTCGGGGCCATGGGCGCGGCCTGGGCCGCGGTCGCCTCCAGCAGTGTCATCCTGATCGTCCAGACATCCCTCGCCGCCCGCAGCCTGAAGGGCGGGCCTCAGTCGACGGCATAGCCATAGGCGCGGATCAGGTCGCCGCATTCGGCGTGCAGCCGGTCCACCACCGCATCGGGGATCTCGCCCCGCCAGGCATTGGCCTTGCCCTTGCGCAGGGTCGCCGTCGGCCCCGCCGCCGTCGCCGCCCGCGCCGCGATCCCCTCGGTGGACAGGCCGCAGTGTTCGGCGATGGCCGTCAGCGTCCGCGCCTTGGTCGCCTCATCCCCCCCGCCCCGCGCGCCGACGAGGTCCTCGAACCGGACGACGAGGACACCGGGCGTGTTGAGCCAGCCGTGGAAAACGTCGAGGCGCTGCCGAAGCGACAGGACCGGAGGTGAACCGTCCAGACCGAACGCCAGCGCCTCGTAGCGGGCGAGGTCGTCGGGCAGGGCCATGATGCGGGGATGCAGATGGTGACGCTTCAGCCCGACCACATAGTGAAACTGGGACACCAGAATGTCGCGAGGGTCCCGGGCGACGAAGATCGACCGCAGACCCTCGTCCCTCATCGCGGCCCCAAGCGCGGGATCAAACGGCAAATGGGCGCTGAAGAATTGGCCGGGGCGGACCGTGCGGACGCGCTTCACGAACTCCGGAACATTCGCCTCAAAGTCCAGCGAGTGGGTCTTCCGATCTGTCAGACGGTTCACATCGCGCGTCAGAATATGGAGCCGCGAATTGTGGGCATCTGGAAAGCGACCCAGCTGGTCCGTGACGAGGTGCGTCCCAGCCTTGGGCAGCGAGTTAACAAAGATCCGGGGCCCGGACCGCCAGAACTGCAGCTGGGCGTAGACGCGATACGAGCCAAGCAGAACGCCGCGCAGAAAGCCCGATTGTACAAAGTTAGCCGCCACCGCGTGAACCCCCGTACCGGAAGACCGGCATTGGCCGACGAACCCTCACCCAGGCACCAAAGGCCAGATAGCAGAAGGCAAGGAATGGAAATATCGCAATGCTCGCCGCAACGATTCCGAGGGAAACATTATTACTTACGGCAGTGAAACACAGCGGGTAAATTGTAAAAGCGTAGAACAGCGTTCCAACTAGAGACCTGCCTCGCAGAGGTCTGAGGGACTCGTAGTAATATCTGAGGAACACTCCATACACGAACGTTAGAAGGATGATGCCGGGATAGCTGAAGTTCAGAAATCCTTCAGCAATAATGCCGGGCGGCCATCCATTGTTACGGACCCCGTGACCGAATATCTTCTCCTTGACCCATGGCCCCATAGACACCATCGGCTTGTCAGGCCAAACAGCTCGCGGAATCGCTCCTGAACCAATGGCTGCAAGCGACCGCCCGTACTGAAATCCCACCCGATCTGGTGCAAGTTCGATAATCAGGGCTGTCCGATAGGAGTCGAGGCCGTTCCCGGAACCAAGAACCGCATCAACGGCATTGCCGTGGATATTCGCACGACCCTGGTTCTGGGCCCGCAGTTCTGTGAGAACACCGATGACAAAAATGCCTGATACCGCAACGATGAGGATCGTCCTCAGGCGGAGCTTTCCATAGTAATAAAGCGCGATAACAAGGGTGAGGCCCAGAAGCATCACGCCGGATCTCGTGTTTCCAAGGATCGGGATGGCCACAGCGAGAACGCCGAGGACGATACAGGCAGCAATCCAGAGCCAGTGCGCCCTAAGCCGCCCTAGGACCAGAGCCAAACACAGGGCCGCAAAAGGATAGCGCGCGACCTGCCCAACGAACGTCTGCCAACCGGCTCCGTAGACCGTACCCTCGCCTCCATCAATCGTCACTGCCCGCTTGCCGCTCAGGCTAGCGAGGCCGTCCGCTAGGCTGATGTTATGAACGGCGATGTATGAGGCGATACCAACTGCGGCCAATCCGACAAAGACAGCGCTCCAGAAAAGGAAGCGATTCAGGTTCAAAGGTTTGTCCTGAAATACAGAGAGTCGTTCGAGTTGGAAACGTCCCACACGTACAGAGTAACCAATAACGAGGAAGGCGACACCGACTACGTACCAGCCAACTTCTCCTGCTACATCACTGAACTGGAAGCCCAACATCTGATATCGAGCGGCCGCTGAAGTCGATTGTTCAAAGACCATATAAGGCGCTCGAAGGGTTGCACCTAGAGAGACCGTGAACAAGATTGCGACCAAGGGTGAAAAAGGATCAAGCGTCTTGCTGCCCAAGAAAATCGCAGCGAGCACAATCAGACCCGAAATCAAAGATCCGGCCACATATATGGCCGCATCAATCGAGAGTTGATCAGGTCGCAGCACGAGCATGAACATCATAACAGCGATGTACGCTGTCATGATAATGCTTGTTGCGACTACCGTATTCTTCATTGAAAGATACCTTGGCCCTTCAACCAGTGAACATGCCGAGGATCAAGCGTTTCATATCTTGCCTCGGGCGGATGCGTTCGATGAGCCAGGTGATAACTGCCTTCTGGGTGAACGCAGCAAACATCGCAAACGCCATTGCGGCCAGCCATGTGACCAGAAAATTGGGAAACAGATCTGTAGCCCGCTGGAGGAGAACCACGGGGATATGCCAGAGATAAATCCACACGGTTGAGCTACCAACGAGGGAGAGCAAGTTGTCCACCCTCCCCGGCTGCCTGTGCCGATTCAAACCGGCGAGGGCCTGCCAGATCACCAGCGTGCCAAGGATCCCGTAAACGACAAAGTATCCAGTGGGAGGAAACTTGTAGTCCTGGAATTCAATGCCAACCGAGAGCAACGAAACCGCGATTGTCGCCAAGAACGCCATGGCCACGATCGACACCTTACCGCCAAGCCCCCCAAGACGACCAACAGACACTACGCGATAGCCCACGCTAAAGACCGCCACGTAACAGACTGTTTGGAGAACCACATTCAATAGTGAGTGATTTTCCGACAGACCGTCGGCGTACAAGATAGAAAGAACGGTAATGGATGCCAGTACAACTGCGATCAGACTGAAGAATATATAATGTGACTTCACCTTCTTTGAAACGAAAGCTACGAATGGAGCCAAAACGGATATCAAGAAAAAGACCCGCATTATCCATACATAGCCAATGCCACCGGCCATCAGGTACGATTCAACAATGTCGCTCGCCGAGAACTGCGAAATGAACGGCGTAGGCAGCATGGCCAGAAAAAGAGCAGATAGAAAAATCCACACAGGTATCAATAGCCGCAGAAATCGCGTCCAGAGATAATCAGGATAACCACGGCTATCTCCGCCCGATATATGAAAAGTCATACCCGCAGTAATTACAAGAAGTATGACGTCGAAATTGCGGACTTGAAATAACCACGCAGGCGGATTGGTGTGCGCTAGAATAACAAGCGCCAAGCCAATAACACGCATTTGGTCAATTACAGGATCACGCGACATCGAGTTGATCTTGCTGGATCAGAGATTGATTGAGCAACCGTCGCGTCTCATCCGTTACAACCACCTCGACCGGTTCGGCCTTTGGCAGGGTCTGACGGGCGCGTTCGCGCAGGGCTTCGGGCAGCAACGGCTTGGCCAGCCGCTGATAGAGACGGGACTCCACGATTGCGCGGGCCAGACCTGCCCGGGCCACGGGCTTGTAGTCGCTCGCGTTGAAGGCAGCATCCGCATCGACCGACGGCAGACGCTCAGGATCGACCCCCAGATGGGCACAGGCGCGTTTGGTCACACCCTGACGGTCACGCACATAGGTCTCGAACTCAAGTTGCAGCACCGCGTCTTCCCCGAACGCCTCGATCCACGGCGAGATCTGCCAGTCATAGCGCGAAATGGAGACGTAGAGGGGATCGGTGCGGACCGCCGCGTCGAACGGAAGATCGGTCTGGCCCAGGCCGACGGCATGCTTGTAGTGGCTGACGATCCGCTTCACCGGGTCCCGGCGCAGATAGATGATCCGCAGAGCCGGACCGCACACCTCACGCGCGCGGGCGGCGACACCTTCGTACAGCGGGCGTTTGGTGTAGGCGGTCGACGCCTCCCCCCGAACGGATCCGGCGGGGGCGAAACGGAACAGGGAAGCGTAATCCCGCCGGATCCTGGCCAGGTCTCCGTCGAAGCCGACGAGCGTTTCCGGCTCCTTCTCCGCCGGCATATGGATGTCGGGGTGGAGGCTGAGGTCGCGGTAAAGCGTCGTGGTGCCGGCCTTCATGGCCCCCACGATCAGGAAGTCCGGCAGGGGCACGCGTTCCGTCACGACATTGTCTCCGTGGCCAGAACCCGCGACATACGGGGTGCCGCAGCCTGCCCTCCCGTGATCGTGGCACCGGCGGTGATCTCCCGATACGCCTCGGCCAGCGGGCGGGCGGCTGCGGCCCAGTCCAGCCGGCTGACCGCGGCCCGGGCTGCGGGGGCCATGGCCTTCAGGCCTTCGGCACCCCGGGCGGCGGCGGCGGCGAGCGCGGCCCCCAGGGCCGGCGCATCCGCGGGTGGAACCAGCCAGCCGGCCCCGTCGGTCTCCAGCGCGGGCCAGGGCGTGGCCGTGGTGGTGATGACCGGCACACCGCAGGCCAGGGCCTCGGCGATGGACAGGCCGAAATTCTCGAACTGGCTGGGCAGGACGAACAGGTCTGCAAGGGACAGGGCGGCGCCGCGGGCCGCGTCGTCGACATGGCCCAGCCAGTCCACGACCTCCGCCAGCCCCAGATCCGCGCTCAGACGGCGCAGGCGCTCGGCATAGGCGGGATCGGCCGCGTCCCCGGCGATCATCAGCCGCCACCCCCGCGTCGCCAGACCGGTCAGGGCCCAGGCGTGCAACAGGGTCTCCAGCCCCTTCCGGGGGTGAAGCCGCGCCAGAAACAGGGCCCTGCGGGCGGGCAGCGGGTCCAGGTTCAGGTGCCGGAGGGCGTCGGCCCGGTCCATCAGACGGTCCCCGATCGAGGCGTCGATACCGTTGGGTGCCAGCACGACACGCCCCTGATAGCCCAGAGCCCGGGCACCCTCCCCCTCCCCGGGTTCGGTCGCGTGGACGAAGGCGGCGGCCGACAGGATGCGCCGACCCGCCGCCGCCATGAAACCGCGCTTCAGCCAGCGGCTGCGGCGCAGGGAGCCGGGGTAGAACTCCGAACGGGGCGACACCACAAGCGCCAGCTCGCGCCGCCGGGCGACCGACGCGGCCACGATCGCGGGATAGCCCCAGAAGCTGTGACAATGGATGACGCGCGCGTCGATCTCGTCCACCGCCGCATCCAGTTGCTCCACCAGATCGGCGGCGTAGTAGCCCAGCCTGACCCGCGCCGGCCGGGCCCTGCGCCACGACAGACCCTTGGCGGTGATGAGGGCATTGTCCGCCGCCGGTGCCGGAGGGTCCACGCTGACGAGCGCGCCCGCCACGCCCTGGTCGCGCAGGGCAGCGGCGAGGGACGGCACCGACGTCGCCGGGCCGCCATAGCTGACATCCAGCGACGGCGAAACGTGGACCACGGCCAGGGGCCGGGCGGCGCTCACGCGGCCACCTTCGCCTTCGCCGCCGGCGGGACGGGGGCGGCGGCGAGCGCCGGCTCGACGGTCTCCAGCAGCGCCATCTCAAACCGCCGGATCAGGGTGGTGCGCGACAGGCCGGCCGCGAGGGCCAGGCGGGCGTCGCGGCGGGGATCGGGGGCTCCGACGGCGGCGCGGATGGCACCCGCCATGGCATCGGCGTCGCCGGGCGCGGTCACGATTGCGCTGTCCCCCAGAAAGCTGTGCAGCTCGGTGCCCGGGTCGGCGGTCACCAGCAGCCTGCGGCCCGAGGCCAGCATGCCGCCCAGTTTGGACGGCAGCAGCAGGTCGGCCGCGTCGCGCTGCTGCGGCAGCAGGTGCAGGTCGGCCAGACCGAGAAAGTCCGACAGCCGCTCCAGCGGCTGGAACGGCAGCACGCTCAGGGACGGCAGGCGGGCGGCGGCGGCCTCCAGCATGGGCCGCATGGGGCCCTCGCCGGCGACGATGAAGCGGATGTCGGGCCGGTCGGCCAGACGTTCGGCCGCCTCGACCAGCAGGTCCAGCCCCTGTTTGGCCCCGAGGTTTCCCGAATAGAGACAGACGAAGGCCTCGTCGGGCAGGGCCAGTTCCGCCCGGTAGGGCGACGGGCCGGCCAGGGGGCGGATGCGGTCGGTGTCGACCCAGTTGCGCACGACCCGGATCCGGTCCGCCGCGACGCCCTTGGCCGCGATCAGCTCGGCCATCCGGTTGGAAATGGTCACGACGCGGTCGAAGCGCCGCTTGACCCAGCGGTCGAAGGCCCGGGCCAGGGCCCCGACCGGGCCCTTGCCCAGGTGGCCGACGGCGATGGCCGCGTCGACCTCCAGATCCTGGACGTGCAGCACCAGACGCGCTCCGGTCATCCGGGCGGCGAGAATGGCAAAGGGCGCGCCCATCAGGGTGGGCTCGACCACCATCACCACCTGCGGCCGGCGCCCCAGGATGCGGGCCAGAACCACGGGGGCCGAGCTGAGGGCGAAGGTCAGGGAGGGCACCAGCCGGGACAGGCCGCCGACGCGTTTGGGCAGCACCAGCGGACAGCGCAGGACCTCGACGCCGTTGTTGACCTCGCGGCTCCAGCGGTTGGCGTGGTCCCCGGTGACGCGCCAGCCCGGATAGTGAGGCGGGGTCGTGACCACCAGAACCTGATGGCCCTGTTCGGCCAGGAACTCGGCGATCTGGCCGGTGTAGGGACCGATGCCCGCCAGCTCGGGCAGGTAGTTCATGCCGTAGATCAGCACCGAGCGGCCGGGCCCGGGGGCCGCGGAACGCGGGGCCTGCCCGGGACGGCTCATGATGCCGAAGCCGATGCCGGCGCCGACTCCGCTGCGAGGAAGGCCTGGAAGGCATCGGCGATACCGTCCTTCAGGCCGATCCGGGACTGCCAGCCCAGGGCGCGGAGGCGATCGCCGCTCATCAGCTTGCGCAGCGTGCCATCGGGTTTGGAGGTGTCGGTAACAATTTCGCCCCCGAAGCCCACGACCTCGCAGACCAGGCGGGCCAGATCGAGGATGGGGATGTCCTCGCCCGAGCCGACGTTGACGTGCTCGTGGTCCGAATAGCGCTGCATCAGGAAGACACAGGCGTCGGCGCAGTCGTCGGCGTGCAGGAACTCGCGCCGCGGCGTGCCCGTGCCCCAGATGGTGATGTGGTCGGCGCCGGCCAGCCTGGCCTCATGCGCCTTCCTGATCAGGGCCGGCAGGACGTGGCTGGTGTTCAGGTCGAAATTGTCGCCGGGGCCGTACAGATTGGTCGGCATGGCGCTGATGAAGTCGCAGCCGTGCTGTTTCCGATAAGCCTGGGCCAGTTTGATGCCGGCGATCTTGGCGACCGCATACCATTCGTTCGTCGGCTCCAGCGGGCCGGTCAGCAGGGCGGACTCAGGGATCGGCTGGGGGGCCTGTTTCGGATAGATGCAGCTGGAGCCGAGGAACAGCATCTTGCCGACGCCGGACCGGTACGCGGCCTCGGTGACATTGGCCGCGATCATCAGGTTGTCGTACAGGAAGTCGGCCGGCATCGTGTCATTGGCCAGGATGCCGCCGACCTTGGCCGCCGCCATGAAGATGGCGTCGGGCTTGCGGTCGGCGACGAAGTGCCGGACGGCGGCGGGATCCTTCAGATCCAGCTCGGACCGGGTGGCCGTGACGATCTCGCAGTCCTCGGTGGCCAGCCGGCGCACGATGGCCGAGCCGACCATGCCGCGATGGCCGGCGACCCAGACCCGTTTGCCCTTGAGCGGGAAGATCACCGGGGCGAGGGTCGGTTCACTCGCCATTGCCGCGCTGCTCCCGGGCGACGGCGACCAGGTCGGCGGCGACCATCTCCTCGCACAGCGCCTGCCACTTCGTTTCGTGGGTCCAGCCCAGTCTGGCCTTCGCCTTGGCCGGATTTCCGATGAGCAAGTCCACCTCTGTGGGTCGGAAATAGCGGGGGTCGATCTCGACATACACGCGCCCTGTGGCAGCGCAGATGCCCTTCTCGTCCACGCCCTCGCCCTCCCAGCGCAGGGTGACGTCGATCTGCTGGAAGGCATGGGTGACGAAGTCGCGAATCACCGTGGTTTCGCCCGTGGCCAGGACATAGTCGTCCGGCTCGTCCTGCTGCAGCATCAGCCACATGCCGCGGACATACTCCCGCGCATGGCCCCAGTCGCGCTTCGCATCAATATTGCCGAGGTAGAGCTTCTCCTGGAAACCATGCCTGATCGCCGCCACCGCCCGCGTGATCTTGCGCGTAACGAACGTCTCGCCCCGCAGCGGGCTCTCGTGGTTGAACAGGATGCCGTTCGAGGCATGCATGCCATAGGCTTCGCGGTAGTTCACCACGATCCAGAAGCCGTACATCTTGGCCACGGCATAAGGGCTGCGCGGATAGAAGGGGGTCGTCTCCGACTGCGGGACCTCCTGAACCATGCCGTAGAGTTCCGACGTCGAGGCTTGGTAGAATTTCGTCTTCTTCTCGAGGCCCAGGATGCGGATGGCCTCAAGGATGCGCAGGGTGCCGATGCCGTCAGCATTGGCCGTGTATTCCGGCATCTCGAACGAGACCTGCACATGGCTCATGGCCGCGAGGTTGTAGATCTCGTCCGGCTGGGTCTCCTGGATGATCCGGATCAGGTTGGTCGAATCCGTAAGATCGCCATAGTGGAGGATGAAGCGCGGATCCTTTTCGTGTGGATCCTGATACAGATGCTCGATTCGGCCCGTATTGAACGACGAGGACCGTCGCTTCACGCCGTGCACGATATAGCCTTTTTCGAGCAGCAGTTCAGACAGATACGCACCGTCCTGGCCGGTCACGCCGGTAATCAGCGCAACCTTGCGTTTTTCCTCAGACATCCGTCCCCCGACATAGCGTCATCAACTCAGTGCTGCACTTTAGCGGGCCACCGCAACCGTGGCGATGGGAATTGTGCAGTGCGAAATGTTCCTTGAACGCCGTCGTCCGGAGACGACAGCATCGCCCTCACCTCGGTGCCGCAATCCGCCGCCCGCGCCGCGGCTCTGCCGCGGACGGCGGCGCAAGCGGGTTGGCCATGACGGCGGGGGGCGGGGGCGGTGCCTCGGCGACTGTGACGGGCGCGACGGGTTCCGGGGCCGGGGCGACGGTCACAGGCGCGACGACCGTGGGGATGACGATCGGTGTGACCGGCCCCAGATCCAGCGGTTCGATCCCGATCTCGATCACCGGCGGAGGCAGTTCCTCAACCGGCGTTGCGATCGCCGCCATCTTGAGGATGACCGGCTCCTCGCCCGCATGGCCACCGGTGAAGGCGGACGGCAGGCCCCAGCCGCCGGTCCAGCGGTAGAAGATGTGCGTCCCGATCTGGCGCATCTTCACCAGACGCTCGGCCCAGTACGGAGCGACCCAATCCGTATGGTAATGGGTTGCCATGCCGACGTCGGCGGCGACGAAGCCGTTGAGGGCTGAACTGGCCACAGCGCGGGCCCGAGCCCAACCTTCGATCGACGGGATCCGCGCCATCGCCCCATCGCAGGTGAAGCTGAACTGGCAACCGGTGGTGCGTTCCTGGCCCTGGAAGACCACGCCACAGACCGTCTTGGGGAAGGCCGGATGGCGCATCCGGTTCAGCACCACCTGGGCCACGGCCGCCTGGCCGGGACCGGTTTCTGACGCGGCCTCATAATAGACGGCCGCTGTCAGGCAATCGAGCGCGCGCGAGTAGGACACTAGCTGGTCCGGTGCCATGATGAAGGGCCGGGCCGCGAGGATTGGCAGGGGCGAGAACGGCAGGCCGGCGTTCCAGATGCGCGCCTCCTCCATGGAGATCGGCCGGACCGCCTCGGGGGCCAGGGTGAAGTCCACCGCCGGCGGGGCCTGAATCAGCGAGCGCGTCTGGACCGCCCCCGCTGCACCGTTCCGGGCAGCCGCAATCTCGGCCAGGCGCGTCTGGAGCACTGCCCCGCCGGAGCCGGCGAGGATGGCGAAGATGCCGAGCCCCGACATGCCGACGGGAGCCCAGTGGCTGAAGGCGAAACGATGCGCCACCTGTCTGAGCACGCGTTTCGCCGCCGCCCAGCGCAGGGCGAGGGCCGAGACGGGAAGAGGGGTTTCACCTGCGCTCATTGGATGGCCTCAGGACGCCGGGCGCCCGCTTGTATCGCAAAAACATCGGATCGGCACGGATGTTCCGTCCACCGCTGCCCGGTAGAACCGGACGCGGCGACACTCATCCGCCCCGACCCTGACCGAAAGCAAATTGCAGGCCGAGCAGAAAGGCCCAGAACGCGGCAATCGACGGGACCTGAAGGGCATAATCGGTCAGGCCATGGAGCAGCACGACCAGATTGGCACACAACAGGCCATGCTGAAGCGTGCGCCCCTTGCCGGGCCCGCCTCGAAGCAGGGCAATCGAGAGGATGAAACCAATCAGGGCGAACATGGGCAGGGCTCCGACCAGACCGCCCTCCTCCAGCCATTGCAGGTAGACGTTGTGGGTGGCGCGAATGATCCAGAGCGAGTTTGCCGTCTCGCTGGTCATGATCTGGCTGTTGATGCCATCAAAGGTTCCGAGACCATAGCCGAACAGGGGCGAGGCCAGAAAAGCGTCCCAGTGGGCAGAAAAAACCTCGGCGCGCACCTCAACGTCGCGATCAAGCTCGCCTACCCGGGTCCACAGCAGACTGTTTCCGCCCGCCTGAAGCACGGCTCCCAAGGCCAGCAACAATCCCCCGGCGATGGCGACTGGCCCCCTGCCCTTGCGGGTATCCACCAGCTCCCAGAGGAGTAGCAGGCCGACCGACACGAGGGTGGCGACGACGCCCATGCGCGAGGCGGTCAGCAGCAGGCAGACGGCCGACAGGGCCACACAGGCGACGGGTGCGGCCACGGAGGTCAGGCGGTCCACGACCCCGCGGCCGGAAGCCCGCCGCCAACCTTTGAGAAACAGCGCGAGGCCCAGCACGGTCAGAATGCCGAAGACCGTGGCACCGTTGTTGGAGCTGAGCAGACCGCCCGTCGAACGACCGCCCTGCTCGACCTGGGTTCCCGCAAGGAACATCAGCAACGAGATTGCCGACCAGGCCCCGCCAGCCCAGACAATCCCCTCCAACGTCGCCGTCGCCCGATCGCGCCGGATGCCCTGCAGTGCCCCGACGAGGAAGACCGCGGCGAGCCCGAGAAGTTTTATGATCTCGATCGCGGTAGCGCCTCGATCGATCGTCAGGGAGCCCGTCTCCTGGCCGGACCAGGCCCAGAGCGGGTGGGCACCACCGGGAGCCCAGGGCGTCAGGCTCCACAGCGCGACAGCGATGACCAGACCGAACAGGGCGGCCGGAGCCAGCGCAGGCGAGAGGTCGAACAATCCTCGTCTTAGAGGTGTGGCGAGGGCGATGCAGAGCGACAGGGCCAGAAGCACGGTCAGCCAGGTAGCGGCGGCCGGCTGGTTGGCACCAAAGGTCAGATGGGCCAGACAAAGTAAAATCGGCACCAGCGCCAGACCCAGACGCCAGACCAACGGCATCTTCGGCGCCGGGCTTCGGGCTGGACCGAATCCGGTCGAGCCGCGCCGCCGCCGGCCCGGTGACGCCTCGCTCGTCACCGGATCAGGCCGCGTAGTATTTCTTGTAGTCGGCGTAATAGTAGCCGGCGTCGCCATACCCATAGCGCGACTGGGCCTTCATATCGACCTGCGTCAGGGCCACGCCGGCGACGTGAGCGCCGGACTGGTCAAGCAGTTGCAGCGAGGAAGCGATCGCCTTCTCCGGAGTCTTCTTCCAGCGGGCGAGGAAGACGACCGCATCGGATTTCGCGGCGAGATGGCGCGTGTCGGACACGGCCAGGACCGGGGCCGTATCGAGGATCACCAGATCAAAAGAGCCGCGAAGATAGGCCAAGAGCTGATCCATGGCCGGCGTCGCAAACACATCCTTGGGCGTGAAGCTGTCTGCGGCCAGAGGCAGGATCTGGGCCCCCGAGATCTCATCGAGCATCATGGCGTCTTCGAGGGTCGCTGAACGGTTCAGCACCTCCACCAGACCAACCTTGGGCTCGACGCCCAGCAGGCGGTTAACGTTGCGACGACGAAGATCGCAGTCGACGAGGATCACCCGCATTCCGCCCTGGGCCGCGACCCGGGCAAGGCAGAGGGCGGAGGTGGTCTTGCCCTCACCCGGCAGGGCCGAGGTCAGGGTGATCACCTGAACGGCATGGCCGATGCGCGAATACAGAATGGAGGCACGCAGGGCCCGAACGGACTCGGCGAAGCTGGAGAGCGGCTTCTTGACCACATAGTCGGCGGGCAGATCCTCACGGTCTTCGGGCTCTGCGACGGAGGCCAGCAGGGGCACCGAGCCCAGATGGGGCAGGCCGAAATGGCGTTCGATGTCCTCGCCGGTCACGAGACCGGTGTCCAGCATCGAGGCGAGCACGACCGCGGCCATGCCGGCACCGAGTCCGAGAACGATACCGAGCGCCAGATTCAGAGACACGTTCGGCGAACTGGCCGAAGTCGGAATGGCCGCTGGCGAAACGATACGGGCGTCGGAATCCTCGATACCCTCAGAGGCCGTAGTTTCCTTGAAGCGGTCGAGGAAGCTTTGATAGAGCGTCCGCACGGACTCAGCGTTGCGCTGAAGCTCGTTCAGGCGGACCCCGGCGGCGTTGTTCGCGGCCAGTGTGCCCCGTGCGCTGCCAAGACTTCCAGCCATGGACCCCGTGCGTTCGCGGGCGACCTGCACCTGGGCTTCCAGATTGGAAATGATGCGGCGGATCTCGGCCTGAATCTGGCCGTCGATATCGGCCAGCTCACGCTCGGCCCGCAGCATGTCCGGGTGACGGGGGCCATAGCGGCTGGTCAGGTCCGCGACCCGGCCCGAGACTTCCGCACGGCGGGCACGGAGCTGCTGCACCACTTGAGAGCCGAGCGCTTCGCCGACATCCTCGCCGTTGGATCCGGCGGCCAGTTGCGACCGGGCGGTCCGCAGACGCGCCTCGGCCTCAGCCTGGCTGGCGCGAACGGTGGCCAGCTGCTGGTTATAGGTGGAGATCTCCTGCTCGGTCAGGGTCGCCCCGGAGGCGCTGAGAAGATTGTTGGCCGTACGATACTGTTCGACCGCAGCCTCGGCCTGCTGGACCTCCGTACGGAGCTCACCCAGCCGGGTGTTCAGCCAGGTGTTAGCTTGGCGCGTCGCGTCGAACTTGCTCTCGAGCTGCTCGAGCAGATAGCGCTCGGCGAAAGTGTTGGCGATCCGCGCGGCCTTGGCCGGATTGTCGGAGGTGAAGCCGACGTTCATCACATAGGTCAGGCCGGCACGCCGCACGGACAGGCGGCTGAGCACATTGTCGACCACCCGCTCCTTTTCCTTCTGGGCCTCGACGGCCGAAAGCTGCGCGCGTGCTGCATCCGGAGCTGCAGCCCCAAACAACTGGGCGATGCCGCCCACGACAGAGGCCACGAGACCGGGGGGCGACAGGGCAGGATTGAACTCGGGGTCGTCTTCGAGGTTCAGCGTATCGACCACCCGCTCGGCAAGCTGGCGAGACTTCAGGATTTCGATCTCGGTATCGACCACACCGGTGTCGCCAGACAGGCCCGAAAGCACTGCCGTGGCGTCCACGACCGTGCTCTCACGGGTGTTGATCATCAGGCTTGAGGTGGCCGTATAGAGGGGCGTGGACTGGATCGTGAAGATGATCACCGCCACGATCACGATGAGGGCCACGCCGAGGAACAGCGGTAGCCTGCGCCGGAATGTGGCGATCAGTCGGTTGAGATCGATGCTCTGACCCTGGCCCGGTTCGCCTTCCCCACCGATCGGGGCCGGAAACTGGCCCTGGGCGGCACGGATATCGGTCAGCTTGTTCATCAAAGGCTCATGCTACTCGAAGGGACGGTCTCCCGCCTAGAACTGCGCGACCAGCGACAGCGTCAGGCGATTGACCTCGAAGTCGACCCCACCGGCCACTCCGTCCGAGGTTTGTTCAAAGCGGCTCGCTGCAAGACTGATGCCAAGCGTGCGGTTCATCAAATAGGTGCCGCCCACGGACGCCTGAAGACGCTCGTCCTCCCGATCCAGACCCTCGTATTGATCGCGCGAGAACGTCACGCCCGCATTGAGCAGGACATTGCGCATCAACTCATGATCGACTGCGAGACCGACCGCCGAGGACAGATAGCCACCAGAGCCGGCAATACCCGAGTCCTCAATCGTGCGCGAGCCCGTTGCCGTGACCGTGGTCAGTTGCGTCGGGAACCACTCAACCTGGGCGCGGGCACCGAAACCGTCGATCTTGCTGTAGACGGCTTCGTCGAACTCCTGATTGATGTAGCCGACAGCGATTTCGCCACGGCTCAAAGCCCCGATCTCGAAATTCGCCCCGGCAAGGATTTCATAGCCGTCCGAATCGCGGGCCGGCAGCAGAAGCGAGGTCGCTGTATCATAGTCACGGCTGTTGGCCGTCGCCTGGACAAAAAGTGCTGTCGCAGGGCTGATCGCGTAATCACCACGGCCGCTGAGGCTGGTCACCGTCCGATCCCGGTTATCCTGATCGATTTCGACGCCAGTAAGGGTTACCCCGTCCTCATAGTCGTAGGTGCGGATATCGCCACGCCCCGAGAGCTTCACCCGTCCGCTTACACGTGACCCGGCCAGATACCCGGACGCCAGGCTGTAGGAAATCGGCTCGACCGTCGAGGCCGGCGCGTTGGACGAGGTCCGGGGCTCGGTCAGGCTGGCATAGTCGGCCCCGGCCGCGAGGTTCGCCGCCCGGGTGATGTCCAGCCGGCCGGCCGCCCCAACGCCGTAGTCCTCGGAGTTTTCGCCGTCGAAGTCCTGGTAGCGGCTGATCGTGCCCCGGGCATAGGCCCCGAGCGAATGCCGCGACCAGCCCGATTCGAGGCTCACCTCGGGCTTGATCCGGACGATCCAGTCGTCATCGGCCCCGGTCGCCACCGCGAAGATGTTGTCGTTGTACTCGGCGTCCAGCTGCACGCGCGGATACGCCATGAAGGTGCCGAACGGCACCCCGAGGGCCTCATAGTCAGGCCGGGGCCGATCGCGAACGGCAACGACCCGGTCGCGAGCGAAGAGATCGCCGGTCTGGCCCGCTGCACTGGCCAGAGACCCCCGCGCGGTCTGCGCGAGGGCCTGTTGCGCCGGTACAGCCGCGGTCAGCAGGAGGGCGCATGTCAGTCGGGTCGTCAATCTCGGCATAGGTCCCCCACCCGCCGGAGTCCGGCGGCGATCGCTAATCAGTTATCTACGATCCGAAAGGATCAGGTCGCGGGACGGTAGTCCGAACCGCCGCCACCGCCGCCACCGGCCGATGCGGGCGCGCCGATCGGCGCTCCACCCTGGCCGCCACCGGCAGCAGGCGCGCCGCTCGGGCCCGTCGCCGCATTCACGATGGACTGCACACTGGTCACCGCCGAGCTGGCGGCCGGCGAAAGCTGGCCATTGGCCGCGAGCGTCGCGCGGGCGCTGGTCAGGGCCTGCGAAACCTGGGCCGGGGCCAGACCGCTGGCAGCGATCACGGCCTGAACAGCGGCCTCGATCGCAGCGGCGGCATCATCCGCCGGCAGGCCGGCAGACGCGGCCTGGGCCGACACGATCGCAGCCTGGATCTCGGTGGCCAGCTGGCTGACTGCATCCTGCTGCACCGCAGCACCGGCGACAACCGGGGGCGCAGCGACAACGGCCACGGCGCCGAGAGTGAGGACCGCGCGGCATGCGGCGGCAACGAACTTGGCTTTCAGCATGGGGGTAACCTTTCAAAAGTGTTGAAACGATATACTACGCAACTGCGAAAGGAAACAACCCGACGTTCGCCCAAGCGGCCCGCAGCGTCATTCCGATCCAAAGTGTGCTTTGGCGGTGACTGCGGCATCTAGCGCTCCCGAACCAAGGGCGCATTCCTGTTCACGCAACGGGCGAACTGGCCTGCAGCGCTTCGCGTTTGCGTTGCTCCTCGAGCCGTACCTGCGCCTGAACCATCAGAAACGCCAGACGTCCCGCAGGATCGGCGATTTCCGCGAGGGCTGCCCTGGCGACCCGGGGACGCGTCCGGACCGTGACCGCCAGCTCCGCCAGCGCCTGCCGGCGAAGATCCGGCGTCATGAGTGACCAGCGTTCATAAATAAAGCGAAGACGCCAACCAGTAATCTCGGGACCAAAGGGCGCTACGGCAAAGCTTCTGTCGAGGGCTTCAACCATGTCGGCATTGTTGCCCTGCTCTGCGGCAACCCAGGCCAGCCGGGCCCAGGCCGTGGCGTCGCCCGGCCGGACAGCCAGGGTCCGACGCGACCAGGCCGCCGACTCCTCCAGACGCGGCGGCGTGGCGCTGGCGGCCTGGAGCGCCCTCGCCTCACTGACGGCAGCCAGAGGCACGGGACCGGCATGATCGGTCGGCAGGCTCAGCGGGAGAGCCACGGCCACGGCGGCGACGAGGCCGACCGCGGCCAGCAGGGCCGCACCGGCCAGTCGCACGCGATAGGTCTGGACGGCCGTCATGGAAGCGAAATCCGCTCAGCGCTCGCCGGGTCTGGCGCGCAGCCTGCCTAGAGAGCCGCGCGCACCCAGTCAAACGGACGGCCGGGCAGCTGGCGCTCGTGCCAGACGTAGTTGACCCGGTCCCAGCGCGAGACCCAGGGGGTCAGATTGTCCAGCACATATTCCCCCTGGTCGGAGGCGACCAGCAGGACGGCATGCGATTCGCCCCAGCGGGTTTCGACGATCGCGATCGAGAGCGCCTCTGCCGGGACACCGGCCGAAATCAGGGCGCGCCGCTTGGCCAGGACATAGTCCTCGCAATCGCCCCGTCCCCGGGAGCCGACCGGCGTGGCCCAATAGTCTTCCACGCCATACTGACGCTGGTCCGCGATCTGGCGGATCGAGCGGTTGGCGCGGCGGTTGACCTGGTTGACCAGGCTCCAGCCGGCCTCATCGAGAGTAAAGACCCTCCGTGCGGAGACAGCAGCGTGTTTGCGGTCCCGTGCCGCAAACACGGACGGTGAGACGGCGCGCGCTGGCGTCGCATCGCCGGCCGCCTGGGCCTCGCCCTCAATCAGGGCTCCGGCCGTCAGATCGACCGCCGTGCTTCCGGCCTCTTCGGCCGAAACCGCGGAGACCGTCTGCGCAGCATCAAAGGAGTTCACGACCAGGCGCGGTGCCGGTCGGGCATGGACGGGGCCGGCCGGGGTGGCAGCGGAGGCGAAGCCGGACGCGGCCTGGCCGGCGGGGCGAAACACGCGGGACCAGTCGAACGCAGCCGTTGACCGGGACGCCGGTGCCCGGGAGCCCGCATCCGCGCCCAGGGCGGCCGGCCCACCGGCCCGCCGGGCAAAGGTATCGGCCCAGAATCTGCGATTGGCCTCTGCGCGCAGGGCCGCGATATCCGGAGCCCGGGTCTGTCCATCAAGACATTCTGACGGCGAACGCTCGCACAGATCCAGAAAGCCCAGAGGCGGCAGGGCGACCTCGCCCAGCGGCATGACGGGTGCGACCGAAGACGGCGGACCGGCAGAATGCGGGCGGGCATCAGACGATGCCGGTGCCGCGACGGCCTGGCCGGCGATGGCCAAGGCCACGCACAGACCTGCCACTGCCCCGGCCTTGCTGTGAATGGATCGATCTGCAGACATGATGGACCTCTGGACTTGAGGTCATCTTGATCGCGAGTTCGTAATATCGGCTCTATAGACAGGGTTTTCGTGTTGTTTCTAATCAACCTTGATCCAGTGGTAAGGTTAATTCTCGTTTGTTATAACCGTAGCAAGGCAAGCGGGGATACAGATTGACGCCATCGCTGCACAATCGCTGGATTCCCGGCCGGACATTCCGCTACAAGACCGGCCAAGAGATCGGTCAAGGAGACGACGCACATGACGAACTGGTTCCGGGCCCTTTTCATGAGCCTGATGTTCGCCGTCGCCGTGACCGGCTGCGCCCAGGCCCCCCTCTCGATCGACCCGGCGACGGCCGACCTCGCCGGCGCGGTGCGGATCGTCCCCGAATATCGCCTGGGACCCGCAGACAAGGTGCGCGTGAACGTCTTTGGCGAGGAAGCGCTCACGGGTGAGTTCCTGGTCGGAGGATCGGGCAAGATCTCCCTGCCGCTGATCGGCGAGGTCCAGGCCCAGGGCCTGACCATCTCCGAGCTGCAGGAGTTGATCGCCACGGCCCTGCGCCAGGGCTATATCAACGAGCCCCGCGTCAATGCCGAGGTGCTGAACTACCGGCCCTTCTACATCCTCGGCGAGGTCAACAAGCCCGGTGAGTATCCCTATACCAACAACCTCACCGTCCTGAACGCGGTCGCCACGGCCGAAGGCTTCACCTACCGGGCCGACACGCGCCGGGTCTATATCAAGCGGGCTGACGGCGAGGGCGAACTGGCGTTCCCGCTGACCACCGCCACCCAGGTGGCCCCCGGCGATACGATCCGGATCGGCGAGCGCTTCTTCTAGAGCCTGATCGCCGGAGGTCGACCTCCTTCGTGGGGCCACCGAAAGCGTGAATCTAGCTCCAGCTTCTATCAGGCGTGAGGCACGGCCGGCGGACCACCCACCGTCTGGAAGGTCATCACGAACAGACAGCCGGACGCCGACGGATCCAGGCGGAGGGTTCCGCCCATGCGCCGCATGGCGGTCTCGCAGATCGACAGGCCGAGGCCGCTGCCGGAGCGGACATCGTCATGGCCCCGGGCGAAGCGGGCGAAGCCCGTGCGATGAAACCCCGCCGGCAGCCCCGGCCCTGTGTCGTGAAAGACCAGAGTCCCGTCTTCGGCGACGCGGACCGTGACCCGCGTCCCGACCGGGGTGTGTTTGCGGACGTTCTCGAGCAGGTTCCGCAAAACGAGGGCGATCAGGGTCGGGTCCGCCAGGACGGGGACGGGGGTCTCCAGACCCTCCGCCTCGACCGGCCGCCCTTGCGCCACCAGGGCTGGAGCCGCTTCGCGCAACACCTCGGCGACCGTCTCCGCCAGATCGAGGGGCTGAAGGTCGAACGCAGTGCCCCCGTCGAGGCGGGCGATATGCAGGAGTTGCTCGAACAGGCGCGCCATCGCCTCGACATCGCGCATGGCCGCCGTCCGGTCCTCTCCCGACGGCAGGCCCTCCAGCCGGAGCCGAAGATCGGCCAGGGGCGTCCGCAACTCGTGGGCGGCATGGATGGAGAAGTCGCGCTGGGCGCTCGCCCCCGCCTCGATGCCGTCCAGGGCGGTATTGACGGCCGTGATGAGCGGCTGGACCTCGGCCGGTGCGGAGTTGCCGTCGAGGCGTTCGCGTCCCAGGGTCTCGAAGGTGATCTGCCCGGCCTGGACCGCCACCCGTCGGAGCCCGAGCAAACTGGCCCGGACGACCGCCACGGCCGTCACCACGATCGCCAGAAGCAGGATCAGGGCGGCCCAGCCCATCTCCTCCAGGAGCTGGGCGAAGAAGGTGTTTGCCAGGGCCTCCACATCCGACCGCGCACGGGCCACCCGCAGCCAGGCGCCGGCCTCGGGCACATAGACCTCGCCGATCAGCAGGGGTCCTGAACCGTCCAGCCCGGTCCCGCTCGACAGCACCGGCGTCGAGGTCCTGGGGCCGGGCCGACCGGCCGGGGCCTGGGCCGCCGACCGATCCAGGACGCGACCGCCCGCGTCGACGACCGCATAGCCATAGACGGGTCGCGCGCCCGTCAGCAGACCGGTGTAGGGCGGGTCCAGATCCCCGGTCGTCTCCGCAGGGCGTTCGAAGACGACCGAGCCGTCGGCCTCGCGTCGGACCAGGGAGGCCCAGTCCTCCACCTGGGAGGACAGGCCGCGTTCCTCGATCGCGAACTGACCGCCGGTGAACTCCATCCTCAGCACCATCCCGGCCGCGACCAGGGTCAGGGCGGACATGGCGGTGACGACGACCGCCAGCCTGACGTCGAGGCGGTAGGGCCGGCTCATCCCGGGACCTCGACCAGCAAATAGCCGAGACCACGCAGCGCCTTCAGTTCAACGGTCGCGCCCGCGCCGGAGAGCTTCTTGCGCAGCCGGTGGATCAGGGTCTCGACCGCATTGTCCGACCAATCGTGGTGGAAGGCGTAGAGGTGTTCGCCCATGCTGCGCTTGGGCGTAATCCGGTCCCCGGCGCGCAACAGCCGGTCGAGGGCGGCGTGCTCCTGGGCCGTCAGCACCACCGGCTGATCTCCGACGGTCAGGGTCGTGGTCCGGGGCGTATAGGTCAGGTTGCCGATGCGGAACTCGGGCGCGGCCGGATCGCCAGTGCGCCGGCCGAGCGCCCGCAGCCGCGCCAGCAGCTCATCGGTCGCGAAGGGCTTGACCAGATAGTCATCGGCCCCGGCGTCGAGGCCCGCCACGCGGTCCCCGATTTCGTCACGCGCGGTCAGCATGAGGGTCGGCGTCGTCAGCCCCGCGGCCCGCATGGCCCTGACCAGGGCACGCCCGTCGCCGTCCTCCAGCATCACATCGATGATGGCCAGGTCATGGACGGCCAGGGCCCAGGCCGCCCCGGCGTCCGCGACCGAGGGGAAGACGTCCACGGCATGCCCCGCCTCCGCAAGGCGGCGCGCGAGGGCACCGGCGAGCGGGCGGTCGTCCTCTGCCAGAAGAATGCGCATCCCGTCTTGTCCACGCGCCCGCCAGGGTTGGTCAATCCGAATTCCCGGCGTCAGGCCACGGGTCGCCGCCCCGCATCCTGGACAGGCCGGTCCCTCGCGGCCCGCAAGCCTCGTGCAAGCCACGAAGCTTAGCGGTCGCGACCATGACCGCTCAGATACCCTCCGTTGTTTCCGGCCAATCCCGGTCCGCGACCGCCTCTCCCGCTGCACCACTCGCGGTCCTGGTGCTGGCCGTGGTGGCGTGCAGTCTCGCCTTCTACGTCTTTCCCGGGATCGACGTGTCCGTCAGCCGGGGGTTCCATGACGCCGCCGACGGGTTCGTGCTGGCGGATAATCCGGCGCTCCGCACGCTGCGGTCCAGCTCGACCTGGGTCATGGCCGGCGTGCTCATTCTGGCGCTCGTCCGGATTGCGCGCCATGCCCTGGCCGGGCGCCTCTCCGGGCCGGGCGCGCGCCGCTGGATCTGGCTGTTGTCCGGCCTTGCGATGGGGCCCGGCCTTCTGGTGAACGGCCTGCTCAAGGCCCACTGGGGCCGGCCGCGACCGGTCGCGACGGACCTGTTCGGCGGCGAGGCCCCGTTCCAGAAGGTCTGGGTGATCAGCGACTGGTGCGATCGCAACTGCTCCTTCGTCAGCGGCGAGGCCTCTTCGGCCGCCTGGCTGGTGGCGGCGGCACTGATCGCCCCCCGGCGGATCCGGACCGCCACCACGGCCCTTGCGGCCGTCTACGCCTTCGCCCTCTCGGTCAACCGTATCGCCTTCGGAGGCCACTACCTGTCCGACGTCGTGCTCGCCTGGCTGCTCTGCGCGCTCGTCTTCATGGTCCTGTCCCGCCTCATCCTCACCCCGGGCGCGGCTCGGGCTTGGCGACCGTTCGCCTCGCCTCAGGGCGGGGGGCTCCGGCCTTGAGCCTTGCCGACGACCTCGCTCCGGATCCGTTGAGCCCGCCGCGCGAACGGCACTGGGGTCGCTCCGGAACGGGTGGGAGCCTCCTCATGACCCCGGGGGACACGCGGCGAGGCGTCCGGCAGACCCCGTCGCGGCCCGCCGCGTTCGGGCGACACAGCGGGATCATCCTGGCGACGCTGCACTGCGGCCTCGCGATGTTCGTCTTCGGGACGGCCTGGGCCAAGATGACCGAGCCGTTCGATCTGCTGTCCCTGCTGATGATCTGGCCCGCCGACACGACCCCGGCGGTCGTCCGGACCGTCGGCTGGATCGAGCTGATGCTGGCGGCGGCGGTCGCTGCCCCCCTTCTGCGCGAATGGCGCGGGCGGATCGCGGCCGTGGCGGCCACCGTCACGCTCTCGGCCAATGCCGTCGTCATGACGGCCTGGTACATCCTGCACCGGGATCCGGGCCTGGTGACGACCAACCTGGTTCTGATCCTGATCGGCGGCGCCATCCTGGTCGGCCACCGTCCCCGGCCCCCCGGTGCGGCCTGTGACCCAGGCTGCGGTCCGCGAAAGGCGTCAGGTCCCATCGGGGCCGGGATCCCCCCTGCGACGGGGACCCTCAGGATCGGCCAGGATCCTGGGTGCCGGGCCTCCGCGCCCCTGAATCCACCACCGCAGGGCCCGGGAGCCTCGGCTGTACCGGTGACCGAACGATCCGACTTGCGTCTCCAGGACCCCTTCAGATGGCCTGGAGATCGACCCTGTCGAGGAGGCTCCGCAATCGGATCCGAACACGGTGACTGTCACCGCCCGATCGACGCAAACCCCTTTTTATGACCGCGCGAATGCGAGGAGAGGTTCGATCTCATGAGCATCGGCGGCACGAAGAGCCTCCACATACCGGCGGCGCGTTTCGGCTTCCTCGACCAGATTGGCGCTGCCCCACGTGAAAAGCGCAATGCCCAGCTGGAGCGACAAGAGATCGGCAGCGAGGCGGGCATGGCGGCCGTTGCCATTCGGGAACGGATGGATGGATACAAGCCGGTGATGAAACCGCACCGTGATTTCGTCAGGCGAATACGTCTTGTGCTCGATCCAGAAGCGAACATCGTTGAGAAGGCCGCGCAGTTCCGGCTCGATCTGCCGGCGATCAACGCCGATGTTGCGGTCGGTCGTGCGATACCTGCCGGCCCATCGCCAGACCCGGCCCAGCATTTCCTTGTGGAGGCGCTGGAGAAACTTCTCATCGAGGACATCACGGCTTCTGCGCGCAAAGGCCCAGCGATCTCCATCGTTGATGTTGATCTGCTCGGCTTCGTTCAACTCGCGGCGTGTCGTGATGTAGGTCGGGATCAGCCCCTCGCGCTCTTCCGGCGTGATGGAAGTGTTCGCATTATCATCCGCATCGAAGAGCGGGTCGCTCATGGCTCATCCCACAGTCGACGCGAGTTGGTGCGCACCAGGTCATCGATCAGGCGTTCGCGTTCACTGGCGAGATCGTCGGCCACGAGCGCCTGGTTTTCCAGGCGCATCGTATGATTGCCACGCGCCAGTTGCTTGTCAGCAATCAGGTGCGCGCGTCGGCGCATGGTCCCTTCAAGCGATGTGTTGGGCACAAGCGCATAGACGATGTGGCAATCGAGCGCTTTGGCCGCCTGTTTCAAGGTGGCGAGCGAGACGGTTCCACCGATCTCGCTTTTCTCCAGCGCGGCGACACTCGATTGCGAGACCCCAATACGCGCGGCGAGTTGGCGCGATGTCATATTGAGCGCATCGCGAATGGCGCGCACCCAACCGCGCGGGGGTCGTGCGAACGCATCTTTCGACTGCAGGGGCTTCAATCTCCTGTCCAGGTGTTTGCGAGCCAGGGCGTCTGGAGACATCTGAGTTATCACAGCCTATCACAAAGTCGATCACTGATCGTCTGCAGCCGATCATGCGTCAAGCTATCGCTCTATTATAGGCCCTCAGACCGGAACCATTTGATCGATTATAATCGGTCACATCGGCGGGCCACGCAGCAGGTCCAGCCCGTGGACACAGCCACCAGAGCGAATGAATGCGCTCAACATTTCGCTAGAGCAGGACGAGCCTGTGTCCTGAGGATACGGGCTTGTCCTGCATAGGCGTCAAATCTCTGTCGAACGGATCAGGAACGCCTGTTCAACATTGACGCGCAGCGGTGAGCCCGGTTGAGCGACCAACAGCACCCGGCGCCGTCCTGACGGCACGGACAACCTTTCCGACATCACGGCGTTCCTATGCGCCAGACCCGGAGACCGGCTTGCCACACAGCGCCTCCTCACGAACCCTGACCCCGGCCGTTGCCATCCCGGCACGGGACGAGGCTGAGCGTCTCCCCGACCTTTTGGCGAGCCTCGCCGGCCAGTCGTGGCTGGGCGGCTCCCGCGTCCGCCTGCCCGTTCATATCGTTCTCAACAACACGACCGATCAGTCCGCGGATGTGATCCGCCGATCCGCGAAAGCGCATCCACGGCTGGACATCCGGGTTTGCGAACGGATCTACCCCCCTCGCGACGCCCATGTCGGCTCTGCCCGCCGGCTGGCCATGGGGCTGGCGCTGCAGGGCTTCGGCTCCGACGCGCGGGGCGTCGTGCTGACGACCGATGCCGACGCCCGACCGGACCCGGACTGGATCGCAAGCAATCTCGCCGCCATCGCGGGCGGCGCCGATGTCGTGGGCGGCCGGATCATCGGCGATCCCGCAGAGGAGGCCGCCCTTGGCCCCGGTTTCCGAAGACGCGCCCGCGACCAGCACCGATACACCGCCCTGTGCGACCAGCTCACCGCCGCGATCGACCCCCTCCCCCACGATCCCTGGCCCCGCCACCGCGACCACACCGGCGCGAGCCTGGCGGTCACCGCCGACGCTCTGGCGGCGGTCGGCGGCCTTCCCGCCCTTCCCTTCCGGGAAGATCTGGCCCTGGTGAGCCGTCTTCGCGCCGCCGGCTTTCGCCTGGTCCATCCCGAAACGGTCCGGGTCGGGGTCTCGGCCCGGCTCAACGGGCGGGCGCCCGGCGGAATGGCCGACTGCCTCAAGACCTGGATCGACGCCGAGGCCCAGGGCCGGCCGCACCGCGTCGAGGAACCGGCGGCGGTGGTCGCCCGCGCCCTCTGCCGCCGCGCGTTTCGGGACAGGGACGGTCCCCATGCCGCCGCCCTGATCGAGCGGTGGGCGGCCGATGACCCCGACGCACCGGGCGTTGTGCCTGTGCTCGACGCCATCGTTGAGCTCGAGGACCTGATTGCCCGGAGGGTGGCCCAGGATGTCTGGTGAACCGGTGCCGGAATGCACCGCCCTGGCCCGCGCCGCCGCCACCGGGGCGCAGGCCTGCGACCAGACCGGCGCCTTTCCCGTTGCGGCCTTCGACGCCCTGCGCGACCTTGGTGCGACAGCCCGTCCGCCGCTCGATGACGGCGACGGGGCGAGCCTGCTCCGCATTCTGGCCGCGGTCGGACGCGGGGACCTCAGCGTCGGCCGCATCCTGGAAGGTCACTACAACGCCCTGTTCCTGATCCGGCGTTTCGGAACTGGGGAGCAGGTCAGGCACTTTCAGGCCGAAGCGGACGCCGGCCGCCTCCTCGGGGTCTGGAACACCGACCAGCCGGACCGGCCGCTTCGGCTTGAGAACAACCGCTTCACAGGTGCCAAGGCCTTCGCGACCGGCATCGATGGCCTCTCCGGGGCCATCGTCACCACCGACGCGCCCGCGGGCCGGGAAATGTTCGTGGTTCCACTTGCAACCCTGCAGGTCGATCGAAGCTGGTGGAAGCCGCTCGGCATGAGGGCCTCAGGCAGTCATGTGGTCGATTTCACAGGTCTGGAGCTGCAGCCAGAGTGGCGGTTGGGACGGGCCGGCGACTATGTCGCCCAGCCTTGGTTTTCGGCCGGGGCCATGCGCTTCCTGGCCGTCCAGACCGGGGGTGCCCACGCCGTGCTCGACCTTGCCGTCGAACATCTCAATCGGACGGGCCGAAACGCCGACCCCTACCAGGCGCACCGGCTCGGCGAGATGGCGAGCGCCGTAGAGACGGCCTATCTGTGGCTCGACCGCTGCGCGGCGAGCTGGTCCGTTGCCGGCCGTGGGTCCGCCGCCTCCGACGAGGCGATGGCCACGGTCAATGCGGCGCGTGGCGTGGTCGAGGCCACGGCGATGCGCGTGCTGGAACTGGCGGAACGCGGCTTGGGAGCCGCAGGCCTGGTCGCACCCCATGGCCTGGAACGTCGCATTCGCGATCTCAGAACCTATCTACGCCAACCCAATCCCGACGGGGCCCTGGCGGCCTTCGGCGCGGCCGTGGCCGACGCGCGCTGGTCGCCGGGCCAGGTCCCGGGGCCTGCGTCCTGCCCGCATTGACAGATCCACTCGCCCTCCCGGCCAGCCGCATTCTGGTCGTCGCCCCTCATCCGGACGACGAATCCCTCGGCTGCGGCGGGGTGATCGCCATGCTCCGCGGCGACGGACGCACGGTGAAGGTCGTCTTCGTCACGGATGGCGGAGCCTCCCACACCGGCTCGCGGCACTGGCCGCGGTGGCGGCTGGCGGCACGGCGCCGGGAGGAAGCCCTGGCCGCCCTCGAATGCCTCGGGGTCCCGGCGCGCGACGCGCACTTTCTGGACCTCGCGGACGCCGACATGCCGCCTGCGGGGTCCCCTCTCGACCTAGGCGCTGTCGACACCCTCACCCGGCTGATGGCCGGGTTCAAACCCGATCTCGTCCTCATGCCCTGGCGTCGCGACCCCCATTGCGACCACCGCGACGCCTGGCGGCTGACCCACGACGCCCTGTCCCGGACGGAGCGGCAGGTACTGACCCTCGAATACGCCGTCTGGCTCGACGAGATCGGCGCGCCCGCCGATCATCCGGGGAAGGATGAGGCCGAGCGGATCGTCTTCGACATCACCCCGGCCGTCGACGCCAAACGCCTCGCCGTCGCCGCGCACGTCAGCCAGACCAGCGACCTGATCCATGATGACCCGGCCGGGTTCCGGCTGAAGCCGGAGACGATCGACAGGCTGTGCCGCCCATTCGAGATCTACTGGCGGCCCCGGTCATGAAGCCGATTGATCCCGCCGGCTTCGAAGCCCTGTTCCGCGAGAATACGGATCCCTGGAACTACGCTTCGTCCCCGTTCGAGGCGTTCAAGCGCCGCGAACTCCTGCGGGCCTGCGGGACCCGCCCGTACGGTCGCGGACTCGAACTGGCCTGCGCCAACGGCGAGACCAGCCGCCATCTGATCCGGCGATGCCTGTCCCTCCTGGCCGTGGACGCTTCCCCGACGGTGATCGCGGCGGCGCGGACGCGTGTGCAGGTGCCCGGTCTCACCTTCGCCACCGCCCGCCTGCCTGAAGACACGCCACGCGGTCCCTTCGACCTCATCGTCGCGTCCGAGATCCTCTACTATCTGCCTGAAACCGACATGGCCCTCCTGCTGGATCAGCTCATGTCGATCCTCGCGCCCGGCGGCCGCATCGTCCTGCTCCATCACATCGTCGCCTTTGACGACGCCGCCCAGCCGCCCGCCCTGGCCCAGGCCAGGGCCAGGACCCGGCTGGGCCGGCGTCTCCACCCTGTCTGGTCCCGGCGTCATCGCCGGTTCGAGGTGACCGCTCTGGAAAAGGCCCGGTCGGGCGAAAGCAGCCGATAGGTCCTCCCCGGCCTTCGGAGTTCGAGGATGGTCCGGCGCTCGCGCCGGCTTTCAGGATCCCGCCCGGCGCACCGTTCAGACGGTGGGCGGGGGGGCTATCGCCGCGCGGTCGGCTCGCCTCCGTCCCGACCCGGGCCGGGCCGGTTTCGGACATCGGTCGGCAGACTGGCGTCGCAGCGCCGTCGGAACGCAAGACCGGCGGCGGCATTGGTTCGCAGTGGTTGAGGAAGGTGTTCAGACTGTCGTTCTGGCCAGGCAGCTTCTGGCGGCTGGCGCACTGATGCTGGTCATGACGGTCGTCCACGCTCTTGGTTTGACCGCGATTTCGAAAGTTCTGAAGCTGCGAAAGGACCGTCTCAAGGAGATGAGCTTCAGCTTCAGGAGCATCTCGCTCCTGTCCGCGACGGGACTGCTGCTCCTCAGCCTGCATACATTCGAGATCGCGATCTTCGCGGGCTTCTACCTGTTGATCGACGCCATGGGGACGGTCGAGGAGGCCCTGTACTATTCCGCCTCAAACTACGCCACGCTGGGCCGTACCGATGATTATCTTCCGCCAGACTGGCGTCTGATCGGGGCGCTGGAGGCGCTGATCGGCTTTCTCCTGATCGGATGGTCGACGGCCTTTATCGTGAGCAAGAGCAACAGGCTCATGCCGGACTAGCGACTGTAGCCCCAGGTCGCGGAGGAAGGCGTCGAACCCGGCTTCATCGGTGCGGTGGAGCTGGATCCGGGCTCCCGCTTCTCGCGATAAACAGAAAATCTTAACCAGAACACCGAATTGTCTGACCAATGGTCCGGCAGAGGCCTGTCGCTCGCGTCGATAGACTGCTCCGGGGAGGGCGGAATGCAGACATCTGCCGTACTGGCCGACATCGGCCCCGACGCCTGCCGGTTTGCCCTGCTCAACGTCGGGGTGGCCGGCGAGCGGACCCTGTCACGCTATGCCGAGTTTTCCGTCAGCGCGCTGTCCGGCCCGATCGAAGCGGTCGCCCGCTACCTGGCCACCCTGGACGGCCCCCCACCGCCGACCCTTGGCCTGGCAGTGGCCGCGCCGGCCACCGGCGACAGTTTCCTGATCACCCAGTCGGGATGGCATCTGACCACCGCCGAGTTCCGCGACGCCTTCGGCTTTGAGACGGTCACGGTGATCAATGACGCCGCAGCTTCGGCCCTGTCCCTGGAATGGCTGTCGACGGACGACTTCCTGTCCATCGGCACCAATACCCCCCTGCCCGGTCGGCTCGAACCGGGCCGGTATGCCGTGGTCAGCTGCGATCACGGTCTGGGGGTCTCGGCGGTGGAGATCGGTCCATCGGGCTGCCGCGTCATCGACACCGAGGCCGGCCATCTCGCCTTCGCACCGGACGATGGTGACGAGGCGGCGATCCTGGCGGAAATGCGCCACAGTTTCGACCGCGTCTCCTATGAACGGCTCATCTCCTGGCCGGGCCTGGCCCAGCTTCACGCGGCCATGTGGCCCGACAGGGGGGCCACACCCCTGTCACCGCTCGAGATCGTCCTCTATGCCCGAACCGCCGCCGACCCCCGGTGCGTGGCCACCCTGCAGCGCTTCTTCCTGATCATGGCCGATTTCGCCGGCCAGGTGGCCCTGGCGGTCGGTGCCACACGGGGGGTCATCCTCGTGGGACAATCGGTACTGGAGGCCCATGACCTCATTTCGGCGCCGGCCTTCAGGGAACGCTTCGAGCGCAAGGGCCGGCTGAGCGGCGTCGTCTCGGCGCTACCGACCTGGGCCGTCACCAATCGCGGCTGCGTCCTTACGGGGGTGGCCAGCCGCCTGCTACAGGGTGAGGACATCCAGGCTCTGAACCGTCCGGCCGAACATACCCCGGCGGCCCTCGCCCCCGCGGCATTCAAGGTCGACAGGAGTGTTCTGGAAACGCTGGACTGCGGCGTGCTGATCCTGACCCCGGACCTGCGCATCGAGGCCAGCAATGCCCGGTTCTGGGAGGGGGCGTCGGTTCCGGAGCGGTTCACGCGGGCCGGCAGCGATGGGCAGCACAGCCTCCAGGCCATGATCGCCGGGGGCGACTGGTCGGCCGGGACCGCCGCGCGCGTGAAAGAAGACGTCACCCATGGCCGGCCCTTCTCGGTTCAACGGACGGCATTCGGCGGGCGACTGATCCGTGACGAGGGGCGCCCCCTGCCCGGCGGCGGCTGGGTCATCACCGCCCATGACGAGACCACCGTCGAGCGCCGATCGCGCGAGCTTGAACGCCTCGCCGCCGACCTGCGCGTGGCCACCGCCGAGGCCGACGGGGCCAATCGCGCCAAATCGGCCTTCCTCGCCACCATGAGCCACGAGATCCGGACCCCGTTGAACGGCATCCTCGGCATGGTGCAGGCCATGGGTATGGGCGCGCTGTGCGCCGAGCAGCGGGACCGGCTCGACATCATCCGCCAGTCTGGCGAGAATCTTCTGGCCATCCTCAACGACATTCTCGACCTGTCCAAGATCGAGGCGGGCAAGCTGGACCTGGAGGAGGTCGAGTTTGATCTGGAACGCCTGCTGCAGGGTGCCCACTCCGGCTTCACGGCCCTGGCCAACAAGAAGGGCCTGTCTTTCGCCCTGACCATCGATCCGGGCGCCTCGGGCGTCTATCGCGGCGATCCCACGCGCCTGCGGCAGATCCTCTACAATCTGATCGCCAATGCGCTCAAGTTCACCGAGAGCGGAGAGGTCCGGGTCGAGGCCCGGCGCGACGACGGGACGCTGACGATCGCTGTCGTCGACACCGGTATCGGCGTGCCCGCCGACCGGCTTGCGACCCTGTTCGACAAGTTCATCCAGGCTGACACCTCCACCACACGCAAATATGGCGGAACCGGCCTTGGCCTCTCGATCACGCGCGATCTTGCGCTGCTCATGGGCGGCGACATCGTCGCTGTCAGTCGAGCTGGAGAGGGCAGCCGGTTCGAGGCGAGACTGCCGCTCCTGCGGCTGCGCGACGCCGAAGCCGCCGCATTCGCCCCACCTCCCGTCCAGACGGCGCATACGTCGCTGACGCTGAGAATCCTCGCGGCCGAAGACAACGCCGTCAACCAGCTGGTGCTCAAGACCCTGCTGCATCAACTGGGGGTCGATCTGCACGTCGTCGACGACGGGCAGCTGGCGCTGGAGGCCTGGCGTGGCGGAACCTATGACCTGATCCTGATGGACGTCCAGATGCCGAACATGGACGGCCCGACCGCGACCCGCTGTATTCGCGAGGAGGAAGCACGATCCGCAAGGCCCCGGACGCCGATCGTCGCGCTCACGGCCAATGTCATGGCCAGCCAGGTCGAAAGCTACAGGGAGGCTGGCATGGATGCTTGTGTGGCCAAGCCCCTTCAGGTGCCTCTGCTGGTGGAGGCCATACGGTTCGCTCTGGAACCGTCTGATCCGGAGCGCGTCGCCGGGCACGGATGAGCGCCCGAATGCGGGCATCGCCGGCATCGCCAGTGAGTCGAGGCTGCGTGATGATGCTGAACGACACCGGGGACGAGGGAGAAAGCACGCTCGGGAACGGGCAGACCGGAGAGGACGGCATGGTCGTGATGGCAGCGGAAGCGGTCCTCAGAACCTGGACGCACAAGGCCGCCTGGCGAGACGTCCGACCTCTTCGTAACGGCGCGGCCGCGTATGCCCCGTCAGACGAACGTGCCGCCGCCATCAAGCCCTGGACCGACGACTACAACCTCTCCCGACCCCACTCCGGCATCAAAGGCTCAACCCCGTGGCAACGGGTGAACACCTTTCTTGGAAACGACAGCTAGGCGGCCTGGGCGGTCATGTCGAAGTCGACCGGCATCAGGGCCCCGACCACAAGTCGGCTCAGCATGCGGCCTTCCAGCGAGATCAGGCCGTCGACGAACAGATTGTCAGAACTCACTGTCCATCGGCGGCACCGGCTGGACCAGCGAACTGGCCACCATGAAGGTCTCCTGCACCGCGTCGACCAGCAGCCCGGCCAAACGGTCGTCATGCTGGACCACCACGATCACATGCCGTGACGACACCTCGGTCACGCCGAGGCCGAGGCGGCAGCGCAGATCGATGACCGGCATCACCGTGCCGCGCAGGTTGATGACACCCAGCACATAGTCCGGCGTCTGTGGCATATGGGTCGCGGGCGTCCACCCGCGGATCTCCCGCACCATCCGGATGTCGATACACAGCTCCTGGCCCCCGATCTCGAACGAGATCAGTTCCAGGCTGTCCGGAACGGAGCCCTGTTTGGCCAGAGTCCCTGCGTCGGCGGCCGTCATCGAATATTCTCCCTCGACTTCACAGCGGTGAACCCGTTGTCCGTTTCTGGCCAACCCGCAACGGGCAGCCAAACATCAATGGTCGCTCCCAGGCACCGAGAACGCTGTTGGATGATGTGGGCTGCAAAGCCTAACATGCCGCTAATCCCGGCTGGATCGGGGCTTGATGCGATGATGTGGGCCCGGAATTCGGCATCCGAAGACGCGCCGCACCCCACGTTCCTCCGCGGGTTGCATCCCGGCGGACGATGTTTCCACGTCGGCGCGTGGAATCGATGGCGGGGGTCGCCCGGAAAGCATCTGCGCTGGAACCGCCCTCGGCCACCATCGTTCGACCACAGCCAGACAAGGAGCGACCCATGCGCCTGCCCGCCTTCATCCTCATCGCCGGCTGTGTCAGCCTGGCGGCCTGTTCGTCTCCCGAAGCCCCGGAGACCGTCCCCGAGACGGCGGCGACCGCCCCCGCAGGGGCCACGCCCGCCGAGCCCGGCGTGGGCTCCACCCCCGACCCGGGCGGCGGCGTTCCGGGGTCCTCCCTGCAGGCGGGCGGAAACCCCAGTCCCGACGGGACCGTGTCCGATCCGCCCCTCCCCCGGGAAACGCCGGCCCCCTGACCGGTCGTCAGACCAGCCGGCTTTGCACCAGGGCGGCTTCGATGAAGCTGGCGAACAGGGGATGCGGCTTGAACGGCCGGCTCTTCAGTTCGGGATGGTACTGGACCCCGATGAACCACGGATGGTCCGGCCGCTCGACGGTCTCGGGCAGCACCCCGTCGGGCGACAGACCGGCGAAGACCAGACCGGTCGCCTCGATCCGCTCACGGTAGTTGATGTTGACCTCGTACCGGTGACGGTGCCGCTCGCTGATGGCGGTCGAGCCATAGATGTCCGCGATCCGGGAGCCCGGCGCGAGGGTCGAGTCATAGGCCCCCAGCCGCATGGTGCCGCCCAGATCCCCACCCTGGGTCCGCAGGACACGCTGATTGCCCTGGGTCCATTCCGTCATCAGGCCGACCACCGGTTCATCGGTCGGACCGAACTCGGTTGAAGAGGCCCGGGGATAGCCGGCCTGGTTCCGGGCGGCCTCGATGACCGCCATCTGCATGCCGAAACAGATGCCGAAATAGGGAATGTTGCGCTCGCGGGCGAACCGCGCCGCCTCAATCTTGCCCTCGGCCCCGCGCTCGCCGAAACCCCCTGGCACCAGCACGGCGTGGGCGGACTGCAGGCGCTGCTCGCACAGCTCGCGGTCGCCCTCGAAGGTGTCGGCCTCGACCCAGTCGATGTTGACCTTGACGTTGTTGGCGACCCCGCCGTGATGCAGCGCCTCGATCAGGGATTTGTAGGCGTCCTTCAGGACCGTGTACTTGCCGACCACGGCGACGGTGACCTCGCCGTCCGGCTGCAGCCGGCGACGGGCGATCTCCTGCCACATCGACAGGTCCGGCGCGGGTGCGTCAGTGATGCCGAAATGGGCCAGGACCTCGGCGTCGAGGCCCTCCTGATGATAGTCCAGCGGCACGGCATAGATATCGGCCGAATCCATTGCCTGGATCACGCCGCTCTCGCGCACATTGCAGAACAGGCCGATCTTGCGCTTCTCCTCGGGCGGGATCGGGAATTCGCAGCGGCACAGCAGGATGTCGGGCTGAATCCCGATCGAGCGCAGTTCCTTGACCGAGTGCTGGGTCGGCTTGGTCTTCATCTCGCCGGCGGTCTTGATGAAGGGCAGCAGGGTCAGATGGACGAAGCAGGACTGGCCGCGCGGCAGGTCCTGGCCCAGCTGGCGGATGGCTTCGAAGAAAGGCAGGCCCTCGATGTCGCCGACCGTGCCGCCGATTTCGACCAGCACGAAGTCGACCTCATCGCCGTCATCGGTCAGGGCCGGCGTCAGGCAGAAGGATTTGATCTGGTCCGTGACGTGCGGGATCACCTGGACGGTCGCGCCCAGATAGTCGCCGCGCCGCTCCTTCTCGATGATGGTCGAATAGATCCGGCCGGTGGTGATGTTGTCGGACTTCGCCGCCGACACCCCGGTGAAGCGCTCGTAGTGACCCAGATCGAGGTCGGTCTCGGCCCCGTCGTCGGTCACGAAGACCTCGCCGTGCTGATACGGGCTCATCGTGCCCGGATCGACGTTCAGATAGGGATCGAGCTTGCGCAGCCGGACCTTGTAGCCGCGTGCCTGCAACAGGGCCCCCAGCGCCGCCGACGCCAGTCCCTTGCCGAGGGAGGACACAACACCGCCCGTGATGAACACATATCTAGCCACGGGAGATCACCTTAGCGCCAATTCGGCACCGATGCGGACCGAGATGCGATCCAGCTGTTGAAAACAGGCCTCCGCCTCCGGGCAGGATCGGCGATCCCGGTCCGGAGTGGAGGCGGGGGTGGCGGGAAAGGCTGCAGAGCCCTCCCGCCCGCACCCTATTGGGCCGGGGCCGGAGCCGGAGCGCCTGCGGTCGGCAGGCTGGCTTCCAGATCATCCAGCGACGGCGCGGCCGGAGCCGCCGGGGTCGCCGGAGCAACCGGGGCCGGAGCGGTCCCTTCCGGGGCTGTATCGAGCGCGATGGAGCCCACGGCCGCGGCGTCAACGACAGAACGGCTGGACCGGTCGATGTTGCCGACGATCGTCAGACTGATGGCGCATAGAAAGAAAGCCCCGCCCAGCCACCAGGTGGCCACCGTCAGAAGATTGCCCGCCCCGCGGGCGGTCATGAAGCCGGACGGCCCGCCGCCCATGCCCAGGGCACCGCCCTCGGACTTCTGCAACAGCACGATCCCGATCATGGCGATCGAGATGAGGATCATGACGACGAGGAGAATGGTCTGGAGCATGGTCGCTTACATGTGTGGCGGTCGGCCGCCGATCAAGCGGCGGCGTCTATCACCCTTGGGCGTCAGCGGCAACGCCAGGCCCGGCCGCGCGGATGATCGCCATGAAATCCTCCGCCTTGAGCGAGGCCCCGCCGACCAGTGCCCCGTCGACCCCGTCAATGGTCAGAAGGTCCGCGGCGTTCGCGGGATTGACCGATCCGCCATACAGGATCGGCACGGCCGTTGCGGCCTCGCCCAGGCGTCGGGACAGGGCGGCGCGGATCGCGGCATGCACTTCGGCGATCTGGTCTGACGTCGGCGTCAGCCCGCTCCCGATCGCCCAGACCGGCTCATAGGCGACCGCGAGGTCCTTCCCCGCAGGAATTTCGGGCAGGGATCCCTCGATCTGGCGAGTGACGACCGCCACGGCCTCGCCGGCCTCATGCTCGGCCAGGGTCTCGCCCACGCACACGATCGGCTCCAGCCCGGCCTGCAGCGCCGCGCCCACCTTGGCCGCTACGTCCGCATCGGTTTCCCCGCACCCGGCCCGGCGTTCCGAATGGCCCAGGATCACCAGCCGCGCGCCTGCGTCGGCCAGCATGGCGGCCGAGACCGAGCCGGTGAAGGCCCCCGAGGCCTCGGCGTGACAATCCTGTCCGCCAACCTGCACGGGGCCGCCATCGAGCGCCCGGGCCATCCGGTCGAGCAGGGTCGTCGGCGGGCACAGCCCCACCGTTGCCGCGGCCGGTTCCGCCGTGAGCGCCTCGCTCACCGCCCGGGCCTCGGACAGCCCGGACGCGAGCCCGTTCATTTTCCAATTGCCGACGATCATCTTCACGCATTGTTTCATGGGGGCCTGTCTAGGCACCGGCTCGCAGCCTGCCAACCCCGGTGCGACGCCCGAAGCTTGCGAGGGTCATGCCCCCTCCCCTATACGGCCCGCTGGCGCTTCTCGCCGCTCGTCCGTCAGGCCCGTCCATGATTACGCTGTTCCGTGACTTCGCGAAGTCCAAATGGGCCATCGGCCTGTTCGTGCTGCTGATTCTCAGCTTCGCCATCGTCGGCGGCTCGCAGACGGACGTCTTCGGTGGCCTCGGGCCCAAACACGTCATCTCGGCCGGCGACCGTTCGGTCGACGCGGCCCAGTTCCGCAGTGAGTTCGAACGCATCCGCGCCAACGCCCAGGAGCAGGAGGGTCGACCCCTGACCACCCAGGACCTGGTCGATGCCGGCGTTCACCTGCGCTATCTGGAGGGCCAGACCCAGCGGCTCGGCTTCCTGGCCTGGGCGCACAAGGTCGGGATCCGCCCCAGCGAGGAGCTGGTGCTGAAGCGCATCCGCGAGATCCCCGCCTTCTTCAACCAGATCACCGGCCAGTTCGACCAGGCCCAGTATGAACAGGCCCTGGCGGCCCAGAACGTCACCCCGGTCCAGCTCGAGGACGAGTTCCGCGACACCGCCGTCAGCGAGCATTTTGCCAGCGCCATCCAGGCCGGCCTGCGCACGCCCCGCATCTATGGTGCCCTGATCGCCGGCCGGGCGCTCGAGGTCCGCGACGGTCGCTGGTTCACCGTCACCCAGGCCATGGCCGGCACGGCCCCCGCCCCAACCGACGCGCAGCTCACGGCCTTCCTTAACGAGAACGCAGCCCAACTGCGTCGGCCCGAGTTCCGCATGGCCTCGGTCATCGTCTTCACCGACGCGCCCGGAGCGGCCGCCCCCGCCATCCCCGAGGCCCGCATCGTCGAGCGTTTCAACTTCCGCAGGGACGGCCTGTCCACCCCGGAGCGCCGCACCTTCACCACCCTGACCGCCCCCGATCGCGCCGGGGCGGACCGGATCGCCGCCGCGCTGCGCGCCGGCCAGTCCCCGGCTGCCGTCGCCGAGGCCAACCGCATCCAGCCCGCCGACTACACCGACCAGCCGCGCAGCGCCGTGCCCGATCCGGCCGTTGCTGCCGCCGTTTTCGACCTGGACGCCGGCGAGATCTCGGCCCCCATTCAGGGCCGCGTCGGCTTCACCGTCGCCCGTCTGGCCGCCATCACCCCGGGCGCGCCCGCGACGCTGGAAGGCACCCGCGAGGCCATCGTCGCCGAGCTTCAGGAAGAGGACGCCAAGGCCCGCGTCTACGGCCGCGTCGAGGCCTATGAGAAGGCCCGTCAGGACGGCAAGACGCTGCAGGCCGCCGTCACCGAGGTCGGGGCCCGGATCGTCCAGCTGCCGCCCTTCACCCAGGATGGCCGCATGCCCGACGGACAACCGCTGCAGGCTCCGCCCCAGCTGATCCAGAACGCCTGGACCCTGACGAAAGGTGCCGAGAGCGAGGTCATCGACGCCGGTCAGGGCCAGTATTTCGTGGTTCGTCTCGACGACATTCGCCCCGCTGCCCTGCCGACTCTCGCCGAGGTCCGCGCGCCGCTGGCCCAGCAATGGACCCTGCGCGAGAACGGCCGTCGCCTGACCGCGAGGGCGGATGCTCTCGCCGCCCGCGTGCGCGGCGGTGAGGACATCGCTGCGGTCGCCGCCTCCGCCGGGGCCACCCTGACGACCCGGACCGGCGTGCAGCAGAACGCCGAGGCGCAGACGGCGCTGGGTCAAGGCGTCCTCGCCGGCCTGTTCGGTCAGGGCCGGGGCCAGGTCTTCACCGGCCCGGCCTCCGAGTCCGCGTTCGTGGTCGGGCGGGTCGATGCCATCCGGGCTGCACCGCCCGCCACGGCCGCGCCCCTCGCCAACCAGATCCGTCCGCGTCTGAGCCAGGACATCGTCCAGGCCGCCGGCGAACAGCTGGTGACCGCCGCCGCACGGGCCTCAAAGGCCGAGAACGATCCCGAGGCCGCCCTGGCGGCGCTGGGCGTCACGGCCCCGGCCGCCGCCGGCACCACGCCCGCGGCCCCCACCCCGGCCCCATGAGCCACGGCGGCGAGGAGACGGACGCGCGCGCGACGGCCCGGCAGGCGCTGGCCGACGGCCGGCCCCAGGTTGTCGTCCGCCGGATCGTCGATGATCTGGAGACGCCGGTCTCGGCCTATCTGAAGGTGGGCTGGGGCCGGCCCCATGCCTTCCTGCTGGAATCGGTCGAGGGCGGGGCCCTGAACGGCCGCTATTCGATCATCACCCTGGATCCCGACGTCGTCTGGCGCTGCCGCGACGGCCAGGCCTCCATGGCCAAGGGCCCGGACATCGCCGCGGGGCGCTACGCTGACCAGTCCGGCGGGGCGCTCGTTTCCCTGCGCGCCCTGATCGCCGAGACCCGCTTCGACCTGCCCGAGGGCTTGCCGCCCATGGCCGCCGGCCTGTTCGGCGTCTTCGGCTATGACATGGTCCGGCTGCTGGAGCCGCTGGGTGCCCCCAATCCCGACCCGCTGGACCTGCCCGACGCCGTCCTGACCCGGCCCTCAATCGTCGCCGTGTTCGATTCGGTCCGCCACGAGATCGTGGTCATGGCCACCGTCTGGCCCGAGGCCGGCCGCGACCCGGAGACGGCCCTGACCCTTGCCGACCAGCGACTGGATGATTTCGAGGCCCGGCTGCGTCGCCCCCTGCTGGCGCGCCAGCCCGTCAGCGAGCCGGAGCCGCTCCAGTTCCGCACCCCCGTCGACGGCGCGGCCTATTCGGCCCTCGTCGCCGCCGGAAAGGACTATATCGCCGCCGGCGACATCTTTCAGGTCGTGCTCAGCCACAGGTTCCGGGCACCCTGGGCCGGCGATCCGTTCGCAGTCTACCGCTCCCTGCGCCGCCAGAACCCCTCGCCCTATCTGTATTTCCTCAACTTCGACGATTTCCAGCTGGCCGGCTCCAGCCCCGAGATCCTCGTGCGGCTGAAGGACGGCGGCGTCACCATCAGGCCCCTGGCCGGGACCCGCCCGCGCGGCGAGACGCCCGAGGCCGACCGCGCCCTGGAGGCCGAGCTTCTGGCCGATCCCAAGGAACGGGCCGAGCATCTGATGCTGCTCGATCTGGGCCGCAACGACGTCGGCCGCGTCGCCGCCCCCGGCAGCGTCCGCGTGACCGAGAGCTTCGTCATCGAACGCTACAGCCAGGTCATGCACATTGTGTCCAATGTCGAGGGTCGGGCCCGGCACGACATCGACGCAGTCGACGCCCTCTTGGCCGCCCTGCCCGCCGGAACCCTGTCCGGGGCCCCCAAGGTCCGGGCCATGGAGATCATCGACGAGCTGGAGACTGAGAAGCGCGGCGTCGGCTACGGCGGCGGCGTCGGCTATATCTCGGCCGGTGGCGAGGCCGACATCTGCATCGTCCTGCGCACCGCCCTGTTCGCGCGCGGCGAGGTCTTCGTCCAGGCCGGCGCGGGCGTGGTGGCCGACAGCGATCCGGCCGCCGAATATGCCGAGACCGAGGCCAAGGCCCGCGCCCCCATGCGCGCCGCCGCCGACGCCTGGCGCTTCGAACTGGGCTCGCCCCTCAACCGGGACGGCGAGATCTAGAGATCAGAGCGGGACACCGGCACGGGATCCTCGATCGCCACGCCGGGCCCCAGGATCATCACCCCGGCCAGAAGCACCGCCGCCGTGGCCGCCAAGGCCGCTGCCCCAAGGGTCCCCAACACGCCGGGACGGTCTTCGGCGACGGTCAGGGCCTCGCGCGCGGCCTCAATCTGCTGGATAGCGGTCGTCATCGAATCGGCTCCGGATCGAGCCTTCATCTCCGGCCGGTCCGGTTAACGATCCGTGTGCGCAACGGTCCGCTTGGCGGGCGGCCCCCCACCCTCTAGAAGCGCCGCATGATCCTCGTCGTCGATAACTACGACAGCTTTACGTACAACCTCGTCCACTACCTCGCGGAGCTGGGCGCGCAGACGCATGTCGTGCGCAACGACGACCTGACGGTCGAGGAGGCCTGGGCCCTGAAACCCGAGGCGGTGCTGCTGTCGCCCGGCCCCTGCGCGCCGGATCAGGCCGGCATCTGCCTGCCCCTGATCACCACGGCCGCTCCCGACATGCCGATCCTGGGCGTCTGCCTCGGCCATCAGGCCATCGGACAGGCCTTCGGTGGCGATGTTGTGCGCGCCAAGGCCCTGATGCACGGCAAGACCTCGCCCATCACCCACGAGAACAAGGGCCTGTTCGCCGGCCTGCCCTCCCCCTTCACGGCCACCCGCTATCACAGCCTCGCCGTCGCCCGGCAGACCCTGCCCAACAGTCTGGACGTCACGGCCTGGACCGAGGACGGCGAGATCATGGGCGTCCAGCATCACGAACGACCCATCCACGGCGTCCAGTTCCACCCGGAATCGATCGCCACCGAGCACGGCCACGCCCTGCTGGCCAACTTCCTCGATCTGGCGGGCGTCAAGCGTCTGGCCATGGTCTGAGGCCGTGAGCGCGGCTCCCGCAGCGGGCGGGTTCAAACCCCTGCTGGCAAAACTGGTCGAGGGCCAGACGCTCAGCGCCGCCGAGGCCGGTGACTTCTTTGCCGCCTGCCTGCGCGGGGAGCCCACCCCCGCCCAGGTCGCCGCCGCCGTCACTGCCCTGCGCATCCGGGGCGAGACGGTAGACGAGATCGCCGCCTTCGCCGGGGCCATGCGCGACGCCGCCCTGACGCTGGACCATCCCTACGACGTCATCGACACCTGCGGCACCGGCGGGGACGGGGCCCACACCTTCAACATCTCGACGGCGGCGGCGCTGGTTCTGGCGGGCGCCGGCCTGAAGGTCGCCAAACACGGCAACCGCGCCATGAGCTCCAAGTCGGGGTCGTCGGACGTGCTGTCGGTTCTGGGCGTGGACCTGACGGCGGGTCTGGCCCAGCAGCGTCAGGCCCTGGATGAAGCCGGCATCGCCTTCCTGTTCGCCCCCTCGTACCACGGGGCCATGCGCCACGTCGGACCGGTCCGGGCCGAGATCGGCTTTCGCACCGTGTTCAACCTGCTGGGGCCCCTGTCCAACCCGGCGGGTGCGAAACGTCAGGTCATGGGCGTCTATGACTCCCGCCTGCTGGAGCCCCTCGCCGAGGTTCTGGGCCGGCTCGGGGCCACCCGCGCCTGGACTGTCCACGGTCAGGGCCTCGACGAACTGACCACCACCGGCCCCAGCGACGTGGCCGAGTGGAAGGACGGCGCGGTCCACCGCTTCACCGTCACGCCCGAAGACGCCGGCCTGCCGCGCGCCGATCTCGACGCCCTGCGCGGCGGTGATGCGGAGGTGAACGCCGCCGCCCTGACCGCCCTGCTGGCGGGCCAGACCGGCCCCTATCGTGACATCGTCCTGCTGAACGCGGCCGCCGCCCTCGTGGTCGCCGACCGGGCCCCGGACCTGAAGGCGGGCGTGGCCCTGGCCGCCGCCGCCATCGACGAGGGCAAGGCCGCCGCCGCCCTCGCCGGCCTCGCCCGGATCACCTCGACACCCCTGCCTGCCGGCGAAGACCAGCCATGACCCCAGCCACGACCGACGTCCTCGCCCGCATCGCCGCCTACAAGCGCGAGGAGGTCGCCGTCCGCAAGGCGGCCCGGTCGCAGGCCGCCATTGAGGCGCTCGCCGCGTCGGCCGACGCCCCGCGCGGCTTCACCGCCGCCCTGCGCCGCCGCGCCGCCCCCGGCCGCCCTGCCCTGATCGCCGAGATCAAGAAGGCCAGTCCGTCCAAGGGTCTGATTCGCGCCGACTTCGACCCGCCCGCCCTCGCCCGCGCCTATGAGGCCGGCGGGGCCGCCTGTCTGTCGGTCCTGACCGACGGCCCCAGCTTCCAGGGCGACGATTCCTATCTCCAGTCCGCCCGGGCGGTTGTTGCCCTGCCCTGTCTGCGCAAGGACTTCCTGGTCGACCCGTGGCAGGTGGCCGAGAGCCGCGCGCTGGGGGCCGACTGTATCCTCATCATCATGGCCATGATCGACGACGCGCTCGCCGCCGACCTGCTGTCCGAGGCCCGCCGGTTCGGCATGGACGCCCTGATCGAGACCCATGACGAGGCCGAGATGGCCCGCGCTGTGGCTCTGAGCGGCGACCTGATCGGCATCAACAACCGCTCCCTGCGGACCTTCGACGTCGATCTGGCGGCGACGCAGCGGCTGGCCCCCCTGTCACCGCCCGGGTCCCTGCTCGTCGCCGAGAGCGGCATCTTCACTCCGGACGATGTCACCGCCGTCGCCGCGGCCGGGGCCTCGGCCATCCTTGTCGGCGAGAGCCTGATGCGGCAACCTGATGTCGCAATGGCAACGCGGGCGCTGCTGGAATGTCAGACCTGATCCTCGCAAAGGTCGACCGGACCCGGTTCTGGACCCTTCTGCCGCTCGCGCCCCTTCTGCTCCTTCCGCAGTTCTTCAGACCTTTGTGGGACGACAACCTTGATGCGGTCGAGCTCGGACTCTGGGCACTGTGCATCGCTGGCGTGCTGGTTGTGATCGGCGCAAGGTTCCGGCCGCTTTTCAAAACGCGGCAGACGGGCAGTGCATCGCTCTGGATCTCTGGGGAGGCCGTGCACAACCTGCTCTGGAAGCAGGCGGTTCCGCTCAGGGCCATCGCAGACGTCCGGGTGAGCCGATCCTTCGGGCAACCGGACACCGTGATGCTGGTGCTCCACGACGGCCGCATCCGGGAGGTGTCCAGCGCCGCCCTCAACGCCTCCGCCCCCGAGATCGCGGGACGCATCCGGGCATCGATCGCTCCGGATTGAACCCCGTTCCCGTTAAGTTGACATTAGGCAAGAACACTTACAGAACATCGGCAACGGTTCACGACTTGTTCTGAAGGCCCACCGCCGATGCTCACGCGCAAACAGCACGAACTCCTCATGTTCATCCATGAGCGGATCAAGGAGACGGGCGTCTCCCCTTCCTTCGACGAGATGAAGGAGGCGCTGGATCTGGCGTCCAAATCCGGCATCCACCGGCTGATCACGGCGCTGGAGGAACGTGGCTTCATCCGCCGCCTCGCCCACCGCGCCCGGGCGCTGGAGGTGACCAAACTGCCGGAACAGGCGACGACGGGCCCCATGCGCGGGCGTCCCGGCTTCACCCCGGCCGTTATCGAGGGCGGCGGCCGTCCCCGCGCCGCCGAGCCCGCCAACGACACCCGCGAACTCGTCCTGGTCGGCAAGATCGCCGCCGGCGTGCCCATCGCCGCCCTGCAGCAGGACCACGGCCGCTATCAGGTGCCCGAGGCCATGCTGGGCGCCGGCGAACACTACATGCTCGAGATCGAGGGCGACTCCATGATCGAGGCCGGGATCCTGAACGGCGATCTGGTTGTGATCAAAAAGGTCGACACCGCCGCCTCCGGCGAGATCGTCGTGGCTCTCGTCGAGGGCGAGGAGGCGACCCTGAAACGCCTGCGCAAGAAGGGTGGCTCCATCGCCCTGGAGCCCGCCAACCGCAACTACGAAACCCGCATCTTCGGCCCCGATCAGGTCGAGGTCCAGGGCAAGCTGGTCGGCCTCATTCGCCGCTACCACTAGGTCCGGGGCTCCACGGCCGCTGACCCCGGACGTCCGCCGTCCAGACCGCGCGCCAGCCCGAGCGCGTACGCCACAGCTCGACCGCCCCGCCGCGCGCGAAGTCGACGCCGTCCAGCACCAGCCGGTCCGCGCAGGCGGCCGGCAGGGCCGCGATTTCGGCCCGTACCGCGACCAGAGGGGCCGACCGGCACAGATCGGCGAGCGCCCCCTCGTCCGGGGCCCGCGTTCCCCACCACAGGGCCACCGGGGCGGCTTCTCCCCCTGGCGCGCAGCCGTACCGTTCACAGGTCCAGCCCTCGACCGGTCTCGGCACCGCCGTCAGGCCCCGCCGCCGCGACCACAGGTCCGAGGCGAAGGTCCGGACCCCCGGCCTCACCACCACCGCCTGATCGCCCGCGCTGAAAGCGGCATTGGTCCCCGCGTCCCCGATCCACACCGTCGGCGTCGGCGCGCGCGGCCAGACCAGCACGGCACAGGCGAACGGCAGCCCCAGCCAGCGCATCCGCCCCCTCCACAGACACAGGATCAGCACCCCCAAAAACGCGATCGGCAGGACATAATCCGGCGCGCTGGCGATCGTCCTTACCGCCCCCGGCAGCCGGGCCGTCCAGTGGCCGACCGCCAGCATGGCGTCCACCCCCTGCCCGGCCCCCCACAGGAAGGGCCCGCCCAGCCCCACCGGCTCCAGCAGGACGCCCAGGGCCAGCGCCGGCATCATGACGAAATCGGCGATCGGCGAGGTCAGGAGATTGGCGACCAGCCCGTACATCGCCGCCCGGTTGAAATGCTGGACCGCGAACGGTCCGGTCGCCGCCCCCGCCACCAGACTGGCCATGACCGCCAACGTCAGCCAGTGCCGCGCATTCTGGAGGGCCGCGATCGGCCACGGCACCGACAGCTCCCGGATCCGCGGCGGCCATACCTCCGCCAGCGCCACCAGCGCCGCCGTGGCCGCGAACGACATCTGGAACCCCGGCGTCACGATCGCCTCCGGCTGCAGGATCAGCACAACCATCGCCGCCACCGCCAGCGCCTGCATGGTGATCGCCTGCCGGTCCAGCAGGATGGCGGCAAAGGCCACCGAGGCGGTGATCGCCGCCCGCTGCGCGGGTGCCGGCGCGCCTGAGAGCACCAGATAGCTCCACACCGCCACCAGCCCGGCCACGGCCGCGATCTTCTTGCCCGACACCCGCAGCGCCAGCCACGGCCAGGCGGCCACGCCGAGTCTGACCGAGAAGAAGGCGAACCCGCCCACGATCGCCATATGCAGACCGGATATCGACAGGATGTGGGCAAGGCCCGAGTCCCGCATGGCATCCAGATCCTCGCGCGCGATCCAGGTCTCGTGGCCGGTCGTCATGGCCGCCGCGATCCCACCCGTCCGCGTCCCCAGCCGGTCTACGATCCGCCTTGCCAGACCGAACCGCACCGCGTTGACCGCCATGGTCAGCCTGACCGGCCACGGCGGCGACGACAGGTCCGCCGGTCGGGTGTCGGACAAGGCGAAGGCCGTCCCACCCAGCCGCTGATAGAAGGCATTGCGCCCGAAATCATAAGCCCCCGGACTGGCCGGCGGCGGAGGCGGATTCAGGATGGCGAACAGCCGGACGGGCGTGCCCGGTATGGGTGGATCGCCGCGAACCGTCGCCCGAAGCCGGACCGGTGTGGCCTCAGGCGTCAGCCCCCGGATCCACACAGGGGCCAGCACCACCCGGTGCCCCCGCTCGCCCGGGCTGTCGACATCCATAACCCAGGCCTCCAGCGTCACGGGTGCCTCGAAGGCCGGTGCGATCGGGGCCGTAACCCGGTCGGTCCGCAGCTTTGCCGCGGCCAGGCCCAGCGCCAGACACGCCAGCAGCATCAGCGGCAAGGTGGCCGCCCGTCCCCAACCGTGACGCCGCGCCCACAGCCAGAGTCCCGTCGCGATCCCGGCGGCGACAACCAGCGGCTGGACCGGCGGCTCCTGCTTCAAGGCGAAATAGACCGCCGCCCCGGCCCCGAACGCCACGGGGGCCCACAGCCGCCAGCGCAGACCCTGCGTGCCGATCTCCTTCCGCACCCCGTCGCGGATCCGTTCGGCCAGACTAGGCTTTGGCGCGTCGGGGGGTATAAGGGCCGCCCCTTCGGACGCCCTTGCCATGCCCTCATCCTCCCCCTCCGCCCGGGTTGTCACCCGCTTCGCCCCTTCCCCCACCGGCTATCTGCACATAGGCGGCGCGAGAACTGCGCTTTTCAACTACCTTTATGCGAAAGGCCGGGGCGGCAAATTCCTCGTCCGGATCGAGGACACCGACCGCGAGCGCTCCACCGATGACGCGGTCAAGGCCATTTTCGACGGCCTCAGCTGGCTGGAACTGTTCGCCGATGAGGAGCCGGTGTTCCAGCATGCCCGCGCCGACCGCCACCGCGCGGTCGTCGACGCCCTGCTGGAGGCCGGAGCCGCCTATCGCGACTACACCTCGGCGGAGGAGACCGGCCGTCTGCGCGACGAGGCCAAGGCCGCCCGCACGACCTTCGAATCGCCGTGGCGCGACCGCCAGCCCACCGTCGATGACCTGTCCCGGCCCCACGTCGTCCGTTTCCGCCGCCCCCTGCCCGGCCGGACCGTGGTCATGGACGCTGTCCAGGGCGAGGTCAGCTGGGACAATGCCGATCTGGACGATCTGGTCCTGCTGCGATCGGACGGCAATCCGACCTACAACCTCGCCGTCGTCGCCGACGACCACGACATGGGCGTCACCCATGTCATCCGGGGCGACGACCATCTGAACAACGCCGCCCGCCAGTCGCTGATCTATGACGCCCTCGGCTGGGACCGGCCGGTGTTCGCCCACATCCCCCTGATCCACGGCCCGGACGGCGCGAAACTGTCTAAGCGCCACGGGGCCCAGGCCGTCCACGAATATGCCGAGATGGGCTATCTGCCCGAGGCCATGCGCAACTATCTGGCCCGGTTGGGCTGGGCCCATGGCGACGACGAGCTGTTCAGCGATGACCAGGCCCGCGAATGGTTCGATCTGGACGGCATCGGCAAGGCCCCGGCCCGGCTGGACTTCGACAAGCTCGCCCACGTCAACGCCCACTGGCTGCGACTGGCGGACGACGCCCGCCTGGCCGGCCTGACCCTGGATGCCCATCTGGCCACCGGCGCCCCCCTGAACGAGGGTGACGAGGTCCGGCTGCAACAGGCCATTCCCTTCGTGAAGGACCGGGCCAGGACCCTGATCGAGCTCGCGGCCCAGACTGCCTTCGTACTCCGGACCCGCCCGCTGGCCCTCGACGACAAGGCCCGCGCCCTGCTCTCCGGCGAGACTCATGAGCGCATCGCCCGGGTCCGCGCCCGCCTGGCCCTGTTCGAAAGCTGGGACGTCTTCGCCCTCGAGGCCGAGCTGAAAGCCTTCGCAGAAGAGGAAGGCGTCGGCTTCGGCAAGATCGGCCCGCCCATGCGCGCGGCCCTTACCGGCGGGGCCGCATCGCCCGATATCGCCCGCACCCTTTCGGCCCTTGGCCGCGAAGAGGCGCTCGGGCGCTTGGATGATGCGCTGCAACAGACTAAGTGATCACCCATAACAAATCAGGGTCCGGGTGCTCCCGTCCGGACCGAACACTCATCACAAGAGGGCGCGCCTGATGACCGAAGCTTCCAAACCCGCCGGTTCGGCAAACTTGACCTACGGTGATGTCTCCGTTGATCTGCCGGTCCTGTCGGGCTCGACTGGCCCGAATGTCATCGACATCCGCAAGCTCTATGCGGCCACCGACGCGTTCACCTACGATCCCGGCTTCACCTCGACGGCCTCGTGCGAAAGCGCCCTGACCTTCATCGACGGCGACATCGGCACCCTGCTGCACCGCGGCTATCCGATCGACCAGCTCGCCTCGCAGTCGAACTTCGTCGAGGTCTGCCACCTGCTGCTGCACGGCGAGCTCCCGACCGCCGCCCAGTATGAGGCGTTCGAACGCAGCATCACCATGCACACGATGCTGCATTCACAGTTCGACCGCTTCTTCGACGGCTTCCGCCGCGATGCCCACCCGATGGCCATCATGGTCGGCACGGTCGGGGCCCTGTCAGCCTTCTATCACGACAGCCTGGACATTCATGATCCGGTCCAGCGCAACATCTCGGCCATCCGCCTGATTGCCAAGATGCCGACCATCGCGGCCCGGGCCTACAAATATCACATCGGCCAGCCCTTCGTTTCGCCGCGCAACGACCTGAACTACGCCGAGAACTTCCTGCGCATGTGCTTCGCCGTTCCGGCCGAGGACTATGTGGTGAACCCGATCCTGGCCAAGGCCATGGACCGCATCTTCATGCTGCATGCGGATCACGAGCAGAACGCCTCGACCTCGACCGTGCGGCTTGCAGGCTCCTCGGGGGCCAACCCCTTCGCCTGTATCGCCGCCGGCATCGCCTGCCTGTGGGGCCCGTCGCACGGCGGGGCCAACGAGGAGGCGCTGAACATGCTCAAGGAAATCGGCACCCCGGACAAGATCCCGGAGTTCATCGAGGGCGTGAAGGCCAAGAAATACAAGCTGATGGGCTTCGGCCACCGGGTCTACAAGAACTACGACCCGCGCGCCAAGGTGATGCAGGAGAGCGCCCACGAGGTGCTCAAGGCGGTCGGTGACCCCAACGATCCCCTGCTGCAGGTCGCGATGGAGCTGGAACGCGTCGCCCTGAACGACGAGTATTTCATCGAGCGCAAGCTGTTCCCGAACGTCGACTTCTATTCGGGCATCACCCTGTCGGCGATGGGCTTCCCGACCTCGATGTTCACCGTGCTGTTCTCGCTGGCCCGTACGGTCGGCTGGATCGCCCAGTGGCAGGAAATGATGGCCGATCCCGGCCAGAAGATCGGCCGTCCCCGCCAGCTCTACACCGGCCCGGTCGAGCGCGACTACGTCCCGATCCAGAACCGGGGCTGAGTGGCTGTCGGTCTGAGACGATGACCGACCTCGATTTTCGACATGACGGGGCGCAGCGATTTCGCTGCGCCCTTTCTTCTGCGCAGTGTGCAGACCTAACGGGCACCCTCTCACACCTGCCCGAAGAGGTTGCCGGTATCCGTCTGGCCGGACTTTCCGACCTCCGCCCGATGCTGGGGCGGGACGGTCCCGTGGGTTCCGTTGCGAGCGAGTTGATCGGCACCGGTGCGTTCCCGGTCAGGGCCGTATTGTTCGACAAGACTGCCGCCGCGAACTGGAACCTCGCATGGCATCAGGACCGGACCGTTGTCGTTCGCGAACGCCACGACACACCCGGCTATGGGCCATGGTCGGTCAAGGCCGGTCTGACCCATGTGGCCCCGCCGTTCAGGGTCCTGGCCTCCATGGCGACACTGAGGGTCCATCTTGATGACGTTGATGCAGACAACGCCCCCCTGCTGATTGCCCCCGGCTCGCATCTTGAAGGCCAACTTGCCGAGTATTCCATTCCAGGCACCGTCGGACGCCTTGGGACCAGCGTGTGCCTCGCCGAGGCCGGGGACATCTGGGCCTACGCCACACCCATCCTCCATGCTTCAAAACCCGCAGTCCGGCCCCGCCGGCGGCGGGTGCTGCAGGTCGATTATGCCTGCCATCCACTGGACGGCGATCTTGAATGGATGGGTATCCTGTAGCCGAACGTGCCACTGGCAGGAATCGCCAGCCGTCTTTCGGCTGTCCGGACACGATCGTCGGCCTGTCCGGACAAGACTTGGCTGGCTTCCGACGGGGACGTCCGCAGACATCCCGTCATGACCTCGACATCACCCCGCACCCCACCTGCCCCCGCCGCCGGACCAGCCCCGCCGGACGCCCGCTGGGAAATTGGCGAAGCGGCGCGCACCGTCGCGGTCGGCCTCTGCGCCGCGGTCCTGATCCAGACCGTGGCCTTCCAGCCCTTCACCATCCCCTCGGCCTCGATGGAGCCGGGGCTGGTCGTCGGGGACTATCTGGTGGTGTCGAAGTTCGCCTACGGCTGGAGCCGGGCCTCGCTGCCCTTCAACCCGTCCCTGCCTGCGGGACGCCTCTTTGAACGACTGCCCAGACGCGGCGATGTCGTCGTGTTCCGACGCCCCGCCAACCCCCGCGAAATCTGGATCAAGCGGGTCATCGGCCTGCCCGGCGACCGGGTCGAGGTGGCTGGCGGCACAGTGCGCGTCAACGGCCAGCCCCTGCCGCAACGGGTGATCGGGCCCGGTATCGACCTCGACGCACCCGAACGGCCGGTCCTGCGCGTCGAGGAGCGTCAGCCGGACGGCCAAACCTATGTGACCTTCGACGCCGGTACCGTCCTGGCCGGCGACGACCGCCCGGCCCAGATCGTGCCGGCGGGACAGCTGTTCGTCATGGGCGATCACCGCGACAACTCACTGGACAGCCGCTGGGCGGGCGATGTCGGTGTCGGCCTGCTGCCGGTCACCAACCTCGTCGGTCGGGCCGAGTTTGTGGTCGCCTCATGGAAGCCGGGCGCGGCCCTCTACAAGCCCTGGACATGGTTCAACCTGCGTCCCGGCCGGCTGGCGCAAAGGATCCGCTAGCGGTCCTGAAACTCGGCGAAGGTCACCACGCCGTCGCGGTCCGCATCCATCCGGTCGAAGTCCGCCCGGGACCCCGGCAGAGCCTGGGCGATCGAGGGCACCGCGATGGCCCCGAGGGCGACGCCCGCGATCGCGGCCGCCAGCGCCTGCCAGCCGGTTCGTGACCGGCGACCGCGAGGCCCGGCGACCTCACGCTCGATCAGGGTCCGGACGACCTCGCTGGCCGTCAGACCGGAGGCATGGCACCGGTCCATGAAGGCCGTCTTCGCGGCATGGGGCAGCCGGACTTCCAGCGTTTCGCTCTTCTTGGGCGGGCGGGGCGGGGTCATTTGACGATCATCCGGCAAAGGTCAGGGACCCAGGCTAGCGCCCGGGAGGCCGCCGATCCAGTGGTCAGCTCCCGCAACATGCGGAGCCCACGGGCCAGGGGTCGACGCGCACGATCGGAACGAATGCCGACGCTCCGGCTTTGACTCCCCATGCTGCAGGCCGCCCTCCGGGTCCCCAGCCTTCTTCTCGCGATCTTCGTCCTCATGACAGGGTCGGGCTTTCTCTCGACCCTCATCACCCTGCGTCTGCAGGATCAGGGCACCGACGCGATGGTCATCGCCGGGGTGACGGCCGCCTATTTCGCGGGACTCACCCTCGGCGCGGTGCGGATCCCGCGTCTGATCAACCGGGTCGGCCATATCCGCGGCTTCGCGGCCTTCGCCTCCCTCTATTCGGCGACGGCGCTGGCCTATGCCCTGGTGCCCGGACCCCTGCCCTGGATCGGCCTTCGCCTGATCGACGGGATCTGCGTTGCCGCCATCTTCATCTGTCTGGAGAGCTGGCTGAACGAACGGGCCGAGGCCCGCAGTCGGGGAACCACGCTCGCCGCCTATATGATGGCGCTCTATCTCGGCCAGGCGCTGGGCCAGCAGTTCCTGCGTCTGGCCCCCGAGGCACCCGCCCTTCCCTTCCTGCTCGCCTCCGTCCCCATCTCGCTTGCGGTGATCCCCATTGCCCTGACGCGGATGAGCGGGCCAGTCATCGCGGAACAGTTGCCGATCCGGATCGGACGCCTCTACGCCGCCTCGCCCCTTGGCTTCGTTGGTGCGGTCGCCAGCGGCGTGATGCTCGGTGCCGTCTATGGCCTCGGCGCGGTCTACGCCCGCCGGCTCGGCCTGTCGGTCGCCGACACCGCCACCTTCATGAGCGTCCTGATCGTCGGCGGCGTGGCGCTGCAATGGCCGCTGGGCTGGCTGTCGGACCGGTTTGAGCGCCGCCGGATCGTGGTCGCGACCATCGCCGGCTGCGTCATCGTCACCGGTCTGCTGTCAGCGCTCGGGCCGGGCTGGCCCCTGTTCGTTGCCGCCGCCCTGTTCGGGGGCCTGGGCTTCGCCCTGTATCCGCTGTCGGTGGCGCATACCAACGACCACCTGGCCCCTGCGGAACGGGTCGCGGCCGCAGGCGGGCTGGTCCTCATCTATTCGCTTGGGGCCGCGACCGGGCCGTTGATCGCCGGGGCGGCGATGGGGCTCATCGGGCCGCGGGGACTGTTCCTCGCGGTGTGCGCCTGCGCCGGCGCCGCCCTGGTCTTCGCCCTGTGGCGCCAGATTGCCCGCCCGCCCGTGCCTGCGGACCTGCAGCAGCCCTGGCGCGTCCTGCCGCGCACAACCCCCGTCGCCGCCACTCTCGAAGACCGTCCGGAACCCGACGCTCCGGCCCCGAAAGGAGACCCCGCATGACCCATGACGCCGCCCCCCCGACCCCGGTCGATCAAGGCACGGTCCGACGGGCCATCGCCGCCTCAGCCCTCGGCAATGCCACCGAATGGTTCGATTACGGGATCTATGCCTATGGCGTGACCTTCATCTCGGCCGCCCTGTTTCCCGGCGAGGCCGGCACGGCCACCCTGTTCGCGCTCGGCACCTTCGCCATCTCTTTTCTGGTGCGCCCGCTCGGCGGCCTGTTCTGGGGCCCGCTCGGCGACCGGCTGGGCCGCAAGTCGGTGCTGGCCCTGACCATCGTCCTGATGGCCGGAGCCACCTTCTGCGTCGGGCTTATTCCCGACTATGACGCCATCGGCCTGTGGGCCCCGGCCCTTCTGATTCTGCTGCGGATGGTCCAGGGCTTCTCGACCGGCGGCGAGTACGGCGGGGCGGCGACCTTCATGGCCGAATATTCGCCCGACGACCGGCGTGGCTTCTACGGCAGCTTCCTCGAGGTCGGCACCCTGGCCGGCTACGCCCTCGGGGCCCTGCTGATGCTGGGCTTTTCCCTCGCGCTGGGCGAGGCGGCGATGACCGACTGGGGCTGGCGCATCCCCTTCTTCGTCGCCGGCCCCATGGGGCTGATCGGCCTGTATCTGCGCTCGCGCATGGAGGACACGCCCGTGTTTCGCGAGATCGAGGCCCACGGAGACGCCGAGACCAACACGGGCGGCGAGCTGCGCGACCTGTTCCGCGACTACTGGCGGCCGCTGCTGGTCATGGGCGGCATGGTGGTCGCCCTGAACGTCGTCAACTACACCCTGCTCAGCTACATGCCGACCTATCTGCAGCGGCGGCTCGACCTCTCGACCAACATGGCCCTCGTCGTGCCCATCATCGGCATGCTGTTCATGATGGTCTTCCTGCCCTTTGCCGGAAAGCTGTCGGACCGGATCGGGCGCAAGCCCCTGTGGTGGTTCTCGCTGATCGGCCTGTTCGCGGCCGTCATCCCCGCCTACCTGCTGATGGACACGGGCCTGGTCGGGGCCATCCTCGGCTTTGCCCTGCTGGGCCTGCTGTTCGTGCCGCAGCTGGCCACCATCTCGGCCACCTTCCCGGCGATGTTCCCGACCCATGTGCGGTTCGCCGGCTTCGCCATCGCCTACAACCTGTCGACCTCCCTGTTCGGCGGCACGGCACCGGCGGCCAACAGCTGGCTGATCGGCGCGACCGGCAACACCCTGATTCCCGCCTGCTACATGATGGCCGCCTGCGTCGTGGGCGCGGTGTCGGTGTTTTTCCTGACCGAGACCGCCGGCCAGTCGCTCCGCGGCACGCGCCTGCCCGGAGCGGCAAGCGCCCCGGTCTCCGGGGTGGTCAGGACCCGATAGTCAGGCGGGATCAGGCGACGGCCGACGGGCGGCGACAACCCCCAGCACCGCCTCCGCCGCGATCTCGGACGGATCGCGCCCCTCGCGGCCCATCCGGTCCAGGGCGGCCGTCTGTCGCGCCGCCTGCGCCGCCCGGGCCTCCGGATCGGCCAGCAGCCGGCCGACCTCGGCCGCGACTTTCCCCGGGGTCGCATCGGACTGGATCAGCTCCCTGGCGATCTCCTCGTCGGCCGCATGGTTGAACAGGGTCGCGTACTTGCCGGTGAAGAAGGGCTTCATGATCGCATAGCTGACCGGCCCGAAACGATAGCCGATCACCATGGGGGCTCCGGCCAGGGCCAGTTCTGTCGAGACCGTGCCGCTGGTGGCCAGGGCCACCGTGGCCGCCTTCATCGCCGCATATTTGTCGCCCTCGCCCACCACATGGGCCCGGAAGGGCCAGGCCGCGACCCGGGCGGTCACATCCTCGGCCACCGTCCCGGCCGCGACCACCACCACGGCCAGGGCGGGGTTCTCCGCCTTCAGCCGGGCGACCGCCGCCTCGTAAACTGGCGTCATCAGCCGGATCTCGGTTGGCCGGCTGCCCGGCAACACGAGCAGCAGCGGCGCATCCGGCGCGATCCCCCGGGCCTTGCGAAAGGCCACAGGATCGGCCCCGCTCATGTCGACATGCAGGGCCTGTGAGCCCACCACGGTGGTGGCCAGCCCCTCACGTTCGAACCATGGCGCGTCAAAGGCATACAGGGCCAGCAGGTGATCCACCGCCGCCGCCAGGGTCTTCGCCCGCCCCGGCCGCGAGGCCCAGACCTGCGGTCCCACATATTTTATCAGCTTCACATCCGGCAGGACGGCCCGGATCGCCTTGGCCACCCGGATGGTGAAGCCCCAGCTGTCGATCAGGACGACGGCCTCCGGCCGCTCGCGCACCGCCAGCGCCACCGTGTCCGCCACGCGCGCCTTGACCCGGCCATAGGCCCGCAGGCCTTCCAGCCAGCCCATGATGGACAGTTCGGCGATGTCGAACGGGCTGTCGATACCCTCGGCGGCCATCTTCGGTCCTCCGACCCCGACCAGGGCGACGTTCGGCTGCCGCGCACGCAGGGCCCCCGCCAGCCCCGCCCCCAGAGCATCGCCCGAGGCCTCCGCCGCCACCAGCATGATCTTCATGACCGGTCCTCGCCCCACACGAACAGCCCCAGCCGGTCGGCCGCCTCGACGATGGCGGCCCGGTCGATCAGGATCAGCCGTCCCGCGATCCCGCCGACCCCGGCCAGCCCGGCCGCCGCCGCCATCTCGACCGTGCGCGTGCCGATCACCGGCATGTCGACCCTCAGGTCCTGAATGGGCTTGGGGGCCTTGCCCAGCGCGCCCTTCGGGGCCCCGGCGCTTCCTCTCAGATCGGCGGGCAGGCCTGCGACCCGGGCCAGCATGGCGTCGGTGCCTTCCTGGGCCTCGACCGCCAGCACCAGACCGTCACAGACGACGGCCCCTTGCCCGATATCCAGTTCACCCGCCTTTTCCGCCACATGCAGGGCCTTCTTCAGATCCGCCAGCTGCACCGCGTCCGGCTGGACGCGCCCCAGCGCCCCGGCCGGCAGGGTGTCGCCTCCAAGGATGTCGTCGGCCCCCTCGATGGCATAGCCCTCGGCCTCGAAGATCGACAGGATCTTGCGCAGCAGGGCGTCGTCGCCCCGGGTCGCCGCCGCGATGATGCCGGGCAACAGGGTCGCCCCCTTCAGATCGGGCTTCAGCGCCTTGAAATCCGGCCGGCTGACCGTGCCGGCGAAACAGACCGCCGTGCAGCCTGCTGCCTTCAGGGCCGACAGCACCTTGCCGATCTCGGCCATCCCGGCCTCGATTCCGGTATAGCGGACAAGATGGGGGTCGGCGAAGCTGGTCAGGCGGACGACGAAGAGCGGCCGGGCTTCCACATCGCACCGGGCCGCGATGGCCAGCGGAAGCGCGCCGCCGCCCGCGATCAGACCCAGTTTGCCCGCGCTCAAGACCCGCCTCCCGGGCCAAAGCGCGCGCTTGGCGACTTTGGCGAGGTTGACCAGACGACTGGTCGAGTTGGCGAAGGAATTTGACCGGTTTGGTGCCCGGAATTGGTCATGCGCCGGGCAGGCAGAGCGGACGCTTGCCCCCCTCCCGGATGAAGGCTGTGATCTCCATGATCTCGGGCAGGTCGGCGTAACCGGCCTCGACCGCATCCAGCCGGTCGGCGAACACGCCCTCCCCCTCGAACAGGTCGCGGAAGGCCGCCAGCAGCCGCCGGACGGCGTCCTTGCCATAGCCTTTGCGCTTCAGCCCGATCAGGTTCAGCCCCTGCAGCTGCGCATGATTCCCCCAGGCCGAGCCGTAGGGAATGACGTCGCGCGTCACGGCGGCCAGCCCGCCGATGATCGCTCCCTGCCCCACCCGGCCGTTCTGGTGCACGGCGCACAGCCCGCCCAGAAAGACCCGGTCGCCGATGCGGGCATGGCCACCCAGCGTGGCCTGATTGGCCATCACCACATGGTCACCGACCATCGCATCGTGGCCGACATGGGCCCCGGTCATGAACAGGCCGTTCGATCCCACGCGGGTGATCCCGCTGCCCTGGGGCGTGCCCCGGTTGAAGGTCGAATGCTCGCGGATGGAGTTGTCCGCCCCGATCTCGAGGCGCACCGGCTCGCCCCGATAGCCGTTGTGCTGGGGATCGCCGCCGATCACGGCGAAGGGATGGATCACTGTCCGGGGACCAACCGTCGTGTCCTGCTGCAAAACCACATGGCTGACCAGATGGACATCGGCCTCCAGTCGCACACCCGGTCCGACCGTGCACCACGGCCCGATCACAACACCGTCGGCCAGCACGGCCGAGCCGTCGACGATGGCCGTGGGATGGATGGCGCTCACGCCGGAACCGGCTGGTCGACGTTGACGGCCATGGCCATGAACTCGGCCTCGGCGGCCAGTTTGCCGTCGATGAAGGTCTCGCCCCGGAACTTGAAGGCCTCGCCCCGCGCGCGGGTCACGACGACATTCATGCGCAACTGGTCGCCCGGCCGCGCGGGTTTCCGGAACCGCACCCCGTCGATGGTCATGAACATGATGACCTTGCCCGCCACATCGACATCCAGGCTCTTGGACATCAGCAGGGCCCCGGTCTGGGCCATGGCCTCGACGATCAGCACGCCCGGCATGACCGGATCGATCGGAAAATGCCCCGGAAAGAAGGGCTCGTTGTGGGTGACGTTCTTGATCCCGGTGATCGAGGTGTTGGCCACGAAGGCCTCGGCCTTGTCCACCAGCAGGAAGGGATAGCGGTGGGGCAGCCGACGCATCACCTCGGCGTAATCGATCTTGCCCTCCGACTCAGTCATTCGTGCGCGCTCCCTTGCTCCTCGCCTGTCTGGAGACCCAGACGGTCTCGCGCAAGAATTGACGGATCGGTTTCGCCGGATAGCCCGACCAGGTTTCACCTGCCGGAACGTCGGCCAGCACCCCGGCCCCGGCGGCCACGCGGGCCCCCTCACCAATGGTGATGTGGTCGCCGACCCCCGCCTTGCCACCGAACATGACATTGTCCCCGACACGCACCGAGCCCGAGATTCCCGCATGGCCCGCCATCAGGACATTGCGGCCCAGCACGCAGTTGTGCGCGATCATCACCAGATTATCGATCTTCGTATTCTCGCCGATCACCGTGTCGTCGAAGGCTCCCCGGTCGATGCAGGTGTTGGCCCCGATCGTGACCCCGTCCTGAAGGATCACGCGACCCAGCTGGGGCACATCGACAGCGCCGCCAGCGCCCCCGGCCGCGCCAAAACCCGGCTCGCCGATCCGGGCCCCGGCATAGATCTTCACCCGGTCGCCGATCAGGGCGAAACCGACCGTGACGTTCGAGCCGATCTGGCAGTCGCGGCCGATCTGCACCCCCGGTCCGATCACCGTATTGGCCCCGATCCGGGTCCCGCGGCCGATCCTCGCGCCCTGCCCCAGAATCACCCCGGGCTCGATGACGGTGCTGTCGTCCTCGCAGACCTCTGCGGGGGCCGCCGCGACCAGCCCTCTGGGGCGATGCAGGGCCACGGCCGCCGCCGCCCAGGCCGCCTGCGGGGTGCGCGAGACAATGACAGCGGCCTCAGGCGGCGCGGCCTCGACCGCCCCGGCCGGCACGATCACACAGCCGGCGGCCGTCGCTGCCAGCGCGTCGAGGAACTTGCGGTCCCCCAGGAATCCAATGGCGTTCCGGTCGGCTACAACCAGAGGCGCGACCTGGCTGATCCTCCATTCCGAACCGCGAACGACCTCGCCGCCCGAAAGGGCTGCGAGGTCGCCGACGCTGGCCGGGGCCAGAAGATCGAAGAAGCGGGCGTCGGGCATCATGCCCCGGCGCCTACTGAGCCGCTTGAGCCGGAACCGGCAGACGGTTGAAGCTCAGGCTCGGCAGCGCCGTATTCAGACGCTGGATCACCGTGTCCGTCACATCCATGGCCGGATTGACGATGAAGACGCTCTCGCGGTCCAGCAGGATGCCGCAGCCGCGTTCCTGGTAGACGGCCACAAGGATAGGCTCGACCGCGGCCGAGATCAGCCGGCGCTGTTCGGACAGGGTGTAGCGCAGCTCTTCCTGACGGGTCTGTTCCAGGATCTGGGCTTCCTGGATGCGCTGTTGCACGGCGGTGCGGCGCGCGCCGTCCGGATCGGCCGCCTGGCCACCCTGCTGCAGGGCCTGGATCTCGGTCTGGATGGCCGCACCATAGGGCGAGAGCTCTCCCTGGACCTCACCGGCCAGTTGCTCCATGCGGGTCTGGACCGACTGTCCGACCGTCGATTGGGCCAGCAGGCGCTGGTTGAAATAGACGCAGACGCCCGGGATCGCAGGACCGGGGTTCTGGGGGCCCTGCGTCTGGGCGACGGCCGTCGAACCGACGAGCGTGGCCAGGGCAACGGCACCGATAGCGAGGAGTTTCATAAGGAACCTTTTCAGGGCCGACAGGGCCCGACTTAGAACTGGGTGGAGGTCGAGAAGCGGAAGGTTTCGGTACGGTCGTATTCTTCCTCGCTCAGGATCTGGCTGAAGTCGAAGCGGATCGGACCCATGGGCGAGCGCCAGTGGACGCTCAGGCCGGCGGAGGCCCGGAGCGACAGATCATCCGCGATCGAGGTGTCGACAAGTCCGTTCGTGCCCAGGGTGTATCGATCGTCCAGCACTCCAAGGGTCCCGACATCGACGAACAGCTCGGTGCGGATGCCATACTGTTCAGGCAGGCCGTTGGGTACCGTCAGCTGGACAGTGCCGACGGCATAGAAATTGCCGCCCAGCGCATCGTTGGTCGTCAGGTCGCGGGGACCCATCCCGGCGTTCTCGAAGCCGCGGAAAGTGTTGCCCCCCTTGAAGAAGCGGTCGTTGATCCGGATCGCATCGCCGTTCCAGCCTGTGACATAGCCCGACGAGCCCGCCACCGAGACGATCCAGCTGGGCGTGATGCCGTAGTAGACCGTCGCATCGACCTCGGTCTTGACGTAGTTCACGTCGCCGCCGAGCCCGGCGAAGTCCTGGCGGATCGAGCCGGTCCAACCGCGCGTCGGCCGGATGGGATCGTTCCGGCGGTTGACGAACAGCGTGTACCCCGCCGACGAGTTCAGCGACGCCCCGACCTGTTCGCACAGCGCCCGCGAGCCGACGCCGTTGGCGCTGCAATAGCCGGTCGGGACGATGATCTCATCGTCCTTGATGAAGTAGCGGCTCGACAGGCTGCTATAGCCGTTGAGCGGATAGGACAGGCGCAGGCCCGCCCCGGTCGACCGGTAGTCGAACGAGGACTCGTCCTGAAAGTCATAGCGGGAGTGGAACAGGTCGAAGCCTGCGCCGACATCGCGGCCCAGGAACCGGGGCTCGGTGAAGCGGAAGTCGATCTGCTGGCGCAGGGAGCCCCATTCGATACGCGACACGAAATTCTGGCCGCGCCCCCGGAAGTTGCGTTCGGAAATGCCCAGGTTGACCACGAAGCTGTCGACCGAGCTGAAGCCGGCGCCGACCGAGAGCTCGCCCGTCGGCTGTTCCTCGACGGACACATTGACGACCGACCGGTCCGGAGCCGCACTGCGCGACTCCTCGATGGTGACTTCCTTGAAGAAGCCCAGCCCCCGCAGATTGTTGCGCGACCGCTCCACCAGGGTGCGATTGAAGGCGTCGCCCTCGGTCAGCATCAGTTCGCGACGGATCACACGGTCGATGGTGCGGGTATTGCCGATGATGTTGATCCGGTCGACGTAGACCCGCTGCCCTTCGGAGACGTTGAACGTCACGTCGATGGTATCGGTCTCGGGGTTGGGTCGATAGGTCGGATTGATGTCGACGAAGGCGTAGCCGGCCGAGCCCGCCGCGAAGGTCAGGGCGTCGACCGAGCTCTCGATCTTGTCACTCTCGTACAGGTCGCCGCTGCGGATCGGCAGCAGCAGTTCGAGGAAGTCGGCATTCAGCCGATCGTTCTCGGTGACCACCTGGATGTCGCCGAAATTGTATTTGCTGCCCTCGTCGACCGTCAGGGTCATGGCGAAGGCGCTGTCGTCGGGGGCCAACTCGGCCACCGCCGAGATGATCCGGAAATCATAGTAGCCGCGGTTGGTGTAAAATTTCCGCAGCTGCTCCCGGTCATAGTCGAGCCGGCCGGGGTCGTAGTTGTCGTTCTTGGTGAACAGCCGCCACCACTGGGACTGTTTGGTGACCATGACCTCGCGCAGGTCGCTGTCCGAAAACGCCGCGTTGCCCAGGAAGGTGATGGCCTGAACGCCGGTCTCGGGACCCTCGTCGATCTCGAACACGACGTCGACGCGGTTCTGCTCCAGCTGGACCAGCTTGGGCGTGACGGTCGCCGAAATCCGGCCCGACAGCCGGTAAAGCTCGATGATCTTGCCCACATCCTCCTGGACACGGGCGCGGGTGTAGATGCCGCGGGGACCGATCGTGACCTCTTCGGTCAGCTTGTCCTCGCTGATGGCGCTGTTTCCCTCGAACACCACCTGGTTGATGATCGGGTTCTCGACGATCCGGACGACCAGGTCGCCGTTCTCCTGCAGGCCGATCTGCACGTCCGCGAACAGCTGGGTGCGGGTCAGGGTCCGGATGGCGACGTCCAGAATCACCGGATCGATCGTGTCGCCCGGCTGGATCGGCAGATAGGACAGGACTGTCGTCTGGTCGATTCGCTGGTTGCCCTCGACCAGAATGCGGTTGACCGTCCCGGTCTCCGCGGGACTGGCGCTGGGGGCCGGGCCAGTCTGGATCGCCGGCGCGGGCGGCGTCTGGGCCAGCACGGGCGAGGCCGCCACCAGGGCCAGCAGACTGGCGGTCGTGGCCACGGTACGGCGCAGGCTGCGTGTGCCCGGATGGAATGCGGCGCGGGGGTCGGTCAGGATCATTCGGGAAACCATCGGGGGCTGGCGTCGGCTCAACTGACGAGCCCGCCGAGGAATTGGAACAGGTTCAACTTCTGCAGGTCGTTCCAGGTCGCGAACAACATCAAACCCGCCAGCAAAGCAAGACCGACCCGGTACCCCGCCTCCTGAACACCGGCCGCCACGGGTTTCTTCGCCACAGCCTCGTAGGCGTAGAAAACCAGATGACCGCCGTCCAGAACCGGGATGGGCAACAGATTTAGAAAGCCTATTCCGATCGAAAGTATGGCGGCAAAGCTCGTCAGCGTCAGCAACAGGTTCATGGCGGTTGCAACGGGGTCCGGATTGGCCGCGACGGCCGCATTGGTCAGGGCCCCTGAGGCCTTGGCGATGCCCAGCGGACCGCTCAGCTGGTCCCCGGACTCCCGTCCGGTGAAGATCCGCCCCAGATAGTTCAGCGTGGTGCCCAGAATCTCTCCGGTTTCCTGAACGCCACGCCCCACCGCCTCGATCGGGTTGTAGCGGACGTGCCGGGCTTCGGCCGCCGTCGAGGACAGCGCGAGGCCAATGCGGCCCACGGTGATCCGGCCGGCGATGGGATCGGTCTCGACCCGTCGCTCCGGCGTGGCGACCAGTTCGATCTCGGACCCGGCGCGCTCGACCGTGAACCGGACCGCGTCGCCGCTGGACAGGCTGACCTTGCGGGTCACCTCCCCGGCATCGGCGATAATCCGGCCGTCGATCGCGGTGATCAGGTCTCCGGGCTGGAAGCCGGCCACGGCGGCGGGCGATTCCGCCGTCACCTGGGCCACCCGGGCCGGACGCAGCTCCACCCCCAGCAGCGAGAACAGGACCGTGAAGATGGCGATGGCCAGGATGAAGTTGGCCACCGGTCCGGCGACCACGATCAGCATCCGCTGCCAGACCGGCTTGAAATGGAAATAGTCGCGCTCGGCCCCGGCCCCGTCCCGGGCGATGATCTCGGACTTCAGCGTATCCAGACCCCGGCTGTCGGGCACGCTGGACGCATCAAGGTCGCCGGAGAACTTCACATAGCCACCCAGAGGCATCCATCCGACCCGCCATTCAATGCCGTTCCGATCGGTCCGGCTGAACAGGGCCTTGCCGAAGCCGATGGCGAAGCGATCGACCTTCACGCCAAAGGCACGGGCCACCAGAAAGTGTCCAAGTTCGTGGATCGTGACGATGACCGTCAGCACAAGCAGGAACGGGACGACATAGATCAGCGCCTGTCCGATCGCGTTCAGCATGCCGTCATCGACTCCATTTCCGCCACGCGATGAGGATCAGGCGACCAGCGCCAGATCCCCGACGATCTCGAGCGCGAGGCGACGGGCGCGCGCATCGAGGGCCAGAGCCCCTGCGCAGGCGTCGTCGAAATCGCTGTCCGCCCCCGTCTTCACCATACGCCCAAGCGTTTCGGCGATGACTGCGGCAATATTGAGAAAGGCCAGTCGGCGGTCAAGGAAGGCCAGGGCGGCGACCTCATTGGCGGCATTGAAGATCGTCGGCGCGCCACCGCCGGCCTCGAGGGCCTCCCGGGCCAGCCTGAGGGCCGGAAAGCGGACGGGATCGGGGGCCTCGAACGTCAGCTGACCCATGGCAGCCAGGTCCAGCCGTGGCGCAGGCCAGCTCAGGCGGTCTGGCCAGGCCAGGGCGCAGGCGATCGGCGTCTTCATGTCCGGCGGGCCCATCTGGGCCAGGGTGGAGCCGTCGACATACTCGACCATGCTGTGGATGACCGACTCCGGGTGCACCACCACATCGATCCGGGACGCTGGCATGCCGAACAGATAGGCCGCCTCGATCATCTCCAGACCCTTGTTGGCCATGGTGGCGCTGTCGACCGAGATCTTGGCCCCCATGCTCCAGTTGGGGTGGGCCACGGCCTGCTCCGGCGTCATTCCAGCCATGGCTTCCAGTGAGGTCCGCCGGAAAGGCCCGCCCGAGGCCGTCAGGATCAGCCGCGCGACCCGCTCGGGGGCTGCTTCCGGGAAGACCTGAAAGATCGCGGAATGCTCCGAGTCCACGGGGATCAGTCGCCCCCCCGCGGCCCGGACCCTCTGGATCAGGGCCGCGCCACAGCAGACCAGACTCTCCTTGTTCGCCAGGGCCAGGGTCGCTCCGGTCGCCGCGGCCGCCCAGGCCGACTTCAGGCCGGCAGCCCCGACAATGGCGGCCATGACCAGATCCGTCGGCCGGCTGGCAGCCTCCACGATGGCGGCGTCGCCTGCGGCAGCCTCCACGCCGGTGCCGGCCAGGGCCGCGCGCAGCTCCTCCAGCCGGGCCGGATCGGCCGTCACCGCCACGGCCGGCCTCCAGCGCCGCGCCTGTTCCGCCAGCCGTGCGATATTGGCCCCGCCGCTCAGGGCCACGACCTCGAACGCTCCGGTTCCGGCCTGCTCGGCCTGATCCATCAGATCAAGCGTCGAGGTGCCGACCGAACCGGTGGCCCCCAGCACCGAGACACGCCTCCGGATCACGCCGTACGCTCCAGCATCAGAACCGCAAGCCGACCGGCAGCAATGACGACCACGGCGAACATCAGACCGTCGACCCGGTCCAGCAGCCCCCCGTGCCCGGGGATCAGGCCGCCGGCGTCCTTGACGCCAAAACGCCGCTTCAACGCCGACTCCCACAGGTCGCCGGCCATGGTGGCCAGGGCTCCGGCCAGACCGAGGGCCAGCCCCCACAGGGGATCGGGCAGGCCCAGCGGCAGGAATCGGGCGACCAGATAGCCGGCGACCGAGCCCGCCAGCAGACCGCCCGCGAAGCCCGACCAGGTCTTGTTCGGCGAGTATCGCGGCCACAGCTTCGGCCCGCCCAGCAGGCTGCCCACCAGAAAGGCCATCACATCGGCCGACCAGGCCACGACGAACACCATGATGGTCCAGCTCAGCCCTGCCCCGGACTGGCCCTCGCGCAGCCAGATCAGCAGGATCGCAGGCCAGCCGAGATAAAGAACGCCATACGCCGCATCAACACCCGCCTGACCAAGCCTGCGAGCGTAGAGGGCCACGGCCGCTGCGCCGAACACCAGAACCACGAGGGCGGCAGACATGTTTTCGGCATGGGCTGTGACGGTACAGGCCAGGATGGCGATGGCGACGCCGACGGCAATCGGGTTCCGCCGCTCCGGCGCGCTCATGGCCGCCCACTCGCGCGCCAGCAACACGATAGCCCCCAGCAAGAGGGCCAGGAACCACAGGCCGCCGGCCCAGATGGCCAGAACCGCGAGGGGGGCAAGCACGAGAGCGGAGGCCGCCCGAACGCCAAGGTTCCTCAGCGACACCATCAGCCGGCCGCGAGCACCGGCTCGACCTCGACGGCTCCGAATCGACGGTCCCTCTGTCGATACTGGCGGACCGCGTCGCCGAGCGCCTCCGGACCGTAGTCGGGCCACAGCACGTCCTGGTAGACCAGCTCCGCATAGGCCGCTTCCCATAGCAGGAAGTTGGACAGCCGGCGCTCGCCGGAGGTGCGGACGATGACATCGACCGGGGGAGCCCCTGCGGTCGACAGGCCGGTCTCCAGCGCCGCCTCGTCGAGGGGGCCCGTGGCCTCGCCGGCCAGCACCCGGTCCACCCACGCCTGGGCGGCATCCACCAGATCCGCCCGGCCGCCATAGTTGAAGGCCACCTGCAGCAGGAACCGGTCATTGGTCGCCGTCGTGCTCTCGGCCCGTTCGATGATGGCCCGGATGTCGGCGGGCAGGCCCGCGCGACGACCCAGGACCCGCACCCGGACACCTTCCCGGTCCAGCCGGTTCAGATCGCTGGCGACATAGGACCGGACCAGTCCCATCAGGTCGGAGACCTCCTCGGCAGGCCGCCGCCAATTCTCGGTCGAGAAGCCGAACACCGTCAGGCATTCGATCCCCAACTCCGGAGCGGCCTGCACGGTCCGCTTCAGCGCCTGCACGCCCTCGCGGTGTCCGATGGCGCGCGGAAGCCCCCGCGCCTGGGCCCAGCGGCCATTACCGTCCATGATCAGGGCGACATGTCTCGGCCCGGTCTGCGAGCCCGGCACATCGGCGGGAGGGGCCGTCATTCCGTCATCTGTCCTGTTGAGGTTCGGGCTGCCGGGGCGCGGCCGTCAAACCTGCATGATCTCAACTTCCTTGGTCTTCAAGGTCTCGTCGATACGCTTGATGGCCGCATCGGTGTCCTTCTGGACCTCGGCCTCCATCTTTTTCTGCTCGTCCTGGCTGATATCGCCCGCCTTTTCCGCCTTCTTCAGGTCGTCATTGGCATCCCGGCGCACGTTTCGCACCGCGATCTTCTGCTGTTCCGCGTATTTTCCGGCCAGTTTGGCCAGTTCCTTGCGGCGCTCTTCGGTCAGGGGCGGCACGGGGATGCGCAGCGTCTGCCCGTCGACGATCGGGTTCAGCCCCAGCCCCGCGGCCCGGATGGCCTTTTCGACCGGACCGACCATCGACTTGTCCCAGACGCTGACCGAGATCATCCGCGGCTCGGGCACGCTGATCGCCGCCACGGCGTTCAGGGGCGAGCTCGAACCATAGGCCTGGACCTGGACCGGATCCAGCAGGCCCGCGTTGGCCCGGCCGGTGCGCAGACCCTGGAACTCTTCCTTCAGGGACGATACCGCCTTGTCCATGCGGTCGCGATAGGTCTTCAGATCGGGCTTGGCCATCTCGGTCTCCTCAGTCTCGTTCTTGTCAGGCGGCTTGCGGCGGAGAGTCGCTGATCACCGTGAAGGTTCCCTTGCCTTTCAGCACCTTGCGCAGCGAGTCTTCCTCTCGGATCGAGAACACCACGATCGGAATACCGCTTTCCCGCATCAGGGCGATCGCGGCCGCATCCATCACCTTCAGATTCTGGGACAGGACATCCTGATAGCTCAGATGTTCATAGCGGGTCGCGGCCTTGTCCTTCTTGGGGTCCGCCGAATAAACTCCGTCCACCGAGGTTCCCTTCAGCAGCGCATCGCACCCCATCTCGGCGGCCCGCAGGGCCGCGGCCGTGTCGGTGGTGAAATACGGATTGCCGGTGCCGGCGGCGAAGATCACGACCCGGCCCTTTTCCATGTGCCGCACCGCGCGCCGGCGGATATAGGGCTCGGCGATCGCGGCCATGGGGATGGCGCTCTGCACCCGGGTCTGGACGCCGATCTTCTCGAGCGCATTCTGCATGGCAAGAGCGTTCATGACCGTAGCCAGCATGCCCATATAGTCGGCGCTGGCCCGCTCCATTCCGGCCGCCGCCGTCGACAGGCCGCGGAAGATGTTGCCGCCGCCGATCACCAGACAGATCTGGGTCCCGCCCTTGGCCACCTTGGCGATCGCCTGGGCCACGGCGTCGACCGTATTCATGTCGATCCCATAGCCCTGCTCGCCCATCAGGACCTCGCCCGACACCTTCAGCAGCACCTTCTTGTATCGCAGGGGGGCGCTGTCAGCGGGCATGGGGGTCTCGTTTCGGGGGGAATCGTGGAGGTCTTATAGACGAAGGGCGCGCCCGGCTTCAAAGCCGAACGCGCCCAAGGTCGATTTAGTCGTAAAGTTGGTCAGTTCGCGGCCGGAGGTGCGAACGGATCTGTGACGTTGGGACGGGTCGGCAACGGCATCCGCGGCAGGGGCTCGTCGCTGTTGGCCGCGCTCAGCAGCAGGCCGGCCAGAACGACCGCTGCCTGCCGCAGGTCGTCGGCCCTCAGGTGATCATAGCTGTCGATGCTCGTGTGGTGCAGGCGGCTGCTGTAGTCCAGCGGGTCCTGGATGAACTGGAAGCCCGGAATCCCGACCGACTGCATATAGACGTGATCGGTCCCGCCGGACGGTCGCAGCGAGACGGTCCCCACCCCCATGCTGGCGAAGGGCTCGAGCCAGGCCTGCAGGATCGGGGCGGCCGCCACATTGCCCTCGGCGTTGATGCCGCGGATCTTCCCCGAGCCGTTGTCGATGTTGAAATAGGCCACGAGGTCGGCATGACCCTCGCGCGGCTGGACCGGCCAGCGGGCACGCCATGACCGGTTGTTGGGCAGATTGGCCAGGGCTGGGTCCTCAAGCGGAGCCCGCGTCGCCAGATGCCGGTCAACATAATCCAGCGAACCCAGCAGCCCCTGCTCCTCGGCGTTCCAGAGCGCGAACCGGATGCTCCGCTTCGGCCGCGCACCAATGGCCTTCAGAATCCGGGCAGCTTCCATCACCACGGCGCTGCCGGCCGCATTGTCGACGGCCCCGTCCGAAGCGACCCAACTGTCCAGATGCGCACCGGCCATCACGTACTCGCCAGACCGATCTGTCCCTGGAATATCCGCCAGAACGTTGTAGGCATTGACATCCTCGTCGTGGAACCGGACCTCGCTCAGCAGCTCCAGCACGGGCGCAGTCCCCCCCACGCTCAACCGGGCCAGCCGGCGATAGTCCTCTGCCGCCAGCTCCATTCCAGCCACACGGGGCGTCTGCCCGACCTGATAGAGATAGCCGGTTCCGTGCAGCAGTCCGCCGTCCCGATTGGACATACGAACCCAGGCCACCGCGCCCTCCTCGGCCAGGAAGGCATCCAGGCGTGAGGCGAAGTCGGCATTCGGACTGCGCAGCTGGCGCTCCGCCGCCGCGGGATCCGGGGTAGGCAGGCTGTAGGACTGCCGCCCGCGCAGCTCCTCGTCGGTCCAGCGGCGGAAGAAGGGTTCCGTCGGCTCGGACCCCGCGTTCGGCGCGGTGACCATGACGATCTTGCCGGCCAGCTTCCCGCGCCACTGGTCGAACTGACCCGCGCTGGTGATCGGGGCCAGAATGACCTCCCCGCTCACGACGCCATTCGTGGACGGCGTCCAGGCGATCGGAATCGCACGCAGGTCGATGGGGCGCGGCGCGGTCATCCGGGCGCTGGAGCGCACGATCGACCAGCCGCGGCCGAACGCAAAGCCTTCAGCCCGCACGTTCGACAGGCCCCAGTCGCGGAACTGCTGCTGGGTCCACTGCTCGGCCTGGCGCATCTGGGGCGAGTTGGTCAGACGGCCGCCGATCCGGTCGGTCAGGTACGCCGCCGTCGGCATGACCTGACTGTGGTTGAAGCCCTGGTCGATGATCCCGTTGAGCGCGACCCGATCAACGGGCTGGGCCTGGGCCGCTCCGGCCAGAAGAATGACGGCGCTGGAGACAGTGGCGACAAGACGAAACACGAACCTACCCCGAAAAAAAAGCTGAACAGCTTGGCCATTTGGCGCGGGACCGGCACCACTGCAATCGCAAAACGCAAAAGGGGCCGGCGATCGCTCGCCGGCCCCTCCAACTGTTCCGGTTTAACGGATCAGGCGTCGGTCTTGATCATCGAGGCGACTTCGGACGCGAAGTCCGGGCCCTCGACCTTCTCGACGCCTTCACCCAGCGCCAGACGCACGAAGCCGGCCAGGTGCAGACCGGGCGCGCCCAGTTCCTTGCCCGTGTCAGCGACCAGCTGCTCGATGGTCACGTCCGGGTTCATGACGAACGGCTGCTTGGTCAGCACCACGTCCTTCTGGAACTTGTTGATCTGGCCTTCCACGATCTTGGCGATCATGTTCTCGGGCTTGCCTTCTTCCTTGGCCTTTTCGGTCAGGACCTGGCGTTCCTTCTCGATGGCGGCCGGGTCCAGATCGTCGGTGTTCAGCGACAGGGGGGCGGTCGCCGCGACGTGCATGGCGATCTTGCGGCCCAGTTCGCGCAGGGCGACCTTGTCGCCGCCGCCGTGCAGGGCGACCAGCACGCCGATGCGGCCGAGGCCCGGGGCCACGGCGTTGTGGACGTAGGAGGCGACGACGCCTTCATCGACCGACAGGCGGGCCGCGCGACGCAGCTGCATGTTCTCGCCGATGGTCGCGATCATGTTGGTGACCTCGGCCTGGATGGTGTTGCCATTCTCCAGCTCGGCGCCGTGCAGCGCCTCGACGGTATGGTGCTCCAGGCCCTTCTCGGCGAAGGCCTTGGCGGCGTTCTGGAACAGCTCGTTGCGCGCGACGAAGTCGGTTTCCGAGTTGAACTCGATGGCGGCCCCGACTTCACCCTTGCCGTCTTCCTTCGACGCCACGGCCACAAGGCCCTCGGCGGCGACGCGGTCGGCCTTCTTGGCGGCCTTGGACAGGCCCTTGGCGCGCAGCCAGTCGATCGCGGCGTTGATGTCGCCGTCGGTTTCCTGAAGCGCTTTCTTGCAGTCCATCATGCCGACGCCGGACTTGGCGCGCAGTTCCATGACGAGGGCGGCGGTGATCTCGGCCATTTCTGGTCTCCTGAGGTCTTGAATGCGTGAGCGGCCGGGCTTGGATTAGCCCGGCCGCATGTCAGTTTTGCGGACGGTCCGGTGTGCCGGACCGATCCGATCAGGCTTCGGTCTTCTCGGCTTCGGCAGCCGGTGCCTCGGCAGCGGCAGGCTCTTCAGCAGGCGTCTCTTCGCCCGAGGCAGCCAGCATTTCCTCGGCCACGGCTTCCGCGCCCGCAGGGGCGACGTCAGCCTCGACCGGGGCCGAGGCCTCGGCCAGCATCGGCTCGACGGGGTTCTCCGACGCGCCCAGATCGACGCCCGAATGGGCGGCACCGGCGGCCAGACCGTCCAGCACAGCGTCGGCGATCAGGTCGCAATAGGTCTGGATGGCGCGCGCGGCGTCATCATTGCCCGGGATCGGATAGGTGATGCCGTCGGGGTCCGAGTTGGTATCCAGGATCGCGATGATCGGGATGTTCAGCTTGCGGGCCTCAAGGATCGCGATCGCTTCCTTGTTGGTGTCGATCACGAACATGATGTCGGGGATCGAGCCCATGTCCTTGATGCCGCCGAGGGACAGTTCCAGCTTGTCCTTCTCGCGCTCGAGGTTGAGCAGCTCCTTCTTGACCCGGCCCTCGCCGCCGCGCTCCAGCAGGCCTTCCAGCTCGCGCAGGCGGGCGATCGAGCCCGACACGGTGCGCCAGTTGGTCAGGGTGCCGCCGAGCCAGCGGTTGTTCATGTAGTACTGGGCGCAGCGCTTGGCGGCCTCGGCGACCGGCTCTGCGGCCTGACGCTTGGTGCCGACGAACAGGACGCGACCGCCCTTGGCAGCGACTTCGCGCACGGCCACCAGCGCCTGGTGGAACAGCGGCATCGTCTGCGACAGGTCGATGATGTGAATGTTGGAGCGCGAGCCGAAGATGTAGCGCTCCATCTTCGGGTTCCACCGGTGCGTCTGGTGGCCGAAGTGGGCACCGGCTTCGAGCAGGGTGCGCATGGAGAATTCTGGCAGAGCCATGGGGTCGTCCTTTTTCCGATTGATCCGCCGCAGACGGTGAAAGGACCAGTTGGCCCCTCGGAACGGCACGACCGGGATGTCTCCCCGGAGCGCGCCACGCCTGCGTGTGAAGTGGGCGGGCTTCTAGTCCGGTCCGGGCGCAAACGCAAGCCGGATCGCCATGGCGAGCATCCCGTATCCGTGTTATGGCAATTTCAGGCCGGGGGGCAATCATGGAACGTCGACAACTCATCATCCTGACGTTGGGCACCATATCCGTGCTGATCGCCGGCAGCCTCGCCCTGGCACAGGTCGGCCGGCCCCCACGCCCGGTGCCGTTGGAAACCCCTCTCACCCCGTCGCGGGAGGCCGTTGCCGCACTCGCAGAGGCCCGCCAGAATCCGCTGACAGCCCGTCTGCAGGCCGCGCTTGGCAGTGATCCGGATGGAAGACGCCTGCTGGGCCAGATCATGGAATCGCGGGTCCCGGTCATCGGTCCCCCGGATCCGCGCCTGCTTCGTACCGCGCGCTTCCATCCCGACGACCGGCAGTACACGATGGTCGTCCGGCCGCCGGGCCAGATCATCGAGATTTTCGGCTCGACACGCGCCTTCCGCCCTCCCGAAGGGGTCACCCTGCCGCCGCTGCCGTCGCCGCCCACGGCACCGCCCGCGACGACGCGCGCGCCGCCCGCCAACCCGCTGGCCGCCGCCCTCGCGCAGGGACGGGCGCGCGGGCTGCGCGACATCCGCACCGAACGCACGGAATACGGTGTCGATGTCACCTTCGGCCTGTTTGGCGCGGCCTATAACATCAGCCTGATCTGCGACGACCGCGGCGCGGCCTCATGCTCGGAAAGTGCTGCCGTGCAGTTCGCGACACGTCTCGAACTCATTGGTGGAGGCCGTTGATGCGCCGGCTTGCCGTCATCGCCACGCTCTTCTTCATCGGCACTGGGGCCGGTGCCTGCGGCCCCAGTGGCGTGGAGACCGCGCCCAAGGGCGACACCCCGGTGGCCGAGCCCCAGGGCGGCCTGCCGGCCGAGTCCGAACCGCCCGCCCCCGAACCCGTCACCTGGCCGCATGAGCCCTCCGGCGGCCTCGTCCCGGGCTCGGGCACCGGCGCGACGGATACAACCATCTGGGCCCCGGGCATGCGGTTTCCCATGGAGGCCGCGCCCGCCTATGCGAACTCGCAGGTCTATGGCTATGGTGGCTTCGCGGCCCCCGGACCGGGCGGCCAGTGCGACGCCCGCAACTATGCCTATCCGTGGCGCGACAATTTCTGCGAAACGCGTGGCTGGACCAACACCATGTGCCCGACGGGCAAGGGGCATCAGGGTCAGGACATCCGCCCCGCCACCTGCGTGAAGAAGGTCCACAACGTCGTCGCGGCCGAGGCCGGGGTGATCACCTCGATCGGCAGCTATTCAGTCTTCCTGCGAGGCGACTCCGGCCTCATCTATCGCTATCTGCACATGGACCCGGCCCATGTTCAGACCATCCTGACCGAGGGTCAGCGCGTTACGCGCGGCCAGCTGATCGGCAAGGTCTCGGACGCCTTCGGCGGCTCGGCCACCACCATCCACCTGCATTTCGAGATCAAGGCCCCGGTGACCGCCAACGGCAGCACGGCGGTCATCTTCGTGCCCACCTACCCCAGCCTCGAGGACTCCTACGGCCGATTGCTCAACGCGGCCGCCTGACGGACCCGGAGTCCGCCCTTCGATCTTTAGTCAGCGTCGGTTCTCCGCCGGCAGCGCCAGAAGCGCCCGGTGATAACCGCGATCAACCACCCCGCGGTCGAAGGCCGGTCATTGGTATGGATCGAGAGGACCTTGGGTCCGCCCGTGGGTGACGCGGGTGCGCGGATGGTCGGGAAGGCCGCAGAGACAAGCGCTGCCCGTCGGTCACGCCGGCCCCATCGCCGGCGTCAGGTGGGTCAGGGCGCAGAGCCACCGTCCATCGACGCGTCGATAGACATCGGTAATCCACTCGTCGGCCGCGATCGGCTGACCCTTGAAAGCTCCGGTGTTCTGTCCCCGTCCGGTGACCAGGGCGACATCGCCGTAAACCACCGCCCGGGTCAGGGTCTTGCCCATGGTGTCATGGCTCAGGGTCCCGGATCGGATCATATCGAGGATGGACGTTCGTTTCACCGGCCCGACCTCGGGCGTCACCAGCACCCAGTCCTCGGTGATGCAGGCGGAGATCCGCGCCACATCGTTGGTGACCATGGCCGCGTTGAAGGCGTCCTCGATCGCGGCGAAGGTCGCCAGGGTATCCGGCCCGGTCATGCGCCCGTCTCCGTGGATGCCGCCCATCTGGCCTGCATCTCGTCAGTCGAGACGTCCTCGATCCGCTGGTCCAGGAACCAGCTGTAGCCGAACGGGCAGCTCACCATGGCAGTGCGCGAGCCGTGGAACTCGTCACGAACCGGGCGAAGCACCACGGCGCCGAACGAAACGGCCCTCGCCGTCGCCGCTTCCGCGTCATCGACCTCAAGATGGAGTTTGACGGGCGAGCCGCCGATCGTATCGGGCGCCAGCGCGCCGAAGTCCGGATACTCGTCGCTCAGCATCACGACGGTGTCGCCGAACATCAGTTCCGCATGCCCGACCCGACCGTCCAGCGGATCGATCAGCCTGAACCGTTCGACGGCTCCGAACGCCTGACGATAGAAGTCGATCGCGTCCGCTGCACCCTTCACCGCGAGATAGGGCGACAGGCATTTGAGGCCGCTGGCCATGCTGGAGTTCCTTGACTGGGATATTGATTACGTTACGTTCCGTTCTATTATGAGTCAACCGACCGAGACGCCGACACCTTCCCGCCGCGGTCGCCCCCGTGACGAGCAGTCGCGCCAGGCCATTCTGGACGCCGCCTATGCGCTGTTGCTGGATCAGGGCCTGGGTCGATTGACGGTCGAGGCGGTGGCGCTGCAGGCCCGGGTCGGAAAGCCGACCATCTATCGCTACTGGGCCAATGCCCAGGAGCTGGCCATGGCCGCGCTGCTGTCCCGCACCCCCGCCGACGCCGCCAGTGGGTCGTCGGGGTCGGCCGTTCGGGACCTGAAGGATCAGGTCGCCGACGTAGTCTGGGCCTTCGCCACGCCTCGTGGCCGCCAGATCACCCTGACGCTGGCCGCTGCCGCGCCTGAAAGCGAGATCGCCAAGGCCTTCCGCAATCAGATCATTCTGAGGAGCCGCGAGACCGGTCGGGAGCTTCTGCTGCGAGCGGCGCGGCAGGGCGAAGTCCGTTTGGAACAGGACATCGACACGATCCTGGACCTGATCTACGGCCCGATTTTTTACCGGCTGCTGGCGGGCCACATGCCCCTGTCACCCGGCTTCAGCGAAACGATCATTGAGGTGCTGCTCAGCGGGATCGGGCCGGCGCAGCCCCCACCGCCTCGATAGCGCGCCCGCTGGACCCGCCCTCGACCTGGGCCTTTTGCCTGATGTGAACAAGGACACGCCGGACTCGACCGGCGTGGACGCACCCTCAGTTCCCCGCCGCCAGGGCCAGAAGAACCTGGTCCATCACCGCGGTGGACGACCCCGCCGTCGAGGGGCGGTCATTGGCGTAGATCGAGAAGACCAGGGTTTGCCCGCTGGCCGCTGTCAGGAACCCGGCCAGGGCGTTGACGCCGTTCAGACTGCCGGTCTTGGCGAAAATCCGGCCTTCCAGCGGCGTGCCGACGAAGCGCCGGGACAGGGTGCCGTCCCGCCCGCCGACCGGCAACGTCGCCCGCCAGGCCTCGCCCCAGGGCTGGCTCATCGTCCACTGCAGGAAGCGGGTCATCGCGCGCGGACTGACGCGGTTGTAGGCGGACATGCCGGATCCGTCGTGCAGGTCGAACGTCGACCGTTCGAGGCCGGCACCGGCCATCAAGGCCTCCACCTGCAACAGGCCGTCGGCGCGCGATCCCGTCCCCTCCAGCCCACCCAGACGACGCAAGATCAGTTCCGCGTGCAGGTTCTGGCTGAACTTTCCGGTCCGGGTCAGACTGGCCAGCAGTGGCGGGCGCGTCAGGCGGGCGATCTCGACACCCCTAGGTTCGAACGCCGGCGGGGCCCCGCCGTCGCCCCCGGGATCGTCGGTCAGGTCCAGCGGCCGGTGGCGTGCCCGGGCCTGTCCCTCCACCGTCACGCCGCGTTCTTCCATCAGACGCCGGAACCGTCGGGCCGCCGTCAGGGCGGGGTCGTCCAGCCCGACTCTCAGGGTCGTCGGGGGCGCGTTCAGGGGCATTCGGCCATACAGCCGAACCGCCTCCTCCCCCGGACGGCGCTCCAGTCGCAGATCGGCTTCGCCCGCCTCGATCGTGATCGCCCTGTTCTCCAGCGGCTGCAGCTCGTCGCCCGAACGCCATTGCGCCCGGACCGGCGCGCCTGCGCCGTCCGCGGGCGCGACCTCCAGCACGACGACATTGTCGTTGACCGTCAAGGCGGACGCGGCCGTCCCGAAGCCGGCCTGCATGTCCTCCCAGCTCCAGCCCGGTCCCCAGCGCTCGTCGGGGAACAGTCGGTCGTCACCGATCACATCGCCAACCCGCGTAACCCGGGCGGCCGTCAGGTCGGCCAGTTCGGCCAGACAGTCCGACACGCAGTCCGGACCGTCGCCCAGGGCGGGATCGCCCGAGCCGATCACCGCGACATCGGGCGCGCCTTCGTCGGTCCGCGCTTCCAGTCGGACGGCGGTCCCGTCGTCGGGATCGGCCGCCTCCAGCCCCTCGAGCAACGCGAAGGCGGCGGTGGTGGTGAAGATCTTGGTGTTGGACGCGGGAATGAACCGGCCGTCCGCCAGCCTCTCAGCGACCGGTTCGCCCTCGGCCGTCACGACCATCAGGCCCCACCGGGTTCCGCTCAGGGCCGGGTCGTCGAGCAGGGCGAGCGCCGTCGCCCCCGCCCGCGACGCCGCCGGCGTGGCCCCCGACGAGGCGCACCCGCCCGCCGAAAGGCCGAAAGTCAGGACCAGCGACCAGAGGGCCGCAAGCAAGGCGACCCGGCGGCTCATCAAGCCTCCTCCAGCATCAGCACGCCCGGCGCGGACTTCAGCGCGCCGCGCAGCGCCCCGTCCAGCCGGTAGCGGCCGGGCAGGCGCATCTCGACCTCGCGCCGGCCGTCCAGCGAGGCGATCAGGGTGATCTCGCCCCCCTTGCCCTGGGCCACCGCCCGCGCCAGCCGGGCCTGGATGGCGGCCGGATCGGTCGTTCGGGCCGAGACGTGGACCCGCAGGCCGGCCAGCCCGTCGTCGACGAGTGTCTCCAGCGGCGAACAGTCGTCGCCGAAGAACCGGACCTCCCCGTCCGACGACTTGGCCCGCACCCGCACCATCAGCGCCTTGCCCACCTCCAGCAGGTCGCGGCATTTCCGCAGTTGCTCGGGCGGGAACAGACATTCGAACTCGCCAGTGGGGTCCGAGAAGGTGACGAAGGCGAATTTCTCGCCCGATTTCGCACTGGCCCGCTCCTGACGCCGGCGCACCACCCCGGCCATCAGGAAGGCGTCGTGCCCCTGTTCGGCCCGCTGAACCGCCTCGGCCACGAAGGTCACCCGCTTGCGGCGCAGGGCCCCTTCCATGTCTTCCAGCGGATGGCCCGACAGGTAGAAGCCGACCGCCGACAGTTCCTGGTCCAGCCGCTCGGGCCCGACCCAGGGCTCGACGCTCTTCAGCCGCGGCCGCGCCGCCCCCGCCTGATCGGCCCCGAAAAGGCTGACCTGCGATGAGGTCCGGTCCGCCGCCACGCTCTGGCAATAGGCCATCAGCACATCGGCCTGTTCGAACAGCTGGCGACGGTTGGGATGGATCGAGTCAAAGGCCCCGGCCTTGGCCAGGCCCTCCAGCGCCCGCTTGTTGACGCAGCGCGGATCGACCCGCTCCAGAAAATCGAAGATGTCGGCGAACCGCCCGCCGGTCTCGCGTACCTCGACGACGTGTTTCATCGCCTCGAGACCGACGTTGCGGATGGCCCCCAGGGCATACAGCACCGCCCCGGCCTCCCCTTCCCAGCTGACGTCGAAATCGGCGGAGGAGACGTTCACGTCCGGGGCCCGCACCGGCACGCCAAACTTGCGCGCATCCTGGTAGAAGACCGCCAGCTTGTCGGTGTTGGACAGGTCGAGGCTCATCGACGCGGCGAAGAATTCGACCGGGTGGTTCGCCTTCAACCAGCCCGTCTGATAGCTGATCAGCGCATAGGCTGCGGCGTGCGACTTGTTGAAGCCGTAGCCGGCGAACTTGGCCACCAGTTCGAAGATGGAGTCGGATTGCTGTTCCGGCACGGACTTCTCGGACGCGCCCTTGATGAAGCGCGCCTTCTGGAAATCCATCTCCTCCTTCTTCTTCTTGCCCATGGCGCGGCGCAGAAGATCGGCCTCGCCGAGGCTGTATCCGGCCAGGATCTGGGCGATCTTCATCACCTGTTCCTGGTAGATGATGACCCCGTAGGTCTCGGACAGGGTCTCCTTCAGGCTGGGGTGCAGATAGTCGACCTCGGCCCGGCCGAATTTCCGGTCGATATAGGTGTCGATCATCTCCATCGGCCCGGGCCGGTACAGGGAGATCAGCGCCGTGATCTCCTCGATCGAGCCGCAACGCATCTTCCTCAGGGTGTCGCGCATGCCCTGGGATTCCAGCTGGAAAACCCCGACGGTCTGGCCGGACGCCATCAGCTCGTAGGTCTTGCCGTCATCCAGCGGCAGCAGGTTGAAGTCCTGCGCCGCCCCGCGCCGCGACAGATAGCCGTGCGCCCGGTCCAGCACCGTCAGGGTCTTCAGGCCGAGGAAGTCGAACTTCACCAGACCCGCCGGCTCGACCCATTTCATGTTGAACTGGGTGGCCGGGATGTCCGAGCGCGGGTCCTGATACAGGGGCGTCAGCTCGACGAGCGGCCGGTCGCCGATGACGATGCCGGCGGCATGGGTCGAGGCGTTGCGGTACAGCCCCTCCAGCTCCAGCGCCGTTTCCAGCAGGGTCGCGACCGACCGTTCGGCGTCGCGCGCCTCGCGCAGGCGCGGCTCGATCTCGATGGCCTGGGCCAGGGTCGTCGGATTAGCCGGGTTGTTGGGGATCATCTTGGCCAGACGGTCCACCTGCCCCAGCGGCATCTGCAGCACCCGCCCGACATCCCTGAGCACGGCCCGCGCCTGCAGGGTGCCGAAGGTGATGATCTGGGCCACCCGGTCCTTGCCGTAGCGTTCCTGGACGTAGGTGATGACCTCCTCGCGCCGCTCCTGGCAGAAGTCGATGTCGAAGTCGGGCATGGAGACCCGCTCGGGGTTCAGGAACCGCTCGAACAGCAGGCCGAACCGCAAGGGATCCAGATCGGTGATGGTCAGGGCCCAGGCCACCAGCGACCCGGCCCCCGACCCCCGCCCCGGCCCCACCGGGATCCCGTGCGCCTTGGCCCATTTGATGAAGTCCGCCACGATCAGGAAATAGCCGGGGAAACCCATCTGGGTGATGATCCCGACCTCCCACTCCAGCCGGGCCCAGTAGTCGGCCTCGGGGGCCGAGGGCGTCACCAGCTTCAGCCGCGCCTTCAGCCCCTCGCGGGCCTGATGCATCAGCTCGTCCGGCTCGGTCCGCCCGTCGCCGGTGTCGAACCGCGGCAGGATCGGCGGGTGGGTCTTGACCAGAAAGGCGCAGCGCCGCGCGATCTCGATGGTGGTGTCACAGGCCTCGGGGAGATCATTGAACAGGGTCCGCATCTCGTCGGCGCTGCGGAAGAAATGCTGGTCGGTGATCCGGCGCCGGTCCTCCTGACCGGTGAAGGCCCCGTCGGCGATGCACAGCAGGGCGTCGTGGGAGCGCGCCTGTTCGCGCCGGGCATAGTGGACGTCATTGGTCGCCGTCAGCGGCACGTCATGGGCATAGGCCCAGTCAACCAGCCCCCGCTCCGCGACTGCCTCGTCCGGCCGGTCGTGCCGCTGCAGCTCGACGTAGAACCGGTCCCCGAACGCCTCGGCCATGGCCACCAGCGCCGTGGCCGCCTCGCCGGGCTTGTTCTGCACGAACAGGGGATCCACCGGCCCGTCCGGCCCGCCCGACAGCAGGATCAGCCCCTGCGAGCGCTCCACCACCCGCGCCCACGGCACATGCGGCTCCTCGTCCCCCGCCTCCAGATAGGCCGCCGAGGACAGGGCGCACAGATTGCGCCAGCCCGTCTCATCCTGGCAGATCAGCACCACGGTCGGCACCTTGGCCCAGCGCTCGGACCGCTTGCCGCCGATCCCGCTCACCGGCAGGGCACAGGCGATCAGGGGCTGGACCCCCACGCTCTTGGCGGCTTCCGAAAACTCGAGCGCTCCGAACAGATTGACCCGGTCCGCCACGGCCACGGCCGGCATACCGGCGTCGGCGGCCAGCTTGCCGACCTTGCCCGCCTTGATGGCCCCTTCCAGCAGGGAATAGGCCGAGCGGACCCTCAGATGGACAAACCCGGTCTGTGCGGACGCGTCGGTGATGGCCTGACCCTCGATGTCAGGCCGGAGGCGACTCATCTCGCCAACAGGGCGACCTGCCACACCATCCAGACAAACCCGCCGCACGATGCAAGCGACAGAGCTTCCCGAACCACCCGTGTCATCGGCTTATCCCCAGTTGTGTGTTCCTACATTGTTCTATGTTGGCTTTTTGTTCTCGTCAAGTCTGGAGGCTTGGGTTAGTCCCGGCTCCGAATCCAAAGCAAGGCCCCTGCAATGAGAGCGTATGTTTCCCGGTGGTTTCTTCAACGTGATGCGTTTGAGCGGCAGGTTGGCGGCTCATCTGCGGAGATTGAGGCGCTACTGGCCAATGGAGCCGCCCCCGGGATCATCTACAGCGAGGATCCCTCTGGCGGCTGGTGGAGCGCTCTGGCGGCCTACTCTGGTCACGCACCTGGATCGCCTGATCCCGGCGGGACGCACTGGTACGCACCCGCCGCCGTCTGGTGGCTTCGAAAGGGACGCCTTCACCTCAACGGCGGAGCGAGTCCGGCCGAGGCCGCCGTCCGGAATCGCGACGCCTTTGCGCTTTCGTTTGTCCGCGCGCTCTCTACGGAGCCTCTGGCCTCACTCAACTACCCGCGCTGCTTTGATCAGGAGAAGGTCCTGGAAGGGAATGCACGCTCAACCGCGGATGAGGAGTGGGGCGCATGGATCAGCGGGGCCTATGGCGTTTGCCTGCGAGTGTTTACGGCGGAAAGCTGTGTTCAGAAGGAAGCCCTCGGGCGCCGGGTCAGGCTGCATTTCGAAGCGGTCGATGACAACGAGCGCCTCTGTCCCGAGACACTGCTCGACTATGCGGAGCGCCTGTCGGGCTGGGTCTTGCCTTTCTCTCCAATGGAACGCCCGTCCGGCACCCCGGGGCGGGCCATCGACCGCACCTTGGCGACCCTCGGCCTCGGCATCGAAGAGCCTTTCGGTCATTTGCCGATGAGGAAGTCTGCGAATGACGTTGCAGACAACAAGTCGTAGGCTCCCGCTCGCGTCGCCACGTCCACCCTTTGGTGATCGACGGCGTTGGAGTACCGGCCATGGCCAAGGGTCAAGTGAAGTCGAACAAGGAAGCCCGCAAACCCAAGGCCGAAAAGCCCAAGCCGGCCGTGTCGGTGGGCACCTCCCCCTTCACCCAGCCGCCCGGCAAGAAGTAACTTTCGTCATCCTCCGGCGAGCAAAGCGAGACCGGGGGACGCAGCGGCACCGAAGGCGATCTGTTCAGGCACGATGTCTGAGTGCGGTGTCCGCGACAGGTTCGCGCTCTCGCGCGCCGCTGGGTCCCCCGGTCTGCGCCGCAAGCGCGGCTTGCCGGAGGATGACGAAGGGTGGGACTACCCCCGCGACCGCTCCACCGTGTCCACGTTCGGATTGGCCCGCAGGGCCGCGATGATGCTGATGGCATGCTTGGCGTCCGCCACCTCAACGTCCAGATCGACGTCGAAGAAGTCCGACTGCCGGTGCGCCATCCTCAGGTTCAGGATATTGCCCCCGGCCTCGCCGATCACCGTCGCCACCTGACCCAGCACGCCCGGCGCGTTCTGGATGGTGGCGCGCAGCCGGGCCATGCCGACGGCCCCCTGTTCGGCCTCGGGTGTCCACTGCAGGTCCTGCCAGACGCTGTCGTCGTCGGTGAAATCGGCCAGTCGCTGGCAATCGATGACGTGCACCGTCAGGCCCTTCTCGGGCTCCAGGATGCCCACGATCCGGTCGCCCGGCACGGGGGTGCAGCATTCGCCGAAATGGATGCTGACCCCCGGCGTCAGCCCCCCGCCGCGCACGAACATCCGCGCCTTGTCGTCGGCGATCTTCTTGCGGTCCTGACCCGAGGTCAGCGTCCCCTTCAGGGCGGGGAACAGGATTTCGATCACCCGGTTCGCCGCCAGCCGGCCCCGGCCGATGGCATCGAACAGATCCTCCTCGGTCCCGGTCGCCAGAGTCTCCACCGCCACCGTCAGCGACACATCCGCCAGCGACTTGCCGGCCCGCCCGAGCGCCTGTTCCAGTGTCGTCCGCCCCAGCTTCTGGAACTCGTCCCGCTCGGACGAGCGGATGTGGCGCCGGATGGCCGACCGGGCCCGGCCGGTGACCGTCAGGCTGCGCCAGTCGGCCGGGGCCTCGCGCTTCTTGCCGCGGATGATCTCGACCACATCGCCGTTCTGAAGCGCAGTGCGCATGGGCTTCAGTTCACCATTGATCTTCACCCCCACCGCCGTGTCCCCGACCTCGGTGTGGACGGCATAGGCGAAGTCCAGCGCCATCCCCCCGCGCGGCAGGGTGATCAGCCGCCCCTTGGGCGTGAAGACGAACACCTGATCCAGGTACATCTCCAGCTTGGCGTGCTCGACCCAGTCCTCGCCGCCCTCGCCATGCTCGATCACCTGCACCAGATGGCGCAGGTTCTGCAGCGGGTCGCGCCCGCCGTCCTTCTCCATCGCCTCGCGGTCGAAGCCATAGGACTGGTTCTTGTAGGCCCAGTGCGCCGCCACCCCGTCCTCGGCCACCCGGTCCATGGCTTCGGTCCGGATCTGCATCTCGATGCGCAGGCCGCCCGGCCCCACCACCGTGGTGTGCAGCGAGCGATAGTTGTTCGACTTGGGCGTCGAGATGAAATCCTTGAACCGCTCCGGCACCATGGGCCAGGCCCTGTGGATGACGCCGAGCGCGCGGTAGCAGTCGTCCTCGAACTGGACCAGCACGCGAAAGCCATAGATGTCCGACAGGGACGAAAACCCGACCGACTTGCGCTGCAGCTTGCGCCAGATCGAATAGGGCGTCTTCTGCCGGCCATAGACCCGGGCCGGAATCCCCGCCTCGCTCAGGGCGCGCTCGATCTCGCTGGCGACCCCCTCGGTCGCCCGCCCGTGCTCCAGCTTCAGCGCCTCCAGCCGGCGCTCGATGGCGGTTCGGGCCGTGGGGTTGAGATGCTCGAACGCCAGTTCTTCCAGCTCGGACGCGATCGAATGGATGCCGATCGACCGGCCCAGGGGCGCATAGACTTCAAGCGTTTCGCGGCTGATCCGCTCGCGCTTCTCCGGCTTGACGTATTTCAGCGTCCGCATGTTGTGCAGACGGTCGGCCAGCTTCACCAGCAGGACGCGAACGTCCTTCGAGATGGCCAGGATGAACTTCCGCAGGTTCTCGGCCTGACGGGTGTGCTCGGCCTGCAGCTCCAGCCGGCTCAGCTTGGTCACCCCCTCGACCAGAACCGCCACCTCCTCACCGAACATGGCGGCGATGTCGTCCCGCGTCGCCGAGGTGTCCTCGACCACGTCGTGCAAAAGGGCGGTGACGATGGTGGCCGTATCCAGACGGTAGTCGGTCAGGATGCCCGCGACCTGGATCGGATGGGCGAAATAGGGATCGCCCGAGGCCCGCAGCTGCGAGCCGTGCATCTTCATCGCATAGACATAGGCCCGGTTCAGCAGGGCCTCGTCGGCGGTCGGGTCATAGGCCTTGACCGCCTCGATCAGCTCGAACTGGCGCAGGACCGGAATGCGTTTCGCCGCCGGCTGCGGGGCAGCCGACGGCGAAACAGTATCATTGGCAATCGTGGTCGGCGGCGGGGCCTTGCCGGCCCGCGCCGGGAGGATGGTGATACCGGGGGCGGGTTCCGCCGTCAGTACCGCTCCTCCTGGCCGCCGTCCCGGTCGCTTTGCAGCGCGCGGATCAGTTCGGCCTCGGCCATGTTCATGTGTTGCGGCTCGGCCAGCAGACCGACGATTTCCGCCTCGTCCTCGGCTTCGGTGCGCTCGTCAACGCGCTGCAGGGCGACGATGACCGTCTCCAGCAGTTCGGCGGGCACGACGGTCTCGTCCGCGATCTCGCGCAGGGCCACGACCGGGTTCTTGTCGTTGTCGCGATCCAGCGTCAGGGGCGCGCCATTGGCGATGGCGCGGGCACGGTTGCCCGCCAGCAGGACAAGGCCAAACCGGTTCGGAACCCGTTCGATGCAATCTTCGACAGTGACGCGAGCCATTCAGGAATCCTCGGGCGGCGGGGAGAACCGCGTTGCATACAGATAGGTCGCCTCTTGTGCAACGCCAGAGCGGCCTTTTCAGGGCAGATCAGCCCACCGGCCGGGCATCGCGCCCCACTGCGGCCTCCCGCGCCAACGTCGTCGCATCGCGCCCCGACACCGGATGGGTCCACCCCGGCGCGATCTCGGCCAGCGGTCCCATGACGAACAGCCGCGCTGCAGCGCGCGGATGCGGCAGGATCAGACCCTCAAGGTCGCCGGACATCCGTCCGTAGGCGATCAGATCCAGATCCAGCGTCCGCGGCGCGTTCCGCCGCCCGCGTTCCCGCCCGAAGGCCTCCTCGATCCGACCCAGCGCCGCCATCAGCCCGTGCGGATCCAGCGCCGTCCTGACCCGCACGACACCGTTCAGGAACGGCGGATCGTTCGGATCGGGCCAGGCCTGCGAGCGCCACCACGACGACCGGGCCACCACATCGATCCCCTCGGACCGGAACCGCGCCAGCGCCGCCTCCAGTGCCTCGCGGCAGTCGGCCCAGACCCCCTTGTCATTGCACCCGAGGGCGACGAAGACGGCGGCGTCCGGATTTCCGTCATCGTCGATATTGACGCTGACGCCCTGCGGGTCGGACCCTGATATTTGCGGAGTGCTGTCCATGAGCCTTTATCCGACCGACCGCCTCGCCCTGTTCATCGACGGGGCCAATCTCTATTCGGCGACCAAGGCCCTCAACGCCGATCTCGACTTTCGCAAGATGGTCGACGCGTTCCGGGACAAGGCCGTCCTCGTCCGCGCATACTACTACACTGCGGTCACCGAGGGCGAAGAGTTCTCGCCGGTCCGGCCCCTCGTCGACTGGCTCGGCTACAACGGCTTCACAGTCGTCACCAAGCCGACGAAACGGTTCACCGATGCCCAGGGCCACAGCCGCACCAAGGGCAACATGGACATCGAGATCGCGGTCGACATGCTGGAGCTGGCCCCGCACCTCGACCACGTCCTGCTGTTCTCGGGCGACGGCGATTTCCGCCGCCTCGTCCAGGCGGTCCAGGCCAAAGGCGTGCGGGTCACCGTCGTCTCCACCCTGAGGAGCCAGCCCCCCATGATCTCGGACGACCTGCGCCGCCAGGCCGACGACTTCATCGACCTCGCCGACCTGCTGCAGGACTACGGCCGTCCGCGCGGAGGTGGTCAGTGAGCGGTGTCTCTCCCGAACCACCCCGCGACTGCCCCCTCTGCCCCCGGCTCGTCGCCTATCGTGAGGAGAACCAGCGCCAGAACCCCGACTGGTGGAACGGTCCGGCCCCCTCCTTCGGCGATCCCGAGGCCCGGCTGCTGGTGGCGGGCCTGGCCCCCGGCCGCACCGGGGCCAACCGCACCGGCCGGCCCTTCACCGGCGATGGCGCGGGGGTCATCCTGTACGAGACCCTGCTGAAGACCGGCTTCGCCACCGGCACCTATGACGCCCGGCCCGACGACGGCCTGACCCTCGTCGACTGCATGATCACCAATGCCGTCCGCTGCGCCCCGCCCCTGAACAAGCCCCTGCCTGTCGAGGAGGCCACCTGCCGCCCCTTCCTCAAGGCCCGGCTGCAGGCCCTGCCACTGCTCCAGGTCATCGTCACCCTGGGCGACGTGTCCCGCCGCAGCGTGCTCAAGACCCTCGGCCTGCCCGGCACCGCTATCCCCGCGGGCCACGGCGTGGAGGGCCAGGCCGGCGGTTACCACCTGATCAACAGCTACCACTGCTCGCGCCTCAACACGAACACCGGCCGGCTGACCCCCGACATGTTCGAGGCCATCTTCCGGCGGGCCAGGACCCTGATCGAGGCGAACAGTTAAGGCGTATTCACCCTCCGGTTCGCGTCACTGTTGTGCGCCGGACACAGGCGTGGGCTCCGCGTCATGGTACAAGGATTTCACCGGAACGGCCCCGTGACGCTTGCGTTTCAGGTGTCGGACAGGAGGGGAAGATCATGGCCCGCAACAACGCACCGTTCACCGCCGCCGAGCGCCGCATCGGCCTGCTCGCCCTCGTCGCCGCCATCGTCCTGACGCTGGGCATGATGGCCCTGGATTCACTCCTGCGGCCTTCGCTGGGCGTCTACGACATGCCCTCCTCCAGCCTGTCCCTGCCCGGCGTCATCGACGCCAGCCCGCTGCAGTAAGATCGAAGGGCCCTAGCCCTTGTCCCGCATCAGCCGGGCCTTGTCCCGGGCCCAGTCGCGGTCCGCCGTGGCCTCGCGCTTGTCATGCAGCTTCTTGCCCTTGGCGAGCGCGATCTCCAGCTTGGCCTTGCCGTCGTCGTTCAGATACAGCCGGATCGGAATGATCGTCTGGCCGTCCTTCTGGACAGCCCCGATCAGCCGGTCGATCTGCTTCCGGTGCAGCAACAGCTTCCGCGGCCGGCGCGGCTCGTGGTTGAAGCGGTTGGCCTGGGCATAGGGCGGGATGTCGGCGTTGATCAGCACGATTTCGCGCCCCTCCACCGCCGCATAGCTCTCGGCGATATTGGCCCGCCCCATCCGCAGGGCCTTGATCTCGGTCCCCAGCAGCATGATCCCGGCCTCGATATTGTCCTCGAGGAAATAATCGAACTTGGCACGCCGGTTCTCGGCGATGACCTTGGCCTTGGTGATCGGGGCCTTGGTCGTGGCGGCCGCCGCCTTCTCCCGGGTCGTGGCCATCAGCCCAGTCCCGCCGCGGCCAGGGCCGCATCGATCGCCGGCTTGACCCCGTCGCGCGTCGGCACCAGCGGCAGCCGCACCTCCTCGGTGCACAGCCCCAGTTTCGCCAGGGCATATTTCGCCGGCGACGGCGAGCTGTCGAGGAACAGGGCTGACTGCAGGTCGGCCAGCCGGTCCTGCCACGTCCGCGCCAGCGCCAGATCCCCGCTGGCCACCGCATTGTACAGCGCCACCATGGCCTCCGGTGCGACATTGGACGCCACCGAGATCACGCCCGTCCCGCCATGGGCGCAATAGCCCAGGACGCTGGCGTCATCGCCCGAGATCAGGTCGAACGGCCCGGGGATATGCGCCCGCATCCAGCTGATCCGGCCCATGTCCCCGGTCGCGTCCTTGATGCCCACGATGTTCGGGTGGGCCGCCAGCGCCGCCACCGTCGCATTGGCCAGATCGACCCCGGTCCGCCCCGGCACATTGTACAGCAGCACCGGCAGCTGCACCGCCTCGGCGATGGCCTCGAAATGCGCCTGCAGTCCCGCCTGCGACGGACGATTGTAATAGGGCGTCACCACCAGCGCCCCGTCGGCCCCGACGGTCTTGGCGTGCTGGACCCGCTCGATCGCCTTGTCGGTGCCCGAGGCCCCGGCCCCGGCAATGACCCGCACCCGTCCGGCCGCGATCTTCACGCAAAGTTCAATGACCCGGCGGTGCTCGTCCCCGGTCAGGCTGGCGCTCTCGCCGGTCGTGCCCATCGGCACGACGCCGTGAACCCCGGCCGCGATCTGGCGTTCCAGCAGGGCCTCGAAAGCGGCTTCGTCCACGTTTCCGTCACGAAGTGGTGTGATCAGGGCGGTGATCACGCCCTTGAACAAGGGGGCGGTCATTGAAACAAGTCTACCTTGCGTGGGGAATGGGCGACGGGCGCCTGAAACGAGACGCAAGAGGGTAGGTTGCCAGGGTCAAGCCTGCAACCGGGATGAATGGGGATCGGACACTACATGCTCGCGACCAGCCTCGCGGCCGTTCTGGCCGTTCTCGCCCCCGTGCCCCAGACCGCTGACCTGAATCGCCAGCCGACCCCCTATGTCGCCAGCGCCGGCACGCCGCAGGCCCGGCTCCTCAGCGACGCCGACACCGCCCTGTTCCGTCAGGGGCTGGCCGCCGCCCGCGCCCGCGACGTCACCGGAGCCCGCAACGCCGCCGCGTCCATCGGCGATCCCATCGCCCGCCGGCTGGTCGAATGGGCCCTGATCGACACCTCGGCAGAGCAACTGTCGTGGTCCGAACTGTCTCAGGACGTCGCCACCCTGCGCGCCTGGCCCCGGGCCGACAGTCGCATCTCCGCCGCCGAACAGGCCCTGGACCGCGCCGCCATGGGGCCTGACGCAGCCCTGGCCTTCTTCGCGGCCGGCCAGCCTACGACCGTCCAGGGAGCCATCGCCTTCGCCGAGGCCCTGGACCAGCGCGGCCGCTCGGCCGAGGCCCGCGTCCTGATCACCGAGTGGTGGCGCACCCGTTCCTTCGAGGAGGCGAACCAGACCCGGATCCTTGGCCGCTGGGGCTCCATCCTCACCATGGCCGACCACGAGGCCCGGCTGGCCATGCTGCTCAGCGGCCCCCACGGCCCCGCCACCCGCGCCATGATCGGCCTCGTCTCGCCCGAGCGTCAGACGGTCGCCAACGCGGTTCTCGCCCTGCGCTCCGCCTACAGCCCCGATGCGATCGTCGCCGGCCTGTCCCCGGCCCAGGCCATGGATCCTGCCGTGGTGTTGGAGCGCGTCCGCCTGCTCCGCAGCGCCAATCGCGAGACAGAGGGCTTCGCCCTGCTCTCCGCCCTGCCCCCCGCCCCCTCGCACAGCGACGGCCAGAACACCCTGTGGAGCGAGCGTCGCAACTACTTCCTCGACGCGCTGGAACGCCGCGAGTGGAATGCCGCCTATCACGCCATGGCCGGCCACGGCTTCCCCGGCGGCGAGCGCAAGGTGGATGCCGAGTTCTTCGCCGGCTGGGTGGCCCTGACCAAGCTGGCCGACCCCGCCCGCGCCGCCGGCCATTTCGAGGCCCTGCGCCAGTCCTCCTCGACCCCGATCACGCAAGGGCGCGCCCTCTATTGGCTGGGGCGCGCCGCCGAGGCCCGGGGCGATCAGGCCGCCGCCCGCGGCTTCTACGAGGGCGGGGCCCGCCACATCCAGACCTTCTACGGCCAGCTCGCGGCCGAAAAGGCCGGCATCACAACCCTGACGCTGCCCGGCGATCCCGCGCCCGGGGCCGCCGACATCGCCGCCTTCGAGGCCAATGAGGTCGTCCGCGCCACCCGCATCCTGGGCGAGACCGGCGAGTCCAGCCTTTACCGCGTCTTCGCCTATCACCTCGACGACACTGTCCCGGGCATCATGGACCTGGCCCTGCTGATGGACATGACGCGCGGCTATGGCGACGGATTCGCCGCCATGATGGTGGGTCGCGCCGCCAGCCAGCGCGGCTTCCTCATGCCCGAGCGGCAATACCCCGTCCGCCTCCCGCCCGTGGTGCCGGGGGCCGCCCCGGTCGAGTTCTCGCTGGCCATCACGCGTCAGGAATCCAGCTTCGACCCCCGCGCCCGCTCCTCGGCCGATGCCCGCGGCATGATGCAGTTCCTGCCCGCGACCGCCTCGGGCGTCGCCCGCCGCCTCGGCATGCCCTACTCGGCCGACCGTCTGTGGGACCCCGACTACAACATGACCCTGGGCAGCTATCACCTGGGCGAGCTGATGAACCGGTTCTCCGGCTCCATGCTCCTGACCACCGTCGGCTACAACGCCGGCCCGGCCCGCCCGCCCCAGTGGATCGCCCGCTGCGGCGACCCGCGCGGCGGCACAGCCGGCGGGGGCGTCGACCCGGTCGATTTTATCGAATGCACGCCCTTCACCGAGACCCGGAACTATATGATGCGGGTCATGGAAAACATGGCTGTCTACAAGGCGCGCCTGAACGGCGGCTCCGCGCCCCTGACCACCAGCGCCGACATCGCCCGCGGCTCGAGCGGCCCGAGACCCTACGCGCCCTAGACCCCGGCGGTCAGTTCAGCAGATCGACCCGCGCGCAGCGATGACGATCCACGATCATCTCGCTCTCGCCTTTCAGGTCGCGGATCCAGGCCTTGCTCTCGTGAACAGCGACGACGGTATAGCGCTCGCCCGGGTCGGCATCCGTGACGATCTCGTCGCCGTCGTTCAGCGTATTCGCGACCATCGGATTCATGCGGATCTCCCGCTCAGCTAACCCGGCGTTCGGCCACAAGTTCCGTCAGACCTGCCGCAGTTCGTCGCGCCGACGCTCGGCGGCCTCGCGCGCCTGCACCCGGGAATGGTGGTCGCCGTATTCGTCCGGCGGCACGACCGGCAGCGACAGACACACGCTCTGCGTCGGCAGGACCTCGCGCCAGTCGCGGATCAGCTGTTTGTACGATCGTCCGACGGCCCGGATATTCCGGTCCAGATCAAACAGCCCCAGCGGATTCACCGTCCCGTTCTGCTCCCGCAGCGCGGAATCCCAGTCGACCTGGTCCGTCAGCGAATACCAGGTGAAGCCCAGGGTCGGCACCCCGTCGTTCCTGACCCGCAGCACGTTGGCCCACTGTTTCCACAGCCAATTGACCGCCTCGTCCCCGTTCGGACCCTCGGCGATGTTGGTCTCGGTGTGCATCACCGGCAGCTTGTAGCGGTTGTAGTACTGGCGGGTGATCTCGCTGTAGCCGAAGATCTCGCCCGAGGCGCTGGTGCTGCCGTCCGCGGCGACCCGGTGCTCATTGGTCCAGTAGTAGTCGTTGCCGAGGATACAGTGCTGGCGCAGCCGGCGACCCAGGAAGAAATGGTACTCGTCCCGGGTCATCCCGTTGTCCATCAGGTATTCATAGGCCCCCGAGTCGACCCGGTGGCCGTAATTCAGGTCCAGCGTCAGGAAGCGCTGGGCGTTCAATGTCTCCGCCGGCCCGATCGCCGCCGGCGTCTCGGCGTGGAAATACTCGGACGACTCGCTCTGGATGAAGATGGCGTCCGGCCGGACCGCCAGGATGGCCTCCATCGCCAGCACATTGGCGCGGACGATGTTCTTCAGCGCCGTGACATAGGTCTGGTCGGTCGTCCCCTGCTCGTTCCACCAGCCGTAGCGGGCCGAGAAGGTGGCGCAGATGAACATCTCATTGACCGGGGTGTAGAACTGGATCCACGGGAACCGCATCGCAAACGCCCGGGCGTATTCCTCGAAATGCACCGCGAAGTCCGGATTCTGGAAATCCCCCAGCCAGTCGGGCACGCCGAAGTGGCACAGGTCGACGATCGGGATGATCCGCCGCCGGAACAGGTCGCCGAACGTCTCGTCCGCGAATGACCAGTCGTACTTTCCGGGTCCGACCAGAGTGGTGTGCAGCGGCGGGCCATACCGCAGGAAGCGGATGCCCAGTTCCTCGACACAGTCGAAGTCCCGGCTCCAGTGGCGATAGTGGCCACAGACCTCCATCTGATCGACGCGTACCGCCCCGTTCTTGATACGGGGGATCGAGTTTTCGATCCCCGTGGCGAACATGAAGGCGGATATGGCGCACTCTCCGGGGCACAGGTTCAGCAGGGCTGGTTAACCCCCCGGAGGATCGTTGGTTCAGTCCTCGTCGGGGCCGGACGGACCATTGATCTTGCGACAGCGCGCGAGGTCCGCCAGCGCATCGACCCCGGTCTGGACATTGCGCACCCACGCCTTGTCCCCGTTCACCGCAATGACGGTGTAGTGCGGAAACAGATTGGGCCCGGTCCGCACCATGTCTCCGGCGACGATCACCTCGTCATAGCCCCGCTCGTGGGCGATGCCGAAGAGATCCGAATAGCTGACCTGCGCCATGCGACTTCCCCCAAGTGATGACCGAGTCTGCGCGCCCGGATGTGAACAGGAACCCAACAGCTTCACGGATTCGCGTCAACGGGCGCGTCGATGCGGAAGCGCAGCCGATCCGCGGCATCCTCGCTGACCTACCCGTCTGACGGGTGAAGACCGCTCCCGACCCGTAGCGGACTATCGGCTGACGGATTAGCGTGGCCATATGACTGCCGACCTTTACACCTCTTTCGCTGCCCTACCGGCTGACAGTCGGGCGAGGGTTCTGGCGCGGTTGATCCACATGGAAACGATCCATGTCAGGTCAGCCCACCTCGATGATCCAAACGACACGAAGAGCCTCTATGCGTCGAGCGAGTTCATGCATCGCCTGTCAGGCTTCATCCTCGCCGTTTTGAACACCGACAGCCCGCCGGGACGCGAGGCAGGAATGATCGACACGATCCTTCGTTCGGTCGAACCGCGCGGACAGTTCTACGTTGATAGGCTTGGCGAGTGGATCACTGCGGAAGCCGATCCCAAGGTCCGCTAGCCACCCCTAGCCGCGGTTCAGGCGGTCTGCTTTTGGGTCGTAGGATGAATGTCCGGTATCAGGCCTAATGCCAAGGTCGTGGTCCGACCCGTTGCAGACGTTGGCGAAGGTGGTCAATCTCAGGCCATGCCGAAGGCTCATCCTCCGCTACCGCTTGAACAGCCCGCTCCCCTGACTGCCGAGGAAGAGCGTTATATCCTGAAGACCATCCGGGCCTATTACGGCGATGACGCTGTAGTCAGAAACTGGGGGCCAGACCCTCGCCGCCTAATGCTTCACGTCGAAACTGACTGCGACATAGGTCTCAACCGCCACGAATGCCTCGGACTGCTTATGTGCGAGATCATTCGCGACGAGATCAGCCTTGAAGCCTCGGGTCCAAGCGGTAGGTGGAAGCGGGATAAGGTGGCCTACCGGCAGGGCGTAATCCTCCCGACAGTCAGCAACGGCTGATCGCAACGTCCGCTTCCCACCCTGAACTGACCCAGGGGATGTCCGCTGATCGAATGTCCGATTCCAGGCGGGGTGCCGACGACCGCACCGGCCCTTCGCGGACGTTGGCTAAAGTGCCCGCGGCGCCAAACACCAACGGCCATCCGTCGGCCTTCGCTGCGGCTCGCGAAGGCAGGCAACGGGCACCTAGTTTGGCTGGAACGCCCTGCCACGATCGCCGATCAGCACCCAGCCTGCATTCGTGGGCTGGTAGCCGCCCCTGGACGTGGCGACGGCCAGCCCCATCACCGCCAGCTCTGGCCCACGGCTTGGTCCCGTCGCGCGGGCGGGGTCGACCATATCGAGCAGGGCCTCAACGCGTTCGGGGTCGGTCATGATCAGGAGGTCTCAGCGAAGGGTTGGAGAGGCGTGTGGTGAAGGTCCAGCTCAGCTCCATCCGCGTTCGCGGATGTAGGCCTCCAGCGCGGCGATTCGCGTGGCGTCCGACGGGTGGGTGGAAGCAAACTCCGGCTGACCCGACTGGCGCTGTTGGGCCATCAGACGCCACAGGGCCACGGCCTGCGACGGACGGAACCCGGCCGAGTTCATATAGTCAACTCCCAGCCGGTCGGCTTCCAACTCTGCGCGACGAGAGTAAGGCAGCAACAGGCCGTACTGGGCCGCGATGGCTCCGAACGATCCCACGGCCTGCCCGCGCGATCCGGCCACGCCTTGCGCCACCTGCAGGCCCAGATTGGTCAAGGCGGTCGAAGACGCCCGTTCCGCCGGGTGCCTGGCGACGACGTGGCCCATCTCGTGGCCGATCACGGTCGCCAGCTGATCGTCATTCTGTACCAGGGCCAGCAGGCTTGTCGTCACGCCGATCTTGCCCGACGGCAGGACGAAGGCGTTCGGGCTTTCGCTGTTGAACACGGCGTAGTCCCAGCTGCGATTGCCCAGGCCCGCCGCCTCGATCAAGCGGCTCCCGATCCTGCGGATACGGTCCACCGAAGCGCCGGTCAGCGCGGGGTTCTGGGTCCGAAGCAGCTGCTGCCACGCCGATTCGGACTGCTGCTCGAGACCGGCCGAGTCCGCGATAATGAACTGATCGCGGCCGAGCGTATCATTGTAGGCGCACCCTCCGAGCAGGAGGGTCAAACTCAATCCGGCTGCGAGGAATGGGGCGGTACGGGTCATGGAGATCTTCTTCCTGTGCCGGAGCAAGACCGACGATCGGCACCTGAACCTGGCGAAGCCGGCAAGGGTTCCCGCTTCAACCCTCCATCAGGGACCGTCAGTCAGCAAATTGCCGGTGGCCTTTGGAAGAACGGGGCCGAGGCATAAAACAGCGGCGGCGCGAAGGAGCAATGCTGGCGCAGAGCAGACACGGGTCCGGTCCCGCGGAAGGCCCACTCCCCCCCCTGGGCGACCTTGAGAGCGTCCGCTTCCGGGCGGTGGATCGAATGTCCGTTTTCCGCTTGGGCGGCATGACCGCTCTCGACCCGTTGCGGACATTCCGGGTCGGCGGCTAGTTTGCCTCCATGGGCACCCCGACCTCCGGTTACGTCTACATCGCGACCAGCGAGGGCCTCCCCCAGTCCTACGTGGGCGTCTCGACGTCGCTCCTCGATATGGAATGGATCGCCAAGTTTGGCGTGAACGACTTGGTCTGGTTCGAGGGCTATTCAGATGTGGCGTTGGCCCAAAATCGTGCCGATGCTCTCTGGTCGATGTCAGAAGATCAGCGGCGAAGCCTTATCCTGGGCGGCAATCCCACGCTGACCGATCTTAGCCCGCGCATCTGGGGTAGCGACAAAGAGGAAGCCTAACTTCCGCTTTGCGATTTAGGTCGATTGTCCACTCTCGACGGTGGGCTCAACTGATCGCTGCAACACACTCAGCGAAGGTCTCCGCTGGCGTTCGATAGAGCAAGGTCTTTCTGGGCCGCTCATTGAGTTGTCGGGCGATGGTGCTGAGCTGGGCCTGGCTGTGCAGGGAGAGGTCGGTCCCGTGCGGCAGGTACTGGCGCAGCAGCCGGTTGGTGTTCTCGTTTGAGCCGCGCTGCCACGGTGACCGGGGATCGCAGAAGTAGACCTCGACGTCGGAAGCCATCGCCAGCCGCTTGTGGCCAGAGAGCTCCGGTCCCCGGTCCCAGGTCAGGGACTGGTAGAGTTCGCCGGGGAGTTTCTTCGACTGTTTGATCAGGGCGGACACGACGCTTTCGGTGTCCTTGTTGGCGACCTTGACCAGCATGACGTAGCGCGAATGCCGCTCGACCAGGGTGGCGACGTAGCTGTTGCGGGAGCCGCCGATCAGGTCGCCTTCCCAGTGACCGGGGACGGCGCGGTCCTCGACGCAGGCGGGTCTCTCGCTGATGGAGACGGCGTCCCTGATCTGGCCGAGGCCTTGACGCTTCAGGCTCGCATGCCGGGAACGCCGGATGGTCCGCCGGGCTCTGAGGTGATCCAGCAGTTCCTTCTTCAGCACCCCTCGGGTCTGGATGAACAGGCTACGATAGATGGTTTCGTGCGACACCTGATTGTGCGGCTCCCCGGGCCAGGTGCGCTTGAGCCAGCCAGCGATCTGCTCGGGCGACCAGTTCCGCCGCAGCTTGGCCGATACTGTGCGGGCGAGAGCCGGCCGGCAAGCCAGCTTGCAGCGTTTGGGGCGCCGCGCGCGATCCCACGCCGCCTGATCAGACCGTGTCGCTCGATACCGCTCAGGCCCGCCGTTGCGGTGGACCTCACGGCTGATCGTGGACGGCGACCGACCCAGAGACCGGGCGATCCAGCGCAGCGAGCAACGTGTGCTGAGCCCTCGCGATATCTCTTCGCGCTCGCCCAGACTGAGCGCCCGATCCGCCCGCTTGCGGTCCGGCGGCCGGATGCCACCCGTCGGCGAAAGCACCGAGAACACCGACGAGGACTCCCGATCGAACCGTCGTCCAATCGAACTCATCAACTCGCCGGCCTTCCAGCGATCCCAGATTTCAGCCCGCTGAGCCGCCGAATAATAGATCCGCCGCCGCTGCTTCATCGCCCACGCTCCATCTCCGAGGAAAAGCTAGCGTGTTGCGGTCACCGGTTGAGCCCACCACCCATTGCGGACCTTCACGAGGAAGGCAAACATGCGCACATGAAACGGTGGGTCATACTGCTTTCCGGCCTAGTAGCTATTTCGGGCTGTGCATCAGTGCCTCAAGCGCAGACCGCCGCCATATGTCCGACCGACCAGCTAGTGGGCATGTCGATCACAGTGTCGGGCAAGCTGTCGAGCGACGGCATCCATGGGATTTTCCTTCGACCAGATGCCTGTCCAGACAGCTACTTCATGCTCAACGAGGGGATCGGGACAATCGGGTTCGAGGAGGTGACCGCCGCCGTCTATGGCGAGGAACGGATTGGCACCTCGGGCACGGCTATTCGCGTCATGGTCGTTGGTTCAGTTGAGGGCAACCCGCTCTCGATCCTAGTTACCCGAGTGCGCTCAATGGACCATTTGTCGGCCGCCACATATGTCCGCTAACCACCCATTGCTGTCACACGCAAGGCCCGCTCCCCGCCCGAAATCCCGGGTCCGGATACGGCCCGATGCAACGACACGCCGCGTCCGGTCGCTCCCGTGACGGCCGCCGCGCCCCGGTCGCGGCCCATCAGCGGCTCCGATAATAGGCATTTATTCTCCTTGGCCCCTTGCGTTCCTGACCTCCGGGACCCATCCTCTTCGACAGGTCTTTGACACGTCGAATCCCCGCGCGATGACCCCGGCCTGCACGCCATGGCGTGAGGCAGAGGGTGACGGAAGGGTCGCCGTGAAACGCGGTCCGGTCCGCCCCTCGGCCAGGCGGACGATCGGGACTCAGCGGACTCAGCGGACTCTGTTTTTTTGCATCAGGACCCCGTCCCGATCACCTTGACTCAACCCTGGCGTCCCCCGGATTTCGCAGAATCCCGTCACCGTGACACAATCCTGAGACCGGATGCCATTGATTGCATTGGCCATTTCAATTTCACGTCCGGACATGTCATGGTGTTTTTCCGAAGTTGGGCGTGACAAACCACCGGCTCCGCCCGTCGCCGATCCCCCCGAGTTTAGCCCCGCCGGATCAGCCGCAGGCCCCCGCCCGGCTCTGCGCCCCAGTCCCCTCCGACCCGGAACACCGCGTCCAGCACCCCGGCGTTCAACGCCTCGCGCGGCGGGCCGTCCGCCACCACCCGGCCCTTGTCGATCACCACGATCCGGTCGGCGAAACCCGCCGCCAGCGGCAGGTCGTGCAGGCTGACCAGCACCCCCTGCCCCGCCGCCGCCCGGGCCTTCAGCCGGCCCATGACCAGAAAGGCCGCATCCGGGTCCAGCCCGGCGACCGGCTCGTCCAGCGCCAGCGCCTTCGCCCCCGTCGCCAGTACCCGGGCGATCAGGACCCGGGCCCGCTCCCCGCCCGACATCTCGGCCACGCCCCGGTCGGCCAGATGACCCGCCCCGACCTCCTCCAGCGCCGCCGTCGCCCGGGCCCGTGCCTCATCACCCGGCAGGAAGGGCAGGCCGAGCGCCGCGATCTCCACCGCCGCCATGTTCCACGCGATGCGGCGCTCCTGCGGCAGATACGCAATCCGCGCCGCGCGCTCCGGCTCGCTCAGGCTCCGGACCGGATCGCCCGCCAGCCGAACCTGTCCGGCCGTGACGGGCAACAGGCTGCAGGCGGCCCGCAGCACACTGGACTTGCCCGCGCCATTGGGCCCGCACAGGGCGACCACCTCGCCGGCGGCGACGGTCAGGCTGACGCCCTCCAGCACCGTCCGCCCGCCGATCGCGGCCGAGACCCCGTCCAGCGCGATCACGACCGCCACTCCCGCGCCGCCCGCCATGCGATCAGGGCGAACAGGGGCGCCCCGATCAGGGCGGTGAACACCCCCAGCTTCAGCTCCTGATCCGTCGGGATCAGCCGGGCCAGCAGGTCCGCCAACACCAGGATCAGCCCCCCGGCGAGGGCCGACGGCCCCAGCAGGGCGGCGGGATCGCCCCGCACCGCGCCCCGCACCAGATGCGGGGCCGCCAGCCCGACGAAGCCGATCACACCGGCCACGGCCACGGCGGCCCCGGCGGCGAAGGCGGCGGCGATCAGGGCCAGGATCCGCATCCGCCCCATGGCCAGACCCGAGGTCGCCGCCATCTCCTCGCCCAGCGCCAGCAGCCTCAGGCCGGGCCCCGCCGCCATCGCGCAGGCCGCGGCGATCAGGACCGGCGGTGTGACCCAGCCGACATCGATCCAGCTGCGATTCTGGACCGACCCCAGCAGCCAGCTCATCACCTCGGCCATGGCGATCGGCGACGGCGACAGGTTGAAAATCAGGGCCGTCAGCGCCCCCGCCAGCGCCGACAGCGCCACCCCGAACAGGATCAGCCCCTCGGGCGAGGCCAGCCGGGCGGCCACCGTGATCAGTAGGGCCGCCGCCAGCCCCGCCCCGGTCAGGGCCGCGACCTCGACGGCACCCGGCACGGCGGCCGCGCCCAGCACGATGGCCAGCGCCGCCCCCAGCGCCGCCGTGGCCGAGACCCCCAGCACGCCCGGATCGGCCAGCGGATTGCGCAACAGCCCCTGCAGCACCGCCCCCGCCAGCCCCAGCGCCATCCCGACCATCAGGGCACAGACCGCGCGCGGGGCCCGGATCTGCCACAGCACCACCGCCTCGGCCGACCCCGGCCGGGTCAGGGCCTCGCTGTACTGGCCGGCGCTAAAGGCCGTCTCGCCCAGCAGGACGGCCGCGACCAGCGCCCCGGCGATGGCCAGGGCCAGCCCGGCCATCAGCCGCCGGACGTCGGGCGCGCCGCTCATCGGCCCGGCTCCGGGGTGCCACGGGCCACGGCCAGGGCCGCATCGGCCGCGAACCAGGCCGGGCAGGTCAGGCTGGCCGCCGGCAGGTCAGCCACGACCCGGCCCCGGCTAGCCGCCCGGACCACCGGATGCCGCCCGGCCCCGCGCCAGTCGGCCCGCGCCTGATCGAAGAAGCCCAGCACGAACCGCAGGGGCGGCTCCAGCGCGATTCGCTCCACGCTGACCGGCCCGAAGCCCGCGATCCCCGCCGCATTGCGATAGCCCCCGGCCGTCAGGATGGCGTCGATCAGCGTCCCCGCCCCCGCAGTGAACCCTCCGGCGGTCAAATACAGGGCGGTCCGGGGTGGCCCAACGGGCCGCACGGCCGCCGCCTCGGCCAGCCGTCCATCCATCCGGGCGATCAGCCGTGCTCCGGCCTCCGGCCGGCCCAGCGCCCCGGCCACGGCGGCGATATTGCCCCGGATGCCCGCCAGATCGCTGGCGTCCGCGATCGTGACAACCGTGGCCCCGCGCGCCGCCAGCGCCGCCCGCAGCCGGGGCTCGCCGCCCCAGTAACGGACCACCACCTCTGGCCGCACCCCGGTCGCCGCCTCCAGCGTCGGCCGCACCCGGCGGTGAACCCACGCCTCACGGGCCATCCACGAGTCCGGATCATCGGCCCGGGGCGACAGGAACAGCGTCGCCTCCGGGGCCAGGGCCAGCACATACTGGTCGGCGCACTGGTCCAGCGACAGGATGCGGTCGGGCGCGCGGGCAACGGCCGGCCCGGCCGTGCCCCCCACCAGTATCGCCGCCGCCAGCAGGCGGGCCGCCGGCCTCACGGCTTCAGCAGGCCGGCGAACAGGGCGTCCATCATGGTCCGGGTCAGGACCTCCCGGTCGACCCAGTCGAAATAGGGCTTGGTGATCATAAGGGAGACGATGCCGTGCGCCCCGGCCCACAGGGCTTGGGCCGTCGCCCGCACCTCGCCCCTCAGGCCGCCGGCCGCCCCGACCTCCTCGATCAGGGCCTCGAAGGCCCGGTACAGCTCCCCGCCCAGCCGCTGCGAGGCGCTGTCGGCCCCCTCGCGCGCCTCGACCGGCCGCGTCAGATAGATCAGCCGGTAGGCATTGGGATTGGCGAAGCCGAAGGCGATATAGCCCTCCATCAACCGCCGCAGCTTCACTTCCGCCGGTCCGCCCTCGGCGAGGACGGTGGCGTTGGCCGCCTGCAGCCGCCCGAAAGCCCCCTCGCAGATCTCGTGCAGGATCGCGCTCTTCTCGGGGAAATGCATGTACAGCGCCGTCGACGACAGCCCGACCTCGTCGGCGATCCGGCGGATCGTGGCCCCGTCGTAGCCGACCTCGACGAAAATCCGCTCGGCGGCGTCGAGGATCTCGGCCCGCCGCGCATGGCCCTCGCCCTTGGGCTTGCGGGTCGAGCGGCCGGCCGGAACAGGGGACTGGATCGGAACGCCGGACACGCACGCACTCCCTGAAGGGGACCGACCGACGCAATCGCGCGCCGGACCGACCCTGCATAACGCCATTGCCACGGCGGTGCCAACGGCTTGCCGCATGGCGAGACCCGCGATAGCTGTGCCGTATGGCGCGCACGGGGGCGAGCGGCATAGCCAGGATACAGGACGCGGCCTACCCGCACCGGGCGTCGCAGCGGTCGCTCGGCCTCGGCCAGGCGCTGGTCTGGCTCGCGATTTCGGGTGCCGGCGTCGCAGCCTTCCTGGCCGCGCCCGACGTGATGCTCAAGCAGTCGGTCTTCGCCGTGCAGCTGGCCTTCGTTCTCTATGGCTTCTGGCGGTGCCTGCTCGCCGTGGCCAGCCTCAACATGCCAGCCCCCTGGCCAATGGTCCGGGGGCAGAAGCTGCCGCGCTACACTGTGCTCGTGGCCCTGCTGGACGAGGCGGAGATCCTGCCCCAGCTGGTCCCGCGCCTCGCGGCCATCGACTATCCTCGCGACCGGCTCGAGGGCTATCTGCTGCTCGAGGCCCATGATCGCGCGACCATCGCCGCGGCCCGGGCCTGTTCCCTTCCGCCCTGGCTGCAGGTGTGTGTGGTCCCCGAGGATGGCCAGCGCACCAAGCCGCATGCCCTGAATCATGGCCTCGCTGCCGCCCGCGGCCAGTTCGTCACCGTTTATGACGCCGAGGACGCCCCGGATCCCCTTCAACAGCGCGAGGCCGCCCAACGCTTCGCCGCCGACACGACCGGATCACTCTGGGCCCTCCAGTCGCCCCTGCGCATCCGGACCCGAGACCGTTCGGACAGCCCCTTCCTGGATCGCCAGTTCGCCGTGGAGTACGCAGCCCTCTTCGAGGTCACCCTGCCCGCAATGGCCCGCCTCGGTCTCCCCTTCCCCCTTGGCGGCACCAGCAACCACTTCCGCGTCGACGCCCTGCGCGCTGTCGGTGGATGGGACGCCCATAACGTCACCGAGGACGCGGATCTCGGCTTTCGCCTGTGGCGGGCGGGAGGCCGGCTCGGCACGCTGTCGCGCCCCACGCTCGAACCGCCGCCCGGAGCCCTTGTCGACTGGCTGCCGCAGCGGACGCGCTGGCTGAAAGGCTATATGCAGACCTGGGGCGTCCACACCCGCGATCTGCGCCGTCTCGGCTGGCGCGGCTGTGCCTCGCTCGCCCTGACGGTCGGCGTGGCACTCGCGTCCGCGGCGATCCACGCCGGCACCGTCGCCTGGGTGGTGGCCAGCGTCGCCATCGCCCTGGCGGCCGGCCTGCAACCCGCCACGCCGATCTTTGCGATGGCCGTCCTCGCGTGGGGGACCTCGGCCGCCTGGCTGACCGGTCACGTCGGCGCGGGCCGTGCCGGCGTTCCCTACACGCCCGTCGACATGATCGTCGCTCCGGCCTACTGGTCCCTGCTGAGTCTCGGCTTCTATCACGCCTTGTGGCGTCTGGTTCGTGAGCCCTTCGCATGGGACAAGACGCGGCACAGTCCGGACCCGGGACTGCCAAACTCACACCTGGATGCTGGACGCGAGGTCGCCTGACGGCATAAGGGCTTGCCGATGCCGCCCGTATTCTCGCCCAGCCCGCAGACGCTCATAACCCGGGCCTGGTCCGACTACGCTCTGCTGGACAGCGGTGGCGGACGAAAGCTGGAGCGCTACGGCCCCCACACGGTCGTCCGGCCCGAGCCGCAGTGCTTCTGGACCCCGCGCGATCCCGACGCCTTCGCCACCGCAACCGCGACCTTCGATCCCGACGACGAGGACGAATCCGGCCGCTGGCGCTTCATCGGCAAGCCGGTCGAGACGTTTCCCCTGTCATGGCGGGACGTCCGTTTCACTGGTCGCTTCACGCCGTTCCGGCATCTGGCCTTCTTTCCCGAACAGGCGGCCAACTGGGAGTGGCTGGACGCCCGCATCCGCCGCCTTGACCAGCCGCGGATCCTGAACCTGTTCGGCTACACGGGCGTCGCCAGCCTCGCCTGTGCCGCCGCCGGGGCAGAGGTCACCCACGTCGATGCCTCCAAGAAGTCCGTCGCCTGGGCCCGCGAAAATGCGACCCTCTCGGGCATGGAGGACCGCCCGATCCGCTGGATCGTCGAGGACGCCCGCAAATACGTCGCCCGCGAGGTCCGTCGGGGCTCCCGCTACGATGGCATCATCCTGGACCCGCCGAAATACGGCCGCGGGCCCACCGGAGAGGTCTGGCGGCTGTTCGAGGACATGCCTGCGCTGCTGGCGGATTGCGCCGCCCTGCTGTCGGACGACGCCGACTTCCTGCTGCTGAACGCCTATGCCGCCCGCATCTCCGGCCTGTCCCTCGCCCATCAGATGGCCGAGGCGACAGCGACACGCGCGGGTCGGATTGACTGGGGCGAACTGGCCCTGTCTGAAGACGGCGCGGACGCACGCGCCATCGGCCTCAGCTTCTTCGCCCGCTGGTGCGCGTCATGAGCGATGGTCGTCTCATAACCTCCCTGACCAACGAGACCGTCAAGGCCATCCGCGCGCTGCATATGCGCAAGGAGCGCGAGGCGACCGGCCTGTTCCTCGCCGAAGGTCTCAAGTTCATCGGCGAGGCCCTCGATCAGGGCCGCACGCCAACAACCCTGCTCGTCGGCATGGAGGCCCGGGCCCATCCGCTGCTGGATCGGGCGATCGCAGAGACCCGCCGCACCGGCGGCGACGTGGTCACCGTCACCCACCCCATCCTCGAGAAGATCAGTCGCCGGGAAAACCCCCAGACGGTGCTCGCCGTTTTCGAACAGGCCTTCACGCCGCTGCAGGCGATCGATCCGCAGTCCGCCCCCTGCTGGGTCGCTCTGGAGCAGGTCCGCGACCCCGGCAACCTGGGCACCATCATCCGCACGGCCGATGCCGCCGGGTGCGGCGGTGTGATCCTGATCGGCGACTGCGTCGATCCGTTCTCGGTGGAAGCGGTGCGCGCGACCATGGGTTCAGTGTTCGCGGTCGCCATCACCCGGGCCACACCGGAGGCCTTTCTGGCCTGGCGCACGAACTGGCCCGGCAGCGTCGTCGGCACCCGGCTGGATGCGACGATCCGCTATCGGGACGCCGCCTATCAACGCCCGACGCTCGTCGTGATGGGGAATGAACAGGCGGGACTGACCGATGCGCTGGCCGCAGCCTGTGACGTCAACGTCAAGATTCCCATGCGTGGGCGCGCCGACAGCCTGAACCTGGCAGTGGCCACCGGCATCATGGTCTACGCAGTGACGGACACGCTCTGAACTCAGGTTCCGCGCGGCTTGACACGGTTGGTCGGCGGGGCCTCGGCAGGGTTCTCCGGCCAGGGGTGGCGCGGGTAGCGGCCCCGCATCTCGGCCCGGACCGCCGACCACGACCCTTTCCAGAAGCCCGGCAGGTCCCGGGTCACCTGCACAGGACGCCTTGCGGGTGACAGCAAGGCGAGCGTCAGGGGAACGCGACCACCACCCACCGCCGGGTGGACCGTCACACCGAACAGTTCCTGCACGCGGATCTCCACGCGCGGACCGCTCTCTGCCGCGTAGTCAATGACGGCAGAACCAAGAGGCGTCTGGAGACGGGCCGGGGCCAACTGGTCAAGCGCCCTCTGGCGGTCCCAAGGGACGAGTGACCGAAGGCCTTGGTCCAGCGCACTATCCGATAGCCTGTCCAGCGACTGAAGACCCTCGAGCAACGGCCACAACCAGATCTCCCGCGTTGCCAGCAAGCCTTCGTCCGAGGTGTCAGGCCAGCCTTCGTCGAGTGTCCGGACAAAGGAGAGTCGGGCCCGCAGGGCGGCCGCGCGCTCGCCCCATGGCAGCAGAGCCACACCGCCCCGCTCGACCTCGTCGCGGAGCAGGGCTGCAACCGCCCGTGCATCTGGGGTACCGGTGATGCGATCATCGACCACGATCGCCCCGATACGCCGGAAGCGTCGGGTGACAACCCGGCCTGAGGGCTCACGGATCAATCGGTCCTCGACGGCGATCCTGTCCCTGATTGCCTCCACGTCCAGCGGAGCCGCCAGCCGAATCCGGTCCCTTGCGTCGCCTCCGCCCAGATCTGCAACCGCCAGCCAGGCCTCGGAAGCCAGCGGGGCGGTCGCGTCCACAAACGCGCCTCGCCCGGAGGCCAGCAAGACCTCACCCGGCTTTCCACGGACCCTGGCAATCCGCTCTGGAAAGGCTGCCGCAATCAAGGTCCCGGGATCGACCTCCCCATCGTTCCCGCCCGGAGCGCCCGCGGCCCGGACCCACCGGTCAACCAGTTTGCGGGCATCATTGGCGCGTGGTGAGCGATCGAGGTCGAAGCCTCGCAACCGCTCGCGCAAATCCACATCCCGCCCCCCAAGGCCCGGTTCGCTAAGCACGGCGGCAATGCGCGCGCCGAGCCGGGCCGCCCCGGCATCGGCGGCACGGGCAACCAGATGGCCAAGGCGTGGCGACAGCGGCAAGGCGGCAAGGCGCTGCCCGTGTGAGGTCAGACCGCCGGCATCATCCAGCGCGCCCAGACGACCCAGAACGGCGCGCGCCTCGGCAAAGGCTCCTGCAGGAGGGGGGTCAAGCAGCGCCAGCCCCTCCGCGGACCGCGCGCCCCAACGGGCCAGATCAAGGGCCAGTCCGGTCAGGTCCGCCTCAAGGATTTCGGGCCGCTGATGGACCACGAGCCCGCGCGTGGTCTCCTCATCCCAAAGCCGGTAGCAAACGCCCGGTGCCGTTCGGCCCGCTCGTCCCCGGCGTTGCTCGGCCGAGGACCGGCTGACCCGAACTGTCGCCAGTCGGGTCAACCCGCTGGATGCCTCAAAGCGCGGCACGCGAGACAGCCCCGAGTCAATCACGACCGTGACCCCCTCGATCGTCAAACTCGTCTCGGCGACCGATGTGGCCAGAACCAGCTTGCGTCTGCCTGACGGCGAGGGCGCAATGGCGCGATCCTGCTCTGTCTTGTCCAGCGCGCCAAAAAGGCCAACGACATCAACGGCCGGGTCCTTCAGCCGGTCACGGACCAATCCGGCCACCCGATGGATCTCGGCCTGCCCCGGCAGAAAAGCGAGGATTGAGCCGCGCTGATCGCCAAGCGCTTCGAGACAGGCCCGGGCCATGGCGTCCTCGATCCGCTCGACCGGATTGCGCCCGCGATAGAGGGTTTCGACCGGAAAGGCCCGCCCCTCGGCTTCAATGATGGGTGCACCACCGAGAAGCCGGGCGACCCCTGCGATGTCGAGCGTGGCTGACATGACAACCAGCCGGAGATCCTCACGCAGCACCTTCTGGCTGTCTCGCGCCAGAGCAAGGCCCAGATCCGCATCCAGACTCCGCTCGTGAAACTCGTCGAACAGCACCGCGCCGACGCCGTCCAGCCCGGGATCATCGAGGATCATGCGGGTGAACACACCCTCGGTAATGACCTCTACCCGGGTGCGGTGCCCCACCCGGCTTTGCAAACGTGTCCGATAGCCGATGGTCTCGCCGGCCTTCTCACCAAGCATCGACGCCATGCGTTCAGCCGCAGCCCGCGCCGCGAGACGCCGGGGCTCGAGGACGAGGATCCGGCCCTGCCCCAGCCACGCCGCTTCCAGCAAGGCCAGCGGCACGACCGTGGTCTTGCCGGCACCGGGTGGGGCAGCCAGCACCGCGACGTTCCCCTGATCCAATGCGGCGCGGAGCGGTTCGAGAACAGCGTGGATCGGCAACGTCATGCGACCGACCTGCCGCAACGCCAGTCAAAAGTCACGATCGACCCGGGGCGGTTCGAAACACCGACCGCCCCGCGGACGGTGAACTTTCCGGGGTCAGCCTAGCCCAGCAGCTGCGGGAACAGCCCGATGACAAGAATCGCCGCCACAGCCACCGGGCAGAGCCAGGCGATCAGGAAACGCCAGGCGACGAGAGCGCCACCGGTCAGTCCGGTCTCACCATTGACCAGTTTGCGATCGGCGACCCAGCCGATGAAGATGGCGGTGATCAGACCGGATAGAGGGAGCAGCAACCGACCTGTGATCCCGTCGATTGCGTCGAACCAGTTGGCGTTTTCAAACCCCGGAATGAACGGGATCGGCCTCTGGTCTGCCAGAACATTGAACGACAGCGCCGAAAGCAGGCCAACCAGGAAAACGAGGGCCCCGATCCCGGTCGCCGCCTTGCCGCGGGATGCCCCGAACCTCTCCATTACCCAGCCGACCGAGATCTCAAGCAGGGAAACGGACGAAGTCAGAGCCGCAAACAGAGCGAGGACGAAGAATAGCAACCCGACGATTGCGCCGCCCGGCATCGAATGGAACGCCGTGGGCATTGACTGGAACATGAGGGTTGGGCCGGCATCCGGTTCCATGCCCACGCTGAACACGATCGGGAAAATGGCAAGGCCTGCGATGATGGCCACGGCCGTATCGGCGAACGCGATCATGCCCGATGTCTGGGCGAGGTTTGTGTCGCGCGAGGCATAGGCCCCATAGGCGATCATGGCCCCGCCGCCGAGGCTCAGAGAAAAGAAGGCCTGTCCCAGCGCGGAGCTCAGAACGCCGGGCTGCAGCGCGCGCTCAAAGTCGGGCGTGAACAGGAAGGTCACGGCCGCAGCGAAGTCACCAACGATCGCGGCATAGACGGTGATACCGATGAGCAGGAAGAAGAAGGCGGGCATCAACCAGGTGGCGGCCATCTCGATGCCTCCCTTGACCCCCCGGGCGACAATCCACACCGTGACCAGCACAAAGGCAAACTGGAGCCCCACCAGCAGCACCGGATTGGCGAACAGCGTCGGCATGATCTGCTGGATCTCATCGACGGACTGAAGTGCGTAGGCGCCGCGTAGCGGCTGTCCCGCCGTCATGGCACCAACGACGTCAACCGCGCTGGTTCCGATAAAATAGACCACCCAGCCCGCCACCACGCAGTAGAACGTCAGGATGGCCGTGTTGGCGATCAGACCGACCACAGCCAGCAGGCTCCATGCGGGGCTGGCACCGGACTGCCGCGCCAGCTGGACCGCACTCCCGATCGTCGACCGCTGACCGTGACGACCGATCAGGCTCTCGGCCAGCAGAAGCGGCAGGGCGATCAGAACGACGCAAAGAACGTACAACAGCACGAATGCACCGCCGCCGTTGCTCCCGGCTTCAGTTGGAAAACGCCAAAGGTTGCCGAGGCCGACGGCCGACCCCGTTGCTGCCAGAACGAACGCTGCCTTCGAGGACCATTGCGCCTGATCCGGCGCCGCCATTTTGCCAGCCAATCTCCACTCCCCATTCCTCACCGGACAATGCCATCCGGACACACATCGCCCCTGCGATCCTAGGCAGTTTGAACCTGGGGCACCAGCAGGAGATCCCCGGGTCCTCAGACCATGCTGCGTTTCAGCCGACACAGTGGCGGTCACGAAAGAGTCTCAAGCGGTTCACCGTTCTGAAACCGCGTTGCCACGGTGCGACAGGCCCGCTACCGGTCAGACCAAGGCGGGCCCTGGATGGGCACCGTTTTTTTCAAGAGGGGTGGGTCTTTATGTCCGCAGCAGGCCTTAGGCCAAAGGGGAACCGTCTGTTCCTCAAGAAATCCGTCGCCCAGATCCAGAAGGAGGCAGCCAAGAGCGAGTTGAAGCGGACTCTGGGTCCCATCAACCTGATGAGCCTCGGCATCGGAGCCATCATCGGGGCAGGGATCTTCGTCCTGACCGGGCAGGTCGCAGCCGCTCATGCCGGTCCAGCGATTATGCTGTCGTTCGTGGTCGCGGGCATCGCCTGCGGCTTGGCCGGCCTCTGCTACGCCGAACTGGCATCAACCATGCCGGTATCCGGCTCGGCCTATACCTACGCCTATGGAACGCTCGGCGAGGTCTTCGCCTGGATCATGGGCTGGCTGCTGGTGCTGGAGTACGGGGTCGCTGCCTCGACCGTGGCGGTCGGCTGGTCGGGCTACGTGGTTTCCATCCTGAACGATTTCGGGATTGCCCAGGCCATGTTCCCGACCATCCAGTACGCGGGAGGCGAAGGCCCCTCGCTCGCGACGCCGCTGATTCAGGCCGTCGTTTCGGAAACGGGCAGCAGCTTCCCGCTCACCGGAACTTTCAACCTTGTTGCGGCCATCGGCATCGCGGCGGTGTGTGGGCTGCTGGTGCTTGGGGTCAGCGAGTCAGCGAAGATCAACAACATCATCGTGATCATCAAGATCATCGTGCTGTTGACCTTCATCGCGGTCGGCATCGGGTATGTGAACCCCGACAACTGGATCCCGTTCATTCCTGAAAATACCTCGGGCAACTTCGGGGAGTATGGCGGCACCGGCATCCTCCGGGGCGCGTCGATCATCTTCTTTGCCTATGTCGGATTTGAAGCGGTCTCCACAGCCGCTGCCGAGGCCAAGAACCCCTCCAAGGACGTGCCGATTGGCATTCTGGGGGCCCTGTTTGTCTGTACGCTGATCTACATGGCCGTCGCTGCCGTGATGACCGGCGTCGTTCCCTATCTCGAGCTGGCCAGCCCCGCTCCGGTGGCCGTCGCGATCGATCGCATGGGACTCGACTGGGCCAATGTGCCGCTCGCCTCGGCCGCAGGGGGCCAGATCAACCTCATCAGCTTCCTGATCAAGATCGGGGCCATCACAGGCCTGACCTCCGTCATGCTCGTGCTTTGCTACGGTCAGACGCGGATCTTCTACACCATGGCGCGTGACGGTCTGCTGCCGCGCGTCTTCGCCGTGATCCACCCGAACTTCCGCACGCCGTGGATCGGCACCATCCTGCTCGGCATCCTGATCGCCATCGCGGCGTCCTTCCTGCCGATCTCGATCCTCGGAGACCTCGTGTCCCTGGGGACGGCCGTTGCCTTCTCGATCGTGTGCCTGAGCGTGATCTTCCTGCGCATCAAGCATCCGGAGATGGAACGTCCATTCAAGGTCCCGGGCGGCATCTTCACAGCGGTGCTGGGCATCCTCGCCTGTCTGTCGCTGGCCGGCTTCAACTTCTGGCCGATGATCCAGCATGCCCTCAACGGCAACACCATCCCGCTGACGATCTTGGCCTGTTACGCCGTCGTGGGCGCGCTGATCTATGCCGCCTACGGCTTCTGGAATTCGAAACTGGCCAAGGGCATCGACATCACCGAGGAGACAACCATCTCCTCTCCCGCCGAAGCCATGGGCCGGGGCGTCGACAACCAGAAGGACTAGGTCTTCGGACAGTCCTGAAACGGAAAAGCCCGGAGCAATCGCTCCGGGCCTTTTTGGTGCGGATGAGAGGACTCGAACCTCCACACCTTGCGATGCCAGAACCTAAATCTGGTGCGTCTACCAGTTCCGCCACATCCGCGTGGCGGCGGGTTTAGGGGCAGATGGCCGCACGGACAACTCCCGAGTTCGCAACGCCGCCTTAACCTTGATCGCCCACGGTCACGCTGAGTTTCCTCAGGCCCGTACCGATGAACGCCAGCGAACGTCCGATCATCATCAAGAAGGTCAAGAAGGTGTCCGGCGGCGGCCACCATGGTGGCGCGTGGAAGGTAGCCTATGCCGACTTCGTGACGGCAATGATGGCCTTCTTTCTGCTGATGTGGCTGATCAACACGACCGACCCGGAACAGAAGAAGGGCATCGCCGCCTATTTCGCCCCTTCCAACGTCTCGGACTCCACGTCCGGCTCCGGCGGCCTGCTGGGAGGAACCGCGCTGGGGGCCGACGGGGCGATGAGCGCCGGATCGCGCGAACTGATGGAGCAACAGGCCCCCGAGGCCCCGCTGGATGCACCGGATGAAGCCGGCCCGAGCGCCAACCTGGCCGCGGCGTCCGAGGCGCAGCTGCGCGAGGAGATCGCCACGCGGGAGGCGGCCGAGTTCGCCTCGGCGGCCGAATCCCTGCGGCAGGCCATGCAGCGGATGCCCGAACTGGCCGAGCTGTCGAAACAGCTGATCATCGACCAGACTCCCGAGGGCCTGCGCATCCAGCTGGTCGACCAGGAAGGCCGGTCAATGTTCGAACAGAACTCCGCGCGACCCAATGCCCGGGCCCAGGTGCTGCTGCGGGCTGTGGCGGGGGTCGTGAACCGCCTGCCCAACCGGATCTCCATCTCGGGCCATACCAGCGCCGTGGCCGGCTCCGGCCGGGCGTCGACGCCCAGCGACTGGCCCCTGTCGGCCAACCGGGCCGATGCCTCGCGCCAGATCCTGCAGACCGCGGGCATTGATGCCGACCGGGTCTATTCGGTGGCGGGCAAGGCGGGGTCCGATCCGCTCTATCCTGATGACCCCTCCCTGCCCGGCAACCGGCGCATCGCCATCGTCCTGCTGCGCGAGGCCCCGGTGCTGCCGATGGACACCAGTCTGTGACGGGACCGGCGGCATTCGGTTGCGGCGCGAACGCTCTTGCGGCACCGCACGGAATGACGCCAAATCACGCCATGACCAGACAGCGGCCAGACGGGCGACGACTTCGGATGCGGGCAGGCTGACGTGACGCAGCATGTACCGACGCGCCAGCTTCGCTTCTTCATGACGGCCGTCGCCCCCTGCCCCTATCTGCCCGGCATGACCGAGCGGAAGGTGTTCGCCAACCTGCCCTTCTCGGACGGGGCCCATGTCAACGACGAGCTGACCCACGCCGGGTTCCGGCGGAGCCAGAACATTGCCTATCGGCCCGCCTGCGAGGGCTGTGACGCCTGCGTCTCGGTCCGGCTGCCCGTGGCCGACTTCACGCCGTCTCGGGGCCAGCGCAAGGTCCTCGCCCGCAACGCCGACCTGTCGCGCGACTTGGTCGAGGCCGAGGCGACCCAGGAGCAGTTCGCCCTGCTGAAACGCTATCTGTCGACCCGCCACCCGGGCGGCGGCATGACTGACATGACCTGGCAGGACTATATCGCCATGGTCGAGGACACGGCGGTCCGGACCCATCTGATCGAGTACCGCCTGCCCTCGACCGACGAAGGCCCGGGCGATCTGGTGGCGGTGACCCTGGCCGACCTGCTGTCGGACGGGCTGTCGATGGTCTATTCCTTCTTCGATCCGGCGCTGGAGAAGCGGTCGCTGGGGGTGTTCGCCATCCTCGACCACGTCCGTCAGGCCGCCACCGTCAGGCTGCCCTATGTCTATCTGGGCTACTGGGTCCAGGGCTCGCCCAAGATGGACTACAAGGCCCAGTTCCGGCCGCTGGAAGTGCTGCAGCCGCTGGGCTGGACCCGGTTCGACTGATCAGCCCGACAGCGGGACCGCGGTCGCCGGGGCCGGCAGCGCCTGACCGGCCCACGGTCCGGGATCGACGCCGCCGCCGAACCGAACGAGGGCCGCGATCCGTTTGTCGATCGGGGGGTGGGTGGCGAACAGGCTGTCGAGGAATCCCTCCTTCTGATTGTCGAGGAACATCCCCTGGAGCTCGTCCGGGGCCTTGAGCCGGGAGCGGCCGGAGACCTTCCTCAGGGCCGAGATCATGGCGTCCGGGTTCTTGGTCAGCTCCACCGCCCCGGCGTCGGCCACATATTCGCGCGTGCGCGACAGCATCAGCCGGATGACGATGGCCAGGGCGAACCCGACCAGGGCGATGACGAAGCCGATCAGCAGCAGCGGCCCGGCGTTCTTGTTGTCCCGACGCCCGCCGCGCACATAGAACAGGCTGCGGAACACCAGCTCGGCCAGGACGGTGATGATGCCCGCGAAGATCGAGGCGATCACCATGGTGCGCACGTCCTTGTTGATGACGTGGGTCAGTTCGTGGGCGAGCACAGCCTCCATCTCGTCGCGGTCCAGCGCCTCGATCAGACCGCGGGTCACGGTGACACTGTACTGGCCCTCGCGCAGGCCTGACGCATAGGCGTTCAGCTCGGGCTTCTCGATGATGCGCAGGGTGGGCGTGCGCAGGCCGCGCGAGATGGCGAGGTTTTCCAGCAGGTTGTAGATCTGGGGCTCGACCGACCGCTCGACCTTGCGGGCCCCGGTCAGGCCGTCGACGATGGCCTGGTTGCCGAAGAAGGCGATGGCGAACCAGATCGCCGCCACCACCAGCGCCAGCGGAATGGTGCCGGCCAGCATCGAGGCCGCCGAGACCGATGTCCTGCTCCAGCGTCCCGCCCGAGTTGGGCAGGACGCCGAACCCCATCAGGATCAGCTGGATGCCGAAGATGACCCCGACCAGCATGACCGGAAACCCGGCCAGCAGCAGGATCGTGCGGGTGTTGTTCGCCCAGATGTGGGTCTGGAGACCGACAGCGCCCATGACGGCCTAGAACTTCACCGACGGCGGGGCGGCGGTCATGGCGGCGCGGTCGCCGGCGTCGACCTCGAAGAAGGGCTTGTCGGCCCCGAAGCCGAACATCCCGGCGAACAGCACGGTCGGGAACTGGGCCCGCACGGCGTTGAACTCGGCCACGGCATTGTTGAAGAAGCGGCGGGCGGCGGCCAGCTTGTTCTCGATGTCCGACAGCTCGCGCTGCAGCTCGAGGAAGTTGGTGTTGGCCTTCAGGTCCGGATAGGCCTCGGCCACCGCGAACAGCTTGCCCAGCGCGCCGGTCAGCATGTTGTCGGCCGCGACCTTGTCATTGACGCTGGTGGCCCCGGCGGCGGCGGCGCGGGCCCGGGTCACGGCATCCAGGGTGCCCTGCTCATGGCTGGCATAGCCCTTCACCGTCTCGACCAGATTGGGGATCAGGTCGTTGCGCTGTTTCAGCTGGACGTCGATGTCGGCGAAGGCCTGATCCGCCCGCTGATCGAGGGCGACCAGCTTGTTGTAGGCCCCGACCAGCACAGCGACCAGAAGGACGACGATAACGCCGATGATGATGAAGGTGATCATGAGAACTCCCTGTCTCGGGCGATTATCGCGCGGCCCGAACATCGCGGATAGTTAAATCCGCGATATCCGGGATAGGCCCCGCTAACCCACTCGCCCTGCCGCCATGGCAACGGCCGAGATATCGGCCAGCGCCTCGATCCGTTCGCCGGTGACCAGGATCGCCGGCGCGTCGGCATACTCGCCCGCCGGGCGGCCCAGGGCGCGCAAGGTCGCCACAACGCCCTCGCCGAACGCGAAGACCGGCGCGCCCTTGGCGCAGGCGCGAACAATCGCGTCGTTCAGCGCCGCCTCGGCCTCGGGATCGGGCGCGCCCGCCGGCACGACCAGGGCCTTCAGGGCCCCGTTGTCGATGTCGCGGCAGCTGGCCGTCGCCAGCACACTGGTGCCGCCGACATTCAGGCCGGCGTCGCCGACCGACATGGGGGCCAGCGACAGGCCGCTGGACCTCAGCACGGTCTCGGCGTCAGGCATGTCGCCGAAGTTCATCGACCGGCGCATGGCCAGACCGACACGGGCGCGGATCGGCGCGGGGCGATAGCCATAGCGCGAACCGGGGTTGGAACGGGGGGCGTGGGGGGCTTTGCGTTGAGCGAACAAGACGTCTCCTTCAGGGTTTCCGGGTCCTGAAAGCGCCATCCGCAAAGGCAATCGCACGCCGGCGCGAGGGACGCTGGCGGACAAGGGGTGGGGTTTCAGGATACGCCCAAGATGGGCCGACCGGGTCGGGTTTTCAACCCCGACGGGCCCGGCCGGGTCCGGCCAGCGCCCATCCGGCACCGTTTGATGGCCCGGGCGATGGACGCGGCGGCGAGCGCCGATGATGCAAAAAAGTGAGTCCACTGAGTCCGTTGAGTCCGCTGAGTCCGCTGAGTCCGTTGAGTCCGTTGAGTCCCGATGGGACCTGTCCGGCGGGGCATGGGAGACATCGTGGCACGCCGATACGCCAGAATCGGTCGTAGGGGGTGCAAGCGCCCTTGCTCAGGCGTCGGGTGGAACCAGATCGTCGAACACCAGCGTCAGGCCCGGCAGGAAAGCGGTCGTCAGGGGTTCGGCGAAAGGCACCCGCCGGCTGTCGCCATAGGCCCCGTCGGCGGGGGCGCTGAGGACGTGGGTCACCCGCGCATTGACGTCGACGATCCAGTATTCGCCGAGCCCATATTCAGCGTATTTCGCGGCCTTGCGGCCCGAGTCATAGGCCAGCGAACTGTCGGCAATCTCGATCACCAGCGGCACGGCGGCGGGATCGACGGGCCGCAGGGGGGAGGTCCGGGCCACCACATAGAAGTCCGGCTCGGGCGCATCGTCCGGGGCCAGATGCAGGGTCCCGTCCGGAAGGATGCGCCACTCCATCCCGAGCGCCGCGACCAGCTGGCGGTTGATCAGTTCCTTGAACGTGAGATGGACCTCACCTTCCCCGGGCATGTCGATGATCTCCCCATCGAGTATCTCCAGCGAGGCGTCCGGCGCGATCACCCCGGCCTCGACCATCCGCCAGACGTCCTCGACCGTGAACCGGTGACGGCTGCCGGGCTCGATCCTTGGGAAGACGGCGGGGGCGTTCATGGGGGGAAGGTAACAGAGGCGGGCCGGGGCGTCATCGGGGGGGTGTGTGAGGGTGAGCGGTGTCATTTGCGCGCCGGGGATCGGAGCTTTCCTTCGGGACCTACCCTCCTTTTTCGTCATCCTCCGGCGAGCGCAGCGAGACCGGGGACCCAGCGGCGCGCGGGAGCGCGAACCTGCCGCGCACCTTCTGGTCAAATATCGTGCCTGGACAGATCGCCTTCGGCACCGCTGGGTCCCCCGGTCTGCGCCGCAAGCGCGGCTTGCCGGAGGATGACGAAAGGAAGGAAGGGTGCCGTCTGGCCCACGCCGTCTCCACCCCCGGCCAGGCGGCGAACACCCGCTCCGCCGTCGGCGAGCGGAGGCGGTTGCGGGAGCAGAGGAAGAGGAGGTTGGTCACTGGCAGGGCTCAATTGTGAGCTCGAGTTGTGCTGATCCTCGTTAAAACGCACGATCCCTGAAACAATCGCGAGCGAAGCCGATTCTTGAGCTTCATTGGCGAATCGGGGAAACGATGGCTCAACCAAGTTTGCAGATCCTCTCGGTCCTTGAGAAGATCGTCCGGTACATCGAGGAAGCCGAATGTGCGCAAAGTGCTACGAGGCTAAAACGGGCACTCGGCATATCCGATAGCGATTTCGACGAAGCCGCAGAATGGGGTTGCAGCAAAAAACACCTCAAACGGGCACCAGGTAACGTTTATTCTTTATTGAAGTCGTTCAATATTCCAGAATCTGCATACTATCAAGTTGTGCTAGATTCCATCTGCTCTGTTTGGATGGAAGACGGATACGCACCCAATGAGTTTGCAGCGCGAATAACAGCAAAAGACGATTCAAAGATTGCAGGTCGGTGGACTAGACCAGACGTCACTTTAGTATCTCACAAGAAATTCTCTTGGACAGTAGGTAATGAGTTCGACGTAGTCACATTTGAAGTGAAGCGACCAGACGAAATAAATGTCATTGGCGTCTTTGAGGCGCTATCCCATGTTACTGCTGCGACTAAAGCTTATGTAGTATTTCCAGTCAATTTTTCCGAATGGTCTGAGCGTTATCCGCAGCAAGGTGCCCGAATCACAGACGAGTGCGTTCGTCATGGCGTTGGTCTTCTGTGCATAGAAAATTTACACCTAACCAAAGAACCTAAAATAATAGTTCAGGCGGCACGCAAAACTATAGACTATAAGCGATGTAGCGAATTCCTAGATGCTGTAATGCCAAACGACATTAAGGGCGTCATTGCCGCGTGGAAGAGCTAGTCACAGCGGAATATTATCGTGCTTCTTCCACGGGTTCGTCTGCACCTTCCCCTTCAGCGTCCGTAGCGCCTTGATCAGCCGTCGCCGCGTCCCGTGCGGCATGATCACGTCGTCGATATAGCCCAGGCCCGCCGCCACGAACGGGTTGGCGAACCTCTCCTTGTACTCCGCCTCCCGCGCCGCCAGGGCTTCCGGGTCGCCGGCCTCCTTGCGGAAGATGATCTCGACCGCGCCCTTGGCGCCCATGACGGCGATCTCGGCGCTGGGCCAGGCGTAGTTGACGTCGCCGCGCAGGTGTTTGGAGCTCATGACGTCATAGGCCCCGCCATAGGCCTTGCGCGTGATCACGGTCAGTTTGGGGACCGTGGCCTCGGCATAGGCGAACAGCAGTTTGGCCCCGTGTTTGATCAGGCCGCCGTATTCCTGGCGTGTGCCGGGCATGAAGCCGGGGACGTCGACGAAGGTGACCAGCGGAATGCCGAAGGCGTCGCAGAAGCGGACGAAGCGGGCGGCCTTGCGGCTGCTGTCGATGTCGAGGACGCCGGCCAGGACCTGGGGCTGGTTGGCGACGACGCCGATCGGCTGGCCGTCCAGACGGCCGAAGCCGCAGACGATGTTCTTCGCGAAATCAGCCCCGATCTCGAAGAAGTCGGCCTCGTCGACCGTCTTCAGGATCAGCTCCTTGATGTCATAGGGCTGGTTCGGATTGGCCGGGACCAGGGTGTCGAGGCTGGCCTCGTCGCGGTCGGGGTCGTCGTAGCTATCACGCACAGGCGGCTTTTCGCGGTTGGACAGGGGCAAAAAGCCGATCAGGCGGCGGACCTCGCTGAGGGCCTCCAGATCGTTCTCGAAGGCCCCGTCGGCGACGCCCGATTTCTGGGAATGGACCCGGGCCCCGCCCAGATCCTCGTGGGTGACCACCTCGTTGGTGACGGTCTTCACCACGTCGGGGCCGGTCACGTACATGTAGGACGTGTCCTTCACCATGAAGATGAAGTCGGTGATGGCGGGCGAATAGACGTCGCCGCCGGCGCAGGGGCCCATGATCACGCTGATCTGGGGGATGACGCCACTGGCCAGGGTGTTCTGCAGGAAGATGTCGGCATAGCCGGCGAGGCTCTCGACGCCCTCCTGGATGCGGGCGCCGCCGGCGTCGAACAGGCCGATGATGGGCGCGCCGTTGGTCAGGGCCATGGTCTGGAGCTTGACGATCTTGGCCGCATGCGCGCCCGAAAGACTGCCGCCGAAGACAGTGAAATCCTTGGAGAAGACATAGACCAGCCGGCCGCCGATGGTGCCCCGGCCGGTGACCACGCCGTCACCGGGGATGCGCTGTTTCTCCATGCCGAAGTCGTGGGAGCGGTGCTCCACGAACATGTCGGTCTCCTCGAAGGAGCCCTCGTCCAGCAGGACCTCGATGCGTTCGCGGGCGGTCAGCTTGCCCTTGGCGTGCTGGGCGGCGATGCGGGTGGGGCCCCCGCCCTGACGCGCGGCCTCGCGGCGGGTTTCGAGCTGTTCGAGAATGGCTTTCATGGGAGACTCCTTGGCCCCTCGATAGCCCGGTTGCCCGGTCGGGAGAAGGCGTGCGGGCGAAGCGGGCGGGAACGCCCCCTGCCCTGTCGCGCTTGATGCTGTGAAAGAGGAGACCGCCCATGATCCGCGCCGCCGTCGCCATCGCCGCCGCCCTGTCGCTGGGGGCCTGTGCCAGCTTGGCCCCCTATGGTCCCCAGCGCGGGCCGGGCGGTCAGGGCTTTTCCGAACAGCGGATCGAGAGCGACCGATACCGCGTGACCTATTCGGGCGTCGGGGCCCCGGGTCCGGTGGCCGACATGGCCCTGCTGCGGGCGGCCGAGCTGACGCTGGATCAGGGCTATGACTGGTTCGAGGTCACCCAGCGCTACATCGACGGGCGTCCGGACAGCGCCGGGGGCGTGAGCCAGAGTGTGTCGCTGGGCTACGGCGGCGGCTCCAGCCGCTACGGCGGCCGGCGCTATTCGTCGTCGGGCGTCGGCGTGGGCGTCGGGCTGAACTTCAGCGGGCCGTCACCGACGGCGACGATGCCTGGAAATCCGGCTGGGCCGGGGCACGCGTCCGGACCGGGGCGAGGCCTATGACGCCCGCGAGGTCCGCTACGCCCTCAGCGGCCGCGAGTGAGCGCGCGGTATTCGACCAGGCGTTCCTTGTCGCGCCGGACCTGGTCGCCGATGGTGTTGTCGACGTCGAGCGAGGCGTAGCGGACCCAGCCGTCCACGCCCAGCTTGTCCTTCACCGCCGCCGTCGGGGTCTGCCAGCGGTAGTAGGACAGCCAGCTGACCACCACCGCCATGAGCAGGGCCACAATCTGGAGCACCCGGAACCCGGCCTCGTTGACGGCCGGGGCCGGCCAGACGGCGAACACCGCCAGCCAGACGATCAGCACCAGCGGGGTCGAGATCCGGCCGACCCAGCGCATCCAGTAGCGTTCGCGACGGGTGCGCCACAGCACCATCTGGGCGAACTTTTCGAGGTACTCCATCCGGGCCCCGATCCACATCACCAGCCGGGTCAGGAACAGGGCGCGCTGACCCCAGCCCTTGCCGTCCATCTGGAACTGGGTCTCGGCCTGGTCGGACAGGGCGCGGGCGTTGGTGAACAGGTTCTGGAGCTCGCGGGTGCGCTGCACGACCTCGCGTGAGAGCTCGTAGGAATTGTTCTCCAGCCGGAAGCGGTACTGGATGAACAGGATGGAGGAGATGCCGAAGAACAGGCCGGCGGTGATGAGCATGCCGAGCACGGCCAGACCGAGGCCCTGGGGCTGGCCGCCGGTCCAGTCGGCGAAGACCGTCGGCCCGAGGACGGCGAGGGCCGAGAAGGCGATCAGGGCAAGAGCCTGGGTCAGGCGCTTGACGAGAACGTGGATCCTCAGGGCGTCGAACACCCGGCGGCCATAGCCATGGATCCGGCCGCGGATGTCGGCGTCGACCGGGAACCGTTCCTCGATCTGGCGGGCGAACAGGACATGGAAGCGGTCCGGCTTGTTCTCGGTCTCCCAGAACGGAAAGATGTCGAGGGCCTGGTTGAAATACTGGTCGATGTTGGCGGAGATGACCTGGATCGCCTCGGGATCCATGGTGAAATAGTCGCTCTCCTGAATGGGTCTCAGGATCCCGTCGTCAGACACCGCGGGCTTGGGATTGGCCGGCGGCGTGGCCGGGGGGGGCGTGCGGTTGGCCACATCGGCCGCGCCCGGCGGGGGCGCGGGCGGCGAGACCGGGATGTCGAGGCTGGGAGCCGCGGCCGGCGTCTGATCGTCGTGCGACATGGCGGAGATCTTGAATCCCTGAAACCCGAGACGAAACCGTAAGTCAGAAGCACCGGCGATACGACGCCGTTCTCTCGCAACGCGAAGCTTGGGTATCGCCGTTAACCCTGCCCGCGGGCAAGTGACGTTTCGGTCAGGTTGGCGACCTAAAGCGGCCACCGCGCCATGGCGGCAGCGAAACCAACGAGCGGAAGGAGCAGCAGGACCTCGATCCGCACAACGGTCGCGACCCCGGCGAGCGCCGCGGCGGGCGGGTGGAACGCCGGATCAGCCTTTGCCGCGCGGCCCCACTGGACGAAGCGGACGGTCGGCAGGATCGACAGCAGGCCGATCACGGTGAAGGTGGCGATCTTCGCCCAGAAGAAGGGGTTGTCCGCGTACGCCGCCCAGCCTTTCGCGCCCCAGACGATCCGCGCCACGCCCACGACCAGCACCAGCACGGCGACCGCCCCATAGCCGGCGTCCAGCCCAGACAGGCGCTTCAGGGGCACCGGATCGGCGCGCAGATACGCCAGTTCCATGGCCAGCATGATGGCCAGGCCGAACACCAGCAGGTGGTGGGCGATGGCCAGGACGAGGTCGAGCATGCGGGGTCCCTTCGCTTTCGCCGATTGCGGGGTATAAGCCGCCGATCATGACACGATTTCTGCTGGTCGCCATCGGCGGGGCCCTGGGCTCCATGGCGCGCTATGGCGTGGGGCTGGCGGCCGCGCGGCTGATGCCGGGGGGAGCCTGGCCGTGGGGGACGCTGACGGTCAATGTGGTCGGCGGCCTGGCCATGGGGCTGCTGGTCGGCTGGCTGGCCCTGCGGGCGGGCGCGGAGCAGGAGACGCTGCGGGTGTTCGCCGCCGTCGGGGTGCTGGGTGGGTTCACCACCTTCAGCGCCTTCTCGCTGGAGACGGTCCTGATGATCGAGCGGCGGGACTACGGGCTGGCGGCGGCCTATGTGGGGCTTTCGGTGGTGCTGGCGGTTGCCGCCCTGATGATCGGGCTGATGCTGGCCCGGCGTGCGTTTGGAGCGGCCCTGTGAGCTACGACCCCACCGAGACCACACCCGCCGCGCCGGAGCCCAAGGGGCCCGTCGGGGCCCGCGAGGCCCAGATCCTGTATGTGGCCGAGGCCGAGGACGGCATCCGGCTGGATCGCTGGTTCCGCCGGCGCTGGCCGCATCTGTCCAACATCCAGGTGCAGAAGATGGCGCGCGGGGGCCAGATCCGCGTCGACGGGGCCCGGATCAAGCCCGAGGGGCGGCTGACCGCCGGGGCCGCCGTGCGGGTGCCGCCCATCCCCGAGCCGATCGTCCGCGCGCCCGGCGAGCACATGGCCCTGACGCCGGCCGATATCGCCTTCGCGAAATCGATGGTGATCTATGAGGACGACCTGGTCATCGCCCTGAACAAGCCGTGGGGGCTGGCGGTCCAGGGCGGGACCAAGACGACGCGCCACGTCGACCGGCTGCTGTCGGCCTGGGGCGAGGGCATGGACCGGCCGCGGCTGGTCCACCGGCTGGACCGGGACACCTCCGGCGTCCTGCTGCTGGGCAAGGGGCCGGAGGCGGCCAAGCGGCTGGCGGGGGCGTTCGCGCGGCGTCAGGCGAAGAAGACCTACTGGGCGCTGGTGATGGGCCTGCCGAAGCCGGCCGAGGGCCAGATCAATGTCCATCTGAAGAAGTCGGGCATCAACGACTATGAGATCATGCGCCCGGCCGAACCCAGGGAGAACGGGGCCGAGCCGGCCGAGACGGCGTTCGCGGTGATCAGCCATGCGGGGATGCGGGCCTCGTGGATGGCGCTGCGGCCCTTCACCGGGCGGACGCACCAGCTGCGGGCCCACATGAAGGCAATCGGCCATCCCATCCTGGGCGATCCGAAATACGGCGACGACGCCTCGACCCAGCTGAGCGGGCCGCTGAAGCTGCAGCTGCACGCGCGGCGCATCGAGCTGGAGCATCCGTCGGGCGGGATGCTGGTGGTCGAGGCCCCGATCAGCCCCGAGCTGCGCGCCGGCTTCCAGCATTTTGGCTTCGACGAGGGTGAGGCGGATCACGACCCGTTCGCGGGCGTGAAGCGGCAGCGATGAACCGGCTCGATCCATTCCTCCCCCATCGGGGGAGGTGGCGCGGCGCTGCTTCGCGCCGTGACGGAGGGGGCCCACCGCAAACGCCGGAGTCCGGGGCGAGCCCCCTCCACCCCCGCGCAAGCGCGCGGCGGTCCCCCTCCCCCGATGGGGGAGGATCATGAGCCGTCCCCTCGCCGTCTTCGACATCGACGGGACGCTGGTGGACAGCCGGGCCTCGATCCTCAAGGCCGCGACGGACGCCGCCCGGGCGCTCGGCCTGCCCGATCCGCACTATGACCGGGTGCGCCAGATCGTCGGCCTGTCCCTGCCCCATGCGCTGGCGGTGCTGGAACCGGACCTGGGTCCGGACGAGCTGGAGCGGTTCATTGCGGCTTTCCGCGACAGTTTCGCCCGCATGTTCGACGCCGGCCACGAGGAGCCGCTGTATCCCGGGGCCATGGACACCCTGCGTCGTCTGCACCGCGACGGCTGGCGGCTGTCGCTGGCCACGGGCCAGAACCGGCGGGGTGTGGCCCGCAATCTGGCCCGCGCGGGCTGGGCCGAGCTGTTCCTGTCGTCCCACTGCGCCGAGGACGGGCCGGGCAAGCCCGATCCGGCCATGCTGCGCGCCGCCATGATCGCGGCGGGAGCCGATGCCGGCTCGACCATCATGATCGGCGACACGGCCCACGACATCGCCATGGCGCTGGCCGCCGGGGCCGCCGCCCAAGGCGTGGGCTGGGGGTTTCACACCGTCGAGGAGCAGCTGGCGGCGGGTGCCCGCCACGTGGCGACCGACTTCGACGATCTGGAAGCCGCCCTCGAAAGGTTCGCCCGAGCGGCGCAGGACGCGGCCTGACGGTCAGATCAGCAGCCACATGGCGGCGATGAGGGCGATCGCGCCGACGCCGATCCCGATCGCCACGATCCGCACATTCATCGTCTTCAGTGCCTTGACCGAATGGCTGGACAGGCGGGCGTTGATCGCACAGGCGCGGCGCTCCGCCATGGCGATCAGGAAGACCCCGAGCACGATGAAGACGGTCGCGATCGCCTTGGCAGCCCAGGTCGGCTGCATCTCGCCAAACAGGGCGTTGAACGCCAGCCCGATGCCGATGGCCGCCATGGCCGTGCGCGCCCAGCCGGCGAAGGTGCGCTCATTGGCGAGAGCCGTGCGGTCCTCGGCCATGTCGGTGCGTTCGCCGGCGAGTTCGGTGCGATCGGAAGTCTCGTCGGCCATGGATAACCCAACCGCAAGCGGCGCAATACGTTCCGGCCGGGGCTGCGATCAGCCTGCGGGACGCCTATAGGAAGCCCATGAGCCACATCCCGCCCCTCGATCCGAATGTTGCCGCGCGCAAGGGCTTCCGCGAATCCGAGGAACGGCTGAAGCGTTTCTGGACCGAAGCCTCCGTCGCCGAAGAGCCCGGAGGCTGGGTTGTCCTGCTGGACGGCCGGGCCCCAAAGACCCCGGCCCATGACCGCTTCGTGCTGCCGACCGAGGCCGCGGCCCGGATTGTCGCCGACGAATGGGCGGCGCAGGGAGAGTTTCTGGACCCCGGGAGCATGCCGGCCACGCGGCTGGCGGCGACGGCCATCGACCGTGTCAGCCAGACGCGCGAGCCGGTGGCGGACGAGATCGCGGCCTATGTCGGTTCGGACCTGCTCTGCTACCTCGCGGAGCATCCGACCAGCCTGGTCACTGAACAGGACCACCACTGGACTCCATGGCGTGACTGGGCGGGCCGGGAGATGGGCATTGCGGTCACGGCGACCCGGGGCATCGTCCATTGCGCCCAGCCGCCGGAAAGCCTGGCCCGGGTCCGTGAGCTGGCGCTTGCGCTGGATGATTTCGCCCTGACCGGCCTTGCCATGGCCACGCCCCTGCTGGGCAGCGCGATCCTCGGGCTCGCCGTCCAGCGCCGGGCGCTGAGCGGCACCCAGGCCTTCGACCTGAGCCGGCTGGATGAAGCGTTTCAGGAACGCCAGTGGGGCATCGACGCCGACAATGCCGAGCGCACCGCCGCCCGCCGTGCCGAGGCCGAGCTGCTGGATCGCTGGTTCCGGGCGCTGGGCTAGACCGGCTCGACCGATGGCGGCAGGGTCAGCCCCATGGCCGTCGCCAGGGCGCGGAAATCTCCCGGCACCGGGGCCGTCACCGTCCGCTCGCCCCCTTCGGGGTGGGGAAAGGTCAGGCTGGCCGCGTGGAGCATCAGCCGGGGGGCTCCCCGGCCCGCCGCCGTCAGGGCCCCGCCGTAGCGGACGTCACCGACCAGAGGCCGGCAGATATGGGCCATATGGACCCGCAGCTGGTGCATCCGGCCGGTAAAGGGCTGGAGCTCGACCAGGGCCCCCTCGTCGCTGGCCGACAGGGTCCGGTAACGGCTACGCGACCCCTGCGCCCCTTTCGCGTCAAAGGCGGCGACCCGCATATAGCTTTCGCGCCCGATTTCCTGACGGACGAGCGGGACATTGATGTCGCCGCTGGCGGGCTCAGGCGCGGCGGACACCAGAGCCAGATAGGTCTTGGTCAGGCGATGGGCCTGAATCGCCTTGCCGAGGAAACCCGCGGCGGGCTTTGTTTTCGCCGCGAGAATGACGCCCGATGTGTCGCGGTCCAGCCGGTGGACCAGATCCGGCCGCTTGCCGTTCGACCGGGCGAAGGCCCACAGCAGGTCATCCAGCGTATGGGCCTGAATCCGCCCGCCCTGGCTCGACAGGCCGGCGGGTTTTGAGAAGACGAGGACGGAGGCGTCCTCGTGGATGACCCATGACCGGACGGCGGCGATGTCATCGGCGTCCAGGGCGACGGGCGTTCGGGGATTGGGAGTGCGGGGCGTCACCCCCGCCGGTTAGCGGAGAACACCCCGTTTGCCCATGGCGAGCGAATACCACAGCAGCAGAACCAGCATGGCAGTGATGACCGCGCTGGAGATCACCGCTGTCTGCCCCATGATCTCGCCGGCCCCGGCGATGCCCCAGGTGTAGACAAGACTGAGCAGGAAAGCCCCCAGCGAGAGAGCGAAGACAGGCCCGGCCGACCGGTTCCTGAGCAGGATCAGCAGCGACCCTGCCATCGCCGAGAACACCCCGATGGCCCAGACGGCCGACATCCAGGCCGGCATGGTCTGGTAGTGGTCGATCTGGGCCGGTGTCATGCCCACCGAGGCCATATAGGCCGGGCCCCCGGTCTTGCTCATCATATAGTCATAGACGCCGATGGCGTTGAACAGGACGGCGACGACGCCGACAAGCCAGAGATGACGCGGCGTTTTCAGGAACCGCGTGTCGCGCATGATATCGACCATCGCCCCCTCCCAAGGATGATTGAGAAACGGACGATACCCGCGCAATCAGTCCGCGTCATCCTGTCGCCTGCGGGCGCGCAGGACGGCCCAGTGCTCGAGGCGTTCCCTGACCTTCGCCTCATGCCCTTCACCTTTCGGGGCGTAGAAGACGCGTCGTTCCATTCCGTCCGGGAAGAAGTTGGCCCCCGAGAAGCCCTCGGGGGTGTCGGGGTCATACTGATAGCCCTTGCCGTAGCCCAGGGACTTCATCAGCCTCGTCGGCGCGTTGCGGATGTGGGCCGGGGGCATCAGGGAGCCGGTTTCGGCCGCCGCCCGCTTCGCGGCCTTGAAGGCCTCATAGACCCCGACCGACTTGGGCGCTGTGGACAGATGGACCACAGCCTGGGCCAGGGCCAGTTCGCCCTCGGGAGAGCCGAGGAAGTCGTAGGTGTCCTTGGCCGCATTGGCGACCAGCAGGGACAGGGGGTCGGCCTCGCCGATGTCCTCCACCGCCATCCGCACGATCCGGCGGGCGAGATAGAGGGGATCCTCGCCGCCATTCAGCATCCGCGCCAGCCAGTACAGGGCCGCGTCCGGGTCCGAGCCCCGCACCGATTTATGCAGCGCCGATATGAGGTTGTAGTGTTCTTCTCTCGACTTGTCGTAGGCGGGCGCGCGGCGCTGAAGCGTCCCCGCCAGAGCCTGCACATCCAGCACGGGCTCGGGTGGCAGGGCGAACAGGGTCTCGGCCATGGTCAGCAGATAGCGGCCGTCCCCGTCGGCGAGCGCCGTCAGGGCCTGCCGCGCCTCGGGCGTCAGCGGCAGGGGTTGGCCCTCCTGGGCCTCGGCTCGCGTCAACAGTTGATCCAGTGCCGCATCGTCCAGCCGTTTGAGCACGAAAACCTGGCTGCGGGACAGCAGGGCCCCGTTCAGTTCGAACGACGGGTTCTCGGTGGTGGCCCCGACAAGGGTGATCACCCCCTCCTCCACGAATGGCAGGAATCCGTCCTGCTGGGCGCGGTTGAAGCGGTGGATCTCGTCGACGAACAGCAGGGTCGACTGGCCGGCGGCGCGCCGCACCCGGGCCTGTTCGAAGGCCTTCTTCAGGTCGGCGACCCCGGAGAAGACCGCCGAGATCGACTGGTACTGATAGCCGGCGGCGCGGGCCAGCAGCCGGGCGATGGTGGTCTTGCCCGTGCCGGGCGGGCCCCACAGGATCATTGAGCCCAGCCGCCCGGCCTCGACCATGCGGCGGATCGGCCCACCCTCCCCCAGCAGATGGTCCTGGCCCACCACCTCGTCCAGCGAGGCCGGGCGCAGGCGGTCGGCCAGGGGCGCATCGGGCGGATGGATGCCGGAGGCTTCGAAAAGATCGCTCATGGGGCTATGTAGGGGGCGACACAGGTTCCCACAAAGGACTGATGATGGCCGATGAGACCCTGATCCCTCCGGGCGGCGTGATCCCCTATCTGACCATTCCGGCGCGCGGGGGACAGGCGGCGGTGGAGTTCTATCGCGCGGCCTTCGGGGCCGAGGAGCTGTTCCGCAATCTGGCCGAGGACGGCGAGCGGCTGATGCACAGCCGGCTGCGGATCAATGACGGGCTGATCATGCTGTCGGACGAGTTCCCCGAGTATGGCCAGGCGCCCGACGTCGTGCCGGCCGGAATCGCCCTGCACCTGCAGGTCGATGACGCCGACGAATGGTGGAACCGCGCCCTGACCGCTGGCGCCGTGCCGGTCATGCCGATGGAGGACCAGTTCTGGGGCGATCGCTACGGCCGGGTCATGGACCCCTTCGGCCACTGCTGGTCGATCGCGGCTCCGATCGGGACCTAGCGCAGAACGCCGGTCAGGCGGCGCCCCTGACGCTCGATCGTCACCTCGGTCGCACCCGACAGCCGTTGCAGCGGTTCGATCGTGGTGACCGGGCGGCCGTTGACCTCGCGCACCAGATCGCCGGGGCGCAGGCTGGCCCGGGCGGCATAGCTGCCCCGGGCGACGCCCGTGATCAGGACGCCCGAAGCGAACGGATCTCCGCCCAGACGGTCCGCCAACGCCGGATTGAGGACGGCGAGCCGGGCCCCGGAGAAGGGACCCTGCTGGATCGTCGTCCCGTCCCCGCGAGCGTCTCCGGGCAGGGGCTGGACCCGGGCATTGATCGTGCGGGACCCGCCTTCGCGCAGCACGGTGACGGCGGCGGTGTCGTTGGGGTTCTTTGTGCCGATGCGGAAGTTCAGGCCGCCCTGATCATTGATCTCGGCACCGTCGATGGTCGTGATGACGTCCCCCTCTCTCAGCCCTGCGCGGGCTCCGGGACCTCCGGGATAGACCTCGGTGACGATCAGCCCCTGGGGCCGGGGCAGGCCCAGAGAGCGGGCGACTTCGGCCGAGACGCTCTCGCCCTTGACCCCCAGCCACGGCCGCACGACGGCGGTTTCGCCGCCGAGGGCGGAGTCCACCACGCGCCGGACCATGGAGGCGGGGACGGCAAAGCCGACGCCCGACGATGAGCCGGAGCGGGAGAAGATGGCCGTGTTGATGCCGATCAGGTCGCCGTCCATGTCGACCAGGGCCCCGCCGGAATTGCCCGGATTGATGGCCGCATCGGTCTGGATGAAGGAGCCGGAGTCCGAAATGCCGGTCTCGGTCCGGTTGAGCGCCGAGATGATGCCGTTGGTGACGGTCTGGCCGACGCCGAACGGGTTGCCGATGGCCAGCACCAGATCGCCGACCGCCTGTTCCTCCCGGTCATCGATGGCCAGGACCGGCAGCTGTTCGGTCACCCCGGTGAGGCGCAGGACGGCGATGTCGGAGCGCTCATCGGCCAGAACGATCTCGGCCGGGAATTCGCGCCGGTCGTTCAGCACGACGCGGATCTGGGTCGCGCCGGCGATGACGTGGTTGTTGGTCACGACGATCCCGTCGGAGCGCACGATCACCCCCGAGCCGGCCGATTCCGCCACCCGCTCGCGCGGCATGCCGCCACCGAAAAACTGGAAGAAGGGATCGGCCTGAACCCGCTGGATCGAGCGGGCCGAGATATTGACCACGGCCGGGGCGGCCTCGCGCACCACGGGCGCGAAGCTCTGCTTCATGCTGGAGACGTCGGTCGGGGTCCGGCGCTCTGTGGGCTCGGCGAAGACGCCGTCCTGGGCGTTCGACGTATTGGCATTGCCGCAGGCGGCCAGCGTCACCGCCGCCATCAGGGCGATCATCGAGGTCTTCATCGCGTTCCGGAGGTCAACCATGGGTGCCCTATATCTGCGCCCCTTTCGGGCCGGATCAAGGCCCGGGGGTCACGGTATCATGGCCGGCAGGGTGTCAGCGGCCTGCCCGTCCCCGGCCGGCACCGCGATCCCCAGCAGACGACCCAGCAGGGGCTGGACGTCAACGCTGTCGAGAGAATCCAGCCGGACGCCCTGCCGGAAGGCCGGTCCGTGGGCGATGAACAGGGCCGACATCGCCGGCGCGGCGTTGTCATAGCCGTGAGCGCCACCCGAGCGCGTCACGGGCCGCGCCCGGGTGGCCAGCAGCCAGCCGGTGTCTGCCAGGCAGACGATCGACGGGACGCGGGGATTGGAGCCGAGCACGAAGCGGGCGGGGATGGTCGCCCGGGTCCAGCATTCAGCATGGGGATGACGCCGCACCAGTGCCGCCTCGACCTCGGCCTCACGGCCAGGGACGGGCTCCAGATAGGCGACCGCTCCGGCATAGATGACCTGCAGGGCTGACGCCTCGATCAGGTCATCCAGATAGATCGCCCGCTCCGGCGCCGTGGGGGCCATGCCGTGGTCGGACACGATGACAAGGTTCGCCCGTCCGGCCAGTCCCCTCGCCTCCAGCCCGCGGAGCAGCCGGGAGATGGAGGCATCCACGGCCGCCGCCGCGACCATGGTGGCCTCGGCATCGGGGCCATTGCCATGACCGGCGGTATCCACAATGTCGAAATACAGGGTCGCGAGGTCGGGCGGACTGGAGCCATCCATCCACTGCAGAAGGCGGTCCACCCGGGCGTCGCCGGTCAGGGTCTGATCAAACGGGGCCCAGTGGGTGGGCCGCACGCCCCGGATTTCTGTCTCGGATCCCGGCCAGAACATCGTCCCCGCGGTCAGTCCGGCCCTTTCCGCCGTGACCCAGATCGGCTCCGCCTGATCCCACCAGCCGGTCTCCTTGCGAGCCATCGAGAAACGACCCAGGACCGGATCGATAAAGGCGTTGCCGACGATACCGTGATGGTCCGGATGAAGCCCGGTCACCAGGGTGTAGTGATTGGGGAAGGTCACGCTCGGGAACGACGGCCGCATGGCCCCGCTGGCGCCGTTCGCGGCCAGCGCCGACAAGGTCGGGGTCGCGCCCCACGCCAGATAGTCGGAATGAAAGCCGTCGATCGAGATCAGGATCGTCAGCGGGCGGTTCTCCCGGCTCTCCACCGGGGCCGGCGCGCCGACCGTGGCGCAGGCGGACAGGACAAGGGCAATGCAGACAAGCAGAACGCGGGACATCAGGGCACTCCGGGGGGACGGACGTTGCATAAACTTAATCCGCGACGGAGCCGCGACGGCTTGTCGGCCGATCGATCGACAGCCAAGCTGCCCTCATGACAGCGGTGATCGAGACACGCGGCCTGACCAAGACCTACGGGTCGGTGCGGGCGCTGGACGGGCTAAGCCTGACCATTCCGCGCGGCGGGGTCTATGGCGTGCTGGGGCCCAACGGGGCCGGCAAGTCGACCCTGTTCCGCATCCTGCTGGGCCTGATCCGGCCCACGGACGGCGAGGCGACCGTCATGGGGGGCCAGATCGGCGACGTCGCCGCCGGCCGCCGCATGGGCTCGATGATCGAGACCCCCCGATATCCCCCCTATATGACCGCCCGCCAGGTGCTGGAGTGGCTGTCGCTGGCGCACGGGCTGAAGGCCGATGGCACACGGGTGTCGGGCTGGCTGGAGCGGGTGGGACTGGCCGAAGCCGCCGACCGCAGGGTGCGCGGCTTCTCCGTCGGCATGCTGCAAAGGCTGGGCGTGGCCGCAGCCCTGATCGCCGATCCGGAACTGGTCATTCTGGATGAACCGACCAGCGGCATGGACCCGCCCGGGATCCAGGAGATGCGGGCCCTGATCCGGTCCCTGGCCGAGCGCGACGGCATCACCGTCATCCTCGCCAGCCACCAGCTGCTGGAGGTCCAGCGCGTCTGCGACAGGGTGGCCATCATGAACCGGGGCAAGCTGGTGCGCGAAGGCGCGGTCAGCGAGCTGACGTCCGACGGCGAACGGCTGCGGCTGTCGACGACGCCGATCGCGAAGACGCTGGAAATCGTGGCCGCCCACCCCGGTGCGCACGGGGCCCTGGAAGGCGATGCGGTGCTGGCCACCCTGCCCCGGCCAGAGGCTCCGGCCCTGCTGCGCGCACTGATCGAGGGCGGCGTCGACATCGACGAGGCTCGCTGGATCGGAGCCGATCTGGAGAGCGTCTTCATGACCGAGACCGGCTCCGTGCAACACCCGGAGCGTATCCATGCTCACTGACGCCATCCGCGCCGAGACCTTCCGCTTCTCGAAGAACCGCATGGCGATCTTCTGGTCGGTGCTGTTCGTGCCCCTGGTGCTGCTGGCCATCGGGACCATGGTGCAGCTGGTGACCAAGGCCCGGTCGGCGGAGATGGCGAAAGCCCTGCCGCCCGAGCTCACTGCCGAGGGCGGACCTCTGGCTACCTCGGGCCCGCTCGACCTCGGCCAATCCCTGGTCAGCCAGGCGGCCGATCTGGCCAACCCCATCCTGCTGCTGTTCGTTCTCATCGGGGCTGCGATCATCTATGCTGGCGACTATCGCTGGGAGACTTGGCGGCTGACGAGCGCGCGCAACAGCCGGCCCAATCTGGTGCTGGGCAAGATCGTTGTGGTGCTGGCCGTTGTCTGTGCCGCCCTTTTCACCAGCCTGGTCTTCGGGACGATCAGCGAGATCATCAAGGGCGTCATCTTCGCCCGGCCTTACACCTTCAGCTTCGGGGCCGAACAGGCCGGCCAGTTCGGAGCCTTTCTCGGCCTGATGGTCACCCGGGTAATGCAGTTCACCATGATCGCCCTGCTGGCCGCCGCCCTGACGCGCTCGCTGCTGGCCGCCCTGTTCGTGCCGCTGGCGGTGGCGATCGGGCAGTTCTTCCTGATGCAGGCCCTGCCCCTGTTCGGCTGGGCCCCGGGCGATCTGCAGGCCCAGTTGCTGATCCCGGGTCTGGCGACCGACAGTCTGAAGAGCCTGATCGCAGGCGGAGCCGACGCCGCCAGGGCTCCGGACGGACTCGCCTGGAAGGCCGTGCTCAGCCTCGCCCTGTGGACGGTGGTGCCCCTGGTCGCGGCGCTGGCCTGGTTCCAGCGGCAGGACCTGTCGAAGGAATAGGCGGGCCCGGGCTGATCGACCCTTCCGCGACCAGCCAGTCGCGGAAGGCGTCAACCGACGCGTCCGGCCGCCCCTCGGGCCTCAGGAAGACAAACTGAGAGGGTCGCTCGGCGAATCCGAAGGGGGCGACCAGCCGACCCGCCGTGATGTCGGGGGCCACGAAGGCCCAGGGCACGATGGCGACCCCCAGACCGGCGGCGGCGGCCTCGATCATCGAGTTGTTGTGCTGGAACTCCCGCGACGGATCCACCGACGGCAGCCGCACCTCGACCAGCGCGCTCCAGATCGCCCAGCTCTCGCGGAAGGTGGAGGCGTGCAGCCGGGGCAACCGGCCAAGGGCCTCTAGGGTGATCCCCGGCGGCGTCAGGGCCGGTGCGGCCACGGGGCCCTGATACTGCCGCAGGAAGGGCGTGATCTCCTGTCGTTTCGCCCCCTGCCCCGGATTGAAGATGCGGATGGCCCCATCGATCCGGTCGCGGGCGAAGTCGGCCGGGGCCCAGGATTCCGACACCTTCACCCGGATCTCGGGGTGAAGGGCCATGAAGCCCGGCAGGCGGGGAATCAGCCACTTCAGGGCGAAGGTCCCGAGGCAGGAAATCTCGATCTCGCGGCGTTCGTCCCGGCGCGCCGCCTCCACCGCGTCCCCGATGACGGAGAAGGCTCCGGTCAGCCTCGCCGCCAGCGCCGCCCCGGTGGGGGTCAAGGTCAGGCGATGCCGGGGGCCGACCACGAGGGTAACGCCAAGATGATCCTGCAGCGCCGCGACCTGGCGGCTGACCGCGCCGTGCGTGACGCACAGTTCAGCGGCAGCGGCCGTCATCCCCCCGTGCCGGGCAAAGGCCTCGAAGGCCCGCAGGGCGTTCAGCGGCGGCGGTGCGGCGGACTTCATGTGACCTCAGCTCACAGACTGCCGCCGGTTTAATCGATTTCGGCCCGGAGGCAATTCGGGTTGAACCTGATCGATGCCACTGTTCGACAGAGACCCGCCCCCGCCCCCGCCCCGCCGCACCCTGTGGGACCGCCTGCTGTATGGCCTCTGCGCCGTGCTGATCTGGGCCGCCGTGCTTTACCGCGCGCTCGGCTAGTCCTCGTCGGGCGCGCCCAGCGGGAAATAGCCCCGGTAGGGCCGCGCCTCGTCCAGGGCCCGGGCGTAGGAGGGGCGCGCCAGCAGGCGGCGGCGATAGGCCCACAGATTCGTCAGGTCCTTCGGGATGGGATGGGTCCAGTGGGCATAGAGCAGGCCCGGCGCGGCCCCGCAGTCGGCCAAGGTGAAGACCTCCCCCGCCGCCCAGGTCCGCCCCGACATCGCCCCGTCCAGCCAGGCGTAGGCGGTCTCCAGCTTCGCCCGGGCCTCGGTGACGATCAGCGGGTCCCGATCCGCCTCGGGCCGCAGCGCGTTGTAGATGATCCGCTGCTGGTTCGACTGGACGTGATTGTCGAACACCCGGTCCATGAACCGCGTCTCCAGCGCCAGATCCGGATCGGTGGGGATCATCGGCGTGGCCGGCGAGATCTGGTCCAGCCGCTCGATGATGATCGAGGCCTCGGCAAAATGACGCGCGCCGTCCTTCAGCACCGGGAACTGGCCGAACGGCCAGGCCTCCTTCAGCTCTGCCATCGCGCCCGCGTCCTCCAGCATCCGCTGGGTGAAGGGCAGGTTTTTCTCGTAGAAGGCGACGATCGCCTTCTGGCAGTAGGAGGAGAAGGGGTGGCTGTAGAGGATCAGGTCGCTCACAGGCGTTTCTCCATCCAGACATTGCAACGGGCATAGGGCGTCGGCTGCGGCGGCAGGTCAACGAAGCCGAAGCGATGGTAGATGGCGATGGCGTGGGTCTGGGCCGCATTGGTCTCCAGATAGAGACGGGGCGCCCGGGCAGCACGGGCGTGACCCTCACAGGCCTCGAGCATCGCCCGACCGAGACCATGGCCGCGCGCGGTCCCGTCCACGGCCATTTTGCCGACCTCGAACCCGCCGTCCGGCATGGCCATCAGGGAACAGCAGCCCACCGCATCACCCTCCAGCTCGGCGATGAAGATCACCCCGCCCCGGCCGAGAATGGCACCCTCGGGGTCTGACAGGACGAGCCGATCCTTGGCTTCAATTTCATAGCCGCCGTCAGCCAGCCAGGCCTCGTTCATCGAGGCCCAGGCGTCCTGATGGCGGGGTTCGTATCGCACGATGTGGATCCGGTCGGCGGAACGGGTCATGCAGGCTCCGGGAAAGCAAAAGGGCGACCCGGTCACCCGGATCGCCCTTCAGACATCAATGCGGGGCGAAGCCTAGGCTTCGTCGTCGCCCTCGGCGGCGTAGACCGGGCCGGAGTCGAGGCCCTTGGCGTCGACGTCGCGGTCGACGAACTCGATCACGGCCATCGGGGCGTTGTCGCCGTGGCGATAGCCGGCCTTCATGATCCGGATATAGCCACCCTGACGGTCGGCGTAGCGCGGTCCGATGGTCTCGAACAGCTTGCCGACCTGGGTCACGTCACGGACGTGGCTGATGGCCTGACGACGGGCGTGCAGATCGCCCTTCTTGCCGAGCGTGACCAGCTTTTCGACGAAGGGGCGGAGCTCCTTGGCCTTGGGCAGGGTCGTGGTGATCTGCTCGTGCTTGATCAGCGACGCGGCCATGTTCGCGAACATGGCAGTGCGGTGGCTGGCCGTGCGGCCGAGTTTGCGGTGGGCGGCGCCGTGGCGCATCGGGGTCTCTCCTACTCCGGTCCTGGTTTCCCGCTTCCGGGACCCGTGACCGCATTATTCTAACCGCTCCGAATGACCGTCTGCGGTCCGGGCGGAGGGTTGAAACTAGATCTGGTCGTCGAACTTCTTGGCCAGGTCTTCGATGTTTTCCGGGGGCCAGTTCGGCACATCCATGCCGAGCGACAGACCCATGGAGGTCAGCACTTCCTTGATCTCGTTCAGCGACTTGCGGCCGAAGTTCGGGGTGCGCAGCATTTCGCCCTCGGTCTTCTGGATCAGGTCGCCGATGTAGACGATGTTGTCGTTCTTCAGGCAGTTGGCCGAACGAACCGACAGTTCCAGTTCGTCGACCTTCTTCAGCAGGGCCGGGTTGAACGGCAGGTCGGGCTTGCCCTCCGCCGCTTCCACAGCCTTCTTCGGCTCGTCGAAGGTGATGAAGATCTGGAGCTGGTCCTGCAGGATGCGCGAGGCATAGGCCACGGCGTCCACAGGCGAGACGGCACCATTGGTTTCGACTTCCAGCACCAGCTTGTCATAGTCCAGCGACTGGCCCTGACGGGTCGGCTCGACGCGATAGGCGACGCGCTTGACCGGCGAATACAGGGCGTCGACCGCGATCAAGCCGATGGGGGCGTCTTCCGGACGGTTGAACTCGGACGCCACATAGCCCTTGCCGTTCTGGACGGTCAGTTCCATGCGCACCGAAGCGCCGTCATCCAGGGTGCAGATGACGTGGTTGGGGTTCAGCACCTCAATGTCCGACGGGACCTCGATCTGGCCAGCGGTCACAGGCCCGGGGCCGGTGGCGCGCAGGGTCATACGCTTGGGACCCTCGGCATGCATGCGCAGAGCCAGTTGCTTGATGTTCAGGACGATGTCGACGACGTCCTCGCGAACGCCTTCCAGCGACGAGAATTCGTGCACCACGCCGTCGATCTGGATCGCGGTCACGGCCGCGCCTTGCAGCGACGACAGCAGCACGCGGCGCAGGGCGTTGCCGAGCGTCACACCGAAGCCGCGTTCCAGAGGCTCGGCCACCAGACGCGCCTTGCGTTGCGCGTCGGACCCCAGCTCGATCTGCGGCTTCTCGGGACGGATCAGCTCTTGCCAGTTACGTTCGATCATAGGTGTCCCTGATGAGTGTCGCCGGTTCCTCTCACCTCGTCAGGGAGGCGGAACCGGCGGAGAAATAGAGTCGGCGGCGGGGTAGCTTAGACGCGGCGGCGCTTGGGCGGACGGCAGCCGTTGTGCGGCATCGGCGTGACGTCGCGGATGGTGGTGATGGTCAGGCCGACCGACTGCAGGGCGCGGAGCGCGGACTCACGCCCGGAACCCGGACCCGAGACGTTGACTTCCAGCGTCTTGACGCCGTGTTCCTGGGCCTTCTTGCCGGCGTCTTCGGCGGCCATCTGGGCGGCGTAGGGCGTCGATTTGCGCGAGCCCTTGAAGCCCATGTGACCCGCCGACGACCACGAGATCGCGTTGCCCTGGGCATCGGTGATCGTGATCATGGTGTTGTTGAAGGACGCATTCACGTGGGCGACGCCCGAGGTGATGTTCTTGCGCTCGCGCTTCTTTACGCGACCCGGTTCCTTGGCCATGTGTCTGTCTTACTTCTTCTTGCCGGCGATCGGCTTGGCGGGGCCCTTGCGGGTGCGGGCGTTCGTATGGGTGCGCTGGCCGCGGACCGGCAGGCCCTTGCGGTGACGCAGGCCGCGGTAACAGGCCAGGTCCATCAGACGCTTGATGTTCATCGACGTCTCGCGGCGCAGGTCACCCTCGACGGTGTGATCCTTGTCGATCGCCTCGCGGATCTGCAGGACTTCGGCGTCGGTCAGCTGGTTCACGCGGCGCGAGGCCTCGATCCCCACCTTGCCGGTGATATCCTTGGCGGCCGCGGGGCCGATGCCATGGATGTACTGAAGCGCGATTTCGACGCGCTTGTTGGTCGGAATGTTGACGCCAGCGATACGGGCCACGTAGCTCTCCAGATGCGCGGGAACAGACGCCAACAACGCTCCGGTCAACAGACCAGGAGCGTGCGCGTCCTTCGCGGAAGCGGGCCTTATACAGGGGATTCGATTTGCGTCAACGCCTGCGCTGCAGTCAGCAGTGCCAGCAGGCCTCTGCCCCGATGGGACTGCCCGGAGGCGTGGGGGTTTCGACCTGGTTGGCCTCCAGCACCTGGTCCAGCCGGTCCCGGTCCTGAAGCAACCGTCCCAGCCAGCGGTCGTGCGCTCGCTGGACCGGATCGGCCGCCCTCGAGCCCGCAAGGCGGGCGGCCAGGGTCTGCAGCCGGTCGTCGATCACCGCCACAGACGTGGCCGACAGGTCGTCCGAGCGCAACAGGCCCGCGAGGGTCAGGATCGTGCGGGCCTGAACCCGCCGGGCTGGCTCCCCCAGACGGCCGAACGCCGGGGCGAAGACGGCACTCGTCACGGTGTCGATCGTCTCGACAAGCCCCAGGGCCGCCGGATCGCGCCGACCGGCGTCGGTCAGGCGTTCGACCCGCTGGGGTGCAAACAGGGCGTTCAGGGTGGTGTCGGCCGCGACCTCCGCGGCGCTGCCCGGATCGAACGCCCGTCCCTGTCGGGAGGCGAAGACCTCGATGTCGTGCTGGGGGTCGCTGTCGCCCGACTGCTGGGCCGCCAGCAGGGCCAGCAGGGGGTCGGGCAGGTCCAGTTCCTGGGGTGACAGGGTGGTGAGGAGCCCGGCCAATGCGGCGCGCTGGATGGCGGCGGGCACGGGGACGGCGGCCTCGCGGCCGTCGCCGAGCACCGGATAACCATAGTCCAGCCCGCCGACCAGCTTGGCCACGGCGTCCACCTGATAGCGATGATAGAGATAGATCGGCACCAGCCTGCGTCGCAGATCGTTGACGGCCGAGCCCTCCGGCAGGCTGCCCAGCCCGAACCGGTCCAGCGCGATGCGTCGCACCTGCATCAGATGGTTCAGCTCGGCCACCGGATCGGGGCCATTGTCCCACAGACTGCCCCAGGCCTGAAGATCGCCGCCGGTCCGGGCATCGGGATCGGATACGAACCGCCACGTCGCGGCCCCCTCGCCCGCCCGCCGCGCCAGCTCGGCAGAATCCACATCGGTATACAGCCAGTCGATGGCGAACCGGTCCCAGCCGCCCATCCCGACCGCATAGGCGTCAGCGAAATCGAGCCGGTCGCCGCTGACGGCAATCTGCGGCACCGGATAGTCCATCACCGATGCCCGCCCCTGGGTGGAGGCTGCGAAATTGTGCAAAAGGCCGATGGCATGGCCGACCTCGTGCGCCGACAGCTGGCGGATGCGGGCCAGCGCCACCTCGCGCGGATCGTTCGGGCCACCCGTTCCCGTCTGGTCGGCTCCGACCAGCCCTTCGAAGATCAGCATATCCTGACGGATGCGCAGTGAGCCCAGCAGCACGCTGCCCTTGACGATCTCGCCGGTGCGGGGATCGACCACACTCTGGCCGTAGGACCAGCTGCGGGTCGCCCGGTTGACCCAGTTGATCACATTGTACCGGGCGTCCAGCGGATCGGCCCCCTCGGGCAGGACCTCGACCCGAAAGGCGTCGATGTAACCGGCCCGGTCAAACGCGTCCGCCCACCACAGGGCACCCTCGACCAAGGCCGTGCGGATCGGCTCCGGCGCGGCACGGTCGACATGGAAGACGATCGGCTCGACCACAGTGGAGCGGGCCGCCGTCGGGTCGGTCTTGACCAGCCGGAAGCGGTTGGCCACCCGGCTGACAATCGGTGCATCCAGCGGAGCCGAGAAGTCGGTCACGAGGGTCGACATGGCCCCGGTGCGCGGATCGTACGGGCGCGGCACGAAGCCGGCGTCGGGCAGCCGGATGAAACTGTGCCGGACAGTGAAGGTCGCCATGCGGGCGTCCGGCGCGATCTGGTTGAGCACGCGCCCCGGATTGTCGACCGCGAAGGTCAGACGGGCCTCCAGCTCGACATTGTCCGGGAAGGACCGGGCCGCAGAGGCGTCAACCATCGACAGGTCACTGACCGGACGTAGCGTCCCCTGCCCCGCCCGGCCCAGCCCCTGAACAATGCCGTGGGCGTCGCGCGTGACGAAGCTGGAGATTTCGACCAGAACGGACCCATCCGGGGCCGTGCTGACGATCTCGCCGGACCAGACGGTGGAGCCGACGAAGGCGTCCCGCGCCGCGGCCTGCTCTTCGGCCGACCCCGCGGTCGCCCGGTAGCGGGGGTTCTCGAACTCCGCGACCACCCGACCGCCGATGCGGCGGAAGGCAAGAATGTTGGTGGGCCCGATCTGGGCCCGGTCCAGCCCGGTCACGGCCGAACCGACCCCGGTACGCAGGGCCGTGTGATGGATGACCCGGGCGAGGCTGCCATCGGCGGCCGCCGGCGGCAGGAGCAGCAGCACCCGCCCCTTCTCCGTATCCGCGAACAGGGTCAGCAGCCCGTCCTGACGGCCCAGGCCGGAGATCGTCTCGCTCCAGGACACGGGATCGGTCCGGGCCGACGCCGCTCCGGGCACCCCTCCAAGGGCCAGCACCAGGGCGATCGCGGTCGCCGTCCTGCCAAATCCGAAAGCCATGCCATCCCCCTGCACTCAAGGCGCGCATTGGGGCGTGATTGGTGCCGGACTGTCAAACGGCGTCAGCCGCCCTGACGACCGAAGTTGACCGTGACCGTCACGCGGAAACCGTCCACGGCCCGGCCCGACGCGGTCATGGGGGGACGGAAACGGAAATAGCGCTCGGCGATGCGGATCGCCGCCTCGCCGAAGCCGAAGCCGCCGGGCTGTTCATCGACAACCCGGCAGCCCTCCAGCCGGGTATCGGCGCGGATCAGACAGCTGACGGTACTGCGGCCCGCCTGCCTGCGCCGACGCGCTTCGGGTGGAACGAAGGCAAGAATCTCGCCGTTCGACGCGCCGCGCAGGATCAGCGGCCCGGATCCGGAACCGGGGCCGTCACCCTCACCTTCGCCGGTCCCGGTGCCCGTGCCCTGCCCGCCCTGACCCGCGCCGGGCGTCGCGGTGGCGATCGGGGCGACACCGATGATCCGCTCCGGCGTCACGGCCGGGACCGGCGGCGCGGTCAGTTCCGGGGGAACCTCGGCCGGAACTGGCGGGACGCGCACACGGGAGGGGGCCGCCGGGGCACCGCCCCCCGGTCGCGCCGACGGAGACGGCACCGGCGGCGGGTCAGGCACAGGCGGACGGGGCTGGAACAGCTCGACCGAGATGGGCCGGGGCGCGGTCGTCCGCACGACCTCTGCACGGTCAAGACCCACCGCGGCAAACAGACCTGCCTGGACCAGCGCGACGATCGCGAACAGTCCGGCCCTGTGCAGGCGCGAAGGTGTCGGAATGGGGGATGTCCGGACCATGGCGTTGTCTACCTTATCCCGCGTGAACACGCCGGACAGGTCAACGCTCAGGCGGCGTTCAGGTGGCGGTGCCGTCCAGCGCCGCGTCGATGGCGGCCGCGACCGTCTCGATCGATCCCATGCCGTCAACCTCCGTCAGCAGCCCCTTTTCAGCATAGTAGGGCAGCAGCGGCGCGGTATTGCGGTTGTAGGCGTCCAGCCGGACCTTGAAACTGTCCGGGTTGTCGTCCGGGCGGCCCTGATCGGCATACCGTTTCGAAATCCGCTCCATCAGGGCGTCATCATCAACCTTGAGCCGGACAACACGGTCGATCTGTTTGCCCAGCCGGGCGAGGCTGCCGTCCAGGGACTCGGCCTGGGCGATCGTACGGGGGAAGCCATCAAAAATGGCCCCGCCGGCGTCCTCGGCCTCTTTCAGCCGCGACTCGATCAGGGCGATCACGATGACGTCGGAGACCAGCTCTCCACGGGACATGATCGCCTGACACTCGAGGCCCAATTTCGACCCCGAGGCGATCGCCTCGCGCAGCATGTCACCGGTTGACAGCTGGACCATGCCGCGCTGTTCAACCAGACGCTTGGCCTGCGTGCCCTTGCCGGCCGCGGGCGGCCCGAACAGGATCAGGTTCATGCTCGGAGCCCCTCCCCGGGCTTCTTAACGGCGCACGGGCGCGGGGGCACCGCGACCGCCACGGCCGCGTAGCTTGGCCTTCTTGATGAGGCCCTCATACTGGTGTGCCAGCAGCTGGGACTGGATCTGGGCCACGGTGTCCATGGTCACGGACACAACGATCAGGATCGAGGTGCCGCCGAAATACAGGCTGTTGCCCATCTGGGCGACCATGAACTCGGGCAGCAGGCAGACGGCGGTGATGTAGGCCGCGCCGATCACCGTCAGACGGGTCAGGACATAGTCCAGATATTCCGCCGTGCGCTTGCCCGGCCGGATGCCCGGCAGGAAGCCCCCGTATTTGCGCAGGTTCTCGGCCGTGTCCTCGGGATTGAAGGTGATCGAGGTGTAGAAGAAGCAGAAGAAGATGATCAGGGCCCCGTAGAGCAGCATGAACAGCGGCTGCCCGTGGGTCAGCTGGGCGGTGACCAGCGGAAGCCAGCTCATCCACGCCGGAAGATCGGCGGTCGCCGTCATCTGGGCCACCGTGGTCGGCAGCAGCAGGAGGGACGAGGCGAAGATGGGCGGGATGACGCCCGCGGTGTTCACCTTCAGGGGCAGGAAGCTGCGCTCCCCGCCGGCCATCCGGTTGCCTTCCTGGCGTTTCGGATACTGGATCAGCAGCCGGCGCTGGGCGCGCTCCATGAAGACGATGAAGACGATGGTGGCGACGGCCAGGATGGCGAGGAACAGCAGCACGAAGACCGACATCTGACCCTGCTGGGCCAGACCCAGCATCCGCGCCACGGTACCGGGCAGAACCGCCACGATCCCGGCGAAGATGATCAGGGAGATCCCGTTGCCGACGCCACGCGCCGTCACCTGCTCACCCAGCCACATCAGGAACATGGTGCCGCCCGTCAGGGACACGACCGTGGTGGCGATGAAGAACAGGCCGGGCTGGTCGATCAGCCCCGCCTGGGCGTTGAGCCCGACGGCAATGCCGAACGACTGGGCCAGAGCCAGAACAACCGTCAGATAGCGGGTGTACTGGTTCAGCTGCTTGCGGCCGCTTTCGCCGCCTTCCTTCTTCAGCTTCTCCCACGGCGGATACACCGCGCCCATCAGCTGGACGATGATCGAGGCCGAGATATAGGGGGTCACGTTCAGGGCGAAGACCGCCATCCGTTCCACGGCCCCGCCGGAGAACATGTTGAACATGTCCAGGATGCCACGCTGACCGTCCGGGTTCTGGAAGAACTGGAGGAAGGCCTCGGAGTTGATCCCCGGGATCGGCACATAGGTGCCGATGCGGTACACCAGCAGGGCCAGAAGCGTGAACAGCAGACGCTTGTGCAGCTCGGTCGCTTTCGCGAACGAGCCCATGTTCATATTGGCGGCGAGTTGTTCGGCGGCCGAAGCCATGTGTCGTTACCCCGACTTGTCAGAACGCGACGAAAGATCCGTACGAATCCGACGCCATCGTCCAGATAGGCGAAGGGCGGCCCCTTAGCGAGACCGCCCCCCACGCTTTATTGTTACGCCTTGGCCGAAGCCGTGCGCGTGGTGCGGGCCGAGATCTTGTTGGCGTCGCCCCGAGGAGCCTTGGCGGCCGGAACCTTGCCCTTGGCGGCATTGCGCTTCTCGACGCGGGCAGCGGCCTTGGCTTCCGCCGCGATCCGCTCCTGCACAACGCTGCCACCGGCGGCCTCGATCGCCTTGACCGCGCCGGCCGAGGCCGACCACACGATCAGGTTCAGCTTGGCCTTGATCTCGCCGGTGCCCAGAACGCGGACGCCGTCCTTGACGCGACGGATCACGCCGGCGGCCACCAGGGCCTCGCCCTTGATCTCGCCCTTGATGTCCAGCTTGCCGCCGTCCACCGCGTCCTGCAGACGCCACAGGTTCACTTCCGCCAGCTTCAGGGCATTGGGATTGTTGAAGCCGCGCTTGGGCATGCGCATGTACAGAGGCATCTGGCCGCCCTCGAAGCCGCCGATGGCGACACCCGAACGGGACTTCTGGCCCTTGACGCCGCGACCGGCGGTCTTGCCCTTGCCCGAACCCGGGCCACGGCCGACCCGCATGCGCTTCTTGTGGGCACCCTCGTTGTCGCGGATTTCATTCAGTTTCATGTGCCTGATCCTTTCGGGTTCTAGCGCCCGCTGCAGCAGCGGACTCGGCTTGATTTTCATTTGAGGACTGACGGATCAGTCCCCCGGAACACGATGAAGGGCGGCCTATAGCCGCCCCCACCCTGTCACCGCAAGGGCGACGTCCCTCCCCGGCGAGGGGGAGGGCTACAACGCACTTACTTTTCGACGATCTCGGTCAGGTGGGCGACCTTGGCGATCATCCCGCGGACGGAGGGGGTGTCTTCCAGCGTGGACTCGCGGCCCATGCGGTTCAGACCCAGACCCATAAGGGTAGCGCGCTGGTCCGACTTGCGGCGGATCGGCGAACCGGTCTGTTTGACGGTCACGGTCTTGGTGTCAGCCTTGGCCATGCTCAGGACTCCACAGCTTCGGGCGCAGCCTCAGGTGCCGAAGCACCGTCGTTGCGGCGGCCCATCAGGTCCGAAACCTTCTTGCCGCGCTTCGACGCGACCTGACGCGGCGAGGACTGGACTTTCAGTGCCTCGAACGTGGCCCGGATCATGTTGTAAGGGTTCGACGAGCCCGAGGACTTGGCGACCACATCGGCGACGCCGAGGGTTTCCAGGACCGCGCGCATCGGACCACCCGCGATGACGCCGGTTCCCGGAGGGGCGGCGCGCATCATGATCTTGCCGGCGCCCCAACGGCCGTTACCGTCGTGGTGCAGGGTGCGGTTCTCGCGCAGGGGCACGCGGATCATCGTCTTCTTGGCTTCTTCCGTCGCCTTGCGGATGGCTTCCGGCACTTCACGCGCCTTGCCATGACCGAAGCCGACCCGGCCCTTGCCGTCACCGACGACCATCAGGGCGGCGAAGGAGAACCGGCGGCCGCCTTTGACGGTGGCCGCGACGCGGTTGATGTGGACCAGCTTCTCGACGATGTCCGAATCCGGACCGTCGACGGCCGGGCCGTTGCGGTTGTTGTCACGCCGGTTGCGGTCGTTTCCGCCGCCGCCGCCACGTTGGGGTGCTTGCGCCATCTGTGCGGTCCTTAGAAGTTCAGGCCGGCTTCACGCGCGGCATCCGCCAGCGCCTTCACCCGTCCGTGATAGATGTAGCCACCGCGATCGAAGACCACATCGGTGACGCCCTTCTCGATGGCACGCTGGGCGACCAGCTTGCCGATGGCGGCCGCGGCCTCCTTGTTGGAGCCCTTGGACGTGCCGGCCTTGTCGCCTTCCAGCGAAGAGGCGGACGCCACGGTGATGCCCTTGGTGTCGTCGATGATCTGGGCCGAGATGTTCTTGTCCGAGCGGTGCACGGACAGGCGCAGGCGGCCGTTGCCCATCGCCTTGAGGCGGCGACGGTTGCGATCGGTACGGCGCGCGGCCTTTTGCTTGAGGGTGGTTGCCATGGCTTACTTCTTCTTGCCTTCCTTGCGACGCACCTTCTCGCCCGCATAGCGGACGCCCTTGCCCTTGTAGGGCTCGGGGGGCCGCAGCTTGCGGATGTTGGCGGCCAGTTCGCCGACGACCTGTTTGTCGGGACCCGAGATCTTGATCTCGGTCTGCTTGGGCACCGCGAAGGTGACGCCGGCCGGAGCCTTGACGTCGACTTCGTGCGAGAAGCCCAGTTGCAGCGACAGGTCATTGCCCTTCATGGCGGCGCGGTAACCCACGCCGACCAGTTCCAGGGTGCGCTCGAAGCCATCCGTGACGCCGACGACCATGTTGTCGACCAGGGTCCGCGACAGACCCCACATCGCGCGGGCGCGTTGGGTGTCGGCACGGGCGTGGAGCGTCAGCTCGCCATTCTCCTGGCGGACCTCGATCTCCTCGGCCACGGTCCAGGACCGCTCGGCCTTGGGACCTTTGACGCTGACGGTCTGGCCGTCGATGGTCACCGTGACGCCCTTGGGCAGGGTGATGGGACGTTTTCCGATACGGGACATCTTTAGTAGACCCTGCAGAGGACTTCGCCGCCGACGTTGGCGTCGCGAGCGGCAGCGTCGGACATGACGCCCTTCGAAGTCGAAAGGATCGAGATGCCCAGGCCGTTCTTGACCGGCTTCAGGTCGGTGATGGCCGAGTAGACGCGGCGGCCCGGCTTGGACACGCGGGCGATCTCGGCGATGACCGGCTGGCCGTCGAAGTACTTGAGCTCGATCTCGAACTGCGGGAATTCACCGGGATTCTGAACCAGCGAATAGCCGCGGATGTAGCCTTCGTCCTGCAGCACGTCGAGGACGCGCTGGCGCAGACGGGAGGCCGGGGTGAGCACTTTCGAACGCTTGCGCATGGCCGCGTTCTTCATGCGAGCGATCATGTCGCTCAGGGGATCGTTGATCATCATGTCTGTCGCTCCCCTTACCAGCTGGACTTGGTCAGACCCGGGATCTGACCCAGGTTGCCGAGTTCGCGCAGCGCGATCCGGCTCATCTTCAGCTTGCGATAGAAGGCCCGCGGACGGCCCGTCACTTCGCAGCGGTTGCGGATCCGGACGGCGGCCGAGTTACGCGGCAGCTCGGCCAGCTTCAGGCGGGCGTCGAAACGCTCTTCCAGAGGCAGGCTCTCGTCGTTGGCGGTCGCCTTCAGGGCGGCCCGCTTGGCGGCATACTTCGCAACCATGGCTTTCACCATCTCGTTGCGGTTTACGGCGCTTTTCTTTGCCATTGTGCTTTTCCCTTCCCGCTCAGTTCTTCACGAACGGGAACTTGAACTCGGTCAGAAGCGCGCGCGCCTCGTCGTCGGTCCTGGCCGTGGTGCAGACGATGATGTCCATGCCCCACATCTGGTCGATCTGGTCATAGTTGATCTCCGGGAACACGATGTGTTCCTTGAGGCCCATGGCGTAGTTGCCGCGACCGTCGAACGAGGTCGGCTTCAGGCCGCGGAAATCCTTCACCCGCGGCAGGGCGATGGTGATCAGACGGTCGAGGAACTCATACATCTGGTCGCCGCGCAGCGTGACCTTGCCGCCGATGATCATGCCTTCGCGCAGCTTGAAGCCGGCGATGGAGGTGCGGGCCTTGGTCGGCACGGCCTTCTGGCCGGCGATCATGGTCAGATCCTTGAGGGCCGCATTGGCCTTCTTGGAATCCGCAACGGCTTCACCGATGCCCATGTTCAGGACGATCTTGTCCAGCTTGGGGAGCTGCATCGGGTTCGTGTAGCCGAACTTCTCGGTCATCACGGCGCGGATGCGGCTGTTGTACTCGTCCTTCAGACGAGGGGTGTAGGCAGTGTCGGCCATCAGATGACGTCTCCCGTCGTCTTGGCGAAGCGAACCTTCTTGTCGCCTTCCATGCGGAAGCCGACGCGGCTCGCCTTGCCGTTGGCGTCGGCGATCGCGACGTTCGACAGGTGAAGCGAGGCTTCCTTGTTCTTGATACCGCCCTGGGGGTCACCCTGGGACGGACGGGTGTGGCGCTGCACCATGTTGATGCCCTGGACCAGGACGCGGTTCTCGGTCGGCATCACCTTGGTGACTTCGCCGCTGCGGCCCTTGTCCTTGCCGGTGAGGACGACGACGCGGTCGCCCTTCTTGATCTTGGCGGCCATGGTTACAGGACCTCCGGGGCCAGCGAGATGATCTTCATGTGGTTCTTGGCGCGCAGTTCACGGGGAACCGGGCCAAAGATCCGCGTGCCGACCGGCTCGTTCTGCTTGTTGACGATGACAGCGGCCGACTTGTCGAAACGGATGACAGAGCCGTCCTTGCGCTGAATGTCCTTGGCCGTGCGCACGACGATGGCGCGGACCACTTCACCCTTCTTCACGCGTCCCCGGGGAATTGCTTCCTTGACCGAGGCCACGATGGTGTCTCCCACCGAGGCGTAGCGACGCTTTGCGCCGCCCAACACCTTGATGCACATGACCCGGCGAGCGCCCGAATTATCGGCCACCTCCAGGTTAGTTTGCATCTGGATCATGAGATCCGTTCCTTCTTAAGACGCGGAGGCCGGGGCGTCCTTGGACAGGACCTCCCAGCGCTTCAGCTTGGACTTGGGTGCGCATTCACGAATGCGCGCGACATCGCCTTCCTTGAAGGCATTGCCTTCGTCGTGGGCGTGATACTTCTTGGACAGACGCACGGTCTTCTTCAGGACCGGGTGCAGCAGGGTGCGCTCGACCTTGACGACGACAGTCTTGTCGCCCTTGTCGGACACGACCACGCCTTCGAGAATACGTTTGGGCATAGGTGTTCCTTACGAGGCCGACCGCTTCTCACGCATAAGCGTCGAGATGCGGGCGATGTCCTTGCGCACTTCCGAGACCCGATGGGTCTTTTCCATCTGGCCGGTGGCGGCCTGGAAGCGCAGGTTGAATTGCTCTTTCTTCAGCGAGAGCAGCTGGTCGCCCAGCTGGTCCGGCGTCTGCGAGCGCAGATCGGCGATCTTGGTCATCAGGCGACGTGCTCCACGTGAGCGACACCGGCGTCCAGGCGGGTAACCACCTTGGTGCGGACCGGCAGCTTGGCGGCACCCAGACGCAGGGCTTCACGCGCCACGTCGTCGGCAACGCCGTCGATTTCGAACAGGATCCGGCCCGGGTGGCAACGCGCCGCCCAGTGATCCACGGCACCCTTGCCTTTACCCATCCGGACTTCGGCGGGCTTGCCCGAGACGGGAACGTCCGGGAAGACACGGATCCACACCCGGCCCTGACGCTTCATCTGGCGGGTGATCGCGCGGCGGGCCGCCTCGATCTGACGCGCCGTGATGCGTTCCGGCTCCAGCGTCTTCAGGCCGTAGGACCCGAAGTTCAGCGAGAAGCCACCCTTGGCGGCACCGTGGATGCGGCCCTTGAAGGCCTTGCGATACTTGGTTTTCTTCGGTTGCAGCATGACCTAGCCCTCACGCCCGCGACGCTGACCGCGGTCATTGCGACCGCCGCGATCACCACCACGGCCTTCGTTCGACGACGGACCGGCAGCTTCCTGGGCCCAGCGCTTGTCCTGCGCCATCGGATCGTGCTCGAGCACCTCGCCCTTAAAGACCCACACCTTCACACCGATGATGCCGTAGGTCGTCTTGGCCTCGATGAAGCCGTAGTCGATGTCGGCGCGCAGGGTGTGCAGGGGCACGCGGCCCTCGCGGTACCATTCCATCCGGGCGATTTCGGCACCGCCGAGACGACCCGAGACGTTGATCCGGACGCCCTTGGCACCCAGACGCATGGCCGACTGCATCGAACGCTTCATGGCACGACGGAAAGCGATCCGGCGTTCCAGCTGCTGCGCAATGTTCTCGGCGATCAGCTGCGCGTCGGTCTCGGGCTTCCTGACCTCGACGATGTTCAGGTGAACCTCGCCTTCGGTACGGGCCGAGATGTCCTTGCGGAGCTTCTCGATGTCAGCGCCCTTCTTGCCGATCACGACACCCGGACGGGCGGCATAGATCGTCACGCGGCACTTCTTGTGCGGACGCTCGATAATGATGCGCGAGACGCCGGCGGCGTTCAGACGCTCCTTCAGCCAGGTGCGCAGCTTCAGGTCCTGATGCAGCAGCCGGGCGTAGGACGGGCCGTCGGCGAACCAGCGGCTGTCCCAGGTGCGGTTCACGCCGAGGCGGAAACCGATCGGATTGATTTTCTGACCCATATCAGGCGGCCTCGCCGGCTTCACGGACCACGATGGTGATCTCGCTGAACGGTTTCAGGATGCGGGACGAACGGCCACGAGCACGGCTCGCGAAACGCTTCATCACCAGGTTCTTGCCCACGAAGGCCTCGGCGACGACGAGGTTGTCGATGTCGAGGTTGTGGTTGTTCTCGGCGTTCGACACGGCCGAGTACAGGACCTTGCGGACGTCGGTGGCGATGCGCTTGCGGCTGAATTCCAGCTCGTTCAGCGCGCGCTGGACCGGCAGACCACGGATCGAGGCGGCGACCAGGTTCAGCTTTTGCGGGCTGATCCGGACGTTCACCAGCTTGGCGCGGGCCTCGGTCGAACCGACGCGACGGGGATTGTTGGTCTTGGGCATGTTACTTCCGCTTCGCCTTCTTGTCCGCGGCGTGGCCGGGGAACGAACGGGTGGGCGAGAACTCGCCCAGCTTCATGCCGACCATGTCCTCGTTCACGTGCACGGGAACGTGCTTGTGACCGTTGTGGACGCCGAACGTCAGGCCCACGAACTGCGGCAGGATGGTGGAGCGGCGCGACCACGTCTTGATCACGTCCTTGCGGCCCGACGTCTGAACGGCGTCGGCCTTCTTGAGCAGATACCCGTCGACGAACGGGCCTTTCCAGGAGGAACGGGCCATCTTTAGCGAGCCTTCTTGAGGTGGCGGCTACGGATGATGAAGCGATCCGTCGCCTTGTTCTTGCGGGTGCGGGTACCCTTGGTGTCCTTGCCCCACGGCGTGACCGGGGTCCGGCCGCCGGACGTCTTGCCTTCACCACCGCCGTGCGGGTGGTCGACCGGGTTCATGGCGACGCCGCGAACGTGCGGACGCCAGCCCATGTGACGGACGCGACCGGCCTTGCCGAGGTTCTGGTTCATGTGGTCGGCGTTCGAAACGGCGCCCACCGTGGCCATGCAGCCGTCCAGGACCATGCGCAGCTCACCCGAGCCGAGGCGGATCTGGGCGTAACCCTGATCGCGACCCACCAGCTGGGCATAGGCACCGGCCGAGCGAGCCAGCTGGGCGCCCTTGCCGGGCTTCATTTCCACGCAGTGGATGATGGTGCCGACCGGAATGGAGCGCAGCGGCATGGCGTTGCCAGGCTTCACGTCGGTCTTCTCGCCGGCCACGATCGTGTCGCCCGCCTTCAGGCGTTGCGGCGCGATGATGTAGGCCTTTTCGCCGTCCTCATAGGTGATGAGGGCGATGAAGGCGGTACGGTTGGGGTCATACTCCAGCCGCTCGACGGTCGCCGTCTGGAACTTGCGACGCTTGAAGTCGATCTTGCGATACAGGGTCTTGGCCCCGCCGCCGCGGAAGCGGACGGCGATGCGACCGCCCTGGCCCCGGCCGCCCGACTTGGTCAGGCCTTCGGTCAGCGACTTCTCGGGCCGGCCCTTGAAGAGCTCGGACCGGTCGATCAGCACCAGGGCGCGACGGCCCGGCGATGTCGGATTGTAGGTTTTCAAGGCCATCGGTTCAGAGCCCCGTCGTGACGTCGATCGACTGGCCTTCGGCCAGGGTCACGATCGCTTTTTTGATGTCGACCCGACGGCCCATGATGCCGCGGAAGCGCTTGGTCTTGCCCTTCTGGACCAGGGTGTTGACCTTCAGGACGTTGACCTTGAACAGGCTTTCGACCGCAGCGGCGATCTCGTCCTTGGTCGAGGTGCCCGCGACGCGGAACACGACCTTGTTCTGCTCCGACAGGATCGTCGCCTTCTCGGTGATGATCGGCGACAGGATCGTGTCGTAGTGTTTGGCGGTTGGAGCGGCGGCCATTACGCGGCTTCCTTCTCGGCTTGCTCGCGACGCGAGGGCTTGTAGTCGGCGTAGGTGGCCTCGATGGCCTCCACGGCGGACTTCGTCAGCACCAGCTTGTCAGCGCGCAGGATGTCATAAACGTTCAGGCCGGCGTTCGGCAGGACGTGGATCTGCGGGATGTTGCGCGACGCCAGGGCGAAGGTCGCATCCACTTCCGGTCCGGCGATGATCAGCGTCCGGGTCCAGCCCAGCTTGCCGAAGGTCTCGCGCAGGGCCGAGGTCTTGGCTTCCTTGACCGTCAGGGCGTCGACGACGACGAGGTCGCCGGTCTTGGCCTTGGACGACAGGGCGTGACGCAGGGCCAGGGCCCGGACCTTCTTGGGAAGGTCAAAGCCGTGATCGCGGACGATCGGGCCGAAGGCGCGCGAACCGCCGACGAACTGGGGCGCACGACGCGAACCGTGACGGGCGCCGCCGGTGCCCTTCTGCTTGTACATCTTCTTGCCGGTGCGAGAATTCTCGTTCCGGGTCTGGACCTTGTGGGTACCGGCACGGCGCTTGGCCAGCTGCCAGTTGACGTAGCGGGCCAGCAGGTCGCCGCGGATGTCGGTGATGCCGAAAACGACATCCGACAGCTCAACGTCGCCCGCGGCCTTGCCGTCGAGTTTGATGACCGAGAGTTTCATTACGCTTCCCCGCCTTCGACGGTGTCCACGGCGGCGTCTTCGACCTGGGCTTCGACAGCCGGGGTTTCAGCAGCAGCGGCGGCTTGACCGTTCTTCTTGAACGAACCGGGGAACGGCAGGTCAGCGAACGGCTTCTTGTGCGCGTCGCGAACCTTGACCCACGAACCTTCGTGGCCGGGGACAGCGCCCTTGACCAGGATCAGGCCGCGCTCGGCGTCGACACGGACGATCGTCAGGTTCTGGGTGGTGATCGTCTCGTTACCGAGCTGACCGGCCATCTTCTTGCCCTTGAAGGTCTTGCCCGGGTCCTGGCGTTGGCCGGTGGAGCCCAGCGAGCGGTGCGACACGGACACGCCGTGCGTGGCCCGCAGACCGCCGAAGTTCCAGCGCTTCATACCGCCCTGGAAGCCCTTGCCGATCGTCTCGCCCTGGATGTCGACCTTCTGGCCGACCACGAAATGGTCTGCCGACAGGGTCGCGCCGACGTCGATCAGGGCGTCATCCGACACCCGGAACTCCATGACGACGTGCTTGGGCTCGACTTCCGCCGTGGCGAAGGTCGTGCGTTGAGCCTTGTTGGTGTTCTTTGCCTTCTTGGTCCCGGCTCCCAGCTGCAGGGCGACGTAGCCGTCCCGCTCCTGAGTGCGTTGACCGACGACCTGACAGTCGTCGAGCTGGAGCACAGTGACCGGAACGTGCGCGCCGTCTTCGGCGAACACGCGGGTCATGCCCAGCTTCTTGGCGATCACGCCCGTGCGCATATCGGATCCCGCCTTTATTTCTTTAAATCTTGATCTCGACGTCCACGCCGGCGGACAGGTCGAGCTTCATGAGCGCGTCCACGGTCTGCGGGGTGGGGTCGACGATGTCGAGGACACGCTTGTGCGTGCGGATTTCAAACTGCTCGCGCGACTTCTTGTCGACGTGCGGCGAGCGGTTCACGGTGAACTTTTCGATCAGGGTCGGCAGCGGGATGGGACCGCGAACGGTCGCGCCCGTGCGCTTGGCTGTATTCACGATTTCGCGCGTCGAAAAGTCGAGGACGCGGTGATCGAAGGCCTTGAGCCTGATGCGGATGCTTTGATCCATATCGGTCGTATTTCCCAAGCAGGCGAACCTGCGTCCCTGTGAACCATTTCAAAGACCGGAGCCTTTGGACCCACGAGGGGTCCTCAGAGTACGCACGTCCGCAAAAACGATCGGCCCACGCAGTCACCCGCGAGAGCCGTTGAAGTCCCTGGTCGCTGCAAAGAACAGGTCCGAGGTCGTTCCTGCGAACCGCGTCTGCAGCCTGAGCTGCACAGCCGGTCCAACAAGAGTTGGCGCTTATGACGATTGATTCCGTTTTGGTCAAGCGTGGCGCGACAGCCTGACCGTCTTTCTCACAGAAAGGCGGCCCGGGGGGTTCCACGCACCCGGGCCGCCCTCCTTCAGCGCCTGACCGGAGGGATCAGTCGCCGATCCTGACCCGTCCACCGCCCATGATGGACTGGGAGATGTCGCCGGCCACCCGTCCGACCCTCACGTCGCCACCACCCACCAGACTGGCCTCGAGACTGGCCACGGTGCCGGTGACCTGGATATCGCCGGACCCCGCGATGGCAGCCTCCAACGGTCCGGTGTCGCCCTGGATAATGATGTCGCCCGACCCGCCGATGGCAGCCTCGACCGAGGCCGGCCGCCCGCCGTTGACGCGAATGTCGCCGGATCCACCGATCGCGGCTTCAACCCGACCGGTGGCGGTCGCCACGATGATCGTTCCGGAGCCGCCGATGGCCGCTTCCAGATCACCCGTGGCCCCCGTCGTGATCCGGCCCGATCCGCCGATGCTGGCCTCGAGGCTGCGCGAGGTTCCGGCGCGGATGCTCCCGGAGCCGCCGACGGAAAGGGCAGCATCACCAGTGGTGTTGGCGACCGTCCAGTCGCCGCATCCGCCGCTGGCCAGTTCGATCGCGGTCGCCCCCCGGCCGATGGCCCCGAAGACCGCCGAGTCCTCGGTCGAGATGTCGACCGAAGGGGGCGTGCGGATGACAATCAGCGGTGCCTCGGACAGATTGATGCGGCCCCGGTCTCGGACCTCGACCGAGGCCCCCTCCCCCGGCTGGCGGGCGTCAGAAGGACCGCTGCGGCATTCGCGGAACGGGCGACGGCCCAGTTCACCATCGATGCGGGTTTCATTGCCCACCACGGTGACGCCGGGTGACGGCAGGCCGGATGACCCCGGCTCGATCTCGACGGCCACGTTGGCCCGATCCTCCACGATCACCACGACCCGGGCGACCGCCCGCCGGATGCGCACTTCCGGGCCCTCCTGGGCAGCGGCGGGGGCAGCAGCGGCGAGCGTGGCCACGACGGCGGCGGATACAGCGGCGATGGCGGTCAGGGTCTTCATGGGGTGGGCTCCTCTCCAGCAATGAGGAAACCTTGGCCCCGCCCCGGGCTGAAGTCATTTTAACTCGAGGTCATGACTTCGATTTAACGCAGCGCGGACCCGGCCTGCAGCGTCCCTGCCCCGTCCACGGCTCCGAGCGCGGGCGTGAAGTCGCGGTCCAGATGCGCGATGCGGCTCTTCAGCCCCCCGATCCGCCGCAACGCCAGGGAGGCGGCCCAACGGGCCGCCAGCTCGGGCGTCGACATGGTGTCGGTGAAACGCGGATTGCCGCCCCGGCTACGGATCACGGCGTTGGTATAGAGGGCACCGTTACGCATCCGGCTGGGCCAGGTCTGGAAGTCCATCGACAGGCTGACACAGAAGCGGTCCAGGTTCTCGACCCGGTGCGGGGCGTACAGGGGCCAGGTCAGGGCCTGACCGGGTTCGAGATCGACCACGGTCGCATCGGCCTCGAACGCGGGCCGCCAGGGCAGTTCCTCGGTTGTCTGACGCGCCACCACCTGTTCCATCGCGGCCTCGGGCAGATGGGCCTCGTCTCCGGGATAGACGAACAGGCGTTTGCGGCCCCGCAGATGGAACAGCACCACACCGGCGGCGTCGAAATGATAGGGCACCTTGGCGGCCGGCGAGGAGATGATCAGCTGGCCGGCATTGGTCACGGCCTTCAGGCCGGGATATCGGGCCTTGATGGTTGCGAACTCACCCATGGCCGCCGCCCACAGATCCGGACAGCCGCGCTCGGCCTGCCGCAGATTGACCCACAGCCGACCGGCCTGGATCGCCTCCAGCAGCTGGTCCCCGGTCAGACTGCCCCGCGTCCCCGTGCGCAGGCTGACCTGCCCCTCATCGTCGTAGTCGTACAGATTGATGTCGAACAGGTCGGCCGGATAGCGGTGCAGGATGCCCGCCAGCGCCTCGTCGGTGGCGAAACCCTGATCGACCAGCCCGTGCGGGTGGACAGCGGCCGCCGGGATCGGCCCCGGATAGCGGGTGCGGAGGTCCACGGGGGTCGTAACCGTCATGTCGTGGCTCCCCGACCGCTGCCCCCGGCCTTGCGCATGGCGACCATGGCGGCGGACGCGGCCCCGATCAGACGCTGGCCCGAGGTCGTCTCGCAGCCCTCGATCGCGGCCCAGCGCCGCCGCACACTGGTCCGCAGCCGCTCGCCACGGCCCCCGGCGGTGCTGTTCAGCAGGCCGACGGCCACATCCGACAGCAGGGCCCCCACACCGGGCCGAAGCACGACGGCCTCCCGGACCGACTGGGTCGCATTGCAGAAATACTTCTTGTAGCCCTCGCCGCCGAACCCGAAATCGAACACCCGGAAGCCCGACTTCGCGGCCAGCCTCATGGTGTCCAGCGTCAGCAGGATGCCCGGCGAACAGCGCGCCAGGCCGGGCTCATAGGCCGGGAACCAGAAATGGTAGCGATCGCCGGCGTGCAGCGAATACTCCACCGCCGTCAGCCGCCCGCCGGCCCACATCGCCGCCATCGAGGCCCCGAAGTCGGCATGGTCGGCGACCATCAGGGCGTGCAGCAGATCGCGGGTCCAGCCGCAGGCGAAGATGTCGTGACGTCCCGTGCGGGCGTACTGGTCCCGCTTCAGGCCGATCAGGTGATCCAGAAGCGCAGGATCTCTCAGGCCCTCCTCGACGCGGATCTCGCCCAGCTCGGTCTCCAGACTGCGCCGCGCCCGCTCCTTGTCCTTGAAAAACTTGCCCCAGGTCTGCCGGCGCTCGGCATACCAGGCCTCCCACGACTCCGCCCCGTGCTCGGGCAACAGGGTCATCAGGGTCTCTCGCAGCGCGCCCACGCCGGACGGCCCCACCCAGGCCGAGACGCTCAACCGGGGTGCGCCCAGCAGGTCGGCAACCACAGCCAGGGGCGGGGCTTCCCCCGGCATGGCGATGACGCCGTGATAGTCGTTCATCGGCGCGCCCAGCGGCTGGATCGCCGCCCCCCGCCGCTGGTGCGGGAAATAGCCGATCGTGCGCCCGTCCTGCGTCAGGATCGCGACGGCCGCATCCGGCACGATCCGGGCCGCGATCTCGGTGAACTCCCAGCGGAAATAGGGGCTGGCCAGATCGGGATTGGCATCGGTCATGGCGCGCCACAGGACCCGGTCCGCCACCGTCAGCTGGTCGGCCTTGACGATCTCGATCCCGATCGATCCGGGCATGGGCCTTCTCCGTCCGGCGCGTCCGGCACGGCGCGTTCCAGCGAGAGGTGTATCCCGGCCGCTCTTGCAGGACGGTGTAGTGGCATGGTGAACGAGGCGTTTCGGGAGCCTGTCGCCACCGGCCGCGTTGGCTTCCCGGAACAAGGAACCTGACCATGACTGACCCCGCCCGCCCCCCGCGCCAGACCGAGAATGAAAACCAGCGGCCCCCCGCCCACGACGGCGAGGCCCCGCGCCCGGCGACCGAACCCCGGGACGCCAAAGGCTCCAGCAACTCCGGCGAAACCGCGACCGACCCCGCCACCGGCAAGCCCAATCCATGAGGGGAGCCTTCCTTGTCGCCGGACTCCTTCTCGCCGCGCCCGCTTTCCCCGCCCTGGCTCAGGCCCCGACGGCTTGCCCGCTGGACGCCGCTCAGGTCGTCACCAATGGCGGACTGGAGGCCAGCCGGGCCGCCGTCGCCGCGGGCCGGCTGACGATCCTGGCCATGGGGTCGTCGAGCATCGAAGGGGTAGGTGCCAGTCGCCCGGAGCTGGGCTTTGTCCCGATGCTGGAGGCGGGACTGCAACGCCGGCTGCCCGGGGTTGCGATTACCGTCATCAACAAGGGCATAGGCGGCGAAACCGCCCGCGAGACCGCCGACCGGCTGGAGCGCGAGATCGCCGCCGGGACGCCGGATCTCGTCATCTGGCAACTCGGCACCAATGACGTCCTGCGCGACCGCCCGATGGACGACATCTTCGCCGATTTCCGCCGGGGGCAGGCCATTCTCGACCGGGCGGGGGTCGATGTGCTGCTGGTCGATCCCCAGCGCCTGCCCGAGGCCACCTCCAACCCCGGTTTCCGGGGCCGCAACCCGGCGCTGGGCGACATGGCCCGGCTAATCGCTCTCGAGGGCGGCCGCATCGGCTATGCGGTCCAGCACCGCTTCGGGACCATGGCCAGGTGGGCCGGTCTGGAACGCGGCGGGGTCGGTCCCGACGATCTGCATCTTAACGATGCCGGCTATGCCTGCTGGGCAGAAGGTGCAGCCGAAGGACTGGCGGCCGGCCTGCGCTGAGGGGAACAGGCAGCGGCGGCCCGTGTTGGTTCAGCATCGTCCACCGGAGTTCGCCATGATCGTTCGTCGCCCTGCCCGTCTCGCCCTTGTCGCCGCCCTGCCCTTTCTGGCCGTCGCCGCCTGCGGATCAGAGCCCCGTCAGCCCCGGCAGGACAACACGACCGCCAACGCCGAGACCTCCGCCGCCGCCGACCTGCGCCGGTCAATCGAAACGGCAAGCTTCCGCCCGCGACCGACACCGTCCGTCACCGACGGATCCGACCAGCAGGGGTCAGGCGGAAGTGGCTCCACGCCGGCACCGGACGGCGGCGACGCGTCTGCCGACGGCGCCGGCAACGTCGCCGGTGCTCTGCCTGAAGACGCCCGTGCCGACCCGGCCATGGTGCGGGCGCAGATCCTGCTCGACCGCAGCCGCTTCTCCCCCGGCATCATTGATGGTCTCGGCGGCGAGAACACCCGTCAGGCCATCGCAGCCTTCGAGGAGGCCAACGACCTGACCGTCGACGGCGAGCTGGACGAGACCGTATTCCAGCGTCTCTCTTCCGGAGACGGGGGCCAGGTCCTGACCGACTACACCCTCACCGAGTCCGACGTCGCCGGACCGTTCATCGGCTCCGTACCCGACAGTATGGAAGCCATGGGCCGGCTGGACAGCGTCGGCTACGCCACCGCCCGTGAGGCCGTGGCCGAGAAATTCCACATGAGCGAGGCCCTGCTATCGGCGCTCAATCCCGGTGTGGATTTCAGCCGCGCCGGCCAGACCCTCGTCGTGGCCGCCACAGGCCCCGCCGAACTCGAGGGCGAGGTGGCCCGCATCGTCATCGACAAGGACGAGCTTTCGGTCCGGGCCTTCGACGACGACGGCCAGCTCCTGGCCTTCTATCCGGCCACCATCGGCAGCCGCGAGACCCCCTCGCCCTCCGGCACCCACACGGTCCGCGCCATCGCCCCGGATCCCAACTACACCTACGATCCCGACCAGGGCGGCGGTGGAAAGATCATCGTTCCGCCCGGGCCGAACAATCCGGTGGGCTCGGTCTGGATCGACCTGTCGCGCGACGGTTACGGCATCCATGGCACCCCGGACCCGGCCCTGATCGGCAAGACCGCCTCCAGCGGCTGCGTCCGTTTAACCAACTGGGACGCCGAACACCTCGCCGCCGGCGTGTCGTCGGGCGTGACCGTGGAGTTTCGCTAGCCGGAACTCCGTTCAGGTGCCCCGCAGGCGGCACCAGGCATTGAGACGGCGACCGGCCGCGAACCGTGTCCGGCGGGTCTTGTCTCACGCGGCGGCTATCCGGCTGGCAGGGACGGGCCCACAACCAGAAGAAGCATGTATCCGAGCCACAGGAGCCAAAGGAGCCCCTTGATCCACGACCAGAGCCCCCGATCGCGACCGGGCTTCCGGGCCGGGACCATCCTGCCGTTCCTGTAGTCGACCGGAAAGCGGATGCCATTCATGGCAAAGGCACGGTTTGTGAAGTCTCGATACGCCTCGCCCAGCTTGGCTGGAAGGACACGCTCGCCACTCTCGAGGGTCATTGTGTGGACACCGACCTTACGCGACTGCCACGCGAAGCGGGTGTCCAGCCGTGCCCCTCCAGGCCCCTTGATGCCGCTCTTCCACGGACTGATCTGCATCCGGACGGGGAAGTTCAGGACCTTGCGGGCAACCACGCGGCGCGGCAGCCCCAGTTGCAACGGCTCGCGCCGTCGATCCGGGCCCAGGACTGGCAGGTGCGGGCCCACCACCTCGTCGCGGGAGTAGAACACCTCTCCTCGACCGAACTCGCTCGCGGCGAACGGCCTCTCGACATCGTAGCGCTCGACCAGCGTCAAGCTATTGTTCGGCACATCATCGACAATCTGCACCGCAGCCGTTTCGCGAAGCGGCGAGCGCAAATCCCCCTCGAGGCCTTCGCGTAGCAGACGCGAGATGTTCTGCGGCCCCTCATTGGCGATCCAGCGTCTCATGCCATCGGCCCGCCATGCACGATAGGTGCTGCTCAGGATCAACTGCGCCGGCATGGTGCGACGGCGGGAGAAGGTCCAAACCTCCTCAGTTTCGCAGACGGTCGCCATCGGCGCCGGCTCCATCCGTTCGAGGGTGGCCGACCCGGTCATCGGCAGGGCCCAGTGAAAGTCCGCCCTCGTCAAATGGTCGAGGTCTCCGGCCTGCCGCGGAAGGGTCGCATCCAGCCAGACTGTGCGACCCGCCACGCGGGCGCGCACGATGCAATGGTCAAAGGCCAGCACATTGGGCGGGGCCTCGGCCAGATCATCGCCGTGCGCCGTATTGACCAGCGCGCAATCGGCGTTGATTCCCAGAGCGCGCAGAACGCCGACGAGCAAGACCGACCCATCCTTGCAATCGCCGTATCGCGTGCGCCATATTTCGTCGATCGGGCGCGGACGATATCCCCCCTCCGCCACACTGACCGAATGATAGCGCAAGGCGTCCTGAACCAGCCTCAGGCCCTCGACCAGCTTCTCTCCAGGCTTCATCCTGGATGAGGCGATCGCCGCGACCGTATCGGCGAGGTCACCGGGCAGTTGTGACGTCGGCTGATAGTGGGCGCGGAAGACGTCGGCCACCTCGGCCCACGTCATCCTGTCTGCCACCTGAACCGCGGCATAGCCCACGAACGACGGCGGCGAACCCTGCTCGGTCCGATACGGAGCCTGACCGATCACACGCCAGTCCAGACATCTGATCCCATCGGCGCCGGTCTCGACAGGATCACTGGCCGCCCCCCACTTGCGTATCCTCACCGGCCTGCTGGATGCAAGCCTGACGGTGCAGCGGGTTTCGACCACGGGGTCCGACCACTGCAGAATGAACGAACAGGCGAAACGCCCTTCAAGCGCCGGGTTGGCACCAATGACGGAGTAGGCCGTCTCCACGATGTCGCCCTCGCGCAGGTCGGGAATGACCATGTGAGCGGTTATTCGACCGTCATAGACCGCACGTTCGAGGTTCAACTCCCGCTGGATGACTTGAAAGGCAGACAGTTTCCCCGCTTCACGCACCTCGCCCCCGCGATGGACACGGATCGTGTGGATGACGATACGCTCGTACCTCGGATTGAATGTTGTATCGAAACGGGGCTGCGGTCTGAAGGCCGTCGCTCCCTGTGACCTGGGTGACTGCTCTGTGGGTGAACACGGGATCGGCCCCGGACACGTCGTAGAGGGTCTGACTTAGCCAGTGACACAGCCCCCGGGCACTCAGTGCTCGAGGATCCCAACTTCCATACTGGACGGGAGACATGTCAAAGGCAGCCGGCGGCGGCCCGGTCTCAAGATACGGACGCGTGGGTGCCTTTCCCTCGAAAGCCAAAATGCACCCCTGATGGCGCCGGGACTCCGGCAAATGTGCCGATGAACAGGCCAGACCGCAGCGCGCGTCGCGTGAAGCCTGCTGAAGGCCTGACCGTTGATCCTGAGTAGGACTCCGGATCCCGGCACGACAAGGCCACGCGCCCCGCGGTTGAATCGAGAACGAAAAAGGCCCCGCTGGATCACTCCAGCGGGGCCTTTGCCATTCAGTCTTGCGACTGGGTTTTCTACTCGACGATCTTGGCCACGACGCCGGCGCCGACGGTGCGGCCGCCTTCACGGATGGCGAAGCGCAGCTTCTCTTCCATGGCGATCGGGGTGATCAGCTCGACGTTCAGCTCGGCGTTGTCGCCGGGCATGATCATCTCGACACCTTCCTTGAGGTGCACGATGCCGGTCACGTCCGTGGTGCGGAAGTAGAACTGCGGGCGGTAGTTGGTGAAGAACGGGGTGTGACGGCCGCCCTCTTCCTTGGTCAGGATATAGGCCTCGGCCAGGAACTTCGTGTGCGGGGTGATGGAGCCCGGCTTGCACAGGACCTGACCGCGCTCGACGTCCTCACGCTTGGTGCCGCGCAGCAGCACGCCGACGTTGTCGCCCGCCTGGCCCTGGTCCAGCAGCTTGCGGAACATTTCCACGCCCGTGCAGGTCGTCTTCTGGACCGGACGGATGCCGACGATCTCGACTTCCTCACCGACCTTGACGATGCCGCGCTCGACGCGACCGGTCACCACGGTGCCGCGGCCCGAGATCGAGAACACGTCTTCCACCGGCATCAGGAACGGCAGGTCGACCGGACGCTCCGGCTGCGGGATGTAGGCGTCGACGGTTTCCATCAGCTTCAGAACCATCTGCTCGCCGATTTCCGGGTTCACGCCGTCGGTCGCGGCCTTGGCCGAACCCATGGTGATCGGAATGTCGTCGCCCGGGAACTGGTAGGACGAAAGCAGCTCGCGCACTTCCATCTCGACGAGCTCCAGCAGCTCCTTGTCGTCGACCAGGTCGACCTTGTTCATGAACACGACCAGGGCCGGCACGCCGACCTGACGGGCCAGCAGGATGTGCTCGCGGGTCTGCGGCATCGGGCCGTCGGCGGCCGACACCACCAGGATCGCGCCGTCCATCTGGGCGGCACCGGTGATCATGTTCTTCACATAGTCGGCGTGGCCCGGGCAGTCGACGTGGGCATAGTGACGGTTGGCCGTCTCATATTCCACGTGCGCCGTGTTGATCGTGATGCCGCGCGCCTTTTCTTCCGGAGCCGCGTCGATGTCCGCATAGGCCATCGCCTTGGCCCCGCCGGCCTTGGCCAGCGTCATGGTGATCGCCGCCGTCAGCGTCGTCTTGCCATGGTCCACGTGACCGATCGTGCCGATGTTGCAGTGCGGCTTGTTACGTTCGAACTTTTCCTTGGCCATTCTCTTCTCTCCGTCCCCTGAACAGGGGGCATCCTTGATTTTCAGGGGTCCGGGCGGACCGGGGTCCGCCCGGGATGGGTTGGGGTTTAGGCAGAGTACTTCTTGATCACTTCGTCGGCGACGTGTTGCGGCACCGGCTCATAGTGGTCGTACTGCATGGTGAACGCGGCGCGGCCCTGCGACATGCCACGCAGCGTGTTCACATAGCCGAACATGTTGGCCAGCGGGACGAAGGCGTTCACGACGGTGGCGTTGCCGCGCATGTCTTGACCCTGGATCATGCCGCGACGGCCGTTCAGGTCGCCGATGACCGAACCGAGGTAGTCCTCGGGGGTCACGACCTCGACCGCCATGATCGGCTCGAGCAGCTTCGGAGCGCCCTTTTCCTTCAGTTCGCGGAAGGCGGCACGGGCCGCGATTTCGAACGCCAGCACGCTGGAGTTGACGTCGTGGAACTTGCCGTCCGTCAGGGTGGCCTTGAAGTCGATCAGCGGGAAGCCGGCCAGCAGACCCGAATCCTTGATGGAGTTCAGACCCTTTTCGACGCCCGGGATGTATTCCTTGGGCACCGCGCCGCCGACGATCGAGTTCTCGAACACGAAGCCCGAACCCGGCTCGCCGGGCTCGAAGGTGATCATGACGCGGGCGAACTGACCCGTACCGCCGGTCTGCTTCTTGTGCGTGTAATCGATGTCGACCTTGCGGCCGAGCGATTCACGATAGGCGACCTGCGGCGCACCGATGGTGGCCTCGACCTTGTAGGTCCGCTTCAGGATGTCGATCTTGATGTCGAGGTGAAGCTCGCCCATCCCCTTGAGGATGGTCTGGCCCAACTCGTGGTCGGTCGAGACGGTGAACGAGGGATCTTCCGAGGCCAGCTTGGCCAGGGCGACGCCCAGCTTCTCCTGGTCGGCCTTGGTCTTGGGCTCGACCGAGATCTCGATCACGGGCGCGGGGAATTCCATCTTCTCGAGGATGACGGGCGACTTCAGCGGATCGCACAGGGTGTCCCCGGTGCGGGTGTCCTTCAGGCCGGCCAGGGCGACGATGTCGCCGGCATAGGCTTCCTTGACGTCCTCACGGTTGTTCGAGTGCATCTGCAGCATCCGGCCGACCCGCTCACGCTTGTCGCGCGACGAGTTCAGCAGGTTCTGGCCGGTTTCCATCTTGCCCGAATACAGGCGGCAGAAGGTCAGCGAGCCCACGAACGGGTCGTCCATGATCTTGAACGCCAGGATCGACAGGGGCTCGTCGTCCGAGGCCTTGCGGACGATCGGCTCCTCGGTCTTGAAATCGATGCCCGGGGTCGGGGGGATGTCCAGCGGCGACGGCAGGTAGTCGACGACGGCGTCCAGCAGCGTCTGCACGCCCTTGTTCTTGAAGGCCGAGCCGCACAGGATCGGATAGAAGGCCCCGGTCAGCACCGCCTTGCGGATGCACTTCTTGAGCACTTCCGTCGAGGGCTCGGTGCCGTCCAGATAGGCCTGCATGGCCTCGTCGTCGAGCTCGACGGCGTTGTCGATCAGGTACTGGCGGGCCTCGACGGCCTTGTCCATCAGGTCGGCCGGGATCTCGCCCACGGTGAAGTTGGCACCCAGGGCGTCATTGTCCCAGACGACCGACTTCATGGCGACGATGTCGACCAAACCGGACAGGGTGTTTTCCGAACCGATCGGGAACTGGATCGGCACAGCCTTGGCACCGAGGCGATCGCGGATCGACTGCACCGAGGCGTCGAAGTCGGCACCGATCTTGTCCATCTTGTTGACGAACACGATGCGCGGAACCTTGTACTTGTCGGCCTGGCGCCAGACGGTTTCGGTCTGCGGCTCCACGCCGGCGTTGCCGTCCAGCACGGCGACCGCGCCGTCCAGCACGCGCAGCGAGCGCTCGACCTCGATGGTGAAGTCCACGTGGCCGGGGGTGTCGATGATGTTCAGGCGCTTGCCCTGCCAGAAGGCCGTGGTCGCAGCCGAGGTGATCGTGATCCCCCGCTCCTGCTCCTGGTCCATCCAGTCCATGGTCGCGGCGCCGTCGTGGACTTCGCCGATCTTATGGTTCTTGCCGGTGTAATACAGGATCCGCTCGGTCGTCGTCGTCTTGCCCGCGTCGATGTGGGCCATGATGCCGAAGTTGCGGTAGTCCTCGAGCTTGTGAGTGCGGGCCATGAAAACGTGCCTTGAAGTAGGTTCAGGACGCGGTGGGCGCCCTCGGGGGAGATCGTCGATGTTTCGGATAAGCGAGCGCGGGCGATTTAACTGAAACCGCCCGCGCCGGATAGACCTAGATAGTGTCGCGGTGCGCCGCTTTGAAGGCGGTTACCAGCGGTAGTGGCTGAAGGCGCGGTTGGCTTCGGCCATCTTGTGGGTGTCTTCGCGCTTCTTGACCGCAGTACCGCGGTTGTTCGAGGCGTCCAGCAGCTCGGCGGCCAGCTTTTCCGTCATGGTGTTCTCGCCGCGCTTGCGGGCGGCGTTGACCAGCCAGCGGATGGCCAGGGCACGACGGCGGTCGGGGCGAACCTCGACCGGGACCTGATAGGTGGCACCGCCGACGCGACGCGACCGGACCTCGACCGACGGCTGGACGTTTTCCAGGGCGGTGTGGAAGGTCTGGACGGGCTCGAAGTCTTTCTTCTTGTCGGCCAGGATTTCGAACGCGCCGTAGACGATGTTCTCGGCGACGGCCTTTTTGCCCTCGTACATGACGTAGTTCATGAACTTGGTGACGGTCAGATCCTTGTATTTGGGATCCGGCAGGACTTCGCGTTTCTGGGCGCGGTGACGACGTGACATGCGGTTGGCCTTCTAAATCAGTGTCGGAAAGCCGGGCAAGGCCGGCTGAATCTGGTGAGGGTTCGCTTACTTCGGACGCTTGGTGCCGTAGTGCGAACGGCGCTGCTTGCGGTCCTTGACGCCCTGGGTGTCGAGAACGCCGCGCAGGATGTGGTAGCGCACGCCGGGAAGGTCCTTCACGCGGCCGCCGCGGATCAGGACCACCGAGTGCTCCTGCAGATTGTGGCCCTCGCCGGGGATGTAGCACACGGCTTCGTAGCCGGACTTGGCCAGACGGACCTTGGCGACCTTACGAAGCGCCGAGTTCGGCTTCTTGGGGGTCGTCGTATACACGCGGGTGCAGACGCCGCGGCGCTGGGGCGAGCCTTCCAGGGCCGGCACCTTGTTGCGCACGGGCTTGGGCTTGCGGGGCTTGCGGATCAGCTGGTTGATCGTAGGCATAGTTCGAACAGTCTCGACTTCTGATGGAGGCGTGTGCCTGTCGGCCGGAGCGCCTCGGTTTCCTTCTTTTGAACAGGCCGTCTGGCCTGCCCGGGGTCGTTCGAGACCGGATGCGCCACGACCAAACGAAAAAACCGGAACGCGCGCTTCGGGCGTTCCGGCGGGCACAGCCCGTCCGTTCAATTGTGACGATCTGGGTCGGCCGGAGAAGATGGCCTGCCTCGAAAGTCCGGCGCGTTTACGCTTGAGGGGCCGTCAGGTCAAGACCGGGGTCCCTGCCCTACTCCCCCACCGGCTTTGTGAGATCGAACTCCACCCGCAGGAACCGTCCGGACGGCCGACGCAGTTCATAGGCGAACATCCGACCCGGGTGGACCTCGACGGCCCAGACATTGGTCGTGGAGACCTCGGCGCCGCCAGCCATGAACTGAGCGATGGACTCCTGGTCCACGGGAAATTCCTGGCGCGAGGCCGTGCCCGGACCGGCGGTGTCACCCCCGTACATGTGGTAGCCATGGATGACGCCCTCGGGATCGCGGTGATCATGCTTCAGGCGAAGACCCGCTTCGGTCCGCGTCACGATCCAGCGGCGCGAGCGATCCTCACCGACAGCGAACGGAATGCCGACCTCCTTGGGCGAACAGTCGCGCACATGCATCAGCAGCCGGTTGTTGGCGAAGTCTGCGTCTGCCGCGTCGGTGGTGACCACCCGCCCCTCGAACCTCTGGCCGCACAGGGCATTCAGCCGGGCCAGGAAGGCGTCAGGGGCCGGGGCCGGCGCCGGCACGGTCGCGCAGGCGGACAGGGTCAGGACGGCGACGGTGGCGAGAAGGGCTTTCATGCCATGAGCCTGGCGCGCTAATGACCCGGGCTCAAGACGTGAAGTCGCCCGTTGACTTCGCAGGCGCGCTGAGTATGTTCCGCGCCTCTCATTTTCACGGCTCTACCGCCGTCGCAAAGGTAATTTCCGATGGCAAAGCCCGCCTCAATCAAGATCCGCCTGAACTCCACGGCCGACACCGGCTTCTTCTACGTCACCAAGAAGAACGCCCGGACCATGACCGAGAAGATGGTCGTCAAGAAGTACGACCCGGTCGTGCGCAAGCACGTCGAGTTCAAGGAAGGCAAGATCAAGTAAGGCGACTCACCCCGCCGACGCTTCCAGCGCCCGGTCAGCGATGACCGGGCGTTTTGCTGTGGGGATCAGGCCGCGCGGGCGATGACACGGTCGCGGCCGGTCGCCTTGGCTTCATAAACCCCCTCGTCGGCCCGTTTCATCAGGGCGTCCGGCGTATCGCCGCTGCCCAAGGTCGCCGCCACCCCGACGGAGATGGTCACGGTCAACTGTTCGCGGCCGCCCATGACCCGGAACGGGGTCGAGCCCACATCCCGGCGAATCCGCTCGGCGATCCGCTGGGCGTCCTCCAGACTGGCACCGGGCATGACCACGACAAACTCCTCGCCCCCGAACCGGCAGGGCAGATCGACAGCGCGGACATTGGTCGCCAGCCGCACGGCGAACTCGCGCAGCACCTCGTCGCCAGCATCATGGCCGAAGCCATCGTTGACCTTCTTGAAGTGATCGATATCGAGGACCAGCACAGCCACGGACTCGCCCCCCTGCGTCGCCCGGCTGACGAAAGTCTTCAGCTGACCGGTCATATAGCGACGGTTGTGCAGCCCGGTCAGGGCGTCGGTGACAGCCATCTCAAGGCTGTAGTCCAGCTTCTCCTTCAGGAAGTCGCTGTAGCGCTTGCGCCGGATCTGGGTGCGGGCCCGGGCGGACAATTCTTCGGAGTCCACCGGGCGGACCAGAATGTCGTTGCTGCCCAGCTCCAGCGCCTTGACCAGTTTCGGACGGTCGGACGGGTCCACCATCGCGAGAATCGGCAGGTGGCGGGTCGGTTCGGCCGACCGCACCTGGGCGATCAGCCGCAGGCCGTCAAAGGTGCTGGCGGCGACATTGATGATCATCAGGTCGATGGACCCGCGCGAGGCCACAAGGCCCGCAGCGGCGTCCGTCTCGATCACGGGGCGATGTTCGCGCGCCAGCTCTTCGGAGATGCGTTCGGCCTGACGCGGATTGTCGTCGACGATCAGCACGCGCCCGCCCGAGCCGCGAAGCCGCCGCGAGCCCTCGGTCGTGACCCCCAGCCGCCGGCCGCTCTCCTCGCGCTCGCGCAGTTCGTCCATCACCAGCTTCAGCCGGGTCAGGGACCGGACCCGCGCGAACAGCACCAGATCGTCCAGCGGCTTGGTGACGAAGTCGTCGGCCCCCGCTTCCAGCCCCTTGATGCGGTCCTCGCGGCCGTCCAGCGCCGTGACCAGCACGACCGGAATATGATTGCAGCGGGGATCGGCCTTCAACCGCCGGCAGGTCTCGAACCCGTCCATGCCCGGCATCATCACATCCAGCAGGATGATGTCGGGCTGCTCTGCCGCCGCCAGCAACAGGGCCGTGGCCCCGTCCTGACAGGTCAGGACGTCATAGTACTCCAGCGTCAGCTTGGCCTCAAGCAGGCGGACGTTGGCCTCGACGTCGTCGACCACAAGAATACGCGCGGTCATCTACGGTTACCCCACCGATACAGTCTGGCCCAGGTGCGTGCGGACGGTCTCAAGGAAATGCATCACCGAGATCGGCTTGGAGATATAGGCCTCGCATCCGCCCTGCCGGATCCGCTCCTCATCGCCCTTCATCGCAAACGCGGTGACGGCGATGATCGGGATATGGGCCAGTTCCTCGTCGTCCTTCAGCCATTTGGTGACTTCCAGACCGCTGATCTCGGGCAGCTGGATGTCCATCAGGATCAGATCGGGCATATGCTGACGCGCCAGGGCCATCGCCTGCAGGCCCTCGCGGGTCTGCAGCGTTTCATAGCCCTGGGAATCGAGCAGATCATGAAAAAGCTTCATGTTCAGCTCGTTATCCTCGACGATGAGGACTTTCTTGGAGTTCATCACCCGGTCTGCGGCCTCGTCTGACGCGCTCATGGCGCTGGAGGCTCTTCGCCTTCCTGTTTTGGGATAATGCCGGTCCAGTCTTAAGTTGGCGTGAAGTCGGAAAGGCGAGCCCCGGCCGTGAAAGCCATCTGCCGAGAGTGTCTGTGGACGGGGGCCGAGGCCGTGGGACGCTGCCCCGCCTGCGGCTCGCCCCGGGTGGTCTGCGATCCGGAGCTGGACCAGCTTTCGATCGCCCACCTGGACTGCGACGCCTTCTACGCCTCGGTCGAGAAGCGCGACCGGCCGGAGCTGCGAGACCGGCCGGTCATCATCGGCGGCGGCGTGCGTGGCGTGGTCTCGACCGCCTGCTACATCGCGCGCCAGTCCGGCGTCGGCTCGGCCATGCCGATGTTCAAGGCGCTGAAGGCCTGTCCCGACGCCGTCGTGATCAAGCCGGACTTCTCGAAATACGTCCCCGAATCGAAGCGCATCTTCGCCATGGTTGGCGAGCTGACCCCGCTCGTTCAGACCCTGTCGCTGGACGAGGCCTGGATCGATCTGTCGGGCACGGAGCGGCTGAACGGCGGCCCGCCGGCGCTGCAGCTGATCCGCCTGCAGAAGCGGATCGAGACGGAAACCGGGCTGTCCGTGTCCATCGGCCTCGCGCCCAACCGGTTCCTGGCCAAGATCGCATCGGAGCTCGACAAGCCCCGGGGCTTTTCGGTCATCGGGGCCGCCAATGCCCGGGCCCTGCTGGCCCAGAAATCCGTGCGCATCCTGCCCGGTGTCGGGCCGGTGTTCGGCAAGACCCTGATCAGTGACGGCTTTGCCACGGTCGGCGACCTCGCCGCCGCCGATGTGCGCGATCTGGTCAAACGCTATGGCGAGACCGGCCTGCGCCTGCACGACCTCGCCCACGCGCGCGATAGTCGGCGGGTCAATCCGGAACATGACCGACGCGGCATGAGCGCCGAGACCACCTTCAACACCGACCTGACCGCCGCCGGGGATCTGGAGGCCGAACTCTGGCCCCTGTGCGAAAAGGTTGCCTCCAAGGCCCGGCGCGACGGCGTGGCCAGCCGGGTGATCGTGCTGAAGCTGCGACGGACCGACTTCCGGATCATCACCCGCCGCAAGACCCTCCCGGAGCCGGTGCAGACGGCCCGGGCCCTGTTCGCCGTGGGCCGCGAGTTGCTGGGGCCCGAGTTGGGCCGTCCCTATCGTCTGATCGGGATCGGTCTGGCGGACATCCAGGACGCGGAGGACGCGCCGGCCAGCCTGTTCGGCACCGGCGAAGCCCGCGCCCTGAAGACCGAAACGACCATCGACGCCCTGCGGGCAAGGTTCGGGGCCTCGGCGGTGGTGGCCGGGCGGGCGTTGAAGCGGCCTTAAGCCCTTGTCGTCCAGACTGGTCGCATGTCCGAACTGATCGACAAGATGCGCCGCCGGGGCGGCCGATGGCTGGACGTCCGACCCGCGCCGGTCCGACCCGAACGCGGCATCTTCAGCCTGTCGTTCGACGACATTCCGGTCACCGCCTGGACCGAGGCCGGACCGGTCCTCGCCGAACACGGCATCCGCGCCACCTACTATGTGTGTGGCGGACTTGAGAGCGGCACCAACCTCGGCCTGCCCCAGTTCACGACCGACCATCTGCAGGCCCTGTTCGCCGCTGGCCACGAGGTCGGCTGCCATACCTTCGGCCACACCAGCGCCCTGAGAAGTCTCGCCGTCAGACTACGCCGCCGATCTCGACCGCAACGCCGCCTGGGTGGCCGAGCGGCTGGACGGGCACCGCATGACCACCTTCGCCTGGCCCTATGGCGACGTCACCGTGGCGGCCAAGGCTGTCGTCGCCGACCGTTTTGACCTGGGCCGCGGCGTGCGCGACGGGGTCAATGCCGGCTCAGCCGACCGCGGCAATGTCCAGGCGATCGGCCTCGAAAGCCGACGCCTGCCCGGCTATGAGCTGGAAGGCCTGATGGCGGACGCGGCGGCCCGCCGGGGCTGGCTCGTCGCCTATGGCCACGATGTCATGGACGCCCCGACGCCCTACGGCTGCACCGCCGCTGATCTGGACCGCGTGATCCGGCTGGCGAAGGCCGCGAACCTGGAGATCCTGCCCGTCGGTCAGGCTTGGGCGCGCATGCACTGATCCTTCTCCCCGGCTTGCGGGAGTAGGGAGCTTCAGCCGCGCCCGGTCAGCGCCTTGCGCGTCGGCAAGCTCTGGCTCGCCCACAGCGTCTGCTCGCAACGGCTCGCAGCCACCGCGCCATTCGCGAAGCCGCGAACAGGGAGGAGACGCGACCTTCGACACCGGCTAAACCGCGCCAACATCCACCCGGAGTCCGACATGTCCATCGCCGCTCGCCTGACCGAACTTGGCATCACCCTGCCCCAGCCCGCAGCGGCCGTGGCCAACTATGTTCCCTTCGTCCGGACCGGCAACCTGCTCCACATCTCGGGCCAGCTGTCGAACGACGCCTCGGGCGGGATCAAGGGCACGGTCGGCGAGGACGTGAGCCCGGAACAGGCCAATGCCGGCGCCCGCCTGTGTGGCATCAACCTGCTGGCCCAGATCAACGCCGCGCTCGATGGCGACCTCGACCGGGTCGTGCGCATCGTCAAGCTGGGCGGTTTCGTCCAGGCCGGCCCGGGCTTCACCGCCATTCCCGCCGTGATCAACGGCTGTTCGGACCTGATGGTCGAGGTGTTCGGCGACGCCGGCCGTCACGCCCGCTCGGCCGTCGGCGTCTACCAGCTCCCCCTCGGCTTCGCCGTCGAGGTCGATGCGATCGTCGAGGTGCGGTGAATCGCCATCCGTCCCCTTCTCCCCTTGCGGGAGAAGGTGGCCGAGCGCAGCGAGGTCGGATGAGGGGTGACTCCCGATCTTGCCGATGAGCGCGAGGTAAAAGATCGCATGTGTATCCTCGTACCCCTCATCCGTCGGCCTTCGGCCGCCACCTTCTCCCGCAAGGGGAGAAGGGTCTCTTGAGTTTCGAGCTTCAGGTCCACGACTCGATCGCCGCCATCGGCCGTGAGGCCTGGGACGCCTGCGCCGCCCCGACCGGCGATCCCTTCGTCAGCTACGACTTCCTGCACGCCTGCGAGGCCTCGGGCAGCGCAGTCCCGTCGCAGGGCTGGGGCCCGCGGCACCTGAGCCTCAGGGGCCCGGACGACGCCGTCCTGGGCTGCATGCCCCTCTATCTGAAGGGCCATAGCCAGGGCGAATACGTCTTCGACCACAGCTGGGCCGACGCCTACCAGCGCGCCGGCGGCCGCTACTATCCCAAGCTGTTGGGGGCCGTCCCCTTCACCCCCGCCACCGGCCCGCGCTTCCTGCATGCTCCGGACACCAGCGAAGGCGTCGTCCGCGCCGGCCTAATCCAGGGGGCCGTGGCCCTGACCGAGCGGCTCGGCGTGTCGTCGCTGCACGTCAACTTCCCGACCCGGCCCGAATGGTTCGCCATGGGCGAGGCCGGCATGCTGCGCCGCCAGGACATGCAGTTCATCTGGCGCAACAACGGCTACCAGACCTTCGACGACTTTCTGGCGGCGCTCTCCTCGAACCGGCGCAAGACCATCCGCCGCGAACGCCGCGAGGCGCAGGCCGGCCTCGACATCCGCGTTCTCTCCGGGCCCGGCATCACCGAGGCCCACTGGGACGCCTTCTTCGAGTTCTATCAGGACACCGGCGAGCGCAAATGGGGCCGCCCCTATCTGACCCGCCCCTTCTTCTCGATGATCGGCCAGACCATGGCCGACCGGATCGCCCTCGTCATGGCCTTTCGAGACGACACCCCGATCGCCGGAGCCCTGAACTTCATCGGCCGCGACGCCCTGTACGGCCGCCAGTGGGGCGCGCTGGAGGAGGTCCCCTTCCTCCATTTCGAGCTCTGCTACTACCAGGCCATCGAGTTCGCGATCGCCCACGGCCTGTCCCGCGTCGAGGCCGGTGCCCAGGGCGAGCACAAGATCGCCCGCGGCTACCTCCCCTCCCCCGTCCACTCCGCCCACTGGATCGCCGATCCGGCCCTGCGCGCGCCGGTGGAGGCCTATCTGGAGCAGGAGCGGCCGGGCGTGGAGGCGGAGATCGCGGCGATGACGGAAGAGCTGTCGCCGTATCGGCAGTGAGGCGAAGCCAACCACCTCAGCTTACCGAGTCAGCCAGACTTCCGAGATTCGGGCGTCGCACTTGTCGATCCGGAGAGATAGCTGGCCACCGCCGCGCGTAACCGTCAAAGTGCCATCCGCAAGATGGCCTTCAGGCGGCCGGTGTCGAAATACCACCCACATTCGCCTTCGTCGACGGCGACAACATCCGGGTAGCCAGCCTTGTCTGCCTGTGGAAAGAAATCGTCTTCAACCGCCAGAAATATGGCTGTAGCCGTTTCAGGAGAGGTGACCAGAGGCGTCTCCGGCCTCATGCCGACGGTTCGGCATTCCGGCGAATGCGCCAGTGCCGGAAAACTAATCGAAATCAGCCCTGACGCGGCGGCGGTCAGCCACAACAATCGACTGCGGTGTATCATCACCCTCGCTCCGCCGCCGCCGCGAACAGCCGCGCGATCTCCCCGTCCACCGCCGCCGCATCGTCCAGCTCGACCACCGCGCTCAGCCGCTCGGACCAGCTTTCCTTCCTCACCGCCGCCGACAGCCGCGCCGACACCTCAGGCTCCAGCTTCAGCCCCAGCAGGGCCCGCCCGCCCTTCAGCGGCCGGATGGCGGCGAACTGAACGGGGCGGCTAAAGGCCGTGTAGCCCTTCCGCTGCCCCGACATCACGCCCTCGACACCGGCGGCTACAGCCTCGACCGCCTCCAGGATCGCCAGCGATCCGGCGTCCTTCCACAGGGTGGCGCGCAGCGCGGCGGGTTCGTCCCAGCCAGGGCTGCCCTCCGCGCGGACCGCGTCGAGGATCTGCGCCGCGTGGTTCTGGCCGAGGCAGTATCCGGATTTCAGCCAGACGGCCTGCGCCCGGTGCGCCGTCTCGGGGCAGGTCTTCATGATCTCGACCCAGGCCTCCAGCGGCCTGCCGGTCTGTTTCTCGAAATTGGCCCGCACCGTGGCGAACCACTTCTGCTGACGCTCCGTGAGCACCGCTCCGTCGGTTTTCATCCCACCCTCCAGACCGAACCCCGCAGGGGTTCATCACAACGATCACAGCGAAACACGACGAACACAACGGGCACAGCTTGATGATAGGTCACGGTCCCGTCGTGCCCGTTGTGGTCCCTTTCGCCGTGTCCGCCGTGAAGAACCGCTTACCCGGCCAGCGGCCCGCCCTTCGCCGTACGGTCGGAACAGGTTAGGTTCCCGAATCCCATGCCCATCCGCCGCCTCCCGCCCGAGACCGTCAACCGCATCGCCGCCGGCGAGGTGGTCGAACGCCCCGCCAGCGCCATCAAGGAGTTGGTCGAGAATGCGCTGGACGCCGGGGCCACCCGGATCGAGGTCCAGGCCGACGGCGGCGGCCTGTCGCGCATCCTGATCGCCGACGACGGCTACGGCATGGCCCCGGACCAGCTGGCCCTCGCTGTCGAACGCCACGCCACCTCCAAGCTGGAACCCGACGACGCGGGCGACGTCGACCTGCTGCGCATCTCGACCCTGGGCTTCCGGGGGGAGGCCCTGCCCTCCATCGGCTCGGTCGCCCGCCTGACCATCACCAGCCGGAGCGCTAACGGCGACGCGCACCAGATCACGGTCGAGGGCGGCGACACCCGCCCGGTCGCCCCCGCCGGCTTCCCCGGCCCCCACGGGGCCCGGGTCGAGGTCCGTGACCTGTTCTACGCCACCCCCGCCCGGCTCAAGTTCATGAAGTCGGAACGGTCCGAGGCCATGGCCATCTCGGAGGAGATCAAACGCCAGGCCATGGCCCACGAAGCCGTCGCCTTCACCCTCGACCTTGATGGCCGCACCACATTGCGCCTGCCGGCCGAACACCCCGGCGACAAGGGCCGCCTCAAACGCCTCGCCGCCCTGCTGGGTCGGGATTTCGAGGCCAACGCCCTGCTGATCGACCAGTCGCGCGAGGGCATCCGCCTGTCCGGCTATGCCGGCCTGCCGACCTATTCGCGCGGCAATGCCGGGCACCAGTATCTGTTCGTCAATGGCCGGCCGGTCCGCGACCGGCTGCTGCAGGGTGCCCTGCGCGGGGCCTATGCCGACTTCCTCGCCCGCGACCGGCATCCGGCCGCCGTCCTGTTCCTCGAGATCGATCCCCTGTTCGTCGACGTCAACGTCCACCCCGCCAAGGCCGAGGTCCGGTTCCGCGATCCGGCTCTGGTGCGCGGCCTGATCGTCGGGGCCCTGCGCCACGCCCTGCACGCTGCCGGCCACCGCGCCTCGACCACCGTCGCCGACAACGTCCTCGCCGGCTTCACCGCCCACACCGGCGCCGCCTTCAGCCCGACCTCACCCTCCGCCCAGGGCTTCAGCGGCTGGACCGGCTGGGACCGCCCCGCCGCCGCGGCGCAGGACATCCCCGGCCTGTCCGAACGCTCCGCCCGCTTCGAACCCCACTGGGACGCCGGCACCAGCGACCCCGCCACCAGCCACGGGCCACCCGCCACCCTCCGCGACCCCATCGACCAGCCCCTCGGTGCCGCCCGGGCCCAGCTGCACGGCACCTATATCGTCGCCCAGACCCGCGACGGCCTCGTCGTCGTCGACCAGCACGCCGCCCACGAACGCCTCGTCTATGAGCGGATGAAGGTCCAGATGGCCCAGGGGGCCGTCACCCGTCAGGCCCTGCTGACCCCCGAGGTGGTCGAGCTGGACCCCGCCGAGGCCGACCGGGTCCTGGCCCGCGCCGATGAACTGGCCGAGCTGGGCCTGATCGTCGAACCCTTTGGCGGCGGGGCCGTGCTGGTGCGCGAGACCCCGGCCCTGCTGGGCGACACCGACGTCCAGGGCCTGATCCGCGACATCGCCGACGACCTGGCCGAGCACGGCGCGGCCCTTGCCCTGTCCGAGCGGCTGGGCGAGGTCTGCGGCACCATGGCCTGCCACGGCTCCGTCCGCGCCGGCCGCGTCCTGTCCGCCCCCGAGATGAACGCCCTGTTGCGCCAGATGGAGGCCACCCCCCACTCCGGCCAGTGCAACCACGGCCGCCCCACCTATGTGGAGCTCAAGCTCCACGATCTGGAGAAGCTGTTCGGCCGGCGGTGATGACGCCACTGGAAACCGGGACCTCGCCCTGGAGGTCTACGGGATCGCAATCATGACGCGACCTCGACGCCGAGCGCGCTGAGATCGATCTTCAACCGCTCTGCCCCGGTGAAATGCACCGCCTGCCAGCCCGCGGCACGGGCACCTTCGACGTTCGGCCGGCTGTCGTCGATGAACAGGGTATGTTGGGGCGCAAGCCCGAAATCCTTCGCATGCCGCTCGTAGATCGCGACATCCGGCTTGATCAGGCCGATCTCGCCCGAAACGGTGACGCCGCGTGTCAGATTGAGGAAGGGAAACATCTCTCTGGCCTCGGCGAAGGTGTCGGCGGCGAAATTGGTCAGCAGGGTCACGTCCCGGCCCCCTTCGATCAGCCCGGTCATGATCGCGACGCTGTCGTCATAGGCGTGAGGGACCATCTCCGCCCAATGCCGGCGGAAGGCCCGGATCTGCGCTTCCCTGTGCGGAAACCGCGCGATCAGCACCGCTTCCGCCTCCGGCCAACCGCGGCCGCGATCCTGCTCCAGGTTCCAGTCATGGGTGCAAACCGTGGCGAAGAACTCGGCCCGCTCCTCCGCGTCGGGAATGATCCGCGAAAACGGCAGGTCCGGATCGTAGTGGATCAGCACCTTGCCGATATCGAACACAAGGTGGCGGATCTCTTCAGTCATCGCTCATCCCTTGGCCTTCGAAGCACCGTTCGGGACAGTAGTGCCTGCATTTGCGTTACCGTGACAGGGCGGACGCGTCCCGGCCCGGCGCAATCCTCGCTCTCACAGCGGCCAGAACGTCAGGATCAGCGGCGGCCCGGCCAGCAGCACCAGCGCGCTCAGCGGTGCCCCCAGCCGCGGATAGTCGCCGAACCGGTACCCGCCCGGCCCCATCACCAGCGTGTTGCACTGATGCCCTATGGGCGTGAGGAAGTCGCAGGCCGCCCCGACCGCCACCGCCATCAGGAAGGCGTTCGGCGCATAGCCCAGCTGCGTCGCCAGACTCGCCCCGATCGGGGCCACGATCAGCACGGTGGCGGCATTGTTCAGGAAAGGCGTCACCGCCATCGCGGCCAGCATCAGACCGCCCACAGCCAGAACCCCAGGCAGGCCGGTGAACAGACCACTCAGCACCTGTGCGACCAGGTCGGCCCCGCCCGTGGTCTGGATCGCATTGGACACCGGGATCAGGGCCGCGATCAGGATCAGCAGGGGCCCGTCCAGCGCCGCATAGGCCTCGCGCATCTTCAGGCCCCCCAGCGCCACGATCACCACCGCCGCGCCGAAGAAGGCGACCGCGACCGGCACGATCCCGAACCCCACCAGGGTCATGGCGATGGCCAGCACCACCGCCGGCAGGAATTTCCGTCGCGCGCTGCCCAGACGCACCTCCCGCTCGGCCAGGGGCAGCAGGTCCAGCGCCTTGAGAGCGGTCGGCAGCCCCGCCTCCCCGCCCTGCAGCAGGATCACGTCCCCCGCCTGCAGCTTGGCCGACCGCAGCTTCGACATCAATGTATAGCCGCTGCGCGAAACCCCGATCAGGTTGACCCCATACTGGCCGTACAGATCCGCCGCCCGGACCGACTGGCCCGCCAGCGGCGAGTTGCGTCCGATCACCGCCTCGACCACCTGGACCTCATCGGTGGGCTGTTCCAGCGCGACCGGCCGATCCTCCCGGACCAGGGTCAGGTGACTGACCGCCAGGAAGGCCTCCAGCGCGGCCGGTCCGCCCTCGACCAGCAGGACGTCCCCCGGGGCCACCTTGTGGTTTCCGCGCGGATTCCGGGTGCGCTTGCCTTCGCGGATCAGGGCCAGGATGCGCACATCCCCCTGCCCCAGGTCCCGGAGGGTCTTGATCGTCGGCTTCGCGTTGACCCAGTCGTCGGGCACGCGCGCCTCGGTCGCATAGCCGTTGGCCGCCAGGGCCTCGCCCAGACTGACCGAGGCCTTGCGATCCTTCGGCAGCAGCCGATAGCCGAAGGTCAGGAACACCAGGGCGATGGCCGTCAGCGCCAGGCCGACAGGCGCGAAGTCATACATGCCGAACGGCTCGCCCAGCAGGTCGCCCCGCACCTCGGCGACGATGATGTTCGGCGCGGTCCCGACCAGGGTCACCATCCCGCCGGCCATGGCCCCGAAGGCCATCGGCATCAGGATCCGCGACGGCGACGACCCGGTCCGACGGCTGACTTGCAGCGCCACCGGCATCATGATCGCCAGCGCCCCCACATTCTTGGTCACCATCGACAGCAGGGTGACCGCCAGCGTCAGGACCGGCGTCTGGCTCCGCTCGGTCTTCAGCAGGGGCAGGATCCGCTTCAGGGCCAGCTCGACGATGCCCGACCGGGCGAAGGCGGCGCTGACCACCAGGGCCGCGGCGATGATCACCGTCACATCGTTGCGGAAGCCGTCGAAGGCGGCTTCGGCCGGGATGACCCCGATGGCGAGGCCCAGCACCAGGGCCCCCAGCGCGATCAGATCATAGCGGATCCGGCCCCACAGAAAGGCGGCGATCGTCAGTCCCACCAGCCCGAAGGCCAGCCCTTGTTGCAGCGTCACGCGGTGTCTGTCCCTGTGGTCCGGCCGTCCAACGCACCACCTGCCAAACCGCTCCGCTTCTCCCGCCCCGCGGCCTCAACGGACCGGCGCGCGCCGCCGCCCCTAGTCGGAGGCCCCGCTGCGCTCGGTCGCCAGCCGCGTCGCGAGCGATCGCCGCGACCGGTCCACATAGGCGCGGCAGGCCCCCGGCCGGGCATCGAACCGCCCCTCGCCCGCAAAATCAGGATGGGCGGCGATCAGGATGTCGCAGGCCAGTCCGTCCAGCCGTCGGTAGCTCTGCGAGAACCCCCTCAGGATCCCGGCGCTGGACGGGGCGGTATAGCGATAGTCGGGAAAGGACACGGGGTTGAGACTGGAGGCGAACACCACCGCCTTGCAGACGTCCGCCTCGCAGGCCGACCAGCTCCAGCTCATGCTGCCCATCGTATGCCCCGGCGTCGCCTGCGCCGTGATCCGGGTGTTCCCCAGCGCCAGCACCTCGCCGTCCTCCACCACGCGAATGTCCGTCACGGCCGGCCAGGTGCCGCCGTAGCCGAGCTGCGGATCGTCCTGGGCATGGGCACCGGTTCGCAGGCCCTCGGCTCCCCGCGCGCTCGCGACCACCGTCGCCCCGGTGTCCCGCACCAGGGCGGCGAGGCCTCCGGCATGGTCGAAGTGCGGCTCGGTGCTGAGAATAAATTTGATGTCTTTCGGATCGAAGCCCAGGGCGCGGACATTCTCGAGGATCGCCGGTGCCGCCTGCGGCAGGCCCCCGTCGACCAGGACCAGCCCCGCACCGGTATCAATCAGGGCGACGCTCAGCCCGGCGAACCCCACCAGATAGGTCTGTCCGTACAGCTTTTCGGGCGGCAGGGGCGCAAGCCAGGTCCGGGCCCTCTCCACCGCCATCGGCCGGGTCAGCGGGTCCTCCGCCTGCGATACAGGACCAGCCGCGCTCGTGACCGCCGGTACGGTTGCCTCGTCCACGCTGAACCCTGCCAGGGCCCCCAGGCCCCCGAGCAACGCCGCCACTGCCATGCCTCTGATCATGAATGTCTCCCTTTCGCCCCGAGGATTGCCCCCGGACCGGACGGGCGACAAAGCACCAATTCTCGACAAAGCCATGAGCTCAGTTCATGGATAGGTCATGGATCGCGCCCAGCTCCCGCTCAACGCCCTGCGCGCCTTCGAGGCCGCCGCCCGCCATCTGAACTTCACCCGGGCCGCGATCGAACTCTGCGTCAGCCAGGGCGCGGTCAGCCATCAGGTCGCGCAGCTGGAACAGCGCCTCGGGACCCGCCTCTTCCATCGCCTCCCGCGCGGCCTCGCCCTGACGGACGAGGGTCACAGGCTCGTGCCCGTCCTCGCCGAGATGTTCGACCGCGTCGCCGCGACCCTGGACCAGTATGGCGACGGCCGCTTCCGCGAACCCCTTAAGGTCGGCGTCGTCGGCACCTTTGCCACGGGCTGGCTGCTGCCGCGCCTCGACGCCTTCAACCGCGACCATCCCGCCATCGACCTGCGGCTCTCGACCAACAACAACCGCGTCGATCTGGCCGCCGAGGCGCTGGATTTCGCGATCCGCTTCGGCCGCGGGGCCTGGCACGGCACCCAGGCCGAACCGCTGATGGCGGCACCCATGACCCCGGTCTGCGCCCCGGCCATCGCCGCCCGGCTGAAATCGCCCGCCGACCTCGTTCACGAGCGACTGCTGCGCTCCTACCGCCCGGATGAATGGACCCTCTGGTTCGACGCCGCCGGGGTTCCCGCCCCCGTTCTGCGCGGCCCCGTTTTCGACAGTTCGGCACTGATGGCCTCGGCCGCGGCCGCCGGTCTCGGCGTCGCGCTCGCGCCAGCGGGGATGTTCACCCGCGAACTGGCGTCCGAGGCCCTGGTCCAGCCCTTCACCCTTGAGATCGACGTCGGCCGCTACTGGCTGACCCGCCTGATGTCGCGCCCGGAAACAGCCGCCATGCGCCAGTTCCGCGACTGGTTGGCCGGAGAGATCGCCGGCCCGCCCGCCCCTCCCTGACCGCGTCGACAGGGGGACGGCTTGTCGCTAGAGCGACGGCCGTGGCGTTCAGGCCTGTCTGAAGCCGACCGGAGACGTCATTTGCCATCCATCTCGACTCCTGCACCGGGCGCGCCGAGGGTCATCGTCCTCAGCCCGGGCGAGCCCAATGTCGCCACCGGCACCGCCCCTGACCGGGTGTACGCGGCCGTTGCCCGCGCCGAGCTTCATACGTTCGAGATCGCCGATCCCCTCGCCGACATCCTGATCTGTCCTGGCGGCGGCTATGTCCAGCTGGTCCATGACCGGGAGGGGACGGAGGTCGCCCGGTGGCTGAATGCCGCCGGCTTCAACGCCCATGTTCTGGTCCACCGCCTGCCCGGCGCCCCCGGGCCCGACGGACAGATCCAGCCCCCGACCATCGCCCTCGACGACGCCCTCGCCGCCCTGCCCCATCTGGATGCCGGACGGCCCTGGTTCGCTCTGGGTCTGTCGTCCGGCGGTCATCTGGCGGGGGCCCTCGCCTGCCGTGCCGAACGGCACCCGACCGGCCTGCTGGTCGCCTACGGCCCGATCAATGCCAATCATCGCGACTACAAGGCCCCGGCCGGCAAGCCCGACTATCCGCCGCCCGAGAAACAGGCCTTCTACGACGCCTGGCCCATCGGCCTGGCAGAGCAGCCGCACGGCATCCCGCCCTGCCCCGTCTTCCTCGCCTATGCCCTGCATGACCGGGCCGTGCCGGTCGAGCACGCCCTGAACGCCATCATCACGGCCCGCGACCTCGATCTCGACCTCGACGCCCACATCTTCGGCCAGGCCCCCCACGGCTTCGCCCTTCGCGACCTGAAGGGTTCCGAGGCCGACTGGCCCGGGCTGGCGGAGCGCTGGATGCGCAGGAAGCTGGGCGAATCCATGTGACGGCATTGGCCGGGCCCGCGACCGGACACGGGGCCGTCGACGTTCCAAATCCGGCGTATAGTGGTCCCATGTCCTCCGTCCTCTTCGTCTGCCTCGGCAACATCTGTCGCTCGCCCCTCGCCGAGGCCGCCCTGCGCGCGGAGGCGGAACGGCTCCGGCTGGACCTCGTCGTCGAGTTCGCCGGCACCGGCAACTGGCACATCGGCGAGCCGCCCGACCCCCGCGCCCGGGCCGTCGCCGCCCGCCACGGCATCGACATCTCCGGCTATCAGGCCCGGCAGGTGACGCGGGCGGACTTCACCCGCTTCACCCACATCGTGGCCCTCGACCACGACAACCTGTCGAACCTGCGCCGCATGGCCCCGCCCAGCGCGGTGGCCGAGCTCAGCCTGCTGCTGGACCATGTCCCCGGCCGCGAGGGTCAGGCGGTCGCCGACCCGTGGTTCGGCGAGGCCGCCGGCTTCGACGTCACCTGGGCCGAGGTCACGGCTGCGGCGTCGACACTGGCGGCACGCTTCCGCGCCCGGTGATCCGGCGCCAGATCCGCTTCCGCGCCTCGACCACCGACACGCCCAGCAGGGCCGCCACGGTCCAGAACAGGGCCTCGGTCGCGACCGCCGCCGCCACCGCGAGTCCCAGCCGAAGGCCGCGCTCCACATCCAGATACAGCCCGACCCCGAACGCGATCCAGCCGCACACCGCCAGAACCAGCAGCCCACCGGCCAGCACCTTCAGTATCCCCTTGCCGCGGTTCAGCGCCCCGGTCTTCGGCCCGTCCGTGGTCCCCGTCTCGATCGTCATGGCGAACTCCCTTGTTTTCGACGCCTGACCTGAAAGTCTCGCGCCTTCCCCGAGTCTTTCATCCCGACCGACGATTCTTTTCCGGAGACCGCCGCGCTTGGGACGCGACCAGACCTTCGAGGCCTTGCTGGCCGAACACGGCGCCATGCTGCGCCGCATCGCCTCGGCCTATGAGGCGGATCGCGAGCGGCGGCGGGAACTGGAGCAGGACATCCTGCTGGCCGTCTGGCGCGCCCTTGCGAAACATCGCGGCGAGGCCCCCCTGCGCGCCTTCATCGCCCGGGTCGCCCACAACCGCGCCATCACTCATGTGACCCGCGAGGCCGCCGAGCCCCGCCGCCAGCCGCTGGATGACGAGACGCCCAGCGAGGCCCCCACGCCGCAGGACTTTGCCGAGACCCGCGACCTGCACGACCGGCTGGGCCGGGCCGTGCGCGCCCTGCCGCTGTCGCTCCGCCAGCCCGCGCTCCTGACCCTCGAAGGCTTCGCCCCCGCCGAGATCGCCGACATGCTGGGCCTGAACCCCAATACCATCTCCATCCGCCTGACCCGCGCGAGGGCTGCCCTGCGCGAGGCCCTGAACCCCGATGCGTCCCCGGAGGTCCACCCATGACCCGCCCCGAGAATGACTGGACCGACCTGACCGAGGCCTGGACCCTGAACCCGGATGAAAGGCCACCGCTCGATGCCGGGCTGATCCGCGCCCTGCGCCGGCGCGACCGTCTGGCCCGCCTGAACTTCGCCGCCGAGATCGCCGGCGCATTGATCGTTCTGGGGATGGTCGTCTGGGCCGTCATGCGGGGCCTGCCCCTGCCTGTCGCAGGTGCCGCCCTCATCTTCGTCCTGTTCGCCGTGGGCCTGACCCTGTGGTCACGGCGTGGTGACCCGGGCCTGCTGACGGAAACCCCCGGGGCGGTGCTGCGGTCCGCGCTCGGTCAGGCCCGCACGGGCTATCGCTGGGCCCTGTCCGGGGTCGCCATCAGCCTGGCGGCGATGATCTTCGTGATCGTCATGATGACGACCGTCGAGCCCGCCCGGGGTCCGACCGGGAGCGTCATCGCGGGGGTCGGCATCCTGCTGCTCCTCTGCATCGGCTTCTATCTGCGTCATGCGCGCCGGTGCCGCCGCCGCATGGCCGCCCATCAGGCGGCCCTGGACGCCCTGACTGACCGTGAACCGGGGCCCGAGGACACGTACGACCGATTCTGACGCAGGACCGTGGCGGCCTTCGTCCCATGATCGACATCTACCGCATCCGCCCCGCCGAAATCTGGGTCCAGGCCCGCGACGACTACCTGTCCGGCCTCAGCGCCGAGACCGTCTGTCGCCGCCACGACCTGGGCCTTTCCGCCTTCCGCCGACGCGCCCGCAAATACGGCTGGCGACGCAGCGATCAGGTCGAACCGCCGCCCGGCGAGATGAACCTGTGGTTCTACGACGACCTGACCATGCAGGAGGAGATCGACATGGCGCGGCTGCGGTTCCTCGAGGCGCTGGAGACCGGCAAGGCGATCGAGGCCCGGCGCTGGCGCCGGCTGTGGCTCGAGATGTGCGAGACCCGCGCAGAACGCTACGCCGAGTGGTTCGCCGACATGAGCCGTGAAGAGATCGCGGCCAGTCTCTCTGTCGACACCTCCGACGAGACGGAGGAGGAAGCGGAACTGCTTGGCCCGCCCTTGTGGCCGGACCCGGAGCTGGAGGCGGAGCCCCCCGAAATGTGCACAAAAGTGCACTCAAAAAAATCAGACGCCGTCCGACCAGACCTGACCCGGCGTCAGGGCTTCAAGCCGCGCCGTCGGCCCACCGCCCGAGACAATCGCCCCGCCGGCCACCGCATAGACGGTCTCCCCCACCGCAACCGCCCCCAGACCATGGCGCGGCGTGAGCATGTCGGGCCCGGCCGCCCAGCGGTCGGCCGCCGGATCATAGATCCAGGTCTCGGCGAAGACCCCGCCGCCCCCGCCTCTCTGGAACCACTCACCGCCGAAGGCGACCAGCCGGCCGCCCGCTGCCGCCATGGCCAGTCCACCCCCGGTCTGGTTGTTGGCGGCGTAGGACCGCGGGATCGGGGCCAGTCGGTCCCACCGGTCGGCCACCGGATCATAGCGATCCAGTCGGCCGGTCCCCCCGCCGCCGACCGTCCGCCCCCCGGCCACGAAGATCGCCCCGTCCAGCACCGCCGCCGCCGCGCTGTTACGCGCCATCGGACAGGGCCGGGCCGTCTCCCACCGGCCGTCGGCCGGCATGAACACCTGATGCAGGGCGATGTCGGCCTGATCGTTCCACTGGCCGTTGGCGGCCCCCGCCGGAGCCCGGCCGGTGATCAGATGGATGCGGTCGCCGATGCTGACGCCGGTGGTCTCGCACTGCGGCTGCGGCATGGCCGCGTCCGGCGTCCAGCCTTCCCCGTCGAAGCGCCAGACCTCCGTCATGGCGGTCCAGTCCCCGGCCGGCGACCGGCCATAGCCGCCCAGCGCCCACACCGCGTCCCCCTGCGCCACCAGCATCGGATGGTGCCGGGCCTGCGGCAGCCGCGCGACCTCGCTCCAGCGGTCCTCCGCCACCGAATAGAGGGCCGCCCGGTCCTCGATGTGCAGTTGTCCGCCGCCCCGGCCGACGAGGCCGCCCGCCATCAGGATGCCGCCCCTCCAGAGGGCGCAATAGATCTCCTGCACCGCCCACGGGGCCGGGGCCAGGGCACGCCAGCCGGCCGCCATGCCCGCGCGGACTGCGGCCGGCGCGGCGAGCGCGGCGGTGGTGGCGGCGAGGAAGGCGCGGCGGTGCATCGGACTCATGCCGCGAAACTAGTCCGCGATCCGCCGCAGGAACAGCACCCGCCCCGCGCCCTTGGTCCCGCGCATCCAGCCGGTCCGTCAGCGCGGGTTCTGGCGGAACCAGTCCCGCGCGACGTCCGGGGGACCCCGGTCGGGCAAGGGTGCCCCTGCGATCTCACCGCGGCAGATCGAACCGCCCAGTCTCGCGATCGGCGAGTTCGGAGCCGTCACCGCCGGTCGCCAGGCACCGTTCGCAGGCTCCTCCCCCACCAGCCGGAGCGTGTCGTCGCGAAGCACCTCGCGCTCGGCGGCCCACTGACCCGTCCGGCAATTGACCCGGATGCGGCTGGCCTTGCTGATCGCTCCGTTGCGCAAGGGCTGCTCGAAATAGACCACGAGCCAACCCGTCGCGACGTCACCGTCACGCCGGATGTCCGATCCCGAGACGAAATAGAGATACCGGTTGTCGGGCTGCACCTCCGGGCCCACCATCCACCACGGGCCGCTGATTTCCATCCTGGAACCCGCTGCGGGGCCGTACGGGGTAGACGCATAGGGGATGGGCGCGGACCTCGGCATCGGTCGGCCGAGAATGCGTGCATCGAACCGGGCGGCGACATCCGCCTGGCAGAAGCTCCGCAGTTCATGCTCTGCCCGGGTCCGCACACCCTGCCGCCGCAACGCCAGCTGATCGCGACGACGTTCCTCCTCGATACAGTCCAGTATCTCGCGCTCGGTCGGGGTCACCGCAATCTGCGATCCTGCCGGCGCCGGCCCCGTCAGCCCGATCACCGCCGCAAGTACTGTACCGATCATCACGGCTCTCTCCCTGTCACAGCCTGCCCAGATTGCCCGTTCGGGTTGATCTGTCAAAGCCGGGTCGGTCGAACCGGATCACTGAACCTCGGTCGACACGCGCAGGAACAGCACCCGCGCCGCGCCATAGTCCCGGGCGTCCAGCCGCTGATAGCCGGGCGTTTCGATCTCCGGCTCGTCCGAGCCCCGCTCGAACACCACCAGGGCCCCGGGTTTCAGCCAGTTTCCCTCGATCAGCCGCGCCAGCGCCTGTTCCCCCAGCCCCTGACGGTAGGGCGGATCCAGGAACGCCAGATCGAACGCCTCTCCGTCCGACCCCGGCCGCCCGCCCAGATCGATGGCGCTGCGCCGGTGCACCCGCGTCGCCCCCATGATGCCATAGGCGTCGGCATTCTCGCGGATCGCCCCGCGCGCCGCATCGTCCGTCTCGACGAACAGGGCAAAGACCGCCCCCCGGCTCATGGCCTCGAACCCCAAGGCACCCGATCCGGCGAACAGGTCCATGACCCGCATCCCCGCCAGCGGCTCGGCCCAGGCCGCATGCTCCAGCACATTGAACACGGCCTGCCGCGCCCGGTCCGACGTCGGCCGCGTCCCCTGCCCCTCCGGCGCGACAATGGCCCGGCCCTTCAGCTTTCCAGATACGATCCTCATGACCTGCCTCTGGACCGAAAGCGCGGCCGAATGCAACGGTGGGTCATGTCGCCCTATGAAGCCCTCGTCCGGTCGCTCCCCCTCGCCCTCGCGGAGGCCCGGCGCTCGCCGATGATCGACGGGCCGAGGGTGGATCATCCGTGGCGCAGAATGGCCAGCTTCATCGCCCTCGCCGTCCTGCTGACCCTGACGGTCAGCGTCGTTGTGGCGATTGTCCTTGTGTTCGTCCCGGACCTTGCCGATCTCCTGCGGACCGACGGCCCGCTGCCCGACACCAATATGCGACTGTTCGACGAGGCCCTCTATGTGCTGGCATCCGGCCCTCTGCTCGGCAGCCTCGCCCTGGCCATCCTCGCCGCCGCCGCCATCACCTACCGGCTGCGGCCGTCAGACTTCCTGTGGCCCGGCCGGTCGTTCAACGCCCGCGATCTCGGCGTCGGTCTCCTCGCCATGAGCTGTCTCGGGGTGATCCTGATCCCGTGGTACCAGCTCACCGGCTCGGAGTGGTCCCCGCCGCTGCTGGACCCGCTCTACGCCGACTGGACCCGGCCCGTCTTCCTGGTCGCCAGCGTCGTCGGCCTGTTGATCGCCGCCTTCGCCGAGGAGGTCGTCTGTCGCGGCGTGCTATTGAGACTGACGGCCCAGGCCACCCGCCATCCGCTCGTCCTGTGCCTGATCAACGGCGTGATCTTCTCGGCCCTGCATCTGGATCCGGACCCCGTCGGCTTCGTCGCCCGCGCCCTGTCAGGGGCTGTCTGGACATGGGCCGTCCTGCGGCTGGGCGGGCTGGAGTTCGCGACCGGGGCGCATCTGGCGAACAACCTGATTATCAGCCTCTTCTGGTCCCCCCTGTCAGAGGCGGAGGTCGGACGCGACTCGCAGTGGATCGAGCTGGCCCCCGAGGTCCTGACCGCCGTCGTGATCCTCGCCATCACCGAACGACTGGCGCGGGGTCCACGTGAGTGGGGCCTCCGGCCACTAGCCCCGGGAGGGCCCGCCCCGTGAGCCGCCCGGCTTGCCTCCGGCGCGCGGGCCAGTGGAGCGTGGCGTGTTCGCCCCGTCACGCGGCTTGAACTCGCGCTTCGGACCCGCCTTGCCGGCCTTGTCGCCGTCCCGGGCCCAGCTTGCGGACTTGGGCCCGATCATCTTGTCCTCGCGGGGCTTGAAGGTCCGCGCCGGCCGTTCGGCCGCAGCCGCGCCCTCGCGGGGTGCCCACGGCTTCTTGGTCGAAGGTCCGCGCGGGCTGGGCGGTGCCGCCTTGGCCCAGCCGGCCTTCTTTGGTGGCCGGTTGGCGCGCTCGGCCCCCTCGACCTGGGCGGTCGCGGCGGCGCGGACACGGCTTGGCTTGCGCGACGGATCCGACATCGCCGAGCCGGATGCCCCCGTGACCTTCGGTGCTCCAGTCCGCCGGCCCGGGGTCGGAGCCGGCGTCTCGACTGTGTTGCCCGTGGGCAGATTGTCGGGGCGGATATGATCACCCAGCAGTTCGCGGATCACCCGCGGCCCCACTTCCTCGACCGAGCCCGCCGCCAGCGTCCCCAGCTGGAACGGGCCATAGGCGAGGCGGATCAGCCGGTTGACGGTCAGTCCCACCGACTCCAGCACCTTCCTGACCTCGCGGTTCTTGCCCTCGGCGATCTGGACGCTGATCCACAGGTTGGCGGCCGGGCTGCCGTCTTCCTTCGTCGTCGCCTTGTCGATGGTCGCCTCGACCGGGCCATAGCGGACGCCGTCGACCGTGACCCCGTCCTTCAGCTTGTCGAGGTCGGCCTGGGTGATCCGCCCGCGCGCCCGGGCCCGGTACTGACGCACCAGCGCCGTCTCGGGCAGTTCCAGCGCCCGGCTCAGCTCGCCGTCATTGGTTAGCAGCAGCAGGCCTTCGGTATTGATGTCCAGTCGCCCGACCGAGATCACTCGCGGCAGGCCGCTGGGCAGGGCGTCGAACACCGTCGGCCGCCCCTGCGGATCGTTGTGGCTGGTCAGCAGGCCGACGGGCTTGTTGTAGCGCCACACGCGCGTGGCCTGGGCCGCCGCGATCGGCTTGCCGTCGACCGTGATCACGTCGTCGCGGGTCACCAGGGTCGCGGGCGTGTCCAGGATGCGGCCGTTGACCGCCACCTTGCCCAGCCCGATCAGCCGCTCGACCTCACGGCGCGAGGCGATGCCCGCCCGGGCCATGGCCTTGGCGATCCGCTCGCTGCGCTTGGGTTCGGCCGGCGCGGCATCCTTGCCCGGCTTCCCTCCGGGTTTTCCGCCGGCGCGCGGGCCCTTGGGCTTCGGCTCAGGGCGTGCGCCCTTGTCGGCGGGATAGGCCCGCCCGCTGCCCGAGCCCCGTCCGCCTTCGGGCGACTTGGTGCTGGACTGGAACAGGGCGGCGGAGGCCGAGCCTGGTCGCGCGGAGCCGCCTTTTGGTCGATCCCCGGGCTTGTGCGCCCTCGGGGCTTGACTGGGGCGGGGCTTCTTGTCGTTGTCTTCGGGATGGCGGGCCATGATGAGCGGTTCATGCGCATGGCACTGGACCTTGCGCAAGCGGCGGCGAACGCCGGAGAGGTCCCCGTGGGGGCGATCGTGGTCGATGAATCGACCGGCGAGGTCATTTCCAGCGGGGCCAACGGCCCGATTTCGGCCCACGACCCCACCGCCCACGCCGAAATCGTGGCCCTGCGCGCGGCGGCTCTGTCCCGTGGCAACTACCGCCTGACCGGCCTGACCCTGTATGTGACGCTGGAGCCCTGCGCCATGTGCGCCGGGGCCATCAGTCACGCCCAAATCGGCCGCGTGGTCTGGGCCGCCGACGATCCCAAGGGCGGCGCGGTGGTGCACGGCCCCTGCCTGTTCGACCAGCCGACCCTGCATTCGCGCCCTGTCGTCGAGGGCGGCCTGCTGGCCGACGAGTCCGCCGCTCTCCTCCGCAACTTCTTCCGGGAACGCCGATCCCGGCCGGCCGTTGGCCAAGCCTGACCGCAGGCGCTAGAGACCCTGATGCGTAACCTGACCCCGGCCCTCGTCCTTCTGTCCGTTCTGGCGTCCGCCTGCGGGCAGCAACCGGAACCGCCCTCGACCGACGGCGACGCCGTGCGCGAGCGGGCCATCGTGACCCAGACCGCCCAGCACCGCACGGGGGCCGAGCTTCAGGACAGCGCCCTGAACCGCGTCATCCGCACAGTCTATCTCTGCCAGAACGGCGATCGCCTCTCGGTCGACTTCGACAACCCCCGCCAGATGGCCACGGTCCGTAACTCACAGGGCGAGGCCGTGGACCTGTTCCAGGAACGGGCTGCAGACGGGATCTGGTATCGCGCCACGGGCCACGAGTTGCGCGGCGTCGGCCGGCTCGCCACGTGGTCCGCCGACGGCCGCCCCCCGACCGAATGCCGCGCGATCGACTAGACCGATGAAGTCAGGCCGCGCCCTCTTCCCGCAGGAAGGCCAGAACCGGGGCCGGATCGCTGATCCTCATCGTGAAGGCGTCCCCGATCGCGCGGGCCAGGATCAGGGTCAGGCCCCCCCCCTCGGCCTTCTTGTCCCCCGCCATTCGCTCCAGCAGGGCCTCCGCCGAGAACGCACCGGCCTGTGCCAGCCGCGTAGGCAGGCCCGCAACCGCCACCACCGCCTCGACCCGCCCGGCCTCCGCAGCGCCGCACAGACCCTGCCGCACCGAGAAGCGGAAGGCCATGCAGCAGCCCAGCGCCACGGCCTCGCCATGCGCCAGCGCGGCCTCCTCGAAGCCCAGCTCAGCCTCGATCGCATGGCCGAAGGTGTGACCGAGGTTGAGCAGGGCCCGCCGACCGGCCTCCTTCTCGTCCTCGCCCACGATGGCCGACTTGATCTCGACCGAGCGGATGACCGCCCGCTCCAGCGCCGCAGGATCGCCCGTCGCCCCCACAGCCCCGTCCCCCGCCAACCAGTCGAAGAAGGGGGCGTCGCCGATCAGACCGTGCTTCAACACCTCGGCCCATCCCGACCGCAGCTGGACGGGCGGCAAGGTCGACAGGACAGCGATGTCGGCCAGCACCAGTCGCGGCTGATGAAAGGCCCCAACCAGGTTCTTGCCGCGCGGGGTATCGATGGCCGTCTTGCCCCCGACCGAGGAGTCGACCTGGGCCAGCAGGGTCGTGGGCACCTGGACGAAATCAATGCCGCGCATGTAAAGCGCCGCCGCCAGACCGGCCAGATCGCCCACGACCCCGCCACCCAGCGCGACGATGACATCCTTGCGGTCCAGCCCGGCGGCCAGCAGCCGGTCCATCAGGCGTTCCAATTCGGCGAAGGACTTCGACCCCTCCCCCGGCGGCACGGCGATCATCTGCGAGGCGACCCCGGCAGCGGTCAGAGACGCCTGCAGCGCCGGCCCGTGCAAGGCCGCGACCGTCTCGTCACTCACCACAACAGTCCGGCCCCGTGCCAGGTGCGCGATGCGCGCCCCGGCTCCGGCCAGCAGGCCGCGCCCAACAACGACGTCGTAGGGACGAAAGCCGCCTCCCCCCACCTCAACAACGGTCATGTCTCGGACTCCCGGCTCCAGTAGTCAGTCAGGGCGGCGAGAATCGCCTCCACGGCCTGGCCATGCGCTCCGGCCCCCACGTCCACGGTCACATCGGCCGTGGCATAGAGCGGATAGCGGACCTCGGCCATGGCGCTCAGGGCGACCAGTGGATCCTTGCCGCGCAAGAGGGGCCGGGTGTCCCGCCGTTGCACCCGGGCGGCCACCACCTTCAGATCCGCGCGCAACCAGACCGAGGTCGCCCGGGCCTTCATCAGACCCCGGGTCTCCGCATTCAGAATCGCCCCGCCGCCCGTGGCCAGTACGATCGGCGGCCCCTCCAGAAGGCGGCGCATGACCCGGGCCTCCCCTGCCCGGAACTCCGCCTCGCCCAGTTGAGCAAAGATCTCCGAGACCGTCATTCGGGCCGCGGCCTCGATCGCGTCATCCCCGTCCACGAACGGCAGGTCGATCCTGTGAGCCAGCCGGCGTCCCACAGTCGATTTGCCCACGCCCATCAAACCGACCAGGGCTATGGTGCGCACCGGTCGGGGAATCACCGGTCCAGGGGCCGGAGTTGGTATCGGATCGGGTCCGGCGGCGGTCACCGGTCACCCCGGCGGAAAGAGAGAGTACGGCAGGCCATGGTCGCTCCAGTCTCTACACCAAGCGTCGCGGCTCGCCAGCGTCTGCTGCAGGCGAGGCTCGCGTGACCCCCCAGGTCGAGGCCTTTCTGGAGATGATGGCCGTCGAGCGGGACGCCTCTCCTCACACCCTGTCCGCCTATGCGCGCGACCTTGCCGATGCGGAGGCCAGTCTCGGCAAGGAGGGCCTGATCCGCGCCGATCCCGCCGCCATTGAGTCCTGGTTTGCCAGCCTGTCGGCCCGGGGACTCTCGGCCGCGACAGCCGCGCGTCGGCGGTCGGCGGTCCGCCAGTTCTATCGCTTTGCGCTCGGTGAGGGCTGGCGATCCGACGATCCTTCCCGGCGTCTGGAAGCCCCGAAACAGGGCCGTCCCCTCCCCCGCACCCTGACACGCGACGAGGTCGTTCGCCTGCTGACCGCCTCCGCTGCGCGCGACGGCGCAGCGGGCGTGCGCCTGATTGCGATGGTCGAGCTGGCCTATGCCTCAGGTCTGCGGGTGTCCGAATTGCTCGCGCTTCGGGTCGAGGCCGTGCGTCGCGATCCGGCCTTTCTGATTATCCGCGGCAAGGGCGGCAAGGAACGGCTGGCCCCGCTGAACACCTCGGCCCGCGAGGCGGTGAAGGCGTGGCTTGTGGTCCGCGATGCCGCGCGCCCGGACAAGGTCCCCGACAGCCCCTGGCTGTTTCCGTCCGGTGCCGCTTCCGGCCATCTGACCCCCCGGCGTTTCGCCCAGTTGCTGGACCAGTCCGCCCGCGACGCCGGCATCGACCCCGCCCGGGTCAGCCCCCACGTCCTGCGCCACGCCTTCGCCACCCACCTTCTGGAAGGCGGCGCGGACCTGCGCGTCGTCCAGACCCTGCTGGGCCACACCGACATCGCCACGACCCAGATCTATACCCACGTCGCCACCGATCGCCTGGCCCAGATCGTCACCCGCCACCATCCGCTGGCGAACGACGACTGAACGGCGGCTTGCCCCCTCGCTCCGACCTCTCTAGGTTCCCCCGCCTTGTGACAGGGCTTGTTTGGCCCCTCCTCCCGGACGCCTCATGGCCACCCATTACCTCGAGTTTGAAAAGCCGATCGCCGAACTGGAGTCCAAGATCGACGAGCTTGGCCTGCTCGCGGCCACGTCCGGATCCTTTGAAACCGAGATCGATGGCCTGAAGCGCAAGGCCGACCAGCTGCGGCGCAAGACCTACGCCGCGCTGGATCCGTGGCAGAAGACCCAGGTCGCGCGCCACCCACAGCGTCCGCATTTCGTCGACTATCTCGACGCCCTGTTCACCGACTATGTCGAGCTGCGCGGCGACCGCCAATTTGGCGACGACCAGGCCATTCTTGGCGGGTTGGCACGCTTCCGCGGCCAGGCGGTCGTCGTCATGGGCCATGAGAAGGGTCACGACACCGCCACCCGTCTGACCCACAATTTCGGCATGGCGCGGCCCGAGGGCTATCGCAAGGCCGTCCGCCTGATGGATCTGGCCGACCGGTTCGGCCTGCCCGTCCTGACCTTCGTCGACACAGCGGGTGCCTATCCGGGTCTAGGGGCCGAGGAGCGAGGCCAGGCCGAGGCCATCGCACGCTCCACGGAACGGGGCCTGGTCCTGAACACACCGATGATCGCCACCGTAACCGGCGAAGGCGGTTCAGGCGGGGCCATCGCCCTGGCAGCAGCGAACCGGGTGCTGATTCTCGAGCATTCGATCTATTCGGTGATCTCGCCCGAGGGTGCGGCCGGAATTCTCTGGCGCGATGGGGCCCGCGCGAAGGACGCCGCGATGGCCATGAAGATCACCGGCCCCGATCTGATGGCGATGAAGATCGTCGACCGCGTCATTCCCGAACCCGTTGGCGGGGCCCACGCGGACGCAGACGCCACGATGCGGTCGGTCGGCGACGCCGTCTGGGAGGAACTTCAGGCGCTGCTGCCTCTCTCCCCCGCCCAGCTTCGCAAGCAACGGTCCGACCGCTTCTACGCGATCGGGCGTTCCTGAAGCCGGACGCCGCCCGTCAGTCGCGCGGTGAGCGCTTGCGCGCGAGGATGGCGTCAATCCCCTTGCGAACCTGATGGCGCTGGTCCCGCGCCTCGACCGGCAAGGTCAGCAACAGAGCCATGGTTCGCGCATAGACTGCCGGAACGCGCCAGTCGAAGGGTCGCTCAGGCGATACGTCCCTGACCAGATCGCACAGACCCGCCGCCACCGCGCAGAGGTCGTCGAGATCAAACGGGCTGGCGCAGTCGATGATCGCGGTGGCCGCGCCGTAGATTTCGTCGAGCGTATCGGATGGTTCACCGGGCCCGGGCCGGTCAATGGCCGCGAGGACGGCAATGTGCCGGTCGATGATTGCCAGGGCCGGATCGCGGAGCGGCGCAAGGTTCGTCTCCGCATTCTTCAGGGCCACCGCCACGGTCAAACCGCCCGGCGCATCGATCAGCTGCGACAGGCGAGAGGATTGCTGCTTCATTCTCACGGGTTCCGTCACCGGTCTCTACCGGGCGCTTGTGGAGCCGGAAAACCGTGTGTCCGCGACAACCGCCGGTCAGGCCCCGCGAGCGGCAGGCTTTTCACGCGACGGTCAGGTCCATAGTAGTCATTCGCTTCCAGAAACGGGCGAGCGTCCCGGGCCGCCCAGACGATGCGCTCCAGAAGGGTCAGGGCGCTGAAGGGTTTTACGATCACCAGGCTGGCGCCCGAGTCGCGGGCGCGGGCCAGACCGGACGAGCTCATATGCGCCGCCGTCATGATCACGGGCGCGTATGCATTCGACTGCAGGCCTGATCGGCGCAACCATTTCACCAGTTCGTAGCCACCGCTGCCGGGCAGATCACAGTTGACGAGGATCAGGTCGACCGGCGTCTCGGCGAGGATCGCCTTGGCTTCTTCCGGCTTATGGCACACGAAGCGGCTCCGAATGCCGAACCCGGCCAGGGCGCTCGAGGTCAGTTTGAGGACGAAGGGTGAGTCCTCGACGATCATGGTGACCGCATCGGTCAGGTTGATGGTTGCGCTTTCGCGCAGGGTGCTGCTGAACTGGGTCGACACACATCACCATCATAGCTGGCGCAAGCGCACACGAATCGAGTGTAACCGACTTGATCAGCAGGTGGTATGGTAGCGCTTGCCGCAATCGACGACCGGACCTCGCGTCCCGCTCACGCCTTCAGGGATCCGGCCTCGAGACCTGTCCGTGCCCCGCGCGTCTGCTTGCGCCAAAGGGCGGCGTATTCGCCGCCGACCCGCGCCACCAGCTCATGATGCGCCCCTCGTTCGACGATCCGTCCGGACTTCAGGACCAGGATCTGCTCCGCATCGGCGATGGTCGACAGCCGATGGGCGACGACCAGGGTTGTTCGACCGGCCTTGGCCTTGCGCAGGGTCTTCTGGATCGCCGCTTCCGTGCGGCTGTCGAGTGCGCTCGTCGCCTCGTCCAAGATCAGGATGGAGGGATCGGCCAGCAGGGCCCGGGCGATGCCGACCCGCTGACGCTCGCCACCGGACAGCTTCAGCCCCCGTTCGCCGACCCGGGTCTCCATTCCGTCCGGCAGGCCGCGGATGAAGCCGGCCAGTTCGGCCGCCTCCGCCGCCGCCCAGATCTCATCCTCGGTCGCCTCCGGCCGGGCGAAGGCGATGTTGGTGGCCAGCGTATCATTGAACAGGGCAACGTCCTGGGGCACCAGGGCCACGGCCTGCCGCAGGGAGGCCTGGGTCACGTCGCGGACATCGGCTCCGTCGATGATCACGCGGCCGTTCTGGGCGTCCAGCAGACGCAGGGCCAGTTTGACGATAGTGGATTTGCCGGAGCCCGATGGCCCTACCAGTGCCGTTGTCGTGCCCGGGGCAACGCGGAAGGAGACGTCTTCCAGCCCTCCCGTCCGGGCGTCGTGCCGGAACGAGACGGCCTCGAACGCCAGCGTGCCGCCTTTTCGATCCTGAGGACGCGGCAGCGCTGGTGCGCCGGGCGCATCGGCAACCTGGGGCGTCTGTCGCGTTACCTTCAGCATCTCCTCCATGTCGATGAAAGACTGGCGAATTTCACGATAGGCGAAGCCCAGAATGTTCAGGGGGCCGTACAGCGAAATCAGGATGAGAACCGCCGCCGTTACATCGCCCGGCCCCATCCGTCCGGCCGCCGCCTCGAATCCGGCCATCACCGCCATGACGCCCAGCCCGACATTCATGATCAGGGCCTGGACACCGTTCAGCAGGGCCAGTGAGCTGTTGGCCTTGAGCGCTGCCGCGTTGTAGGCCCCAAGCGCGCGGTCATAACCCGCGGCCGCCCGAGTTTCTGCTCCGAAGGACTTCACCGTCTCATAGTTGATCAGGGCATCGACGACCTGACCGGCAGCCTCTGTATCGGCCGTGTTCATCGTCCGCCGGTGCTCGATCCGCCAGTTCGATATGGCGAAGGTCAGGCCGGTGTAGATGACCACCACCACCACGGCGACTGCGGCGAATCGCCAGTCATAGGCCCCTCCGAGCACCCCGGCCGCAAGGATCAGCTCGAGTCCGGTCGGCACCAGGTTGAAAGCCAGGATCCGGAGCAGGAAGTCGACCGAGCGCGAGCCCCGGTCCACTGTCCGCGACAGCGCGCCGGACCGTTTCGTCTGATGGAAATCCAGCGACAGATGCAGGGCGTGCGCAAAGGTTTCCGTCGCGGCGGCGCGCTGGGCGGCCTGACGCACAGGGGCGAAGATCACGTCGGAAAGCTGGGGGGCCGTGGACGACAGAAACCGCACAATCGCCCAACCCACGGCAAAGCCGGCGAACCCCAGCCCGACCGACACGCCAGCGGGCTGGTCCCGGGCCAAATGATTGACCGCCGCGCCCAGCACCAGAGGGGCCAGCACGCCCAGCGCCTTGCCAAGGATGGTCAGCAGTATTGAACCGAAGAGTCTCAGCCGCAGCTGGGGCGCGCCCGAACGGGCGACCAGCCGCATGAGATCCAGCAGGGCGGGCAGAGTTTTGGGATCCGGCGGCATCTCCGCCACCACCCCCGCACCATGTGCCTTGGCCTCTATGCCCCCACCCCGATGTCCCGATCGTTCACCTCGCGCCATGGCACGGATATGGACTGCGCCGGGCGCGGGTGGAAGGCGTCACCTCAAAGCCCGGCGATCGCCTCCAGCAGTTCGTCCACGACGGCCTCCTGCGTGGCCCAGGAGCAGACGAACCGGACAGAGCCGTCGTCGAAGCGATAGCAGGCCCAGCCCAGATCGTTCAGGCGCGCATGGGCCATGGCCGGCATGCGGACGAACACGGCATTCGCCTCGACCGGATGGGCCAGCGCCCACGGGGACCGTGTCGCGATACCAGTCGCCAGTCGCTGCGCCATCAGGTTGGCGTGGGCCGCTCCGTCCTCCCAGGCCCTGCCCTCCAGCATCCCCAGGAAAGGCCCGGACAGAAAGCGACCCTTTGATGCCGTCTGGCCCGATTGCTTCAGCCGATTGTCGAGGCGCCGGCCGAGCGACTTGTCCAGAAGGACAATCGCCTCCGTGCACAGTCCCCCCGCCTTGGCTCCGCCGAACACCAGGATATCGACTCCCAGCCGGGCGACCTCCTTCAGGTCGAACCCGGCCGCCACCGCATTGGCCAGCCGTGCCCCGTCCATATGCACGCCATACCCCCGGGCCTTCACGGGCTCGATCAGCCGCCGCAGATCTTCAGCCGCATAGACAGTCCCGTACTCGGTCGACTGCGTCACACTCAAGGCAGCCGGGGGCTGGCGATGACCCACTTCCGGTTCAGCCAGAGCCGCCTCAAGCGCCCGCGCGTCGATCCGGCCGGACAGCCCCGGCAGGCCGATCAGGCCGACGCCGTGACCAAAGAAGCCCGGTGCGCCGGTCTCGTCAGTGCAGACATGGGCGGAATGGTGCGCCAGCACCGCCTCGTGCGGCGCGGCCAGCATCGACAAGGCGATCGCATTCGCGGCCGTGCCGGAAAAGACAAAGCGGATGTCGGCGTCGGCATCGAGCCGCTGCCGGATCTGCTCGGCCGCGCGCGCTGTGACGTCGTCGGCACCATAGGCCCGCGCCGGACCAGTATTGGCATCGATCAGCCCTTGGAGGGCTGCCGGAGCCATGCCGGCGGTATTGTCGGAACCGAAATCGTAACGCATCACCCGTCAGGCCTCACTCTGGTCGCTGTCCCGGCTAGGGTCAAAGCCGGCATTGGCGGTTTCCCCTTTCGGGCGTCGGATGCCGATCCCTTCAGCCGTAACCGGAAAGACCAGATCGTCGTCGCCGTAGGGCACTGCCACCTGGTGCGGGAAGGGAATTTCGATGCCCGCGGCGTCCAGAGCCTCCTTGGACGCCTGGAAGACATCCGCGCGCGTCTGCCAGTAATCCTCCGAACGCACCCATGCCGTGAGGGTCACTTCCATGGCGCTGTCGAGCATGTCGGTAACCCCGGCCCACGGGGCGGGGTCCGGAAGAACCGCCTCATGAGCGGCGGCGGCAGCGGTGAGGACCTCGCGTGTCTGGGTCAGGTTGACGCCGTAGCCGACGCCAATCTTCAGCTCCATGCGCCGGGTTTTCTGACCAGAGAGATTCAGGATTACGTCGCCGAACACCTTTGCGTTGGGAGCCATGATCTTCACATTGTTGGCGTCGGCGATCTGGGTGAAAAACAGGTCCAGTCGCTGGACCTTCCCGATATTGCCGTTGATGTTGACCAGATCGCCCACGCGATAGGGACGCAGGATCAGCAACATGACACCGGCGGCGACATTGGAAAGCGTGCCCTGTAACGCCAGTCCGACCGCCAGCGACGCGGCACCGAGAACGGCAATGATCGAGGTGGTTTGAACCCCGAGACGCTGGAGGACGGCGATAAAGCCGATCAGGAAGACCAGCACCCTGACGATCTGAACGGCAAAACTGAGGACCGTCGGGTCGTGCCGGAATCCCCGCACTCGCCCGAGGCCCTTGCGCGTAGCAGAGGAAGCCCATCGGGCGGCGAACACCGTGACCACCAGGGTGATCACCGCTATCGACAGGTTGACGGCGAAATCCCCTGCCATCTGGGTCAAGCGGGTCAGCATCACGGCATCGACCGCCATAGCCTGTTGGCCGGTGGTGATGAGGGTGGTGATCGGGTCGGCGGCAGAAGACATGCGGGCGGTCTAACGCCTTGATCCTGATTTGGAAGCCCCGGCCCCGGTTCAGGTCGTCGCGATCCGCCCTCCCCCGGTCTCGATGGCGTCCAGCAGATCCATCACCTCGGCAAGCGTCGCCGCCTCCCGCGCCGGCTTGTCCCACCGGATCCGGCTGATCCGGGGAAAGCGCATGGCCACGCCGGACTTGTGTCGCGGCGACCGGTTCAACCCCTCGAAGGCAATCTCGAGCACGAGACCGAAGTCCCGCTCGGCCCGCACCGAGCGCACGGGCCCGAACCGGTCCACGGTGTGATCGCGCACAAACTTGTCGAGTTGCTTCAGTTCCTCATCGGTGAAGCCGAAATAGGCCTTGCCCACCGGGGTCAGCGCGCCCTCGGGGGTCCAGACCCCGAAGGTGAAGTCGGAGTAGAAGCTGGACCGCTTCCCGTGCCCCCGCTGGGCATACATCATCACACAGTCGACGGTGTGGGGGTCCCGCTTCCATTTGAACCACGGCCCCTTGGGTCGACCGGCGACATAGGTGCTGTCCCAGCGCTTCAGCATCAGCCCCTCGGCGGCCGCACCCACCGGCGGGTCGGCTCTCAGCACGGCCAGGTCCGGCCAACCCTCATAGGCAACCACGGGCGAAAGATGCAGCCGGTCGCCGGGATGGGCCTTCACCATCGCTTCAAGCCGCGTCCGGCGTTCGCGAAGGGGGACTGTCCTCAGGTCCTCGCCACCCAGGGCAAGAAGGTCATAGGCCACAATGGCCGCCGGATAGGCCGCCATGGTCTTGGCATCGACCGTCTTGCGGTTGAGTCGCTGCTGGAGGTCACCGAACGGCGCGATGTCACCGCCTCGCCAGACCAGTAACTCCCCGTCGATGGCCCCCTCGAAATCGAGCCCGCCCATGACGTCCGGAAATGTCGCCGAGATATCATCACCCGTGCGGGAATACAGACGTTTGACGCCCTGCTCGAAGACCGCCTGGACTCGGATGCCATCCCATTTCCATTCGGCGGCATAGTCTGCGGGATCCAGCTTGTCGAAATCGACGGCCTCGTCGAGGGCGACGGCGAGCATGGCCTGACGGAATCGCCCGGGAGCCTCTGTGTCCGGGCGCGGAGCCCGCCCCTCGACCCACGCGAACAGTTCGGCATAGGGCGGGCGAACGGCGTGCCAGACTTCCACAATGTCCGAGGCCGTCAGGGCATCTAGCGCGAGCTGCGTCTCCCCGCCCTCGGGGTCCGGAGGTGACAGGTGGACGTCCGGGCGGACCATCGCGACGGCCGTGCGGGCCAGTTGCCCGGACATCCCGACGCGAAGCCCCCCGGTCACCAGTTTGAGCAGAGCCCAGCGGCCCTTGGGCGCAAGCGCATCCAGCCAGCTCTCGATCAGCGGCTGGACCTCGTTTCGTTTGGCCGAAGACAGGGCATCGATCACCTCGGCCAGTTCGGGTTCGCGGTTCGGCCGGTGGTCGCGGTTGCCGGGCCAGATCAGCGCCACGGTCTCCGCCAGATCCCCGACGTAGTCATATGACCAGCCGAAGAGAACCGGGTCGACCCGCGTTTCAACGGCGCGGCGGATCATTGCCGGTTTGGCAGCATCGAAACTCAGATCGCCGGTCAGCGCGGCCAGGGCCCACCCGCGGTCGGGATCCGGTGTGACGCGAAGGTAGTCGCGCAACAGCACAAGTTTGGCGTTTCGGGAGCCTGTCAGCGACAGGCGGTCCAGCAGTTCGGCAAAGGCGCGCATTGGACCTCATCTAGGCATGGAGAGTGCCAAACGCGAAAACGCCCCGGAGGTCTCCCTCCGGGGCTCACTCGTGAAGCCTGTCCTGTTCTTAGTTGAACAGGCCGGCGATCACTGCAGTGATCAGGCCCCCGGCGACCGCCGCCACGACCACATCATTGCCGTTTCGGACATAGTGGTGGCCACGGGGCGGAGCGCGCAGGCCGTAGCGGCTGTAGTCGTTGATCACATACCCGCGGCTGTAATGGCTCGGCAGGCGCTGACCGTAGCTCCATTGCTGGTACCGGTAGCCGCGGGGCGCTTGATAGCGCGGGGCCGAATAGCGGCGCTCGGCGCGCTGCCACCTGTCATAGGCCCGGGCCTGCTGGCGATAGTCCTGGCGGTCGTCCCGGCGATCCTGGCGCCAGTCGCGCCGATCATCGCGGTTGTCACGCCTGTCGTCCCGACGGTCCTGGCGCTGTTCCTGGCGGTCGTTTCGATCATAGCGCGACTGCGCATCAGCGGCCGATGCGGTGGCCATGGAGCCGGCGGCGATCAAGGCGGCCAGCGCGGCGGTGGTGAACTTTTTCACGGCAGTGTCTCCCAATGCGTCGGGAACTCCCGACTTGGGCCCACATTGGATGACGGGCCTTGAGCCCGGCCTGAACACCCCGCCTCACTTCCCGTTCAGGCGGCCGCCGAGGTTTCGCCGCTTTCCAGTTCGGCGTGAACTCCGAGGCGACCACCGCGGGCCGTGTGCATCAAGCGGGCGAGTATGGCGAAATCGATCGGCTTGTTCAGGTAGGCGTCAGCACCGGCCTGAAGCCCGGCCTCATGATCCTCATGACGGGCCGAGGCTGACAGCACGGCGATCGGCGTCTCACGATTGGCACCGGCCGAACGGATCATGCGTGTCGCGCTCAATCCGTCCATGACCGGCATATTCACATCCATGATAATCAGGTCAAAGGACTGCCGGGCGGCCATGTCGACCGCGATCTGGCCGTTCTCCGCCGTGGCGGCCTGATGACCGGCAGAGCCCAGCCAGGCCTCCAGAATCATCCGGTTGACCGGGTGATCCTCGACGACGAGAACACGCAGGCTGTCGCCTTCCCCGATTTCTGCGTCAAACGGCTCCGGGACAGCTTCCCCCTGCCATTCGACCACATCCGCCTCGACCGTAAAGGTAAACGTGGAGCCGCGGCCCAGTTCCGACGTCACGGAGATGTCCCCGCCCATGATATGGGCCATGCGGCGGGCAATAGTCAGCCCCAGACCTGTGCCCCCGAACCGGCGGGTGGAGGATGCGTCAGCCTGGGTAAACGGCTGGAACAGTCGTTCCAGGTCCCCCGGCGCGATCCCGGTCCCACTGTCGGTCACAGAGAAGGCAAAGGCCACGCGCCGCTCGTCAATCGGCGTCACTTCGACCCGGTAGTCAATGACGCCGCATTCAGTGAACTTCACCGCATTGGACAGAAGGTTCTGCACCACCTGGCAGACCCGCAGCGGGTCGCCACGCACCGTGGTCGGCATGTTTCCGACAAATGTTGACCGGAACTCAAGGCCGCGGGCCTCGGCCTGGGCGACGAAAGGTCCCGTGATCCGGCGATGCAGGTCATCGATCGACACATCGATGATCTCGAACGTCATCTTGCCGGCCTCGATCTTGGTCATGTCGAGAATGTCGTTCAGCAGGCTCAGGAGGTTGTCACCCGAATTCCGGATAATCGACAGATACTCCCGCTGCGTCGCCTCAAGCCGGGTCGCGCCCAGCAACTGAGCCGCGCCCAGGACGCCGTTCATCGGCGTACGCAACTCATGCGAAATGACCCCGAGGAAATTCGATTTGGCATGATTGGCTGCGTCAGCCTTGTCTCGCGCTGTCTGGAGTTCCTCAATCAGATGCGCCTGATGCTCCTGGAACGCCTTGATCCGCTCCTCCCGCAACAAGGTCATCGTGACCAGGACAAACAGTCCGGCGGCGGTGAAGGGAAGGATCGACAGAAGTGGCCAGAACAGAGGGCCACCCCACAGGCTGCCGAGGATGATCAGGAGAACCAGTGAATAGGGCGAGGAGATAACGATCGCCTGTTTGGGCGAGCTGCGTAGCTGGGAGAAGACCAGCACATAGCCCCCTATCAGCAGGGCAACTGCAAGCGACTGGCCAAAGGGCGTCCCCGAGAACCACGCCATAAACGGTGCCGAGGCCCAGGCGGCAGTGGTAACGGTGGCGACTGCGGGAAACAGCAGGCCCCAGCCGGCGTCCACCCGACCGGCCATCCGCCGTTCAAAGGCTCCACGGACACCGCCGGCCGCCACCGTGCCGCAGAACCAGACCAGTGCAGGAACAAGCCCCACAGTACCGAGGAGGCCGACGGCCCAACTGGCGATGATCAGATAGCGCAAATATTGGGTCTGCAGGATGGCCGTAAGGGCCTGCGCAGCCTCGCCAGCACCGGCGACCTTCGCTGACTGTCCGCCGCCAAGGCTCTTGCCGATGTCCTCGGACCCAACCATGCGTACCCCGGTAATCCTGAAATGCCCGGGTGTGACGCTAGGGCGAACCTTCTAAGACGACGTGAACGCTGGTTTTTGTTCAACCTCCCGCTTCATTCGGGGCAAGGGCCCGTATGGAGAGGGCGTGCACGGGCCCGGCCAGCTCCTCGGCGAGGACGGAATTCACAGCACGCTGGCGTTGCACTCGGCTCAACCCCGCGAAGGCGACTGATTCGAGCGTCAGGTTAAAGTGGCTTTCCCCGCCCGGCTGCGCGTCCATACCGCCTTCATGATGGTGTCCGGCGTGTCGTGCGCTGTCATCCTCCAGCTCCAGCCGTGTCGGCTGGAACGCGGATTGAAGTTTTCCGCGGATAATCGTCGCGATCGGGCCGTCGGACATGCAGCTTTCCTTGATGGTGACCAAATCGACCTTACACTGTGACCAATGCCTGCGTCATTCGAGTACAAACCCCGTTTCAAGGATATGCGGATCAAGCCGCCCCGCCCCGGAGAGGAGGAGGCGAAGGCCGATGTCCTGCGCCTGAAGCCTGGCGAAAAACCGTGCCAGTGGCCGGACTGCACCAAGGCGGCCACCGCGCGGGCTCCGAAGTCGCGCGAACGGCTGAACGATTTCTATGATTTCTGTCAGCCGCACGCCGGTGAGTACAACAAGAGCTGGAACTTCTACGCTGGCATGAGCGAGAGCCAGATCCGCGCGGCCAAGGAAAACGAGGCCATGACGGGCGGCCGCCCGACGTGGGAAATGAAGGCTGGCAAGAACTCGCGTGAAGCCGCCGCCTTCGCCGCCAAGATGGGCACAGCCAATACGGCCGGTGCCGGGAGCTGGCGCGACAGCTTCGGCCTGTTCGGGCGCAAGGGCGATCAGGCACAGCAGAACTCCGACCGAAGACCGGCGCGTCGGCAAGATCGAACGCGGGGCCTTTGCCGATCTCGACCTCGAGCCAGGTGCTTCGAAAGAGAAGATCAAGGCCGCCTATCACGACCTGCTCAAGCGCTGCCATCCGGACCACAACCAGGGCGACCGGGGTGCCGAGGCCAAATTGGTGCGGGTCATCAAGGCCTGGAAAATCCTGAAGAAGGCCGGCATCGCCTGACGAGCCGCCTATCCCGCCGAGGCATGACCGCACAATCGGATTGTGCGCCTGATTAGGGTTGGTGGACCAACCACCCTGATCGTCCTGCTCTCGAATGAACGGGACCGACCGAAGGGATGTCAGTCGTCCCGGTGAACCCGCTCGCGCCGTTCGTGCCGCTCTTGGGCCTCGACCGACAAGGTGGCCGTTGGCCGGGCTTCGAGACGGCCCAGACCGATCGGCTCTCCTGTATCCTCGCAATAGCCGTAGGAGCCGTCCTCGATCCGCCGCAACGCATCCTCGATCTTCGAAATCAGCTTGCGCTGCCGATCCCGCGTCCGAAGCTCGAGCGCGCGGTCGGATTCCGACGACGCACGATCCACCAGATCAGGATGATTCTCGGTCTCGGCCTTCAGGTTGACGACCGTTCCCCTGGACTCCCGCAGGATGTCATCGCGCCAGGCCAGCAGCTTGTGTTTGAAATATGCGAGCTGCCGTTCATTCATGAACGGCTCGTCGTCAGACGGCCTGTAGGAGACCGGTTCTTCCGACGTACTCGAGGCCAATGCGGTCATCGCACTCACACTCATGAACAACGCCCCCCGTGACGCAAGACGGCTATAGGCAGGGGCGAGAGGCGCGGCAACACGCATCGCGCGTCCGTGATCGCCGTTAAGCTCGCTTCAACCGAGTAGCGTGACATTTCTTCATCACCCCACTCCCGTAGCGGGGGATTAAGGCAGAAATTCCGTGCCTTATGGTGCAGTGCGGCGAACATCGGCCTTCGCCAGTTCAACCGCAGCTCGAAGATCGATCTGGTCCAGCAGACTGTTCAGCGCCGGATCGGTATCGTCCTGCCGCTCCTCACGCAAATGGCTGGCGAGCCGATCAAGAGCCCCCTCATCCGCTTCTCCGGACAACAGAGCGATCTTGAGGTCGTCGAGGCGATCCAGAAGCCCCCGCCCCCGACGGACTGCGCGACGCCGCCGCTCTGTTGGATTGTCTACACCCTGCAAGGCCATCAGGGCCGACAGGTCCGAGACCGCTGATGCGCCCGCTGACGCCGCAGGCGCGCTGGCCGGCGCGGCTCCGGTCATCGCGGGCATGGAAAATCCGGCGGCGGAGCGCGCGGGTCTGGATCCAGGCGGGGCCGCCGGTCCGGAGGGGCCGGTGACCTTCATGACGGGATGATCCGGAACATGAGCCACCTTCATCAGCCGACGGTGACTGTTTGGTTAACGCCCCGGCAGGATTTGCCGGGAGGGTTCCGCAGCCACAGCCCTCACCATTGTTTTCGCTTACGAATTCCTGCGGCACGATATTCGCATGATGCTCGGGTGAAACTGGTGAAGAGACCGACCTGTGCAAAAGATTCTCACCGTCCTGCTGACCTGCCTTGCCGGAACCGCGCTGGTAGCCGGTCCGGTTTTGGCCCAATCCCGGATCAAGGACATTGCTGCCGTTGAGGGGGTCCGCACCAATCAGCTGGTCGGCTACGGCCTCGTCGTCGGATTGAACGGCACCGGAGACTCGCTACGAAACTGCCCCTTCACCCGCCAGTCTCTGGAGGGGATGACTGAGCGCCTCGGCGTGAACATTCGTGGTGCCAACGCCAACTCGAAAAATCTCGCCGCCATCATGGTGACAGCCGAACTGCCCCCCTTCGCGACTCCCGGAGCACGGATAGACGTCTCGGTGTCCAGTCTTTGCGATGCCAAGAGCCTTCTGGGAGGCACGCTTCTGGTCACCAGCCTCCAAGGGGCCGATGGCGAAGTGTATGCGGTGGCCCAGGGATCGGTGCAGACCGGCGCGGTCTCGGGCGGCGGGGGCGGAGGGTCCTCGGTGACACGCGGCGTCCCGACAGCAGGACGCATCGCCTCTGGTGCCACGGTGGAGCGCGAGACGGGCTTCAACCTCGACAGCCTCCAGGAAGTCCGTCTGACGCTGCGCAATCCGGACTTCACCACGGCGCAACGCGTGGCGGCAGCGATCAACGCTACCTACCCCGCGACGGCCCTCGCGGAGAACGGATCCGTCGTGGCCCTGCGGGCACCGACCCAGCTCGGCATGGCCGCCTTCATCAGCCGGGTCGAAAATATGCCGGTCGCCGTAGACACACCGGCGCGGGTCATCATCGACGAGGTGAATGGCGTCATCGTCATGGGTGAGAATGTCCGCATCTCCACTGTGGCGATCGCCCAGGGCAACCTGACCATTTCTGTGCAGGAAACCCCCGTGATCAGCCAACCGGCCCCCTTCGGCCAGGGTCAGACGGTGGTCGTTCCCCAGACCGACGTGACGGTAGAGGAAGAACTGGGACGTGAGATTCGCCTGGTGAACGGCGCGACCTCCCTGTCCACCCTGGTGAACGGCCTGAACGCCCTTGGTGTCTCGCCCCGCGACATGATCTCCATTCTTCAGGCCATCAAGGCAGCGGGTGCGCTGCAGGCCGACATCGAGGTGCTGTGATGAATGATCCGGTTCTTCAGGTCGGTGCCGTGACCCCGCGGATCGCCGAAACACCACAGATGAGGGCGACCGCCGAACGGTTCGAAACCTCATTCCTGTCGCAGATGCTGAAGCCGATGTTCGAGGGGCTGGACACCGATGGTCCTTTTGGCGGCGGTGAGGCCGAAGGGACGTGGCGCAGTTTCCTGATCGACGCCATGGCGGAACAGACAGTACGCGCCGGAGGGATCGGCCTCGCGGACACCGTGGTGGCCGAAATGATCCGGATGCAATCCGAACAGACGCAGGAGCTTTCCCGGTGACCCTCGATCCCGTGACCGCCACGGCCCATCTGCGTCGGCTGACCGACCTTACGGCCAGACTGACCGCGCGCCTCGAAGCGGAGACCGCGGCCTACAAGGCTCACCGCGCCCAGGATGTCGCGGCCGGCCTGTCCGAGACCCAGGACATGGCCAACCTGTATCGTCGTGAAACAGCGCAGTTGAAGGCCAATCCGGGCCTGCTTTCGCAAGCCCCCCCCGAGGCGCGAAATGCACTGATCACGGCCACTGAGGCATTCGAGGCTGCGCTGGCGATCCACAGCCGGGCGGTTGAGGCCGCCCGGACCATCTCGGAAGGGCTTGTGCGGGCGATTGCAGGAGAGATCGCCGGAGCCAGGGCCGTCGGTGTCGGATACGGTGCTTCCGGCGCCGCACATGCCGGTGACACGCGCGCTGTGACCCTGAACCGGACCGCCTGAACCGACTGCTCAGTCGGTGGGCACAGGGTAAGGAACCCGGCCAAACCAGCCATCCGCAGCGGAAGCGGCGTGTTAACGATGACTCTGAGGTGAAGCTTAAGGGGTTTCAGGCAGTGTGATCCCATGTCGATCAGCAAGCGTCTTCTGGGACTGGCTTTTGCCTCCGCCGACCTGCTGTTGGAGATCGATCCAGCCGGAAAAATTGTCTTTGCACTGGGGTGCAGCCCGACGGCGGGTGCGGCAGCCGACGCGCTGGTGGGCAACTCCCTCTTTGATCGCGTCGGCAAGGTCAGCGCCGCGGTCATCAGAACCGTTTTGTCAGACCTTGCACCCGGTACCCGCTCCACCGCGATCGAGGTTCTCTTTCTCTCGGACAAGGGCAAGGTGCGCCGGGCGACGAGCCGCCTCTTCGTCATGCCGGATCTGGCCCCGAACGTGTCGATCTCGGTCACATGGGAAGGCCCGCCCTACCCCCTCCATGATCCGGAGGCCCGGCCCGCCCTGACTCCGGCCGCCTTTCTCGATAGGGCCCGCTCCGTCCTGACCACGCCGGGCGCATCGAAGGACCTCGCGGTCGCCTTCGTGGACGTTCTCGGGCTTGAGGCCGCCAAGGGTCTAGGGGAAGCCGGCGAACGGCTGCGCTGGCGCGTTGAAGCCGCATTGCAGGCGGCCTCGATCGATGGGGCCAGTGCGGGGAAGCTGGGCCCGGAGCGCTTCACCCTGCTTCGCAACCGCTCGACGGAGATGGATCTCGAAGGGGAAATGCGCGAGCTCGGCCTCAGTGAGGGGCTCGATCTCGGCATCCGCTCGTCGGAAGTGCTGCTGGATCCGGCCGCGGATCCGCTCCACACCCTGCGGGCCTTGAGGTTCGCCCTCGAAGGCTGCCTGAAGACCGGTGCGCTGGAGGAACCCGAGCGGACGTTCACGGCCGCTCTGGCCCGTACCCTGAAGGAAGCCAGTGCCTTCCGGACGATGGTCCGGCAACGCAGTTTTGAGCTGAACTACCAGCCCATCGTGAATCTGAAGTCCGGCGACGTCCACCATTTCGAAGCGCTGTCGCGCTTTTCGGGTACGCGCGGGCCGGCAGAAACCATCCATATGGCCGAAGAGCTGGCCCTCATTGATGCGTTTGATGTGGCCGTGGCCGAAAAGGCTCTCGCCCGGCTGCGTCGACCGGGCGCAGCATCGTTGACCTTCGCCGTGAATGTTTCGGGTGCCTCCCTTGCAGACGATCGCTATGTCGAGGCGGTCCTGCGTATGACGGCAGGGAATCCGGAAGACCGTCAGCGCCTGATCGTCGAAGTGACGGAGTCGGCCGCCCTGGCCGACGTGGAGGCTGCCAGCCGACGGCTCGGTGCCTTGCGCGCTGCGGGGATAAGGGTCTGCATCGACGACTTTGGCGCAGGCTCGGCCTGCTATGACTATCTGCGCGGGCTTTCAGTCGACACGGTCAAGATTGACGGCCAATTCGTGGACGGGCTGGACAGTGACCCCAAGGCGAGGACCCTGATTACCCACCTCGTCGAACTGTGCGCGTCACTGCAGGTCGATACGATCGCCGAACGTATCGAAACACGCGCCGTGGCGGACCTCCTTCGCGATCTGAAGGTCGATTTTGGTCAAGGCTGGTTGTTCGGAAAGCCTGAAAGCGAGCCTCGGCTGGAGAGCCAGCCGATCAAACCCGCGCGGCGGGTGGGGGCCGTTGTTGGCTGGAGTTGAGCCCAGGGTCGGCGCACGGCCCGCGATCCGGATGCACGCACCGGAGCTATCGGCCATGTTCTTACATTGTTCTTGCTAAATCACCGGGATCAGTGCCCATATAGGCTGGCTGTCCCGGACCTTTGTCCGGTTTTCCCGCTCCCGGACTCCATGACCGAAAAGCACAACTTCATTCGTGTGCGCGGCGCGCGCGAACACAATCTCAAGGGCGTGGACGTCGATATCCCGCGCGAGCAGCTGGTCGTGATGACCGGCCTGTCGGGGTCGGGGAAGTCCTCGCTGGCCTTTGACACCATCTATGCCGAAGGCCAGCGGCGCTACGTCGAGAGCTTGTCTGCCTATGCCCGACAATTCCTGGAGCTGATGGGCAAACCCGACGTCGACCTGATCGAGGGTCTGTCCCCGGCCATTTCCATCGAACAGAAGACGACGTCGAAGAACCCGCGGTCGACCGTCGGGACGGTTACGGAAATCCACGACTATATGCGCCTCCTGTGGGCTCGGGTCGGCGTGCCCTATTCGCCCGCCACCGGCCTGCCGATCGAGAGCCAGACCGTGTCGATGATGGTCGACAAGCTTGTCGCCCTGCCCGAGGGCGAACGCCTGCTGTTGCTGGCCCCGGTGGTGCGGGGCCGCAAGGGGGAGTATCGCAAGGAAATCGCCGAATGGCAGCGCTCGGGCTATCAGCGGCTCAAGATCGACGGCGAGTTCTACGCCATCGAGGACGCCCCCACGCTCGACAAGAAATTCAAGCACGACATCGACATCGTCGTGGACCGGATCGTCACCAAGGCAGGCCTCGAAGCCCGCTATGCGGACTCGATCCAGACCGCCCTCAATCTTGCCGATGGCATCGCCGTGGCGGAATGGGCGAAAACGCCCGAGGGCGAGGAGCCGCGCCGGCTTCTGTTCTCGGAAAAGTTCGCCTGCCCGGTTTCCGGCTTCACCATCTCCGAGATCGAGCCGCGGCTGTTCAGCTTCAACAACCCGTTCGGGGCCTGCCCGGCGTGCGACGGGCTGGGGGTCAAGCTGGCGTTTGATGCCGATCTGGTGATCCCGGACCGGGACAAGGCCCTGCACAAGGGGGCGGTGGCCCCGTGGTCGCGAGGGCCTTCGCCGCTCTACACCCAGACGCTGCAGGCGCTGGCCCGTCACTACGGGTTCTCGATGGACAAGCCGTGGCGCGAACTGCCGGAGCAGGCCCACAAGGTCATCCTCCACGGCACGGGCACCGAAAAGATCAAGTTCGTCTATGACGACAACGCGCGCAAATACGAGGTCTCCAAGCCGTTCGAGGGCGTCATCCCCAACCTTGACCGCCGCTGGCGCGAGACCGACAGCGCCTGGGTCCGCGAGGAACTGGGCCGGTTCCAGTCCGAGACGCCTTGCGAGGTCTGCGGTGGCAAGCGGCTGAGGCCCGAGGCCCTCGCGGTCAAGATCGACGGCGCGGACATCTCCGAGGTCAATTTCCTCTCGATCTCCAAAGCCTTCCTCTGGGTCTCGACGCTCGAGGAACGGCTGACGGACAAGCAGCGCGAGATCGGGCGGAGGATCATCAAGGAGATCAGCGACCGGCTGCGGTTCCTGAATAATGTGGGCCTCGATTATCTCAGCCTGGCCCGATCGTCCGGAACCCTGTCCGGCGGCGAGAGCCAGCGCATTCGTCTGGCCTCCCAGATCGGCTCGGGCCTGACCGGGGTGCTCTACGTCCTGGATGAGCCGTCAATCGGGCTGCATCAGCGCGACAATTCCCGGCTGCTGGAAAGCCTTCGGGGCCTGCGCGACCTCGGCAATTCGGTGCTGGTCGTCGAACACGACGAGGAGGCGATCCTGACGGCCGACTATGTCATCGACATGGGGCCGGCTGCCGGCGTCCACGGCGGCCAGATCTGCGCCGAGGGAACGCCGGCCGAGGTCATGGCCAATCCCAAGTCCCTCACCGGCAAATATCTGACCGGCGAGCGCGAGATCGAACTGCCGCCCGAGGGCCGCCGCCCGGTCGACCGCAAGAAAACGCTGAAGATCAGCGGCGCGACCGGCAACAATCTGAAGAGCGTGACCGGCGAGGTTCCGGTCGGCCTGTTCACCTGCGTCACGGGCGTCTCCGGCGGTGGCAAGTCGACCTTCACGATCGAGACCCTGTACAAGGCCGCCGCGCGCCGGCTGCACAACGCTTCGGACGCCCCGGCCCCGTTCGACCGGATCGAGGGACTCGAGCATTTTGACAAGGTCATCGACATCGACCAGTCGCCGATCGGGCGCACGCCGCGCTCGAACCCGGCGACCTACACCGGGGCCTTTGGCCCGATCCGGGACTGGTACGCGGGCCTGCCGGAGTCGAAAGCGCGTGGCTACGGGCCGGGGCGGTTCAGCTTCAACGTCAAGGGGGGCCGCTGCGAGGCCTGTCAGGGCGACGGGCTGATCAAGATCGAGATGCATTTCCTGCCGGACGTCTACGTCACCTGCGACGTCTGCAAGGGCAAACGGTATAATCGCGAGACGCTGGAAATTGTCTTCAAGGGCAAGAGCATCTCCGACGTTCTGGACATGACGGTCGAGGAGGCCGGGCATTTCTTCAAGGCCGTGCCGCCGATCCGCGACAAGATGCTGACCCTGTCACGCGTGGGCCTGGACTATGTGAAGGTCGGCCAGTCGGCGACGACCCTGTCGGGCGGCGAGGCCCAGCGGGTCAAGCTGTCGAAGGAACTCTCGAAACGGGCCACCGGCAAGACCCTGTACATCCTCGACGAACCGACGACGGGGCTGCATTTCGAGGACACCCGCAAGCTGCTGGAGGTGCTGCAGGAGTTGGTCGAGGCGGGCAACACCATTGTGGTGATTGAGCACAATCTGGATGTCATCAAGGTCGCCGACTACCTGCTGGACTTCGGCCCGGAGGGCGGTGAAGGCGGCGGCGAGATCGTGGCAGTTGGCACGCCCGAGCAGGTCGCAGCCAACCCGGCCAGCTGGACAGGCAGGTATCTCAAGGAGGTCCTTGACCGCCACGAGGCCCGTCGGAAGGCACGGGTCGCCGCGCTGACCAACACCGCGAAGGCCAAGCCGGCGCGAGCGAAGGCGAAGGCCTGACTGCAGAGGGGCAGGTCCCGCTGCAGTCAGCACGGATCACTCGTGCGGTAGCTCCTTGATGTCCCTGTAGGCGGCCGAGAACGGCGCGTACAGGACACTGACGGTCAGGGCGTAGACGCCCGCATTGAGCAGCGCCGTCACGATCATCCAGGGATTGAACGTTCGGTATGCCTCAAACAGCGACGCGGGATCGTCAGACGCGACGCCGGCAAACATGCTCGCGCCGGACATGATGGACAGCGGTGCGATGACAATCAGCGAAAGCAGGCCGATGACCACGGCCATGACCCCGGCCAGGATCGCCATGCCCAGCATCGGCCAGAATCGACCTTTGGTGAGGCCAAACGAGTCGAAGAAGGCCATGCGGCGTTCGGCGACCGTAATCGGCACGGCCAGGCTCCACCGCACCGCCAGCCAGGCCATGAGACAGATCGATGCCAGGATCCCGGCGATGACAAGCAACCCGGCCCAGGACTGACCAATAGCCGCGGCAACCCCGATCAGGAGGCCGACGCCGATGATGCAGCCGATGTAGATGGCGAACAAGGCCAGCAGGACCACCAGTGTCACGACGAACACACGCACCTCGTCCATCGACAGACGCATGTATCCGAAGGCGCAGTCAGAGGGTCGCAGGATCGCGCGCGCGATGGCTGCGGTCAGGACGCTGGTCACGACCAGTTGCAGCGGCATCAGCCAGATGAAACTGGTCATGGCTGCGCCCAGGGTTCCGAGCATGGCCATGACCTGCCCCGGATCGGCTTGGGCATTGTTGCCGGCTGCCTCCATTTCCTCTGACAGGCGGATGAACTCGATCCAGGCGTCCGCATTGAGGACCATCGCAGCCAGGCTCGCCAGACTGAGCACGGCGTAGAGCGCACCCCACCACAACAGCGACAGTGGCTTTCGACGGACAATGCGGAATCCCTCGAAAGCGGCTTCGGTGGCCGAAAATGGCATCGACAATCCTCCTGAACGGATGGGGTTCTAACCTGAAAAAGGGCTGCGCGTCCCGCGCGGAGCAGGCATCATTGTGCGACCTCACCCGGGGTCCAGTACTCCAGCTGGCGATAGGCAGCTCCGAGGAACCCGATCGTCAGTGGCAACTGCAGCCCTGTGAAGCCGACAAGGAGGAGTATCGCACCGACCGGTCCGCCCAGCCGCCCGGCCCCGGCAAGCCCAAGGAGCGTCGGCACCGCCGTCACCAGAAGGCCCGCCAGCAGCGGCCAGAAGCTGCCATAGGCGATCCCCATGCTGTTGAGCGAAACCATCTGCCGCCGCCCCAGGGTGGCTGGAATGAACAGGGATAACCGGACCACCAGCAGCAGGGGGATCAGCACAGCCGCAGTCCCAAGCGCTGCCAGAAGGGCAAGTTTCCACGGTGCACCGACCCTGGCCCAGTCCCGGGCCTGGATCGCCGCGACATTCAGCTCGGCGGTCCCAAAGATGGCCAGAACCGCCAGTGCCAGAACGATCACGATCATCGCGACAAAGATCAGGCAGAACAGGGCCGATACAACCAGTCGGGCCTCAGGCCAGCCGAACTGTAACCCTGCCGGACCAAGCCCCAGCGCCCGGGCACTCTGAAGATCCCCGGTTACGGCAAGCCGAGCGAGACCGCCTGTTGCAATCAGGGTCGCAAGTCCGGCTGCGATCACCCAGACAGGGCCGACCCATGGCAAGGGTCCGATGACAACCGGCACAAGCCACACGGCGGCACAGAGCAGCAGCCCGCCCCCCGCGCCCAGCCACAGACGTGGCAGGGCGCGCAGCGTCGCCACAAGCGCCGCCTGAAGGTTCAGGTGGCGGCTTCCAACATCCTTGCGGCTCATCAAGCCCCCCTGCTGAGCAATATCATCATCATAGCGGTCGTTGTCGCGGCCCGACAGACGGCTGCTGACGAAGTGCGCCGGCGTGTCTAAGAAGCCGCATGACCCTTCCCTCCCCCATCCACGTCATCGGCGGCGGCCTCGCCGGTTCGGAAGCCGCCTGGCAGATCGCGCGAGCCGGCGTGCCCGTCGTGATCCACGAAATGCGCCGCCCCGGCGTCACCACGGACGCCCACCACACCGACTCTCTCGCCGAGCTGGTCTGCTCCAACTCGTTCCGTTCGGACGACTGGGAACACAACGCCGTCGGGCTGCTGCACGCCGAGATGCGGGCGCTGGACTCCATCATCATGGCCTGTGGCGATGCCCATCAGGTGCCGGCCGGCGGGGCGCTGGCTGTGGACCGCGAAGGCTTCGCCCAAGCCGTGACCGACCGGCTTCACGCCCACCCGCTGGTCACAGTTCAACGCGAGGAAATCGCCGGCCTGCCGCCCGAGGACTGGGACAATGTCATTGTGGCCACCGGCCCCCTGACCTCCCCGGCGCTGGCCGACGCGATCCTGTCGCTGACCGGCGAGGAGAGCCTGAGCTTCTTCGACGCCATCGCCCCCATCGTCCACGCCGACAGTATCGATTTCGACATCGCCTGGCGTCAGTCCCGCTACGACAAGGAAGGCCCGGGCGGTGACGCCGCCGCCTATGTCAACTGCCCGATGGACAAGGCGCAGTATGAGGCCTTCATCAATGCCCTGCTGTCGGGTCCCAAGGCCGAGTTCAAGGAATGGGAGAACGTCCCCTATTTCGACGGCTGTCTGCCGATCGAGGTGATGGCCGAACGGGGGCGCGAGACCCTGCGCCACGGGCCAATGAAGCCCGTTGGCCTGACCAACCCCCGCGATCCATTGGTGAAGGCCTATGCCATCGTTCAGCTGCGGCAGGACAATGCGCTGGGGACCCTGTTCAACATGGTCGGCTTCCAGACCAAGCTGAAACACGGAGCGCAGGCCGAGGTCTTCCGCATGATCCCGGGGTTGCAGAACGCGCAGTTCGCCCGCCTGGGCGGCCTGCACCGCAACACCTATCTGAACAGCCCGCGTCTGCTGGATCGGCAGCTGCGCTTGCGGCCCATGCCCCGCCTGCGGTTCGCGGGTCAGGTCACGGGCGTCGAGGGCTATGTCGAGAGCGCCGCCACGGGCCTGCTGGCCGGCCGGCTGGCGGCGGCCGAGCGGCTGGGCCGGACGCTGGATGCCCCGGCGGCGCACACGGCCATCGGTGCCCTGGTCGAACACATCACCGGCGGTCATCTGGCCGGATCGAAGTTCCAGCCGATGAACATCAACTATGGACTTCTGCCCCCGCTGGAGGCGCCGAAGGTCGACGAAACCGGGCTCAAGATCCCGCTGAAGGAACGCGGCCGGGCCAAGAAGCGGCTGATGAGCCAGCGGGCCCTGCGCGATCTCGAGGCCTGGCGGGACGCCGCCTGAGAGGGCTCGGGATCAGACCGGCTGGAGAGGAGCCTGACGCAGGGCACCGAGATTTTTTGATCCGGTGCAGAAGCAAGCCGTCCGCAGTTGGCGGATCACGATCTCGAAATGGCTGATGACCGCCTCGGTGGACACGGTCGCCGCCCGCAGGACGCCGGCCGCCTGGCCGACCAGATCGGCTCCCAGACGGATGGCCCGCGCGGCGTCCACCCCGTCGCGGACGCCGCCCGAGCCGATAATCAGCGCGTCCGGGCAGGCCATCCGGACCTCGGCAATGGCCCGGGCCGTCGGGATGCCCCAGTCGGCGAAAGCGAGCGCGTGCGCCTTGTCGCCGGAGTCCACAGCCCGCTCCCCCTCGATCAGGCCCCAGTTGGCCCCGCCTGCACCGGCGACGTCGAGACCGGTGACCCCCATTGCGACCAGCCGCCGTGCCGTGCTGGCCGAGAGCCCCGCCCCGGTCTCCTTCACGATCACCGGGGCACCGAGGTTGCGAACCAGCGCCTCCAGCGCCGCGCCCACGCCGCGCCAGTCACGGTCACCCTCGGGCTGACAGGCCTCCTGCAGCGGATTCAGGTGCACGATCAGGGCGTCGGCGCCGATCATGTCGATGATCCTTCGCGCCTCATCGACGCCGAACCCCCGCGTCAGCTGGGCCGCACCAATATTGGCGAGGATGGGGACAGCGGGTGCCCGGTCACGCAGGGACTGGTTCAGACCACCACCCGCCCCGCTTTCCAGCGCGGCGCGCTGCGAGCCCACCGCCAGCGCGATGCCCAAGGCCTGGGCCGCCTCGGCGAGATGGGCATTGATCGTCTCCGCCCGCGCCGGTCCTCCTGTCATGGAGCTGATCAGGAGCGGGGCTCGTAGCGCTCGGCCCAGAAACGCCGTCCCAAGATCGATGGCGGTATGATCCAGATCAGGCAGGGCCTCATGCACGAAGCGGATCGCGTCAAAGCCTGCATCCCGTGCATGCCGGCCGCCTCCGGCCAGAACGACATCGAGATGCTGGTCCTTGCGGTCCCGGATCATATCGCTGGTCAAGGTCTACTCCGTCGACCTCCGTTTGAAGATCCAAGCCCGGATAGGTGAAATGTGTCGCGCTGGCGAGTGGGACGGCGGAGGGCTAGAGTGGTGGCATGCTCCCCCTGTGGTTCACCCTGCTGACGCTGGCTGTCTTCCTCGCGATGGAAGGCGTGGCCTGGCTGACGCACCGCTACATCATGCATGGGCCGCTGGGCTGGGGCTGGCACCGGGATCACCACGAGCCGCACGACAAGACCTTCGAGGTCAATGACCTGTACGGTGTCGTGGGAGCTGTGGTCGGAACCGGCCTTTTCGTGATCGCCTGGCTGACCGGCCTGTGGTGGGTACGGGCCGTGGCGCTGGGGGTCACCCTGTACGGCGTAGTCTATGCCTTCGTGCACGACGGTCTGGTGCACCAGCGCTGGCCGTTCCACTGGATGCCGAAGAATGGCTACGCCCGGCGTCTGGTGCAGGCGCACAAACTGCATCACGCAGTCCAGACCAGGGACGGGGCGGTGTCATTCGGCTTCGTCTTTGCGCCCGATCCGCATCGGCTGAACGCCATTCTGAGGGCCCGCCGGGCCGAACGAACCGGCCTTGTGGATCAGACCGTCGAGTGAGCGTTGCCCGCCAGACCGCGATCGGACTCACGCTCGCCGGCCTGATTATGGGCGGGTGGCTGGCCCTGCATGTGTGGGGCATCTTTTTCCAGCCCCTGGATGGCCCCGTCCTCGCGATCGTCCCTCTGATGATCCTGACCCAGAGCTGGCTGGGTGCCGGCATGTTCATCATCGCGCATGACGCCATGCACGGGTCGCTCGCCCCCGGTCGTCCCCGCCTGAACGGCATCATCGGCCAGATCTGTCTGGGGGCCTATGCCGCCTTTTCGTTCCGCACCATGAACGTGGCCCATCACCAGCATCACCGGGCTCCGGGAAGCGCCGCCGATCCCGACTTCCACGCGGAGCGGCCCGATGCCTTTCGCCCGTGGTTTTTCGGCTTCTTCACCCGCTATTTCGGCTGGAGGGAGTTCAGCCTGGTGACGGCGGTACTGATCGCCTATCTCCTGCTGGGAGCCCGCGTCGCCAATCTGATCCTGTTCTGGGCCGTCCCTGCGAGCCTCAGCGCCCTGCAGCTGTTTGTCTTCGGGACCTGGCTGCCGCATCGCCATGGCCGTTCGGGCGCGGACTTTGCCGACCATCACAATGCCCGCACCATCCCGATGCCGTGGCTGGTGTCGCTGTTGACCTCCTTCCACTTCGGTCTGCACCACGAGCATCATCTGTCGCCCAATACGCCGTGGTGGCGGCTTCCCGAGATCAGGCGCGCGACGCTGGCCACCGGGAGCCCGGACTCCAGTCCGGGATCGCGCGTCTAGATCCGCGTCCACATCGGGGCACGGGGCGCGGCCGCCCTGCCCCGGTCCAGCGTCCGGGTCCAGATGGCGATCAGCGCGCCCCGCCCGAACAACCACAGCTTCATTCCCCGTCCGACCGAGACACGGCTGCGCCAGACCCCGGGACCCCGGCGTCGAACCTTGCGCCCAATTTCGCGATAGACACCGCGAGCGGCGGCAATGGCCATGGCGGAGCGGAAAGGCAGCCCCCTCAGACCGTCACGGGCGCTGTCGTAATAGGGTTCGGCCACGGCCAGCAGTCGTTGGGTGACCGCATGGACCTGCAGGCGGTTCGCCGGGTCCGCAACTGCCGCAGCCGTCGGGGCGAGACCCGCTTCAACCAGCCAGTCGGCCGGCAGATAGACCCGTCCGCCCTCGGCATCCTCAATCACGTCCCGGGCAATGTTGGTGAGCTGGAAGGCGAGACCCAGATCCTGGGCCCGGCGCAGCACTTCGGGGTCCGACACCCCCATGACCCGCGCCATCATGACACCGACAACCCCGGCCACGTGCCAGCAATAGGCCATCACGTCATCAAGGGTGCGGTAGTCCCGGTGTTCGACGTCCATGGCGAACCCGTCGATCATGTCCAGCGCCCAGCGTTCCGGCAGCCGGTGGCGCAGGGCCACGCGCTGGAAGGCCGCGAACGTCGGATCCGGCATGGGCTCGCCGGTCATCGCCCGACGGGTCATGTCATAGAGACGGGCCAGCCGGCGGCGCTGTTCCTCGGGAGTCAGGACCTCATGGCCGAAGCCGTGGTCCTGGCCGTCGATCTCGTCGTCACAGGCGCGGCACCAGGCGTAGAGCAACCAGGCGTCCTCACGCACCGCCGGGTCGAACAGCCGGGAGGCCGAGCGAAAACTCTTTGACCCCTTGGTGATCGAGGCCTTGGAGGCGGCGAGGACGGCGTCTGCGGTCATCGTGGGTGTGCGATCTGTTCCAGCATGAGCCCGGCAGTCGCTTTTGCAGATCCGACCACGCCAGGGATACCTGCGCCCGGATGGGTGCCGGCCCCGACGATATACAGGTTCGGGATGACATCGTCGCGGTTGTGCGGCCGGAACCAGGCGCTCTGGGTCAGAATTGGTTCCAGTGAGAAGGCGGACCCGAGGTGTGCGTTGAGGTCGGTCTTGAAGTCCTTGGGCGTCCAGATCCGCGTCGTGACCAGGTCGCGCCGCAGGTTCGGGATGTAGCGCTCCTCCAGATAGTCGATGATCTTCTCGCGGTATTCCGGGCCCTTGACGTCCCAGTCGATGTCCGCGGCCCCCAGGTGCGGCACCGGCGACAGGACATAGTGGCTGCTCATCCCCTCGGGGGCCATCGACGGGTCGGTGGCGCAGGGGGCGTGGAGGTACAGGGAGAAGTCGTCGGGCAGGGTCGGGCCGGAGAAGATCTCGGAGATCAGCTCGCGATAGCGGGCTCCGAAACAGATGGTGTGGTGGGCCAGCTGGGGCTGGGGCTGGGACGTGCCGAAATGCAGCACGAACAGGGACATGGAGAACCGCTTGGACTTCAGGGATTTGGCCTTGGACTTGCCGCGCGGCGTGAGGCCCAGCAGGCGCTCGTAGGTGTCGACCACGTCAGCGTTGGACGCCACCATGTCCGCCGGAATGACCTCCCCGCCCGCCAGCGTCACGCCGGTGGCGCGGTCGCCTTCGGTCTCGATGCGTTCGACCGGGCTGTTCAGCCGGAAGTCACCGCCCAGATCCTGGAAGAACTTCACCAGGCCGCCGATCAGGGCGCTGGTGCCGCCGCGCGCGAACCAGACGCCGCCGCGGCGCTCGAGTGCGTGGATCAGGCCGTAGACCGAGCTGGTCTTGAACGGGTCGCCGCCGACCAGCAGGGTGTGAAAGCTGAAGGCCTGGCGCAGGTGCGGGTCCTTGATGTGGCGTGCGACCATGGTGTGGACGCTGTTCCAGGCCTCCAGCCGGATCAGCTCGGGCGCGGCCTGCAGCATGGATCCGAACGACTGGAACGGCACCGCCCCCAGCTTCAGGTATCCCTCCTGATAGAGCTCCTCCGAATAGGCGTGGAACCTGTTGTAGCCCTCGACGTCATCGGGATTGAAGGCCGCCATCTGGCGCTCCATCGCCGCCTGGTCGTCGTTGTAGTCGAACGACGCCCCGTCCTCCCAGCACAGCCGGTAGAAGGGATCGACCGGCAGCAGGTCGACATAGTCGCTCAGCTGCGACCCTGTGCCGTCGAACAGCTCCTTCAGGCAGTCGGGGTCGGTGATGACCGTCGGGCCCGCATCGAAGGTGAAGCCCTGCTCCTTCCAGACGTAGGCGCGCCCACCGGGCTTGTCGCGCATCTCCAGCAGGGTCGTCTGGATACCCGCGCGCTGCAGCCGGATGGCCAGGGCGATGCCGCCGAAGCCGGCTCCGATCACCACCGCCCGTTTCGCCGTCTGGTCTCTCATGCGGTTCTTCCTCGCCCTGTTTCCCGGAGTTGTCGCAGCGCCCGATGAATGGGTACGGGCGGTTTTCCGGTCAGGATACGCGCCTTGTCCAGCGCCGTACTCCGTCCTGCGTAGAAGCGCCGCACCAGCGGTTCGGACAAGCCGTAGAAGCGTCGCATGACCCGCCAGCGATCCTTTGGCTCGGCCGCCCGGAACAGCATCCGGTCCAGCAGGCGGTAAAAGGCCCGCTCGGCCCAGACCTGTTTCGACCGCGTCTCCATCAGGGCGCGCAAGCCCGCAGAGGACAGGTCGTCGGCGGCTGCGATCAGCCGCGCCGTGGCGACAGCATCCAGCAGGGAGTAGCCAGTGGTAGGGTGAAACAACGCCGCCGAAAGCCCCGCGCGTGCGACCGGCGCACCCTCGGTCCAGAAGGCGTCAATGTCACCATCGAGCGCGATCGGCAGGACCCCCTCCTCCTCCTCGACCACGGCCTCGACCGTCCACCCGCGCGAGCGAATGTACTCGTCGACCCGGCGGCGCAGCGTCTCGCGATCCAGCCGGGGACCATCCACGTAGTAGGTGTCCTCGACCAGAACGGTTCGCTCGTCGAAGGGCAACAGATAGACGAAGCGGTAGGCGTCGCCTTGGGCCACCGTGGCGTCCATGATGGTGGGACGGGTCAGACCGTGGGGTTCGGTGAGCCGCACTGTCCGGCCGAGGAACAACTGCCAGCCAAGGTCGAGATGCGGGGTCGGTGCCGGTCCCCGTGCGTCGATGATCCCTCGCGCCCGCAGAACCGTCTGATCGGCCAGGGTTACGCCGTCGGGCACCACGGCGACCGCCTCCCCCGTGATCAATCGATCACCGAGCAAGGGCGCGACCGCCTCATGCAGGCGGTCGGACGTCATGCTGTTGTAGGGCGTTGCAAGCGCGCGGCTGAGGCCGGGGAAATAGATCTCGTATCCACCGGTCCAGCGGTGGGGAGTCGCCGGCTCAAGCCAGAGGCGATCCTCGGTCGAGATGTCACCGTCAAAGAAGGACCAGGTGTGCTTTCCACCCAGTCGGCCGTCCCGTTCGACCACGGCCACACGCAGGTCAGGCCGGTCGATCGCCAGCCGCCATGCGATCAGGCTGGATGCCAGCCCGCCACCAACAAGGATCAAATCATGGTCGGCCGCCGACATGATTCACCCTTAGAACGAAACGGGTCCCGAGGCGAACGCTCCGGGACCCGTTCGAACAATCGAGGCAGCGCTAGTCCCGGGGTTCGATCGTCAGGGCGTATTCACCCGTCTGCCCCTGGCTGAAACTGCGGGCACGAACGACGTATTCACCCTCTTCCTCGACGGCCCAGTCCGCCTTGGCGTGGGTGTCCGACAGGCCGTCATCGTCCGAGACCACCGAGGTAAACACACCCGTCTCGTCTTCCCGACCGATGTCGATGAAGGCATCAAGGGCGTTCGAGACCATGGTCAGGCGCAGCTTGTCGCCGGCTTTCACCGAGATGCGGTAGGCATCATAGAAGGCACCGTCCTCGGCGATGGCATCGTCCTCACCCAGCGTTCCCCGGGCCGTGGCTCCGACGAGAATGCTGCCCGGTGTCGGTTGCGGTCCGCGGTCAATCAGTTCCAGCGAATAGAGGCCCTCCGCGTCTGCATAGAGCGGCGAAGCCCGCAGGATGAATTCTCCCGACGACGGCAGGGTGTAGTTGAGCCGTGAATCTGTGCCTTCCCCGAGGCCGTCGTCATCGCTCGCCATGGCGTAAAACTCGCCGTCAGGGCTTCCGACCTGCAGGTAGGTATCGAAATCGCCGGATCGCATGATGACCTGGATGCGGTTGCCCGCTTCACCGGTGAAGCGGTAGGCGTCAAAGGCGCGATTCTCGCCGTCACGGGGATCGGAGTCGACGATCTCGCCCTGAACGGGGGTGCCGAACGCAAGACTGACCGGGGCAGGTTCGGGAGCCGCCTCTTTCAACGTCAGCGTATAGGGCCCGTCGCCGTCGCCTGCGAAAGCCCGCACCTCGAGCGTGTACTGACCATCCGTCGGCACGGTGTAGCTCAGCCGGGAGTCCGTCCCCTCTCCGGCCCCATCATCGTCCGTGCTGACCGAGTATCGGCCGCCGGCGCTTTCACCATTCTCCGAGAACAGCTCGAGGTAGGTGTCGAACGCCGTCGAGGTCACGGTCGCCACGATCCGTTGCCCCGCGGTCGCGCTGAAGGTCATGGCATCGGCGCGCTGGCCGGACTGATTGCCGCCGTCCGATGCGTCCAGCGCCCCGGTCACCGTGTCGCCGATGGCGATCTCTCGCGAGACCAGCGGCGGCGGACCTTCGGAGAGACTGAGGCTGTAGGCCCCCTCGGATGTTCCATCCAGCGGTGCTGCCCGGACCAGATACTCACCGTCCGATGGCGCGGTGAAGACCAGGTAGGAGTTCAGACCGCCGGCCCCCGAGTCGTCGTTCTGGGCCAGTTCCTCAAACGCGCCCCCGCGCCCGGACCGTCCCACCCGTACGATGGGATCGAAATCGTCGCTCTCAAGGGCGATCGCGAGGCGGTCGCCCTGACGTGCCCTGAAACTGAAGGCGTCGTAACTGTAGGCCGCAGACGGCCCCTCCTCGTCGACGGCATCGCGCGCATCGATCTCGCCCTTAACCTCGCTGCCGAGCCGTATCATCGTCGGACGGGGAGCGCGGGGCGCGGGCCCGCGATCGGTTGCGGTGAGCGTATAGCCGCCCCCCTCGAGCCCGCCCAGGGTGCGGGCGCGGATCACGTAGGTTCCCCGGGCGGTCGAGAATCTCACCCGGGAGTCTGTGCCCTCACCCAGGCTATCGTCATCCGACGCAATGGGATCGCCGGCTACCGAGCCTTCGAAGACCTCCAGATAGGCGTCAAAGGCGTCGGACCGCATCACGACTTCCAGCCGCTGGCCTTCGAGGGCCTCGATCGCATAGGTGTCGTAGACGAACTGGCCGAGGTCCTCGCTGTCGATACGGCGATCCCCGGCCGTCAGCTCGCCATCGATTGTCTGACCCACTCGCAGGGACGAATCCTGGGCCGCGGCCGTACCAGCCGCAAACAGCGCCAGGGCGCTGACAGTCATCACAAAGCTTGAACGGCGCATCGCGGTCCCCTGTTTCCTGAAGCCACATAGACGCTGAACCGCGACACCTGTAAATCGGCCCCTCCGATCGAATCCTGACGAAAGAAGGCCCCATGGTCGATACGGCCCCCCGCGCGACCATCATCGACGGAAAGGCCTTTGCCGCAGGGCTGGTTGAGCGGATCACCGCCGCGACGATGCGGCTGGAACACGACCACGGCGTCCGCCCCGGACTGGCGGTCGTCATTGTCGGCGATGATCCCGCCAGCCAGATCTATGTCCGGAACAAGGGCGAGACGACGACGCGGGCGGGGATGCGTTCGGAAACGCACCGCCTGGCAGACACGACCACCCAGACAGACCTGTTGGCGCTGGTGCAGACACTGAACGCCGATCCGGGCATCCATGGCATTCTGGTCCAGCTTCCCCTGCCGGCCCAGATTGATTCCTCCGCCGTGCTGGGAGCCATTGATCCGGACAAGGATGTCGATGGATTTCACGTCGTCAACGCCGGGCGACTGGCCGTCGGACTGCCCGGGCTCGTGCCATGTACGCCACTCGGCTCGACGATGCTGCTCAAGGCGACACTGGGCGACCTGTCCGGTCTGCACGCTGTGATCGTCGGACGTTCCAACATCGTCGGCAAGCCGATGGCCCAGTTGCTCCTGGCCGAGAACTGCACCGTCACCGTGGCTCATTCGCGCAGCCGTGACCTGCCCGCTCTGTGCCGAAGCGCCGATATTCTCGTGGCCGCCGTCGGTCGACCCGAGATGATCCGGGGCGACTGGATCAAGCCCGGCGCGACCGTGATTGATGTCGGCATCAATCGCGTTCCCTCGGCCGATCCGGTCAAGGCGGCTGAAGGCAAGACCCGCGTCGTCGGTGACGTGGCCTTCAGCGAAGCCACAACAGTCGCGGGCGGGGTCACCCCTGTCCCCGGCGGCATCGGCCCCATGACGATCGCCTGCCTGTTGGCCAACACCTATGTTGCCGCCTGTCGCTCTGCCGGCGTCGAATCGGAGCGACTGGACGCTTGAAGGCCCGTCACGAAGCGCTGATAGTCACTGCAGACAGCGTGGTCTGACGCGCTGGATGGAGGGGGAAAAGATGGATCGCAGGGCATACCGCCTCGCCGGGCTGGTCACGGTGGTTCTGGCGGCGCAGTCCGTTGCCGGCTGTGGCTACAACACCATTCCAACCAAACAGGAACGCGCCGAGGCCGCGTGGGCCGACGTGCAGAGCCAATACCAGCGCCGCGCCGATCTCATCCCCAACCTCGTGGCCACGGTCCAGGCCGCAGGGATCCAGGAGCGGACCACCCTGACGGAGGTCATCGAGGCACGGAATGCCGCCGTTGCCACGCCCCTGACCACCGGGCAGCTCAGCGACCCGGCGGCGGTACAGGCCTTCGTCAACGCCCAGGGCCGGGTCACGGCAGGCGTTCGCTCGCTGGGCGTGCTGGTGGAGGCCTATCCGCAGCTTCGGGCCAACGAGAATTTCCTTAATCTGCAGTCGCAACTGGAGGGCACGGAGAACCGGATCACGATCGCGCGTCGCGACTACAATGAGGCGGTGCGGGATTACAACACGTCGCTACGGACCTTCCCCACGGTTATTTGGGCAAAGACAGCGTTTGCGGGCGAAGAAGCGATGCAACTCTTCAATGCCACCGACGAGGCACAGAGCGCGCCGCGCGTGGAGTTCAACCTGAACGGGGCACCCGCGCCAACGGCCGGCGGCAGCGCTGCGGGCGTGCAGCCCGGCTCGCCCCCGCCAGCCCGGTGAGCAGAGCCCGCCCGGTTGGACTCAGGTTGGCCCTCGCGGTCTTCCTGATGGCCGGGGCGATGGGGCCAGCCCGGGCGGCGGAGCCAGAGTTTCCTGCACTTTCGGGTCGGGTGGTCGATCAGGCACAGATACTCCTGCCGAACACCGAGGCCGAGCTGACAACCAAACTGGCCGGGCTTGAAGCGGAGACCGGCGATCAGTTCGTGGTCGTCACACTGGACAGTCTGCAGGGTCTGGAGATCGAAGACTACGGCTACCGGCTCGGCCGGGCCTGGGGCATTGGCGGCGCCGACAATGATAGCGGGGTCCTGCTGATCGTCGCGCCCAATGACCGCAAGGTGCGACTTGAGGTCGGCTATGGGCTGGAGCCGGTCCTGACCGACGCCCTGTCGAACCAGATCATCCAGACCGAAGTCCTGCCGCCGTTCCGCGAGGGCGGCTATGCGCGCGGGATCGGGGCCGGGGTCGACGCCGTAATCGCCCAGCTTCGTCTGGATCCTGCCGAGGCGCAGGCGAGGGCCGCAGCGGTCGAGCCGACATCGGCGGAGGTCCCGGTGTTTCCGGGGCTGGTTATCATCCTGATCTTCCTCTTCCTGTTCCTGAGTCTGCTCCGCGGGCTGGGCCGCAAGGGCCGGCGTGGCGGGCGCTCGAGGGGCGGCATCGATCCCGTGCTGGTGTGGGGCGCAGCCGAAATCCTGTCGCACGCAACCCGCGGCCGTTCCGGCGGCGGATCGGGCTTTGGCGGCGGAGGCTTTTCGGGCGGAGGCGGCAGTTTTGGCGGCGGCGGAGCGTCAGGCGGATGGTGATGCGACTGAAGCCGGAAGAGCACGCGCGTGTGGCAGCGGCCATTGCGACCGCCGAGGCGCGCACCTCCGGCGAGATCTTCTGCGTCCTGGCCAGACAGGTCTCGAGCTATCGGGACATCGCGCTCGCATGGGCCGCCGCCGCCGCCCTGCTGATTCCGCTGCTGCTGATCCCGCTGGGCTTCGACGCCACCTGGTTCCCGGGCTTGTCTGACAGCTGGGAGGCCGCCCATCTGGCCGCCCGAGATCTGACCGTCGCACACGCCATTGGGGCCTATGCAGTCGTGCAGGGGGCAGTCTTCATTGGCGTCTATACCGTCTTGCGCATTCCGGTGATGATCCGGCTGATGACCCCCCGGGCGGTCCGTCGGCACCGGACGCGGCAGGCGGCCATGCACCAGTTCCTCGCCCATGGCCTGCATGTCACCGACCAGCGAACCGGCGTTCTGATCTTCGCCGCCTTTGCCGATCGTCAGGTTGAGGTGATCGCCGACGAAGGCATCCACTCGCGCGTCGACCAGGCGGTCTGGGCCGGGGCGGTCGAGGCCTTGACCCAAGGCCTCGCCCGGCGTCGGGCTGTGGAGGGCTTCGAGACGGCCATCGGCATGATCGGTGATGTGCTCGCTGACCATTTCCCACCCGCACCAGGCAATGCCAACGAGGTCCCGGACCGGCTGGTCGAGATCTGAGCACCCGGCAGGGTCGCTTTCCCAACCGAAATGCCCTAGCCGACCTCCATGCGTCTTGTGACCTACAATGTGCATCGCTGTGTCGGCATGGACAAACAGCTGGACGTCGCCCGGATTATCGGAGTCCTCGCGGACCTCGAACCCGACATCGTCTGCCTGCAGGAGCTGGACGTCGGTCGCGCCCGGACCGGTGGGGTCGACCAGGCCCGGGTCATTGCGAAAGGCCTGTCGATGTCGGTGCGTTTCCACCCGGCCATGATGGTGGAGGCGGAGGAGTACGGCGACGCCATTCTGACACGATATCCCGAACGCCTGATAAGAGCCGGTGCCCTGCCCACTATCCGCGGCATTCCCGGGCTGGAACCCCGGGGAGCCATTTGGGTCCGACTGGACGCAGAGGGAACGGAGTTGAATGTCCTGACCACCCATCTTGGCCTGGTGCCACGGGAGCAGCGCCTGCAAGCCGCAGCCCTGGCAGGCGACGACTGGCTGGGCCACCCCGACTGCGCGGGCCCGACCCTTCTGGCAGGGGACTTCAACGCCACCTCGATCACGCGGCCCTATCAGACCCTGACGCGCCGCCATGCCGACTGCCAGCGGCTTCTGGGACTACGCCCGTCCATCAAGACGTTCCCCTCCGGTTTTCCGGCGATCCGGATCGATCACGTCTTCGCTAGCCCGCACATCCGGGTGACCGCGGTGCGGGCACCGTTTTCACCGCTGTCGCGAATGGCCTCGGATCATCTGCCGCTGGTGATCGATTTCGAGATCGCATCGCCCGGCTGAGGGCGCTGTGACCGGTTCCGGCGTTTCCACGGCCGGAACGCATCGGCCGTGGAGCGGGGATCCCCAAGCTGGTACTCGGCGATGGTCCGCTCGACCACCGACGGCGGGGTTGCCCCGAGGGCGTTCATTCGCCCCGTGTCGAAGCGGCTGATGGCGTCTCCCGTGGAGCCGAGAATCGCCTCTGCTGCTGCGAAATCGTCCGGATCCACACCGACGAAATGACCGATCGTCCGGTGCCGGAAGCGCCGGATGGAGGCATATCCCTCGGGTGTTTCCGGGGCGATGGCCACGTCGCATTCAGTGTCAAAACCGAGAGAGCGGTTGTTCAGGTTCGTCGAGCCGATCCGCAGCAACCGGTCGTCCACCACCGTCACCTTGGCGTGGACGATGATCCTCTGGCCCCCCGCCGTCTGAGGGCTGAAGGCGAAAAAGCGCCCGTGGTGATCGGCCGACTCCAGCCGGAACAGCACCTCGGCCCGCGCCGTGTCCATGGTCAGGCGATCAAACCAGCTGGGGCTGCGACCGGTCGAGACGAGGACGATCTCGGGTCCGTCCGGCTCGTCCAGCCTTGCAGCCAGGGCCGCCGCGATTACCGGCGACGTAAAGTATTGATTTTCCATATAGATGAGGCGGCGAGCGCCCCGGATCGCTTCCAGATGAAGACGTTCATTTTCCTGAACGCCGGCCCGGCCGCCATAGGTCGGCTCTGTTCGCGCAATTGCCACCGGGGTGTTGACGAAGTCCACCGCGAGGCCGTCGGGCCAAGGGTCGCTGTCAACCGGGTCTGGCACTGTTCGCTCCCAGGTGGCCCGAAACCAGCGTTCGCGGGCGAGGTCGCCCAGCGCCAGAGCCGCCGGGCCATCCATCACGCACATGGTCTCGTGACGCGGAGGCGAGATCACGCCGGACGGCTGGCAACGGCGAGGGTCATCATCACTGTGCGCTGCCGAGTCCCAACGATCCACCGAGATGTCGCCCCCGCCGCAGAAGGCGACACGATCGTCGATGACCACAACCTTCTGATGGTGACACGCCCCGAGCGGCCCGGGCGTATCGAGGCGAAACTCGACCATACGCTTGCGGAACCAGCCCTGGGCCTTGTGGGGGTAAAAGCCCTGGGAGGCGGCAATAAGCAGGGGTGATTTCCAGATCAGCAGCCTGACATCCAGGTCGGGCCGGGTCTTGACCATCATCCGCAGAAGATGCCCCACCTCGGCCTGGCGATCGCCGGCGCGGGTTTCCGGATCCAGTCGGGTCCGGGGATCGAACTGCCAGCCCAGCACCACAACGGACCGCCGGGCCTTTCCCAATGCCGAAATCAGTGCGTCAAAATAGGCCTCATTCTCCATGAGGACCGAAAGGCGGCCGGCCTCGGCGACCCGCCAGCAGGTGTCTCCGGGACGCAGGATGCCCTGCACGTCGAGCGGGGCACGGTCGTCGGCGTCCTCCATGTCGGGTGTCCCTGCCGGCATCGCGGATCTGACTTCCGGGTCACAGCCAGACGCCCGGTCCGGCCATCCGTTCCACGCCGCAGGCGCGCGGGTCAATGGCCCAGGAGCCGCCAGATTGCCGGAGACGCCAAAACAGGGCATAAGGTGCCGGGAATGAGGGGGAAGCTGGCATGCAGGCGCTGATCGAATTGCTGGCTGGCTTCATCGCCCTGCTGGCCGCAGCTGCACTGGCCCAGTTCGGCGTGGACCTGACGTCCGCCACAGCCGATCGCGAAGTCCATCGCGTCAGCGACTGCCGGACTGCTGAAGCGCCTGCTTTGGTGAAGGCACGGCGCGCCGCAGATTGCTGACAAGCCGGGCTGCGGCCGGGGCTCTGACACTGCAGTCGCTCATTTTTTGAATCCGGTGCGGGTCGCCCTGCGGGAAAAATGGTCTAGGGTCCGATGGCGCGCGTCTCTCGCGTCGTGCGTTCGCCCACCTGAGAATCCCGCCCCATGAAGTCCCGCCAACGGCCTCCACTGACCCTGTCCGATCCGGAACCGGCCACGCCTGCCAGCCTGCCACCCGTCGAGTCGGAGAGCCTGGAGGCCGTGTCCGCTGTCGAGGCCGCCCCGGCCCGCGAACGGCCGATGTCCGAGCGCCGTCGCCGGCGGCTGGCGGAGCAGGAGCAGCGGGCGGTTGAGTTCGATGGCCCCCCTCCCCTTCCCCGGGATGCACCCGAGACGGTTGCGCCCGCACCACCGCCGGCACCCGCGGCGCTTCCGGAGCCAGCGCCAGCCGCGTCCGCCAGCCGGCCCCTGGCCTTCACCGAGAGCGCGGATGCGCCCCCAGCGCCGTATGAGCCTTCGCCTCCGCCGTCGACGGTGGCGAAGCTTCCCGCCCCGGCCCCGACCATGGGGCGGACCTATCTGATTGGTGGCGTCGCCGCCGCATTGTGGGTCGCCGGTGTCGCCGCCTGGGCGGCCTATGAGATCGGTTCCGGCGACGTTGCCGCCGAGCCGCTCCAGATGGCGCTCTATGCCCTGATGGCCCTGGCCCCCGCCGGGCTGTCTGTGCTTCTGGCCCATGCGGTCCGTCAGGGTGCCGGCGTGGCGTCCGAGATCCGTCGGGCGCGCGAGCTGGCGGAGGCTCTGGTCGCCCCGACGGCCCTGGCCGCCCAGCAGACCGGTCAGGTGCTGTCGGCGCTCCGCAACGACATCGATCAGGCCGCCCTGGCCGCCGAGCGGGCCCGGCACGACATGGCCTTCCTGCGGCAGGCCCTGGCCCAGGAGACCGAGCGACTGAATGAAGCCGCCGAGAACGCCGGGCGGACGGCGCGGCGGCTGACGGAACAGCTGGGCCGCGAACGGGAGCAGATGTCGATCCTCGCCGGGCGTCTGGACACCCAGGCGACGGGCGTGCTCGACGCGGTGGAGCGTCAGTCACGCCTGATCGTCGACGCCTCCGACCTGGCTCAAACCCAGTTGCGGGAAGCCGAGGCCGCGCTGGCCGCCCGTGCCGCCGACCTGGCCGCCGCAGCCGGGGAGGCCCAGGACGCCGCACGGATGGCCGCCGACGATCTGGCCCGCCAGACCCTGCGCCTCGAGAACGCCGGAACCGGTGTCGCCGAACAGATCCAGTCCGTCGAGGAGGGTCTGGGCCAGCAGCGGGCCGCGCTGGTGACCGCCGCCTACGCCCTGCGCACCGACCAGGAGGATTTCTCGGCCCAGGTCGAGAGCCAGAGGGCCCAGCTGACCGAACAGCTGTCCGCCACCCGCTCTGCCGCCGGTCGTCTGGACGACACGACGGTCAAGGCCACGGAGGGCCTGCGCGAGCTGGTCGAGGCCGCGACGGACCAGTTCCGGGCGCTGGTCGACCTTTCGCAGCGCGAGGCGGACGGCTTCGACGCGGCCACCAAACTGTCCCTCGACCGGTTCGAGGCCTTGGCCGCCGAGGCACGTGACACTCTGGTCGAGGAAACACGCCGGTCCCTCGCCGTCCTCAAGGCGACGGCCGAGGAAAGCCGGCTGGCCGCCGACAACGCCGCAGGTCAGGCCCAGATCCGCGCGGATCGCCTGGGCGAGGCCCTGTTCGACGCCGCGCAGAAGGCCGATCACGCGGCGGACGCCCGGGTCGAGGGCGCGCGCAGGATCGTCGGCGAGACCGTGGGACTGGTCGACGAGGCCGGAGACCGGGCGATCCAGAAGCTGGAGACCACCCTGGCCCGCATGACCGAGGCCCTCGCCCAGGTCGACAGCGCCATCGGCGATCTGGACGAACGCGCGTCGCGACTGCCTGAACAGGCGCGTGCCCGCGCCGAGGCCGTCCGGGTCACGGTCGAGGAAGGGCTGGCGGCCCTGGGCGCTGCGTCCCGCAAGGCGGCAGAGGACACAGCGGCGCTGGACGCCGGCTTCCAGGAGCGCGTCCGCCGCAACTATGACATGCTGACCGAGGCGGTTCGCTTGATGGGCGTGGTGTCCGGTGACAGCGGTGCCCCGATGCGTCGACGCGACCCTGCCGACGATGCAGGAGCGACGGCGGGCTTCGCGGATCGTGAGCGTAACCGCCCGGTGACGCCGGAGACCGAGACTGAACGCGACCGCAGCTTCGGCCTTCGGGGCCGGCTCAAACTGGCTCCGACTGCGGACGATGCCGGTCGGCGGGCGGCACCAGCGGCCTCAGACCGGCTGGACTGGAGCGATCTGGTGGACGACGGGCCGGGCGAACCGCCGATGGACCTCGACACCCCCGTCATGCCGACCGAGGTCGATGGACTGGCGGAGCGGATCACGGCGGCGATCCGGCGCATGGGTGTTGATCCCAATGCCCTGCTGCCGCGCTCGCGGGTCGAGGAAGCGGCTGTGGCCTTTGCCGAGCGGGATCCCGACCGGGCCCGGCAGATCGTCCGCCGCGTCGCTCCGGCGGCGGTGCGGAGCGTCTCGCGCCGGGTGATGAGCGATCCGGAGCTCCGGGCCGATGCCGAGCAGTATGTCCGGACCTTCTCCCAGCGTCTCGGCGAGCACGGCCGCACGGGCGGGGCCGGTGCGGTGCTGTCAACGCTGGCGACAGACGCAGGCCGGGCCTTCATGCTGCTCGACGCTGCCGTGGGTGACTTGGCCTGAGCGGACGACCGCCGCCGCGTCGCCATCCCACTGAGGGTTTTGGCTTGACGCCAGCACCCGCATGCCGACACGGTCGGCTGCTGTCACGCCATCGTCACGCGACCTGCAGGGTTCATGTTGAATAATCGCACCGAGAAAGGGCCGGACCGCAGGCCCGCGATCCTCGTCTGTTCGTATGACCCCCATGATCCTGCCGGGCTGGCGGCAGGCGATGCAGATGGACAACCATCGGACTCCGGTTCGGCCCGGACCTTGACCGTCGGGGCGGACGATCCGGGCGCGCTCGCTGACCTGATCAGCCACAAGCTTGCGAAGGCCGAGTGCCAGGCGGTGCTACTGGTCGGGAGAACCCGCCGCAGTGATGGATTCCGGGTCCAGATGCGGGCGGAGAACCGCGGACTCACCGGCCCGGCCAAATGGTCGGACACCGCACCCGCCCTCGCCCGTACGACCGCACCGGTATCCGAGATGGTCCAGGCCCTGAACGAGGCGGGTCTGGCGGCGGCGGCCACCTCCGACAGTGAGGAGGATGCAGGCAGCCATCTGCTGTACCGGATCCTGACGGCCCTGCCCGATGACGCCGATGCGCCGGCGGTAGCGCTCCTGCGAGTGCCCTTGGCGTTGGAACCGTCAGAGGCCCGCAGGGGTGTAGCTGTGGCCGCCGATGCGATCGCCCGGCATCTGCCGCTCATGCCGCGCGAACGCTTGGGCTAGAGGACTCCGGTCCGGCGAAGGCGCACCGCGAGTGCCAGACCGGCCAGAGCCATGACAGTCATCGCCAGATAGCCCCGCACCCCCATGATGTCATACAGGGGACCGGCCGCCAAAGTGGCGAGACCGATCAGCACGCCTGAAGCCATGACTGAACTCAGGGTCTGGGCGGCCGTGTGCTCACCGGGCAGGGCCAGCTTCTCGATGATCTCGATCCCCGCCAGATAGGTCGCGGCGAAAGTCAGGGCATGCAGCCCCTGAAGCGGCCACAGCAACCACAGCGGCGGCAGGACGGCCAGCGCGGTCCAGCGCACGACGGCTGCGATCCCGCCCAGGATCAGGATCGGCCACGGCCCGATCCCGCGCCGCCGCCGCCAGGGTTCGACCCACCACATGAAGGCGATCTCGACGACGACAGAGGTCGCCCACAGCAAGCCGGTGGTGGTCTCATCGAGGCCCTGGGCCGTCCAGGCGATGGCCGAAAAGCCGTAGTAGAAGCCGTGCGTCGCCTGAACCAGGCCGATGGCAAGGATGGCCATCATGAAGGTCGGACTGGCCATCAGCCGCCCGAGCCCGGCGAACCGTTCCCGCCCTGCAGCGCGACGTCCCTCCGTGACGGGCTCGGCCGGCAAAAGGGTCGCGCCGACAAGCGCCATGAGCGCCCCTGCCAGGGCAATGCAGACAATGATCCAGTCGATCGAGGCGCGGGTCAGCACCACGCCCATCAGCACATTGGCGGCGACGAAAGCGGCGGAGCCAAAGCCTCTTGGCCAGGCGAAATCGAACCGGTGACGCCGCGCCAGGGCCAAGGTCAGCACGTCCGTCAGCGGAATCAGCCCGGCCATGGCAGTGGCTCCGACGAACCAGAGCAGGCCCTGAAGTAAGACACCCTCGGTGAGACCGGCCCCGGCATAGCCGAGCGCGGCGACGAGCCCCAGGATGGCCAGCGGCGAGCGCCGTCGCTGAAATCCGTCCGCCCAGACGGCGATCAGGGGGCCGGTCACGATACGCGCCAGCATCGGTGCCGCCAGAGACAGGCCAATCTGCGCGCCGGTGAACCCCTGGGCCCGGAACCAGAGGCCGGCGAACGGCAGACTGACGCCAGTGGCACCGAACAGCAGCACATACTGCAAGGCCATGAGACGGGAGGGATTCATCCCCACCCGATAGCAGACGCCGGCCAATTCGTGGGATAGGTTGAGCAATGATCTGGAATCGTCAGCTGGCGGCATTCGCGGCCCTCAACGGCGCGCTTGCCGTAGCCATCGGGGCCTTCGGTGCGCATGGTGCCGGGCCCCAGATCAAGACGTTGTTGACGACCGGTGCCTCGTACCAGCTGGCCCATGCCCTTCTGGCGCTGATTTGTGCCGGCCTGGCCCCCCTCATTCCCCTCGCCAGTCTGGCCGGCTGGCTGGCCTCCACCGGCGGACTGGTGTTCTGTCTCGCGGTCAGCCTGCTGGGCCTTCTCAACCTTCCGATCCTGGGCGCCGTCGCTCCCATCGGGGGTATCCTGATGATTCTGGGCTGGCTGGTTCTCGCCGGGGCCACCCTGCGCCCTTCACAGTCCGACGCCTGACCCTTCCGTTGAAAGTTCCGAGTTCCGCATGGCCTTCCCTGAACCTGTGACGCCTCGCCGCGAACTGTATCCGGAGCTGGAGCCCTTCGCTTCGGGCTGGATGCAGACCGAGGGGCCCCACGAAATCTACTATGAGGAGTGCGGCAATCCCCAGGGTCGACCTGTTCTGGTGCTGCATGGCGGCCCGGGCGGGGCCGTCAATCCTGGCATGCGCCGTTATTTCGACCCCCAGATCTATCGCATCGTCCTGTTCGACCAGAGGGGATGCGGCAAGTCCCGGCCCAATGCCTCGCTGGAAGACAACACCACCTGGACGCTGATCGACGACATCGAGCGTTTGCGAGAGCGCTGCGGGATCGACCGGTGGGTCGTGTTCGGCGGATCCTGGGGCTCTACCCTGTCCATCGCCTATGCCATCACTCATCCCGAACGGGTCGCGGCCCTCATCCTGCGCGGCATCTTCCTCCTGACGAAGAAGGAACTGCACTGGTTCTATCAGGACGGGGCCTCGATGATCTTCCCGGACGCATGGGAGCGGTTCCTGGCCCCGATCCCGGAAGACGAACGCCATGACCTCATGGGGGCCTACTACAAGAGGCTCGTCGGAGACGACCGGGCCGAGCGTGAACGTTGTGCCATCGCCTGGTCAAGCTGGGAGGGTGAAACCGTCAGCGTCGAGGGACCGGCGGCCCGCCCGGACAAGTTCGCGGAACCGGCCTTCGCCGTCGCCTTCGCCCGGATTGAATGCTGGTACTTCGTCAACGGCGGCTTCTTCCCGGAAGAAGGCTGGCTGCTGAAGAACATCGCCAGAATCCGGCACATTCCCACCTGGATCGCCCAGGGCCGATTTGATGTGGTCACCCCGATCGCGAGCGCCTGGGCCCTTAGCCGCGAGTTTCCCGAAGCCCGGCTGGACATCGTGCCGGATGCCGGTCATGCCTCAAGCGAACCCGGCATCGTTGACAGTCTGGTCCGCGCGACGGACTGGGCCGCGTCTCTCTGAGCGGAACCACAGGCGTCGCCGGGCGTAGCCGATCCCGATGGCAGCCCGGTTGAAAGTCTTTGCATGGTCGGACGGGTTTCACGCCTTCACGGTGGCGGCTCCCTCGCGCCCGGCGGCATTAAAGGCTTGGGGCGTCGGTCAGGACCTGTTCAAGACCGGCCTGGCCCGGGAGGCCGCTAACGGCCCGGACCGGGACGCCGCCCTTGCCGCCCCCGGCACCGTGATCTCTCGCGGTCTGTCAGTGGACGTAGGCAAGCTCACCCCGGCCAAACCCAAACCCTCGAACGGCGCGGCCAGGGCACGCCTCAAGGTGCTGGAGGCCGAGCTTTCCGCCCTCGACGAAGCCCAGACGAAGGAGAGACGAGCCCTCGAGGCGCGACGCGACGCGCTTGACCGCAAAGAGGCCGACTTGGTCACAAAACACGGCATGGACCGCGAGGCCCTTGAGGCGAGGCTTCAAAAGGCGCGGACGGCGGCAGGCTGACGATCAGATCAGGCTGTTGCCCTTGGGGAGTTCGGCATAGCGGTGGACCCTGGTGGACAGGATCAGCCCGAAGCCGAACATCACGGTCATCATCGAGGACCCGCCATAGGAGAGCAGCGGCATCGGCACGCCGACCACCGGGGCCAGGCCCATCACCATCGCCCCGTTGACCAGCACAAAGACCGCGAAGAAGGCGATCATGCCGGCTGCGGCCAGACGGCCGAAATGGCTGTGCGCCAGCGAGGCGATGCGCAGGGCGATCAGGATGATGGCGATGTAGCAGGCGAGAACGCCAAAGGAGCCGAGGAAGCCGAACTCCTCGGCAACCGTCGAGAAAATGAAATCCGTCTGCCGCTCGGGCAGGAACTCCAGCTGGCTCTGGCTACCAAGGCCATATCCCTTGCCGAGCAGGCCCCCGGAGCCGAGCGCAATCTTGGACTGGATGATGTTGTAGCCCGCGCCGGACGGGTCAAACTCCGGATTGAACAAGGTCAGCACGCGATTGCGCTGGTAGTCGTGCATGCCGAACATGACAAAGGGCGGGATCACGGCGACGGCCGCAGCCGCGCCTGCGGCAATAACGCGCCAGCTGAGGCCGGCGAAGAACATGATCGCTGCCCCGGTAAGGCCGATGACCATAGCCGACCCCAGATCAGGCTGTTTGGCCACCAGCAGGAAAGGAACGGCGATCATGCCGGTCGGGATGAGCAGCTTCCACGACCAGCGCGCCTCCTGGGCGGTGTGGCTGTGGTACCAGCGGGCCAGCGCGAGGACGAGGCCAAGCTTCATGAACTCGGCGGGCTGGATGCGGATGAAGCCCAGGTTAAGCCAGTTCCGCGCGCCCCCGGCCACATAGCCGAGCGGCGTGAACTCAATCATTAGAACGAACAGCAAAAGGACGCCGTACAGGGGATAGGCTGCCCGGAACCACCACTTCGGGTGCAGCATGGCGAGGCCAAGCATCACCACCAGCAACAGGCCGAACCGGATGGCGTGGTTCATCGCCCACGGCTGCCAGGACCCGCCGGCTACGGAATAAAGCATGGCCGTGCCGACGAAGGCGACGATGCACAGCAAACCGACCAGCCGCCAGTCCAGCTGGCTGATCTTGACCGGTAACCGCTCCCGCTCGCCGGGACGGGTCAGGGCGGATGCCGTCACTGGGGGCTCTCCGGCACATAGGGTTGTGGACCAGCGGGTGTTTCAGGCGCGACCGTGGACGCCGGTGCCTCCGCATCTGGCACATCCTGCGGCGGAGCCGGTTCGAGCGACGCCTCGGCAAAGCCCGACTGTTCGATGCGCGCGCGGATTTCAGGGTCCTTGAGCAGGGCGACCCGCATGACTTCCCGTGCGCGGGGCGCTCCGGCCGTCCCGCCGCCCAGGCCGCCGTGCTGGACGATCACCGACACGGCATAGCGGGGGTTGTCGATCGGGGCGTAGGCAATGAAGAGATTATGGTCTTTCTCGCGCCACGGGCGTCCCGCCCCCTTGCGCGACCCCGCCCCATAGTTCCGGGCCTGGGCCGTTCCTGTCTTGCCCGCCATCCGGACCGGGCCGAGCCCAAGCTGGCTGTTTCTGAAGCCGGTCCCGCCAACATCGGTCACGGCCTCCATTCCGTCCCTGAGCACCTTGACCAGTTCCGGGTCGTAAGGAAGGTCTGCGAACGCGGCCCGGGGAGACTGGTCCACCCCTCCGATCGACTTGATCAGGCGCGGCATCACCTGTTTGCGCCCGTTCGCGAGGCGCGCGGTATAGACGGCCAGTTGCAGGGCATTGACCGTCAGCGCGCCCTGGCCGATCGCATAGCTGGGCGTTTCGCCCGGATACCATTTCCCGTCGCCGCGCACGGGATTCTCCAGCCGCCACTGCCGGTCCGGCACCAGTCCGGGCTTCTGGCCGTCAATGCCGATGTCGAAGACATGGCCCAGCCCGAGGTCGCGCGCCGTTTCGGCGATCGCGTCGGGTCCCATCTCGACCGCCAGGGTCATGAAATAGACGTTGCAGGACGCCTTGATCGCACCGCGCATATCCAGCGATCCGTGGCGACCGAGGCACGCGAACCGGCGGCCGAGGTAATAGCCGCCCGTGCAGACGATCCGGCGATCCGGGCTGACTCCCCGCTTCAGGGCCGCAAGGCCGACCACGGGTTTGAAGGTCGATCCCGGGGCGAACGTCCCGTCGATCACCTTGTCGGTCAGGGGGCGGCGCTCATAGTCACGGAGCGCCGCATAGGTGCGGGTCGGGACACCGCTGACGAACAGATTGGGATCAAAGGACGGTGTCGACACCATGGCCAGGATGTCGCCGTTGCGCACATCCATCACGACGCAGCCGCCAGCCTCCTCGCCGAACACTTCCAGGGCCCTGTTCTGGATGTCGGCGTCCAGGGTCAGGACGACATCCTTGCCCGGCATGGCCGGGCGGGATCCCCCGACATCCTCGGCGACCACCCTCCCCCGCGCATCGACCTCGACGCGATTGCCGCCGGCCTGACCGCGAAGGTCGGAATCCAGAGCCTTTTCCACGCCCGTGCGGCCGATACGGAAACCGGGGTTGAACAGGATCTGCTCCGGCTCTTCCCCCTTGTCGCGGATGGCCTGGATGTCCCGGTCGTTGACCTTGGCGACGTAGCCGATGACGTGGGCGAAGGCCCCCGTGAAGGGATAGTACCGCGCCTCATTCATGTCGGCCATGACGCCCGGGAGCTCCGGGGCGTACATATTGACCTTGGCGAACTCTTCCCAGGACAGGTCGCTCTTGACTGCCACCGGGCTGAACCGGGGTGCGGCGTTGACGTCGCGAATGATAGCGCGTCGCCGGTCCAGCGTGTCGGGCAGAAGCCGGCCCAGAAGGTCCAGCGTCTGGTCCAGATCCTTGGTCTCGTCGCGGATCACCAGGACCCGGAAACTGGGCCGATTGCCGGCGATGACCACGCCGTTGCGGTCAAGGATGCGACCGCGCGGCGGCGGGACCATTCGGAAGTTAAACTGGTTCTGACTGGCCAGGGTCGAGTATTCCTGGGCCTGAACCAGCTGCAGCTGCGCCAGACGGACGGTCAGGGCGGTGATGCCGAGCGCGGTGAGACCGCCCACGATAAAGGTCCTGCGCAGGAACGAGCCCTGCCGTTCATTGACGTCCGAGAAGAAGATCGAGGGCTCGCTGCTCATCGAAACCGCGTGTCGCCATCATCGAACCGCTGGATCATCCAGTCGGCTACAGGGAAGAGGAGCAGCGTCGGAATCACCTGGCCCAGAAGGGACAGCAGACTCGGCGCGCGCCCGGTAATCACAGTGACGATCAGATACGCCAGAAGGAAGGCGACAAGGGCGCACGTGGCGTACCAGACAAACAGAATCTGGGTCTCCTGGCCGGCCAGGAGACTTCGGGAGGCGAGGACAACGCCATAGACCGACAGGAGACACAGGGGCCAGAGGCCCAGGGTTCCGCCCCAGAATAGATCCAGGAACAGGCCGAGCCCGAAGAGAACGGCCGGCGCGACCATGGACGGCCGGATCAACGGCCAGGCGAACGCAAGGACCAGGGGCAGAACCGGCTCGGGCAACTTCAAGCCGAACAGCTCGACCGGCGTGGCCAGGATGACCGTGATCGCGATGACCACCAGCGCCGGATAGAAGACCCACTGGGCCGGCCCGACCACGCGGACGGTCATTGACCGTCTCACTCTGCGCGCTCCGCCGGAGACGGGTCCGGGGTCGCGGCCGCCGGTGCGGCCGGAGCCGTCGGCGAGGCTGCGGCGCGCGTCGGTGCGGTGACCGGAGCACGCGCCCGCCGGGCGGCCGCATCGCCGATCGCCACGACGGCCTCGGCCGAAGGGGCCGGAGCGGTCGGCAGCCCGGCCAGAGGCGACGCATTCAGGCTCTCAGACGACACCAGTTGGCCGAAGTCCTGGAACAGCAGGATGCGGACATAGTCGATGGCCCCGCGGTCGCTGAACAGCTTGACCCGCCACGAGCCGTCGATGCCTTTGGCCGCGACGCCGATCGGCAGGCCGCGCGGAAGGCCGCCGCCGTCGCCGGAGGTGAGAATGCGGTCACCGGCCTGCACCGCGTCGTCGCCCCGCACGAATTCCAGTCTCGGATTGCCGGATCCGTCGCCACTGAGCATGGCCCGAGCGTCTGTCCGGTCAACCAGCACCGGGATCCGGCTGGAGACATCAGTCAGAAGCAGCATCCGGCTCACACCGCCGGAGACGCCGATCACGCGCCCGACCAGTCCGTCCTCATTGATGGCCGGATTGCCGACCCGGACCCCGCGCGAGGCCCCGGCGTCCAGCAGTCGCGCATTGACGAAGGGTCCGCGCGATTCCGAGATGGACCGCGCCGTCGCCATGGCGACCGGCGGCTCGGTGCGCAGTCCGAGCATCGCCTCATAGCGGGCGTTCACGTTCTTCAGGGCAATGGCCTGATCGCGCCACGGCTCCAGTTCGGCGACTTGGGCCCGCAGCCGGCGGTTTTCGGAAACCGCGAAGAAATAGCCCTTTACATAGTCTGTGGCGGCCCCGGCCCAGCGAACCGGCCAGGCCAGGACGCCGTTGACGGGTCCGGCACCGGCGTCAAAGCCGGCACGCGCCGTGCCGTAGCTGTCCCCCGCCGCCTCGTGGCGACGATCGGCCACGATCATCAAGATGGATGCAATGATGGCGACCACGACCACAACCGCGGCGGTCCACGCCAGCGGCACTTTCAGTGACTCGAACGGTCCGTCGCGAAACGCCACGGCCTTGCCTTCCAAAAGAGGTCAGAATCAGCAGGATCCCTCCCGCTGCTATGCGCAGCCTATCGCAAAAAGCGGGCCACATTGAAACCAGCGATTACATTGTAATCGGGGGCCACGGCCGCTGTTGGCGAAGTTCGGTTTAAAGGGCCGAGTTCGAGCACGCCCTTCATCCACCGGGGATGCTCCAGAACCCGACCGCAGCCGATGGCCACACAGGACAGAGGATCGTCGGCGACCGAGACCGGCAGGCCGGTGTGGTCACGGATCTCGGCGTCCAGGCCGCGCAGCAGGGCCCCGCCGCCGGTGAGCATGATGCCCTTGTCGGCGATGTCCGCAGCCAGTTCGGGTGGGGTGGCCTCGAGAGCGACCTTCACAGCGTCGATAATCTGGGAAACCGGCTCGGCCAAAGCCTCAGCGGCCTGACGCTCGGAGATGCGGACCTCGCGGGGCACGCCCTGCATCAGGTCGCGACCCTTGACCTCGATCGACAGGCCTTCGCCGTCGGCGGGGATCCGGGCGGTGCCGATGTCTTTCTTGATCCGCTCGGCGGTCGTCTCACCGATCAGGAGGTTATGGTTGCGGCGCATGTAGCTGATGATGCTGTCGTCCATCTTGTCGCCACCGACGCGGACCGAGCGCGAATAGACGATGCCGGACAGGGACAGGACGGCCACTTCGGTCGTGCCACCGCCGATGTCGACGACCATGGAGCCGGTCGGCTCGTGGATGGGCAGGCCGGCACCGATCGCGGCGGCCATCGGCTCGTCGATCAGGCCGACGCGGCGGGCCGAGGCGTTCAGGCACGAATCGTTGATCGCGCGGCGCTCCACCGCCGTGGCACCCGAGGGCACGCAGACGATGATCTTCGGGTTCACGAAACCCTTGCGGTTATGCACCTTGCGGATGAAGTGCTTGATCATCTCCTCGGCGACCTCGAAGTCGGCGATGACCCCGTCGCGCATGGGACGGATGGCTTCCATATGGCCCGGGGTCCGGCCCAGCATCTGCTTGGCCTCGATGCCCACGGCATGGACGATCTTGCGGCCGCCGACGTTCCGAAGCGCCACCACCGACGGCTCGTTCAGAACAATGCCCTTGCCCTTCATATAGATGAGGGTGTTGGCGGTCCCCAGGTCCATCGCGATGTCGTTGGAGATGGCGCCGAAGAGGGAGAAGCTCATGGGGGTCGGTTACCGTTCGGTTGGGGCCTTCAAGGCGCTGCGGACTGACCGGTTTCGGCGACGCCCCACCCGCTGTGTATCCCCATACACAGCGAACTTCCTGATCGTCCTCGCCTGACCGGCTGTGCGCTCGTTTGCCCGCATGGGCAGGTGAATACAAGCCCCGATACAGCGCGATGACGCGGCCGCGATCACGACCCGGTTACGGCTCCGCTTGCCGGAGTGGCTCGCCCGGCATCAGAGCGGGGCGAGGCCCTCGGCGGACAGCACGCGCTGGACCGCCGGCCGGGCCTGAACACGATCCAGATGATCGTTCAGACGGGGAAAGCGGGTCTGGTCCAGGAGCCCCGCCTGCCGGGCCCAGCGTGTGAAAACAGACAGATAGCCATCAGCCACGGTGTACTGGTCCCCCATGGCCCAGGGGCCGGTCAGCAGGGATTGCTCGACGATGTCGAACTTGCCGAGCGCGAAATCGGCCTGTACCGCCCTCGCCTCGCCTTCGAGCGGCGGGCGGCCGAACAACAGCTTTCCGATCGCCGGATGCAGGGACGAGGCCATCCAGCCGTTCAGGGACTGCATCCGGCTCCAGGCGAAGCTGAGTGGTTCGGGCACGAGACCGGCCTCGGGGTGCGTCCGGGCAATGTGATCCATGATGACGGCGTTCTCGGTCAGAACGCCGTGCCCGGTCACGAGGGCCGGCGTGGAGCCGGCGGGATTGATGGCCAGATAGGCTGGTGTGCGCTGTTCGCCCTGTCTGAGATTGACGTGCTCGATCTCATAGTCGGCGGCGGCCTCTTCCAGGGCGATGTGCGAGGCGAGCGCGCAGGCACCGGCGGAGTAATAGAGCTTCAGCATGGGATGGAGTCCTGTCGGTCGTGTTCGCGAACGACATAGGCCAACCGGGCAACCGTAACAATGCCGGTTTCAATCCGAATCGCCAACCCTCCGTTCCCGACGGCGGACCAGTTCCCGCACCCCCAGCATCAGCCCCATCCAGACAACGGCGATCGCGGCGAGGATCAGGGAGGTCCAGACGCCGTCTCCGCTGACCGCTGCCACCACCGCGCCCCCGAAGAAGGCGACCAGCGCTGTTTTAGGCAGGACGCCCAGCGCACAGCCTGCCAGAAAGGCGGGAAAGGAGGCCCGGGTGGCCCCGAAGGCCATATTGACGACGATGAAGGGCGCCGACGGCACATTGCGGATCATGAAGCTGGCGTAGAAGGCATTGCGCCCGACGAATCGCTTCAGCCGCTCGAGCGTTCTGCCGCCAAACCGGTCGAGCATGCGGGCCGTCGGCCCGCGTCCCAGCCAGTAGGTGACGCCGGCCGAGGCCACGGTGGCGACCCAGCTGTAGACGAACCCCAACGAGGGTCCGAAGGCGACCACACAGGCCGCGATCAGGATGAACTGGGGCGCGCCGATGAAGGCCGCGGCCACGAACAGCACGACTGTCGCGGCGAACGCCCACGGGCTGCCGCGATACCCCTGCAGCCAGCCTTCCAGATTCTCCTCGGCGGCCAGACCCAGCTGGCTCTTGCCGAGCAACAGCAGTCCGAAGGTCGCGCCCAGCAGCAGCGCCGCCGCCAGCGCCGTCCGCCAGCGCCGGGACTCCATGTTCAGGATGAAATCGAGCAGACCCCGCATGCGCGAGCCCCTAGCATCCCGGGCGGTCCACACGCGAGCCTGACGGTTTGATCCGACCTCGCCATCGTCCTAAGAGAGACCGCCGCTCTCCCCGGGAATCGAAATGTCCAGCCTGCAGTCCGCCGCCCTCGCCCGCGTCCAGCCCTCCGCGACCCTGGCGGTCACCGCCAAGGCGCGCGAACTCAAGCGTCAGGGCGTGGATGTCATCGGTCTGGGGGCCGGAGAGCCGGACTTCGATACGCCCGAGAACATCAAGGCGGCCGCCATCGCGGCCATCCAGCGTGGGGAGACCAAATACACCGACGTCGACGGCACGCCCGAGCTGAAGGCGGCCATCGTCGCCAAGTTCGCCCGCGAGAACGGCCTGACCTATACGGCCGCCCAGATCCACGTCGCTCCGGGCGGCAAGCCGGTGATCTACAATGCGTTCGTGGCCACGCTGAACCCGGGCGACGAGGTCATCGTGCCCGCCCCCTACTGGGTCAGCTATCCCGATATGGTGCTTCTGGCCGGCGGCGAGCCGGTGTTCGTCACGGGCGAGGAGGCGGACGGCTTCAAGCTGCGCCCCGAGGTTCTGGAGACGGCGATCACGCCCCGGACGAAGTGGCTGATCCTGAACAGCCCGTCCAACCCGACCGGCGCGGCCTATACGCGGGCGGAGCTTGAAGCTCTGGCCGACGTCCTGCGTCGTCACCCCCATGTCTGGGTGCTGACCGACGATATGTACGAGCACCTGACCTACGGAGATTTTGAATACACGACGATCGCCCAGGTCGCGCCGGACCTGTACGACCGAACCCTGACCGTCAACGGCGTGTCCAAGGCCTATGCCATGACCGGCTGGCGTATCGGCTATGCGGGGGGGCCCAAGGCGCTGATCGACCTGATGCGCAAGGTCGCCAGCCAGACGACCTCAAATCCCGCTTCCATCAGCCAGGCCGCCGCCGTGGAAGCTCTGAACGGTCCGCAGGCGTTCATCAAGGAGCGCGGCGCGGCCTTCGAGAAGCGGCGGGATCTGGTGGTCTCGATGCTGAACCAGGCGACGGGGATCCGCTGCCCCAATCCGGAGGGGGCCTTCTACGTCTATCCGTCGATCCACGGCCTGATCGGCAAGACGACCGAAAGCGGCGTGGTGATCGACGGCGACGAGACCTTCGCCTCCGCCCTGCTGGAAGCCGAGGGCGTGGCCGTCGTGCATGGGGCCGCGTTCGGTCTCAGCCCCTATTTCCGCATCAGCTACGCCACCTCGGAAGCGGTGCTGGAAGAGGCCTGCAGCCGCATCCAGAGGTTCGCCGCAGAGTCTCAAATAGGCGGCAACGGCCCCGACGGTGGCGGCAGCGGAGGGACAGTCAGCACCAGCCTGGCTTCGCTCACAAACGTGAAACACCACCGGATAGCCCGCTCGGTATTGTCGATGACGCCCTGCGGATCGCGCGCCATGCGACAGGCGAACTTGGGCAACTCGTGGGGCCGTGCGTTCGCATACATGACGATGGGACCGCCGGGCAGCGTGCCGGCGCGATACGCCATGCTCACTCCATCGGTCGAGCGGATCTCAAGCACGGCGGCCCCGGGAAGCATGCCGGCAACCTCCGCCTCCACGTCAGAAGACTTGAGGTCGAAAACCTCCGCGGTCGTCGTGTCACCGTCTACGGGCACCATGGTGAACCGGGGCGGCTCCTGCAATGCCAATTGGCCTGCGAGGACCAACACCCCCAGCATCAGGCGGCCCGGCTGACCGCAAAGTCGGCCAGGCCGTCCAGGGCGTCACGCCACGGGCTGGCCGGCAGGACTCGAAGGGCGGTCTTGGCTGCATCCGCATAGTCGCCCGCCGCATCCAGCGTGGCCGAAACCGAACCGGTGCCGATGACCAATTCACGGGCGCGACGGAAATCGTCCTCGGTCCGCTCGCCGCGGTTGATCGTGCGCTCCCAGAAGGCATCCTCGCGGCCGCGCGTCCGGGCGACGGCCAGCAGCAGCGGAAGCGTCACCTTGCCCTCGCGGAAGTCATCTCCGGCATTCTTGCCGAGCGCTTCCGAGGTGCCCCCGTAATCCAGGGCGTCATCCGCGAGTTGGAAGGCCAGCCCGAGGTTCAGTCCATAGGACCGCAGGGCGGAGGTCGCGGCCTGATCTCCGTCCACGCCGACCGCGCCGGCCTCGGCTGCGGCGGCGAACAACTCGGCGGTCTTGGCCGAGACGATCCGCAGGTAGGTTTCCTGGTCGAGGTTCAGATCATGCGCGCGGGTGAGCTGAAGCACCTCGCCCTGGGCGATCACGCTGGACGCTTGGGCGAGGATGCCCAGCGCCCTGAGCTGGCCGGTTTCGACCATCAGCTCAAAGGCCCGGGCGAACAGGAAGTCGCCCACCAGCACGCTCGTCGCCGAACCCCAGATCAGATGCGCGGCGACCTTGCCCCGACGGCGCTCGGACCCGTCCACCACATCATCGTGCAGGAGGGTGGCCGTGTGGATGAACTCGACCGAGGCCGCCAGTTTGAGTGCATTGTCGATCCCCTGCCCGGCCGGAGAACCGATCGCACGGGCGGCGGCGATGGTCAGAAGCGGCCGCAGGCGTTTGCCGCCGGCGGACACAATATGTTCAGCCAGCAGGGGAATGACGGGGACCGGCGACTGCATGCGTGCCACGATCAGGGCGTCGACCGCCGCCATGTCGACCCGGGCCAGCCGGGCCAGGGTCTCCACATCGCCCTCGGCGCGGGGGCCTTTGGCGCGGGGAGCGGTCAGAGTGACGGCATCCAACAGAAAACTCTCTCAAAAGTGCGGGGCGTGGGAAGATCGCCTCGCCGAAACGTCACGGCGTCTTGCGGCGTCGCGCTCGGCCGGACAATGGTGACCCGACCATGAAGGGTCAAGCCGCATGACCGTCGCATCCCCTCCCCCGGAGTCTTCCGCCGCCGCGGACGTCGTCGAGAACGCCCTTCTGGGTGGAAAGCTCCGGCTGCTGCAGCCGGCACAGGGCTATCGCGCAGGCATGGACGCCGCCCTTCTGGCGGCGGCCTTGCCCGCGGGTCCGAAAGACCGGGTGCTGGAGGCCGGCTGCGGGGCCGGTGCGGTTCTGATGCAGATTGCAGCCCGCTGCCCGGACACCCGTCTGACAGGTGTGGAACGCGACAGTACCGCCGCAGGTCTGGCCCGGCGCAACGCCGCGCTGAACGTCATGGACGACCGGGTCGAGATCATCACGGGGGACGTGGCTAACGGGTTTGCAACCCTCGACCGCCCGCCGTTCGACTGGGCGGTGTCGAATCCCCCCTTCTTTGATGACGAGACCACCCTTCGTGCGCCCGCTCCGGCCAAGCGCGGGGCCTGGATCGCCGATGATGGCCTTGAGGTGTGGACCGATTTCCTGACGCGCGGCGTGCGGGACGGTGGCGGCATCGTCGTCATTCATCGAGCGGACCGGCTTGCTGACCTGCTGGCCCTGCTGGGAAAACGCTGCGGCTCGTTCGTTATCCGTCCGGTCCAGCCTTTCGCCGACCAACCGGCAAAGCGGGTGCTGGTCCGTGCCCGGAAGGGTGGGCGGGCCCCGTTGCGTCTGCTGCCCGCCCTGATCCTGCATGACCGGTCCGGGGCCAAACACGCGCCCGAAGCCGAGGCGATCCTGAGGGGCGAGGCCGGGCTGGCGTGGTAGCCGCTTGCCGATCCGGACAGACCGCGCTTGTTTGGGTGATGCGCCTGATCCTGATCCTGCTGACGTTGTCGTTCGCTTCCGTGGCCGCGGCCCAGGATGTGTTGGTGCTGCGCCCCGACCGTGTGTTCGACGGTGTGTCGCCGCGACCCCACACGGACTGGACGGTGATGGTGCGTGGCCAGAGGATCGAGGCCGCTGGCCCCGGAATCACGCCGCCTCCGGGTGCGCGGATCATCGATCTGCCGGGCCAGACCCTGATCCCCGGCCTGATCGAGGGCCACGCCCACCTGTTCCTGCACCCCTATAATGAGACACCGTGGGACGATCAGGTCCTGCACGAGCCGCTGGCCCTGCGGACCGCGCGGGCGGTCAACCATGCTCGCGCCACCCTGATGGCCGGGTTTACCACCGTGCGCGATCTGGGCACGGAGGGCGCAGGCTATGCGGACGCCGGTCTGCGTCGCGCCATCACCGAGGGCATTGTCCCCGGCCCCCGCCTGCTGATCGCCAGCCGGGCTATTGTCGCCACGGGGGCCTATGGCCCCAAGGGCTTCGAGCCGGGCGTCGACGTTCCGCTGGGGGCGGAGGAAGCGGATGCCGATGACCTGATCCGCACCGTGCGCAGCCAGATCGGGGCCGGTGCCGATGTGGTCAAACTGTATGCCGACTATCGCTGGGGACCCGGCGAGCCGAGTCGCCCGACCTTCACCCAGGACGAACTGACCGCGGCGGTCGAGGTGGCGCACTCGGCCGGTCGACAGGTCGCGATCCACGCCGGGACGGTCGAGGGCATCCGCCGGTCGATTCTGGCCGGGGCCGACACCCTGGAACACGGCGACGCGGGCACACCGGAGATCTTCCGGCTGATGGCAGAGCGCGGTGTCGCCCTGTGCCCCACCCTGGCCGCGACGGAGTCGATCACCCGCTACCGGGGATGGGACGGCACCGAACCGGCCCCGCAGAACGTCCTGACAAAGCGCGCCGCCTTCGCCGCCGCCCGCGCTGCGGGTGTTCCGATCTGTATGGGAGGCGACGTCGGCGTCTATGCGCATGGCGACAACGCCTTGGAGATGGAACTCATGGCCACCGCGGGCATGTCCGCCGCGCAGGTGCTCATTGCCGCCACGTCAGGCAATGCCGCGATTTTTGACCTGTTTGACCGGGGGGCAATCCGGCCCGGTCTGCTGGCCGATCTCGTGGCGGTCGAGGGCGATCCCACAGCGGACATTGCGGCCGTCCGGGCCGTCCGGCTGGTGATCAAGGACGGCCAGATCGTCCGCGACGAGGCGGCCGGCCTGCGCTAGAGCCCTGCCCCATGTCCCTGCGCCCGCTCTTCGTCACCCAGGTCTATGAGGCCACGCTGGCGACCACACCCGGCTTCGCGGCCTTCAATGACGGCCTCGCGGACGCCTGCCGCATGCTGGCCGCCGAGGACGGGGCTGGACGCGCCTGGTGCCGGACCCACAACTATCGCGGCTATACCTCCTACGGCTCGCTGAATGACCTGCCCCAGCGCCTGCCCGAGTTCGCGGAACTGAAGAAGCATCTGGACCGCCACGCGCTCGCCTATGCGAAGGCGCTGAACTTCGATCTCGCCAGAAAGCCCCGGCTGGATACGTTGTGGGTCAACATCCTCAAGCCCGGCGGGTCGCACTCCGGGCATATCCACCCCCACGCCTTTCTCAGCGGCACGGTCTATGTCGAGGTGCCGGACGGGGCCTCGGCGCTGAAGCTGGAAGACCCCCGCCTGCCGATGATGATGGCCCGCCCCTCAGTCGAGGCCGACGCGCCCGAGCAGGAACAGCCCTTCGTCTATCTGACCCCCGCCGCCGGGACGGTGCTGATGTGGGAGAGCTGGCTGCGTCACGAGGTACCGGCCAACGCGGCAAAGGCCGAGAGAATCTCGATCAGCTTCAACTATGCCTGAGGCCGTGTAACCTTCGCCGTCCCCCATCGTAACAGGGCGCACGTGACCGACCGCGAAGCCCAACTCAAAGCCCTGATGCTGCGCGGCCTTGATGGCGACGCCCTCGCCTGGCGGCATCTGCTGTCCGATCTGGGCGCGCATCTGCGACCCTATTTCAGGCGACGCCTGTTCAACGGCGGCGCGGACGCCGAGGATCTGGTGCAGGAGACGCTGATCGCCATCCACGCCAAACGGGCGACCTGGGACCGGAACCAGACCTTCACGGCCTGGGCCTTTGCCATCGCCCGGCACAAGCTGGTGGATCATCTCCGGCGGCAGGGCCGCCGCCCCACCCATCCGCTGGAGGAAGCCTCTGCCCTGTTCGCCCACCATACGGTCGAGGACGGGGCTACGCGCGCCGATCTGACCCGGATTCTCGCCCTGCTTCCGGCCCGTCAGCGCCGCCTGATCGAGGATGTCAGGCTTGGTGGATTGACCGTGGCCGAGGCCGCCGAGAGGCATGGCTACACCCTGACTGCGGCCAAGGTGTCGATCCACCGCAGTCTCAAGTCCCTGAACGCCCGCTTTGCGCCCGCGTCCGTCGACGGAGGCGAAGATGAAGACTGACGACCTGATCGAGGCCTTGGCCGCCGACCTGCCCGCCGCACGGCCGCGACAGCTCGAACGTCGCCTGTTGCTGGCCCTGTGCGCGGGCGGGCTGATGGTGCTGCTGGGGGTAGGCCTGTGGCTGGGATTCCGCGAGGATCTGGGCGCGGCGATGATGGGACCGACGTTCTGGATCAAGGCGGTCTACACCGGGGCGCTGGGTGTGGTCGGCTTCTGGCTGCTGGACCGGCTCGGACGGCCTGGGTCGGCGATCCGGCCTCCTCTGACCGCGCTTGCTGTTGTCCTGACGGCCGCCACGGGGTTCACCGCCTGGGAAGTTGCGACTCTCGCTGAGGCCGAGCGGATGCCCGCCGTGATGGGCGAAAGCGCCCGCGCCTGTGCGCCCCTGATCCTGATCCTCAGCCTGGTCGCCGCCCCCTTCGTCTTCGGGGCGGCGCGGAGTTTCGCCCCCATGCGGCCGGGCGCGGCCGGGGCGGCCGCGGGGCTCCTGACCGCCGCCCTCGCCACCACCCTGTACGGCCTGCATTGCCCCGAGCAAACCACCAGCTTCGTCATGGTCTGGTATTCACTGGGGATCGCCCTGGCGGTCGCCGGTGGCGCGCTGGTCGGTCGCGTCCTGTTTCGCTGGTAGGCGTCCGCCCGCCTTCAATCCGCCTCCGGACAGGTCCAGGCTATTTGCCTCAGGGCGCTGGGATCGCTACATCCAGCCCCGACCTTCCCATAAATTTTGACGACAGGGCGCATCGCACCTCATGGCGCAACAATATATCTTCCAGATGCAGGGTCTGACGAAGACCTTTCCGGGCGGCAAGAAGATCTTCGAGAACATCTGGCTGAGCTTCTACAACGACGCCAAGATTGGCGTCGTGGGGGTCAACGGGTCGGGCAAGTCGACGCTGCTGAAGATCATGGCCGGCATCGATCCGGAGTTCACCGGCGAGGCGAAGGCGGCCGACGGGGTCAAGCGCGGCTATCTGGAGCAGGAGCCCCACCTGGACGACAGCCTGAACGTCCGCGAGAACGTCGAGGCCTGGTGCGAGGAGAAGCAGTGGGTCAACCGCTTCAACGCCATCGCCATGGAGATGGCCGAGAACTATTCCGACGAGCTGATGGAGGAGATGACCGCCCTCCAGGAAAAGATCGACGCTGGCGACGTCTGGGACATCGACAGCCGCATCGAGATGGCCATGGACGCCCTGCGCTGCCCGCCCGACGACTGGGCGGTGACCAATCTGTCCGGCGGCGAGAAGCGCCGCGTGGCGCTCGCCCGCCTGCTGCTGTCCAAGCCCGACATGCTGCTGCTGGACGAACCGACCAACCACCTCGACGCCGAGTCCGTGGCCTGGCTGCAGCACCATCTGGAGGCCTTCCCGGGCTGCGTCATCCTGGTGACCCACGACCGCTACTTCCTGGATCTGGTGACCAAGTGGACGCTGGAGCTCGATCGCGGCAAGGGCATTCCCTATGAGGGCAACTACTCCAGCTGGCTGGAGCAGAAGCAGAAGCGGGTGGTGCAGGAGAACTCCGAATCCGAGGCCCGCCAGCGCGCCCTGACCCGCGAACTGGAATGGGTCCGCAGTGGTGCCAAGGCCCGTCAGGCCAAGTCCAAGGCCCGTCTGGCCGCCTATGAGCGGATGGTGACCGAGCAGGAGAACCTGCGCGGGGCCCAGACCCACGCCCATATCCAGATCCCGCCCGGGCCGCGTCTGGGCAATGTGGTGCTGGAGGTCGAGGGCCTGCAGAAGTCGTACGGCGACAAGCTTCTGTTCGACAATCTGACGTTCAAGCTGCCGCCCAACGGCATCGTCGGCGTCATCGGCCCCAACGGCGCCGGCAAGTCGACCATGTTCCGCCTGATCACCGGCCAGGAGACGCCGGACGGCGGCACCATCAAGGTCGGGGAGACGGTCAAGCTGGCCTATGTCGACCAGTCGCGCGACAGCCTGGATCCCAACAAGACCATCTGGGAAGAGATCAGCGGCGGCACCGATGTGATGATGGTGGGCAAGCGCGAGATCAACACCCGCGCCTATGTCGGCAGCTTCAACTTCAAGGGCGGCGACCAGCAGAAGAAGGTCGGCCAGCTGTCCGGCGGGGAGCGCAACCGCGTCCACCTGGCCAAGACCCTGGCCACCGGCGGCAACCTGATCCTGCTGGACGAACCGACCAACGATCTGGACATCGAGACGCTGCAGAACCTCGAGGAGGCGCTGGAGGAGTTCGCCGGCTGCGCCGTGGTCATCTCCCACGACCGCTGGTTCCTGGACCGTCTGGCCACCCACATCCTGGCCTTCGAGGGCGACAGCCACGTCGAATGGTTCGAGGGGAATTTCGAGGCCTATGAAGAGGACAAGAAGCGTCGCCTCGGCACCGACGCCTTGATCCCGCATCGGATCAAGTTCCAGAAATTCGGGCGGTAATCCTCATCCCTCTCCCGGCGGGAGAGGGCTTGAGCGCACGGCGTGATCTGCCCCCTCTCCCGGCGGGAGAGGGCTTGAGCGCACGCGAGCGTTAGCGAGTGTTCTTGCGCGAAAGGGTGAGGCGCAGTCCTCACCGTGGGCCCCGGACAGATCAGCGCCTCACCCTTTCGGCTGGCGCATCGCTTCGCTCTGCGAGCCTCAAGCCCTCTCCCGCCGGGAGAGGGTGGCGTCGCGCGCGGCCCGCCCCCTCCACCGCTTCGCGGTCCCCTCCTTGGCCCGGCTCCGCCGGCCCTGCGTCGACCCCCGATGGGGGAGGAACGGTGCGTCACAAGCCCTCTCCCCAGCATTGACCGCGTGTTAACGGCGGCCGGTCGAGGCTGGGGCCATGACCCGGTACGATGGACACAGGCGGACGGACCGGCGGTTTCCGCTGGTCGTGGCGCTGGTGGCGGCGGTGGCCTTTGTGGGGATGTTGAACGCGCCGGTGACCTCCGGGGCCGCGGCGCCCGAGGCCGGGACGCCGGGCGAGGCCGCGCCGGCCCGGTTCGACTGTGACGTGGCCGCGATCACCGACGGCGATACGCTGAGATGCGCGGACGGGACGCGGGTGCGGCTGCATGCGCTGGCGGCGCGGGAGCGGGACGAGACCTGTTCGCCGGGCCATCCCTGTCCCGAGGCCTCGGGCGCGGCGGCGACGGCGGCGCTGCGGCGGCTGGCGGGGGGACAGGCGTTGAGCTGCGAGCGGACGGGGCGCAGCTATGAGCGGATCACGGCCGTGTGCTGGACGCGGGCGGGCGAGGAGATCAACTGCGCCATGCTGCGCAGCGGCACGGTGGTGGTGTGGGACCGGTACAACCGGCAAAGGCCCCTGTGCGGGGGGGCGGCGGTGTCCTGAGACAGCGCCTTTCGGCGGACCGGCGCGGGCAGTGCTAGGGTCGGGCATGACCGACTGTCCCGAGATTCGGCCCGAAACCCTGATCGTCTCCCCGGCCCTGGCCGGTCTGGTGCCCCTGCTGGAGAGCGGGTTCACGGTGCATCGGCTGTGGGCGGCGCCGACGGACGAGGCGCTGGCGCGGGTGTCGGCGGTGGTGGTGCTGGGCGAGGAGGTGCTGGAGCCGGCGTTGCTGGACCGGCTGCCGGGGCTGCGGCACGTGGCCTGTTTCACCTCGGGCTATGACGGGATCGATGTGGCGGACTGCCGGGCGCGGGGGCTGGTGGTCACCCATGCCCCCGGGGTCAATCATGAGGATGTGGCGGATCAGGCCCTGGGGCTGATGCTGGCCGTGGTGCGCGGGATCGTGGCCGGGCACGCGACGGTGACGGCGGGGGACTGGGTGGCGGAGCGGCGGCTGATGACCCCGTCCATGGCCGGGCGGCGGGTCGGGATCGTCGGTCTGGGGGCGATCGGCGAGGCGGTGGCGCGCCGGGTGGCGGTCATGGGCTGTGCCGTGCGCTGGTGGGGGCCCCGGGACAAGCCGGACGCGGAATGGTCCCGGGCAGGGTCGATCATGGAGCTGGCGGCGGGGTCGGATGTGCTGGTGGTCGCCTGCCGGGCGGAGGACGCCAACCGGGGGCTGGTCTCGGGCGCGGTGATCGAGGCGCTGGGCCCGGAGGGGGTGCTGGTCAATGTGGCGCGCGGGTCGCTGCTGGACGAGGACGCCCTGATCGCGGCGCTGAAGGACGGACGGCTGGGCGGGGCCGGGCTGGATGTGTTCGGGACCGAGCCGACGCCGGCGGCGCGCTGGGCCGGGGTGCCCAATGTGGTGCTGACACCGCATTCGGGGGGCGCGACGCAGGCCGCGGTGCAGGGGATGGCGATGCTGATGCTGCGCAATCTGATGGCGGTGGCGGCGGGCGAGCCACCGGTAACGCCGGTGCGGTGACGGTCGGGCGAATTCCGGCTTTGCATCATATAAGGATATCCTTATATGTTTTCGCTCAAGAGGTCTTCCCATGTCCCTGAGCGCCGACCAGACGATCGAAGCCCTGCGCGCCGCCGGCGAGCCGACGCGGCTGCGCATCCTGCTGTTGCTCGCGGGCGAGGAGCTTTCGGTCATGGAGCTGGGCCGGGTGCTGGAACAGAGCCAGCCCCGGGTCTCGCGGCACCTGAAGCTGATGGCCGACGCCGGGCTGATCGAGCGTTTCCCCGACGGGGCGCGGGTCTTCTACCGGGTGTCGCACGAGCCGGCGGTGAGGCGGCTGATCGACACGGTGCTGGACCTGCTGGACGACGCTGCGGGCGAGGCCGACCATCGCCGGCTGGAGGCCGTGCGCGACGAACGGGCCGAGGCGGCCGCCGCCTATTTCGAACAGATCGCCCCGCAATGGGACCGGATCCGGTCGCTGTATGTGTCCGAGAGCGCGGTCGAGAGCGCCATCACCCGGGCGGCGGGCCCGGGGCCGTTCGACCGGGTGGTGGATCTGGGCACCGGCTCGGGGCGGATGCTGACCCTGCTGGGCCAGACCGCGCGCCGGTCGATCGGGCTGGATCTGAGCCAGAACATGCTGAACATCGCCCGCGCCAATGTCGCCCGGGCCGGGCTGAAGACGGTGGAGCTGAGGCACGGCGACATCTTCGCCACCCGCCTGCCGGCCCAGTCGGCCGATCTGGTGCTGGTGCATCAGGTGCTGCACTACCTGGCCGATCCGGCGGCGGCCGTGGCCGAGGCGGCGCGGCTGGTGCGGCCGGAGGGAAAACTTCTGATCGTTGATTTCGCCCCCCATGAGCTGGAGCGGCTGAGGGACGAGCATCAGCACCGCCGGCTGGGCTTCGCCGACGAGGAGATCGGGCGCTGGCTGGGCGAGGCTGGGCTCGACGCCTCCGCCTCGATCGCCCTGCCCCCGGACACGGCGGGCCTGACCGTCACCATCTGGACCGCGACCCGACCGGCCGCCACCGCAGCAAGGAATGTCGCCTGATGGCCCTCTCCTCCCCTACCCTGGCCGACGCGCGGGCGCTGCTGCTGTCGCCGCTGGGGCCCGTCGCCCGCGCGGGTCAGAACGCCAACCCCGTGCGTGTCTCGTTCGAATTCTTCCCGCCCAAGACCGACAAGGCGGAAGAGACCCTGTGGGAGGCCGTGCGCCGGCTGGAGCCCCTGAACCCGGCGTTCGTCTCGGTGACCTATGGTGCCGGCGGATCGACCCGCGAGCGGACGCACCGGACGGTGCAGCGGATGCTGACCGAGACGACTCTGAAGCCCGCCGCCCACCTGACCTGCGTCGACGCCAGCCGTGACGAGGTCGACGAGGTCATCCGCGACTACAAGGCGATCGGGGTGAACCACATCGTGGCCCTGCGCGGCGATCCGCCCGGCGCGGCCGGCATCGGCGGGGTCTATCAGCCGCGCGCGGACGGCTATGCCAATGCCACCGAACTGACCCGGGCGATCACCCGCGTCGGCGGCTTCGACGTCACGGTCGGCGTCTATCCGGAGCAGCATCCGGAAAGCCCGTCGATCGACCATGACATCGAGGTGCTGAAGGCCAAGATCGACGCGGGCGCGACCCGCGCGGTCAGCCAGTTCTTCTTCGATATCGACGCCTTCCTGCGGTTCCGCGACCGGGTCCGGGCGGCGGGGGTGACCATCCCCCTGATCCCCGGGATCATGCCCGTGTCGAACTTCGCCGGCCTGCAGCGCATGTGCGGATCGTGCGGGGCCTCGGTGCCGGCCTGGCTGGCGGCCCATTTCGAGGGCCTCGACGACGACCCGGAGACGCGCAAGCTGCTCGCGGCTTCCGTTGCGGCCGAGACCTGTGCCCGGCTGCAGGAGGAAGGGTTTTCCGACTTCCACTTCTACACCCTGAACCGCGCAGACCTGGTCTATGCGATTTGCCGGGTGCTGGGTGTTCGCGAACAGAAGGCCGCCGCATGACGACCCGCGCAAACCGTATCGCCGCCCTGCATCAGGCCGCGAAGGAACGCATCCTGGTGCTCGACGGATCCTGGGGGGTGATGATCCAGCGGCGGGAGCTGTCGGAGGAAGATTTCCGCGGCGACCGGTTCACGGACCATGTCGGCCAGATGAAGGGCAACAATGACATCCTGTGCATCACCCGCCCGGACGTCATCGGCGACCTGCACGACCAGTATTTCGCCGCCGGCGCGGACATCAGCGAGACCAACACCTTCTCGGCCACGGTGATCGCCCAGGACGACTATCATCTCGATGCGCAGTCGGTGTGGGACATCAATCTGGAGGGGGCGAAACTGGCCCGGGCCTCGGCCAATCGCTGGACGGAAAAGGAACCGCACAAGCCCCGCTTCGCCGCCGGCTCGATCGGGCCGCTGAACAAGATGCTGTCGATGTCGTCGGACGTGAACGATCCGGGCGCGCGGCTGGTGACCTTCGACCAGGTCTATGACGCCTATCGCCATCAGGTGAAGGCGCTGAACGAGGGCGGGGTCGACCTGTATCTGATCGAGACCATCACCGACACGCTGAACTGCAAGGCCTGTATCAAGGCCATCAAGGACCTCGAGGACGAGGGGCTGGAGCCCCTGCCGATCTGGATTTCGGGCACCATCACCGACCGCTCGGGCCGGACCTTATCTGGCCAAACCGCCGAGGCCTTCTGGAACAGCGTGCGGCACGCCAAGCCGTTCGCCGTCGGCTTCAACTGCGCCCTGGGGGCCGATCTGATGCGGCCCTTCATCGCCGAACTGAGCCGGGTGGCGGATACGCTGGTGGCCGCCTATCCCAATGCCGGACTGCCCAATGCCATGGGCCAGTATGACGAGGAGCCGCACGAGACCGCCCACTTCATCGAGGAATGGGCGGCGTCCGGTCTGGTCAACATCGTCGGCGGCTGCTGCGGCACGACGCCGGACCACATCCGCCACACGGCCGAGGCGGTGTCGAAACTGGCCACGCGGGAGATCCCGGAGCGGCCGGTGGCGATGCGGCTGAGCGGGCTGGAACCGTTCGAGCTGGTGGCGTGATGACCGACAGGATCGCCACGCTGTTCAAGGATCCGGAGCATGCGCGGACCTATGCCGACCGGCCGCGGAAGATCATTCCCGGGTTCGACGGCCTGCACCGCATCATGGCCCAGCTGCTGGCCGAGACGTCGCCCAGGCAGGTTCTCGTGGTCGGCGGCGGCGGCGGGCTGGAGCTGAAGACCCTGATCGACGCCTTCCCCGGGGCCCGGTTCTGCGCCGTCGATCCGTCGGCCGAGATGATTGGCCAAGGCAAGGCCTATCTCGGCGACCCCGGGACCGTGGACTGGCTGGAAGGCTATGTCTTCGAGGCGCCTGAGGGGCCCTTCGATGCCGCGACCTGCCTGCTGACCTTGCATTTCGTGCCGGATGACGGCGCGAAGCTGGAGACCCTGAAGGCCATCCGCAGCCGGTTGAAGCCCGGCGCGCCTTTCGTCATCGCCCACCTGAGCATCGACCGGACCGATCCCGCGTCGGAGCGGCAGTTCGACCGCTATCTGACGTTCGGCAGCGACAGCGAAATGGACCCGAAGGTCCTGAAGGAGGCGCACGAACGCGTGCGTACCCAGCTCAACTGCGTCGGCCCGGCGCGGGACGAGGACCTCCTCACCGAGGCCGGTTTCCGGGACATCGAACCCGTGTTCCGGGGCCTCTACTGGTGCGGCTGGGTGGCCTACGCGTGATGGCTCACACTTGCATTCCTGTCGGCGAAGGCCTGACCGTCCCGGACCCCATCCGGCAGGGTGCCGCTCTCCTGCCGGGAGAGGGTGTGCCGTCAGGCCACAGCGGCCGGATTTCGCGCTGATGTCGTCCGAACCCGTCATTTCCTGTGGTCACGCTTCCGGAACCGTGATGCTCTTCTCGCATCTGCGAGATGAGCCAGGGGGATCGGGCCATGTTGAGTACACGTCGGGCGTTTCTGAACAGGATTGCGGCGGTCGGGGGGACAGCGGCCCTCTATACGACCATGCGGATGATGGGGCTGGTGGACGACGGGGTGGCGCACGCCGAGACCCCCGCCCTGCCCCCCGGATCGGGGGCCGGCTGCAGTGTGGTGATCCTCGGCGCGGGTCTGGCGGGTCTGTCCTCCGCCTACGAGCTGAGGAAGGCGGGATACAGCGTCACGGTTCTGGAGGCGCGCGACCGGGTCGGGGGACGGAACTGGACGGTGCGGGGCGGGTCGAAAGTGAGCCACACCGGGGCCCCGGACCAGACCTGCACCTTCGACGAGGGCCAGTATTTCAACGCGGGCGCGGCCCGGATCCCCAGCCATCATCAGGCCACCCTGGGCTATTGCAAGACCCTGGGCGTCGAGATGGAGGTGATGGTCAACCACTCGCGTGGGGCGCTGATCCAGTCGGACACCTTCAACGGCGGCAAGCCGATGCAGATGCGTCAGGCCATCCACGGGATCCGGGGCAATGTCGCCTCCCTGCTGGCCAAGGGGGTCCAGAACGGCGGGGTCGACCTGCCGTTCAGCGCCGAGGACAAGGCCATGCTGGTTCAGAACCTGATCCAGTGGGGGCAGCTGGATCCCGACCTGATGTTCCGCCAGAGTTCGATGTCCGGTCTGGAGATCGAGCCGTCGGCGGGCGATGTGACCGGCAAGCCGCGCGACGCCCTGACGCTGGCGGCCCTGATGCATCCCATGGCGTGGCGCGCCCCGGCCTTTCACGACGCCTTCGACATGCAGGCCACCATGCTGCAGCCGGTCGGCGGGATGGACCGCATCCCGGCGGCGTTCGCGACGAGTCTGGGCGACGCCATCACGCTGAACGCCGAGGTGACGCGGCTGCAGCGCAAGGGCAATGGCGTGGAGGTGATCTGGAAGGACGCCACCGGCCGGCGTCAGGCCCTCACGGCCGATCACTGTGTCTGTACCATCCCCTTCCCGGTGCTGGCGGGGATCGCGTGCGACTTCTCGGCCGACCGGCGGGCGGTGGTGACCCGGTCGGAGTATTCGGACTCCACCAAGGTCGCCTTCCAGGGCCCGCGGTTCTGGGAGAGCAACGATCACATCTATGGCGGGCTGAGCTTCACCGACCGGGATACCCTGATGACCTGGTATCCCTCGGGGCGGTTCCTGCACGACACCGGCGTTCTGGTGGCGGGCTATGCCTTCGGGGGCGCGGCGACGCGGCTGGGGTCGCTGTCATGGGCGGAGGGTCAGGCCTATGCGAAGGCCTCGGTCGAGCGGCTGCATCCCGGTCAGTCCGGGGCCCTGTCGAAGGGGGTCACGGTGCATTGGTCGCGGGTGCCCTATTCGCTCGGGATCGAGGGTCACATCGCCCGGAGCGACAGCGCCGGCTACACCCTGATGAACGAGCCGGACGGCCCGTATCATTTCGCGGGCGAACACCTGAGCCACGTCGGTGCCTGGCAGCAGGGGGCGATCGTCTCGGGCTGGCGCGCCGTGAATGCCATCGCCGCCCGCCAGCATGCCCTGAACGCCTGAACCGGAGATCCAGACCATGACCTTCACAACCGCATTCCAGGCCTCCCTCCTCGCCGGGGCCCTCGTCGTCACCGCCCTGCCCGCCCAGGCGCAGGAGATCGAACGCACCTATCCGGGCCCCAATGCCTTCATCGCCTCGACGGTGACCGTGCCGGCGGGCAGCGAGATCATCTTCCTGAGCGGCCAGTTGCCCAGTGTCGCCGATCCGGCGGCCCCGGCCGGCACGGTGGCCGCCTATGGCGACACCGAGGCCCAGTCGGAGTCGACCTTCAACAAGATCCGGGCGCTGCTGGAAACGCGGGGGCTGACGATGGCGGACGTGGTCTCCATGACCGTCTATCTGGTCGCCCCTCCGGGATCGGAGCGGATGGATTTCGCCGGGATGATGCGGGCCTACAGCCGCCATTTCGGCACGCCCGACCAGCCCAACCGTCCCTCACGTTCGACCGTTCAGGTCGCGGGCCTCGCCGGCCCCGGCTTCCTCGTCGAGATCGAGGTCACCGCCGCGCGCACGCCCGTCCCCGCGCCCTAACCCAGGAATACAGCCCCCTTGCGTCCCACCTTCATCAATGTCGGCGAACGAACCAACGTCACCGGCTCGGCCAAATTCAAGAAGCTGATCGTCGAGGGTGACTATACGGCTGCCCTGACGGTCGCGCGCCAGCAGGTCGAGGCCGGGGCCCAGATCATCGACATCAATATGGACGAGGGCCTGCTCGAACTCGAAGTCGGCCATGGTCACCTTCCTGAACCTGATAGCGGCCGAGCCGGACATCGCCCGCGTGCCGGTGATGATCGACTCCTCCAAATGGGAGGTGATCGAGGCGGGGCTGAAATGCGTCCAGGGCAAGCCGATCGTGAACTCGATCAGCATGAAGGAGGGCGAGGACGCCTTCCGCGCCCAGGCGGTCAAATGCCTGCGCTATGGGGCCGCCGTGGTGGTCATGGCCTTCGACGAGGTGGGTCAGGCCGACACGGCCGCGCGCAAGATCGAGATCTGCACGCGGGCCTATCGCATCCTGGTCGACGAGGTCGGGTTTCCGCCCGAGGACATCATCTTCGATCCCAACATCTTCGCCGTGGCGACGGGGATCGAGGAGCACGACAACTATGCCGTCGACTTCATCGAGGGCACCCGGGCGATCAAGGCCACCCTGCCCTACGCCCGCGTCTCGGGCGGGGTGTCGAACGTCTCGTTCAGCTTCCGCGGCAATGAGCCGGTGCGCCGGGCGATCCACAGTGTGTTCCTGTACCACGCCATCCAGGCGGGCATGGACATGGGCATCGTCAATGCCGGCGACCTGCCCGTCTATGACGACATCGACCCGACCCTGAGGGAGGCGGTCGAGGATGTGATCCTGAACCGGCCGCAGCGGACCAACGTCTCGAACACCGAGCGGCTGGTGGACATCGCCCCCAACTACAAGGGCGACAAGGGGGTGGCGCGGGTCGTCGACCTGAAGTGGCGCGACGCCCCCGTGGGCAAGCGGATCGAGCACGCCCTGGTCAACGGCATCACCGAATTCATCGACGCCGACACCGAGGAGGCGCGGCTGGGGGTCGAACGGCCGCTGCACGTCATCGAGGGTCCGCTGATGGACGGGATGAATGTGGTCGGCGACCTGTTCGGCGCGGGCAAGATGTTCCTGCCCCAGGTGGTGAAGTCGGCGCGGGTGATGAAACAGGCCGTGGCCTGGCTGGAGCCCTTCATGGAGGCCGAAAAGGCCGGCAAGCCGCGCGAGCAGGCGGGCCGGATCCTGATGGCCACGGTCAAGGGCGACGTCCACGACATCGGCAAGAACATCGTCGGGGTCGTGCTTCAGTGTAACAACTACGAGGTCATCGACCTGGGCGTCATGGTACCGGCCGACCGGATCCTGGACGCCGCGAAGGAGCAGAACGTCGACATCATCGGGCTGTCGGGGCTGATCACGCCGTCGCTGGACGAGATGGTGTTCGTGGCGCGCGAGATGGAGCGGCGCGAGTTCGACATTCCCCTGCTGATCGGGGGGGCGACCACCAGCCGGACCCATACGGCGGTCAAGATCGAGCCGGGCTATCGCAAGGGCTCGACCACCTATGTGGTGGACGCCTCACGCGCCGTGGGCGTGGTGTCGGGCCTGCTGTCCAAGACCGAGCGGGCCAAGAACGAGGCCCTGACGCGGGACGAATACATCCGCATCCGCGAGCAATATGCCCGGGGTCAGGAGGTCAAGGCGCGCACCAGCCTGACCAAGGCGCGCGAGAACCGGTTCGCCATCGACTGGACCGCGCCGCGGCCGTCGGCCCCGTCGTTCATCGGCACGCGCACGTTCGAGGCCTGGGATCTGGCCGATCTGGCCGATCGCATCGACTGGACGCCCTTCTTCGCCAGCTGGGAGCTGATCGGGCGCTATCCGCACATTCTGGAGGACGAGATCGTCGGAGAGGCGGCGAAGGACCTGTTCAAGGATGCGCAGGCCATGCTGAAGCGGATCATCGACGAGAAGTGGTTCACGGCGAAGGGCGTGGTCGGCTTCTGGCCCGCCAATGCCGATCAGGACGACGTGGTGGTGTTCGCCGACGAGAGCCGAACGACCGAGATCGCGCGGTTCCACACCCTGCGCCAGCAGATCGCCAAGTCGAACGGCAAGCCCAACTCGGCCCTGTCGGACTTTGTCGCGCCGGAGGGGCAGGACTGGATCGGGGCGTTTGCGGTCACCACGGGCCACGGCGAGGTCGAGACCTCGAAGCGGTTCAAGGACGCGGGCGACGACTATTCCGCCATCATGGCCGCGGCCCTCGCCGACCGGCTGGCGGAGGCCTTCGCCGAGGCGCTGCACAGGAAGGTGCGGACCGAACTGTGGGGCTATGCGCCGGATGAGACGACCACGACCGACGACCTGATCGCCGAGAAATACCAGGGCATCCGCCCGGCCCCCGGCTATCCGGCCCAGCCGGACCATACGGAAAAGGCGACGCTGTTCCGGCTGCTGCAGGCGGAAACGAATGCCGGCATGGCCCTGACCGAGAGCTATGCCATGACCCCGCCCGCCTCGGTCTCAGGCCTGTATTTCGGGCACCCGGACAGCCATTACTTTGGCGTCGGCAAGATCGATCGCGACCAGGTCGAGGACTATGCGCGCAGGAAGTGCTGGGACGTGGAGACCTGCGAACGCTGGCTGGCGCCTATCCTGAACTATGAACCGGGGGACGTGGCGAGGGGCGTGGCGGCGTAATCCTCCCCCGTCGGGGGAGGTGGCGCGGCGCGGCTTCGCGCCGTGACGGAGGGGGCCCGAACCAGACATCGGCGTTCGCGGTGAGCCCCCTCCACCGCTTCGCGGTCCCCCTCCCCCGATGGGGGAGGAATTACTCCTTCGCCACACCCACCTCGTCCAGACCGGCGGCGTCGAGCGTCACGGGCGGGGTGGTGATGTTGGCGCGGACGCGGCGGGCGGCGTGTTCGCAGCGGCCCGGCAGGCCGAAGAACAGGCCGAAGGCCTCGCTGCGGGCGCGGTCGTCGGTCTGGGCCATCAGGGGCACCCATTTGGCGGCGGCCTCGGCCTCGGCGAGCCGGGCGGCCTCCAGCGTGGCGGGGGTCTGGCGGGCCCGGCCGGCGGCGAGGGCGTCGCGGAAGTCGGCCGCCTCCAGCCCGCCCAGACGGATGATGTCGCGGTCCAGATCGTCGGCTTCGGTCAGGGTCCGGCCCAGGGCGATGTGGCCTTCGACGAGCGCCGCGCACCAGGCGACCAGCGGATAGTCCTGTTCCGGCGCGCCGCGCGGCAGGGGCGTTTCGTAGGCGATCGCCTCGCGGGCATTGCGGGCGTCGACGCTTTCACCGGCGTCGCGGGCGGTGACGATGGGGCCGTCCTGGGCCAGGCCGGGCGTGGCGGCGGCGAGGCTCAGGGCGAGAAGCGAGGCGGCGAGACGAAGGCGCATGGGGGATCCGGGTGCTGTTGACGGGCTAGGCTTCCCCAACGCCTGAAGCGTCGCAATGGTTTTTGTGCGGCGGTCAGCGGCCACGAAAAAGGGCGGCGGATCCGGAGATCCGCCGCCCTCAGTCAGGACGTCGTGTCGATCCTAGAACTGGTAGGACAGGCCGATGCGGATGTTCCGCGGGGTCTGGTAGCTCAGGATGTTCTTGTAGTTCGGGCTGGCGGTGCCGGCGCTGGCATCACCCACCTCGTCGTAGTCCGCAACGCCCGTGAAATCGAAGACGTTGAAGATGTCGGCGCGGAGCTGGACGGTGCCGGGGATGGAGACCGGCACGTCCCAGGCGACCGACATGTCGAACCGCTTGGTCCACTGGCCGTCGAACTGCGAGCCGCGGGGCGTCAGCACACTGCCACCCGGACGCACGCAGTAGTTGGCCGTGATGGTCGACGGCACGGCGCGGCCGTCACCCAGCGGATAGGAGCCGATGCAGCCATAGGCCCGCGGCGACTGGATGAAGAGGTTGCCACCGAGCGTGATGCTGTCGGTAACCGCGTAGCTGCCGAACAGTTTGAAGGTCTGGCCGCGGTGGTTCGGCAGCAGTCCATAGGACCCGTCGGTCCAGCCCGGCTCGTCGAAGTCCTGGGTCAGGCCGGTGTCGTCCTGACCGTTGTCCGACTTCACGCCGCCCTCGATGTTGCCTTCCGACTTGGCCAGCACCACCGAACCCTGCAGGGCCCAGCGGCCATCCCAGGGACGCTCGAACGACAGTTCGAGGGCCTGATAGGTGCGCTCCGCCTCGGGAATGTCGAGGATCGACGCCGGGATGGTGATCGTTTGACCGGCCAGGAAGGGGAAGGAGGTGGGATCGGGCGAGATCACCAGATCCGAACCCGGGTTCAGAAGGACATACTCCCCGGCGTTGTTGATCGCGCCGCAATCCGCCGGCGCGATGCCGACCGAGGCGCAATAGTCGCCGATGATGAAGGAGGTGTCGTAGTCCTCCATTACCGCGCCGAGCTCGCGATAGGTGGCGTTGGCCGAGAAGCGCCAGCCGTTGTCCATCTCGTGGCGAATACCCACGATGAACTCGTCCTGGTGCTGGGCCTCGAGGTTCTGGGACACCAGCGAGGCCGGATCGGAGGCCTCGCCGTTGGAGTTGACGATCTCGAGGAAGGGATCGCCCACGAGGCCGGGGGCGCATGCGTTCGAGCGGTCGGCGGCGCAGCGCAGGATGAGTTGCGCCTCCGTCTCACCCGGGTTGCGGGTCAGGCCGCCGACCGAGTTGTAGAAATAGTAGTCGTCGGTGAACAGCTCGGCACCGGCCAGACGCAGGTTCGTATTGCCGGCGATCGGGATGTAGTAGCGGCCGTAGAAGGCAGACAGCCGGGTCCGCTGATCCCCGAACAGGTCATAGGCGGCCCCGATGCGCGGCGACAGGTCGAAATCAGTCGAGGCGAAGGTGTCACCGTCAACGTTCTTGTTGTCGAACTTCTCGGCCCGCACGCCCAGTTGCAGCGAAAGGCGGTCGGTCACATCCCAGGCGTCCTGGATGTAGAAGGCCGTCTGTTCGATGTCGAAAGACCCGCCGCGCTGGATGTTCCGGACGCGCACATAGGGGGTGTTGGCCGGAACCGCGCCGCCGACCTGGGTGCCCGTGGCCGGGCCGCGGTAGACGTACTGGATGCCGCCCGAGAAGCTGCTGACGCTGGACGTGGTCAGGTCTTCCCGGTCCACGCCCATGCGGATGTGGTGGTCACCGAAGAAGTTGGTGACATAAACATCGGCGTCGAAACGCATCAGCTTGCGCTCGTCGACCCCGGTTTCAATCAGCTGGGCCGGGTTGCCGCGCAGGGTGCCCTGGCCGGTGAAGCCGATGACGCTGGGCTCGCTGTCGGCGCTGCCGATGGTGCTCTGGTTGAAGCTGTTGTCGCCATACAGGGCCGAGATGGTCAGCCAGTCGGTCAGATTGCCGGTGTACTGGAAGATCGAGGTCTCGCCGCCGGTCTCGTTGAAGGTCAGCGAGGGATCGCTGGCCCCGGCCAGCAGCTGCTGGGTCTCGTTGGACTGGTCATCCTTGAAATAGGTGACTTCCAGACGGTGGTCCGGATTCAGGTAGAAATCGACCTTACCGCCGTAGAACGGGTCGTTGAACGTCGTGGTCGAGCGGGTTCCAGAGCCGTTGGTGTCGCTCTGGGAGAAGTCACGGGCGTTGTAGAAGCCGAAGAAATAGATGTGGTCGCGGAGGATCGGGCCGGACAGCCAGACATTGCCCTCCAGCTGCTCACGCTCGTCAAGATCGTTGTTGGCCGAGACCGCCGTGGTGCCGTCGACCCGGATGACGCTGGTGTTCGGCACCGTCTCGCGCAGGCTGTCGGGGTTGTAATAGACGTTGGCACCGCCGTGGAACTCGTTGCTGCCCGAGCGCGACACGGCGACGACGGCGCCGCCCGTGTTGCGGCCGAACTCGGCCTGGAAGCCGCCGGTCTTGACGTCGACCTGCTGGTAGAATTCGAACGGCACCGTGTTCCCGCCCACGAAGGTGCGGAAGTTCGTGATGTTCATGCCGTTGAGATAGTAGACGTTCTCGGCAACCGACGAGCCCGCGATGGACACTTCGTTGCCGAAGGCGCTGTCGCCGGGCGTGGTCTGCGGGGCCAGCAGCTGGATGGCCGTCAGGTTCCGCGCGGTCGGCAGGCGGTCGAAGGTCTCCTGGACGTCCAGGGTGATGCCGGTGGTGGTGCGGTCGAAGTCGACCGTGGCGCGACGCGAACCGACCACGATGATGTCGTCCACGTCGGACCCGTCAGCGACGACGCCGGCCTGGTTGACCGTGAAGGTGTAGTCGGCGGTCGAGCCGAGGCCGATTGCGACATTGGTGTCAGTGAAGGTTTCGACGCCGGGGGCCGAGATCGTCACCGTATAGCGGCCGACCGGGGCGCCCGAGATGCGGAAGCCGCCCTCGCCGTTCGTGGTCGTGGTGCGCGAGAAGGCGCGCTCGTTCTGGGACACCGTCACCGTAGCCCCGGCGACCGGGTCGCCGGCCAGGTTCTGGACCGAGCCCTGAAGGGCACCGCTGGTGAAGTCCTGGGCGACGGCGGCGGACGGGGTGGCCACGACCGCGACCAGCGGGATCGCCGCGACCGCCGCCAGCGCCATGCCGCCCATCATCGTGGTGGCCAGCAAGCTTTGCCGATTGGATTTGTTTCTCAAGATCGTTCTCCTGAAACGGAACAGTGTTATCGCAGCCGGGAATCGTCGAGCGACGTAAAGTGTCGCGCATTTCAGGGCGATAGCGCCGATCAGCTTGTCTTCGCTACCGCAATTACTTCGTCGTAATACGCGCGCCCCGGGACTGGCACATTAATGACACGTTTTTTCGGCGAAGCTTCACCGTATTACGAGAACGACCAGACCCCCGGCCAAGCTTTGCTGTAAACGTTGCTGTAAGCTTTGCTTTAGGCGCTGAGGCGGGTTCACTGTCCATGATCCGGGAGTCGATCCGGGCCGAGAAACGGACACAGGCCCATCAAGCAGGGAACCGGGGACACATGACCTCGACACTCTTGCTGGCATACCGTGTGGCCGATGCCCCGGCCTGAACTTGGGCGCCTCGGTGACGAGGGGCCAAAGTCAGAAGGTCAGCGGAACGAGGAGTGTTCAGGATCCGGCATCGGGTTTGGGAACGGCGTTCCGACCCGACATCCAAAGCACCGTGCTGGCATCGTACTTTGGTCAGCCACCGCCATAGGCCTGAAAAAAGGGCCTCATCGCCGCTTCATAAGGCCGCCACGACGCCACGGACGAGGTGTAAATGGGGCGACGGATCTGAGCAAAGCTGGCGGTTGCGACCGCCCGGTCCGTCTTGTGGAAGGCTTCGACCCCAGGTTCGAAGGGCAGGCCGACGTGGTTGAGGATGCGTGCGATCCACGGCTGGGGATCACTCACCAGGCCCTCGTAAGGCACGGTCAGGATGGCGTCTCCCATGACCCGCGTCCAATGGTCATGCAATCGATCCTCGCTGCGGACATGACGCCCGATGGCGTCCAGCGACCAGGTCCAGTTCATGTCCTGGGCGAACCAGGTCCGGAAGCTGGACCATGCCACGGCTCCGGGCTCTCGCCTCAGCCAGATAAACCGCGCTTCCGGCAAAACCCTGTGGATGAGACCGAGGAAGCGACTGTGGTTCAAGGTCTTGTCGACCACATGACCGTCCGGACCGAACCGGTCTTCGAGCATGCGAAGATAGCTGAGGCCTATCGCATCAAGGCCGTCCGGCCGTGCAGCCGCAAATGCGGCGACGGCCTCCGGGTCGAGCCCCCCGATCGGCATCGCGGCGGCCCGGAACAGATTGATCTCCGCACCGTCAGTGACCTGGCTATGGGAGACCAGAATCTGCTCCACAAGGGTCGTCCCTGACCGGGGCAAGCCCAGGACAAAAATGGGCCGCCGGCTGGTGACGTTGCTCTTCGGAAGGCGCGCCAGCATGGCCTCTGTGAAACCCGAGATAACCGTTTCGACAAAACTGTCAGCCCCCGCTTGCCGGGTCGGGCGAACGCCCGCGACCAGGCGGGCTCCCTCCGAATAGGCGGCAAAAGCCATGTCGTGACGATCAAGATCGTCATAGGCCTTGCCGAGCGCGTACAGCAGCGACGCGCGCGCTTCAGGATGGCCATGGCCCTGCGGCCAGCGCGCGCGGAGCGACTCCATCGCCGTCAGGTCCTCGTCCTGGTCCGCGAATGTCCTAGCTTCCGCGATCGCCAGCCAGCTCGGCGCGACGGCGAAGGGATCGGGAGACACCGCGATGGCGCGGCGAAAATCCGGCACGGCGTCCATGCCGCCGCCAAAGGCAGCCTTGCAGCTTCCCAAAAAATGAAAGGCCGCCGCGTTTGGATGATCGGTGACCAGGGCTTCGGCGACCCGGACCGCCTCGGTCGCCCGCCCGTTCTGCGCCAGCATCTGACCGTGGTTGAGGCGTGCGGCGAGATCCAGCCTGTCCAGGCCAGCGTGACGTTCCGCTGCCGTCAGAGCCAGAGAGGTCTCTCCCAGCGTCAGGGCGAGGCGCGATACTGGACCCCAGGTCGGGCCCAGAGGCGGATTGTCAGCCACCAGGTCGGCGAGGATCGCCGCCGCTCCGTCCCGGTCACGCGCCTTGAAGGCGGCCAGCGCCCGCTGGATTCGCGCGTCGGCAGGGCGAGAAACCTGAGCAGTCATCGTATGCGGCTAACAGTCAGGGCGTCCGGTCGCAAGCTGGCCCAATAGTGCGCAAAAAAACGAAAAGGGCGGCGGATCCGAGGATCCGCCGCCCAGTCCGTTATCGATCAGGCCCGTGTTTAGAAGGTCCAGTCGAAGCCGAGACGCACGTAGCGCGGCGCCTGGTAGCCGATCGGAGCGCCATAGTTCGGATCAAGATCCCCAATGCCGCTCACTTCACCGAACTCATAAACGTCGGTCACACTTTCCAGATCGAAGACGTTGAAGACGTCGGCGCGGAAGACGAGGTCGCCCGGCACCTGGATCGGCAGGGTGTAGCGGACCGAGAGGTCGATCTGCTGGGTCCAGTCGCTTTGCAGCTGCGTACCACGCGGCGTCGCTTTGCCGTCGCAGAAGTAGGACGCTGCCCCGTAGGCACCGGCGAACGGGTCGGTCGGGTGGAAGCCCAGGCAACCGAAGGCGCGCGGCGAGGAGACCACGACATTGGCCCCGACCAGCAGGTCCTTCGTCAGCTGATAGGCACCGAACAGCTTGAACACGTGACCGCGGTGGTTCGGCAGCAGGCCGTCAGACCCATCGGTCAGACCCGGCTGGTCGAAGTCCTGGGTGATGCCGGCGTCCGTCTGGCCCACGTCGGACTTGACGTAGCCCTCGGTATTGCCGGAGCTTTCCGAGATCACATACGACGCGTTCAGGCTCCACACGCCGTCGAAGGCGCGTTCGGCCGTCAGCTCAAGCGCTTTGTAGGTGCGCTTGGCGTCCGGATAGCCCAGCTGCTGGGACGTCAGGTTGATCGTCCGCAGGGTGGTCTCACCGGCGATCGGATCCGACAGGGTGAGGGTCGAGGCAGCGCCCGGGTTGATGATCACGTACTGGTGGAAGCCGGTCCAGATGTCATCGCAGCCTGCGATACCCTCTTCGTCACAGTAGGCCAGCACGGCGGCATCAATCGCCACGTCCTCGGCATTACGCAGCAGGTCGCGATAGGTAAAGGCCGCGCCGAAGGTCCACAGGTCGTTCTTGTACTTGTAGCCGATCAGGAACTCGTCCTCCATCGTCAACTCAAGGTTGCCGGCGATCAGCGAATCGACCGGGTTGACCGTTCCATCGCCAGTCACGGTACAGCCACGAACGCCGGCCGTACCGAGGGCGGCACCGGGGCAGGCGTTGGCCGCGTTCCAGTTAACGATCTGGGCACCCAGGGCCAGCGGACGGCCGTCGGGGCCATAGGCCGGGACGCTTTCGCGGTCGGCCGGATTCGGGGTGTAACCGCCCAGGAGGAAGTACTCGCGATAGTACAGTTCCGAACCGGCCATGCGGAAGCCGGTGTTGGCAGCGACCGGCAGGTAGTAGCGGCCGTACGAACCATAGACCTGCGAGCTGCCGTCATCGAACAGGTCGTAGGTGAAGCCGATACGCGGCCCGATTTCCTCGTCCAGTTCGACGATGTTCGCCGCATCGGCACCCGTGATCGCGAACTTGTCGAGACGCAGACCCAGATTCACGGTCAGTTGCTCGGTGACGTCCCACGAGTCCTGGATGTAGTAGGCTTCATTCAAGCCGTTGAACGTACCGCCCGAGCGGAACACGTTGGTTTCAACGAACTCCTGGCCCGGTGCCAGGTTGCCCCCCTGGGCCTGGATCGTGCCGGCCGTGGCGACGCGGTACGTCAGGTTGTAGCCACCGGTCCGGAAGGTTTGGCGCTCAAGGCTCAGCTCTTCCTTGTCGTAGCCGAAGCGGACGTGGTGGTCACCAAACAGCGAGAAATACAGGTCTGCGTCGGCCCGATAGAATATCCGTTGCGTGTTGCGGATCGGCGTAAACGAACCGGAGGTTTGTTGCGAGACGCGGTTGGAGGTGCCGTCGCGGGCATCGTTGGCGAGCACGGACGTGATGTCTTGCGGGGTCGCGATGGCACGGTCGTTGTTTTCGCCATAGGCCGCAGAGATCGTGAACCAGTCCGTGATGGACCCGGTGTAGCGAGCCACCCAGTTCTCGCCGCCGGCGTAGTTGACGGTGCCGGGCAGGGCACCGCCGACCGCGTCCGTCAGCGGGTCGTACGAGCGTATATCGTTTTTCGACTCACGCGTCGTGTCGAAGTAGGTGAACTCCAGACGATGATCGTCGGTGATGTAGCCATCAATCTTCAGGCCGTAGAACGGATCATCGCTCGTCGTGGTGGTCTGCTGGCGCGAGTTTTTGCCGTAGGTGACCTGTTCACTGTCACGGAACTCGACCAGACCGTAGGCGAACAGGCGGTCGCGGATGATCGGACCGCCGACTTCGATGGCGGTCTGCGAAGATTCCGACTCCGACAGTTCGTTGCGGGCAGAGAAGGTGTCCGGAGCCTGTTCGCGCAAGCTTTTCGGCGCCCAGTTGGTGTGAAGGCCGAACGTGAAATCATTCGTACCCGACTTGGTGACGGCGTTGACGATGCCGCCTGTCGCCCGGCCGTACTCGGCCTGGTAGCCGCCGGTCATGACCTGAACCGAGCGATAGAAGTCGAACGGCACCTGCGAGGCACCGATGTAGTTGTCGAAGTTCGTGATGTTCAGGCCGTTGACGTAGTAGGCGTTCTCGGCGACCGACGACCCTCCGATGGAGGGGTTGTCGCCGAAGGCGCTGTCGCCCTGAACGGTCGACGGAGCCAGCAGGATGACCGAGGTCAGGCTGCGGCCGATCGGCACTTGCGAGACCAGCTCGACCAGGTCGACCGACAGGCCGGTGGTGGTGTCGGAGAAGTCCAGCGACTGGCGTGCACCGGTCACGACGATATCGTCAACGTTTGTGCCGGCGGCGGGAGCCATGGCGAAGTCATAGCTGGACGTGCCGCCCAGGCGCACGGCCGCAGTCTGCGAGACCGGATCGTAGTTCGGTGCCGTGATGGTGACGGTGTAGGTGCCCAGGGGCAGCAGGGCCGATCGGAACGAACCCGTCGAATCCGTCGTGGTCGTGCGTGCGAAGCCCTGTTCGTTCGATCGCAGTTCGATGGTCGCGCCGGCGATCGGTGCACCGGCCTGGTCTGTGACGGAACCCGACAGGGCTCCCGTCGAGAGATCCTGGGCGACGGCGGCGGTTGGAGCAGCCACAACTGCAACCACAGGCAGGGCTACGAGGCCCGCCAGGGCGACGCCGCCCATCATGGTGGTGGCGAGCATACGCTGCCGGATGGATTGGATCTTCAAGATTTGAACTCCTGATACTGGCGCAGCCCTCCGCCACGCCCCCCTGCCAGACGGCGCGGAGCCTCTGACTGAACGGCAGTAAGGACCCGCAAGCTTTGCGGCGCCACAGCAATTACCTGCCGGTAATGAAGTTGCCTCACCACTGTCGCATTCAGGACACGTTAAGAACGCCCCGGGGTCACCCCGAGGTCGCAGACCTGAAAGGAAAGCTCCATGCTCAGCCCCCGCCCCCTGTCCGACCTCGTCCGGGTCGCGCCGCAATTCGCGCTGGAGGATGTGGCGGAGATCGCGGCCATGGGGGTGCGCCGGGTGGTCAACAACCGGCCGGACGGCGAGGATCCGGGTCAGCCAAGCTCGGCGGAGATGGAGCAGGCGGTTCGGGCGGCGGGCATGGATTACGTCCACGCGCCCGTCTCAGGCATGCCCGGCGACGCGGCGATCCACGCCGTGGCCACGGCGCTGGAGGCCAATGAGCCGGTCCTGATGTATTGCCGCTCGGGCACGCGCTCGACGGTGGCCTGGGCGCTGGCGATGCGGGCTCTGGGGCGGGCGGAGCCGGAGGCCCTGCGGGCGGGGGCGGCCGGGGCCGGCTATGACCTGAGCCGGGTGCCGCTTTAACGGACGACCGTGGTCCGGGCCATGTAGGGAATCGGTTCAGGGTCGCCGCACGAGGCCAGCACCAGTTGCGCCGCCATGAGACACAGGATGGCGGCGGCGATGGGCTGCAGCCGATTTGAGACAGTGAAGACGATGGCGCGGGCCATAATGAACGCTCCGGAACGGATTTACCTTTCGTTAAGGCAAGGACCGGGCCGCGCGGCCCGGAGCGAGGCGAAACGGTGATGATCCCCTTCGTGCGTGAGTTCGACTTTGCCTGGGGGCGGCGCGATCCGGTCTCGCCCCTGATCCAGCGGGTGATCTGCGAGAATCCCGGGCCGTTCACCTTCACCGGGACGGGGACCTATATCGTCGGGCGGCCGGATCCCGGGGCCGAGGTCGCGGTGATCGATCCCGGCCCGCTGGATGAGGCGCATCTGAAGGCCCTGCTGGCGGCGGTGGAGGGCCGGCGGGTCAGCCATGTGCTGGTGACCCATACCCACCGCGACCATGCCCCCCTCGCCCGCCCGTTCGCGGCAGCGGTCGGCAACCCGCCGATCCTGGCCATGCGGCCGCCGGCGCATGAGACCCATGCCTCGGGCCGGCTGGACGAGGATGAGGCCGAGGCCTTTGCGCCCGACTTGATCCTGAGTGGCGGGGAGCGGATCGCGGGCGACGGCTGGACCCTGACGGCGATGGCGACGCCCGGACATGCCTCGAACCACATGTCCTTCGCGCTGGCGGAGGAGAACGCCCTGTTCAGCGGTGACCATGTGATGGGCTGGGCCACCAGTGTCGTGGCCCCGCCGGACGGGGATATGGCCGACTATATGCGCAGTCTGGACGCCGTGATCGCGGGCGGCTTCGCCACCCTGTGGCCGACCCACGGGGCCCCGGTGACAGAGCCGGAACCGTTCCTGCGGGCCCTGCACGCGCACCGGCTGGAGCGGGAGGCGCAGGTGCTGGCGCGGGTGGTGACCGGCGAGCGGACGATCGGGTCGATGGTGCCGGAGCTGTATGCGGCCGTCGATCCTGGGCTGTGGCCGGCCGCCAGCCTGTCGGTGCTGGCCCATCTGATCAAGCTGGTGAACGAGGGCCGGGTCGCGGTGGAGGGTGGCGGGCCGGCGGCGATGGACAGCCTTTACGGCGCGGGCTGAAGGCCGGCGAGGATCCGGTTGGCGAGGCGGCAGGTCTCGCCGCCGTCGGCACGGTCGTAGCGGGCCACGACGCGGACGTCGGTGCGACCGGGCCGGATGCGGATCACGGCCTCATGCCCGAGGCCGAACCAGAAGCCGTCGCGGACACCGCGTGAGCGGAACAGCTGCAACTCGGTGATGGCGAACCCGGCCGCGTGAAGCGCCGCGGTGGCCTGTTCGGCCGCTACCTGCGAAGGGACGGCAGCAGCCCCCGTACAGGTGACGGGCGCTCCCGCGGCACCCGGAACCGCCGGTGGCTCAGCCAGATCAGTGGAGACGTCCAGCGGACCCCGGACGCCGATGACTGACGCCTGCCAGCGGAAGGCCCCGACGATGCCGGCGGTCACGACCAGAACGGCGATACTGATCAGGCCCAGCCGGCGGAAATCGGACAGGGACCTCACCATCGAGATGGCCGCGAAGCCGAGGGCGGCGAAGGCCATCACCTGGGCAACCTGCAGCGTCAGCACGTCCAGTCCGAAGCCGAGCGACACCAGTCCGTTCCGGACCAGCAAAACCGCCACGAAGGTGATCAGGGGGGCCGCGACCACCAGGGCGACGGACACCGCGACCCGCCGCATCCCGGTCTTGCGGCGCGATCGCGGTCCCATGGCCATGGATCAGGCCTTTTCGGGCGCGGCGGCGGTGGGCAGGCGATAGTCCTTGAGCTGGTCGCGCAGGGTCTTCTTGTCGATCTTGCCCGTGGCCCCCAGCGGGATGTCGTCCACGAAGACAACATCGTCGGGCATCCACCATTTGGCGATCTTGCCGACCAGGAAGTCCAGATGCTCCTGCTTGTCCTGGCTTTCGCCGGGCTTGAGCTTGACGATCAGGACCGGCCGTTCGTCCCATTTCGGATGGGCCGCGCCGATGACGGCGGCCAGTTCGGCCTTCGGGTGGCCCACGGCGATGTTCTCGATCTCGATCGAGCTGATCCACTCGCCGCCCGACTTGATCACATCCTTGGCCCTGTCGGTGATCTGCATGAAGCCGTGGGTGTCGATGGTCGAGACGTCGCCGGTGTCGAAGAAGCCCTCGTGGTCGAGGATGTCGCCGCCCTCGTCCTTGAAATAGGCCCCGGCGATGGTCGGGCCGCGCACCATCAGGCGGCCGTAGGTGGTGCCGTCGTGCGGCATCTCCTGGCCGGCGTAGTTCTTGAGCTTCAGCTCGACGCCCAGGGGCGGCACACCCTGTTTGATCCGCCACTTCATCTGCTCGTCGTAAGGCAGTTGCAGCAGCTCGGGCGTCAGGGTGGAGAGGGTGCCGATGGGCGAGGTCTCGGTCATGCCCCAGCCCTGCAGGACCTCGATCCCCTGTTCGTCGTGGAAGGCCCGGATCAGGCTTTCGGGCACGGCCGAACCCCCGATCAGCACCCGCTTGACGGTCGGGATCTTGAGGTTGTTCTCGCGCAGATGGGTCAGCAGCAGCTGCCACACCGTGGGGACGGCGGCGGAGAAGGTCACGCCCTCGCTCTCGATCAGCTCATAGATGGCGGCCCCGTCCATGCGGGCACCCGGCATGACCAGCTTGGCCCCCGAGGCCGGGCCGGCGAAGGCGATGCCCCAGGCGTTGGCGTGGAACATCGGCACCACCGGCAGGATGACTTCCTTGGGCGAGGGGCCCAGCACGGTCGCCTGCATGCCCAGCAGGGTGTGGATGAAGTTGGACCGGTGCGAATACAGGACCCCCTTGGGGTTCCCGGTCGTGCCCGAGGTGTAGCACAGGCCGCACGCCGTCTTTTCGTCGAACCCGCCCCAGACGCAGTCCTCCGAGGCCTGGGCGATCAGGGGTTCATAGCATTCCGCCTTCGGCAGCTTGGTCGCCGGCATATGCCATTCGTCGGTCATGACCACGACCCGCTCGACCGTCGGGCAGTGCGGCAGGATGGCCTCAAGCAGAGGCACGAAAGTCAGGTCGACGAAGATGATCCGGTCTTCGGCGTGGTTGATGATGTAGACCAGCTGCTCGGGGAACAGGCGCGGGTTCAGGGTGTGGCAGACCGCGCCGATGCCCATGATGCCGTACCAGGCCTCGATGTGACGGCCGGTGTTCCAGGCCAGGGTGGCGACGCGGTCGCCGACCTTGACGTCCCAGGCCTTGAGCACATTGGACACCCGTTTGGCGCGGCTGTGGATGTCGCCATAGGTGGTGCGGACAATGGGGCCCTCGACGGACCGGGTCACGACCTCGCGGTGGGCGTGCCAGTTCTTCGAATGGTCCAGAATCCGGTCGACCGTCAGGGGCCAGTCCTGCATCAAACCCAGCATCGCATTCCCTCATTTGCCGCGGCTCTCTGCGCGGCTTGATCGCAAGCTAGCCGAGGTGTGCGACGATAAGCAACGTGACGCAGGGTCAGCCCGGAGCACCCGGGACCGTGAGACAGGCCTCTTGCACCGTGCGGGGTTCTGGCCTCTGGTGACGCCCCTTGACCACAACCACAGGACGGCCGGACATGCACCTCATCGCCCGAACCACACTGGCCCTGAGCGCCGTTGCCCTGATGGCAGCCTGTGACCGGACCCCCGATCCGGCGGTTGTCGAGGCGGCCGCGACAGAGGCGGCACCGGCGGCGGCGGTCGAGCCCGCCGCCCCGGTTCAGGCCGAGGGCGGTCTGGCCATCGAGGGCGAGGGTCTGCGGATTTTTGACGCCACCGGGGCCGCCCGGGCGCTGCCCTTCGGCACGCCCCAGGCGACCGTCATCGCGGCCGTCACCGCCACCACGAGAGGCATGGCCCCGGAGCAGGGCACCAATGCGGAATGCGGTGCCGGACCAACCCAGTTCGCCCGCTATCCGGACGGGCTTCAGCTCCTGTTCCAGGATGAGAAATTCGCCGGCTGGTTCCTCGACGCGCCCGGCCTGACGACCGTGGACGGTGTCGGTGTGGGCACGACGCGCGCGACGCTCGACTCGGCCCGGACGGTCACCCTGACGCCCAACTCGACCCTGGGGATCGAGTTCTCGGCCGGGGACATGGGCGGATTCCTGACCGCAGACGGTGCCGCAGGCGCGGTCGAGTCGCTGTATGCGGGCCTGACCTGCTTCTTCCGCTGAGCCGGCGGCGGTTCCCAGCGGCGCGGTCCGGGGCTAAAGCCCCGGCATGCCCATACTGATTGCGATCACCGGCGGCTCCGGCTCGGGGAAGTCGACCCTTGCGGAGACTGTCGCCGCCGTCCTGCCGCCCGGAACGGCGGTGCTGATGCGCGAGGATTCCTATTATCGCGATGCCGCCTCCCTGCCCGGCTTCGACGCGGCCACGTTCGATTTCGACGATGTGGCGGCGCGCGACCATGAGCTGCTGCTGGCCGACCTCAAGCGACTGAAGGCGGGAAAGCCGGTCACGGCCCCGGTCTATTCCTTCATCCACCACGGCCGCGAGCCCGAAGGCGAGGAAATCCCGGCGGCTCCCGTGGTGATCGTGGAGGGCACCCACGTCCTGTGCACCCCGGCTGTGGCTGACCTGTTCGACATCCGGGTTTTCGTCGACACCCCGGCCGACATCCGCTTTATCCGCCGCCTGTTGCGCGACCAGAGCGAGCGGGGGCGCACGGCGATCTCGGTGATCGACCAGTATCTGAAGACCGTGCGCCCCGGGCACGAGCGGCTGACTGAGCCCTCGAGGACCCGGGCCGATTTCATCGTGGCCGACGCCACGGCGGCCGTGCGGCTGGACGATCCGGAAGCGATCGTCCGGCTTGCCGCCCCCCTTCTGGCCCATCCCCTGCTGGCCAGCTTGCATTAGCGGTATTCGTAACCGTGGTTGTCGGGGTTTCCACGGCTTGGCTATATCGGGTAACGAGGGAATCTTATGACTTCTCCCACCGTACCGGTGCCCGAGGGCACCCCCGAACCGGCCGCAAAGTCCGAAGACCCCCGACAGAGAAGCATCGTTCGGGAGGCGCGCCGCTATTTCATGTCGGAAGGCTATGCCGCGACGCGGATTGAGCCGATTGCCCGCGCGGCCTCCGTGTCCACGGCGACGCTCTACGGCTATTTCCCGTCAAAGGCGCATCTGTTCAGTGCCGTCATCGCCGATGCTGCGGATGACTTCCAGGCCCAGATGCGGACGGTCGGAATGGCTGGCGGCACGGCCCGCGAGCAGGTGACCGCCTTTGCGACGGCCTATGCCAACTTCATGGGAGACCGCTTCGTGCGCTCTGTCTTCCGGCTCGTCATGGCCGAGCGTCCGCGCTTCCGGGACGTCGCCCAGGGATTTTTCGAGCGTGGCCGCAGCGACTTCGGGGCCCCGCTCATGCGCGCCCTGACCGTTCTGGCCGAGCGCGGGGAGCTGAGCTTCCCCAAGGCCGCCTGGGCCGCCGGTCAGCTGATGGGCATGATCGAACACCCGGTCTTCTTCATGCCGCTGGTGACCGGCGACGAGGTTCAGACCCAGCGGACCACGGAGTGCATCGTCGCCGAGGTGGTCGAGACCTTCATGGCCCGCTACGGCACCTGACCGGTCAGGGCTGGAGGCGGGTTCGCGTCCAGCCGTCGCCGTCGCGGGTGAACCGCAGGCGGTCGTGCAGACGGAACGGGCGGTCGCGCCAGAATTCCACGACGGACGGCGTCACCCGCCAGCCGCTCCAGCGTGCGGGCCGGTCGACCTCCCCACCCTCGAAGCGCGCAGTCTCCCGCGCCACAGCCGCCTCGAGCGCTGCGCGGCTGTCCAGAGGGCGTGACTGGTCAGAGGCCCAGGCCCCGATGCGGCTTTCGCGCGCCCGGCTGGCGAAATAGGCGTCGGCCTCGGCGTCGCTGACCGGCTGGACTGTGCCACGAATGCGGACCTGACGGCGCAGGGTCTTCCAGTGAAACAGCAGGGCCGCCGCCGGGTGCGCGGCCAGCTGCAGGCCCTTCGTGCTCTCGCGGTTGGAATAGAAGGTGAAGCCGTCGGCATCGACGTCCTTCAGCAGGACCATCCGGCTGTCCGGCGCGCCGTCCGCATCCACCGTCGACAGGGCCATGGCATTGGCGTCGTTGGGCTCATGCGCCCGGGCATCCGTCAGCCAGTCGATGAACAGCCCGACCGGCTCGGCCCGCTGGAAGATCGTCTCGTCCCCGTTGGCAGCGAGCGCGGCGGCATAGTCGCGGGCGTACTCCTCGCGGGTCGGGCTGGGGGGAATGGCGTCGTGAGTCATGCGGTCGCTATAGCAAGCGTCGCAGCGCACCGCACGGTTAACCGGTCCTTGACCATGAAGCCGGCTTATTCGCCGCATGACCCCACCCGGCCCGACCCTGAGCGAAGCCTTTGCCGTCCTCGGCCTGCATGGGCCGACGGATCAGGAGGCCGTCACCCGGGCCTTCCGTCTGGCGGTCAAGACGGCCCGGCCGGACACTCCCGGGGGTGACGCCGAACGGTTTCGACGGGTCATCGCCGCCTACCGCCTGATCCAGTCCACGGGGGAGCGGCCGGCCGCCCTCGCCGCCCCTGTGCAACCTTCGGCGACGCTGCCGGTGGTGGGGCTGACGCCACAGCAGGCCATCGTGGGCGGGCGGGTCGAGGTCCGGATTGGCGGCCGCACCCTGCGCATCGTCGCTCCGGCCGGGATGCGGACGGGCGAGCATCTGCGCCTGCGTGGCGCGGGCCCGGAGGGTGGAGACCTGTATCTGCCGGTCCTGATCCGGCCGACGGACGGCCTGTCGGCGTTCGGCGATGACCTGTTCATGGACTGGGGCGTGTCCATGCGCCTGCTGTGCGACGGCGGGCGGGTGGAGATCGACACCCATGCCGGGGTGCGTTCGGCCTGGGTGACCCCCGGTCTGCACACCCCCGTGCGGCTGCGCCTGCGCGACCTCGGCCTGCCCGCGCGGGGGGCCCGGCCGCAGGGCCATCTGTTTGTGGCCCTGAAGCCGTCGAAGGACGCGCCCTCGGCCGCCGAGGACCTGCTGGCCCGCTTCACCCGCGTCTGGACACCGGGACGAATGGCCGCCTGAGTTGCGTGAGCGCATCAAAAGGTGCATCATTGGTACGTCAGTTGATGCAGGCCTTGACGATGCGCACAACCATCACGATCGACGACGAGCTTCTGGCCGCAGCAGCGCGCTACAGCGGGCTGGAAGAGCCTTCGGCCATCATCAGGTTCGCACTGAAGGACTATGTCTCCGGCGAAGCCTCGAGACGGCTCGCGGCCCTGGGGGGCACCATGCCGGATTTTGAACCGGCTCCGCGCAAGCGGCACTGGAGCGTCGAGGAAGATTGATCGTCCTGCTGGCGGACACCTCGATCTGGGCCGACCATTTCCGCGCCCCGGATCCCCTGATGCGACAGATGCTGGCCCATGAGCGGGTGCGCATGCACCCCTATGTGCTGGGTGAGCTCTGTATGGGGAACCTCTATCGCCGGCCCGAGGCCGTGGAGTATCTGCGAGCCCTGCATCTGGTGGCTGCAGTCAGTGACGACGAGGTGATGCAGATGGTCGAACAGGGCAAGTTGTACGGGTCGGGCCTGAGTTGGGTCGATGCCCATCTGCTGACCGCCGTCGTCCTGTCCCCCGGCCTCAAACTCTGGACCCGCGACCGTCGCCTGAATGAAGCGGCCATTCGCTTCGACCGCGCCGCCGCACTACACCACTGACATGTCCCACAACACCTTCGGCCATCTGTTTCGCGTCACCACCTGGGGGGAGAGCCACGGCCCGGCCATCGGCTGTGTCGTCGACGGCTGCCCGCCGCTGATCCCCCTGACCGAGGCTGACCTGCAGCCGTGGCTGGACCGCAGGAAGCCGGGCGGCAGCCGTTTCGTGACCCAGCGGCGCGAGAGCGACACTGCCCACATCCTGTCCGGCGTCTTCGACGATGGCGCGGGCCTCGTCACCACCGGCGCGCCGATCGCCATCCACATCGACAATGAGGACGCCCGGTCGAAAGACTACGGCGACATCGCCCGGGCCTACAGGCCGGGCCATGCCGACATGACCTATCAGGTCAAATACGGGGTCCGGGACCACCGGGGCGGTGGCCGGTCCTCGGCGCGCGAGACCGCCAGCCGCGTCGCCGCCGGGGCGGTAGCGCGCAAGCTGCTGGGGCCCGGCATCGTCATCCGTGCCGGGGTGGTGCAGCTGGGTCCGCACAGGATCCCGGCCGAAGCTGTTGATTTCGAAGCGGTGTACGACAACCCCCTGTTCGCCGCCTCGGCGACGGTCGTGCCGGCGTGGGAGGCGTATCTGGACGGGGTGCGCAAGGCGGGCTCGTCGATCGGGGCGGTCGTGGCGCTGGAGGTCACGGGCGTGCCCGCCGGCTGGGGGGCTCCCCTGTACGGCAAGCTGGACGCCGAACTGGCCGCCGCCATGATGTCGATCAATGCGGTCAAGGGCGTGGAGATCGGGGCGGGCTTCGCCTCGGCCGAGCTGTCGGGCGAGGACAATGCCGACGAGATGCGGCTGGGGCCGGACGGCGAGATCGCGTTCCAGTCCAACCATGCGGGCGGCGTGCTGGGCGGCATCTCGACGGGCCAGCCCCTGACGGCGCGGATCGCCTTCAAGCCGACCTCGTCCATCCTGACGCCGCGGCGGACGGTCACGCGTGACGGTACCGAGACCGATCTGCGGACCACCGGGCGTCACGACCCCTGCGTGGCCCTGCGGGGCGTGCCGGTGGTCGAGGCCATGGCCGCCTGCGTCCTGGCCGACGCCTTCCTGAGGCACCGCGCCCAGACCGGCTGACACGGTCGGGTCAGAGATACAGGGTCGGCAGATAGCGCTCGCCCATGACGACGGCGGCGATCCCGACCTGCATCACCAGGAACAACGTGACGACGGTGCCGATGGAGGGTCGCGCGCGGCGCACCGCCAGAACGGTCAGGATCAGCAGGACACCCACGACGGCCGCATGGACGGGCCACGGGCCGAGGCCCCACGACAGACCCAGCCGACCCTCGTCATTCGGGTTCATGACGGTGATTCCGGCGGCCAGCAGCCGCATCAGGAAGGCCGCCAGCACGGTGGCGAAACCCGCGGTCCTCGCGCCCTGCGTGACCAGCGACAGGCCGAACAGGCCCTGCAGCAGGGTCATGGCCGGCCCTGCGGCGTCCACCAGATCCCGGTGGAGGTCCGAGCTGTAGCTGCCGCTGGCCAGTCCCGCGCTGTTGATCCGGATGAAGACATCATAGCCGAGGCCCAGGGCCATGAGCCCGTGAGCCGCCTCGTGCACGACGAACGTTGCGACGATGATCGCCAGCCCAAGGCCGATGGTTCGAATGATCGACATGTCCTGCCCCCCCCGGGAAAACCTGACCGTAGCCCCGGGTCCGGCCGGGCGCCGCTTACAAATGGGTCATTTTCCGTTCACCCTGTTGCGGCTAGATGGCCGCCATGATCCAGATCACCCGCCGCCTCACCGCCCTGTCCGTCGCCCTCGCGGGCGCGTTGATGCTTCAGGGCTGTCTGGTGGGTGCCGTGGTCGGGACGGCCGGCGCGGTCGTCGGCGGCACGGCCAGGGCGACCGGGGCGGTCGTCGGAGCCGGCTTCGACGCCGTGACCACCTCGGACGAGGAGACCCGCGCCAAACGTGAACGCGAACAGCGCGACTATGAGCGCGAGCAACGGCGTTGCGAACAGCGCCGCGCCGACGGCCAGCGCTGCTAGAGCTTGATCGTTTGAGGTGGACCCACTTCGTGGGTCCGCCGAAAGCGTGAATCAAGCTCTCGTTCAGATCTGATCAGCGGACGCCGATGTATTTGTGGGTCTGGACGCTGAGCCGCCATTTCGGATGGCGCAGGCAGTAGTCCAGGGCCGCAGCGGTATTGGCCGCCTGATCCGGCCCGTCCATCGGCTGCAGCCAGAACCGGTCGAAATCCAGATCCTCGAACCGGTCCGGCATCGCCAGAGGCTGCGGATAGACCAGTTTCAGTTCCGCGCCGGACGTCTGCACCACCGGGGCCGCGGCCTTGGGGCTGACGCAGATCCAGTCGACGCCTTGCGGCACCGGCAGGGTGCCGTTGGTCTCGACGGCGATGTCGAACCCGTGGTCGTGGAGGGCGGCGATCAGGGGCGGGTCCAGCTGCAGCAGGGGCTCGCCTCCCGTGCAGACCACCAGTTTCGGGTCGCCCGGCCGGCCGATCCACAGGACGGCGATATGCTCCGCCAGCACCTGCGCATCGGCGAACTTCCCGCCCCCGTCGCCATCCGTGCCCACGAAGTCGGTGTCGCAGAAGCTGCAGACGGCCGTGGCCCGATCCTGCTCGCGCCCGCTCCACAGGTTGCAGCCGGCGAACCGCAGGAAGACGGCCGGGCGGCCCGCCTGACCGCCCTCGCCCTGCACCGTCAGGAAGGCCTCCTTGACCGCATAGCTCACCGCCCAGCCACCCAGTTGTGCCAGCCGGCGGCGCGCAACTCGCAGGCCGGGCAGTCGCCACAGCCATAGCCCCAGTCGTGCCTGTGCGACCGGTCCCCCCGGTAGCAGGTGTGGGACTCCTCCACGATCAGCCCGACAAGGGCGTCGCCGCCCAGGTCATGGACGAGCGCCCAGGTCTGCGCCTTGGTCAGGGCCATCAGCGGGGTCTCGATGGGCGACGGCCGGTCCAGACCCAGGGCCAGGGCCCGCTCCATGGCGTCGATCGTGTCGCGCCGACAGTCGGGATAGCCCGAGAAGTCGGTCTCGCACATGCCGCCGACCAGCACATCCAGCCCGCGCCGGTCGGCCAGGGCGGCCGCCGTGGTCAGGAAGATGAGGTTCCGGCCGGGAACGAAGGTGCTGGGCAGACCGCGGGCCCCGACCTCGATGGCGCGATCGGTGGTCATGGCGGTCTCGCCGATGGCCCCAAAGCCGGTCAGGTCGATCACGTGATCGGCACCCAGCCGGTGGGCCAGCGTCGGCAGCACGGTGCCCATGCCGTCCCGCACCCGCAGCCTCGCCTCCATCTCGACCGCGTGGCGCTGGCCGTAGTCGAAGCCCACGGTCTCGACCCGCGTGTACCGGTCCAACGCCCAAGCGAGGCAGGTTGCGCTGTCCTGCCCGCCCGAGAACAGGACGAGGGCGCTGTGGTCGAGGGGATGTTGAGACTCGGTCATGACGGCCCTGCGGTCGGCCGGTGACCGCGCGCATCGGTTTCAGGGATCGGAAGTGAGGGGATAGCCCAGTCTATACCACCCGCCGTTGGCGCGCAAAAGCAATGTCAACCCAAAAGGTTCCACCTTAACGATTATGCAAACGGTTGCGACCTATTGTCGGACAGTAACACGGAGTATCGGCCAGCATGCCGACGATCGAGGTCCTGACGGAACGTGCCGAACCGGTCCTGCCGTCTGCGACGGCGGCCGAGATTTTCGTTCGCTTTGAGCGCGAGCCCGACACCCTGGTGATCCCGGTTGTCGAGAACGATCGCCCCGTGGGGCTGATCGAACGCAACGCCTTCCTGCTGAAGTTCGCCGGCCCGTTCGGTCATGCCCTGTATGCCCATCGGCCGGTGTCGATGGTCATGGATCCCGAGCCGGCCGTGGTCGAGGCCGGGGTGAAGATCGACGCCTTCTGCGACATCCTCGTGCGCAGCGGCCCCGGGGCCATGATGCGGGGTTTCGTCGTCACCCGGAACGGCCGCTATCGCGGCGTGGGTACGGCCGTCTCCCTGCTGCAGGCCGTCAATAACCAACAGCGCAGCCAGAACGCCGAACTCGCGGAACAGACCCGGGCCCTGAGCGACAGCCGGACCCAGGCCCTCGCGTCCGCCCGCGCCAAGAGCCAGTTTCTGGCCATCATGAGCCATGAGCTGCGCACCCCCATGAACGGTGTGCTGGCTGTCGCCGAGCTTCTGCGCCGCCAGCCGTTGAACGAAGCCGCCCAGATGCATGTGCAGACGATCGTTGAATCGTCGGAAACCCTGCTGCGCATCCTCCAGGACGCGCTGGATCTGTCGCGCGCCGAGGCCGGTGAGCTGGAACTGTCGCCCGCCCCCACGCCGCTGCGCGCCCTGATGGATCATATCGAGGACATGTGGGCCCCGCGCGCGTCCCAGGACTTCGTCCAGCTGATGGTCAGCTATGAGGGCGACACCGAACTGACGGCCGACCTGGACTGCGTTCGCATCAAGCAGGTGTTCAACAATCTGATCGGCAATGCGCTGAAGTTTGCGCGAAATGGCGTGGTCGAGGCCAGCCTGAAAGCCTGGTCCGACAACGGCATTGTCCACATGGAGGCTCGCGTTCGCGACGACGGGCCCGGCGTCGACGCCGACCGGGTGGATGCGATCTTTGAGCCCTTTGTCCACGGATCGGGCCCCGATGGCGTCGGGCTCGGCCTGTCCATCTGCCGCCAGATTGTCGACCGGATGGACGGCCGGATCTGGGCCGAGAATAATGCGGGTCGCGGCGCGACCTTCGCGTTCGACGTGTCCGCCCCGCTGTCCGAGGTGCCGGCACAACCCGCCTCGAACGTCTCGGCCCTGGCCGACCTCGATCTCCAGTCCAATCCCCACATCCTGATCGTTGACGACAACGCCACCAACCGCGTGGTCGCCCAGGCCCTGTGCGAGATGTTCGGCTGCAGTTCCGAAACCGCCGAGGACGGCCTGGAGGCGCTGGAAGCCGTCCAGGCCCGGCCGTTCGACCTGATCCTGATGGACATCAAGATGCCGCGGATGGACGGCGTCCAGGCGACCCAGGCAATCCGTGCCCTGCCGGGGCGCGTGGGCACGATCCCCATCGTGGCCCTGACCGCCAATGCCGACCCTGACGACGCCAAACACTACCTTTCGATCGGTATGGCGGCGGTCGTCGAGAAGCCGATCAAGCCCGAGCGCCTGCGCATGGCGATGAATCTTGCGCTGACACCGGTGCCAGCGGCGGCCGCAGAAACCCCGTCGCGACGCAGCCGCAAGACCCGCGCCGCCTGATCCGGCGATCAGGCGGCGTCGTTGGCCCGTGATGTGTGGGACAGATCCAGAAAAGACTGGGTCTGCTGCCGGATCGCGGCTGCGGCCTCATCATAGAAGAACGGCAGGAAGGCGAAGCGCTCTCCCCGGGTAACCGCGGTCGCCTCATGCAGCAGGGCGCACGAGAATATCACTGCGCCGCCCGTCGGCGGCCGGTAGGTGCGCCGGCCGAACTCGGGAAACCGGAGGTCGCCGCCCTCGAACTCCTCGGCGTTCAGGTTGATGGAACAGGCGAACTGCCGGTGCGCGGTCGCGAGGGTGGTGTTGTCCCGGTGTGGCCGGAAATAGCCTCCGTCCGCCGCATCATACCGGGCCACGATGTAGCGCTCCATCCGGGTCGCCTTGAACATGAACGTCTTTTCGATTTGCGGCAGCAGACGCGCCCGGATTCTGCTCTGGATCCGGCCCCGAAGGTTCTCGTCGTCGATCGTGGCGTCGCGCCGTTTCTTGAAGTTATCGACAATGGCGACGGTACGCCCCCCGACGTCCCTCATGACGCCGGAAACACGGCCGCCGTCCCTTTGATACACCTCGATCAGTTCACGGCAGAACGCGGGCTCGAAGATGCGGGGCACGATCAGTACCGGCGCGTGCTGGGGAACCCCGGCATGAGCCTCGACATCGTGGTGACGACGGGCCACCGCGAACGCCGCGTCCGCCTGGTCGATCGGCCAGCTGGACAGGACCCTCAGGCCCGGATCCAGCAGCACCCATTGCGGGATGGTTGCCCCCGGGCCGGCCTCGAGGGCAAAATGACGGGCGATCTCGCCGTCCGGATCATGGAAGTAACGCAGACCGGGCAACATCGGAGTCTGGCGCTCGAAGTCCGCAGCGTCGCGGATGACTCCGAAGGCGACCCAGGTGAGATCGTCGAACAGGTGACGCCAGGTGGCGAGGGCAAGCGCGGCCGCATCCCGGGCGGGGCCTGGCTCCGGCAGAAAGGCCATCAGCACGAACCGTCCGCCAAGGCTGCCGAAGGAATAGTCGGGGCGCGCATGGGTGCGGGCGGCAAAATGCGCAGGGGCACAGCCCATCGTCAGCGGCATGAGGCGCTTCCGGGCCGGGAAAAGCGGGGCATCCGGGGCGCGGGGCGACGCCCGGATATCGCAAGGGACGTGTGGGTCATGCCCGGCCTACGCGCGGTGCCCGATCCTTATTCCGACCCGCATGGAATAAACCTGTTCGGTCAGTCGTAGGATCAGGCATGAGCACCGGGCCCACCCCCTCACTGGCCGAACATCTGCCTGCGATGCTGCGCTTTGCGCGATCGCTGACGCGTGACCCGGTGGCTGCCGACGATCTGGTCCAGGATGCGGTTCTGCGGGCCATTGAACGACGCGACCGGTTCCTGCCCGACCGGGACTACCGCGCGTGGCTGCTGACCATCACCCACAATCTGTTCATCGACGGCTGGCGACGCGACCGGTTACGCCGGACAACGCCGCTGGACATTGACGAGCATTCCACGTGGGCCGAGCCCGATCAGGACCATGTGGTCGATCTGCGGGCCACGCTGCGCGCCTTTGAACGCCTGCCACAGGACCAGCGCGCGGTCCTCCATCTCGTGGTCGTCGAGGGCGTGTCCTATGTCGAGGCTGCCGCCATGCTGGGCATACCGATCGGTACGGTCATGTCCCGCCTCAGCCGGGCCCGCGAGACCCTGCGCCGGGTCACGGCCCTCCCGGCCACATCTCCTCTCAGACTGGTGAGTGATCGCGATGCCTGACCGCCCCATTGAGGAACAGGATCTGCTGGCCCTCGTTGATGACCAGATCGACGATCACCGCCGGCTGGAAATCGAGGCCTGGCTGGCCGAACGACCGGCTGAGGCCGCCCGCGTCATGCGCGATCTTCGGGACCGCACGGCACTGCGTCTGGCGCTGGCCGGTCGCCGCCCCGTCCCCTCCCCCGCCCTGACCGCACTGGTCCGACAGCCACTGGCGACCCGGCAGGTGCCATGGAGACGGTTCGCCGCCGTCGCCGCCGTTGTGGCGACCGCGGCGGTTCTGGGCCTCACAAGCACTCCTCCGTTCGTGCTGCGCGGCGGCGACCCCGCCTATCTCGACGACGCGGTCCAGTCCTATGAGGCCAGTCTGGTCCGCGTCTCGATGTCGTCCCTGCCGGCCACCCCCTGGATGGCCCCCGGTGACATCCGCACCGCGATCCGGATCCGCCTGCCCGTGCTGCCGCCTGACTGGCGGCTGGTCGACGTCCAGGTCTTTCCGTCCGATGACGGGCCCAGTGCCCAGTTGCTGATCGATGCGGGCGCGGCCGGCGAACTGTCCCTGTTCTCGTCCCGGACCGAGGGCGACGGGGTGGTCCAGCCCGTGGTCGTCCGGCGCGACGGCGAGACCCTGGCCTTCTGGGAGATCGGCGGCCAGTCCTTCGTGCTGATCGGCGATCTGTCGCGTGAACGCCTCCACGCCGTGGCCATGGACCTGTCAGACAACCGCCTGCTGTAGCCCCCCCTTTGCGGGGAGGTTCGGACTCGACCTTCGGTAACTCCGGATCAGACAAGCGCGGTCCGGCGATCAGGCGTGCGGCGAAGGGTCAGGCGTTCGGCAGCATCTGATGACGTTTCAGGAACGCCATGAGCAACGCCGGCCAGATCGCCTCCGGATCGAGCGGATTGAAGCCGCCAAGACTGTGCCCGCCGACCTCGAACAGATGCATTTCGGTGGGGATCTTCTGCGCCCGCAGGGCCGACCACATCAGAAGGCTGTTCTCGACGGGGACGACCGGATCATCAGCCGCCGCGGCCAGGAAGGTCGGCGGGGTTCCGGGGGGCACATGGTGCTCGGCCGAGGCCGCGCGGCGGGCCTCGTCCGAAGGCTCGGCACCCAGCAGCTCCGCGAGCGATCCGCCATGGGCGTGGGGCGCGGTCATGGTCACCACAGGAAAGAACAGGCCGGTCGCCGAAGGCCGGGTGGACAGGGTGTCGGCGTCGTCGACCGGCGCATAGCTGTCGTGGTCAAAGCGGGTCCCGAGGCGGGCCGCGACATAGCCACCCGCCGAAAAGCCCAGCACCGTGACCCGCTCCGGATCGATCCGGAGCTCTGCCGCCCGGGCGCGGATCAGCCGGATCGCCCGCTGCGCGTCCTGAAGCGGTGCATCGGGTCCGGCGGCCCAGCCGTCCCCGGGAAGGCGGTAGTTCATCACGAAGGCCGTAAAGCCCAGGCTCGCCAGCCACTGGTCGATCGCGCCGCCCGACCGGCTGACGGCGACACGGCGGAACCCGCCGCCGGGGATGATCAGAACCGCCCCTCCATTGCTGACGGCCGGCCTGCGCATCATCAGCCACGGGCGGGTCACGTGCAGGAAGGCGGTATCGGTCGGGTCCCCACCGGGCGTGCGCAGGATGACCTCCTCGGTGACGCGGACGTCCTCGCCGCCCGGAGCCTCGCCCGGCCAGATCGGGACGACCTCCACCGGGACCGAACGCGCTGTAGCGAGGGACGGCACGGTGCCTGCGGCCATAGCCAGACCGAGGAGGTCCCGCCGGCCGGGGTTCCACATCTTCATACCTGCCTCCGTCAACGACCAGGCCAGACCTCTACGATCATCCCGGCCGTGCGACGAGACCTTGCCTGTCCGGCGGCGCAGAGGATACCGGCAGCGTCCCGTCCGACCCCGCAGTTCTGGACGGGTTCCCCCGCCCCCTATCCGGCCAGTGTTCTGGGCGTTCCATCGCCCCGGCACCGAGGAGCCGCCGCTAGAACCACCCCGCCTGTTTCAGCACCGGTCCATGGGTCCGGCTGGTGGGAACCTTTAGTCCGCCGATCAGATGGACCTCGCCGGCCCCCCTTCGCCAGCGCACCGCCTCCACCGCGTCGGCTGCAACCCACCATGACCGGTGGACGCGCCACCCATGGGCGCGGGACAGGTCCTGCAGGGCGTCGGCGAACCGCAGGGCGATCAACTCCACCCCTGCATCGGTGTGGACCTTCACATAGTGATCGTGCGCTTCAAGCGCGATCAGCCGTGCTCCGCGACGCTTGGCTGAAAGCCGCCGGCGAAACGTCGCCTCGGCCTCGGGCAAGGGCGGTGCGATGACCGTGCGCGTCTCGATCCGCGCCGGCGGGCTGCGCCACACGAGGGCCCGGACCGCCATCACCGCCAGAAGGATGGGGAACACCTGCCAGAGCAGCATCCGGTAACCGGACCAGCCGAACGGGCCGCCGAACAGGCCGTGCTGGGTTGTCAGGACCAGGAGGGTCACCAGTGGCGTCGTCAGCAGGGAAACCGCGAAAGCCCGCGTCCACAACCCGGCCGGCCGACGCCCCGGAAACTCGTCTGCGGCCACGCCGATCACGCCGCCGCCGACCATACAGATCATCCAGTAGAGATAGCGCGGCCCGGCCGGCAGATGGGCCGACTCGAACGGGCCGAGGAACCCCATCAACAGGCCGATGGCGACCAGGATGGCGAGATCGACGGCCCATCGCCGCACCCTCGCCCGGCCCCCGTCTTCGGTCTCCCGGTTCATCCCCGCCCCGTTCACGCAGCCCCTGCACCACTCGCGAAGCCGGGCCTAGCGAGCAGGGACCGCACCCGCAATGGCGTTCAGCGAAACCACACCGGGAGACCGCTCCATGACCGCCACAGAGACCCTGCCCCCGACCCCACGCCCGTCGTGGCTCACCCGCACCGCCTGGACCGTTCTGGCGATCCTGTGTCTTGCCGTTGCCGCCTGGTCGGCGCGCTATCTGCTCGATCCGCCGCAAAGCCCCGCCGAGGCCCTCGGCAACGGGTTCGGGGTGGTGTGGCTGCCTGTGCATGTTGCCGGTGCCCTGACCGCCCTCGTGCCGGGCCTGCTTCAGTTCATTCCGGCGCTGAGGCGAGGCGCAGGTCCGCCGCATCGCTGGGTCGGACGGGTCTATGTCCTCGGCTGCCTTGTCGGCGGTGCGGCCGGTCTGATCCTCGCGCTCGGCTCATCCGCAGGGCCGATCGCCACGGCGGGCTTCGGCAGTCTCGGGAGCCTCTGGATCGCCTTCACCCTGTTGGGCCTGGGGGCGGCCATACGGGGCCGGTTCGCCGACCATCGTCGCTGGATGATCCGGTCCTGGGCCCTGACGCTCGCGGCTGTCACCCTGCGGATTTATCTGCCCCTCGTCATGATCCTGGACCTGCCCTTTCCGCCGGCGTACCGGGTCATCTCCTTCCTTTGCTGGGTCCCCAATCTCGTGGCGGCCGAGCTGTGGTTGCGGCTCAGACCGTCGCCGCCCCTGCCGGCTCCGCGCGCGAGCGACCGCCGGGCTCAGACCGGCTGAGCGGAGGGCTCAGCCGGTGCCTCCCCGCCGACCTCTTCATCCTCGTCCTCATACCCCACCAGCCGCAGCGCCCGCGCCTTGACGCCATTGATCTCGGCCCAGCGCAGCAGACCTTCCTCGCGGCCGTGGGTGATCCAGACCTCGTCGGGACGAACCTCCTCGAAGGTCTGGATCAGCTCGGGCCAGTCGGCATGGTCCGAGATCACCAGCGGCAGCTCCACCCCGCGCTGGCGCGCCCGCGCCTTGACCAGCATCCAGCCCGAGGCGAAGGCCGTGACCGGATCGGCAAAGCGCCGCGCCCAGCGGTCCTGAATGGCGGAGGGCGGGGCGATGGCCACATCGCCACCCAGCGCATCCTTCTTCAGTCCGGTGGCCGGCAGGATGGCCCCCAGATCGACGCCTTCGCGCTCATACAAGCGGTTCAGCCGCTCCAGCGCGCCATGGACATAGATGGGCCGCTCCCACCCCGCCTCGCGCAGCAGCCGGATCACCCGCTGGGCCTTGCCCAGGGCATAGGCCCCGACCAGATGGGCCCGGTCGGGGAACTGGCCCAGCGACTGGACCAGCCGGCCCACCTCCTCGGCATCCGGTGGATGGGTGAAGACCGGCAGGCCGAAGGTCGCCTCCGAGATGAAGACATGGCACGGCACTGGCTCGAACGGCGTGCAGGTCGGATCGCGCCGGCGCTTGTAGTCGCCCGACACCACCATGGTCAGGCCCTGCCAGGTGATCACCGCCTGGGCCGAACCCAGCACATGGCCGGCGGGGACCAGCCGGATCTCCACGCCGTTGTGGGAGGCCGTCTCGCCGTAGTCGACCGGCTGGCGCAGGACCGTGAAGGCCTCGCCATAGCGTTCGGCCATGATGGCGAGGGTCTGGCGGGTGGCCAGCACCGCGCCGTGACCTGCGCGGGCGTGGTCGGCGTGGCCGTGGGTGATCACCGCACGATCCACAGGCCGGACCGGATCGACGTAGAAGTCGCCCGGCGGGCAGTACAGGCCCGCGGGGGTGGGCCTCAGCAGGTCTTCGGGGCGGATCATGAGGAGGATATGGGCATGGTTTGCGACTTGCGCGCCGGAACGCGCCCGATAAGGACGATCTCATGAGCGATACGTTCCTGACCAGCCTGATGCCCCAGCTCGCCTCCGGCCCCGCCCACACCCATGCCCTGGGCTTTGTCTATGAAGGCGTCGAGGGCGACCGCATCCGGTTGCGCACGCCCTGGCGCGAGGATCTGGTCGGAGATCCGGACAGCGGCGTCTTCGCCGGCGGTCTGGTGACGGCCATGCTGGACCACGTCGGCGGTCTGGCGGTCTGGACGAAACTGGGGCGCTATGAACCCATCGCCACCCTCGACCTGAGGGTCGACTACATGCGGCCGGCCCGGCCCCGGGTCGATCTGCTCAGCGAGGCGCGCTGCTACCGGGTCACCCGCACCATCGGCTTCGTGCGGGCCTGGGCCTTCGAGGATGATCCGGCCGATCCCGTGGCGGCCTCCCAGGCCACCTATGTGATCAGTTCCGACGGGGGTCGTGGCGCGGGGGCCAATCTGAAGCCCCGGGGAGACGTCGCATGACCGCCCTGCTGGACACCATTCCCTATGCCCGGTTCCTGGGCTTGCGGACCGAGGCGGACGGCGATGTCCTGACCGTCATCATGCCGTTCGCCGACCATCTGATCGGCAATCCCATGCTCCCGGCCCTGCATGGAGGATCGACCGCCGCCCTGATGGAGCTGACCGCCATCGCCCAGGTGGCGCGGGTCTGGCCCCGGCTGCATCTGCCCCGGCCGATCACGGTCACCACGGCCTATCTGCGCTCCGGCAAGCCGCTGGATGTGTATGCCCGTGCCCGGATCTCCCGCGCCGGCCGCCGCGTCGCCCATGTCCTGGCCGAAGCCTGGCAGGAGGATCCGGACCAGCCGATCGCCAGCCTGACCGCGCATTTCTCGCTGGATGACAACCGGGGCTTGTCGGACTAGATATCCTGTGATTGCATTCCGATGTGGCATTCCGCCACCGGAGATGGATCATGAGCAGACACGCCGTCGGGGTCGCCCTGTCCCTGCGCCTTCATGCCGCCGAGGCGGCGATCGACACGGCCCTGGCCGAAACCGCCCGGCTGGCGGTCCTGCTGCCGGCCGCCCGCGCCCGCGCCCGGCTGTCCGCTACGGTCGGTGGCCGGGCCTTCGACGGGACCGCCGCGGCGATCGGGGCCCTGGCCGCCGCCCGATCACATCTGGTTGAAACCCACACCACCCTGGCCGCCCTCGCCCGCCGGCTGGGGCTGGACGACCTGGCCATAGGCCCGCTGGACAAGCCCGAGGATGACATTCCAATCGGCGGCGGTGTCGCGCCCGCCGCCATGATGAAAGGTTAACAAAGCGCTACCGTACAGCCCTGGATCGTGTTAACCTTTCGTTTCTCACAGTTGCTTTTGGAAGGGGCTAAACATGGACCGGACTGAAGTTGTCGCCAGCGTTGCAGGCGATCTCTATGCCACCGAGCGCGCGATCGATGATGCGATCACCGCCGCCACCACCCTCGTGCAGTCGATGATCGGGGCCCGCACCCTTCTCAAGGTGTCCCACGTCGCCGGCTCGGCGTCCCAGACCAAGGCGATGGAAGCGATCGCCGCCCTCTCGGCCGCCCGCGAAGCCATCGTCGCCAGCCACAGTCAAATGCAAAAAGACCACCGCCGCATGGGCTGGGGTACCTACGCTGTTGGTGCGCTGGACAAGCCGGATGACTTCAACGAAGAGTTTGATACCGGTGGTGGTGTCAAGCAGCAGCTGCGTTCGGTTCCGAACTCGCGGGTCGCCTAGGTTGAATGAAATCGCGTTAATGTCGAAGACGTCCGTTTTCGCTTAACCAAACTCGAAGCATGATCGCCTCCGCGTGAGTTTGCGCGGAGGCGATTTCATGTTGACGTCACTCTACTCGCAGTTGTTCCTGCTGCCGGTGGTGCTTGCGGGCATCCTCGCCTTCGCAAAGGGCGATGAACCCGAACGAATCGGCATGGGGGCCTACCTGCTTGGATGGCTGGCGGCCATGCTCATTCAGGACAGCGCCGGTATGCACAGCCACTTTCAACCCGGGCTGTTTGCGCTCGATTTCATCATGTTGATGGTGTTCGGAGGGATCGCTTGGAAGTATAGTCGGAGCTGGCCGATTTGGGCTGCCTCCCTTCAACTCATCGCACTGATGAGTCATTTCGTCATACTATTTGACCTGCGCCCTACCATCTGGGCTTTCTACGCCGTCCTCAATCTGGCCAGCTATGGTATTCTTGTGTGCATCGGTATCGGGTCGTTCTGGGCATGGCAGGAACGGCGCGCGGCGGGGCTGGAATAGGACGATTGTCCTCGATATCCTGATACCGAACAATTCGGTGATCGCCTGTGCCCCTCTCCCACGCCCAGATCTGGACCGCCCTCGACGCCCTCGCGGCGCGCGAGGGGCTGTCGCCCTCCGGACTCGCCCGGCGCGCCGGGCTGGACGCGACCGCTTTCAACCTCTCGAAACGTTTCGGCCCCGGCCAGCCGGGTCGCCCCCGCTGGCCCTCGACCGAAAGCCTGAACCGCGTCCTCGCGGTCACCGGAGCGTCGCTGGGCGAGTTCGCCACCCTCGCCGGCGAAGCCCCTGTCCCCAATGTCCTGCCCCTGCTGGGACTGGCCGAGGCGGGTGAGACCGGCTTCTTCGACGACGCCGGCCTGCCGACCGGCGAAGGCTGGGAACAGACCGAACTGCCGACGGCGGGCCCGCGCCTGTTCAGCCTGCGCATCTCGGGCGACTCCATGACCCCGCTGTACCGCCCGGGCGACCGGGTCATCGTCGATCGGGATCAGACGGAGGTCCGCAAGGGCGACCGGGTCGTGGTCCGCACCACCACCGGCGAGACCGTCGCCAAGGAGATCGCCACCCTGAGCGCGCGCTCCGTCACCCTCGCCTCGGTCAACCCCGCCTATGAGGACCGCGTCCTGGCCCGGCGCGACATCGACTGGATGGCGCGCATCCTCTGGGTCAGCCAGTAAGTGCCACGACAAAGGGCCGCCCCTTGCGGGACGGCCCTCCTTGTGCAGAACGTGCCCGACCGCGCTCAGGCAGCGAGCTGCCGCGCAGCGAGCGACAGCGCTCTAGTACGGCTGGACGTAGTGGGCGCTGACCCAGCCGCCGCCGGCGATCTGGACCCATTCGCCCTGTGAGCCGATCGCGGTGAAGGGCTGGCCGGCCGACAGACTGCCGCTCTGGCGATAGCTGGTGCCCGGGCCACTGCGGATCCGCAGGTTGGACGACGCGCGGTACTGGGCCCCGCTGGAGCTGGCCTGGCCATCGGCCCGGGCCCGCTGCTGGTTGCAGCCGATATAGGATCCGGCAGCGGCACCCGCACCGGCACCGGCGACAGCCCCGAGGGTCCGCTCATTGCTGGAGATCCGGCTGCCCGCGAGGGCACCCAGGACGCCGCCGATGACCGCACCGGCCTGCTGACGGCCACCGGGGGCGTCGCAGCTGGTGATGCCGTTGGACTGCTGGGCATGGGCCATCGGGGCCGCGGTCATCAGGGCGGCCAGGGCAGCGGCCGTGGCCAGGGACGTGTTCATGATTTTCGACATGGGCTCTCCAATACATCGAGGTTGGTCGATGCAGGCACAATGCGCCACGCCACATGAAGGCTCCCGGAGCTTCACCGTTATTTTCGGTTCATCCAATCCTCCCCCATCGGGGGAGGTGGCACAGCGCGCCTTCGCGCTGTGACGGAGGGGGCTCACCGCAGGTGGGGTGTCCGGGGCTGGCCCCCTCCACCGCTTCGCGGTCCCCCTCCCCCGATGGGGGAGGATTCTACCCCGCCAGCTCGCCCCGGGCCCCCGCCTCGATCAGCTTGATCGTCTGCGTGAGCCCATAGATCGCCGCGAACGAGCCGAAGCGCGGGCCCTGTGAGGCTCCCAGCAGCACCTCATAGAGCGCTCCAAACCAGCCGCGCAGCGGCTCGAAGCCGTGGTCCTTGCCCACCGCATAGACCTCGCCCTGGATCAGTTCGCCGTCGGTCGTATCCGCGGGCAGGGCCTTCAGACGCCCGGCCAGATCCAGCAGCGCCGCCGTCTCCCGGGCGTCCGGCAACCGGTAGGACTTCGTCGGCTTCACGAAGTCCTCGTAGTAGTTCAGCGCCCGGTCCATCAGCCCGTCCAGCACCGGCTCGCTCTCCGCCGTCGCCTCGGGCAGATATTTGGCGAAATAGGCCCACAGCTGGGCCTTGGTCGAGGCATTGGCCACGCCGACGAGGTTCAGCAGCAGGGCGAACGACACCGGGCTGGCCACCTCGGGCGGCGCGCCGGCGTGGATCGACCAGACGGCATTGTCGATCCGCTTGGCCGGTTCCTGCGTCCGGTACAGGTCGATGGCCCCCAGATAATCGTCGATCGCCCGGGGGATGACGTTGAAATGCAGGCTCTTGGCCGACTTCGGCGACTGGAACATGTACCAGCTCAGGCTCTCGGGCGTGCCGTAGCGCAGCCACTGCTCCATCGTCAGCCCATTGCCCTTGGACTTGGAGATCTTCTTGCCTTCCACATCGAGGAAGAGCTCGTAGTTGAACCCCTCCGGCGGCACCCCGCCCAGCGCCCGGCACACCTTGGAGCTCTCGCGCACGCTCTCGATCAGGTCCTTGCCGGACATCTCGTAGTCGACGTCCAGCGCCGTCCAGCGCATGGCCCAGTCCGGCTTCCACTGCAGCTTCACGTGACCGCCCGTGACCGGCAGCTCGGTGCGCCCGCCGGCCGGATCGTCGAACACGATCGTGCCCTTCGCCACATCCCGCTCCAGCGTCGGCACCTGCAGCACGTGGCCGGTGATCGGGCTGACCGGCAGGAAGGGCGAGTAGGTCTCGCGCCGTTCCGGCCCCAGCGTTGGCAGCATAATCGCCTGCACCGCGTCGAACCGCTCCAGCAGGGTCAGCAGAACCGTGTCGAACCGGCCGCTCCTGTAGGTCTCGGTCGAGCTCATGAATTCATAGTCGAACCCGAACCCGTCCAGAAACGCCCGCAGCCGCGCGTTGTTGTGCGCCCCGAAACTGTCGTGCGTGCCGAACGGATCGCGCACCCGGGTCAGCGACAGATGCAGGTCCTCGCGCAGCATCTCCGGGTTCGGCACGCCCTCGGGGACCTTCCGGAGCCCGTCCATATCGTCCGAAAACGCGATCAGCCGCGTCGGCCAGTGATCCCCGGTCAGGGCGCGAAAGGCGTTCCGCACCATCGTCGTCCGCGCCACCTCGCCGAAGGTCCCCATATGCGGCAGGCCCGACGGGCCGTAGCCGGTCTCCAGCACCACGGGCCGCTGCAGCGCCTCGAAGGTCGCCAGCGCCTCATCGGCCTTGCCCGCATCGATCAGCAGCTTGGCCGCCGTCCGCTCGGCGTCGGACAGCCGCTTCTTCAGCACATGGTCCAGCAGGGCGCGGGCCTGTTCGAACGGCCAGGAGCGGGCGTCACGGGCGAGGGCTTCGAGGTTCTGCAGCATGGGCGCGGGTTTGCCGCCTCAGCGCCCCGGGGTCAACGCAAGGGGCGGATCAGCGGTCCCGAGCCACGCCCCACCAGACGACTGCCACCCCGGCCGCCACGATCAGGGCATCCTCGATCAGGCCGCTGCGGGTCTGGCCGATCTCCGCCATGGCCCGCTTTCGCGCCGACAGGGTCAGATAGGCCATCGGCACCGCCGTCCCGACCGCCACCGCCGCCCCGGCGCGTTCCCGCCCCCGGGGAGCCAGCGCCGCCCCGGCGATCCCGGCGCTCATCACCCGCGCCAGCAGACCCAGGAAGACCGTCCGGTCCGGAGCCGACTTCATCTTGTCGCCGTACAGTTCCCCCGCCCCCATCGCCAGGGCGCCGGCGGTGAACAGGGGCTTGCCCAGCAGCCACAGCCGGCCGGGTGTCCGGCGATGCGCCAGATGCGCCCCCGCCAGCGCCGCCATGGGGGTCATGGACCGGGCGCTGGCGACGGCACCGATGAGAACGGAGGGCAGGAGATCAGAAATACGCATGGCGTCTGAATGTCCCGGGCGCGGTTCGGTTCGCAGGGCCGGTCAACTTCGAGGCCCCCTGTCCGAAACCGGTCGGCCGACCGGGTGCCGTCAGCCTGTCGCGGAAACACCGTCGGCCATCACCGCCTGGCGCCAGCCGCTGCGGGCCCAGTGCGAGGTCTTGGTCAGCAGTTCCATCATATTGACGGGCTTGGCCACGCAGTCGTCCATTCCGGCCTCGACATAGGTCTGGATCTGGGCGGCCAGGGTGTTGGCCGTCAGGGCAATGATGGGGGTCCCCGCCACCGGGCCCGGGAGGGCGCGGATCTGCCGGGCCGCCGCCACACCGTTCAGACCGGGCATCTGGATGTCCATCAGGATCACGTCCCAGTCCCCCCGGGCCGCAGCCTCGACCCCGGTGTGGCCGTCGTTGGCCGTCTCACAGACGAAACCCATGGTCGCCAGCATGGCCCGGACCAGGGTGCGGTTATTCTCGTTGTCATCGACATAGAGGGCGCGCAGAGCCCGCTCCGGCGTCGTGGCAAGATCTTCGGCCCTGCACCCGACGTCCCGGGTCCGGGGCCCCGCTGGCTCCGGGACCTGGGGGAGCGCGGCATCCGCAGGCTCGGCGATCATCCGGTCGACAACCTGCAGCAGGCCAAGGCCCGCGCTGTGGATGCGCTGCGCCTGATCCCCGGCCGTCCCTGCCAGCCCGGCATCGGCCAGCAGGCCGGAGAAGCCGATCACGGCGTTCAGGGGCGTGCGCAGTTCATGCGACATTTCGGTCAGGAATCGTTGCCGGGCGTCGGCGATCTGCGCCTTCTGCTCGGCCGCGCTGCGGGCCAGTTCGGCCTCGATCTGGGCCGTGACGTCCTGCTCGTTCAGCAGGATGCACGGCAGGCCGGTGACGGGATCCAGCACCGGCCGCGCATCCATATGATGCCATCGGGGTCCGGCGGGGGTGATCACGGCGTACATGCCATCCACGGACGCGCTTCGGGCGGCGGCCAGCAAGGCCACGCCCTGCGCCGTGTCGGCAAACCGCGCCGTGAAACACCCGCTGTCCCCGCCATAGACCCTGTAGGCGGCCGGGTTTGTGAACAGCGGCGCGCCACCGGTGTCAAAAAGGCCGATCAGGGCCGCGGCATGCCGCAAGGCTTCGACCGAGCGCCGCTCGTCGGCCTGAACCTCTTCAGGCGCCGCTTCGAACAGCAGCAGAAGCCACTCATCTGTCGGGAAGGCGGAGATGGTCGCCTGAATGGTGATCGGCTCGCCGTTTGGAAAGACCGTCCAGCGCTCGCTGACCATCCCGCCATCGGCCGTCAGGTCGACCAGTCTGCGCAGCCGTGCCTTGACGGCCGGTGATCGTGCCCTGAAGTCCCGTGCCAGAAACTCGTCGAGATTGTCGGCATCCCACAGCGAAAGCGCGGCCGGGTTGGCATAGGCCTGATGCCCCGTCTGCGGGTTGTACAGCCAGACCGGTCGCCTCAGGCAGTTCCATGCTGCGGCGAACGGGTGCCTTGCCATGACGGACACGTCGCTCATGGAACACCGGTGCGCCTGCGGTCTTGAACGTCGCGTTAATCGGCCGCTGACTGAGGAATTCTACCTACGCCCGGGCCTGATCGTGAATCGGGTGTCGCTTGACCCCCGGCGGCCGGCGTGGCCTTTGCCACGCCTCATGAAGACCGCTGATTTCGACTTCGACCTCCCCGAGGACCGCATTGCCCTGCGCCCGGCCCAACCGCGTGAGTCGGCCCGCCTGCTGGTGGTCCGGGGCGACGCACTCGCCGATCACACGATCGCCGACCTGCCTGGCTTCCTGCAGCCCGGCGACGCCCTGGTGTTCAACGACACCCGGGTGATCCCCGCCCGGCTGTCCGGGGTCCGCGAACGGGTCGCCGGGGACGGCCAGACGCTGACCGTCGCCGTCGAGGCCACCCTGCACCACCGCGACGCCCCCGGTGTCTGGTCCGCGTTCATGAAGCCGGGCAAGCGGATCAAGGCCGGGGACCGGATCGTCTTCGACACGCTGGCGGCGACGGTCCAGGCCAAGTCCGACGACGGCCTGATCACCCTGGCGTTTGACGTCGCGGGTGCGGCGCTGGACGCGGCCATCGCAGCCGTCGGCGTGATGCCCCTGCCCCCCTATATCGCGGCGAAGCGGCCCGAGGACGACCGGGACCGCACGGACTATCAGACCGTCTTCGCCGAGCATGACGGCTCGGTGGCGGCCCCCACGGCGGGCCTGCATTTCACCCCGGCCCTGCTGGAGGCCATCCGCGCAAGGGGTGTCACCACCCACGCCGTGACCCTGCACGTCGGGGCCGGGACCTTCCTGCCGGTCAAGGCGGACGACACCGCCGATCATAAGATGCACAGCGAATGGGGCGAGGTCTCCGCCGAAACCGCCGCCGCGCTCAACGCGGTCCGCGCGGCGGGCGGCCGCATCGTCTGCGTCGGCACCACATCCTTGCGGCTGCTGGAATCGGCCACGACGCCCGAAGGCGTCATCCAGCCCTTCCACGGCGACACGGCCATCTTCATCACCCCCGGCTACGCCTTCCGCGCCGCCGATGTGCTGATGACCAATTTCCACCTGCCGAAATCGACCCTGTTCATGCTGGTCTCGGCCTTCGCCGGCCTCGACACCATGCGCGCCGCCTATGCCCACGCCGTCGCGACCGGCTACCGCTTCTACTCCTACGGCGACGGCTCCCTGCTGTTCCGGGGGTAGCCCTGCTCCCTCTCCCATGGGGAGAGGCTTCTGCGTTCAACGCAGGCGCCGAATTCCCCCATCGGATCAACACCGGTCCCGGATTAAGCCCCCGCCGGCCATACATGCCCCGGAACCGCGCGTATCCTTCTGGTGTCCCGTCGCACGGGGAAGGTGTCCTGGGCCCAGGACCCGGACGCGCGGCGGGGCCGATCGCAGGGTTGCCGGGGGCGAAACCTCCGGGTCCGGCGGTGCTCTGGGCACCGTCGCCTGTCGCAGGCTGAGAGTCGGAAAGAGGACCAATCGGGCAGCACCGAGACGCCGGGGAAACGGCCCCGGCGTTCCCGACACAAGACGTCCTACCCCCGAGCGCTTGCGAAAACCGGTCGGGCGGAGCCGAGGCGACCACGCCGAAACTCTACAACAGACGGCCACCGGCGACGGTGTCCGTCACGGTCCCGGGCGAGATCGCCGACGGCTCCGACGCTTCCCCGACTCTCCCGGCCGCAAAGGCCAGGGAGCGATGCCGCACGACCGCACCTGGTCCGGCGCGAGGAGGCCCTGCGACCCGGCAGGAGGGCTCGCCCCATCCCAGATCCGCGACAATTCAACACCTTAACCCGGACGGAGCCCGCCTTGACCTTCCGCCGCCCCGCCTATAGGTTCCGCGCCGAATTCAGACCCCTGTCGGGGCCCGCAAATCCATGCGTGGCCGGGAGGGGCTTGAGCGCAAAAAAGCCCATGTCCCTGCCCCCGGAATCGCGCGAAGAGGCGATCAAACGCCTCACCGAAAGCGCATCCGCTCTGGAGGCGCGCACCGTCCGCGAGATTTCTCACGAGGCGGCGGGACAGGCGGCCGCCAGTCAGGCGTGGCGGATCATCGCCGACCTGCTTGGTGGCGTCTTCGTGGGTCTGGCGCTGGGCGCCGGAGTGGACTGGTTTTTCCAGACCAATCCGTGGGGTTTGATCGGCGGGGTCCTTCTGGGCTTCGCGGTTTCGATTTGGATGGCCTGGCGGACCGCACAGCGCGTGATGGCCATGGCGAAGGCAAGCGGAGAGGAGCCGAAGTCGGTTCCTTTCGACGAGGACGAAGAAGACTGACGCATGGCTGATCCGATCAAACAGTTCCAGGTCGTCCCGCTCGTCGAGTTCGGGGAAGTGACCCTGCCGTTCATCGGCACCCAGCAGCTTGCGTTCACCAACTCGCATCTGGCGATGACCATCGCCTTTGCCGCGGTCGTGCTGTTTCTTCAGGTCGTGACGGCGGGGGCCAAGGTCGTCCCGGGTCGGTTGCAGTCGACCGGCGAACAGATGTTCGGCCTGATCGACGGCGTCACCAATTCCATCATCGGCCATGAGGGGCGGAAATACTTCCCCTTCGTCTTCACCCTGTTCTGCCTGATCCTGGGCATGAACCTTCTGGGCATGTTCCTGTCCTTCACCGCGACCTCGCAACTGGCGGTCACGGGCACCTTCGCCCTGCTGACCATCCTGCTGGTGATCGGCCTGGGCATCGGCAAGCACGGCCTGGGCTTCTTCCTGCTCTTCTGGCCGTCCAGTGCGCCGCTGGTCCTCCGACCGGTGGTTGGCGCGATCGAGTTCCTGTCCTTCCTGCTGCGGCCGGTGACCCTGGCCCTGCGTCTGTTCGGCAATATGCTGGGCGGTCACGTGGCGCTGAAGATCTTCGCCGGTTTCGTCGTCAGCCTGGGGGCCATGGCCCTTGCCGGTGAAGGGCTGGGCCTGTTCGCCCTGCCGATCGCGGCCCTGTCGATGACAATGGTCGTCGCCCTGACCGCCCTGGAGTTTCTCGTGGCCTTCCTGCAGGCCTTCGTGTTCGCCGTTCTGGCCGCCATCTATCTCAATGATGTGGTCAACCTGGGCCATGGCCACTAAGGCCGCACCCAGTCCTTTCACCCCAACCCTGAACCCCTCAGAAATACAGGAATACAATCATGGAAGCTGAAGCCGCCAAGTACATCGGTGCAGGCCTTGCCACCCTCGGCATGATCGGCTCCGCCATCGGCGTGGGCAACATCTTCGCCAACTTCCTCAACGGTGCCCTGCGCAACCCGTCGGCCGCCGGCTCGCAGGTCGGTAACCTGTTCGTGGGCGCGGCTCTGGCCGAAGCCCTCGGCATCCTGGCGTTCGTGCTGGGCATCCTGATCCTCAACGCCTAGAACTTTCAGGCGTCACAGCGGCGACGTTCCCGGAAACGGGGGCGTCGCCTCTTTGCTGATCTCTCGCAGACGGACACCATGGTCGCTCCCCTACCCACCGACATTCCTGGCGAAACCCACGCCACGACCACGGCCGCAGGCCATGGCGAAGCCGCGTCGGGCGGCCTGCCCCAGTTCGACACGACGGTGTGGGTCGGACAGATCGTCTATCTGCTGGTCCTGTTCTTCGTCCTCTACCTCCTGATTTCCAGGGTCTTCGCGCCTCGAATCCGCCGTGTGATGGACGAACGCGAGAGCGCCATCTCCACCGCCATTGCCACTGCACGGTCGGTTCAGGCCGAGGCCGCCGCCCAGGCCGCCGCTGCCAAGGCCGAGGTTGAGAAGGCCCGGGCTGAGTCCCGCGCCGCTTCCGTTGCCGCCAAGGCCCGGATCGTGGACGAGACCAACCGCCGCGCCGCCGAGGAGGAAGCCTCGGTCAACGCCCGCATTGCCGAGGCCGAGGTCGCCATCGGCCGCACGCGCGACGCGGCCATGACGAATGTCGGGCTGATTGCTGCCGACACGACGCGCGCCATTGTCGAACGTCTGACCGGCCTCGACCTGACCCCGGCGGAAGCCGACGCCGCCGTCGCCGCGGTCCGTACTGGAGGCGCTGCCTGATGGAATTCTTCAACTCGCACCTCTACGCCTTCGACAACCCCGAGCTCTGGGTCGCCGCCGGCCTGTTCATCTTCTTCGCCATCCTGGTTGTTGCCGGCGTGCCCAAACTGGTCGCTGGCCAGCTGGACGCCAAGTCCGCCAAGATCCAGTCCGAACTGGATGAGGCCACCCGGCTGCGCACGGAGGCCGAAGCTTTGCTGGCCCAGATCCGGCAGGAAAAGGCCGAGGCCGAGGCCCAGGCTCGCCAGATGCTGGCCGCCGCCGAAGCCGACGCCCGCATCATGGAGGCCGAGGCCAGGGTCCGTCTGGAAGAGACCCTGGTCCGCCGTCAGGCCCTGGCCGAACGCCGCATTGCCTCGGCCGAAGCCCAGGCCTCAGCTGAGGTCAAGGCGGCCGCCGCGGACATCGCGTCCCGCGCCGCCGAGACCGTTCTGGCCGGCCGCCTGGCCAGCCAGAAGACCGACCCCCTGCTGGATGACGCCATCAGCCAGATTTCGACCCGCCTGAACTAGAGGCCTTCCGAAAAGACCGCCGGCGCACTCAGTGCGCCGGTTGCGTCCCGGACAGATCGCGAAGGGCCCGCTTTTCGCGCTTCAGCAGCCGGGCCTGGACATTGCCCAGCACGATCCCGAACAGGGCATGGCTGAGCAGCATCCAGCCGACCATTCCGAAGCCGCCGGTGCCGCGGAACATCCTGGGGTCTCCGAACAGGAACACCCCGACCATCAGCACGCTCCACGCCCCGACGGCGAACAGGATGCCCCGGGTCTCGGGCGTCGCGCCCGGCAACCGGCTCCAGAGAGCCCCTGCGAGGCCGCCCAGCAGGACTGTCCCGGCGAAGAGGTGAGCGACCCACCCCACGATGAGATTGCCCGGCATCCCGAGCAGCGCCGCGATGAACAGCGGGAACGGCTCCACCCAGGGGCCGGCGAACAGATTGACGGCTTCCAGAAGCGAGACGGCAACGGTGGCGGAAAACCCTGCGACCATGCCCATTTGTACGCGTGACATCATAACGACAGCGCCTCCCAACGCCGGGTTTCGTTCCGATAACGCGAGAGTAAGCATACGCCGGTCGCCCACGAACCGTGAGCAACCGGCGTTCACTTTGCTGTGCTTCGCCGATGCGAGATCGACGCCGGGAGCCTTCGGTGAAGCGGCCTATTCCGCCGCCATGTTCGCCCCTTCCGGGGCGGTCCAGCGCAGCTTCGGCGACCGGGCAGCCCGGGTCTCGTCGAGACGACGCAGCGGCGCGTGGAAGGGCGCGCCCTTGAACCGCTCGACCTCGCCGGCCTTCGCCGCCTGGGCCAGCAGGCGCAGGGCGTGGATGAACCGGTCCAGCTCGGCCTTGGATTCCGTCTCGGTCGGCTCGATCAGCATGGCCCCGTGGACGACCAGCGGGAAATACATGGTCATCGGGTGGAAGCCCTCGTCGATCATCGCCTTGGCGAAGTCGAGCGTGGTGATTTCCGTGCCCTTCAGCCACTCATCGTCGAACAGGGCCTCGTGCATGCAGGGCCCGTCCGGGAAGGCCGCCGACATGACGTCGGACAGCCGCGCCTTGATGTAATTCGCGTTCAGCACCGCATCCTCGGCCACCTGACGCAGCCCGTCCGAGCCGTGGCTCATCATGTAGCTGAGGGCCCGGACGAACATGCCCATCTGGCCGTTGAAGGCGCACATGCGGCCGAAGGCCTGGGCCGCCTCGTCCTCTTCCCGCTCCAACAGCTTGAATCCTTCGCCGTCCGCGACGACCCAGGGGGCCGGAGCGAAGGGGGCGAGCGCCGCCGACAGCACCACCGGACCCGAGCCGGGTCCGCCCCCGCCGTGCGGGGTCGAGAAGGTCTTGTGCAGGTTGATGTGCATCGCATCGACGCCCAGGTCGCCCGGCCGCACCCGCCCGACGATGGCGTTGAAATTGGCCCCGTCGCAGTAGAAATAGGCCCCGGTCTCATGCGTCAGCCGGCTGATCTCGAGGATGTCGCGCTCGAACAGGCCGCAGGTGTTGGGGTTGGTCACCATGATGGCGGCCACATCCGGCCCCAGCTTGGAGGCGAGGTCGGCCACGTCCACACGGCCGTCGTCCGTCTGGGCGACCTCGACCACCGTATAGCCGACGAAGGCCGCGGTGGCCGGATTGGTCCCGTGGGCCGAGGTCGGCACCAGCACCTTGCGGCGCTTCTCATGCTCGCCCGAGGCCTCGTGCGCCGCGCGGATGGCCATCAGGCCGCACAGCTCGCCATGCGCTCCGGCTTTGGGCGACAGGGCGACCGCCGGCATGCCGGTCAGGGTCTTCAGCCAGTGGGCCAGGGTGTCCATCAGCTCCAGCGCGCCCTGCACGGTCGAAACCGGCTGCAGCGGGTGGATGTCCGAGAAGCCCGGCAGGCGCGCCATCTTCTCGTTCAAACGCGGATTGTGCTTCATCGTGCACGACCCCAGCGGATACAGGGCCAGATCGATGGCGTGGTTCTTCTGGCTCAGCCGCACATAGTGACGCATCGCCTCGGGTTCGCTGAGCCCTGGCAGGCCGATCGGGTCGCGGCGGATCAGGCTGCCCAGATCCGACGCGTCGCCGGCCGGTTCCGGCAGATCGACGCCGGTCTTCATCCAGCCGTCGGTCTCGAAGATCAGGGCCTCGTCCTGCAACAGGCCCCGCGCCCCGGTCAGGGTCGGGTGCTTGTAGTCGTGATCGACAGCGGTCGGGGCCGTCGGGCGGCCGACGGTGTTCATGGTGCTCATCAGTTGAACTCCGACTGGGTCGAACCCAGAACCTTGGTCAAGGCTTTGGCGAGGATCTGGATGTCCGCATCCAGGGTGGTCTCGGTGGCGGCGACCAGCAGGACATCGTCCATACCGACGCCGGGGGCGAGGCGGCTGTAGGGCACGCCGGCCAGCAGGCGATGAGCTCCCAGTGCATCCACCACATCCGCCGCAGGCTTGGGCAGGCGAATGGCGAACTCATTGAAGAAGCGCGGCGTCAGGATCTCGACGCCGGGGATGGCGGCGAGCGCATCGCGGGTCGCCAGCGCCTTCTCGTGGTTCAGCAGGGCCAGTTTGCGCAAGCCGGTCTCGCCCAGCAGGCTCATGTGAATGCTGAACGCCAGACTGCACAGGCCGGAGTTGGTGCAGATGTTCGAGGTCGCCTTGTCGCGGCGGATATGCTGCTCGCGGGTCGACAAGGTCAGGACGAAGCCCCGCTCGCCGTCCGCGTCCACCGTCTCGCCGCACAGCCGGCCCGGCATCTGGCGGATCAGAACTCTGACGGCAGGCGAACAGACCGACATAGGGCCCGCCGTAGTTCAGCGCGTTGCCGATCGACTGGCCCTCGGCGGCGACGATATCGGCTCCCATTTCGCCCGGCGACTTCAGCAGGCCCATGGACACCGCCTCGGTCACCACCACGATCAGCAGGGCCCCGGCGGCCTTGGCGGCCTCGGCGATCTTCGTCACGTCTGTGGCGGTGCCGAACACGTTCGGGGTCTGGACGACGACGCAGGCCGTGTCCTTGTCGATGGCGTCGATGACGGCGGCCTCGGCGTCGATCGCGGCCGGCAGGCTGACGGTTTCGACGCCGACGGCGTGCACGACCGTCTCGGAGGCCCGGACATAGTGCGGATGCACACCGCCGGAGAACACCGCCTTGTTTCGCCGCGTCACCCGCGTCGCCATCAGCACGCCCTCGGCCGTGGCGGTCGAGCCGTCATAGAGGGAGGCATTGGCCACCTCCATCCCGGTCAGGTTGGCCACCTGGGTCTGGAACTCGTACAGATACTGCAGCGTCCCCTGGGCGATCTCGGGCTGATAGGGCGTGTAGCTGGTCAGGAACTCAGACCGCTGGATGATGTGATCCACCGTGGCCGGGACATGGTGGCGGTAGGCCCCCGCCCCGCAGAAGAAGGGCACATCCCCCGCCGCCGTGTTCTTGCCGGCGAGGGCCTTCATCGCCCGCTCGACCTCCAGCTCCCCCATGACGCGCGGCAGGTCGACGAAGCCGTCGCGCTGCGCCGGCTGCGGCACGTCGACGAACAGGTCGTCGATGGAGGTGACGCCGATGGCGGCGAGCATCGCCGTGCGGTCGTCGGGGGTCAGGGGCAGGTAACGCATGGCGGGGAGTCCGAGCGTGAAAGGGAAATCAGAGGGTGGCGAGGAAGGCGTCGTAGGCGGCGCGGTCCATCAGGGCGTCCAGTTGCGACGCGTCGGAGACGCGGATCTTTGCGAACCATCCCTCCCCTTCGGGATCCGCGTTGACGGTCTCGGGCGCAGAGGCCAGTGCCGCATTGCCTTCGATCACCTCGCCCGACACGGGCGCATAGACGTCCGAGGCGGCCTTGACGCTTTCAACGACGGCGAAACTGTCCTTCTGGGCGACGGTCTTGCCGGCTTCGGGGGTCTCGACGAACACCACATCGCCCAGCTGGTCAGCGGCGTGTTTCGAGATGCCGACGGTGGCGATGTCGCCGTCCAGCCGGACCCATTCGTGATCCTTGGTGAAATGCATGGTGGTCCCTCAGATTTTCGGTTTGCGGTAGTAGCGTTGGGCGACGAAGGGCATGTCGATGACTTCGGCGGCGGCGGCCTTGCCGCGCACGATGACCTTCAGGTCGGTGCCCAGGGCGGCGTGCGACGGTGGCACATAGCCCATGGCGATGTTACGCCCGAGGGTCGGCGACGGCCCGCCCGAGGTGATCCGGCCGATGACCTGTCCGTTTGCATCGGCGATCTCCGCCCCCTCGCGGGCCGGTGCGCCTTCCTTGACACTCAGGCCGACGCGGACCCGGGCCGGCCCTTCGGCGAGTTCCTTCAGGATACGATCGGCCCCGTTGAAGTCGGCGGCTTCTTTCCGGGATTTCGACAGGGCGAAGGTCAGGGAACCCTCGACCGGCGAGGTCGTCGGATCGATGTCGTGGCCATGCAGCGGCAGGCCGGCTTCCAGCCGGAGACTGTCGCGGGCCCCCAGGCCGATCGGCTTGACCCGCGCGTCCTCCAGGATCGTGGTCCAGACCCGCTCCGCGTCAGCGGCGGGCACGGATATCTCGTAGCCGTCTTCACCGGTATAGCCCGAGCGCGAGACGTAGCAGTCGACCCCGAACAGCATGAGCCGGGCACAGTCCATGAAGCCGAACTCGGCCAGCACCGGCTCGTGGGCGATCATCACCTCGGCCGCCTCGGGCCCCTGGATGGCGATCAGCGCGCGGTCTTCGAGCACGGTCAGGGTCGCGTCCCCCGACAGGTTCGCGCGCCAGAAGGCGAAATCCTCGTCCTTGTTGCCGGCGTTGACGACGACATACAGGCCATCGTGGTCCGGCTTGCCCGCCATCAGGTCGTCGATGATGCCGCCCTGATCGTTCAGCAGCAGGCTGTATTTCTGCTTGCCGGCCTTCAGCGCCTGATAGTCGCCTGGGACGAAACGCTGGAACTGCGCAATCGCGTCCGCGCCGGTGATCTTGCACTGACCCATGTGGGAGACGTCGAACAGGCCGGCGTGCTCGCGGGTCCAACGGTGTTCGGCCAGCACGCCTTCATACTGAACCGGCATGTTATAGCCGCCGAACCCCACCATGCGTGCGCCGAGCGCCCGGTGCGCGGCGTTCAGGACGGTAGTCTTCAGAGGCGCGTCGGTCATGCGGTCAGACTTTCGAAGGTCGCGTCACGCGGCGGTAGCTCCGCCGTCATCGCGCCCCCGCTGTCTGTGGAGCCTGAGAGATTCCGGCCGCCATCAAGCGGCCTTGCTCCGTCGGCGCACCCGCAAGGGGTGACTTTCCAGCGTCCGAGTGTTCTCGCGGTCCGTTTGCCTGAGCGTTTCCGGGGCGGTTGCGCCTTCGGCTCCGGGTCCGTCCGAAAGTGGGAGGCTGGACGGCCCGATCTCTCCCGCGAGAGCACTTGAACCTAGGCCCCGAACTCCGCGCTCAAGTCAAGCGGAGCGGGCCACCCAGGCGTCAACGTCGGCAAGATGTCGCGTCTTCGCGGCCTCATCCAGGAACGCACCCTCGAAGCTGTTGCGCGCCAGGGTGGCCAGTTGCTCGCGCGTCAGCCCTACGGCCGCCGCCAGCTGGCGATAGTTCTCGTTCACATAGCCGCCGAAATAGGCCGGGTCGTCCGAGTTCAGCGTCACGTGCAGACCCCGGCGCAGCATCTCCGGCACCGGATGGTCCTTCAGGTCCTTTACGACGCAGAGTTTCAGGTTCGAGAGCGGGCAGACCGTCAGCGTCATCTGTTCGGCAGCCAACCGCCGGATGAGACCTTCGTCCTCCATGGAGCGGTTGCCGTGATCCATCCGGTCGATGTGCAGCAGGTCCAGCGCCTCCTGCACATAGGCGGGCGGCCCTTCCTCCCCTGCGTGGGCGCAAAGCTTCAGACCGAGTTCGCGGGCGGCCGCGAAGACGCGAACGAACTTCGACGGCGGATGGCCCACCTCGGAGGAGTCCAGCCCGACGCCGATGAAGTGGTGCAGATAAGGCTTTGCCATCTCGAGCGTGGCGAAAGCCTCGTCTTCCGACAGGTGGCGCAGGAAGCTCAGGATCAGGCCCGAGGTGACGCCCAGCTCCGACTTGGCCCGGTCCATCCCGGCCATCAGCCCCTCGACCACGACCTCGAACGGCACACCGCGGTCGGTGTGGGTCTGGGGGTCGAAGAAGATCTCGGCATGCCGGACATTGTCGGCCGCCGCGCGCTGGAAATAGGCGAAGGCCAGGTCCTCGAAATCCTGCCGCGTCAGCAGGACGTTGGCCCCCGCATAATAGATATCGAGGAAGTCCTGCAGATTGGAGAAGTCATAGGCGGCACGGACCGCCTCGACGCTGTCGAACGGGATGGCCACCCCGTTCCGCTGCGCCAGTTCGAACATCAGCTCGGGCTCAAGGCTGCCTTCAATGTGCAGGTGAAGCTCCGCCTTGGGCAGGCCGGCGATGAAGGCGTTCAGATCGGTCATGGGACCTCCGCTAGCAGCGCGATCAGTTCGACACCACCAGCCGCAGATGTCCACGCTTGATCTCGGGCGGCGGGGGCGGCGCCGGTGGAGGCGGCGGGGCGGCCTCGCGCGCGCGCCAGTTGAGCGGCCGTTCGACATAGCCGGACCGGGTCAGGATGCGCTCGGGCAGGCTGCACCGCTCCAGCATGGCGGTCTCGATCTCGGTGCGCGCATGGGCCCACTCCAGAAGCTGGCGGTTGTGCCCCCGGCCGGGCGGAGCGACACTGACGACCTTCTTGTCCGGATAGCCTTCGTGAAGGAACCGGGTCGTGGCCGCGTGGTCACCGTCGGTGGTCAGGATATAGGCAGTGTCGAACCGGTTGGCGGCGGCGTCGGCGGCCATCGACAGCGCCAGATTGACGTCACTCTGCTTCTCCGTGGCCTCCATCCATTGATGGTTGCAGGCGTGGCAGCGGTCGGCATGGACCACGAAATGGCCCATCAGGCAGCGGACCTTGCGCGCGGTCAGGGCCTCCTCATAGGCGAGCAGCGCCTCCATCCGGTCACGCCGCTGGGGTCGGTGGGCGCTGACCCAGACGACCCCCGTCAGCCGTTCGGACGGCGGCAGCAGGGCCCGCCCGAGGGCATTGAGATCCAGCCACAGCAGTTCGCGCCGGTTCAGGTCGAGGATGGCGTGGTGCAGGTTGAACCCGTCGACATACAGCCGCGCCCGCTTGCGGAAGACAGGCAGGTGGAAGCCGTCGCGGCGCACCGCCGGCGTCTGCCCTCCCCTGCTTCCGGACCGCGCCATCGTCTGGCCTCGTCTCTTCCCAAGCTGGACAGTTAACCAGTCCGTGACGACGGAGTCCGTGGCGCCGACGCTACATTCGCTCGGGCGAATCGATCTTCGAACAAGCGAACTCTGTGTCCAGCTCCTGCGTCGCTGACCTCACTCATCCGAGGCAACCCTCCGTCGCAGCAACGGCCCTTGCCATTTTGGATGCAGCCCTGCCGAACTGCCCTGAAAACCAACAACGAATGTGCCAGAGCCGCATACTCCAGTTCAGATTTGCGGCAGTCCATATGAGATGGAGAACCGGCAGGTATAGATCAGCACTCGTCCTCCATCGATCCGCGCCGAAGTCCGAAATATGAACGATCATTCACTAGGCAGTGCAAGTTAATCCGCACTAGCCTCTGAAAGGCCTTTTCGTTCTGGTGGACCATGGACAATCGAGTTCTCGACGCTGTCACGGGTTCGGCGATTCAGGTCGGCGCTGTCGCTCTCGTCTGTCTGGTCGCCTGGGCGCTGATGGCAAGGCGCAAGGCGAGTGTTCGGGACTGGCTCGGCCTGAAAGGCGCATCCATCGGTCTCGTCCTTTCTGCCACAGCCGCTGGCGCAGGCGCCGCCTTCTTTCTCCTCCAGACACCTGGTCTGGCCAGCCTGGCCTCTGGGCCGGGCACCGTGATTCATGCTGTCACCGGTGGGAGCCCACCCGATGCGAACCTTCTGGTCGCATTGGCCCTCGCTGCCCTGTTCAAAACGGCCCTCGCAGAGGAATTGCTGTTTCGCGGCCTGATCGCTAAGCGGCTCTACGGCCTTCTGGGATTCCATGGCGGCAATCTGGGGCAGGCCGTACTGTTCGCCGCAATACACCTGCCGATCCTCCTGCTGCCGCAAGGGCGCGGAGTCATCGGCGGCGCAGTGATCGGCTTCGCCCTTGTTGTCGCTCTTGTCTCTGGCTGGTTGAACGAACGGTTGGGACGCGGGTCGATCCTGCCGGGCTATGGCCTGCACGCCGGGGCCAATCTGACAACCTACTGGATGCTCGCGTTCGTCTGAGAAAGGTCACATCCGCTCGGGCGACTCGATTCCCAGCAGGTCCAGCGCGCTCTCCAACTGGTCCAGGGCGGCCTTGGCCAGGGCCAACCGCGAGGCCACGGTCGCCGCATCGGGCGCGATCAGGACGGGACAGGCGGCGTAGAATTTCGAGAAGGCCTGGGCCAGCCGATAGGCGTGCTCGGCCACCACGTGCGGCATCCGCTTGTCATAGGCCTCGGTCACGGCCTGGGCGAAGGCATCCAGCGTCAGGGCCAGGTCGCGCTCGGCCGGTTCGGCGATCACGATCGGACCGGGCGTGGCTCCCTGATCGGCCCCCTTGCGCAGCAGGGATTTGATCCGGACCGCCTGGTACAGAAGATAGGGCCCGGTCTTGCCCTCGAAACTCATGAACCGGTCGAGGTCGAAGACGTAGCTGGTGGTCCGGCTGTTCGACAGGTCAGCGAACTTGAGGGCGGCCACGGCGACCTGATGGGCGGTGGCCTCGAACTCGGCCGGCGGCAGGTCGTCGCCCAGTTTGGCCTCGCGCAGTCGCTCACGCGCCTTGTCGACCGCCATGGTGATGAGGTCGTGCAGCTTCAGCACCCCGCCCGCGCGGGTCTTGAACGGCTTTCCGTCCGGCCCGTTCATGGTGCCGAAGCCAAGGTGATCCAGCGACCCTGCCGGGGCATAGCCGGCCAGATAGGCGGCCCGGAACACCTGTTCGAAATGCTCGGCCTGCCGTTCGTCGACGACGTACAGGATCAGGTCGGGATCGATCGCCTTGCGGCGGTCCAGAATGGTCGCGAGGTCGGTGGTGCCATACATCGCCGAGCCTTCCGAGCTGATGACCAGCAGGGGCGGCGGACTGGGGGCCTCGATCACGGTCCCGTCGGGCAGCTTTTTCTTGCGGGTCTCGCCGGGTTTGGCGACGTGGACCACGCGGGCCCCGGCGTCCTCGACAAGCAGACCGGTGGTCTCCAGATGGGCGATCATCTCGGCCATCACCGGATCGGCGTCGCTCTCGCCGTTCCAGAGGTCGAAGGTCACGCCCAGAGCGCCGAACTCGCGTTCCAGCGCCGTGCGGCTGACGGCCACGAAATGGGCCCACAGGGCACGATAGCCCGGACGACCGGCCTGCAGCTCGGCCGTGGCCTTGCGGGCGCGGTCCCGGAAGGCAACATCTTCTTTCGCGCGGGCGGCGGCCTGCGGATAGAGCCGCTCCAGATCGTCCAGCGTGACCGGGCTGTCGGCCGGGAACGGGCCGTCGCCTTCGGACAGGAAGGGGTCAGCCTTGCCCTCGTCGCCCACGGCGACAATCAGCAGCCCCATCTGGAAGCCCCAGTCGCCGAAATGGGCGTCGCCCCAGACCGTGTCGCCCCGGAAACGGAACAGGCGCTTCAGGCTCTCGCCGATGATCGACGAGCGCAGATGGCCGACGTGCATCGGCTTGGCCACGTTCGGCCCGGCATAGTCGATGACGACCTTGCGCGGGCTACCGACGCCCGACGCTCCTGCGTGGGCAGCGTCGTTTGCTACGGCCTGCGCCCGGCTGGCCAATGCGGCGTCCGAGACCTTCAGATTGATGAAACCCGGACCGGCGACCTCGACCGACGAGAGGCGCTGATCCGATTCCAGGCGCGAGGCGACGCGCGTCGCCAGATCGCGGGGATTGGCCTTCAGGGCCTTTGCGGCCGCCAGCGCCCCGTTCGACTGGAAATCGGCGAGGTCTGGCCGGTCGGAGGTGGTGACGCGGGCCAGGCTCGCGTCCACGCCTTCGGCGGCGAAGGCGGTCGCGACCGCTTCGCCGAGGTCGGTTCTGAGGTCGGTCATTGGGCGGGAGGGGTCGCCGCAGCCTGGCCCGCCGTCATGCGGAAGCGGCTGCCCGTACGGTTGAACTCGGCCATTTCGGGCGTCACGTCAAAACCGATCAGGACCTCGAAATTGCCGCCGCTGGTCTCAGGCGTCGCGCGGGGAATGACGACCGACTGCTCCTGGGTGGCCGAGGCCGTCGCGGCACCGTCAAAGTCGACCGGCAGGTCGAAATACTCCTTGGCCAGAACCGCTTCGTTTCGCTCCGTCACGGCGATCCAGTAGCGATAGGTCCGCTGGTCACCGTCCGCACGGGGACCGCGGCCGAGGTTGAACAGGATGTTCATCTGCACCGTGATCGGCTCATCAGACTGGTAAGCACAGCCCGCTGTCACGCCCTCGATTTCTCCGGTGTAGCCGACATTGGCGGCCGCTGCCCGGCCGCCGTCCAGCTCCACATAGCGGGCGGCGTCGTAGAGGATTTTCACGAACGGGCACGGCCCGGCGTTGGCCACCGACCGCAGCGGCGCGATCCGGGCAGGACGTGAGCGCTCCTGCTCCGGCTCCTGCTGCTGACCCCGGTCACGCTGGGTCGGGCTCTGGGCGACGGCGGCACCGGCCGGAACGAGAACCGCCAGGGCGGCGAGGGCGACGGTCGCAAGACGCATGCTGGTAAATCCGGAAATCTGGCGCTGACGCAAGGCGGTCAGGCTTCCCGCCTGATAGCGGCTAAAGCGAGGCGTCGCAAACCGGCCGCGATCGCGGCGGTAGCGAATTGGCCCCGGAATGACTAGGTTCGGACCATGGACGTTCTGGCCCCCTCCCCCGAAGTCGCGTTGCGCCCGCTGACCGTTCGTATGGCGACGCCGCGCGGCTTCTGCGCCGGGGTGGACCGGGCGATCCAGATTGTCGAACGGGCCATCGAGAAGTTCGGAGCGCCGGTCTATGTGCGCCACGAGATCGTGCACAATCGCCATGTGGTGGACCGGTTGAAGGGCCTCGGTGCTGTCTTCGTCAAGGAACTGGACGAGTGCCCGGACGACCGGCCGGTCGTCTTCTCGGCCCATGGCGTTCCCAAGTCGGTGCCGGCCACGGCCCGGGCGCGCGAACTGATGTTCCTCGACGCGACCTGCCCGCTCGTTTCCAAGGTCCATGTCGAGGCCGAGCGCCATCACGCCCAAGGCAAGCACATCATCCTGATAGGCCACGCCGGCCATCCGGAGGTCGTGGGCACCCTCGGCCAGCTGCCCCCCGGGGCCATAAGCCTGGTCGAGACGGTCGAGGATGCGCAGGTCTTCCAGCGTCCCGGCAACCAGCCTCTGGCCTATGCGACCCAGACGACCCTGTCGCTGGATGACACTTCCGAGATCGTAGGTGTGCTCAAGGCCCGCTTCCCGGAGCTGCCTGACCCGCACAAGGAAGACATCTGCTACGCCACCACCAATCGCCAGGAGGCGGTCAAGCGTCTGGCCGACGGATCTGATCTGGTGCTGGTCGTGGGGTCGAAGAACTCCTCCAACTCGGTCCGTCTGGTCGAGGTGGCGCTTCGGGCCGGGGCGAGGGATGCGCGGCTGATCGACGATGCCTCGCATATCGACTGGTCGTGGCTGGACGGGGTGAGCACCGTCGGGGTGACCGCCGGTGCCTCCGCCCCCGAACCTCTGGTCCAGGCCGTGGTGCAGGCCCTGAGGGAGAGATTTGCGGTCACGCTTGCCGACGACCCCGGCGAGCCGGAGACAGTCACGTTCAAACTGCCCCGCGCGCTCACGACCTGACGCGGCGGTTGGCATCCGGCATCAACAACGGTCGGTGGTTACGGCGTTAAAGTTTCGACGACGACACGATCGCACCGGCCCGCGGCCCTCACTGGATTGCACACCGCAGCGGCACCATCTGCAAGGCGGACGTCATAGTTCAGGAAGCGCGGATCTGGCCACAGATAGTCGGTCGAGACATACTGGGCACCGCCGGCGAGCGCGGTGTCACGGCGGGTAACGGCGCCCGCCCGGGCCTCGCGCGTGTCGGCATCGGCCCGGGTGCGCACCATGAAGCCCGCGCGGACGGCGGCGGCAATGCGGTCACGATCGGCCATCGGGTCATTCAGGGTCAGATAGGCCGCAGCCGGTGAGCTCTCGTCCGTGTTCACGAACATGGCCCGGCCCTCGAGCGCGTGTCGCGAGCCGCGATAGCTGGCCACCTTCTCTGGCCCCTCATCGAGGGCGAAAAACACCCTGCCCCGTGCCGCGCCCAGCCTGGGCCAGCCGTCCGTCAGGACCGCGTCACGCAGCGTCGGATGGTCGCCCTGCACCTCGTCAGGCGTGATCAGTGCCCCGTTGTCGAACACCGAGCGGATCTCGGCATCCAGTGCGTCCCATGCCCTTTCGTCGAACGGCAGCGCCATTGTACCGCCCGGCAAGACCGAAGGCCCGGTCTTGGCATTGAGCATGATCAGGATCGGCACATGGTCCGGATGGGACCGCGACCAGTCGCGGATCTCCCTAAGACACGCCACGAACGTCAGGCAGGAACTGCGGAAATCCACATCCTGCATATGAAGCGTCTTGAAGCCGGGCCGCGCCATGGCCTCGGCAAAGCCGGGCCCCATGACAACACCGCGCCCCAGCGCCGTCGGAGGCGTCGAATAGCGCCCACCCTCGGGATCATGCAGGACGTCGATCTCGATCTGTCGAGCCCCGGCTTCAAGCTGTTGCGTGAGCGGACGGTGCGCGTAGTCGAGCGCAATGGCGTTCGGGTTTGCCGCCAGCATGGCGTCGAGCTCGGCGATCGGGATGGCCAGCTTGTAGCTGTTGTGCGTGCCCACCGTCGTTACGTCGGTCATGCGCAAATGCCGATCCATCCAAACCCGTGCGCAGGCGTCACCCCCGGCCGACCGGAGGTCGGGCGCGTCCGGCAGACAGGCTGGCTGCAGGGCGGCAAGGAGCAGGCTGGTCACCAGATTCAGCATCGCAGGTTCCGGCAGAGGATTGGGTCAGACTGCGAAGGCGGACCAGGGCCCGCGGATGGCCAGGGTCAGCCCCGGGTACTGCAGGTTGACGAACAGCACCTGTCCATCCGGCGAAAACACGGCGCCGGCCAGCTCGGAGTTGCCTGTGAAAACGTTCCGGCCAAGCGTGTAGACCCGGCCATCCGGGGTGACACCCTTCAGGTGGTTTCGCTTCTCCGCAGAATAGTTGTCCTCGCACAGGATCAGGTGACCCCATGGCGCGACGGTGAGGTTGTCGGCCATGTTGAGCGCCCGCTCATCCGCGCTTTCGACGAACAGCTGGATGCGTCCCGGGCTCCGGGTCTCCTCGGGACGGCCTTCATCGGGCGACGGAACGTAGCGCATCACCTGACCCCGCTCGATCGGGCCGCCCGAGGTCGCAGTCAGATACAGTTCGCCGTCGCCCCAGTGGATTCCCTCGCCCCGCGCGATCAGGGTCGCGCCGGAAGCATGGCCCCGCTTGCGCAGATCCGCCTCGGGGGCCTCGACCTCCTCCAGATCCAGCCAGACGACCTCGCGCCAGTCGCCAACCGACCAGAGCCGGCCGTTGTGATTGGACGAATCCGAACCGGGAGCGTCCCGGAACCCCATGGCCTGCAGGCGTCCGCCTTTCACGAGTTGACCGGGTGTCTCCGGCAGGAACCGGTAGAGCAGGCCGTCGCCCTGGTCCTCGGTCAGATAGACGATGCCGGTGCGCGGATCGATGCAGACGGCCTCGTGGCTGAACCGTCCCATGGCGACCAGAGGCACCGGGGCCACGAGTCCGGTTGCCGAGGCCGGAACCTCGAAGACGAAGCCGTGGGGCCGGCTGACGTCCGCGGTCGCCGGCGTCTCCTCGGTCTCCTCGCAGGTCAGCCAGGATCCCCACGGCGTCGCGCCGCCCGCGCAGTTGGTGCTGGTGCCGGCGAGACTCAGATGCTGGCGAACGGTGCGACGCGTTTCCAGATCGTAGACCACCGTGGTGGTGCCGCCCGGAAGGGGCCGGCCGTCCCGGAAGGTGTCATAGGCTCCAGCCGCGTCCAGGCGGTCGAGCCGCTCGCCCTTGTAGCCGCCGGGACCCCAGTTGCGGTGGGCCGCGCTGGTGCCCCTGAGTTCGTGGTTGCGCACGAGGGCGACCTGCGAGCCGCCGAGCGCGAAACAGCCCATACCGTCGAACTGTCCCGGGACGTAAAGACCGTCATCCATGGTGTCGCCGCCCTGGGAGATCACCTGGTAGGAAAAGCCATCCGGCAGGTCCAACAGGCCGTTCGGATCCCGCTTCAGGGGGCCGTAGCCAGTGACTTCGTTGACGTAGGTCTCGGTCGCACGCGTTGCCTGGGCAGAGCCATGACGCGCCAGCCCGCTGAAGGCAAAGCCCGCGGCACCGGCGCTCATCAGGGTTCTTCTGTTCAACATCATCGAGGCTCCGGACATTGGCAACGGATAGACGCCGCCCATGACGGCCTGACGACGGGCGTCGCGTTCGGTCGTCGATCGGCCTGGCGCGCAGGAGTGGAGGACATGAACGGCTCTCCCACAGCACGCAAGCGTGTGCCCACGGACACGGGTGCAGACAAATGGCCGAAAGGGGACGCGACCGGTCGTCCCATACTTGTATCGCAGTATGTTATTTCATAACAACTCATTCTGAGTTCCCCCGATACGGATTTTTACCATGCGCCCTGCCCGCCCTTCCCGCTCGCTTCTGTTGGCTGCCGCGAGTCTGGCCGCCCTTGCCGGGACTGCCGAGGCGCAGTCCCCGGGCCGATCTGCCCAGGACGCGACCGCACAGCTCGACGAAATCATCGTGACCGGCGTCCCCTACGGGATCAGTCAGAACGCCACGACCATCGCCACCACCGTGATTGATGAGGAACAACTGGCAGTCGCCCCGGCGGCATCGCTTGGCGACCTGTTGAACGGCACGCCGGGCGTTCGGTCGACCAGCTTCGCTCCGGGGGCCAGCCGGCCCGTCATCCGGGGCCTGACCGGTCCACGCGTGCAGGTGCTGACCAATGGCGTTGGCCTGATCGACGCCTCCTCTGTGTCCCCGGACCACCAGGTGGCCAGCGATCCGGCAGAGTCCAGCCGGATCGAGATCGTGCGCGGCCCGGCCACCCTGATCTATGGGGGATCGGCCATCGGCGGGGTGGTGAACATTCTGGACGGCCGCATCCCCGAGGCCCTGCCGGAAGACGGACTCGCCGGCCACCTGTCCGCCCAGGGTTCGACCGTTGATGAGGGCTCGCTGTTCGGCGGGCGCGCGGATGTCGCGCTGGGCAGCAACTTCGTGCTGCATGTCGATGCACTGAAAAAGGATGCCGACAACTACGAAATCCCCTCCTCGCCGATCTCGCAGCGTCTCGCTGACGCGGAGGGCGTTGATCGGGAGGAGACCGGCACCCTGCCGAACAGTTTCTCGGAACTTGACGCCTGGGGCGTCGGGGCCTCGTTTGTCGACGCGAACGGCTTCCTCGGTGCGTCCTACAAGGAGACCGACAGCACCTATGGCGTGGTCGCCGAGGAAAGCGTGTTCATCGAACTGGAACAGCAGCGCTTTGACGTGCGCGGCGGCTACCGGTTCGACCAGGGTCCCTTCCGCGAGGTGCGTGGCAGCTACGGCCAGGCCGACTATACCCACACCGAGTTTGAGGATGTGGGCGAGCCGGGCACCATCTTCGCGTCCGACGGCTATGAGGCCCGGGCCGACCTGATCCAGCGTGAGCGGGGGGGCTGGAACGGCGCGACCGGAGTGCAGACCCTGTCGCGCGACTTCTCGGCCATCGGCGATGAAGCCTACATCCCGAGCGCCGAGATCGAGGAGACCGGCATCTATACGGTCCAGCGCCTCGATCACGATCGCTACGGCTTCGAGGGCGGGTTGCGCTACGACCGTCGGACCCTGAGCGCGACCCCCTTCGGCACGACGGGCGAGGTCGAGCGCGAGTTCGACAACGTGTCGGCCTCCGCGGCCGCCTTCTTCCGTCCGGCGACCGGCCTGTTCGCCGGTGTCAGCCTGTCGCGGACCCAGCGCGCACCGTCGGAAGTGGAACTGTTCGCCGACGGACTGCATATCGCGACTGGCGCCTATGAGGTCGGCGACCCCACGCTGGACAGTGAGACTGTGACGACCCTCGAAGGCACCCTGCACTACGACGGCGGCCGATTCCGCGGTGACCTGCACGTCTATGCCTCGAAGTTCGACGGCTTCATCGACCTGCGCGACACCGGCGATGTCTTCGAGTTCGACGAGGACGGTGAGATCGAGGAATTCCCGATCTTCGCCTATGAGCAGACTGACGCCGACTTCCGGGGTTTCGAGGCGGAGGTGGCCTATGACGTCTGGATGAGTGGGTCCCATGTTGTGACTCTCGAGGGGGCCGCGGACTTCGTTGACGCTGACACGGATATGGGTCCGGCCGCCCGGATCCCGCCGTACTCCGTCACCGGCCGCGTCCGATACGCCTCGACCCCGGTCGATCTGAGTGTCGAGGTGCGTCACGTGGGTGAGCAGGACGAGGTGGCCGAGTTCGAACTGCCGACGGACAGCTACACCACGGTGAGCCTGTTCGGAGCCTGGCGTCCGTTCGCCGATCCGTCGATCACCCTGTTTGCCGAGGGTCGCAACCTGACCGACGAGGAGGCCCGCGAGCACGCCTCCTTCCTGAAGGACATCGCGCCTCAGCCGGGCCGCAACCTGAGGGTCGGGGTCACCTACCGCTTCTAGGCCACAGCGGGTCCGATCCGGCGGATCGGACCCGCTCCTTAAACACCGCGCCACGCGGGTTTGTGGTGAGGACCGCTTGATCGAGTATGGTGCGAGCGGCGGGGGTCGAACCCGCATGACCGAGGCCGAGGGATTTTAAGTCCCTTGCGTCTACCAGTTTCGCCACGCTCGCGGCGAGGGGTTCACGGGGTCGGGGTCGCCGGCACCATGGCCCGGAAATCAACATCCGAATTCGCCACCAGTGACACGAGACCGGCCCAGGCGGCCACGTTCTGGCTCAACTGCTCAGGGTCGATCTTGTCCAGGGTGTCGTCGGCTGTGTGGTGCAGGTCGAAATAGCGCAGACCGTCCTGCTTCAACCCGAACACCGGCACGCCCGCCTGGACGATCGGCCCGATGTCGACCCCTCCGTCCAGCTCCGGCTCGGAGGAACGCAACACCCCGATCGGGTACAGCACCCGGTTCGCCGCATCGGCAAACACTCCCGTCTGGGCCCCGACCGGCAGCTGCAGGGCATAGACCCGGTCGGCCCCGAAATCGCTCTCGCCGGTGAAGACGTGGTTGGCCAGGTCCTCCGGTGACAGGCTGCGGAGATAGGCTCCGCCACCGTTGCCGGTATCCACCGGCTGTGCCACCTCCTCCGCGCCGAAGAGGATCACGCGAATGGTCCGCTCCGTGCGGCCCTGGTCGGCGATCGCCCTGGCGGCCGCGAGGGTGATCGCCCCCCCGGCCCCGTCGTCGATGGCCCCCGTACCCAGATCCCAGCTGTCCATGTGCGAACCCAGGACAATGATCTCCTCCGGCCGCATGCGCCCGGGCAGGTCGCCGATCACATTGCGCGAGGTGGTCTGATAGGTCCGGGCGGTCGATGACAGGCGCATCCGTACCGGTTCGCCATAGCTGATCAGGCGGCTCAGCTGGTCAGCATCGGGCGCGCTCAACGCAAATGCGGGCACCGGCACCACGCCATTCACATAGCGGGTTGTGCCGGTGTGGGGCATCCGGTGCTCGTCCGACCCCACGGAGCGCATGATGAAGGCCACAGCCCCCTTCTGACCAGCCAGAGCGGGCCCTGCTCCGCGGATGCGGGTCAGAGGACCGTACCCAGCCCCCGTCTGCATCGGCACCAGCTGGCCGGCATCAACGTACGCAATCTTTCCGGCCAACGACCCGTCGGGCACGGCCTGGAACGCCTCCAGCGTACTGAACCGCACTACCTCGGCCTCAAGGCCGCCGTCGGGCGTCGCGGGCGAATGGCCGAGGGCGGCGACGACCAGGGGCTGGGCGTTGGTACCGACGATGGCGGCGCTCTCCTCCCCGCGATCCCAACCGACCAGCGGGAACTCCTGGATGCGGACATTGCGGAAGCCGTGGTCGCGCATGTACCCGGCCGCCCATTCGGCCGCCGCCGTCTCGCTGGCCGATCCCGCGGGGCGCGGACCGAACCGGGTCGTCAGCTGGGTGACGTAGTCGAGGGCGATATTCTCTTGCAAGGCCGCGTCGCGGGCCTTCTCGGCCCCGATGATCGCTGCCGCATCCTGGGCCTGGGCGGGGACCGCCAGGGCCAGACCGACAGCGAGGGCGGACAAGGCGCAAAGAGTAGAGATTCTAAGGGACGACGACATGGACAGGCTCCAGGCAAGGAATCGACCCTACCGGCTGCCGCTGCCGGGGAGAAGCCCGCCGCCTAGCCGACCCGGGCGAGTTCCGGCTCCAGCACGACTTCGCGCCAGGCATGGGGAGCGGCCAGCATCGCGCGAACCAGCAGGTTGTTGACCGCATGACCGGCCTTGTAACCCTCGTAACGGCCCAGCAGCGGCGCGCCCAGAACGTAGAGATCGCCGATGGCGTCCAACGCCTTGTGCCGAACGAACTCCCGCTCCATCCGCAGGCCGCCGGGGTTCAGGATCTCATCGCCATCGATCACGACGGCGTTCTCGAGACTGCCACCCCGGGCCAGTCCGGCCTGACGCAAGGCCTCGACCTCATGGGCGAAGCCGAAGGTTCGGGCCGACATGATCTCGTCGCGGAAGGTTTGCTCGTCGACCACAAAATCAATCACCTGGTTGCCGACGACCGGAGAAGCGAAGTCGATCTCGAACCGCATTTCGTAGCGGTCGCACGGGTACAGGGCCGCGTGCTTGTCGCCGTCAGTGACGTGGATCGGCTCCAGGATCTCGACATAGCGTACGGGTGCCTCCTGGCGGCGAAACCCGGCTCGATCCAGAAGCTGCACGAACGGGAGGGCCGAGCCATCGAGGATCGGCAGTTCCGGCCCATCCACCTCGACCACCACATTAGAAATGCCGAGCGCGCAGAAGGCGGCCATCAGATGCTCGATGGTCGATAGACGAACACCGGCGCCATTCTCGATCATGGTGTTCAGACGGGCATCGACCACGGCGTCGCCCGAGACGACGATCCGGTTGTCTCGATCGGTGATGTCGGTCCGGACGAAGACAATGCCTGTGCCCGTCGAGGCCGGCCGGATGGCGAGACGAACCCTCTGGCCCGTATGCACGCCCACACCCGCACAGATGGCGGGGGCAACCAGCGTCCGTTCGCGATGATCGTGGCGTGGCGGCAAGGTTTCGGACTCATCAAGGTCGCCGCCACGCAAGGGGAGCGCGTGGTGGTCGAGGATCGATCCCTAACGGCAGGTTCGACCAGCGAAAACCAAAGTCGGGTTTCGAATTGTTACCGCTGGCTTAACCAGATTCAGACAGGCCAAGGGGCGCGGGTTCTCCCGCGCCTCTGCTGACGATGGGCCGAAGCTTCAGTTGGCGAGGCGACGGAGAAAAGAGGGAATCTCCAGATCGTCCTCGGCCCCGCGCGGGTCCGTGGACGGCTGCGGCTGCGCCGTCTGGCGCAGCTGCGGCTGGGGCTGTGCCCGTGGAGCTGCCGGTGCAGGAGGCGCATACGCCATCGGGGTGCGAGGCTTTTTGCCAAACAGACTCCATCCCGACTTGCGATGGTCACGCTCATCATAAGACGGTTCGGCGTAGTCAGACGCGGGCACCGCAGGAGCCGGACGGTCCATATAGAGGTCACCCTGGCTCACCGGAGTGGCCGGCTCGACGTCACTCTCGGACCGCAGATGATCCTGCTCGAACGCCTCGACCCACGGATCGACGATCGGCTCCAGATACCGTTCCTCGGCCACATGGATTACAGGTTCGGGAGCGCGCGCGACCGGGGCGGGGTTCTGAAACGTCGGTACGACGGGCGCGGGTTCGGGTGCCCGGCGCGACTCGGCGGCAGCCGGCTCACGCCGTACGGGCTCAGCGCTGCGGGGCTCCGGACGGGCTGCGGCCGGGGCCGGGGCCGGACGACTGTCCTGCCACGCGCTCTGGCGGGGCGCGGGCTCGACTTTCTGCGCCATCCCTTCGTCCATGCCGGTGGCCACGACCGAGACGCGGATTTTGCCATCCAGCGCGGGGTCAAAGGCGGCACCGAAGATGATGTTGGCGTCGCCGTCCACCTCGGCCGAGATGGCGTTGGCGGCCTCATCGACTTCCAGCAGGGTCATATCCAGACCGCCGGTGATGTTGACCAGCACGGCCTTGGCACCCTTCAGGCTGGTTTCGTCCAGCAGGGGGTTGGCGATGGCGTTCTGGGCCGCGAGCAGGGCGCGGTCATCGCCCGAGGCCTCGCCCGTCCCCATCATCGCCTTGCCCATTTCAGACATCACGGCGCGGACGTCAGCGAAGTCCAGGTTGATCAGGCCCGGCAGGATCATCAGATCGGTGATGGAACGCACGCCCGAGTGCAGCACCTGGTCGGCCATGCCGAAGGCGTCGGCAAAGGTGGTCCGTTCGTTGGCGACGCGGAACAGGTTCTGGTTCGGAATGACGATCAGGGTGTCGACGTAGCGCTGCAGCTCGGCGATGCCGGCCTCGGCCAGACGCATGCGATGGCGGCCTTCAAAGGTGAAGGGCTTGGTGACCACACCGACGGTCAGGATGCCGCGATCACGCGCGCATTTGGCGATGATCGGCGCGGCACCGGTGCCAGTCCCCCCGCCCATGCCGGCGGTGATGAAGACCATATGTGCGCCTTCAAGGTGCGCGTGAATCTCGTCGGCGGATTCCTCGGCGGCGTTCATGCCGACCTCGGGGTGGGCACCGGCGCCCAGGCCCTGGGTGATGGTCTCGCCGAGCTGGATGCGTCGGTCGGTCTTGGCGAAGGACAGGTGCTGGGCGTCGGTGTTGGCAACAATGAACTCGACGCCCTCGAGACCGGCGTCGATCATGTTGTTGACCGCATTTCCGCCCGCGCCGCCGACGCCAAACACGACGATCCGGGGCTTCAGTTCCGTGGCCGAGGGCCGCACCAGCGAGAGAGACATTCCGTAACCGACCTTTTTCCGACCCTGCCCTTGACGTGCCCGCTGAGAATCCCCGCCGATTCGCAATGGTTATGAGCGCGTTAAGAAGACACCCAACGCCCTTAAGGGAAGGTTACCGGATAGCGTGAGTCGGACGCTTTGCGAGACTACCGGAAATTCAAAAAGGGGGCGCACCTGCCATTGCTGCGGAGAGAGCGGCGTTCGCCGGACACTGTGATATCTCGATGACGGTCGGGGAAAAAGTTCACAAACATGGCTGAAATCTGGCGGAAAAGGGTTGCCACTTCGAGGTCCCGGCGGACTGGTTGGTCATCGCAGTTCAACTCTCAGGGGGCACAAAATGATGGCGTCAAGGCAACTCTTCTTGGGCACGACCATTCTCGCGGGATTGCTTTGCCTTACGGCATTGCCTGCGCATGCCCAAAGTCAGGCCACAGAATCTGCCGCAACCCAGGATGAGGATGCGACCGACGTTGAGGAAGTTGTCGTCACTGGCTCCCGCCTTCGTCGCGAGCGCTTTGATCTGCCCACGCCGGTGATCCAGGTTGACGCCGAGGAGTTCGAACGAACAGCGGTCGGCAACGCGATCGATGTGATCGAGGATATCCCCCTGGTCGGCGCGGGTTCAAACTCGCGCGGTGCGAACGGCCAATTCGGGGACAACTTTGCGTTCGCCGACCTCTTCAATCTTGGGACGCAACGGACGCTAACCCTCGTAAACGGCCGTCGCTTCATCTCGGGAAACCAGGCCACAGTCTTTGTGCCCGACAATGCCACGGGAGCGCAGGTCGATATCACCGCCCTGCCCCCTTCCCTGATTGCCAGGACCGAAGTCACACCCCTCACCGGCGGTGCAATCTATGGTGCCGATGCGGTGGGTGGCGTCATCAACTTCATTCTCAAGGACGACTTCGATGGTTTCGACGTCCTCGCCCAATATGGCGTCACTGAATATGGGGACGGCGACCGCTACCGCGGCGCTATAACGTGGGGCAAGAATTTCTACGATGACAGGGCCAACGTCACGTTGGCACTCGACTACTTTGATCAGGCGCTTGTCATGACCGGGGGAGACCGGTCCTATACAATCGACCCGACTGCGATCCTGAACCCTCGCAACGGCTTTGTGAGGAACCCTGAGCCCTTCGGCTCACCAACGGCACCCGCAAGTGCCTTCCTGCCTGGAACCTCTGACTTCCAGCGCACCAATATTTACGCCGGGCCGGCCCGCAATGGCCTTTTCACCGGTGGCGGTATTCTCACACTGGGAAGCAGCTTCCCGTCCGGCATAACCTCGTCAAGCTTCATCATCCCCAATGCGCCGGTCGCCGGCACGCTTTCCGGCCGCGCGGCGGATCCTCAGGGTTTCTCCTTCTTCGCGCCGTCAAGCCTGCCATCCGGTGTTACAGCGGCGTCGGTGATCAACACCCTGTCGCCGGGCACGAGCCTGGCCGGTCTGACGAGTGCCCAGCAGAATTCCCTGGCGCTAAATCTCCTGCAGCGCAATCGGCCGACGCCGGCTGAATACTTTGCGGCCAATCCCTCACTCAATCCAAACCTGTTCATCGGGACCTTCTACGGCGCAACCGGCTCCGGCACCCAGGGCCCGCTGGGCCTGTTCCCGACCATCGCCAACACGAACCCGGCGACCTCGGCGCTCTTCCCGCGTATCGCTGTCCCACTCCAGTTCGATGCCTCCGGCAACCTGGTTGCCTACAACACTGGAGATCCTTCTCTCGGCACCTTCGGCACAAACATCGGCGGGGATGGCTTCTCCAACGGAGAACGCCAGTACGGAAACCTCCAGTCCGCCACGGAACGAATGAGCCTTTCCGGCCTGACCCGGTTCGACATAACGCCCAGCATCACGTACCGGGGTGAATATCTGTACAGCGACATCCAGTATCGCTCCGTAGCCGGCGTCGACTCCAACAGCGCGGCAGGCTCAACTACAGCCGGCAATCGCGCCATCCCGCTGTACATCGACCAGAACCCGTATTTCTCGGCTGCAAACCGCGCGACAGTGTCGAATCTGGTTGCCCAAGGCCTGACTGTCCCGACCCTCGATGGTCAAAGGGTCATGTACGTAAGCCGGGCCCTGGCTGACATCTATGGCGGACCGGTCGAGAGTGGGAACGATGTCGAGTTGTTCCGCACCGCCCATTCCCTCGAGGGGGAGTTCGGCCTCTGGGGTCGCCAGTTCTACTGGGACGGCTCCTACGTCTACGGACAGAACAGCGTTCTCAACATCGGGGAGAACATCCTGGACATCGAATTCGCCCTCGCGACCGACGTCGTCCAGGGGCCAAACGGCCCGGTCTGCCGCCAGCAGACCCTGGCCGCGCCGGAGAGCATCGCCATCCGCAATCCTGGCCTCAACGCGATCAACTCCACCCTTAGCCGCACCCCGACTCGCGAGCAGGTTGCCGCCTGCGTCCCGTTCAATGTTATGGGCGAGAACAATGCGACGATCACGGACGATCTGCGTGACTACATCATCGCCGATACGTCCTCGACCAATGAAGCGCGACAGCACTACCTGCAGGCCTCCTTCGGCGGCGAGATCTTCCGTCTTCCGGGGGGCTGGATCAGCGCAGGTGCACAAATCGAGTGGAGAAATGAATCGCTCGAGTTCACACCCGGCCGGGATTTCGCCACCGGTGCAGCACGTAACACGACGGGTCTCGGCAGCGATGGGGAACTGCGGTTCCTGGAATACGGCTATGAAGCCATAATTCCACTGCTTGGTGAGGACTTCAAACTGCCGTTCGTCGAGGCACTTGAGCTGAGCGGGGCTTTCCGGATCGTTGATCGGGACGGCGACACCAACAACCTTGGCGTACTGGCCACGCCAGGAACGACGGATGAGGTCTATCAGGCCAGCGTCCGCTGGCAGGTGAGCGAAGACCTCCAGTTCCGGGCGAATCAGTCGACCTCGGTCCGATCAGCCTCGATCATCGAGCTGTATGGAGCTCCCGGCTCCGGATTTGTGAACTCGATCGGTGTGCCTTGCACCATCAGCGCAATCGGCCAGGGCCCCAATCCTGCTGTTCGCAGAGAGAACTGCATCACCGCCGTCGTCCTGACCGGTGCTGCTCCAGACCGCGCAGCGGCGGAAGCCTTTCTCTCGACCTACACTGGTGTCGCCGGAAGCCGCCCGGCAGCGACCGCCGGCAATCCATTCCTCAACAATGAGGAGTCGGAGGCCTTGGGCTACGGCTTCACGCTGACGCCGCGCTGGATCCCGCGCTTTACGCTCGCCGCCGACTACTATGAGGCAGAAGTCACCGGTCAGGTCGGTCTTGTGGGCATACCCACAACGATCAACCAGTGCTTCGACGTCGTCGAGTTCCCCAACTCCGAACTCTCGGGCACGCCAGCTTGCGACCTGTTCTACTTCGGAACCCGCGACGCCGACGGCAACTATGTCAATCCGTCCGTCAATGCGCTCACGGGAAATCCGGTCATCCCGCAGTCCAACCCCGGCGCGCCGGCATTCGCCAATGCGCCGTTCAACACCTCTTTCTACATCTATCCAAACTTCAACCTGGCGGCCGTACGCCTGAGAGCCCTCACCATCGAGGCGCGTTACAACTTCGCCCTCGCGGACCTGGTGGGATCAAGGGCCGCAAGCTGGGGTGACATCTACCTCTCCGGCTCTGCCTACAACCTGCAACAGTATGACACTTCAGGTTCCGGCAGCTTCCTCGACACGAACAAGAACGCGGGTGAACCCGGGTTCGCGGAGTGGGAATTCCGTGCGGACATCGCTCACCGGATGGACAAGTTCGACCACCGCCTGACGCTGTTCCGCAACAGTGGCACAGTCAACAACGTCCAGACAAATCTCGCGACGGTCATCGAGCAGGCGGATGGTTTCAAGCGCGAAGGCTTTATCACCGCAAACTACACAGCGGCCTACCAGCTGCGCGATGATGTCAATGTCCGGTTTACTGTTAACAACCTCTTCAACTCTCGGGGTCCCCGCGAAGACCTCGGGATTGTGAACGACGTGATTGGCCGGACCTATCTGTTCACGATTGCCGGCAACTTCTAGCGTCTGCAATCACCACAAAGCCTGCGGTGCCGGCGGGCTGTTCCCGCCGGCACTTTTTTCGAGGGAACCAGCCCCTGGGCCCTAGAGGTTCTCCCGCAGCCATCCCGCCGCGCGCGCGACGAGGTTGCCGCCATGTACGCGGGGGGCGTCAGCCGCCGTGATCTGGCGCGACATCAGTTTGCGGGCGGAAACGGCCTCGCGCGGGCCATAGGCGGCGCGCAGCAGGACGCCCGCCGCAGAGCAGAAGGCCGGACCGGAGGCGGCGTCGGCGAGGTGGGGCGCACGCTGGGGGCGGCCGAGACGGACCGGGCGATCAAAGACCCGGACGGCCAGTTCGCGCACGCCATTCAGCTGGCTGGCCCCGCCGGTCAGCACCAGACCCGCCCCGGGCTCAAGACCCACACCGGCGTCGCGCAAGCGATCGCGCAACAGCTCCAGTGTCTCCTCGACCCGCGGGGCGATGACGGTCTTCAGCATGGCGCGGGGGACGATCACAGGACCGGCCGCAGCGTCCTCGCCGCGTGGGGGGGCCTCCAGCATCTCGCGGTCCTCATTGGCACTGGCCATGGCCGAGCCGTGCAGGGTCTTGAGCCGTTCGGCCCCAGCACGCGAGGTCGACAGGCCACGGGCGATGTCGGCTGTCACATGGTCGCCGCCGATGTTCAGGGATTCGATGTGCAGCAACGAGCGTCCGCCCCAGACCGCCGCGCTGGTGGATCCACCGCCCATGTCGATACAGACGCAGCCCAGATCCATCTCGTCCTCTTCCAGAGAGGCCAGCGAGGACACGACCGGGGCCGCAGCGACCCCCTGCAGGTCCAGATGCGCCAGTTCCAGGCAATGGCTGAGCGAGGCGAAGGCCCCCTCGGCCATTGAGACGACCAGAAGGTCCAGGCCCAGGGACCCGCCATGCATGGACCGCGGGTCGTGCACGCCGCGTGCGCCGTCCACCGACCAGCCGATGGGGAGGACGTGGATCGGCCGCCGGTTGGGCAGCCGGATCTGGGCAAGCGCCATGCCGATGGCGCGGGCGAGGTCAGCATCCCCCACCGGCCCGGCCCCGAGGGACACCTTGGCGCGCACGCGGTGGCTGGCCATCTGGCCAATGGCGGTGGTGACGATCACGCCGGAGACGGGCGCGCCGGCGGTCCGCTCAGCCCGTTCGACCGCGTGGCCGATGGCCTGGGCCGCCTCGTCCATGTTGACGATCGCACCGCCCCGCACCCCCCGGGACTGGACATGACTGGCCCCGGCGACCCGGATCGTCCGGTCGGCGTGCCGAACACCGTCCGGCTTCATGATGAAGCAAGCGACCTTGGACTGCCCGAGGTCGAGGGCCGCGACGACCGGCGCGCGCGCAACCGCCCTGCCCGCCTCGATCGAGGGATCCATCTTCTTGCCAGCCATATTTGCTGTCGCCCTCTACTCGACCTGATTGTCCTGGGTGCCCGGGCCGGGACGCACCACGACCTGACCCTCGGTCCGCAGGTCAATCCGGGCGAAACCCAGTTCCAGCAAACGCTCTCGCTGATCGAGGGCGTCGAGCTGGATAAGCGCCGCCTCCTGTTTGACCGCTGGCAACTGGATCAGTCCCCCGTCCCGGAGCCGCAGATCCCAGCGCCGCTCGTCCACGCGGACCAGGGCGTCGACCCGACTCATCAGCCGGGGCCGTTCCCTGAGAAGGCCGAGAAGATCGCCCGCCGCCTCATCCGCCCCGGCTCCGACGATCAGGGGCAAATCAGGATAGCGGCCGGGGTCCGCCCCGGGGATGGCGCGCCCTTCGCTGTCGATGACGAAGACACGTCCCCCGGTCTGCCAGATGGCCAGACGATCATGCTCGACTACGGAGACCATGAGGGTATCGGGCAGAAGACGAACCACACGGGCCTCCTTGACCCAGCCCACGGCCTGAACGCTGGCCTGCAGGGCCGCCAGATCAAGACCGGTGATCGGCTGGCCCGCCTGGACGTCCAGAGCGCGCTGGATGGCCGGCGTGGCTTCGGCCGAAGCGCCGGTGATGTGAACGCGGCGCAGCTTCAGGCCCATCCCTGTCGTCAGGCGGTCCACGCCCTGCTGAAAGGAGTGTTCGATCCGCTCGGCCCGCGCCCCGGTGGCGAGCACCAGAACCAGCACGCCGACGCCGGCGCAGATCGACAGGACGACCGCGCGAGGGGTCAGGTCCAGTCGGCCCAGCGCCGCCATCTTTCCGGGCACGCCCCCGGCGCTGCCGCGTGGCGCTCGCCCCCGGCCGCCCGAGGCTTTCGGGCCCCCGCCTCGCTTCGGCATCGACGCCGCATTCGCGCGCCGACCGCCGCGGACTACCGCGGGCATGAGGCGTCCTCCACCATCCACCGGACCAGATCTTGATAGCTCATCCCGACCCAGGCCGCCTGCTCCGGAACCAGAGAGGTGGGCGTCATACCGGGTTGAGTGTTGACCTCCAGCAAGACGAGATCGTCCTTAACATCGTCATAACGGAAATCGGACCGGCTGACGCCGCGACAGCCCAGGGCCGTATGCGCCCGCTCGGATTCCCGCAGGGCCGCCTCGAAAACATGGGCGGGAATGTCGGCCGGAAGTCTGTGGACGGATCCGCCCGGGGCGTATTTGGCCTCATAGTCATAGAAGCCTTTCACCGGAGTGATGTCGGTCACGGTCAGGGCTCGGGGACCGGTCGCCTCGCCGATCACGGCCACCGCCAGCTCCTTGCCAGGGATATAGGGCTCGACCATCACCTGTTCGCCGTAGACCCAGTCCTCGGATCCGACCTCGGCCTGCGGTCCGTTAGCCCCGGCCGGCACCAGATAGACCCCGACCGAGGAGCCCTCGGCATTCGGCTTGATGATATAGGGTGGCTCGATCACATGGCGGCGGGCGACCTCGTGGCGGTCGAACAGGCCGCCGCCCGGCACCCTGACGCCGGCCGCGCCGAGCACGGCCTTGGTCTTGTCCTTGTCCATGGTCAGGGCCGAGGCGAGGACGCCGGAGTGGGTGTAGGGAATCTGGAGGGTCTCGAGGATGCCCTGGACGCAACCGTCTTCGCCCCATTCCCCGTGCAGCGCGTTAAGCACAACGTCGGGCTTAAGGGCGGCCAGAACCGAGGCGAGGTCGCGGCCGGCATCAATCCGGGAGACCTTCGCGACTTGAGCCTCCAGGGCGTCGGCGCATTCCTTGCCGGAGGACAGCGACACCTCCCGCTCGGAGGAGAGACCGCCCATCAGGACGGCGACGTGCAGGTCTTTCAGCGGGCGGGTCATAAGCGATCCGGAGCGTTCTGCGCGGGTTACAGGGGTCGGCCGATCCTCTTGATCTCCCATTCAAGGTTTACACCGCGTTTACTTTGAACGTCAGCGCGGACGGTTTCTCCCAGACCCTCGATATCCGCCGCGGTGGCCTCACCCGGGTTGATCATGAAATTGCTGTGCAATTCGCTGAACATGGCCCCGCCGCCGGTGACGCGGTGCAGGCGGCCGCGCCAGCCCGCCTCGTCGACCAATTTCCACGAGGAATGCCCGGGCGGGTTCTTGAAGGTGGAGCCGCCGGTCTTTTCCCGGATCGGCTGGGTCGTTTCACGCCGGGCGGTGATCTCGGCGATGCGGGCGGCGACGGCCTCCGGGTCATCGGGCGTTCCGCGATAGTCGGCCTCGATCCAGAGGATGTCCGAGGGGGCCTCGGAGTGGCGATAGGTGTAGCCAAAGTCGGCGAGGGCGTAGTCGACCCGGACACCCGACCGGGTCAGTCCCCACGCCGAGACGAGCACGTCCTTTGTCTCCGAACCGTAACAGCCCGCATTCATGGTCAGGGCCCCGCCGATGGTGCCCGGAATGCCGGCGTAGAACTCCAGCCCGGCAATGCCGGCTTTCGCGGAGGCCCTGGCGACCATGGCATCGAGCGCACCCGCGCCGGCGGTGATTGTGTCACCATCTGCGGTGATCCCGGCGAACGGCCGACCCGCCAGACGGATCACCACCCCTTCGACCCCGCCGTCGCGCACAATCACGTTGGAACCGACGCCGAGCACGGTCACCGGGATGGTCGGGGCCAGCGCCTTCAGAAAGATGGCCAGATCGTCAGCATCCGCGGGAATGAACAACACCTCTGCCGCACCGCCGACACGGAACCAGGTGAAGGGTGCCAGTGGCTCGTCCAGCAGCAGCTTGCCGCGGACGTCAGGGAGGGTGTCACGCCAGGCCATGATCCTGTCCGCCTAGCTGGCTTGCGCTTCAAGCTGGGCCGGCAGGGCGTAGGCCCAGCTGGTGATGTCCCCGGCCCCCAGCAGGACCACCACATCGCCAGCTTTCGCCTCTTCGGCGATGACGCGCGGCAGCACCGCCGCGTTCTCCAGCGCCGAGACGCGCAGGTGACCATAGCGGCGGATGCCGTCGACCAGCGCCTGTTTATCGACGCCGTCGATCGGGGTCTCCCCCGCCGCATAGACGTCCGCGACGATCACGCTGTCGGCGTCCGAAAAACTGGTCGAGAACTCGTCCAGCAGATCCCGCAGCCGGGTAAAGCGATGAGGCTGAACCACGGCGATGACCCGGCCCTCGGCCACCTGACGGGCGGCCTTGAGCACAGCGGCGATCTCGACCGGATGGTGGCCATAGTCGTCGATGATCCGCACGCCATTGACCACGCCCGTGGTGGTGAAACGCCGCTTGACGCCGGCGAAGGCGGCGAGCCCCGTGCGGATGGCCTCGTCGGACACATCCAGCTCGCGCGCCACGGCGATGGCGGCCAAAGCGTTGGCGACATTGTGCCAGCCGGCCATGGGAAGGTGGAGATCAGTGATGCGGACTGGCTCCTCGAGCGGCCCGTGGCCCCGGCCCTGGATCAACACGTCGAAACGGGCTCCGTCCGGGCTCATCTCGACCTTGTCGGCGCGCACCATGGCCTGGGGGTTCATGCCGTAGGTGACGATGCGGCGGTTATCGATCGAGGCGGCCAGACGCTGGACCTCGGGGTGATCGAGGCAGACGGCAGCGAAGCCGTAGAAGGGGATGTTCTCGACGAAATCACAGAACGCCTTCCGGACAGCGTCGAAGTCGCCGTAGTGGTCGAGGTGTTCGGGATCGATATTGGTGACGATAGCCACGGTCGATTTCAGGCGCAGGAAGCTGCCGTCGCTCTCGTCGGCCTCGACCACGATCCAGTCGCCGTCGCCGACCTTGGCGTTGGTGCCATAGGCGTTGATGATCCCGCCGTTGACCACCGTCGGGTCGAGGCCTGCCGCGTCCAGCAGGGCCGCCACCATGGACGTCGTGGTGGTCTTGCCGTGGGTGCCGCCGACCGCGATCGAGAACTGCAGCCTCATGAGTTCGGCCAGCATTTCGGCGCGCCGGACCAGCGGGATGCGCCGCTCGCGCGCCACCATCATCTCGGGGTTGGTCGCCTTGACCGCTGTCGAATAGACGACGGCAGAGACCCCCTCGCCGACGTGGGCGGCATCATGGCCGATGAAGATCCGCGCGCCGAGCTTCTCGAGGCGCTCGGTATTGGCGCTGGCTTTCGCGTCAGACCCCTGAACCGCGTAGCCGATCTTGAGCATGATCTCGGCGATCCCGCTCATGCCGATACCGCCGATGCCGACAAAATGGACGGGGCCAAGCGCGAACGGAACGGGGCGAAGACGAGCGATCATCGCCGCGTCTTAGCGGGACCGCCGGACCGAAGAAACCCGCACGGCTCCGGTTTATGCAATTGCGGTCCGGTGGCCTGATCGCGCTGCGGCAGCGGGGGATGTTGCCGGCTCAGGCCGCGAGTCGCCGTGTCCGGGCCCCGGCCTGGCCGGACTGTTCTGGAGGACTGATCCGGAACTGCCGGACAAGGCTCGCCAGCTCATCGGCATCGCGCGCGAGGTTGTGGCTGGCCGCCGTCGACTCCTCGGCAACCGCAGCGCTGTGCTGGGTCGCCTGGTCCATCTGCGAGACGGCCTGGTTGATTTCATCAAGCGACGTCGCCTGTTGCTGGGCCGCTCCGACAATCTCGGACATGAGGGCGCTGATCGCTGAAACCTTGCCCGCGATACCGTTCAGCGCGGTCCCCGTCGCGCCAACAACCTCGACCCCCTCTTCGACCTGCCGTGCGCTGGTCGCGATCAGGGTCTTGATTTCCCGGGCGGCGTTCGCAGACCGCTCGGCCAGCGCGCGGACTTCGGTCGCGACCACGGCGAACCCTCGACCTGCGTCGCCGGCCCGGGCGGCCTCGACCCCGGCATTCAGCGCCAGCAGATTGGTCTGAAAGGCGATCTCGTCGATCACGCCGATGATCTGGCTGATCTCTGCTGAGGATTGCTGGATGCTGTTCATGGCCTCGATCGCGCGGGCCACAGCCTCGCCACTGTGGCGACCCTCCGTTTCGGCAGAGACCACGAGAGCCCCGGCCTCGATCGCGCGCTTCGAGGTCGCGCCGACGTTGGCCGTGATCTCGTCGAGCGCCGCCGCCGCTTCCTCCAGCGTGGCGGCCTGACGTTCGGTGCGGCGCGCCATGTTGTCGGACGAGGCGCTGATCTCGCCAGCCGCCGCGCTGATCCCGCCGGAGTTCTGGTTCAGGACCTGCATGGCCTGTTCCAGCTTGCCGACCGCGGCATTGAAGTCGTTTCTCAGCGACACGTAGGTCTCGGGGAACTCCGCCGTGATGCGGTAGTCGAGTTCGCCCCTCATGAGCGACGACAACCCCCTTGCGGTCTCGGACACGACAAGCGCCTGTTCCTCGCGCTGGATCCTGTCACGCGCCGCCGTCTGTTCCATCAGCAGGCGTTCGCGCGCCGCTGTCTCTTCCTTCGCCCGGGCCGCCTCCGTGTCCGCAAGCCTTGCGGCCTCGCTCGCATCAGAGGCTTCCTTCATGCTGGCGGCATTGATCTGGAACATCGACACGGTGCTCATGGCGACCCACACGAGGGTGGCGGCCTCGATCACGAGGATGATGGCGTGGATCGCCACCCGCAGCAGGCTGGCGGAACCCGGGAACACCATTTCCGGCATCACGAAGCTTAGGACCAGGTGGTGCAGGGCGACGGTCGCGGCACCGGCCAGGATCGCCCGCCAGTCGCAGAAGATGATCGTGACCGCGAGGGCTGCGAAATACAGCATGTGCATATCGAGCTGGTAGGCCGTGGCGCGGGCACCGGCGACGACCAGAGACACCTGGCCCATCAGCAGGACGCACTGAAGCGCGCGGCCGAACCCGCCATGTCCCACGAGCAGAAGGAGGGCGGTCATTGCGCCGGCGACGCCGGCAAAAGGCACAAGGGCGGACAGTCCGCCGGACGCCTCGGACGTCATCGCAATGCCGCCGCCGACGAGCGCGAGCAACCAGGAGAGGGCGACCACGACGACGACGCCGCCCCGCCGCTGGCCGTCCAGGGTTCTGGCCTGCAGGATCATCGAAGCGCTCCGTCCGTTGCACAGTTTGCGATCCGGGGATCGACGATCGCCCAGGCCCCTTCACGTCTCAGATCCTGGCTGACATCCAGCCCGCCGTAGACGACGATGACATTGGCGCGACCAACCCTCGAAACGACGCCGGCCGCTTCCGCCGCAGCCCGCGCACGGTCCACACTCCACCAGGGAGGAAAGAGGGCGGCGACCACAAAGGGTGAACGGGGCTGGGCCGCGACGCTCAGGGCTGGCAGGAGCGAGGCCAGCATCGCAAACGCAATCGCCGCTGCCATCCGTACCGGTCGGCTGCCCTGCATCTGCCCCACCCGAATCATACCCAAGTTCGACAGTCGCCTGAATCTCATTAAAAAACTGTGTCGTAACAGGAGTGACAGCCGGCGATCGCAGCAGGCCGATCGACAGCGCCCGGGCGACCCGCACATGGATGTCAGCAGGAAGACGGTTACCGCGCCTTAACCCTGAACGTTCAGACTCGCGGTCGCTTAACCAAGAGGCTGTTTCGCGTGACCGATCTGAAGACCGACGTCATCCACCGGGGCGATTGCCTCGACGTTCTGCGCCGTCTTCCGGACCGGTCGGTCGACATGATCTTCGCGGACCCGCCCTACAATCTGCAGCTCGGCGGCGACCTGTTGCGGCCGGACAACTCCCGGGTTGATGCGGTGGACGACGACTGGGACAAGTTCGACAGCTTCGCCGCCTATGACGCCTTCTGCCGCGACTGGCTGACGGAGTGCCGCCGCGTGCTGAAGGACGAGGGCTCAATCTGGGTGATCGGAAGCTATCACAACATCTTCCGGCTGGGCTCGGCGATCCAGGATCTGGGCTACTGGGTCCTGAACGACATTGTCTGGCGCAAGACCAATCCGATGCCGAACTTCAAGGGCACGCGCTTCACCAACGCCCATGAGACCCTGATCTGGGCCGCCAAGTCACGCCAGCAGAAGCGCTACACCTTCAACTACGACGCGCTGAAGGCCTTCAATGAAGACACGCAGATGCGGTCAGACTGGACGCTGGCGCTGTGCACCGGCGAGGAACGCATCAAGGGAGAGGACGGCAAGAAGGCGCATCCGACGCAAAAGCCGGAGGGCCTCCTGCACCGGGTAATCCTGGCGGCGACGCGGCCGGGAGATGTGATCCTAGATCCCTTCTTCGGCACCGGCACCACGGGTGCCGCCGCCAAGCGGCTGGGGCGGCACTACATCGGCATCGAACGCGACCCCGACTACATCAAGGTCGCCGAGAAGCGGATCAAGGCGATCCTGCCGGCGCGGGCGGAAGACCTCGTGGTCACCGGCTCCAAGCGGGCCGAGGTCAAGGTGCCGTTCGGGGCCCTCGTCGAGGCAGGCCTGCTCGCCCCCGGCGATGTCCTGTATTGCCCCAAGGGCGAACGCGAGGCGCGGGTGCGTGCCGACGGCTCGCTGGTATCCGGTCAGCTTTCCGGCTCGATCCACAAGCTGGGAGCCTTGCTGGAGAACGCGCCCGCCTGCAACGGCTGGACCTACTGGCGCTTCCGGTCGGACACCGGATTGCGGTCGATCGATGCGCTCAGGGCAGAAGTCCGGGCCGGGATGCAGTGAGCGCCAGCGTACACAGGGCGCCTTCCTAACCGACCGGAATTCTTGTTAAAAATCCACTTCTGGCGACGGAACCGATCGTTCGAACGACGGTTTTCGATTGGCGCCCTCGCTGTAAGGGCGAGGGAACATCGCCATGAAGATCGCTCAGGTTACGCCGCTGTATGAAGCCGTGCCGCCGAAGCTCTATGGCGGAACCGAACGCGTGGTCGCCCATCTGACGGATGCCCTGGTCGACCTGGGCCATGAGGTGACCCTGTTCGCTTCAGCCGAAGCCCGCACGCGGGCGCGACTGGTGCCGGTCCGGGATCAGGCGATCCGGCTGGACCCGGCCCCGTTGAAGTCGGACCTGGCGGCCCATATGACCCTGTTGTCCGAGGTCCTGCGTCGGGCGGACGACTTCGATGTGATCCATTTCCACACGGACATGATCCACTTCCCTTTCTTCCAGCGGATCGCCGGCAAGACGCTGACGACACTGCACGGGCGGCTGGACATGAAGGATCTGCCAGAGGTCTACGAGCGGTGGCCCGAGTTCGGTCTCGTCTCGATCTCGGACCATCAGCGCCGGCCACTGGCCTTTGCCAACTGGAAGGCGACCGTGCACCACGGCATGCCGTCCGAGCAGTACCGGTTCTCGCCGAAGTCCGACGGCTATCTGGCCTTCCTTGGCCGCATCTCGCCCGAAAAACGCCCGGACAGGGCGATCGAGATCGCCATCAAGCTGGGCCGCAAGCTGAAGATGGCGGCCAAGGTCGATGCCGCTGACAAGATCTACTTCGAGACGAAGATCAAACCGATGCTGGACCACCCGCTGATCGAGTTCATCGGTGAGATCGGCGACCATCAGAAGTCCGAGTTCCTCGGCGGGGCCGACGCGCTGCTGTTCCCGATCGACTGGCCGGAGCCGTTTGGTCTGGTCATGATCGAGGCGATGGCCTGTGGCACACCGGTTGTGGCGTTCCGCTGCGGGTCCACGAGCGAAATCATCGAGGACGGGGCCACGGGCTTTCTGGTCGATACGCTGGAGCAGGCTGTCGCGGCGGCGGACAGGGCGACCCTGCTGGATCGGGAGGCGGTCCGCGCCCGGTTCGAGCTGCGATTCTCGGCGACTGCGATGGCGCGCCGGTATCTGGACGTTTACGGTGACCTGCTGGCGGTCAGACCTTATGCGGAGCCGGGCCTGCCGGAGGTTGTGATCCCGTTGCGGGAAGAGCGAAGCTTCGCGGCCAACGCCTGAACCAAATCATTCGAAGACCATTTTCCCTTCGTATTCGACAGCCAGACTGCTGGTGAAACGCCAAACCAGCGAGGCTTCATGGACGACGGCTATTCGGTTCAGCAGACGGCAGCGGACAGCGCGGAGACCGGCGGGCTCGACACTCTTCAGGCGCTGAAGGATGGCGACACCTTTCTGGTCGCCGATCCCTGGGGGGATCTGAAGGGCGGGGCGGACGGGCTGTTCGACCGGGACACGCGGATCCTGTCGCGCTTCGTCATGACGGCGGGCCTGGCCCGGCCGTCGCGGCTGAGCTCGGGCGTATCCCGGGACAATGTCTTCTTCACGGCCCACACCACCAACCGGCCCCTGCCACCGATGGGCGGGCGGTCTGCACCGGCAGGCGTGCTGCATCTGGAGCGGCGGCGGTTCATCTGGAATCAGCGGCTGTTCGAGCGGGTTCGGATGGTCAATCACGGGGTGGAGGATGTGCTTCTGCCGCTGGCCTTCGACTTCGGGGCCGATTTCGCCGACATCTTCCAGGTGCGGGGAACGCGGCGCGAGACGCGGGGGACCAACGAGGCCCCGACGCTGGACGGTCGTCGGGTCACCTTCCGCTACACCGGGCTGGACGGGATCGTGCGGACCAGTTGCCTGGCGTTCTCCGAGCCCCCTGCCCGGCTGACGGGATCCCGCGCGGAGTTCATGTTCAGCCTGCCGATGGGCAAGGCCATGGATCTGTATATCGAGTGCGGCCTGGACGCGTGCGCCACACCCGACGTCAAGCGCTGGCGGGAGCATGCGGTGGCCGCCCGGCTGGCCATGCGCCGCCGCCGCCGTCGGGGGGCCTCGGTGCGCGGACCGCGCAGCCCGCGCTTCAACGCCTGGCTGGACCAGTCGCGGGCCGACGTCGCCCTTCTGACCACCGACCTGCCGACCGGCCCCTATCCCTATGCCGGGACGCCGTGGTTCTCGACACCGTTCGGCCGGGACGGAATCATCGCCGCCTGGCAGATGCTGTGGCTGGACCCGTCACTGGCGAAGGGGGTGCTGACCTATCTGGCGAGCCGTCAGGCCACGGAGACCTCAGCCTTTCAGGACAGCCAGCCCGGCAAGATCATGCACGAGACCCGGGGCGGCGAGATGAGCGGCCTCGGCGAGGTGCCCTTTGGCCTCTACTATGGCGGGGTCGATACGACCTGTCTGTTCGTCGCGCTGGCGGGGGCCTATGCCCGGCGCACCGGCGATCTGGAGCTGATCCGAAGCCTGTGGCCCAATCTGATCGCGGCCACGGAGTGGATGCGGGACTATGGAGACAGCAACGGCGACGGGCTGATCGACTATCAGCGGGCGGCCGAGACGGGGCTGTCGAACCAGGGGTGGAAAGACTCCGAGGATTCGATCTTTCACAAGGACGGGCGGTTTCCGAAGGGGCCGGTCGCCCTGCTGGAAGTGCAGGGCTATGCCTATGCGGCGTGGCGAGCCATGGCCGAGCTGGGCGACCAGCTGACGGACGGCCGGGCACGGGCCTGGCAGAGACGGGCGGACGAGGTTCGCCAGCTGGTCGAGGACCGCTTCTGGCTGGAGGACGAACAGTTCTATGCCATCGCCCTGGACGGGGACGGCCGGCCCTGCGAGGCGATCGGATCGAACGCCGGGCATCTGCTGTTCACCGGCCTGCCCTCGGCGGCGCGGGCCGAGGCGGTCACGCGCCGTCTGCTGGGGGCAGAGTTCCGCTCCGGCTGGGGCCTGCGGACCCTCGCCCGGGGCCAGGCGCGGTTCAACCCGATGAGCTATCACAACGGCTCGGTCTGGCCGCATGACACCTCGCTGGGGGTCGCCGGCATGGCCCGCTATGGCGAGCGCGACGCCGTCGCCATGATCCTCGGCGAGATCTACGCCGCCGCCAGCCATTTCCAGATGCGGCTGCCCGAGCTGTTCTGCGGCTTCGAGCGCGAGCCGGGAGAGGGGCCAATCGCCTATCCCGTCGCCTGCCTGCCCCAGGCCTGGGCGGCAGGATCGGTGTTCATGATGCTGCAGGCGGCGCTGGGCATCCTGATCGACGCGCGGACGCGGACCATCACGGTTGACGCCCCCACCCTGCCCGCCGGCATCGAACGCCTGACCATCAGTCGCCTGCAGGTCGGCGAGGCCTCCGTCGATCTGGCGTTCGAACGGCTGGGCGGCCAGGTGGTGGTGATGCCGAGGAACCGGGTCGGTGATCTGAAGGTCGTCACGACGCGGTAGCCGCGTTGCCGGACCCAAAAACAGTGTCCGGATGGTCCGGATGGTCCGGATGGTCCGCTCGGGATAGGGCGTGTGCCAGATTGTCAAAGACCAATGTCAGGCAGACATGGGATGCGAGCGGGTGATCGCAAGGGGCATGATGGAATAAATTCCTCTCGCTGGCAAGTGCCCGCCCGGTCAGACCCGCGACATCGCCAGACCGCGTTCCAGCGCCTTGCGGAAGACGGTTGGCAGGGCCGCCAGCGCCTCCGCTTCGGACGTCCAGAGATGGTCGCCCTGTCCCTCCGCAACCCGGACGGACAGGGTCAGGGAGAAGTGGGTGAAGACGTGTTCGACGGCCCCGGCATCGATCCAGTCGGCCGCCACCGGAGGGCGGTCATCAAGCGGACCGGTGGACCAGTCCCCGGTCGGAAGGCAGACCATGCCGCCGAGCAGGCCCTTGTCCGGGCGGCGGACGAGGGCCACCCGCCCCTGCCCGTCCCGCAGCACCCAGGCGATCCCCTGCCGGTGCGGCCGCGCGGCTTTTGCCGCCTTGAGCGGATAGCGTTCCGGTGCGCCGGTAGCCCGGCCGGCGCACCAGCCGGACACGGGACACATCAGGCACAGGGGTGATTTCGGGCGGCAGACGCTGGAGCCGAGGTCCATCAGGGCCTGGGCCCAGTCGCCGGGGCGATCATCGGTGACGAGGGTGGCGGCCAGGCGCTTCAGTTCGGGCCGGGCGGCCGGCACCGGCGTCTCGACCGCGAACAGCCGGGCGACGACCCGCTCGACATTTCCGTCGACGACATTGGCGGGCCGGTCGAAAGCGATCGCGGCGACGGCGGCGGCGGTGTAGGCCCCGACCCCCGGCAGAGCCAGCAGGCCGGCCTCGGTGTCGGGGAAGACGCCGCCGTGATCCCGCGCCACCGCGCGGGCGCAGGCCAGCAGGTTGCGGGCCCGGGCGTAGTAGCCGAGCCCGGCCCAGGCGGCCATCAGGTCGCTGTCCTCTGCGTTCGCGAGGTCGATCACCGTCGGCCAGCGGGTCGTGAACCGCTCGAAATAGGGGGTGGCGTGGGGGACGGTGGTCTGTTGCAGCATCACCTCGGAAAGCCAGACCCGGTAGGGGTCGGTGCGCCGTTCCGACCCGGGGGGGCTGCGCCACGGCAGGCTCCGGGCATGGGCGTCGTACCAGTTCAGCAGGGCGGCGCGCAGGGCAGCAGTGTCGGCGGGGAGCATGGCACGTGCCATAGCGCCTCCCTCCCCGTTCGGGGAGGGTGGTCGGAGCGAAGCGAAGACCGGGTGGGGGCGACGACGCGCGGCCCGCCGGGCGCCCCCACCCCGTCGCTGCGCGACGCCCCTCCCCTGAAGGGGAGGGAGAAATTGGTGCGGATCTTTGCTAACCTGTCCCCATGGCACGCGACCTGCCCACAGACGCCGAAACCCGCGAGATCCTGTCGCGGCGAAGGACCCGGCCCGTGCCGCGGCCCGCGCCTCCGGCCGGGCGGGCCCTCGCCCCCTTCATCAAGGAACTGGACGAGAAGTTCGGGCGGGGCGCCAGCGCGCTGGAGCCGCGCTGGCGCGAGATCGTGGGCGACCAGCTGGCCCGCGTCACCCGGCCGCAGAAGCTGACCCGGGGCCGGGCCGGGAGCGGGGGAACGCTGGAGCTGCGCGTGGCGGGGCCCGCCGCCCTGCTGGTGCAGCACCAGTCGGCCGACATTCTGGCGCGGGTGAACCTGTTCCTTGGCGCAGGTGCCGTGGAGAAGCTGCGGATCGCCCAGGGGCCGGTGAAGGCATTGGTGCCGGCCGCCTCGACGAAAGGGGCCCGTCGGCGGATCGATCCGCTGGACGCCGGAGCCGAGGCCGCGCTGGCAAAGTCTGTGGAAACGGCCCCCGACGCCCTGAGGGTCGCCCTCGCGGGACTGGGCCGGGCGGTATTGTCAGACGAGGCAAAGCGGCGGGGCCGGTAGGTCGGCCATAGGCTGAACGTCCACGTGCGTCATCAGAACCGGTAAGCCAGACCGAGGCTGACCGAATAGAGCGTTGGTGCGTAGGAGAACCGGCTTCCAGACCCGGCATAAGCTGGCGTTTGGGCCTCGATCGCCCCGTATCGCGACAGGTTGCCCTCGGCATGAACCAGCCAGCGTTCCGTCAGCTTGACGTCGACGGCAGCCCCGATCGTCCCGCCCGTGACGTGTCCGCTCTCCTCCCCGGCTACGGACTGATCGACAAGATAGGGGACGGTATAGGGGCGGCCAGGCAGCACCGTGGTGAATCGAAGGGCGGCATATTGGACAGTGCTGTCCTGGCGGAGCTTGAGATCAGCCCGCAGGACAGACGGCCCGGCGAAGGCGGACAGGAGAACACGATCGCTGATCGGCCGGCCGATGCGAGCCCTGACCGACGTTTGCACGCCGATATCGAGGTCAGCAGCGAGCGTGTCGTTGCTGCCGAAGACATAGGCGAGCTCTCCCCCGGGGCCATAGGCGAGGGGATCGGCGTCGATCGGGCCGATCGAGAAGCGCTCGTCCAGTGCGGCCCCGCCGCTCTGGACCTCAATGCCCCAGACCCAGTCGCCGCGCTCGAACAGACGACCGGCGCGGCCGTCGAAACCGCCGGCGCCCTCGATATTCCGTTCGCGCTGGAACGTACTTGTCCTGGGGGGCCTCCCCGCGTTGCGGGTGTAGTCAAAACGCGCATCCCTGAAGGGGTCGATCGTCGCATCGATCTCGCCGTTCCGCCCCCCGGTCCAGGACGCTGACGCACCGAGGTAATATCCGCCCCATCCTGATGTCTGGGCAAGCGCCGACCCGGGGGCAAAGGCCAGCGAAAGAGGCACGGCCAGCAGGGCGAAAGCGGTCCGCATCGAGGGCTCCTGAGCAGCACTTCCCCAGTCTCGCGCCAAAGTTGCGGGTTGACAACCCCGCAATGGGAAATTTGCGTGAAGGGACAGAGGTCGGAGCGGGATCGGCAGTTTCCGCACGCCGGCTCTTGACCTTTTCCTGCCGCACCTGTTCTCGACAGTGGTGGAAACCGCGCGCCCGCCGGGGAATCGCGCGATCATCCGACGACGTAACCCAGAGGAAGACGCCATGCGCGCCAGCGGCCCCTTCAAATATGCCTCGATGAGCCGCCGCGCGGCGCTGACCGCAGCGGCACTGGCGGCCATGGTGGCCGTGGCCGGGTGCAGCGGTGGCGCGTCTGGCGGAGCGGCGGCCGAGGGTGACATGGCCAAGGGCGCACCCGAGGGGGCCAAGGTTACGGTGGTGGAATATGCCTCGGTGACCTGCGGCGTCTGCGCCGCCTGGCAGGCTCAGGTCTGGCCCGAGTTCAAGGCCAAATATGTCGACACCAACAAGGTGCGCTATGTCTTCCGCGAGTTCCCGACCTCGCCCCAGCCGGTCGCGGTGGCCGGCTTCCTGATGGCCCGTTGCGCCGGGCCGGACAAATATTTCCCCGTCATCGAGGAAATCATGGCCAGCCAGCCGGAACTGCTGGGCGGCGCCCCGCCGCGTCAGGTTCTGCTGCGCATCGCCAATGGCGCCGGCCTGAGCGAGGAGCAGTTTGCGGCCTGCGTCACCGACGAGGAGGCCATCAAGGCGATGGACACGCGGATCAAGGCGGCCCTGGACGCCGGTGTCACCGGCACGCCGAACTTCTTCATCAACGGCGAGAAGGTCAGCGACCCCTCGATGGCCGGCCTGTCGGAGAAGATCGACGCCATCCTCGCCGCGAGCTGATCCCATGACTCTGATACGGCGCGCCCTTATTGCCCTCATTCTGGTGACGGCCCCGGTCGCGGCTTCCGCCCAGACCGCCCCTCCGCCTGCGGTGACCGCTGCGGACCGGGTGCTGGGGCGGGCGGACGCGCCGGTGACGGTGATCGAATATGCCTCGTTCACCTGTTCGCACTGCGCCCACTGGCACACGTCGATCCTGCCGGGCTTCAAGGCCCGGTTCGTGGACACAGGACAGGTGCGGCTGGTGTTCCGCAACCTGCCAACGCCGCCGGTCGAGGTCGCGGCGCGCGCGGCGGGGATCGGGCTGTGTGCCGCGCCGGAGCAGTTCTTCGACGTGGCCGGAAGCCTGATGATCGGACAGGCAGCCCTCCTGGAGGGCGGGCCGGTGACGGACTGGTTCTCGGCGGCCATTGCCCGCAGCGGGCGGACGCCCGAGCAGGTCGACGCCTGCCTCGCGAACCCCGCGACCCTCACCAGCCTGAGGGCCGAGATGGCCGGGGCGGTGGCCGCGGGCGTCCCGGGCACGCCGGCCTTCTTCGTCAACGGACAGCGGGTGGCGGACACCTCGCTGGAGGGACTGAGCGCCGCCATCCGCCCCCTCCTGCCCCGGTCCTGACGCCGGAATGCAGTTCCAGCGCCTCCGGCTCGTCGGCTTCAAGTCGTTCGTCGATCCGGCCGAGGTGCAGATCGAGCCGGGGCTGACGGGCATCGTCGGGCCCAACGGCTGCGGCAAGTCCAATGTGCTGGAGGGGATGCGCTGGGTCATGGGCGCGAACTCGGCCAAGGCCATGCGCGGCTCGGGCATGGACGATGTGATCTTCTCGGGGGCGTCGAACCGCCCGCCCCGGAGCCATGCCGAGGTCAAGCTGACCATCGACAACAGCCAGAGGAAGGCCCCCCAGCCGTTCACCGACAGCGCGGTTCTGGAGGTGTCGCGGCGAATCGACCGGGGCCAGGGCTCGACCTACCGGATCAACGGCAAGGAGGTGCGGGCCCGGGACGTGCAGCTGCTGTTCGCCGATGCCTCGACCGGGGCCAACTCTCCGGCCCTGGTCCGTCAGGGGCAGATCAGCGAGCTGATCGCGGCCAAGCCCCAGAACCGGCGGCGGATTCTGGAAGAGGCGGGCGGGGTCGCGGGCCTGCATACGCGGCGGCATGAAGCGGAGCTGAGGCTGAGGGCGGCCGAGACCAATCTGGACCGGCTGGACGACATCGGCCGCGAGCTGGAGACGGCGCTGGGGCGGCTCAAGCGCGAGGCGCGGCAGGCGGAGAAGTACAGGAAGATCTCGGCGGAGATCCGGGCGCTGCAGGCGGCCCTGCTGTTCGTGCGCTGGAACGATGCGCGCGTGGCGGCGGAGACGGCGGCGGCGGAGCAGGCGGAGGCCGAACGGGCCGTGGGCGAGGCAACAGGTGCGGCGGCGCGGGCCCAGACGGCGGCCCTGACGGCCCAGGAGGGGCTTAAGCCGGCGCGCGAGGAGGATGCGGTGGCCGCCGCCCTGCTGCACCGCGCCAGTCTGGAGCGGGACCGGCTGGACATGGCCGAACGGCAGGCGCGGGCCGAGGTCGAAAGACTGACAGCCGAGATCGCCCGTATCGGCACCGATCGCGAACGCGAGGCGACCCTGGCACAGGACGCCGGGGCCGAGCTGGCGCGGCTGGACACGGCGATCGTGGCATTGGAGGCAGAGGTCGCGGCGGCCCCGGCGCGGGGACCGGAGCTGGACCGGGCGCTGGAAACGGCCGAGGCCGGACGGCGCGCTGCGGACGCCGAAGTCGAACGGGTCGCGGGGGCCTTGGCCGGGCTGGAAGCCCGGGCCCAGGCCGAGACGGCACGGCGGCGGGATGCGGAGGCGCGGGTAGCGCGGGCGGTCGCGGCGCTGGAGGCCGCCCGCCGAGAACGCGAGGCGCTGGGGCCGCTGGAGACACCGGAGCGAGCGGCGGCGCTGGAGGCTCTTGAAAGCGCGACGGCCGCCCTGGCCACGGCACGGGCCGATGTCGAGGCGGCGGAAGCCCGGCGCGGGGATCTGGCGCGGGCCGAGCAGGAGGCGCGCACGACGGCGCGCGCGGCCGAGGACCGGCTGGGCCGGTTGCAGACTGAGGCCCGGGGGCTGGCGTCCCTGCTGGTCTCGGCCCGGCGCGATCATCCGCCCGCGCTGGACCAGGTGTCGGCCGGCAAGGGCTTCGAGGCGGCGCTGGCGGCGGCGCTGGGCGAGGATCTGGACGCGGCGCTGGACGCCCGGGCGGCGGCGCACTGGGCGGGAGCCGAGGCGCCGGTGCCGGTCTGGCCCACCGGAGTGACGCCGCTGGCGGATCATGTGACGGCCCCGGCGGCGCTGGCAGCGCGGCTGGCGCTGTGCGGGGTGGTGGCCAAGGGGGATGCGGCGCGGCTGGCGAAGGGGCTGCCGACGGGTGCGCGGCTGGTGACGGCGGAGGGCGACCTGTACCGCTGGGACGGCTTCGTCAGCCGGGCCGAGGCCCCCCGCCCCGCCGCCGTGCGGCTGGCCCAGCGGAGCCGGCTGGCGGAACTGGAGGCGGAGATCGATGCCGGCAAGCCGGCGCTGGAGCGGGTCCAAGGCGCGCTGAAGGCGGCGACCGAGGCCTTCCGGGCGGCCGAGGAGACCGTCAAGACGACCCGGCTGGCTCCGTTTGCGGCGGACAAGGCGGTGACGGCGGCGCGCGAACGGGTCGAAACCCTGGCGCGGGACGCGGCCCGGCGCGAGGCGCGGGCCCAGGCGCTGGACGAGGCGGTGGTGCGCCTGACCGAAGATGCGGAGGCCGCACGGGTGGCGCTGGCGGAGACCGGCGAGGCCGGGACCCCGACCGAAGCCCTCGACGGGCTGCGAGCCGAACTGGCCGGGACGCGGACCGGGGCGGAGGCTGCCCGTGCGACGGCGGCGGCGGCGCGGGCGGAGCGGGACACGGAGGCGCGCGAGCGGACCGGCCGGGACCAGAGGCTGGCCGCCCTCCAGCGTGACCGCGAGGGCTGGGCCGGACGGGCGGCGGGCAGCACCGAGCGGATCAAGGCGCTGGAGGCGGATGCCACCCGGGCCGCCGCCGCCCTTCTGCAGGCGGAACGTGCCCCCGAGGCCCTGGCGGGGCAGCGGACGAAACTGATGGACACGCTGACGGCGGCGGAGACGCGGCGCAAGGCGGCGGCTGATGCTGTTGCCGTGGCCGAGAGCGAGGCGGGCAACGCCGACCGGGCAGCCCGGGCGGCCGAGACCGCGGCGTCGGCGGCGCGGGAGGCCCGGGCCGGCCTGGCCGCCCATGCCGAAGCCGCCGCCGCCCGGCTGGTCGAGAGCGAGGCCCACCTGCGCGAGACGGCGCAGATGTCGCCCGAGGAGCTGGGCCGCAAGCTGAGCGATGACGCCATCGCCCGGCCGCCCGACGCGGCGGGGGCCGAGAACCTGCTGTACGGGCTGGAGCGGGAGCGTGAGCAGCTGGGGGCGGTGAACCTGCGGGCCGAGGACGAGGTCGGGGAGTATTCCGAACGGCTGAACACCATGCGGCTGGAGCGCTCGGACCTGACTACCGCCATCGCCCGGCTGAGGGACGGGATCGACGAACTGAACGCCGAGGGCCGCGAGCGGCTGACCGCCGCCTTCGACGTCATCAACGACAACTTCAAAAGCCTGTTCGAGGCGCTGTTCGGCGGCGGTCAGGCCGAGCTGAAACTGGTCGAGTCCGACGATCCGCTGGAGGCGGGGCTGGAGATCTTCGCCTGCCCGCCGGGCAAGCGGCTGGCGGTCATGAGCCTGATGAGCGGCGGGGAGCAGGCCCTGACGGCGGCGGCGCTGATCTTTGCGGTGTTCCTCGCCAATCCGGCGCCGGTGTGTTTCCTCGACGAGGTCGATGCGCCGCTTGACGACGCCAATGTCGACCGGTTCTGCCGGATGCTGAACGAGATGCGGAACCGGACGGACACCCGCTTCATCGTCATCACCCACAACCCCGTGACCATGAGCCGGATGGACCGGCTGTATGGCGTGACCATGCCGGAGCGGGGCGTGTCCCAGCTGGTCAGCGTCGACCTGAGCCAGGCCGAGAAGCTGGTCGCATGATCCAGGCGGATGTCCCAGCCGCGCCCGCGCATGAGCTGGTCCTGACCGGCGTGGGGCGGTTCGCTGTGTTCGCCGATGCGGCCACGATCGCGCGCGGGCCGGACGGGGTGCGGATGCGGTCGCTGCAGGTGGTCGAAGACGACTTCACGGTCGGGACGACGCGCTACTGGGGCGGCTGGTCGTGGTGGCGGTTCGACTGTGAGGCGGGGATGGCGGACCGGCTGGACTTCGCCTCGGTCGCCGTGGGCGGGGTCGAGGGCCCTGCGATGGCCGAGGGGCAGCCGGCTTATGCAGCGGCTCCGGGCGGGGATGCCGCCGAGCTGCTGGCCATGGCCTGCGGGACAGGTCCGGCGGAGGTCGTGGCGGTCACGGTCGATGAGGCGGTGAGGATCGGGCGGGCGGCGCTGGGGGATTGAGCGTCCCTCTCCCGGAGGGAGAGGGCTTGAGCGCCCGAGAGCCGTCAGGCGATCGGACTTGCGCGAAAGGGTGAGGGCCGACCTCGCCGGAAACGCACGGCCCTCACCCTTTCGGCCCAGACGCATCGCTATCGCTCTGCGGGCCTCAAGCCCTCTCCCTCCGGGAGAGGAGCCGAATTGCGCTCCAGCGACAGCCGGTCCTGCGGCAGGGCTTCGGGGCACTGGTCGCGGAGGAAGGCCAGCATCGCCTCGCGGATCTCGCAGCGCAGGTCGAAGACGACGGGCGCGGAGCGGGCGCTGGCGAGGCAGCGGACCTGTGCGACGCGGTCGGTGATGTCGGTGACCTGCAGGTTGACCACGTCGCCGTCCCACAGGGGCGAGGCCTTGCAGATGCGCTCCAACTCGGCCCGGAGCCGGTCCATCGGGGCCTCGTAGTCGACATAGAGGAAGGCGGTACCGATCAGGCGCGCGGTCTCGCGGGTCCAGTTCTGGAACGGCTTTTCGATGAAGTATGTCAGCGGCAGGATCAGGCGGCGCCAGTCCCACAGCTTGACCACCACATAGGTGGAGGTGATCTCCTCGATCGTACCCCACTCCCCTTCCACGATGACGGCGTCCTCGATGCGGATGGGCTGGGTGGTGGCGATCTGGATGCCGGCGATCAGATTGGTCAGGAAGGGCTGGAGGGCGAGACCGGCGATGATGCCGACGACCCCGGCCGAGGCGAGCAGGGACACGCCCCATTGCCGCACCGCGCCGATGGTCATCATGGCCAGGGCCACGGTCACGAGACCGATCACGACCACGGCCGCGCGCTGCAGGATCCGGGTCTGGGTCACGTGCTTGCGCGCGATCAGGTTGTCTTCAGCCTCGAGGTTGAACTTCTTCAGATAGACGACCGCCCACATGTCCACGGCCCCGGCGACGATCCAGCCGACGACGAGGATGGTGAGGAACAGGATGGCCGCCCGCACCGTCGCCGAAGGCTCCGGGTCCAGCGGCGAGACGGTGATAGAAAAGGCCACCGCGATGAGGATGATCAGGATGCGCAGCTTTTTGCGCGCCCGTTCGACCACGCCGCGCCAGAACAGGTCCCGCTTTTTGACCGTGAGCCGCAGGATCGAGAAGACGATCCGGTGGGCCAGCCAGCCGGCCCCGACGAAGACGGCGACGACGATGGCGATGACCAGCCATTCGGGCAGCCAGTAGAACTGGCGCCACAGGGTTATGATCTGGCGCGTCAGGGTGGTGATTTCGGGAGGCATCGGGGGTGAACGCTCCGGGACGGTGAAGGTTCGGGCGTTCAGCCCGCCGAGGCCTCCACGAGGTCGGCGAGGCGTTGGGCCGCGTCGGGGATGGCGACGGAACGGGCAGCGCGGCTCATGGCCGGGAGCCGGGCCGGATCGGCGAGGACGGCGGCCACAGCGTCGGTCAGGGACTGGACCGTCACATCATCCTCAAGGATGACCTCGGCGGCGGCGACATCGGTCAGGAGTTTCGCGTTCAGCCGCTGATGGTCGTCGGTGGCGATCTTCAGCGGGATCAGGATCGAGGGCATGGCGGCGACGGCCAGTTCTGCGCAGGTCGAGGCTCCGGCCCGCCCGATGACCAGATGGGCCTGTGACAGGCGGCTGGCCATGTCGCGGAAGAAGGGGGCGACCTCGGCCTCGATGCCAGCCTCCAGATAGATCTGGCGCGCGGCCTCCAACGTCTCGGGGCGGGACTGCTGCTGAACGCGCAGGCGGGCGCGCAGGGCTTGCGGCAGGGCGGCGAGCGCCCGGGGCGTGGTCTCGGACAGGATCCGGGCCCCCTGGCTGCCGCCGGTGACGAGGATGTTGATCGGACCGTCTCCGGGCGCGGTCCAGACCCGGTCGAACAGGGCCCGGATGTCGGCCCGGACGGGGGCCCCGACGACCTGACTGCGGGCCTTCACGGCGGGCGAGGCGCGATCCAGCGTCGGAAAGGACGAGGCGACGGCCCGGACGTGGGGGGCCAGGATGCGGTTGGTGCGGCCCAGAACGGCATTCTGTTCGTGGATCAGGGTCGGGCGGCGCTGCAGGATGGCGGCGACGAGAGCCGGGGCGGACGGATAGCCACCGAAGCCGACGACGACGTCGGCTCTCAGTCGGGTAAAGGCCGAGCGGGCCTGGCCCACGCCGCGCACAATGGCGACCCCGGCCTTGGCGAGGGCCACGGGGCCGGAGCCGGTCGCCGCGTCCAGCGCCAGCCGTTCCTCGGCGGGGAAGGCTTGGGCATACTGTTCGCCGCGATGGTCGGTGGCGAGGACGACCCGCCAGCCGCGGGCGGTCATCTCGCGCGCCAGGGCCTCGGCCGGGAACATGTGACCGCCGGTGCCTCCGGCGGCGACGACGCAGACACGACCAAGGGAGAAAAGATTAGTCATTTTTCAGGGCCTTGCGTCGGCAACGGAAGCGTGACCGTCGCGAGTGAGCACGAAGTGGACTCCAAAAAACAGAGTCCGTTGAGTCCGTTGAGTCCGCATCCAGATCCAGACCGGACCCCGGCGTCGACGGGTCGAACCCTTGCCACCTTATACTGCGGATGCGTCAAAATCGGTCGTAGCGGTCAGGGCATCAACAACCGTCCCGGGCGGGCCAGGCTGGCCCCCGGTTCATAGGCTCCGGGCCGGCGACGGGTCAGAGCCAGCGCAAAGCCCATGGTCAGGCCCATGGCCACCATGGAGGAGCCACCGTAGCTGATGAACGGCAGGGTCATGCCCTTGGTCGGGATAAGGTTCAGATTCACGGCGACATTGATCGAGGCCTGAAGCCCGATCAGCATGAACAGGCCGGCTGCCGCCGTCTGTTCGAACGGGTCGTTCAGCATCATGGCCCGGCGCATGCCGCGGATAACGATGAAGGCATACAGGCCGATGACGATGAGACTCAGCACCAGACCGAACTCCTCGGCCCCGACGGAATAGATGAAGTCGGTGTGCAGGTCGGGCACCGAACGCTTCATCACCCCCTCGCCGATGCCGCGGCCGACGAGGCCGCCGGCACGGATGGCCTCGGACGCGCGGTCGATCTGGTGGGTGTCCTCGGCCCCGGGGGAAACGAATTTGGCGACCCGCGACTGGACGTGGGGGAACAGGAGGTAGATGGCGGCCAGCCCCGCCGCGCCCAGTCCGCCCAGCACCGCCACCCAGCGCAGCGGCACGCCGGCCATGAAGAAGACGGCCATGAAGGTGGTGGTGATCAAAAGGGTCTGGCCGATGTCGGGCTGGATCAGCAGCAGGGCCACGGTCAGGACGTAGACGGCGAAGGCGATGGAGACGCCGGGCACCCCCTGCCCCTTCTGCCCCTCGGCGAACATCCAGGCCGCGAAGACGATCAGGCTGGGTTTGACGAATTCGGAGGGCTGCAGGCTGAACGGGCCCAGATTGACCCAGCGGACCGCGCCCTTCACCGGATCGCCGATCAGCGGCAGAATCGCCATGACGACGATGCCGCCCAGCAGGGCCAGGACGGCGATGCGGCGCACGCCGCGCGGCGACAGCAGGGACATGGTCAGCATGGCCCCCAGCCCGGCCGAGGCGAAGGCGATCATCCGCCAGGCATAGTGGAAGGGATCGGTGATCAATTCATCGGCGAGGATGGCTGCAGGCGAGGAGGCGAAGCTGAGCATGACGCCCAAACTCATCAGGCCGAGCGCTGCACCCAGCAGGGCCCGGTCGACCGTCCAGAACCATTGGGCGATCGGGCTGGGGTCGTTGCGCGAGAAGGGATGCGAATAGGTCGCCTGGGTCATGCTTTCTCAACCCTGAACGAAAGGCGTAGCCCCGAGGTTAAGAACCGCCGCCCGGAAGGCCTCTCCGCGCACCTCGAAGTCCGGAAACTGGTCGAAACTGGCGCAGGCGGGGGACAGGAGGACGATCTGGTCGCCTCCGGCGGCTTTGGCATCGGCGGCAGCGAGGGCCACGGCGGTGGCCATGTCCCCGGCGATGACGTGGGGGGTATCACCGAGGGTGGCGGCGAAATCGTCCGCGGCCTCCCCGATCAGATAGGCGCGGGCGATGCGGGGGAAGAGGTCGGCGAGGTCCTCGATCCCGCCGTCTTTGGCCCGGCCGCCGGCGATCCAGAAGCTGGAGGGATAGGACATCAGGGCCTGACGCGCGGCGTCGGCATTGGTCGCCTTGGAGTCATTGACGAACCGGACGGGACCGAGGTGGCCGACGGTTTCCATCCGGTGAGCGAGGCCGGGGAAGGTCATCAGGCCCTTTACCGCTGCCTCATGAGGGACACCCAGCGCGCGGGCGGCGGCATAGCCAAACGCGGCGTTCTGGGCATTGTGGCGGCCCGGGAGCGAGCGGGCGGGGACGAGGTCGGCGATGGCCACGCCGTCGGCGACCAGACGCCCGCCCGTGGCATCGACGATGATGAAGCGCCCGGCCTCGAAGGCGGCGATCTGGTCGGGCAGGCGCTCGGAGAGGTCGGCGACGGGGACACCGCCGGTGGGGTCGACGAACTCGGGCGGGGTGCGGGTGGTGATGGTGGTGACCCGCAGGCGGCGGGCGTTCAGGGCATTGACCGTGGCCCAGCCCCAGTCGTCGTCGACGCCGATCAGGGCGACCCTGTCCGGCGACATGGCCTGGAACAGCCGGGTCTTGGCCGCGACATAGCCCTCCATCCCGCCGTGGCGGTCCAGATGGTCGGGGCTGATGTTCGTCAGGATCGCGACATCGGGGGCGAAGGTGGTGGTCAGGTCCAGCTGGTAGCTGGAGACCTCGATGACATAGGCCTCGACCTCGGTAGGGGCCGGCAGGGCGAGGACGCCGATGCCGATATTACCGCCCACGGCGACCTTGAGACCCGCCTGTTTCAGTACCCAGCCGATCAGGGCCGTGGTCGTCGACTTGCCGTTGGTGCCCGTGATGGCGATCACCCGGGGCCGCAGGGAGGCGGGCGTGGCTGCAAGGGCGCGGGCGAACAGTTCGATGTCGCCGATGACGGGGACGCCGGCGGCGCGGGCCCTGTCGACGGTCCAGTGGGGCTTGGGATGGGTCAGGGGCGCGCCGGGCGACAGGACCAGGGCGGCGAAGCCCGACCAGTCGGCGACGGTCAGGTCCTCGAGCGCGAACCCTTCCGCCTCAGCCTGCAGCCGCCCGGAGACGCCGTCGTCCCAAAGGACGGGCTCGGCCCCGCCGGCCTTCAGCGCGCGGGCGGCGGTGATCCCGGAGCGGCCGAGGCCGAAGACGGCGACGCGACGGCCCTCATAGCCGGGGACGGGAATCATGACGCGAAGCCCTTCCCCCGCCCTTCGCGGGGGAAAGCGGCCCGGCGCTCGCGCAGCGAGCCAGGGCCGATGGGGGAAGTCTTACTTCCGATGGCCTGCCCGGTCGTCGGCAGGAAGATTCCCCCATCGGTCCTGTTCGAGCTTCGCTCGAAGGCGGACCGCTTTCCCCCGCAAGCGGGGGAAGGACTTTGGGCGAGTCGGATCACCGGAGCTTGAGCGTGGTCAGGCCGATCAGGGCCAGCATGGCGGCGACGATCCAGAAGCGGATGACGACGGTGGACTCCGGCCAGCCCAGCTTCTCGAAATGGTGGTGGATGGGGGCCATCAGGAAGATGCGCTTCTTCGTGGCCTTGAAATAGGCCACCTGGATCATGACCGAGGCGGCCTCGATCACGAACAGGCCGCCGACGATGCCCAGAACCAGCTCGTGCTTGGTGGCCACGGCGATGGCCCCGAGCGCGCCGCCGAGGGCCAGCGAACCGGTGTCGCCCATGAAGATCCGGGCCGGGGGGGCATTGTACCAGAGAAAGCCCGTGCCTCCGCCGATGATGGCGGCGCAGAAGATGGCCAGCTCGCCCGATCCGGGGACGTGGTGGACGCCCAGGTAGTTGGAAAAGACGAAGTTGCCGACGAGGTAGCTGATCATGCCGAAGGCGGCGGCCGCCATCATGACCGGGACGATGGCGAGGCCGTCGAGGCCATCGGTCAGGTTCACTGCATTGGAAAAGCCGACCAGGGTGAAGGCGGCGAAGGCGACATAGAACCAGCCGACGTTCAGCAGCACGTTCTTGAAGAACGGGAAGGCGATCGAGGTCTCCAGCCCCGGCGAGGTCGGCGAGGCCGTCATCCACAGGACGACGAGGACACCGGCGATGACCGAAACCACGACCTGGGCCGCCATCTTCTGCCCGGAGGACAGGCCGGCCGAGGTCTGTTTCGTGACCTTGGCATAGTCATCGACGAAGCCCAGCACGGCGAAGGCGGCGGTGACGAAGGACACGATCCAGATGTACGGATTGGTCAGGTCGCCCCACAGCAGGACCGCCACGGCGATGCCGGCCAGGATCATCAGCCCGCCCATGGTGGGGGTGCCGACCTTGGACAGGTGGGAGACGGGGCCGTCGGCGCGGATCGGCTGTCCCTTGCCCTGTTTGACCCGCATGAAGGCGATAAAGCGGCTGCCCATGGCGACCGCGACGATCATGGCGGTGGCCATGGCGAGGGCGACGCGGACAGTCTGGTACTGGACCAGGTTGAGCAGGGGGTAATCCTGCGCCACGTCGGCGTAGTAGAGATACAGCAGATAGAACATGGATCAGCCCCCCCCGGTTTCCTGCTCGAGACGTAGCAAAGCGGCCGCCACGAGTGAGGCCTTCGAGCCGTTCGAACCCTTGACCATGACGATGTCGTGCGGCCTGGCCAGATCGCCGGCGCGGGCCGCGAGATCGGCGGCGGTTTCGGCCCAGACGCCGCGCCGCTCGGGGCTGACGGCCTCGAACAGATGACGCATCTGCGGGCCGGCGGCGTGGACGGTGTCGATCGCGGCGGCCTCGATGGCGGCGGCGAGGCCGGCGTGCAGGGCCTCGGACTGGTCTCCCAGCTCCAGCATGTCGGTCAGGACCACGACGCGGCGACCCCCGCGCTCGACCGGCCGGGCCCCGAGGCTCAGGAAGCCCGCCTTCATCGACAGCGGATTGGCGTTGTAACTCTCGTCGATCAGGGTGAAGGCCCCGCGCGGAAGGTGGACGGTGCGGGTCTCGCCCCGGCCCTTGAGCGGCTCGAACTCGGCCAGGGCCGCGAGCGCGGTCTCGACCGGGACGTCGAGGGCGTCCAGCATCAGGATGACGGCCAGACTGTTCAGCCCCCAGTGGAAGCCGGACTGTTTCAGCGGGAAGACGTGGGTGCGACCCCAGACCTCGGCCGTGACGCGGGCCCCGTCCGGGCCGGGGGCGAAGTCGATCAGGCGGGCGTCGTGGAAGGGCTCGGAGCCGAAGGTCGCGACCCGGGCCCCGACGTGGAGCGCGGCCTGATGCAGAAGGTCCGCCCAGGGGATGTCGCCGTTCACGACCGCCAGACCGCCGGGGCCGAGCCCCTGGAAGATGGCGGCCTTTTCGCGGGCCACTCCGGCCTCGCCGTCGGCGAAGGCCTCGATATGGACCGGGCCGACGGTGGTGACACAGGCGGCGTGCGGCTGGACCATGCGCGACAGGGGTGCGATCTCGCCGGGCGCATTCATGCCGATCTCGAACACGGCCCGCTCGACGGTCGCGGGCATGCGGGCGAGCGTCAGGGGCACGCCGATATGGTTGTTGTAGCTCTTGATCGAGGCGTGGGCCGGGCCGGCCAGGTCCAGGCCGGCCTTGATAGCCTGTGTGACGCTGGTCTTGCCGACGCTGCCGGTGACGGCCCCACGCCGGATCTGCGGGGCGCGGTCACGGGCGGCGGCCCCAAGCGCCTCGAGCGCCTTGAGGGTGTCCGGCACAACTATACAGGGGCCACCATCGACGGGGCGCTCGACGAGGGCCCCGGCGGCCCCGGCGGCGAAGGCGGAGGCCGCGAAATCATGGCCGTCGCGCACGCCCTTCAGCGCGAGAAACAGGTCGCCGGGGCCGATCTCGCGGCTGTTGTAGGTCAGGCCGGAGGCATCGAAGACGCCCCCCTCGATCCGGCCACCGGTCGCGACGGCAATCTCTTGTGCCGTCCAGAGCGGCGCGGTCGGTTCAGGCATTTACGCGCAAGGCCTCGGCGAGTTCGGTGGCGTCGTCGAAGGGATGGGTCGTGCCCGCGACGATCTGGCCCTGTTCATGCCCTTTTCCGGCGACGACGACCACATCTCCGTCGCGCATCATTGCCGTGGCCTCGCGAATGGCGGCGCGGCGGTCACCGATCTCGATCGCATCGGGGCAGCCGGCCCGGACCTCGGCGCGGATGGCGGCGGGGTCTTCGGAGCGGGGATTGTCGTCGGTGACGATGGCGATGTCGGCCAGACGCCCGGCGATTTCGCCCATCAGGGGGCGTTTGGTCCGGTCACGGTCGCCGCCGGCCCCGAAGACGACGATGAGCCGCCCGGACGCGTGGGGACGCAGGGCCTTGAGCACCGTCTCGAGGCCATCGGGGGTGTGGGCGTAGTCGACATAGGCCTCACCCCGGCCGCCGGGCACACGCTGCAGCCGGCCGGCCGCGCCGGTCAGGCTCTCCAGCGCCTGCAAAACCTGCCCGGCGTCCTCGCCGGCGGCGATGCACAGGCCGGCGGCGACGAGGGCATTGGAGGCCTGGAAGCCCCCGGCGAGGGGCAGGAGCACCTCTTGACGGGTGCCGCGCACCTCGATGGTCAGACGCTGCCCCTCGGGGACGGCCCGGCGTCCGACGAGGGCCAGGTCCCTGCCCCGTTCTCCCACGCCCATGACGCCGAGGCCGGACATGATGGAGGCGGCGGCGAAGCTGGAATAGGCGTCGGAGTCGGCGTTCAGCACGGCGGTGCGGCCGCGCGGCAGCAGGGTCTCGAACAGGCGCAGCTTGGCGGCGCGATAGGCCTCCATGTCGCCGTGATAGTCGAGGTGGTCCTGGGTCAGGTTGGTGAAGGCCGCGGCCTTGAGGCTGACCCCGTCCAGCCGGCGCTGGTCGATGCCGTGGGACGAGGCTTCGAGGGCCAGATGGGTGACCCCGCCCTCGGCGAGGGTGGCCATCAGCCGGGCGGCGTCGGCGGCGTCGGGACTGGTCAGGCCGGGCGGGGTCAGGGCCTCTGAAACGGCTCCGGACTGGGCCACGACGCCGAGCGTACCCATACTGGCGGCCTTCAGGCCCAGCGCCGCCCAGATCTGGCGGCAGAAGGCGGCGACCGAGGTCTTGCCATTGGTGCCGGTGACGGCGACGCAGGTGGCGGGCTGGGCCCCGTAGAAGCCGCGCGCGGCCAGGGCATAGGCGCGACGGACATCGCCCGAGCGCACCACAAGGGGGGCCAGACCGTCGGGCGTGTCCTGGGGGGCGAGCACGGCGGCGGCTCCCTGCGACAGGGCCTGGGGGATGAAGGCGCGACCGTCGGCGGCGCTGCCCGGCAGGGCGACGAACAGCGAGCCGGCCACGACCTTGCGGCTGTCGGCCGTGACGCCGGTGATCATGGGATCGGCCGTCAGATCGCGGTTGAGCAGATCCGACAGGCGCATGGGGTGGGCGCTCATCGGATCACACCGGCCGGGAGGACGGGGTCCACGCGGCGCGGGACGCCAAGGAAGCCCGCGATCCGGTCAGCGACCCGGCCGACCACGGGGGCGGCGACGGCACCGCCCAGACGCGAGCCCTGGCTGGGCTCGTCGATCAGGACGAAGACGACATAGCGTTGGGTCGCCTCCGGACCGTCCGCCGGGAAGACGGCGGCGAAGGAGCCGATGCCGTGGCTGGCGTCATAGCGGCCATTGACCAGCTTGTTGGCCGAACCGGTCTTGCCGCCGACCCGCAGACCGGCCGCGTCCGCCTGACCACCCGACCCTCGCAGGACGTTCGCGCGCATGAGCTGGCGCATGGCGGCGGAGGTCTCCGGCGAGACGACCCGCCGGCCTTCCTCGCCGGTTCCGCCGCGACGCAGCGACAGCGGACGGTAAGTCCCACCGTTGACGAGGGCCACGGTGGCGGCCGTCATCTGCAGCGGGGTGATCATGATGCCGTAGCCGAACGACAGGGAGGCCCGGGTCGAAGTCGCTCCAGTCGCGGGGCCGGCGGGGCCGGGCGCTTTCCTTGAGTTCGATCGGCGCGGCATCCAGCAGACCGAGCGCCTGGAAATAGCGGCGCATGGTGTCGGCCCCCATCTCGACCGCCAGCCGCGACGTGCCGATGTTGGAGGAGTGGAGATAGACCTCTTCCAGCGACAGGATCTTGTTGGTCGCGTGGAAGTCCGAGATGCGGCGGTTGCCGATCATATAGGCCTCGGATGCGTCGATCATGGTGTCGAGGTCGGCCAGACCGGTGTCGAGCGCGGCGGCGACGGTGAAGGTCTTGAACACCGAACCCATTTCATAGTGGGCCGAGGTCACGCGGTTGAGCGCGGCATCGTCGGAAGCCGAGCCCAGACGGTTGGCGTCATAGGCCGGCCAACTGGCCATGCCGAGAATCTCGCCTGTGCGGGCGTCGGCGACGACGCCGACGGCACCCTTTGCCCCCACTTCGGTGGCAGTGGCAGCCAGTTCGTTCTCCAGCACGCCCTGGACGCGCAGGTCGATGGACAGGGCAAAGTCGCGGGCCTGGGCCCCCGCGGCGCGGATCTCGTCATTAAAGGCGAGCTCGGCGCCCGAGATCCCCTTGCCGCCGGTATCGGCCACGCCGATGACATGGGCCCCGGAGCGGTTCAGCGGATAGACGCGACGGTCCTCGGGCTCGAACGACACGCCGCCGAGGGCCAGCGCATGCACCGCCTGCCGCTCGGCCGGGGTCAGACCCGGAACCACGATGAGGCGGCGGTCGCCGTTGAGCACGCGGCGCAGCCGGGACACCGGGACGTCCGGCAGGGCCCGGCGGATGCCGCGCAGCGCGGCCTCGCGGTCCCAGATCTCCGTGGGGTCGATGTAGAGACCATAGTGGGTGATGTTGGTGGCCAGCAACTGGCCGTGGCGATCGGTCAGATCGGCCCGCTGAAGGGCCCCGGGCACCGCGGCCGCACCCGCTCCGCCCCGGGGCGTCATCAGGGCGGCGTGGGCGGCGCCAAGGACAAGAAAGCCGAACACAACCGAGAAGACGATCTGGATCACGAAGATGCGGACCCGCGTGTCCTCTTCCGGCCGGGCGTCGGCGCGGGCGCGTTCGAAGGCGTGTTCGACGAACCAGACGGCCTCGGTCGCCCAGCGCAGCCAGGGCGAGACCGTCGAGGTCAGGGGCCGGCCGCCTGATCGGGGCGCTGCGGGCGCGGGACGCCAGGCACGATGGTCCTGCACGCTCATTGGGGAGCCTCCCCGGTCGCGTCTGCGGACGGCTCTCCCGAGGCCGCTGCGGTATCGGCTGTCGAAGCCGGCACCGGCGCGGGGGGCGATACGGGCTGAAGGGCGGCAAGCGCGCTTTCATCGGCCTGTCGGTTCATAGCGACCGGACCGAGACCGGCGACCCGGGACAGGTCCTCGAGACGACCGGGTTGCTCCAGCCGCGCCGCCTCGGCACGCAGCAGGCGCACGCGTTGACGGTTTTCGGCAATCTGGCGCTCGAGCTGGTCGATGGCGGCGCTCTCTCGGGCGGCGGCGGCCTTGGCCACATAGACGGAGAAGACCATGGCCCCGACGCAGACGAAGCCGATGATCTCGATCCAGCGCACGCCGCGGATCTTCCAGTCGAACAGGCGCTGGACCGGGTTGCGGGTCATGCCGCCGCCTTCCACGCCGGGGCAGCCGTGCGGACCGCGGCGCGCAGTTTGGCGGACCGTGACCGGGGATTGGTGGCCAGTTCGGCGTCGCCCGCCTCGCGCGCACCCTTGAAGGCCAGGGTGAAGCTGGGCTTGCGGGTCTCGATGGCAACGGGGGCGTGACGCGATCCGCCCGGCGCATTGCCGGTCCGCTCGGTCAGGAAGGCCTTGACGATGCGATCTTCCAGCGAATGGAAGGTGACCACCGCGAGACGGCCGCCCGGGGCCAGCGCACGCTCGGCCGCCTCCAGCCCGGCGGTCAGTTCGCCCAGTTCGTCGTTCACCGCGATGCGCAGGGCCTGGAAGGTGCGGGTGGCCGGATGGGTCGGGGCCCCGCGGCGGCCGCCCAGAGCCTTTTCGACGACGGCGGCGAGATCCAGCGTGCGGGTGAAGGGCTGTTCGACCCGGCGGCGCAGGATGGCGGTGGCGATCCGGCCCGACTGACGCTCATCGCCGTACTGCTTCAGGATGTGGGCCAGCGGCCCGTGATCCCAGCCGTTGACGATGTCGGCCGCGCTCTCCCCATCACTGGACATCCGCATGTCCAGCGGACCGTCGCGCATGAAGGAGAAGCCGCGCTCGGCCACGTCCAGCTGCATCGAGGACACCCCGATGTCGAACACCACGCCGTCCAGCCGGGCATGGCCGCTATCGGCAAAGGCTTCGGCGAGCCCCGAGAAAGGCGTACGGACAAGCGTGAACCGGCCGGGAAAATCCCGGGCCACCGCATCGGCGTGCGGCTGGACCGAGGGATCGCGGTCCAGGGCGATGACCGTGGCCCCGGCCGCCAGCAGGGCGCGGGTATAGCCGCCGGCCCCGAAGGTGGCGTCGATCATGACGTCGCCGGCGCGGGGGGCGAGGGCCTCAACCACCTCGGCCAGCAGGACGGGGGCGTGGGGAGATGGGGCGGACGGGGCCGGCGCGGTCATGCGTCGTTCCCCGGCGCGGTCCGGCGGGCGAGATCGCCCCGCTCGCGCATGGCCTTGCGGGCGAGAGCACGACGCTCATCCTTGCGGGCGTTCCAGCGGGTCCGATCCCAGATCTGGAACCGGGGACCGAGGCCGACGATCACGACATCCTCGCCCAGTCCGGCTTCCTGGCACAGGCTTTCGGGCAGAGTGATCCGGCCGCCACCGTCATAGGCCAGCTGCTTCTGGCCGCCGTAGACAGTCTCTTCCAGGGCCGTGCGCCAGTCGTCGCCGAACGGCAGGGCCTCGATCATGGCGACATACTCGGCCATCAGCTTGTCGCCGCCGGCCTCGAGGCAATCGGACTCGACCGAGAAGAAGCAGAAGACGCCGAGGTCCGCGCCATTGTCGGCCGTGCGGAACTCCTGAGGGATCAGGAGACGGCGCTTGCCGTCCAGCTGCTTCTCACTGGTTCCGAGAAACACGCCCTGCCCCACCGGACCCTTCGGCCCGCCCCCACATTCATTGCACGCCTGAAAACGCCGACGCCGCCAATCCCCACATCACAGGAATGGGATAGCATGGGATGCACTGGGTCTCAATGGGATTAGTTGACGAAACTTAACCATGTCGGCGCTGTTGCCCGGCAGAGACAACAAGAGATTGGAACATACACAGAACAGAGTAAGTATTAACAGGCTGTGCAAAGCGTGAGACGCGTTTCGGGCCAAGGAGTTAACAGGCCTTGAGCCTGACCCGGCGCTGCGCCCTGGGGAGGAAAATGCCAGACGGCCTGTAAGCCGGGTTCTGTCCCGTCCGAAGACGGTGACGATCATTCCTCTGGACCACCCGTCGCCGGATGGTTCTCGCGACCTACCCGGACGCCTCGGGCGGTGAACCCTGCGGAGGCGAGCCCCCGCGCGACGTCCCTATTCGGTCTTGCTCCAGGCGGGGCTTGCCATGCCGTCGCTGTTACCAGAGACGCGGTGGGCTCTTACCCCACCCTTTCACCCTTACCCGCGTCGAGACGCGGGAGGTTTGCTTTCTGTGGCGCTATCCCTCGGGTCACCCCGGGCGGGCATTACCCGCCGCCTTTTCACCGTGGAGCCCGGACTTTCCTCGACGGGAGCAGGTCCCGCCGCGACCGCCCGGCCGTCTGGCGAGGGGGTGATGCGCCCGGACGGCCGGGCGGTCAACCGCGGGATGCGGAGAGTGGCGATATGGGGTAGGGTTGATCCATGGCCGAGCCCGCTCAGCAGCAAGACCCGATGGTGTTCGAAAACCGCGAGGCGCGGTTGGCGTGGGAGCGTGAGCGGCTTGCAGAGGCGGAAGACGACATCGCCCACGGGCGCGTCATCTCTGGCGATGAGGCCATGGCCTGGCTTCAAGATGAAATTGCACAGGCCGAGGCGGCAATGCTGCGCGAGCGTGAATGAGCCAGGACTTTCGGGTCGAGTTTACTGCTCGCTCCCGGGAAGACGTGCAGGCGGCCAGACATTGGCTGACCCAGCCTGGCAGCGGACGGCGTTCTCACAGACGATATCTGGCGTTGCTGCATGCCCTCTCCGATCTTGGCGGATCACCGCACAGATGGCCGGCGAGTGACCATGTCGGTTTTCGCAAGCGTTCGATCGAGGGCTACCTCGTCATCTATAGTATCGACGCCGGACGGCGGACCATCACGGTTCGAAGGATTTTTGGTCCCGGTCAGGAAACCTCCACCCTCTAGTTCATCACGCCGGTGACGCTTTCGGCGGTGGCCAGCTGCAGGATGCCCATCAGGGTGGCACGGGTCTCGCCGTCGGCAATGCCGTCGACCCGGGAGGGCCGCCAGTGGCGCTGGAAGGCCTCGACGGTGATGCGGGTCTCGTCGGTGTATTTCCCGTCCGGCAGGGGTTCGTAGCCGAGCCGGTGCAGCCCGGCCTGGAGGACGTGGACGCCAAGACCCGTGTCGCCCGGCCCCAGCGGCGGGCCAAGGGCCGCGATCCGTTCGGCGGCGGGCTCGAACCACAGGCCGTGGCGATGGGCGGCCAGGGCCTTCCACGGGAAACGTTCACCGGGGTCCTGTTTGCGCGCGGGGGCGACGTCCGAGTGACCGAGAATGCGGGCGTCCTCGATGGACCAGCGGGCGCGAATCTCGTCCAGGAGGGCGACGACCGAGGCGACCTGGAGATCGGGAAAGTCACGGTAGCCGAACTCATGGCCGGGATTGACGATCTCGATGCCGATCGAGACAGCGTTGATGTCGGTCTCGCCCTTCCACCAGCTCTGGCCGGCATGCCAGGCGCGCCGTTCCTCGGGGACGAGGCGGAGGATCGAACCGTCCTCATCCACGACATAGTGGGCGGACACCTGCGCATCGGGATCGCGAAGGCGGGCCACGGCGGCCTCGGCGGTCTGCATGCCGGTGTAGTGGAGCAGGACCATGTCGGGCGGGCCGCGCCGCTGGTCGAAATTGGGCGACGGGGCCTCGGTGATGGTCAGCATGAGGGGCGGCTCAGCGGCCGTGCTGTTCCCAGCCGTAGGTGACCCAGGTGTCGCCGATCTTGTGGGCCTCAATCACCTCGTCGGCGCGGCCGGCCCGGACGGTGGCGCGGCGGCGGGCCCGGACGGCGAGACCGGTCAAGAAGACCAGGACGCTGGCGAACAGGGCGATCACCGCCACGGCGGCGGCGGTGAAGACCGCGAGGATGGCTCCGACGGTCAGGGCGGCGACGGCGGCGATCACACCGCCCACCCAGAGCAGAGGAGCCAGAAGCCCGCGCGGGCGACGGGTCTGGAAACCGAGGGTGGCGAAGCGGTCCTGGGTCATCGTCTATCCTTGTCGAGCGGCCCGAAGGCTGCCCCCGTCACCAATGTCGGTCCGCAAATGTGAACCGTCAATGACATGATGCGTCAAAGGCCAGTGTGTCGCGGACGGGTCCTCACGGCAGGGGCTGGTCCGCGAGGACGGAAGCGCCCTGGCCGCGCAGCCGTTCCGTCTGGATGCGCGACATGACGGCGCGGGTCTGGGGATCGGCCATGACACCGCCTAGGGCCACCAGGGCCTGCGCCGCCTCGGACTGGACGCCGAAGACTTCCGACAGGGCCTCCCAAGGCGACTGCGGCGTCGGGAAGCGCTTGTAGCGCACGGACTGGTCGGCCGGGATGTTCGCCAGTTCACGCGCCTTGCCGATGGCCTCGGTCAGGCCGCCCAGCTGGTCGACAAGACCGAGGGTCTTGCCTTGGGCTCCGGTCCAGACGCGCCCGCGGGCGATCTCGCGCACCCGGGCGATGGGAATCTTGCGGCCGGTGGCGACGCGCTGGACGAACTCTTCGTAGGTGCGGTCCATCGAGGCCGAGAAGGCGGCGCGCTGACCTTCGGTGAAGGCGGAAGACGGGCTGAAGGCATCCGAATAGTCGCCGCCGACCGACAGGCCGCGCAGATCGACGCCGAACCGGCCGAGGGCCTCGGACACGACGAACTTGCCGCCGAAGACGCCAATTGAGCCGGTCAGCGTCGAGGGCTGGGCCACGATCCAGTCCGCCTCTGAGCTGATCCAGTAGCCGCCCGAGGCGGCATAGTCGCCCATGGAGATGACCACGGGCTTGCCGGCGGCGCGCGCGGCGCGGACGGCGGCGAGGATCTGCTCCGAGGCCTCAGGCGAGCCGCCCGGCGAGGAGACACGGAAGACGATGGCCTTGACCGCGCTGTCCTCGATGGCGTCGTAGATCGCTTCTGCTGTGCGGTCCGAATAGATCGAGGAACCGCCGCCGAAGGTGGACGATCCGCCGGTCCCGGTCATGATCGCGCCTTCGCCACCGACGATGGCGATGGCGTCGCGGCCCGACCCGGTCCGTTCGCCCTTGGACGAAGCGTAGTCGGAGAATTCGATAATGTCGGACCCACGGCCGGCCCGGCGTTTGGCCTCGGCCTCGGCCTCCTCAACCTGGCCGATCTTGTCGACCAGTTTCAGCGAAAGGGCCTGCTGGGCCGAATAGGGTCCGGCCTCGATCGTGGTCTTCAGGGCCGGGGCCGCGACCTTGCGGTCGGAGGCGGCATTGGCGATGGCGCTGTCGTAGATGGAGGTCATCCAGGCGGTCATGGCCTCCCGGTGGGGGCCCGTGTAGTCGGACTGGGTGAACTCGTTCACGGCGTTCTTGTATTCGTAGCGCTGCTCGAACTGGGCGTTGACGCCATATTTTTCGAAGGCGCGGCCGAGGAAGACCGAGTTGGCCGAGAAGCCGGTGGCCTGGAAGCTGGCGGTGTTCTGCATCCACAGTTCGGACGCCGAGGCCCCGACCATATAGCTGGAGATCACGGTGCCCACGGGCATGAAGCCCTGCGAATGGGCGATCACCACCTTGCCGGCGGCGCGGAAGCGACGGATGGACTGGCGGATCTCGTCGGCGGCGGCGGGCGACAGGCCGGCCTCCGGCAGGCGCACCAGCAGAACCTTGACCTGGGCGTCCTTCTCGGCCTGGGCGAGGGTGTCGACGATGCCAACGACCGACAGGCCGGAGCCTCCGAAGGCGGCGAACGGATTGGTCGAGACCTGATCCGTCAGGCCCTCGCGCAGATCCAGTTCAAGCACACTGTTGGCCGGCGTCGCCGGTGTGCCGGACGATGCTGCCGCAGCGATGATCAGAACCATCGGAATGACGATGATAAACAGGATCAGGCCGGTGAAGACGCCCAGCACCGTCAGGAAGAACTGTTTCATAAGGTCAGGGCGTCCATCGAAAGGCCATGGTCGGCCACCCGGGCAACATAGGCGTGAGACCGTTGCGGTCAAATGAAGGTGACGTAACAGGCGAAATGTCGCTGTGGGTGGCCGGACAGCGCAGGGACGGAGCCTCTCGCATTTGCAGCATGGCGATTGATGGCGCGGCGCGAACTCCCTATATGAGCCGCCTGCGAGCGGGGGCCAATCGCCCCGCGTCACGACGGGACCGCACCTCCCATGCTGGTCACCCTGATGAAGGCCAAGCTGCACCGCGCGACGGTGACCCAGGCCGATCTGGACTATGAGGGCTCGATCGCCATCGACGGCGATCTGCTGGATGCCGCCGGCATCTATCCGAACGAACAGGTCGATGTGCTGAACATCACCAACGGCGCGCGCTTCACGACCTATGCCATTGAGGCCCCGCGCGGGTCGAAGGTCATCGGGGTCAACGGGGCGGCGGCGCGGCTGGTCCAGAAGAACGACAAGGTGATCGTGGTCACCTACGGCCAGATGCCCGAGGAAGAGGCCCGGCAGTGGTCGCCGACCGTGGTGCTGCTGGACGAGGGCAACCGGATCAAGACGGCGGCGTAGGTTCTCTTCCCTCCCCCTCGGGGGAGGGTCGTCGCGTAGCGACGGGGTGGGGCGGGCCGCACAAGGCCTTGACCGCCCCCACCCGGTCTTCGCTGCGCTTCGACCACCCTCCCCTGAAGGGGAGGGAGAAAAGGCGCTACGCCCTCACCGCCCCTCGCACCGTCTCGACGCCCAGCGCCTTCAAGGCGGCGGCGGCGATGTGGTCGGCGTCGAGGCCGGCTTCGGCGTATTGCAGGGCGGGCGCGTTCTGGTCCTGGAAGATGTCGGGCAGGCACAGGGTGCGGACCTTGAGCCCGGCGTCCAGAGCGCCCTCTCCCGCCAGGAACTGGAGCACGAAGGCCCCGAAGCCGCCCATGGCCCCCTCCTCGATCGTGATCAGGGCCTCATGTTCGCGGGCCAGACGGGTGATCAGGTCGTGGTCCAGAGGTTTGGCGAAGCGGGCGTCGGCCACAGTGGCGGAAACCCCGTGGGCCGCGAGGATATCGGCGGCCTTGAGGGCTTCCTGCAGACGGGTGCCGAAGGACAGCAGGGCTACGGACGTGCCCTCGCGGACGATCCGGCCGCGGCCGATCTCAAGCGGGGCGGCCAGTTCCGGAATTTCAACGCCGACGCCGTCGCCGCGGGGATAGCGGAAGGCCGAGGGGCGGTCGTCGATCTCGCAGGCGGTGGCGATCATGGCGGCCAGGTCGGCCTCATCGGCCGCTGCCATCAGGACCATGCCCGGCAGCGCGCCCATGTAGCCGATGTCGAATGATCCGGCGTGGGTGGAGCCATCGGCCCCGACCAGACCGGCGCGGTCCATGGCGAAGCGGACCGGCAGCGACTGGATGGCCACATCGTGGACCACCTGGTCATAGCCGCGCTGCAGGAAGGTCGAATAGATGGCGCAGAAGGGCTTCATGCCGTCGGCGGCAAGGCCCGCCGCGAATGTGACAGCGTGCTGTTCGGCGATGCCGACGTCATAGGTCCGCGCGGGATAGGCCTGGCCGAACAGGTCGAGGCCGGTGCCCGAGGGCATGGCGGCCGTGATGGCGACGATGGTCGGGTCGATGGCGGCGCGTTTGATCAGTTCGGTGCCGAACACCTTGGTGTAGCTGGGCGCATTGGAGACCGATTTGGACTGTTTGCCCGAGATCACGTCAAACTTGACCACCGCATGCAGCTTGTCGGCGCTGGATTCCGCCGGGGCATAGCCCTTGCCCTTCTGGGTCACGACGTGGACGACCACCGGACGGTCGGTGATGGCGGCGGCGTTCTTCAGGATGGGAACCAGATTGTCCATGTCGTGGCCGTCGACCGGCCCGATGTAGTAGAAGCCCAGTTCCTCGAAGAAGGTCCCGCCGACGACCATGCCGCGGGCATATTCCTCGGCCTTGCGGGCCGCCTCGCGGAACGGCCGGGGCATGTGTTCGGTGATCTTGCGGCCGAACTTGCGGAAGTTCTGATAGGCCCCGCCCGAGACCTGTTTGGCCAGATAGGCGCTCATGCCGCCGACCGGCGGGGCAATCGACATGTCGTTGTCGTTTAGAATGACGGTCAGCTGGCCGGTCGTCTCGGCCGCATTGTTCATCGCCTCATAAGCCATGCCGGCCGACATGGAGCCGTCGCCGATGACCGCCACGACCTTGTTGTACCCGCCCTTCTGGTCGCGGGCGGCGCAGAAGCCCAGGGCAGCGCTGATCGAGGTCGAGGCGTGGGCGGCACCGAAGGGGTCGTATTCGCTCTCACTGCGTTTGGTGAAACCCGACAGCCCCCCGCCCGTGCGCAGGGTCCGGATGCGGTCGCGACGCCCGGTGAGGATCTTGTGCGGATAGCACTGGTGGCCGACGTCCCAGATGAGGATGTCTTTCGGCGTCTCGAACACATGATGCAGGGCCACAGTCAGCTCGACCACGCCGAGGCCCGCCCCCAGGTGCCCGCCCGTGGTCGAGACGGCGTCGATAGTTTCGGCGCGCAGCTCATCGGCCAGTTGCCTCAGCTGGGCGGCGTCGAAACCGCGCATGTCGGAGGGGACGTGGACCTTGTCGAGCAGCGGGGTGACGGGCATCGGACGCGTGAACCTTGGCTTTATTGACTTTTTACCGACCGATCTGACGCCGGACGTTTCCTCTCAGGACCTTCGGTTTAGCACGAAGTCCACACTGGCCTTGAGGTTTTCGGCGTCGGCACCGAACACATCAAGGTGGCTGCGGGCCTGATCGGCCAGATGCGCGACGCGATGCCGCGCCTGATCAACGCCGAGAAGGGTCACGAAGTTCGTCTTGCCCTGGGCCGCATCCTTCTGGGCCGCCTTGCCCAGCACCGCCTCATCGCCGTCGAAATCCAGCAGGTCATCGACGATCTGATAGGCCAGACCGATGTCATGCGCGAAGCTGGTCAGGGCCTGGCAGTGTTGCTCGCTGGCTTTCGCCACGATGAGCGGAATTTCGAACGCATAGGTGAACAAGGCCCCGGTCTTGAGCCGCTGCATCCGGGCGACCCCGCCGAGATCATCACGGACGCCGAGCAGGTCGATCATCTGCCCCCCGGCCATGCCGCGCGCGCCAGAGGCCAGCGACAGCCGGGCCGCGAGGGCGCAACGGATGTTGGCGTCCTCGTGGGTGTCCTCATGCAGGATGATGTCGAAAGCGGCCGTCTGCAGCGCGTCACCAGCGAGGACGGCGGTGGCCTCGTCATAGGCGATGTGGAGGGTGGGCCGGCCCCGGCGCATGTCGTCGTCGTCCATACAGGGCAGGTCGTCGTGAACGAGGCTGTAGGCATGGACGCATTCCAAGGCACAGGCCGCGCGCAGAACCGGCCGTTCCTCGATGTCGAACAGCCGCGAGGCCTCCATGGCGAAATAGGGCCGCAGGCGCTTGCCGGGCCCCAGCGCCGCATAGCGCATGGCCTCGGTCAGACGGGATTCCGGGCCGTCGGCGCGAGGCAGGAGTTCATCGAGCGCCACGGTGACGAGGTCGGCGACCTCGGCCACCCGGTCGGCCACCGACTGGACAGGGGCATTGGCGGCCAGACGCATCAGAACAGTCTCCCGCCCACCGGCACATCGCGATCCACGCCCACCAGGACGACCTCTCCGTCTGCATCGGGAAAGCCGAGAGTCAGAACCTCGGACAGGAAGGGGCCGATCTGGCGCGGCGCAAAGTTGACCACGGCGGCGACCTTGCGGCCCTCGAGCTGATCGGGGGTGTAGTGGCGGGTGATCTGGGCGGACGACCGTTTGACGCCGATCGGCTCGCCGAAGTCGATCGTCAGTTTGAAGGCGGGCTTGCGGGCCTCGGGAAAGGCCTCGGCACGGAGAACCTGGCCGACCCGGATGTCGACCGTCATGAAGTCTTCGAAGGCGATCCGGTCCGCAGCGGGGCTGGCAACGGCGGCGGCACCCATCAGCTGAACTCTGCCGGCTCGAGCCCGCGCGCGGCCCCGTCCGCCCCCACCACGATCTTCTCGACCCGCAGTTGGGCCGACTTGAGCCGGGCCTCGCAATGAGCCTTCAGGCGAGCCCCCTCCTCATAGAGAGTGATCGAACTCCTCAAGCGGGGCCTGGCCGGATTCGAGGCGAGACACGATCGCTTCCAGACGCGACAGGGCATCCTCGAAGCTGAGATCGGCGGGAACGGGGGACGCTGGCTCTGACATCGGGACCGACCCTAGAGGCGGTGCGCTTTCGCTTCAACGGGGAAGCGTCAAACCCGCTGGTACCGCCGCTGCGACCAGTAGCGGAAGCCCTGGTTGTGCACGAGCTTCCAGCCGTCCGCCTTCAGTCTGCGGCCGACCATGTGATTGAAATAGCCGTGGGCAAGGACCAGCACATCCTCGCCCGTCGAGGCGCGGGCGATCAGGGTCTGGGCCGCCTGTTCGGCCCGGGCTTCCGCCTCGCGCCGGGTTTCCTGGCCGTCGTGATGATCGAAGGCGTGCCACCAGAAGCGGGCGACCGCTCCCCAATATTTGGGCGGCAGCCGGAACCACGAAGGGAACCGCGGAGGCGGCAGGGGGGCCTCGATGAACAGGACGTCGGATGTAATCTGCCGGCCCGCCGAAACGGCGGTAGCGGTTTCCTGGGCGCGCGGGCGGGTGGAGGCGAAGATCACTCCGGCACCTTCGGCGGCCGCGAGAAGTTCAGGCGGCGGCGTCTGGCCGGCGAGAAGCCCGCCTTCCTCATATTTTGCCCACCATGCACGGTACTGATCGGACGTGAGCAGGCATTTGCGCGACAGGGCCGGCTCGCCGTGACGGGCCAGGGTGATCGTTCCGGGGCGAGCGGGCTTCAGCACGACGCCCGCCGGGGTGTGGCAAGGAGCAGGAGCCGTGACCGGGTCATGTTCGAGCGTGTCTGACGACATGGTGAGCATGGAGGGTGCGCCGGGTTCGCCGACATGGACCTTCCTTACGCCTCCCCCAGGGCCCGGACATGGGCAAGGGCCGAGCGGCCCAGTCCTTCAAGGTCGTAACCGCCCTCCAGCGAAGAGACAACCTTGCCGCCGCAATGGCGTCGCGCGACCTCAAGCACAGCGCGGGTGGCCCAGGCGAAATCCTCGGCCTCAAGGCTCTGGTGGGCCAGCGGGTCGCGGCGATGGGCGTCGAATCCGGCGGAGACGAGAATCAGATCCGGCGCGAACGCATCGAGTGCCGGCATCAGTCCGCCGGCGAATCCGGCGCGCCATGATTCGCGGGCGCAGTGGGGTTCGACCGCGACATTGACGATGTTGCCGACGCCCGTTTCGGACGGAGCCCCGGTGCCGGGATAGAGGGGCATCTGGTGGATCGAGCCGAGGAACAGGGTGTCATCGGCCTCGAAGGCGGCCTGGGTGCCGTTGCCGTGGTGGACGTCGAAATCGATCACGGCGACCCGGGCAAGGCCGAGGCCCTGCGCGACGCGGGCAGCGACGGCGACGTTGGAGAACAGGCAGAAGCCCATGGCCTGGTCGGGTTCGGCATGGTGGCCGGGCGGACGGACGGCGGCGAAGGCGCGGGCGGTCTGACCCTCAGCCACGGCGCGGACCGCGTCGACCACCGCTCCAGCCGCCAGACGGGCCGCGCGGACGCTGCCGGGCGACAGGACGGTGTCGGCATCCAGCTGTGCCAAGCCCGTGGCGGGAGACGCAGAGAGGATCCGGGCCACATACGCTGCGGGATGAATCCGCTCCAGGTCGGCGACCGAGGCCTCGCTCGCCATGCGGCGATCCAGCGAAAGGTCCGCATCCTCAAGCGCCGCCAGGACGGCGGACAGCCGCTCGGGTCGCTCGGGATGACCGGTCCCCGGCGCGTGGGCGATCATGTCGGGGTGGGTAAACAGCGTGACGGACATCCGCAGCAGGATAGGAGCTTGCCCGTCAGGACCCAAGCGGGATTGAGCCCGGGGGCCGTTGACGGCAAACGGGGCCGATGACCGACGTTGTGATCCGCCCTGCCCGCCCCGATGACGCCGTTGCTCTGGGGGCGTTGGGGCACCAGACCTTTCTGGACACCTTCGTCTCCGCCGAGGGCTTCGCCATCCCCTATCCGGCCGGGGATCTGGCGATCTTTGTCGAGGAGAGTTTCAGCCCTGAGGCAACGCGGAAGAAGCTGGCCGAGCCGGGGGCGGCCTGGTGGGTGGCCGAAGGCGGGGACGGCGCGCTGCTGGCCTTCGCCAATGCCGGGCCCAACACCCTGCCCCACCCGGACGCCCGGCCGAGCCACACGGAATTGCGCCGGCTGTATGTCGGCAAGCCGGCGCAGGGGCTGGGACTGGGGACGCGGCTGCTGGCGCAGGCCCTCGACTGGATGGAGGCCCACAGCGACGGGCCGCTGTGGATCGGGGTCTGGAGCGGCAGTGTGAAGGCCCAGAAGCTGTATGCCGGGCACGGATTCGAGAAGGTCGGCGAGTATCAGTACCCGGTCGGGGCCTGGCTGGATGACGAGTTCATCTTGCGGCGCGGCTGATCCGGGCTCAGGTTCGGACCATGCTGCTCCCCTTCTTCACCGCCCTGCGTCAGGCCAAGGTGCCGGTCTCGACCAAGGAATGGCTCCATCTGATGGAGGCCATGGACAAGGATGTGGCCGGGGGCCGGGTCGAGGACTTCTACCATCTGTCGCGCGCCGTCCTGGTCAAGGACGAGAAACACTATGACCGGTTCGACCAGGTGTTCGGGACGGTGTTCAAGGGCATCGAGACGATCGGGGCGGGAGATGAGCCCACGCTTGATGTGCCCGAGGACTGGCTGAAGCTGCTGAACTCCAAATTCCTCACCGATGAAGAGAAGGCCGAGATCGAGGCCATGGGCGGCTTCGACAAGCTGATGGAGACGCTGAAACAGCGGATGGAGGAGCAGAAGGAGCGCCACGAGGGCGGGTCCAAATGGATCGGCACCGGCGGAACCAGCCCCTTCGGCCACGGTGGCTATAACCCCGAGGGCGTGCGCATCGGAGGCCCAGGACAGCACGGGCGGGCGGTCAAGGTCTGGGAGAAGCGCGAGTTCCGCAATCTGGACGACACCGTCGAGCTGGGCACCCGCAACATCAAGGTGGCGCTGCGCCGGCTGCGAAGGTTCGCGCGCGAGGGCGCAACCGAGGAACTCGACATCGACGGCACGATCGACGGGACGGCGCGGCAGGGCTGGCTGGACATCCGGATGCGGCCCGAGCGGCGCAACACGATCAAGGTGCTGCTATTCCTGGACGTCGGCGGGTCGATGGATGGCCACATCAAGCTGTGCGAGGAACTGTTCAGCGCGGCCCGGACCGAGTTCAAGAACCTGGAGTTCTTCTACTTCCACAACTGCCTCTACGAGGGCGTGTGGAAGGACAACCGGCGTCGCCACGGCGAGACGATCCCGACGTGGGACCTGCTGCACAAATACAATGGCGACTGGCGGGCGATCTTCGTCGGGGATGCGACCATGTCTCCGTACGAGGTGACCATGCCCGGCGGCTCGGTCGAGCACTGGAACGAGGAGGCTGGCGCGGTCTGGATGCGGCGGGCGCGGCTGCAGTGGGACAAGTCGGTGTGGTTGAACCCGGTGGCCGAACGGTACTGGAGTTATACGGCCTCGGTGAAGCTGCTGAGTGAGATCATGGACGAGCGGATGTATCCGTTGACGCTGGACGGTCTGGACCGGGCCATGCGAGCCCTCACGCGCTGAAGGGATGCGGAAACGGCCGGTTCGTGGCAGACTGTTGTCTCCGGGAGTAAGCCAATGCTGTCAGCCTTCGCCATCATCTTGGTTCTTCAGCAGGCGGCGGGAAGCACCGTGGTCTGGGAGACCCCTTCAGCGCCGCCAGAACCCGTGGTGGCCGCGCCTGCCGCCGTCAGCGATCTGCCGGCGTGGGCGCTGGCCGATCCGTTTGCCTGGGAAAGGGCTGAGTGCAATCCGATGATCCGGCGCGATTCCTCGCTGGAATCCTGCCAGACGCGGGTTCGGGGCGAGCTGTTCGCAGCACTGGGAGACCGCCTGCCCGCCGGCCTGTTGCCCAGCGGAACACCGGTGCCTTGCCTGGCGACCCCCGGGGAAGACGGAGCCTATCCGGTGCAATGCGGCGTACCGGAGCGCACTGCGGCCGCTGCACCGTCCGCGCAAGCACCGGACTGTCGGCCGCGGCCGACCCGTCAGGGCGGATCAGTGGCCTTTGTCACGGAATGCCGCACCGAGGGCACGGGGGAAAACGGGGGCCTGTCGTTCCGGCTGGGGAAAGACTGATCCGGTCGAGATTGCAGCCCAGTCTCGACGCAAACGCGCGCCTCCGCTCGCAGAACATGGTTACTCATCGTTAGCGTAACGCTGGTACGCGTTCCGGACCATGTTTGGCGTGGCCGGAGAGCGGATCTGTGAAACTGCATCTTTCCATCAAACAGCGGCTGATTGCCTGCCTCGTTGCCCTTGGGCTCGGCATGGCGGCCCTGTCGATCAGCGGGATCACGTCCGAAATGGCGGCCGTCAAACGCACGACGTCGATCGTCGAGGACCGGGTCAAGCCGCTGAGACAGTTGAAGATCATCAGTGATCTGTACGCGGTCAATATCGTCGACACGGCCCACAAGGCGCGCAGCGGCTCCCTGACGTATGCGGATGCGCTGGCGGCCCTGACCCAGGCGGAGAGCGGAATCGCCGAAAACCTCGAAGCCTATCGAAGCACCGCGATGACGGTGGAAGAGGTTGAACTGAACCGCCAGGTCGACATCCTGCTTCCCGCAGCCAATGCGGCCGTGGCGGATCTGCACGAAATCCTCGCGACCGGAAACGACCCCGCGCTCATCGCCTTCATCGACACGCGCCTGTATCCGGCCATCGATCCCCTGACCTCGGAGATCAGCAAATTGGTCGATCTGCAGATCCGGGTTTCCGTGGAGTCCGGAGAGGCCGCAGAACAGGCGTCGGTGACAGCCCTGTCCATTATCGGCCTCACCGTCGTGATCGGGGCCTTGTTGCTGGCGTTCGCGGCCTATGTCGTCGTCCGTCAGGTCAGCAGGCCCTTGGCTCGAATGACTTCTGCCATGCGGCGTCTGGCCGACGGAGACCATGCCATCGACGTGCCGGGTGAGGGTCGACGCGATGAAATCGGCGAGATGGCCGGGGCCATGGTCGTGTTCAAGTCCAATGCGGTCGCCAAGATTCGGGCCGACGCCGCGGCGGCCGAGGCCAAGGAGCGGTCGCAAGCCGAGCAGAAGGCGGCCGCTGCACGGGCGGTGGCGGAACAACAGGCCCTCGTCATCGACTCCTTCGGAGTCGCGCTCGCCCGGATCGCGGAAGGCGATCTTTCCTGCCAGATCACCCAACCCCTGCCGACGGAGTACGAACGCCTGCGTCAGGACTTCAACAGCGCGATCACCAAGCTGGCCACCGCCATGCAAGGGGTGATCCGAAACGCCACCTCCATCCGCTCCGCCAGCAAGGAAATCTCCATCGCGTCCGACGAACTGTCGCGCCGGACCGAAAACCAGGCCGCAGGATTGGAAGAGACGGCCGCCGCCCTCGATGAAGTGACCGCCACGGTCGCGAGGACCGCCGGCGGCGCACGCGACACCCGCAAGGCGGTCAGCGACGCCAATCAGAGCGCGCGCGAGAACAGTGCGGTCGTCGCCGAAGCTGTCAGCGCCATGACCGCCATCGAGGCATCGGCACAGCAGATCAACCAGATCATCGGCGTGATCGACGAGATCGCCTTCCAGACCAATCTTCTGGCCCTCAATGCCGGGGTCGAGGCCGCCCGCGCCGGAGACGCGGGTCGTGGCTTTGCCGTCGTCGCTTCAGAGGTCCGGGCACTGGCCCAGAGGTCAGCCGAAGCCGCGCGGGAGATCAAGACTTTGATCAGTGCCTCGACCGCCCAGGTCGAGGGCGGTGTTGCGCTTGTCAGCCGGACCGGGGACGCCCTGCGCGACATCACCGATCAGGTCGCCCGCATCGATGCCCTGGTCGCCGAGATCGCGTCCGGAGCAGAAGCCCAGGCCTCGGGCCTTGTCCAGGTGAATGCCGCGGTCCACGGGATGGATCAGACCACGCAGCAGAACGCGGCCATGGTTGAGGAAACCACCGCAGCCAGCCATTGCCTTGCCGAGGAGGCCCGCAGTCTCGAAGCCCTTATGGCGCAGTTCCGGATCGAGCCTGCGACCGCCATGGGGCTTCCCTCGGCGGAACCGCGAAAGGCGGCCTGATTGCCATCGACCGGGCTGAGGGATCCGGAGAGACGCCCCGCCCGCCGGACGACCCCGCACGAAAAAGGGCGCGCCATCGGCGCGCCCTTTTCGCGTTCATACCCGCCCCACAGATCGCCATGGAGCGATCGTCGGCCTATTTGTTCTCGCGAACAGCATCCTTGACGCCACCGACGGAGTTCTGGACCTTGCCCTCGAGCTGGTCCGCCTTGCCTTCGGCTTTCAGTTTCTCGTCACCCGTCAGCTTGCCGGCGGCTTCCTTGATATTGCCGCCAGCGGTTTTGGCGGCACCTTCGATACGGTCATGATCGGCCATGGGGAGTTCCTGACATTTGACGTCGCCACACCGGCGACGCTTCGGTCAGGAAAGCGGACGGGCGGCCCCGGCGTTCCGTATGGTGTCGCTTGCGGTCTGGCGAAGCCAGGTCGCGACGGCCCAGGCGTGGGCATCGTGACGGAGGCTGGACAAGGCAGCCACGGGGTCGAGCCAGACCAGCTCATGGTCAGGCTCGATCTTGCGCCCGGGCGTGAGAGACACGCTGTCGCACAGCCAGAAGCCGGCGAGATTGTTGACCGGAGCCTCGTCGGACCGGAGGAAGAATTGCCCGGCTTCCGCGATCCGCTCCAGCGGACGGACCGTCATCCCGGTCTCCTCGACGAACTCCCGGACAAGCGCCTGTTCCTCGCTCTCATCGCCATCAATGGCCCCGCCGGGAAGATCGAAATAGGGGGTGTCGCGCGTCACGCGGACACAGGCGAGCCGTCCCTCCTGGAAGACCAGGCCGAAGGCGGCAGGGCGTGGCTGATGGAGAACACCGGTCTTCGGCGTGCCGAACTGCAACGACGGCTTCACAGGTCGAAGGCCAGATGAGCACGGACACCCTTGTGCGCTCCGTCGAACTCAACCGCAGACCGAAGGCCCGAGGCCATGGCGGTGATGATCTTGCCCCCCAGGCCGGTCCCCTTGGGCTTGCCATCACCGAGACCGGGGCCGTCGTCCTCAACCGTCAGTATTGCGCGGCGGCCATCGGCGTCGGGCACAAGGATCACGCGGATCTCGCCCATCTGGCCCGGCGCATAGGCATATTTCACGGCGTTCGTCACCAGTTCGGTCACCACCACACCAAGCGAGACGGCCTGATCGGTCGAGACCCGAAGCGGGGCGGCCTGCAGAGCAATGCGGGGCGAGCTTTCGCCCGGGGCAAGGGACTTCGACAGCTCATCCACCAGACCGTCGAGATAGGCCTGCATGTCGACCGTCTCCATGTCCCCGGACGTGTAGAGCCTGCGATGGACATGGGCGACCGCCTCGATCCGGGCCTGGGCCTCGCGCAGGGCGTCGCGGGCCCCTTCATTGACCAGATGGCGCAGTTGCAGCGACATGAAGGTCGACACCAACTGCAGCGAATTGCCGACGCGGTGATTGACCTCTCGCAACATGGCCTCGGCGCGATCCCGAGCCAGACGCACCTCTTCCTGGGCCTGTTCGTTCTCCCGCTCGAGCCGGCGACGCAGGAGGGCGTCTTCCAGGGCCGAGCGCAGCAGGGCGGTGAAATCCTCGGAAACGTCCTTGATCACATAGTCGGCGGCCCCGGCGCGCAGGGCCGCGACAGCAATCCGCCCTTCTTGGGCCCCGGTTACATAGACGACAGGCGGCGGAGCGGGACGATGCAGAAGGTCAGGCAGAACGTCGAGCCCGTCCCGGCCCGGCATGTAGTGATCGAGCGCGCAGACATCGAAGTCGTCGGCGTCGAGGGCGGCCACGCCGGCATCCCCGTCCACCGCCAGCGTCACCTCGTAGCCGTGACGGCCGAGTTCCTTCTGAACCAGGCGCGAGAGGCCACGGTCGTCGTCAATATACAGAAGCCGGATGGGTGGCACTCCGGGGGTCATTCGATCTCCGGGGCCTGCATGACTGACAGGAACAGGCCAAGCTGACGGATCGCTCCCGCGAAACTCTCATAGTCGACCGGCTTGGTGATGTAGACGTTGCAGCCCAGATCATAGCAGCGCTGGATCTCGGTCTTGTCGTCCGTCGTGGTCAGGACGACGACCGGTGCCCGCTTCAGGCGATCATCGCGTTTGACCTCGGCGAGGATGTCGGTGCCGCTCATATCCGGCAGGTTCAGGTCGAGCAGGATCAGCATCGGGCCGTTGGCCCGCACCTCCTCGCTGAAGAGATAGTCGAGCGCCGGCTGGCCGTGATCGAAATGGACGATCTCGTTCAGGATATTGGCCCGGCGGATGTTCTTCTCGATCAGCCTGGCATGACCATGGTCGTCCTCAACCATGACGATCTTGACGGGATTGCTGTTGGTCACACGGTGTCTCCGGCCGGTTCGAGGATCAGGCGTTTGGGGAATTTCAGGCGGAATGTCGAGCCTTCGCCCGGGACAGACTCGACGTCGATCGAGCCCCCCAGACGGCGAACACTGTTGCGTACGAAGGCCAGTCCGAGGCCCTCGCCCTGGCGGTCCTGACGTCCTGCCCGGCGGAAGAGCTCAAAGATGCGTTCGTGGTCGCGGGCCGCGATACCGCGGCCATTGTCCGTAATGGTATATTCGACCCAGCCGCCCGACAGATCCCTGCCCGAGACCTCGATCCGGCCCGGACGGGACGCATCGAGGTATTTCACCGCATTGTCGATGAGATTGCCGATAATCTGCTCCATCGACAGTCGATCACTTTCGAACGGCACGATCTCTCCCACGACGAACTCGGTGTTGCTGGCCTCAATCTGGTGCCGCACGCTGTCGGCGATACGGGAGGCCATGGTCCCGACATCAAGGAGTTCCGGCACAAGGTTGCGTCGACCCTCGCGGGAGAGCTTCAGAATGGCGTTGATGAGCCGGTCCATCTTCTCCGTCGAGGCGCGGATGAAACCGACCGCCTCGGGGATATCTTCCCGGGCCGCGGTCAGCGCGTCCTGTTCGACCAGACCCGGCGCCAGCGTTTCGACCCTGGTCATCTGGAGATCGATGGTCCGCCCGGCCTGTTCGAGTTCCGCTGTGTAGCCCATGACATTGACCAGTGGGGACCTGAGGTCATGGCTGACGATATAGGCGAACCGCTGGACCTCCTCGTTCGCCCGAACGAGGGCAGCCGTGCGCGCGCGGACGATGTCCTCGAGGCCAGCATTGATGCGGTCAACATCGGCCTGAGCCTGTCTCAACTCATCAAGATAGCGGCGGACCAGCAGCAGCACGACCCCGGCCAGAAGGACGATGAGCAGCGCGGCAACAGCATTGACGACGATCGTAAACACCGCCGAGCTTTCAGACCGGGCCGTCTGTTGCGCGACACGGGCCCCAAGTTCTGCATCCAGATCGGCCATCTCGGCGTCGAGCGCGTCCATCAGTTGCTTGCCGCGACCGGAACGGACCTGGGCCAGGGCATCGGCAGTACGCCCCTGCCGCGCCAGATCGATGATGCCGGACATTTCGATGAACTTGTCACGCGAGAGCCGGGTCAATGCCTCGGCTGACGCCAAGCCGACCGGATCAGCCTCCGCCAGCCGCTGCAGCCGCTCGAGCAGACGCGGTCCGGCCTCGCTGGACTGTTCATAGGTGCGAAGGAACACCGGCTGACCGGTCAAGAGATAGCCCCGTTGTGCCGTCTCTGCGTCCTTGAGGTTGAGCAGCACAGTTCTGGCACCGCGGCGCAACTGCCAGGTGGTCTCCACCTGCTCGTTGAAGGCCGCCGTGCGCTGGATCAACACGAAAGTGCTGAGGTTGACCAGCAACAACAGGGCGAGTGCACCGCCGAGCAGGAGCACAATGGAACGGCCGAGGGTCTGTTCCCGCAGGAACCGGGCGAGACGCGACAGGGCGCTGGAGAAGGCAGAGGACATGGCTGTCACGCTTTAACTGTACACATTCGCGTGTCCAGTGAAGTCATTCGCGGGGCAACCTGTGCTGATGCAAAGCATTTGGGTTAGCAAGCTGTACCGTTTGGGGAGTGGGGCGAATGTTCTGGTGGTGGTGGATTGCGCCGACGGCGATCGCGATTGTCGGTGGTCTGATCCTGATATCGGGCCTTGCCTCTCTGTTCAGGGGACGCCTGCTGGGCGGACTTTTGGGGACGGCCGGAGGGGGCGTTCTGCTGGCTGCGGCACTGGCCGGTGCCTTGCTTGGGCAAAATATCCAGACTTACGCGCGGCTGACCTATGAGCGGCCGGTGGCCAGCCTGTCGATCCGGCAACTGGCACCGCAGTATTTCGAGGCGACGGTGACCCGCCCGGCGGACGGGGAACAGCCCGAACAGACGGCCGTCTATCCGATCCACGGCGATGAGTGGCGGATGGAGGCCCAGGTCCTGAAATGGAAACCGTGGGCCAATGTGGTCGGTCTCGACTCCCAGTATCGCCTCGATCGCCTTTCCGGGCGGTATCAGGATATCGAACTGGAACGGACCGGGGCCCGGAGCGTCCACGCCCTGTCCGGGGGCGAGCCGGAGACCAGACCGTTTGCGGCCCTGCCGTGGTCGCTGAGCGTGTGGGACACAGCTCGCAAATACCGGCGCTACATCGATGCCGTCGACACACTGTATGGCTCAGCCGCCTATATGCCGATGGCGGACGGGGCGACGTATGAGGTGTGGATCACCCAGTCGGGACTGATCGCGCGGCCGACGAACGAGGCGGCGCGAGCGGCGTCGGCAGGCGGGTTCGTGCGGGTCGAGTAACGTCATTGCGACTGGCCTGAACAGGCCGGAGGTGATGGTCTGCCGGACCGATGCAGTTCTGGTGGAGTTTTCGATGAAGTCCTTGCCCCTGGCGGCGCTCGCCGCCCTTCTTCTCTCACCAGCGCCGGTGATGGCCCAGAGCGTCGGGCCCGCAGGCGTCCAGCCGCCGCCCCGTGATCTGCCCCCGCGTGACACTTCGCCCGCGGGGCATGAAGCCAGAGGCGTCCAGATTGAAGTCGAGAGGCAAATGTTCGATCGCATGACACGGGATATCAGCCCGGTTCGATTGAGGCGCGCCGAACAGGCCGCCGCCCTGATCAATGCCGGAGATTGCGCGGGGGCCAGGGCGTTCGTGCTGCAGCAAGGGGACCGACGTCTGGCGGACCGCGTTGCAGAGGTCTGTTCCGCCGACAATTGAGTCCCCGTCGGGCCGCTTCAGGACGGATCAGACCGAGCCCAAGGTCCGCAGGCGGGCCTTGGGATGAACCTCGTTCTGGCTCATCACCACGGTCTGGCCGCGGAAGCGTTCGATGATCGAGCGGACGTAAGGCCGGATCTGCGGTCCGGTCAGGAGGATGGCGCTCTCGCCCGACATGGCGGCGCGTTCGAACACGTCCCGGACGGCGCGGATGAAGTCCTGAAGCCGCGACGGGGCCATGGCCAATTGCTTGTCCTCACCGGCCCCGACGAGGGACTCGGCGAAGGCGGCTTCCCAATCGGGTGAGAGGGTAATGATGGGCAGGGCTCCGTCCTCGCCCCGGTGCTGCCAGCACAGTTGCCGGGCGAGCCGGGTGCGGACGTGCTCGACCAGGGTGGTGACCGATGAGGTGTGCGGCGCGGCCTCGGCCAGACCTTCCAGGATCGCCGCGAGATCGCGAATCGAGACCTTCTCGCGCAGCAGGGCCTGGAGCACACGCTGCAGCGTGGTGACCGTGACGACCGAGGGCATCAGTTCGCTGACCAGCTTTTGCTCTTCCGGCCCCAGTTCCTTGAGCAGCTTCTGAACCTCGGCATAGCTGAGCAGCTCGGCCATGTTCTCTTTGAGGATCTCGGTGAGATGGGTGGTGAGGACAGTGGAGGGATCGACGATGGTGTAGCCGCGGAAGGTGGCCTCCTCGCGCAGGTTCTCGTCGATCCAGGTCGCGGGCAATCCGAAGGCCGGTTCCTTGGTGTGTTCGCCGGGCAGCTCGACCTGACGGCCGGCGGGATCCATTGCCATCAGCGACCCAAGGCGGACTTCGCCCTGACCGGCCTCCATCTCCTTGATGCGGATGGCATACCCCTGGCTGGGCAGGCGCATGTTGTCGAGGATCCGGACCGACGGCATGACGAAACCATACTCCTGGGCCAGGGCCCGGCGCAGGGCACGGACCTGATCCGTCAGGCGCCGGCCCTCCAGATCATTGATCAGGGTCAGCAGGGAGTAGCCCAGCTCGATCTTCACCTCATCGATGGTGAGAGCCGTACCGATCGGCTCCTCGACTTCCTCACGCGGCTTGCCCGCCGCCTCGGCCGCCGCCAGTTCGGCTGCGGTTGGCTGGGGTTTGAGCTTTGCCCGGCCCAGACGCCACGCCATGAACCCGGCTCCGGCGGCCAGGGCGGCGAAGGGAATGATCGGCATGCCGGGGATCAGGGCCAGCAGACCCGAGGCAGCGGCGACCATGCCCAGACTGACAGGATTGGTGGCAAGCTGGGCGACCAGGGCCTTGTCGGCCGAGCCCTCGACGCCGGCCTTCGACACGAGGAAGCCTGCTGCAATCGAGATGATGATGGCGGGCACCTGGGTGACGAGGCCGTCCCCGATGGTCAGCTGGATGTAGGTGTTCGCCGCGTCGCCGATCGGCATGCCGTGCTGGATCGCACCGATCAGTATGCCGCCGATGGCATTGATGAAGACGATGATGAGACCGGCGACCGCGTCGCCGCGAACGAACTTCGACGCGCCGTCCATGGCCCCGAAGAAGGTCGATTCCTGCTCCAGTTCCTTGCGGCGCAGCTTGGCCTGTTCCTCCGTGATCAGACCGGACGACAGATCGGCGTCAATGGCCATCTGTTTGCCGGGCATGGAATCGAGGGTGAAGCGGGCCGAGACCTCGGCGATCCGGGTCGAGCCCTTGGTGATGACGACGAAGTTCACCACCAGGATGATGGCGAAGATGATGATCCCGATGATGAAACTGCCGCCCATCATCAGTTCGCCAAAGGCGTTGATGACCTGACCGGCCGCATCGTGGCCCTCGTGGCCATGGGTCAGGACCAGCCGGGTAGAGGCCAGGTTCAGGCCCAGACGGAACAGGGTCGAGACCAGAAGCACGGTCGGGAAGATGGCGAAGTCCAGCGGCCGCTTCATCATCAGCGCCGTCATCAGGATCAGCACCGATGACACCAGACTGATGGCCAGCAGCAGGTCCAGCAGAAAGCTGGGCACCGGCAGGATCAGCAGCAGGATGACGCCGATGACGCCGACCGCCATACCGACCTCGCCGCGGAGCAGCCAGCCGCGGATGTCCGCGCCGGAAGGACGGGCCATGCCGTCCTTCATCATGGTGGGCGCGTCCGGGGTGACGGGTGTATCGGTCATGGGCGGTTCAGGACCATCAGGGCCGAACAAGGGGCCTCAGCAACGACCGCTCCGGCGTCGATCGAGGGCGCACAGGCGGGCCGGCCAAGCGCATCCTGCCCTGTCTCACCCCCGCGCCTGTTCATCAGGCCGCGCTCACGCCGTAGCCGCCGGTGGCGATGCCGGTCTGGGGCGCGATGATCTGGACGCCTTCATCGGCGTATTCGTTCAGCTTGTTGCGCAGGGTGCGGATCGAGATGCCGAGGATATTGGCCGCATGGGTGCGGTTGCCGAGGCAATGGGTCAGGGTGTCCAGGATGAGGGTCTTTTCCATCTGGGCCACGGTCTGGCCGACATAGGCGCGGCTGACGGCGTCGGCCGTCTGGGCGGCCCGGCCCGCGACGCTGTTATCCCCATGCGCGCCCACAGCCCCCGTCAAGGGTTGACCGTCGGGCAGACGGATGGCTTCGGCGTCGATCTCGGGCCCCACAGCCAGCAGAACCGCGCGGTGCATGGCGTTTTCGAGCTCACGCACATTGCCGGGCCAGCGGTGGGCGGCCAGCGCGCGACGGGCGTCGGGAGACAGCGGGCGAACCGGGACTCCGTTGGCGGCGGCGTACTTCCTGACAAAATGATCCGCCAGCACAGCCACGTCACCGGGACGTTCGCGCAGGGCGGGGAGACGCAGGTTGACGACGTTCAGGCGGTACAGAAGGTCCTCGCGGAACGTGCCCTCGGCGACGGCCTTGGCCAGATCCCGGTTGGAGGTGGCGATGATGCGGATGTTGACCGGGACCGGCTTGGTGCCGCCGACGCGGTCGATGATCCGCTCCTGGATCGCCCGCAGGAGCTTGGCCTGAAGCCGCGCATCCATCTCGCTGATTTCGTCCAGCAGCAGGGTCCCGCCATCAGCCTCCTCGAACTTGCCAATGCGGCGGGCGACAGCGCCGGTGAAGGCCCCCTTCTCGTGCCCGAACAGCTCGGACTCCAACAGGTTGTCGGGGATGGCGGCGCAGTTGACGCTGATAAAAGGCCGCTCGGCACGCTTGGAGTGCTGGTGCAGGTAGCGCGCCATGACCTCCTTACCCACACCGCTTTCGCCGGTGATCAGGATGGACGCTTCGGACCGGGCGACCTGGTCAGCCAGTTTGATGACGGCCTGCATCGAGGGATCGGCCGAGATCAGCGGCCGTTCGTCATCGGCCACGGCGGCGAGGACGGCGGCGATCAGATCGGCTTCGGGCGGGAGCGGAATGAACTCCTTGGCGCCGGCCCGAATGGCGGCGGCGGCCTTGCCCGCATCGTTGTCGACCCCGCAAGCGACCACAGGGACGAAGATCCGCTCCAGCTCGTTGGCGGCGATGAGGCCGGCGATGTCGAGATTGTAGTCGACCATCAGCAGGTCGGCCCCCTGCCCGCGCCGGAGTTGTTCCGTCGCCTGGTCCGTGCGCTCGACGTGATTGACCTTGGCGCCGTGCGCCATGGCCATCTTCACCGCCGCCGCGAGCTGGCCCGAAAGCCGTCCGACCACCAGAAGCCGCATGGGTCTTCTCCTCTATTCCGTTCGCGATCCGGACGCCTAGGCGTTCGAATCCTCGATCTTGATGATTTCCGTCATGGTCACGCCCAGGCGATCCTCGACGACGACGACCTCCCCGCGGGCGACCAGACGGTTGTTGACGAAGATGTCGATGGCCTCGCCGACCTTGCGGTCCAGCTCCAGCACCGAGCCGCGGTTCAGCTTCAGCAATTGGGCCACCGTCATATGAGCCTTGCCGAGCACGGCGGAGATATTGACGGGAACGTCGAAGACAGTGGCGAGGTCTGCGGCAGACTTGTCCCCGGCGTCGTCGACTGTTGCGAGAGCCGTGGATTTCGGGAAACTCTTCGAGGGCGAGATCGTCAGCGGCCATGTGAGGTCACTCCCGGGGATGAAGGGGCGGAGGCCAGCGATTCGGCGTGACCCGCCTCGGCCGCGAGGGCCGAGGTCAGGGCCATCGAGATGCGGTCGGCGGCGGCGGCGGGATCAAAGTCGGCGCGACCGTCTGCCCATTCCAGCTGGAAGGCCGCGAGCGGCAGGGCTGGATCCTCGCGGAACGCCACCAGACCGGAAAAGCCGGCGTCCGCGCACAGGGCCTGCAGGCTGGTGCGGGCGGCGTCGTCCAGACCACCGGCCCGGATAACCAGCCGGGGCGTGGCGTCGATTTCCTGACCGAGCGCCTCAAGCGCCGACTGCAGTGGTCCAGTGGGCAGCCGCTCGAGCGACGCCGCAGCAATCACCCGGGCAGCGGCGAGCGCGAGGTCAACGGCCTGCTCGCGATGAACCTGGGCGACCTGTGTCAGGGCCGGAGCGGCGGACGCAAGAGCCTGGCCAATGGCGGACAGGGCCATGGCCCGGATGCTCTCGACCTCGGCCAGTGCCGCCTCGCGCGCCTCCAGTCGGCCCTGGGCAACCAGGGCCTCGACCTCGGCGGGCATGTAGGTTCGTTTGATCGGCCTGAAGCTCGAAGCACGAACGACCGTACCGGCACCGTCGAACTCGGTGTCGAAGACGAAGGGGCGGCTGTTCACGGGTGCGGGATCGGTCATGTCAGTAGATCAGCTCGTCGTCGCCGGCGGCCCCGGCCAGCATGATCTCGCCGCGCGCCGCGAGATCCTTGGCCACCTGGACCATCGTCATCTGGGCGCTGTCGACGTCCTTGAGGCGGACGGGGCCCATCGATTCCATGTCCTCGCGCATGATCTTGGAGGCGCGTTCGGACATGTTGGTGAAGAACATCTCACGCAGGACCTCGGACGCGCCTTTGAGGGCGAGGGCCAGTTGATCCTTCTCGACGGCACGGAGCAGGGTCTGAACCCCGCCCGGGTCCAGCTTGTTGAGATCCTCGAACACGAACATCAGCGCACGGATGCGCTCGGCAGCCTCGCGATTGCGCTCCTCCAGGGCACCAATGAAACGGGCCTCGGTCTGACGATCGAAAGCGTTGAAGATATCGGCCATGGCCTCGTGGCTGTCGCGCTTCGAGGTCCGCGCGAGGTTGGACATGAACTCGGTGCGCAGCGTCTGTTCGATCTTGTCGAGGATATCGCGCTGCACGGGCTCCATGCGCAGCATTCGCTGGACGCATTCGAGGGCAAAATCCTCCGGCAGGGCCGTCAGAACGCGCGCGGCATGGTCCGGCTTCACCTTGGAAAGAACCACGGCGACCGTCTGGGGATATTCGTTCTTCAGATAGTTGGCGAGAACCGCCTCGTTCACATTGCCGAGCTTGTCCCACATGGTCCGACCGGCCGGACCACGGATTTCTTCCATCAGGCCTTCGACCCGATCGGCGGGCAGGAAGGACGCGAGCAGACGCTGGGTCTGCTCGAAGCTGCCCATCACCGCCCCGGAGGCGGACATCCCCGAGACGAACTCGACCAGCAGCTCCTCGACCACGGCCGCCGAGACCGTGCCGAGACCCGCCATGGCCTGGGAGATTTCCTTGACCTCCTCGTCGTCGAGGCCCTGCCACAGGCTGGTGTGCTCCTCGCCCAGCGACAGCAGGATGACGGCGGCCTTTTCCGGGCCGGTCAGCTTCTTGGCGTCGTCAACGGAAGCCTTCTTGTTGGAGACCCGGGCGACCATTATTCTTCATGCACCCAGGCGCGGAGGATCGCGGTGGATTTCCTCCGGATGCATCGCGACGAAGTCTGCGACCTTCTTGACCGAGGACGCCTTCACCTGGCCGTCGATCCGGGCGATATCGAGCCTCTGCTCGATGTCGGATGGCGGCAGTAACTGACCCGGGGCACCACCGACGACGGTTGTCTGCAGAGCCGTGACCGGGACACCTCCGCTGGACGCCACCGCCGCCGTGCCGCCCGAGGCTTTCAGCAGGGGACGCAGCACGAAGAAGATCAGGAGCAGGGCCGTGACCAGCAGGACCAGAAGCTCCACGCCACGGAGGATGTCGTTCTTGGTGAAGTTGAGCAGGGGCGAACCGCCATCGGTGCCACCGGCAGTGACCAGGGCGTCCCGGTTGAACCGGACATTGGTCACGCGAACCTGGTCGCCCCGGGTTTCGTCATAGCCCATGGCCGCCTTAACCAGATCCTCGATCTGCGTGATCTCCTCGGCCGAGCGAGGTTCGTAGGCAGGCTCGCCGCCCGGCTCCGCCGCTGGAGTCAACTTGCCGTCCACGGCAACGGCGACCGACAGTTTGCGGACCTCACCGGGCTCCTTGACCGTCGTGGTTGTGGTGTTCGAGATCTCGTAGTTGGTGGTCTCACCGGTGACACTTTCGGTCGAGCCTGCGGGCGCGTTGGCCGGCGCCTCACCACCCGGGATATTGTTGGCCGCCGTGGCTCCGCCATCGGCGACGCCAGTGGTATCCGCCGACTGGGAGCCGTTGGCCGAGGTCGAGCGCACGACCTGACCGTCGGGGTCGAATTTCTGCTCCTGGGTGGTGGAGCGGCTCATGTCGATGTCAGCCGTGACCTGGACCCGGGCCGCCCCCGGCCCGACCACGCCCTCGACCAGATCCCTGATGCGAGCCTGCAGCTGGGCCTCTGTCGACGTCTTGGCCTCCTCGGCGCTGGCAGAGGTGAAACCTTCATCCGTTCCGGCGGCGAGGGTCTGGTTGGTCTCGTCGACGACCGTGACACGGTCCGGCTTGAGGTTCGGCACCGACGAGGCGACCACGTTGCGAATGGCCCTGACCTGGTCGACGCTCAGCGCCCGCCCACCCAGCCCGACGACCACCGCAGCGGTCGGCTGGGCCGCGTCCGCCTGGAACAGCTCGCGCCGCGGCAGGGCGATCTGGACCCGGGCTGACGAGATACCGCGCATCGACATGATGGTGCGGGCGAGCTCGCCCTGAAGGGCCCGCTGCTCATTGATCTGTTGCTGGAACTCGGTCTGGCCCAGCACCGACTGGGTATCGAACAGCTCGTAGCCAACCGAACCGGAGGTCACGAGCCCCTTGCCGGCCAGCATCAGCCGCGCCGTACCGACGTCGTCGCGGTTGACCATGATGGTCGAGCCGTCTCCACGGGTCGAATACTTGATCCCGGCCTGATCGAGTGACGTTGTGATCTCGCCCGCCTCGCGCAGGTCGAGATTGGAGTACAGAAGCGCATCGGGCGCCTGACCGACGCGCAGCATCAGCGCGACCAGAACGGCGGCGACGCCGGCTCCGACGCCGAGGACCATGGCGAGCCGCCCGATCCCGAATCTCTGCAACGCCGCCGTGAAGCCGCCCACGCGTCCCCGCCCACAAGACCATGCGGGGGATACCGGTCACCCCCCGCTAGGCAGAAAGTGCCGCGTGTCTGGTTAACGGCGGTTTAAGTGTCGAGGTTAGCGGCGAAAAATCTCGTCATTGAGGGCCTCGCGAACGTCCCCCGCCCCCGACGGCAGGAGGGCGTCAGGCGCACCGAGAATGGCGGCGACATCGCCGAAGACCACTTCCGCCTGAAGGTCCCGGTTCAGCAGATGCCAGCCGTCAGGATACCAGGCTGTGCGCAGGTTGGCGGGCTCTCCCGAACGATCCAGCGCGCGGCGCATCGGCACCCGCTCGATGATCTGGTCGTGGGCTCCGTACATCAGCAGTGTCGGGACCCGTACCTGTCCCAGCCGGACCGAGGCGCTTTCCATCAGATCCACCAGACCAGACAGGGTGTCGAACCGGGTGGTGCGTATGAAGCGGGGATCATTACCATTGGTGACCAGCTCGATCAGGTTGTCGGTGGCCCGGATATCGCGAACGGCCCAGTCCGGCGGCTCCACCGCCCGGTCACCCAGCAGCCGGGCCGCGAGCCACAGGCTGGCGCGATTGGGAAGGCTCTGGCTGGACCAGCCCCAGACCGCGGGGGCCAGCAGGATCAGCTGGTCGGCGGCGGGTGGCCGTTCGGAGGCGAAGGCTGAAATGGCCACAGCCCCGCCCATGCTCTCCCCCACAACCGCGATCGGGAGATGTGGATGACGGGCCCGAACGAGGGCGACGACCGCGCGGAGATCGCCCACCATCTGCCCCTCGCCGGCCCAGGTGCCCCGGCCGGGGGCCGCGCCGAAGCCCCGCTGGTCGTAGGCATAGGTTGCGATCTGATGCTCGGCCCACCAGGGGCCGGCAAGCCGGAATGCTGCGGAATGATCGTTCATGCCATGCAGGGCGACGATGACCGCCCGGGGTTGCCCTTCAGGAGCCCAGCGGCGGTAGGGCAGCCGCGCGCCGTCCTCCACGACAAACGCGGCCTGTTCAATGCGCGGACCGGAGAAGCCGACCGCGGGCATCAGGGGCGGCTGGACATAGGGGCTGGTACAGGCCGCCAGCAGAAGCAGGGTGATGAAAGCAAATGCGCGGGTCATGCGGCCAGAATGTCCCGGACCCTCTGGCGAAGATACGGCACCACCTCGACCTCGAACCACGGATTGCGCCGCAGCCATGCGGTGTTGCGCCACGACGGATGTGGCAGGGGCAGGATGGACGGAGCATGGTCGCGCCACGCCCGGACGGTCTCGGTCATATTCACTCCCGCGCGGCTGCCGAGCGCCCAGGTTTGCGAATAGCCGCCGACCAGCAGGGTCAACTCCATCTGCGGCAGCGCGCCCAGTAGCCGGGGCCGCCACAGGGCCGCGCAGCGGCGGGGCGGCGGATAGTCCCCTCCCCCCGGCGCGGTGCCCGGGTAGCAGAAGGCCTGGGCGGCCACGCCGATGCGGGGATCGCCGTAGAAGGTGGCAGAGTCGATGCCCAACCAATCGCGAAGTCGATCGCCGGACGGGTCGGTGAACGGCAGGCCGCTTTCATGCACCCGACGGCCGGGGGCCTGACCGCAGATCAGCAGGCGGGTTTCAGGAAAGACCCGCACGACCGGGCGCGGCTCATGCGGCAGGTCGCCGATACAGGCGCGACAGGCGCGGATGTCCGCAAGAACGGCGTCGAGATCAGGCGAAGTCGTCATCATCCCCGGCGACGGCCGGCGGCAGCAGGGCGAGGGCCGCGGCGGTCTCGGCCTCGGTCGGCAGGCGCAGACGGGTCACGCCCCGGAAGTTGGCAGGATCGACCACCTTGCCCTTCTTGGTGATGGTCAGGCGGCCCTGACGCATCAGGCCCAGGGCCGTGGCGCGCACCTTGGGCAGCATGCGCTGCCACTGCTCGGCCTGCAGGGCCTTGGCCACGTCGGAGGGTTCGACGGACTTGCCGCCAACGCCCTTGGGATCCGCCCTGGACAGGGTTTCAAAAATTGCTGCTTCGATTGGGTCGCTCATCGCGCCTATATGCTGCACTGCGAGACCGAAAAGAAGGCGAAGTTCGGAATGGTTGAGAAGGTCACGGTAACGGAAGGGGAATTCGCCGGCTGGCAGATGTACGATCTGCACGGCACTTTCGACCAGGTGGTGGGGCCGTTCTATTTCAGGCCGGACCCGGACGGCCGCATGCGCTGCGCCTTCCGGGCCGAACCCAAACACATGAATGCCGGCCACCGGATGCACGGCGGCTGCCTGATGACCTTCGCCGACATCGCCCTGTTCCAGACGGCCTATCAGGAGATGGAGGGCAAGAACGGTGTGACCGTCCAGCTGGACTCCACCCTGATCGACGGGGCCTATGAGGGCGAGCTGATCGAGGCCACCGGCGAGGTCGTGCGCGCCGGCGGGTCGCTGATTTTCGTGCGGGGCCAGATCACCACGGGGAATCGCACCCTGATGACCTATTCGGGCATCATCCGGAAATTCACGCCGCGCGGTTGATCAGGTCAGCAGGACAGGGACGCCGTAGTCGGCAAGCCGATGGTCGCCAGTTACGAGGGTAAGGGTTTCCTCGATCGCTTGAGCGACCAGAATTCGATCGAAGGGATCCTTGTGCAGGACTGGCAACGAACGCACCCGCCATGCGTGATGCTCCTGAACCGGGAGCCATTTCGATACCGCTTCGATCTTGCCCCGCGCCTCTTCCTCAAACGTCAGCCGGCCGGATGCGGCCTTTGACACGATCTCGAGCAGCGAGGCCGTGCTGACGAGCAGTTCGCTGGACGGATCGAGAAGCACGTCCATGACCGGAGCCTTGATGCGCGTCGGCTCCTCAAGAAGCCAGATCACGATGTTGGAATCCAGCAGATACCTCATCGAGGCTTGAACGGCACACGGTCTTCCGCCGCGTGAGAGCGCGCCTCGGCTTGACCATACCACTTCCGTTCCATTTCAGCGTCGAACGGGGAATCCTCCCATCCGTCCTTGAGGTTCATCTTGCCCCGCATGCTGCCGAAGATGGCGGCCCGATCGACCGCGACCGGCTGGGCGACCGGAGCCAGACGAACCATAGGCTTGCCCGCCTTCGCGATGATGACCTCTTCACCGGCCATGGCGCGTTCGATCAGCTTCGACAGGGTGGTCTTGGCTTCATGGATATTCGCGGTCACGGCCATGCGGGTAAGCTAACCTGGCTAACCCCTTTTTTCAATCTCAGATGCCCGCCTTGGCCGCCGGGCGGGCGCGACACTCGTCCAGCCAGCGGGCCAGATGGGTGAACTCCTCCGGGGGGCGGTATTTGACCAGACGGGCGAAATCGAGACCCACGGCCCCGACGATGTCGGCGATGGTGAACCGGTCCAGGGCGATGAACGGATGATCGGCGAGATGGCGGTCCAGCGTCTTCATGAACCGCTCGGCCGATACCCGGTTGTACTCCGCGACCTGGGGCTGGGGCGTGGCCTCCAGCACGGCCAGGGCCGGATGGGTGAGCCGCACGTTCAGCATCATCGGATTGGCGAGATAGAATTCGCAGCGGCGGGTCCACATTTCGACGATCGCCTGTTCCCGGGCATCCACACCGAACAGGTTGGGCTCGGGATAGATCGACTCCAGATAGCGGCCGATGGCGACGGACTCCGAGATGGTGGTGCCGTCGTCCAGCTCCAGCGCGGGCACATGGGGGACGCCGACGCGGCTGCGGTATTCCGCCGTCCTGTGATCGCCGGACATGATGTCGACCTGGACGATCTCGACGTCCTCGATGCCTTTTTCGGCCATGACCCAGCGGACCCGGCGGGGGTTGGGGGCGCGGTGGCTGTCATAAAGTTTCATCGGTCGTCTCCGGTTCAGGCGAATATGGAGGCCGGCATGGTGCCGACAACCGCCGCCGTCATCAGGGTGGCGAGGAAGCCGGCGAACAGGGCCTTCCACACCATCCCGAGCACCTCCTCGCGGCGTTCGGGGATCAGGACCGAGAGTCCGGTGACCGTGATGCCGACGGAACCGATATTGGCGAAGCCGCACAGGGCATAGGTCAGCAGCATGCGGGTGCGTTCGCTCATCTCGCCCGCAGGAACCTCGCCGAGACGGATGAAGGCGACGAACTCGGTCAGGGTCAGCTTGATCCCCAGCAGCAGTCCAGCGGGGCCCGCCTCGGCCCAGTCGACCCCGATCAGCCAGGCCAGGGGCATGAACAGCCAGCCCAGCAGTCGCTCCACCGTGACCGGCGCATCGAACAGCCAGACGCCCCCGATCATCACGTTCACGATGGCCACGAGGGCCACGAACACGATCAGCACGGCCGAAATGTTCAGCACCACCATCAGACCGTCAGCCGTACCCTTGACGATGGCGTCAACCGCTGAGTCGTACTTCAGCGCCGAGCCATAGTCCGCGACCGCCCCGCCCTGTCCCGGCGTCTCGGGGATGATGATCCGCGCCAGCAGCACGCCAGCGGGGGCCGAAACGATGGAAGCGACCAGGACATGGCCCGCCGCATTGGGCAGGACCGCCGACAGGATGGTGGCATAGGCCACCATGGTCGAGCCGGCCACAGTGGCCAGACCGACAACCATCATGAGGAAGATCTCGGACCGGGTCAGCTTGTCCAGATAGGCGCGGATGACGATCGGGCTCTCGATCATGCCGAGGAAGATGTTGGCCGCCACCGCCAGCGCCGAGGCTCCGCCAAGACCCATGGTGCGCTGAAACAGAAACCCGAACGCCAGGGTGATCCACTTCAGGATGCGCCAGTGCCACAGCAGGGCCGAAAGGGCCGAGATGACGAGGATTAGCGGCAGGACCTGGAAGGCGAACGTGAACAGGGCCCCGTCATTGGTCACCGCATAGGGCTGGTCGCCGCCGGCGAGATAACCAAACACGAACCGCGTCCCCTCGGCTGTGGCGAGAGCCAGACCATCGACCGCTCCGGTCACGGCAGCCAGCACGCCCTGGGAACCCGGGATTGCGAACAGGGCGAGGATTAGCAGGGCCTGCACACCGATGGCCCCCAACGCCAGCCGCCACGGGAAAAGCCGCCGGTTTTCAGACAGCAGCCAGCAGGCGGCGACGATGACGATCAGGCCCGCAAGGCTCTGAAGGTTCAGTGTGCTGAACATGAAAGACTGGTCTCCCCGGGTTGCGCCTTCCTGCACGGCGTGCGGCACCGGTGCAAGCCGGTGCCCCGCTCAGGCGTGTCAGAGGGCCGACCAGCCCTCGGCGGCTTCCGCCACGGCATCCCAGACCCGGTCCAGATCTGCGGCCTCGATACAATATGGCGGCATGACATAGATCGTATCGCCCAGCGGGCGGACCAGCAGGTCCCGCTCGCGGAAAAAGCCCAGCAACCACGGACCGAGCGGGGACAGATAGCCGCCCCGGGCCCCGTCGAAGTCGATCGCCGCAATCGTCCCGAGGCACCGCGCACCCGTCAGGCCCGGGCAGCCGGACACCCGATCCAGCCGGCTCTGCTGGGCTCGCCCCAACGCATCAATTCGCCCCAGCACCGGCTCGTCGCGCCAGATGGCCAGGTTCTCGGCCGCGGCGGCGCAGGCGATCGGATTGGCGGTGTAGCTGGACGAATGGAAAAACATCCGCGACCGGTCCGTGGACCGGTGAGCTTCGAAGATCTCCGACGTCGCCAGGGTCACGGCCAGCGGCAGGGCCCCGCCGGTCAGGCCCTTGGACAGACACAGGATGTCGGGCGACACCCCGGCCTGTTCACAGGCCAGCAGCGTCCCGGTCCGTCCCCACCCCGTCATGACCTCGTCCGCGATGAACAGGACCTCGTGGCGGGCGCAGATCTCCGCATAGGCCCGCAGCGTCTCCGCCGAATAGATCAGCATGCCGCCCGCGCCGAGGATCAGGGGCTCGACGATGAAGGCGGCGGGTTTCGAATCCTGTCGGCAAAGCGCGTCGAGCGCGTCGAGACTGGCCTGTTCGGCACCGGCCGCGGGAAAGGGAATGGTGCCCACGTCGAACAGGAGCGGCGAATAGGCCTGGTTGAACACCCCGCGCTCGCCCACTGACATCGCCCCGATGGTGTCGCCGTGATAGCTGTTGCGCATGACCACGATCCGGTGGCGGGGTCGGCCGGTGTTGGCCCAGAAGCCCAGGACCATCTTCAGCGCCACCTCGACCGCCGTAGAGCCACTGTCGGAATAGAAGACGTGCCGCAGGGGGTCCGGCGTGATCTCGATCAGACCCCGCGCCAGAGTCTCGGCGGGCTCATGGGTCCAGCCGGCGAAGATGATCTGGTCGAAATCCTCGGCGGCGCGCTGGATCGCGGCCCGCAGGCGGGGATGATTGTGGCCATGGGTGATGACCCACCAGCTGGAGATGGCGTCGATCACGCGACGACCGTCAGCGGTATGCAGCGCCGCCCCCTCCGTGCGGACGACGCGGGGGATGGGCTCGTTCAGGCCATGCTGGGTAAACGGATGCCAGACGGGGCTCATGCGAAGTCGCTCGGGTCAAACCCTGCCGCGAACGCTTCGGACAGGCTGTCCGGCGTCAGCCGGTCGAGCCAAGGCAACCGCCCCAGCCGCTTCACCTTGCCGAAGCGCACGATCGCGGCCTCCGAGCTGTCATGTGAGGGGCCGATGAAGGCCACCCCCAGCACCGGGACGCCCCGGGCGCGCAGGGCTTCCAGCGTCAGCAGACTGTGGTTGATGGTACCGAGCGCCGTCGAGGCGCAGACCACCAAAGGCAGACCCCAGCGCGCGAAAACATCGGCGAACAGGACCTCGTGGTTCAGGGGCACCAGCGCCCCGCCGGCCCCTTCGATAACCAGCGGACGCTCGCAGGGCGGTGGATTCAGGAGATCCGCATCGATCCGCACCCCGTCAAGGTCGGCGGCGTGGTGCGGGGAAGCCGGCGTCTCCAGTCGCCAGACCTCGGGCAGGATGCGGTCGGGCGACAGGTTGGTGAGGGCGGCGACCCGTTGCGCATCGGTACCGCCGTCCAGCCCCGCCTGCACCGGTTTCCAGTAGCAACCGTCCAGCGCCCGCGTCAGGGCGGCGGCGAAGACCGTCTTGCCGATGTCTGTGCCGGTGCCGGTGACAACGATCCGGGTCATGCGGCCCGCTGCAGCAGGGGTTCCATGGCGTCGGCGAGGGCCTCCACCTCAGTCAGTCCAACATTGAGGGTGAGGGAGACGCGAAGGCGAGCGGTCCCGGCGGGCACGGTGGGGGGGCGGATCCCGCGGACGTCAAAGCCCTGACTCTGGAGCGCGGCGGCGACCGCCATGGTTCGGGCATCGTCGCCGAGAATGACGGGTATGATCTGTGACCCGGTGGGGGCCACGCCCAGCCGGTCGGCGAACAAACTCCCGGCATCGCTGATGAGGCCATCGAGGCGGGTCCGAAGCCCGTCCTCCCCCATCAAATCCAGCGCCGCGCGGCAGGCCGCCGCCATCAGCGGGGACGGTGCGGTGGAAAAAATGAATCCCCGGCCACGGTTGACCAGAAAATCGATCACGGTCGGATCGCCGCAGACCAGGGCCCCCTCGCACCCCAGGGCCTTGCCGCAGGTGCGCAGGGTGATGACGTTCTCGCGCCCTTCCAGATGGGCCGCGAGGCCACGCCCGCCCGGTCCGAACACGCCCGTCGCATGCGCCTCGTCGATCAGCAGGAAGGCGTCGTGACGATCGGCCAGCGCCGCCAGATCGTCCAGCGGGGCCCGGTCGCCGTCCATGCTGTAAAGGCTTTCGACCGCGATCCAGATCCGGCCAGTGCCGCCGGCCGCCCGCCAGGCGGTGATGGCAGCCCCGAAGGCGTCGACATCATTGTGGACGGCCGTGGCGGTTGCCGCGCGGCCCAGCCGCATGCCCTCATGCGCGCTGGCGTGGATGAGGCTGTCATGAACGACCAGGTCCCCGGTCTGGGGCAGGGTCGCCAGCAGGGCGGCATTGGCGGCATAGCCGCTGGAGAAATAGAGCGCCGCCCCTGCGCCAAATACAGCGGCGGCCTCGGCTTCGAGTGCCTCGTGTTCGGAATGATTGCCGCGCAGCAGACGCGAGCCCCCGGAGCCGACCGGGACGCCACGCCCCAGTGCCGCTGAAACGGCTGCCCCGAGCGCTGCCGAACCGGCCAGGCCCAAGTAGTCGTTGGAGGCGAAATCCACCCCGCGCCGCGGGCCGAGCGCCCGCAGACGCCCCATGTCCTCAAGGCGGTCCAGATGCGCCCTGTGGCGATCAAGCCCGGACGCGCCGGAGGCGATCTCCGGCCGCCCGGTCCCGTCAGCCATGGGTATCAGGCCTGACGGCGGACCAGTCGCCCGTAGGCTTCCATCAGGCCGAGGCTGATATCCCCCGGTGTGAACCGGTACTCACCAATCTCACTGACCGGAGTGACCTCGGCGGCCGAGCCGGTCAGGAAGCACTCCGAGAAGGTTGATAGCTCCTCGGGACGGATGTGGCGCACCACAACCTCGATGCCCCGGGCCCGGGCCAGATCAATCACAGTCTGGCGCGTGATGCCGTTCAGGATGTGGGTCACGTCGGGGGTATGGATCACCCCGTCCTGGACGAAGAAGACGTTGGCCCCGGTCGCCTCGGCGACGTAGCCGCGCCAGTCCAGCATCATGGCGTCGGAGTAGCCGCGCTTCTCGGCGGCGTTCTTGGACATGGTGCAAATCATGTAGAGGCCCGAGGCCTTGGCCGTCGTGGGAGCAGTCAGCGGATCGGGGCGGCGCCACTTGGCCCACTCCAACCGGATGCCCTTGCGCTTGATTTCGGGATCGAAATAGCTGGGCCAGTCCCACACGGCGATCGCGACGTGAGCCTTGTTGTTCAGGGCAGAGACGCTGACCTGCTCCGGGCCGAGGTAAGCCAGGGGGCGCACATAGGCGTCCTCCATGCCCATGCGGGCGCAGGTGTCCTTGCAGGCCTGGTCGATCTCGGCCACGCTATAGGGCAGTTCGAAATCCAGCAGGTTCGCAGACCGGGCCAGACGCTCGGAATGCTCTGTCAGCTTGAAGATTTCCCCGCCATACATACGCTCCCCCTCGAACACCGACGAGCCGTAATGCAGGGCATGGGTCAGAACGTGCGTTTTCGCTTCCCGCCAAGGCACGAAATCGCCATCCATCCAGATCCAGCCATCACGATCGTCGAAAGGAACCAAGGCCATTGAACAACGTCTCCTGCGCAGATTTCCCGGTTAGAACGTCCCGAACGCCCGAGGTCAACGTCGCGCGTCCAGGAATGTTCGCATGAGCGCGGGGCGGTCAGGCCCCGTGGCGGGTGCGGGCGTGGGCCGTCATCTGCTGATTGTCGACGACGACGACCGGATCCGGGAGCTGCTGAAAGAGTATCTGGCGCGCGAAGGCTATCGCGTGACCGGAGCGGCCCACGCTGCCGCGGCGCGGCGGCTGATGGAACTGATCGAGTTCGATCTGGTCGTGCTGGACGTCATGATGCCCGGCGAAACGGGGCTGGAGCTGACCACCTGGGTCCGGTCCAAGGCCCAGCTGTCGCAGACGCCTGTTCTGCTGCTGACCGCCCGGGGTGAAGCGTCGGACCGGATCGATGGGCTGTCGCGGGGGGCGGACGACTATATGTCGAAACCTTTCGATCCGCGGGAGCTGGCGCTGAGGATCGATGCGATCCTTCGCCGTACGGGGGTCAAACCGATCATGCCGCGCGAGATAAGGCTAGGGACGGCCATGTTCGATCTGGAGCGGCTGGAGCTGACCCGGGACGGAGCGCCCATGCGCCTGACCGAGGCCGAAGCACAATTGCTGAAGACCCTTGCGCTGCATGCCCATGCACCGGTCGAACGGATGGACCTGTCGCCCGACACGGCGGACATCACCGGACGCGCGGTCGATGTCCAGGTGACCCGGCTCCGACGCAAGCTGGAGGCGGACCCGAAGAATCCGCGTTATCTCCAGACGGTCCGGGGCGTGGGATATATGCTGGCCCCGGACTGATGCGCCGCCTGCCGTTCCCCGTCCTGGCCCGCATGTTGAAACGGCGCCTGCCGACGACGCTATGGGGCCGGTCGCTGCTGATCATCGTCCTGCCGATCCTGATCATGCAGGGAGCGGTGACCTGGGCCTTTTTCGACATGCACTGGCAAACGGTGACGGCGCGTCTGTCCGAAGGGCTGGCGGGTGATATCGCCTGGGCGGCGGAAAGCTATCGCGACGATCCCTCGGCGGGCAATCTGGCTGTCATCGCTGACCGGGGGGAGCGGTCGATGCAGCTTTCGATCGCGCTGCGCCCCGGCGAAACCCTGCCCGAGGAGCGCCGTCGCGGGCCGATCGGGGTTGTGGACCGCACGCTCGAGGCGGCGCTGGCCAGTCGTCTGGACCAGCCCTTCTGGTTCGATACCACCCGCTATCCCGCCTATGTCGACATCCAGGTCCAGCAGCCGCAGGGCGTGCTGCGGATCATCGCCCCGCGCGAGCGGGCCGTGGCGACCCAGGCCCACATCTTCGTCTTGTGGCTGACCGTAGCGACGGTTCTACTGATGGGCGTCGCCATCCTGTTCATCCGCAATCAGGTTCGGGCGATCGAGCGGCTGGCCGAGGCAGCGGAGGCCTTCGGTCGGGGCGAAACCGCGGTGCGGTTCAAGCCGCACGGGGCCCGCGAGGTGCGTCAGGCGGCAGTCGCCTTCCTGGCCATGCGCGACCGCATCCAGCGCCACATCGAACAGCGCACGGCCTTGCTGGCCTCGGTGAGCCATGACCTGCGGACGCCCCTGACGCGGCTGCGGCTCGAGCTGGCTCTCGCCCCGCCGTTCAAGCGGGCCGCCGCGATGAAGGGCGATCTGGACGAGATGGAGCACATGATCGACGAGTATCTGGCCTTCGCCCGGGGCGAGGCCGGGGAAACGCCGCAGCCCGTGGATGTGTCGGCGCTGCTGCTGGCCGCCGGCGAGGATGTGAAACGGGCCGGTGCCGAGGTCGAGATCGCGACACCGCCGACGCTGACCGCCTCGTTGAGACCATTGGCCTTCAAGCGCGCCCTGACCAATCTGGCAGGGAACGCCGCCGCCCATGGGGAACACGTCCGCCTGTCCGCCCGGGCGCTGGCCTTGGGGGGAGTCGAGATTGTGGTCGAGGACGATGGCCCCGGCATCCCGGAAGAGATGCATGAGGAGGCGTTCCGGCCGTTCGGTCGCCTTGACGAAAGCCGCAACCAGAACCGCAAAGGCGTCGGACTGGGACTGGCGATCGCTCGAGACGTGGCCCGCGGCCACGGCGGCGACATCACCCTGGCCCGCAGTGACCTCGGTGGACTGCGCGCGCTGATCCGGCTGCCCGGCTAGGCGTTCACAATCGCGCGCTCAGTACTGGCACAAGGGCGAGGCCAGGCGCATCTTTCCGTTGACAGGGATCATTGGAGATCAACATGCGCCCCCTCGCCCTTATCGTTCCTCTGGCCATGGCCACGGCCCTCGCCTTCCCCGCTCTCGCACAGGCTCAGCAGGTCACCGTGACTATCGGCAGCAAGTTGGCAGAAAAGGTCGAGGATCTGGGCCAGCGTGACGTTGATCGCCAGATGGTGCTGCTTCAGACCACGGTTGAGCGAGAACTGGCCCGCAGCGGTGCGCTGGACGGGGCGCAGGTCAACCTGGTTGTGATCGACCTGAAGCCGAACCGCCCCACATTCCAGCAGGCAGCCGACCGGCCTGGCCTGTCGGTCATCGATAGCCGCTCGATTGGCGGAGCGACGATCGAGGGGGAGGTCATCATGGCCGATGGGGAACGGCACCCGGTGCGCTACGATCACTATTCGACATCGATCGCCGAAGTTTACAGCTATTCGACCTGGTACGATGCCGAGGTCGCCTACGACCGGTTGGCGGATCGACTGGCGTCAGGCCGGCTGGTCTCGCGCTAGACGGCGGGCTCGGTCGATGGCGGCCTCGACGGCGGCGCGGACCGCGTGGTCGAGGCCCTTGTCCAGCAGCGCATCGAGGCCGGCGCGTGTCGTGCCACCCGGCGAGGCGATACGCGAAATCAGGGTTTCAAGAGACTGGTCAGAGTCCGCGCCGGATCCGGCGGAGCGCAGGGCCCCGCGGGCCAGACGCGCCGCCGCTTCCGGTGGAAGTCCGGCCGCAGTGCCCGCCTCGGCGAGGGCCTCGGCCATGGCGTAGAAAAAGGCGGGAGCCGAGCCGGCGACAGCGGTGGCCGCATCCATCAGGGCCTCATCCGCCAGATCAACAGTGTCTGCGACCGGATCGAATAGCCTGTGGGCAACGGATCGGGCACCGGGATCCTCCGACCAGACAGCAGCAATGCCACGGCCCTCAGCCACCGCCGTAGTGGGCATGACCCTCGCTATCGGATGCCCGGGCAGCGCGGTGGCGAGCGCCGCAGCGCGGACCCCGGCCATGACCGACAGGACGACAGCCCCGGCCGGCAGGGTAGAGACCAGAGGCGCGACCGCGTCGCGCCAGGCTCCGGGCTTGACCGCAATCACCAGAACCCGCGTCCCACCCGGGCAGACCGCGGGATCGGCCCGGGTCAGCACAGTCAGGTTCTCAACAGTGCCCGTGAGCCGCCAACCCTCGACGAGGGCCGAGCCCAGACGGCCATGGCCCAGAAGGGTGACCGGACCGGGAGCCACCTCAGGCCGTGCCGACGGTCTCGAACAGGCAGGAATCGATCGCGTCCTGGGGCTTCTTGTTGCCACGGATCATGAAGTCGAAGGCGGGATAGTAGCGGTCTGCTGCTTCCACTGCGGCATCGATCATGGACGCGGCCTGGGCCAGGGTCGGACGCTCGCCGTGAGGCAGGGCCAGGGAATGGCGGAAGACGATCTCGCCGTCCTCGGCCCAGACCTCGAAATGGCCCATCCAGGTACGCTGGTTGACCATGGAGACCAGTTCGTAGGCCGCGCTGCGACGCGATTTCGTGGCCCGGAGATCCAAGGCACAGCACAACTGCAGGCAGTCCCCCTCAGGCCGCCAGGCGAACCAAAGCTCGTAGTCCTTCCAGTCGCCGGCCAAGGCGAAGGCCAGATCCCCGTCATCCGTGCGATCGAACGGCAGGTTCTCGGCATTCAGGACATGTTCGACCACGTCCAGCGGATCACAGGGGACGTCGACCTCTTGGGGTCCGGCAGCATCCATCAGGAAAACTCGATCTCGCGGGAGGTCAGCCGCGACTCAGCGGCGTTGAAATGACGGTAGGCGTGTTCGCAGATTCGGCTCAACCGGCTGCGTCCGGAAGATGAGTTCCGTCTGTGGGTGTTCCCGTTTTCGGCGTTTTAGCCTTGGCCGTGGCCGCCTTCTGAAGCTCGGCGACCTCGGCGCGAAGAGCCGTGACCTGGGCCTTCAGCACATCGAACTCGTCGCGACGGACCAGATCCATCTCGGCGGCGACGCGATCGGTCTGCGCCCGAAGCGCAGCCTTGGCCTCTTCACCCGCGGCCTGGGCCAAGCCCATGGCGCTGGTCGACATCTTCGCCAGTTCGTCGAGGAAGGGATTGCGGGTCTGCATGATCGTCTCCGTTCCGCACGTCGCGGAGGTCGTTAAGGGAAGGTTGCCTGATATGGTGAACGAAACCTTTCCGGACACCCCCTGCATACGCTCAATCACGGCTGAAACGTGACACGCTCGCGTGAGGCAGCGGCGCTTGCTAAAGGCGGGGCGAACCACCGCAGGAGCCCCGTTTGACCTTTCCCGAGTTCGACCCGGTCCTGATCCAGATCGGCCCGCTGCCATTGCGCTGGTACGCCTTGGCCTATGTTACCGGCATCGTTCTGGGGTGGGTCTATGCCGCGCGCATCCTGAAGACGGAACGACTTTGGGCCCCCGGTCGACCGCCGATCACCGGGCCGCAGCTCGATGATCTCGTGTTGTGGATCACGCTGGGTATCATCCTGGGGGGGCGTTTCGGTTATGCCCTGTTCTACCAGCCGGCGATGTTCGGCCAGCTGTTCACAGGGGAAACCCTTGGCGAGCGGTTCGAGCTGTTCCAGCTGTGGACCGGCGGAATGTCCTTCCACGGCGGCTTCCTCGGCGTCTGTCTGGCCGTGGCCTGGTTCGGCCGCAAGCACGGAGCGAACCTGCTGAGTCTCGGCGATGCGATCGCGCCGGTGGCCACGATCGGGCTGTTCTTCGGGCGGCTGGCCAACTTCATCAATGGCGAGCTGTGGGGCCGGACGACGGACGTGCCGTGGGCCATCCGCTTCTGCAACGCCCGGATCGAGCAGATGTACGGCTTCTGCCCCGCCGGGAATGAGCCCCGCCATCCGAGCCAGCTGTATGAGGCGGCGCTGGAGGGACTGCTGCTGTTCACCATCCTGTCGCTGGCGGTGTGGAAATGGCGGCTGCTGACCAAGCCGGGCTTTGTCACCGGCCTGTTCCTGGTGGGCTATGGTCTGTCGCGCGCGGCACTGGAGACGGTGCGTCAGCCGGATGCCGGGATGGAGAACTTCCCGCTGGGCCTGACCATGGGGATGATGCTGTCGATCCCGATGATCCTGATCGGGGGCTGGCTGGTTTACCGGGCGTGGAAGCGGCCGCCGGTCGCCGCAGCGGACTGATGGCGCTGAAGGACCGGCTGGTCCGGGAGATCACCCTGACCGGGCCGATGACGGTGGCGGACTATGTGACCCGCTGCCTGCACGATCCGACCGACGGCTACTACGCCACCCGCCCGGCGCTGGGCGAGGGCGGCGACTTCATCACCGCGCCGCTGATCAGCCAGATGTTCGGCGAGCTGATCGGCCTGTGGGCGGTCGAGACGTGGCAGAGGCTGGGCGCGCCCGAGCGGTTCCGGCTAGTCGAGGTGGGACCGGGTGACGGGACCCTGATGGACGATGCGCTCAGGGCCGCCCGGGTCGTGCCGGGCTTTCTGGAGGCGTGCGACCTGATCCTGATCGAGCCCAGCGGGCCGCTGAGAACCGCGCAGGCGCGCCGGCTGGCTGAGGCCGATGTGGAGCCCCGCTGGGTCCGGTCGCTGGCGCAGATCGAGACGGATGCCCCGGTCATCCTGATCGCCAATGAGGTGCTGGACTGCCTGCCGGCCCGCCAGTTCGTGAAGACGGACGGGGGCTGGGCCGAGCGGCGGGTCGGGGTCACCGACGACGGGGAGCTGACCTTTGGTCTGGTGGGCATCACCGGCGGGTTCGAGCGGCCGGCGTTCGACGTTGAGCCGGGTCAGGTGATCGAGGCTTCGGACCAGCAGGCGGCCTTCGGGCGCGATCTGGCCACCCTGATCCGCGAGACCTCGGGCGCGGCCCTGCTGATCGACTACGGCCGGGACCGGGCGGGACCGGGCGACACGCTGCAGGCCTTGAAGCGGCACGGCAAGGTCGATCCGCTGGAGACCCCGGGCGAGGCGGATGTGACGCAGTGGGCCGACTTCCCCGCCGTGCTGGAGGCCGCCGTCCGTGCCGGGGCCGATGTCACCGGGTGCCGGGGCCAGGGCGACTTCCTGCGCCAGCTGGGGATCGAGGCGCGGGCTGAGCGGCTGTCGGCGGGGCGGCCGGGGGCCGCCCCGGTGATCGGTCGGCAGTTGGCCCGACTGACGGCCGACGATCAGATGGGCCAGTTGTTCAAGGCGGCAGCGATCTTCTCACCCCGCAGCCTGTCAGTGCCGGGCTTTGACACCTAGGAACCGCTCTGCCGGCTGTGCCGTTGGATGAGTTTACCGGGAGAGACTTATGAACCGTGCCCTCGCCCTTCTGTCCTGCCTGTCTGCCGCTATGAGTCTGGCCGGCTGCGCGACACCTCGCGACCGCATCACGAGCGCCCTGGTTGAAGCGGGCGTGCCGCGGGCGCCGGCGGAGTGCTTCTCGGCCGATATCACGACCCGGCTGAGCGACGCCGAGTTGCGGGCGATCGGGACGGCCGTGGCGCAGGTGCGCGAGCAGGGCCGGAGCCTGACCCTGGCCGATGCGCTGGAGCTTGCCCGCGACAGCGGCGATGCGCGCACCGCCGGCATTCTGCTGACCGCGGCGGCCCGTTGCGCCTGACCTGGGCTCTTGATCGACGGCGGGCGGCGTCGCAATCAGGGGTATGTCCGCCCTCCCTCACCCCATCAACCATGCCCTGCTGGAACGGTCCGGCCTGCGCCATGGCTTCTTCACGCGGCAGGGCGGGGTCTCGACCGGGCTCTATGCAGGTCTGAACACGGGGATCGGCTCGGCGGACGATCCGGCGGCGGTCATGGAAAACCGGCGGCGAGTGGCCGCGGCGCTGGGCGGCGGGCCGGACGATCTGGCCAACTGCTACCAGATCCATTCCAGCCTGACGCGGGTGGCGACCGGACCCTGGGCCGGGGACCGGCCGGAGGGGGATGCTGTGGTGACCACGACCGGCGGCGTGATCCCGGCGGTACTGACGGCCGACTGCGCGCCGGTCCTGTTGGCCGACGCGGAGGCCCGGGTCGTGGGGGCGGTCCACGCCGGGTGGAAGGGCGCGCTGAACGGGGTAGTCCAGTCGGCCGTCACGGCGATGGAGGCCCTGGGGGCTCGGCCCCACCGGATGGTCGCTGTGGTCGGCCCCTGTATCGCCCCCGAAAGCTACGAGGTCGGGGCGGACTTTCAGGACCGGTTCGAGCATCACGACGCAGGATCCGGCCGGTTCTTTGCCCCGGGCGTGGAGGCGGACAAGCGGATTTTCGACCTGCCCGGCTTCGTGCTTTGGCGGCTGGAGGAAGCCGGCATCGGCGAGGCGGCCTGGACCGGGCACGACACCTGCGCGGATGCCGGTCAATTTTACTCGAACCGGCGGGCCCACCGGGAGGGGGAGCCGGATTTCGGCCGGCTGATGTCGGCGATCCGCTTGGACTGATGGCCGTTCTGACACCGGCTCGCCCGGGCGGTGGCCTTCCACGTGACCCGGGCCGACTCATCCGCTAAGCTGGAACCATGCTGTCGCTTTTCAGGAAATCGGGCCCGCCGCCTGCGTCCGTCGCGCCCGGTGAAGGCGATTTTTTCAGTATCTTCGCCGAAGGCGAAGGTTTTTCGGCCCGCCAGGACGCGCAGGCCCTCGCCTACCGGTCGGCTGACCCCTTCCCGCACATCATGATCGACGGCGTGTTCCGGCCGCAGGTCTTGAGAGACGTGCTGGCCGAGGTGCCCTCCCCTCTCACGTCTGGCAATCTGTTCTCCAAGGATGTTGCGCATCTGCAGGAGAACAAGTTCGCATGGCGTGACGTCACGCGTCTGGGCCCCAAGAGCCTGCGCCTCATCAACTATCTGTATGCGAAGCCATTTCTGGAATACCTCACAGCCGTTACGGGGATCGAGGGCCTGGTGCCGGACCCCTATCTCTGGGGCGCGGGATTCCATCAGATCCTCCGTGGCGGAAAGCTTGCGGTGCATGCGGACTTCAACATCCATCCGCAGATGAACCTGTATCGCCGGCTGAACGTGCTGGTCTATCTCAACGAGGGCTGGGACCCGGCGTGGCATGGAAATCTGGAGCTCTGGACCCCGCAGATGGATCGCTGCGCCAAGTCGATCACGCCGGACTTCAACAGGATGGTGATCTTCTCGACCACCGACACGTCCTACCATGGGCATCCCGACCCGCTGGACTGTCCTCCCGATGTCGTACGGCGCTCCCTCGCGCTCTACTACTACACCTATGAGCGACTGCACGAGCAGGTCCACTCGACCCTGTGGCAGCGCCGGCCGCATGACGCCGACGCGGTCGCCGAGGCCGCCGAGGCGCATCGGCTGGAACACGGCTGACCGGTCTGGCCAGCAGCGGGGCTCGCAGCAAGTGGACATGATGAAACTGCACAACGGACCAGCGACCGAAGAGATCACGCCTCCAGGCACGGGCACCGCAGGGGTACCGGTCGCAGGATCGCGTGATGGCTTCCTTGCCCACCGGGCGAAGGTTGTCGATCCGCAGCTCCGGGCCAAACTCTATGACGTGCCGCAGGCCATTCATGAATGGCTGGAACCGTATGGCGGGCTGGAGAACAGGCATGTTCTCGATTTCGGCTGCGGCTTCGGCGAAACGGCGGCCGGGATCGCGCTCGGTCACGGTGCCAGCAGCGTTCATGGTGTCGACGTCCAGGACAAGCCCGGCCAATGCGGTCCGATGCTCGCGAGTGTTTTTGGACTCGAAAGCCTTCCGGCCAACCTTCGCTTCTCCCGGATCACGGAACACGGTCCGGCTGAGCGGGACGCCTATGACGTGGTCGTAAGCTGGTCCGTGCTGGAGCATGTCACGAGAGGACTGCTTTCGTCGGTCCTCGGCGCGCTTCATGATTCCCTGCGCCCCGGCGGGATCGCCTTCTTCCAGATCTCGCCGCTCTATTTCAGCCCTGAAGGGGCACACCTGGGGGTGCTGGGCTACCAAAACTGGGAGCATCTGCTGAAGCAGACCAGCGAGGTCCTCGACGACATCGCGAATCTGTCCCGATGTCAGTCCCGAGCGGAAAGCCCGCCTGGCGCGCCTGTTCACAACGCTGAACCGGGTGACGGCGAGTGATCTGGTCCAGCGTTGCGAGGCGGTCGGCTTCAGGGTGCTTCGCGAACAGCGAGACCACACGGCACTGGTGCCTCCCGACGTCCTGAGAGAAGCGTACGCCCTCGAAGCCCTGACGACGCATCAGATCGTCCTGATGCTACAGCGCGATTGACGCACCCGCCGGGTATCGCGAGAAGCTGAGGCCCGGACTCTTCTGACACGTGATCATACGGAACGCACGAACCCATGCAGACGGTCGTCACATCGTGCTTCGCTGACAGATGGTGGGCTCTGGTCCCGGAGTTCGTGGAAACGGTGCATCGGCTCTCGGGCCTGAACACAGAAATTGTTTCCCTCGACGGCAAGGCGTACGAGGCGGCGTTCGCCTCGACCGTGCACCAACCCAAGGCCGTGGGTTATGGCGCGGGCGACTCCGAGCGGATGCGGCACATCCTCGCCCGACTGCGGCAAGGCGTGACCTGCTTCCAGATCGACCTCGACGTCCGGTTGAAGCTCGATTTCCGGCCCATGGCGGACCTTCCCTACGACTTCATCATCTCACGGGCGTTCGGCGTTCCCAAAGAGGTGGTCGAGGCGTTGGGCTTCGTGGCCTGCACCGGCTTCTACATCGCCAAGCCGGCTGCCGCACCGCTGCTGGAGCCGATCCTGGCGGAACTGGGCCCCCTTGGGATCTATGACCAGAACCTGCTCAATCGCCGCCTGAAGGACGCGACATGGCATCAGGACCGGGTCACCCTGGGCCAGTTCGAGGGACGGATCGATGTCTGCGAGCACGATGGCGTCAGCATCTGTGTGCTACCGCGCGAGGCCATACTCCGGACGCCCGAAATGGACGCCTCGTGGTTCGGAAATCACCACCACAGCTTCCATCCGAAAGAATAGCCCCGGTCATGAAACAGCCGGGGCTGTCAACGGGTAATGCGGGCACCTAGCCTTCGCTCTCAACCACGCCGCTCTGGAAATAGGGTTCGACCGGGCCCTGGAGCTTGACGGTCAGGGCATTGCCCTTGCGGTCGACGGCCTTGCCGACGGCGAGGCGGACCCAGCCTTCGGAGACGCAATACTCGTCGACGTTGGTCTTTTCCTCGCCCTTGAACTTGATGCCTACGCCGCGCGCCAGAACGTCGGCGTCATAGTGGGGGCTGGCGGGGTTGACCGAGAGGCGGTCGGGGGGCGTGTCGGACATGGAGCAACCTTACGGGCAGGACTGGAGGCGGTGCATAGCCGCACCGGCCCCCTGTGCCAACCGGGCGCGTGACTACTGGACCGACTGGCGGGGCGCGGTCGGGGGTGTGGGTGCGGTCGCGGCAGCGGCCCCCGGTGCCGGCGGGGCATAGGGCTGGGGTCCGGCCGGAGCCGGAGCGGCGGCCGGGGCGCGGGCGGCGGGGCGCGGGGTCTGGCGAGCGGGTCGCGCGGCCGGACGGGCGGTCGGGGCGCGGGCGGCGGCTGGCGGCGTGGCGGCGGGCGGCGGGACGGCAGCCGTCTGGACCGGAGCCGGAGCCGAGGCCGCAGCTGTCGGCGCCGGAGTGGCGGCGGCGGGCGGGGTCGCCGCGGTCTGGACGGGGGCTGCCGGCGGCGTGGCCGTGGCGGCGGCCGCGCGGGCGGCCAGCTGCTGGGCCTGGAAGCGGCGGGCAAGTTTCTCGGTCAACTCACGGGCGGCGGGGGCGGGCATCTGGGCCATGATGGCGCTGAGCCCGCGCGGGCGCATGGCCGCGGCGATGGGCAGGCGGACACTGTCGTCCAGGGTGGCGAAGACGGCGGCGGCCTCACGAGGGCGCATGGCGGAGTAAACGGCCACGAGACGGGCGGTTTCGGCCTGTTCGCGCTCATCGACCTGACCCAGCAGGGTCTGGACCTCGGCCTTGATGGCGTTAAGGGCGGTGATCTTGGCGTCCAGCTTCTGCTCCGCGGCGGTCATCAGCGGCAGCATGGTGGCCAGGTCAGTGTCGCGGGCGTCCAGCTCGGTGCGGCGGGCCGACAGGGACTGGATGATCCTCAGCTCGGCGGGCGAGATGCCGGCCTGCTGCGCCAGCTGTTCGGGGGTCAGGGCGCAGACGGCCGGGGTCGGGCGGGCGGCGGTGGCTGCACCGGGCGTGGTCGTGTCGCCTGCGGCCGTGGCCTCCTCGGCCCAGGCGACGGCGCCCTGGAACATGTCCGGCCCGGCCCCGACGGCGCGCACGGCCACGACCCCGCCGATGGCGACGGCGATCAGGGGGAGCAGGCGGGGCAGCTTGGCCATAGGCGGTTCGGTCCGGTTTCATCCCCGGCGCACCGGCTACGGTGGTCGGGACAGAGGGGCAGCAGGAAGTCAGGCGGCGAACATGTCGTCGTCGAGACTGGCACGGGCGCGGTTGAGGCTTTGCTTCGCAGCTTGGTTAGCGGTCAGGGCATGCAGGATGGCCTGGACATTGCCGGCACCGGCGGCGGCGGCCCGGGCGGGGGCGGCGCGGACCGGCGCGGCCATGCCCTGGATCCGCTCGGCCAGGGCGGCCATGCGGAAGGCCCGGTCATCGGGATCGGGGGTGGCGACCGGGGTGGACAGCCGCGGCTCGGGCGAAAGCGCGTCTGACCCGGCGCGAGCGCTCCGGGCCGGGGCAGGCTCGCGCAAATCCTCCGCCTGGGCGGCCCGTAGCGGAGGATTGGCCCGGACCGGCGCGACGGCTGCCGTCTTGCCCGCTCGCGCGAGGAGCTGTTCCAGGTCGGTCTTGAGGGCCCGGGCCTTGAGGATGCGGTCGTGCAGGAGGTCGGCCTCCTCGCCCGAGGCGCGCAGGGAGCCGAGCGCGTTTTCGGCACGGACACAGGCCGAGTTCAGCTCGGTCACGGCTCCGGCGAAGGCCAGTTGCCCGGCGCGGAGCTGGCTGAGCTTCTTCTCCAGCCGCACGCCGTAGCCGAGCGCGGCCACCAGCAGCAGCATCAGGACAGCGTCTAGGATCATGCCGGTCATGTCAGCGCCTTCCGCGTGTGAGGTTGGTGGCGGCCTCGACGCTGATCGGCGATTCGACGCGAACAGCGATATGCTGGCCCTTGCGGCCCATGCGGCCATTGGTGACGGGGATCGGACCGCAGCGGATGGACACATCCGAATCCGGGGTGGCGTTCAGCATGAAGGTGTCGCCCACCTGGAGCGCCAGGACCGTTGACAGGGGCACCTGCTGCTCGTCGAGAACCACCCGCACCTCGGTGTCCGTGGTCCAGAGCTCGGTGGCCAGGTGGCCTTCCCAGATGTTGTCGCGGCCGAACTTCTCGCCCATGAACTGCTGCAGCAGCATCTTGCGGATCGGCTCCAGCGTCGCATAGGGCAGCAGCAGCTCGACCCGGCCGCCGCGGTCTTCCATGTCGATGCGCAGCTTGACCAGGATGGCGGCATTCGCCGGCCGGGCGATGGCGGCGAAGCGAGGATTGGTTTCGAGCCGATCGAGCTTGAAATGCACCGGGGTCAGCGGCTCGAACGCCGCCTGGGCATCGGCCAGGATCACCTCGACCATGCGCTGGACGAGGACCCGCTCAATGGTCGTATAGGGTCGGCCTTCGATCCGCAGCGCCGCCGTGCCGCGCCGGCCGCCCAGCAACACGTCGACGATCGAATAGATCAGGTTGGAATCGACCGTGAGCAGACCGTAGTTGTCCAGCTGCTCGGCCCGGAACACCGCGAGAATGGCCGGCAGGGGAATGGAGTTCAGATAGTCGCCGAACCGGATCGAGGAGATGTTGTCGAGGCTGACCTCGACGTTGTCCGAGGTGAAGTTCCGCAGGGACGTCGTCATCAGCCGGACGAGACGGTCGAAGACGATCTCGAGCATCGGCAGCCGCTCGTAGCTGACGAGGGCCGAGTTGATGATGGCGCGGATGCCGCTGCGTTCAGAATCGTCGCCGTCGCCAAGATCGAAGCCCAGCAGGCTGTCGATCTCGTCCTGGTTCAGGACCCGCTCGGCCCCGCCCGCGCCGAAGGCTTCGGCGGCCGCGGCGGCGAAGGGATCAGCACTGTCGGCCACCGTCACATCGGACATGGGCTACTGGACCAGCATTTCTTCGATCAGCACGGCATCGACCTTGGCCGGGGCAGCGATCAGGTTCACGCGGCGAAGGATTTCTGCCCGAAGCTGATAGTTGCCGGCTGAACCGGCGAGGTCCTCGGGCCGGAGCTCGCGCAGGAAGCCCTGGAACATGTCCTGCATGCGCGGCATCTGGCCCTGCAGCGTATGGGCCAGATCGGCGTCGTGCATTTCCAGCGTCAGGGTCAGCTTCAGGAAGGCCGGGCGGCCATCAGAAGACTGGATGTTCACCACCATGTCCGGGAGGGTGTAGAAGGTGACCCCGTCAGGCCCTTCGGAGATCTTGCCGAGCGCGGGATCGGCCTCGCCCTCGGCACCGCCGCCATGGCCACCGCCCTCCTTCTTCTTTTCCTCGCCGTGGCCGCCGCCCTTCTTCTCCTCACCGTGATCGCCGGCGGCGGCCTCGCCCTCGGCGGCAGCCGGCTTGGGCTGGAGCATGAAGAAGGCACCTGCCCCGCCCCCGACCAGCACGATCAGGGCGACGGGGGCGATGATGAACAGCAGGGGGAGCTTTTTCTTGGGAGGCGCGCCGTCATCGTCGCCGCCCACATCGGCCCCATAGGCCGCAGCAAGTTCGGTCGCGCCGTCCTTGGGCGGCTTTTCCTTTTTCTTGCCCATTGCCATGGTCTGGACGCCCCGGAATTTCCCAGAGTCCCGAATACGCGCCTCTTGGTTAACGCGAGGTGTAGATCCGGCAGAAATTGCCGGGTGCCCCTGCCCTGTAAGACCGTCAAACCCCGGCGGGACGGGCATTAACCCTGTTGGCACGACCATTGCGTGGGCTGGGGCTGAAGGAGCCCGGAGCCCAAGTGGAAAACGCCGCCTACATCGGACTGTCCCGCCAGATGACGTTGCGTCGCGAACTCGACATCGCGGCCAACAACATCGCCAATGCCCAGACCACCGGCTTCAAGGTCGAGCAGCTGATGCTGGGCACCGAGGTCGGGGACCGGGCCCGCAACGACGCCGTCCGGCCGGGCGTCAGCTTCGTGCTGGACAACGGTGTGGGCCGGGACTTCTCGCAAGGGTCGCTCCAGCAGACCGGTCGTCGCCTGGATTTCGCGATCGAGGGCGAAGGCGTCTTCTTCCGCATCGAGGATGGAGCCGGCGAGGCCTATACGCGCGACGGGGGCTTCACCCTCGACCCCGAGGGCATGGTGGTAACGAAGTCCGGCCTGCCAGTCCTCAGCGACGCTGGCCCCATCGTCGTCGATCCGGCGCTGGGGCCCATCACGGTCGCGGATGACGGCAGCATCACCCAGAACGGCGTGCCTGTCGGCCAGATGGCTCTGGCCCGGTTCGAGAACCTCGGCGTCCTGTCCAAGGATGGAGACGGCCTCTACCGGAACACCTCCAACGAGGTGCCGATCGATGCTGCGGGAGCCCAGGTGCGCCAGGGCATGCTGGAGGGGTCGAACGTCAACCCGCTCGTCGAAATCACCAATCTTATCGAGATCAGCCGCGCCTACGAACGCGCGAGCAAGATGATCGAGAACGTCTCCGAACTGTCCCGTCGCTCGGTCGAGCGGCTGGGCCGGGCGAACTAGGGAAAATCCAGCATGCGCGCTCTCAGAACCGCCGCCTCCGGCATGGCCGCCCAGCAGCTGAACGTGGAGGTCATCTCCAACAACATCGCGAACATGAACACGGTCGGATACAAGCGCCAGCGCGCCGAGTTCCAGGACCTGATGTATCACAACGTCGAGCGCATGGGGGCCCAGTCGTCGGCCCAGGGCACGGTGGTGCCGACGGGAATCCAGATCGGTCTGGGGGTCAAGGCCGGCAGCGTTTACCGGATCACCGACCAGGGCACACCGACCCAGACCGGCGGTGACTATGACATCGCCGTCGACGGCCCGGGCTATTTCCAGATCACGCTGCCCTCGGGCGAGATCGGCTACACGCGGGCCGGAAACTTCTCCCTGAGCGGCGAGGGCCAGCTGGTGACCGAGGACGGCTATGCCGTCGAGCCGGCCATCACCATTCCCCAGGACGCGGTCGATGTGGCGGTCTCCAAGACCGGTCAGGTCCAGGTGTTCACCGACGGGGTGCCGGAGCCCGCGATCGTGGGGCAGCTGGAGCTGGCGACCTTCTTCAACGAGGCCGGTCTGGAAGCCATCGGCGACAACCTGCTGCTGGAGACGGCCGCTTCCGGCCCCGCGACCACCGGCACACCCGGCGAACCCGGGTTCGGCCAGCTTCTGCAGGGCTTCACTGAGGCCTCCAACGTCGACGCGGTGACCGAGATCAGCGCCCTGATCATTGCCCAGCGCGCCTATGAGATGAACTCCAAGGTCATCAGCACGGCCGACGAAATGATGAGTGTCTCCTCGCAGGTGAAGGGCTGATGATCCGGTTCCTGACCCTGCTGGCCGCGCTGGTGCTGTTCGCCGGCCCGGCCGTCGCCGATCCGGTCACCCTGCGGAACAACCCCGTGGACGACGACGGCCAGGTGACGCTGGGCGATCTGTTCGACGGGGCTGGCGCGGCTGCCGCCGTGTTGGTGGCCAGCCGGGCCGGGCCGTCGGTGGTGCTGGATGCCGGACAGTTGCAGGCCATCGCCGCGCGCTCCGGCCTGCAATGGGCCAACCCACAGGGGCTGAGGCGGGTCGTGGTCCGTCGGGCCGCCCTCGCTCCCGGCAGCGCCGTGACCTCGGCAACCGCTGCCCCTGCGGCGCGCGGCGCGACGGTCGAGGTCCTGACCTGGGCCCGAAGTCTGACGACCGGTGACGTGGTCCAGCCCGAGGATGTGATCTGGTCGACGGTGCAGGCGCATCTGGTCCCGGGCGGCACGCCGTCCGACACCGATCAGGTCATCGGCCTGTCGGCCCGCCGGGCCCTGAGGGCCGGTGCCGTGGTCGGTGCCCGCGATCTCGTCTCGCCCCGCGTGATTGCCCGAAACGACATGGTCGAGGTGGCCTTCATCTCCGACGGGGTGACCCTGACCGTCACCGGGCGCGCCACGCGGGACGCCGCCGCCGGTGAGCCCGTGCCGGTCCTGAACCTGACGTCCGGCCGCACTATCGATGCCGTCGCTTCCGGTCCGGGCCGGGCCCTCGCCGGTCCAGGGGCCCGCACATCTGCCTCTACCGCCCAGTTCGCCGTTCGCTAGGAATCGATCACATGCGTCTGTCCATTCTCACCCTGGCTCTTGTGAGCGCCTCGCTGGGGGCCTGTTCCACCGTCGTCGAGACGGTCAAGGGCCCGGATCTGGCCCCGATCGGCTACCCGGCCCAGCTGATCCCTGTGACCCAGGCCTACCAGGCGCCGCCCCAGCCGCGCTCCGCCAGCGCCAACTCGCTGTGGCGGACCGGAGCCCGGGCCTTTTTCGGGGATCAGCGCGCGCGCCACATCGGCGACATCCTGACCGTAAGCATCGACATCGACGATCAGGCCCAGACCTCCAACACCACCAGCCGCAGCCGAAGCAACGACATTTCCGGCGGGGTCTCGAACTTCTTCGGCCTGGAGAACAGCCTCGGACGTGCCTTCCCGGGCGGGTTCGACGCCCAGAACCTCGTCGGCCTCGAGGGCGCATCCAATGCCAACGGCACCGGCTCCGTCAGCCGGTCGGAGCGGGTCAACCTGACCATTGCGGCGGTCGTGACCGACATCCTGTCCAACGGCAATCTGGTGATCCAGGGTCGGCAGGAAGTGCGCACCAACCGCGAGCTGCGCGAACTGACCGTGGCCGGAATCGTGCGGCCCGAGGACATCTCCAGCGCCAACACCATCGCCCATACGCAGATTGCCGAGGCGCGCATCAGCTATGGCGGTCGCGGTGACATCAGCCGGGTCCAGGCCGCGCCGGCCGCCCAGAGCCTGGTGGAACGCTTCAGCCCGTTCTAGCGGAGGGCGCTCGGCAAGCGCTGCCGTGAACCGTTAACGGGAACCCGCGTTTGATGATCAGACGCAAGGTTTCCCAAGATGTTCCGCATACTGATCCCTGCCGTGGCCGCCCTTGGACTGGTCGCACTTGCGGCCCGGCCGGGTCCGGCCGATGCCGATCCGATGATCGCCGTCCACACCCCCGTCATGAGCTGGAGCGTCCACCATGAGGGGGCTTTGGCCAAACTGACCTATGGCGTGGCCCACTCGGACCAGCTGGCCCTGATGGTCACCTGCATGCCGGGCGACACCCGTGCCGTCGTTTACGGAGACATGCAGCCAGAGGGGGCGCGTCTGATCGAGGCCCGTCACCAGGTCGACCCCCTTTCCGGAGGCGAGGCTGTGGAAGCCCGGCTTTCCCTCCGGGACCCGTGGCTGACCTCACTGGCCGAGCGAGGCCGCACCACCGTGGTGGGAGAGGCCGGACGGTTCCAGCTGACGGCTTCACGTCAAGAACGTCGCCTTGTGGCGGATTTTCTGGCCTACTGCGCCCCGGGGCGCATCTGAGCGGGCCCCCGGCGGGGACCTGCGAATGACCTTTATCACCCTGGCGGCCGTGGTGGTCGCCCTGCAGGCGGGCTGGACCTGGACCCTTTACGAGGAGGCCAGTCCGGTTGTTCTGGCCAACGAGATTCCCGACACGCCTCGCCTGAAGACGGTGCTGGAATGCCAGCCGGGATCGGGCGTCGCCCGGCTGGACCTGTTCGGCCCCAATGCCGGCCCCGGCATCGCGACCATCGTTTCAGGCCCGGCCTCCGCCACCGGCCAGAGCGACGCCAGCGAGACCCAGCGGTCCATCGCCCTGCGCACCGACCATCCCGTCTTCGGCCAGTTCGTCCAGACCGGAGCGCTGGATGTCGCCGTGGCCGGGCGGCACCAGATCGTGACGGTCGAGACGGACCATCTTGCCAAGCTTCGCCGGTTCGCCGAACTTTGCGGCGGCTGAGGGGAAGACTGTCATGCGCGTGATCCGGATATCGGCCCTCTTGCTGGCCGGCCTCGTATCCGCCTGCGCCAGTGGCGCGCCTCTCGACTCCGGAACCGTGGCCGGGGCCGCTGCGGCGGCCCCGGCACCGACCCCCGGCTATGACTGGCATTTCACGCCGTCGGAGGACTCGGTCTATCTGGCTTACGGGGTGGAAAACAGCGACGATCTCAAGATCGGCCTGCACTGCAGCCCCGGCTCCGGACAGATCGAGCTGGCGGCTCCGGCCCCGACCGGCAGTCGGGTGATCCATCTGGAGTCCGGCGGCGAGATGGAGCGGTTCGACGCCAAGGGGGAGCCTTCCGAACTTCACGGCGGCGATTTCCTGACGGCAGGGGCCGCAGCGCGGGAGCCGCTATTCCAGCGTTTCCGCCGTCTCGGCTGGCTTGCCCAATGGACCGATGGGCGGCGCGAAACCTACGCCGCCCACCCGGGGTCCGAATCCGGGGTGGAACGGTTCTTCGCCCGTTGCGGCTAGACCAGACCGAGGGCTGCCCGGGCCTTGCGCGTCAGCCCGGTTGCCACGATCCCGTGAGCCGTCGCCAGATGGTCGGCCAGGTCCGCTGGGGCCCAGGCCGCAGGGTCGGGCAGGTTCACCCATTTCGCCTGAGCCAGATAGGGGGCCGGCCGGGGGCCGGGCCCGGCCGGTGTCCGTCAGGGCCGCTCAGGCGCTGACGCCGACCCCGATCGGGCAGACCACGCCGGTGCCGCCGATGCCACAATAGCCGTCGGGGTTCTTGGCCAGATAGCCCTGGTGGTAGCCCTCGGCGAAATAGAACGGGCCGGCCGCGGTGATCTCGGTCGTGATCGTCCCCTTGCCGGCGGCGCCCAGCGCGGCCTGATAGGCGTCGCGCGAGGCCTCGGCCCGGGCCTTCTGGTCCTCGTCCAGATAGTAGATGGCCGAGCGGTAGGTGGTGCCGATGTCATTGCCCTGGCGCATGCCCTGCGTGGGGTCGTGCCCCTCCCAGAAGGTCTTCAGCAGCTCGTCGTAGGAGATTTCTGCCGGGTTGAAGACGACCTGGACGACCTCGGTCTGGCCGGTGCGGCCGGTGCAGGTCTCCTCATAGGTGGGATTGGGCGTGATGCCGCCGGAATAGCCGACCGAGGTGACCCAGACGCCGGGCAGGGTCCAGAACTTGCGCTCCACGCCCCAGAAACAGCCCATGCCGAAGATCGCGGTCTGGAACCCCTCCGGATGCGGGCCCTTCAGCGGACGGCCGGTGACGAAATGGACCTCGTCCGTCGGCAGGGGGGTGGCCCGGCCCGGCAGGGCGGTGTCAGCGGTCGGCAGGGTCGTCTTGGCGCTCAGCATAGATGCGATCCGTGAGAGGAGGAACATGGCCGGGATATGGGCACGGTCAGCGGCTTTGCCCAGAGGGCCGGGCGACCAGCGCCTTTTGCGCCGTTCGCGCTTGCCCGCAGCGCCCGGCTGTTCTATCAGCCTGCCCTCCCCGGGGGCGACCTCCCGGGCGTTTCGCGTGCGTGTGAAACGGACAGGTGGCGGAGTGGTCGATCGCGCACGCTTGGAAAGCGTGTGTAGGTGAAAGCCTACCGAGGGTTCGAATCCCTCTCTGTCCGCCACGCCGCGCAACTTTCTCTGTAACTCATCGACTTATTCTTCATTCTGTCTAACCGCAGGTACCAGGTTAGACACCGCCTGTTCTGCTTTGCCGGGGACCAGACCCGCAGGGACCTGTTTGGATACATCGAGGGCTTCTACATTCCCATTGTCTGCTTTCGTCACCGGGCGACATCAGCCCCGTCGAGGCAGAACGCAGAGCGGCTAAGCCCCGTCCACTTTTGCGGGGGAGGATCACCTCAACTTTGCGGGGGCATCATCTGCAGGTCGCGCGATTGTTTTGGCTCTGTTTTGGTACCGTCACCGTTGAGCCGTAACAGCCCCGCCAGCGGGGTGTGCATGGCGGTTCAGGATCCAGGTGCGGGAGGCGTGTTGGCGAAAAACGCCCCGCGCTTGCGCGCCTTCGTCAGAAGCCGCGTTAGAAATGACGCGGACGCGGACGACATCAGCCAGGAAGCCTATGCGCGGGTTCTGGCGCGTTCGCGCGGCGGACCGCTGGGGGATCCCGTGGCCTACGCCTTTCGCGTGGCGCTCAACCTGCTCAGCGACCGCGGGCGCTCCGGCGCGCGCGGCGGCGAGGAGGAAATCGCCGACGACATGGCTTCGGCCGATCCGTCTCCGTTCGAGGTGCTGGACATGAAACAGAGAGCCGAGCTGTACGCTCGCGCCCTGCGGGCCATGCCGCGCCTCAGGCGCGAGGTCTTCATCCTTCGACAATCCGCAGAACTCGGCTATGTGCAGATCGCCGACCGCCTCGGCATCTCTGTCGAGGCCGCACAGAAACATTTCAGCAGGGCGGTTATTGACGTGCGTCGCGCTATGGATACGGAGCGCGACCTGTGAGCGATGGAATGCGCACCACCGAGGAGCAGGCGGCGTTATGGGCCGATCGCCGCAGGCGGGGTTCGCTTGATGCGGATGAAACGCGTCGCCTTGAGGACTGGCTCGCCGCCGGACCAGAACGCCTTGAGATGCTGGATCTTCATGGGAGGCTGCTGAGCGACCCGGCCCTGGCGACGGCGATGCAGATGGTGGCCGCCAACGGCGCACGACCCGTCCGAAAAGCCTGGGGACTGACGCCCCGGCCGTTCGTCTGGGCGGGTTTCGGCGCGGTCGCCGCTGCTGCTGCTGCGGCCGCCGTTCTGGTCTGGCCCTCGCAGGGGCGGCTCGTCCACGAGACGCTGACGGGAACGGTCGGTCAGACCGTGCAGGCATCCTTCGACGACGGTTCTCTGGTGCAGTTGAACGGCCACAGCCTCGTGCGTACCGCTTTCGGTGCCGAACGCCGCGACGTCTATTTGAGGGGCGAGGGGTTCTTTGCGGTCGCCAAGGACGCAAGGCGGCCCTTCTCGGTCTTTACCGCGACCCACCGGATCACCGCGCTCGGAACGCGCTTCAATGTCGATGAACGCAGTGGGGGGGCGGTCGAGGTCAGCGTCCTGGAAGGGCGGGTCGAGGTGGTCGCGCTGAAACATCCGGATCAGCGCCGGGTGCTGAGCGCCGGGGCCCGCCTGCTGGTACGAGACGGCGAGCTGAGATCCGCTGCAACCACGCGCCTGGACGTGTCGACCGACACGCCGGACTGGACCCAGGGCTGGATCGACGCAGAGGACATGACCCTGTCCGACCTGCTGGTGGAACTGGAACGCCAGTCGCCGGGTTTCCGCGCCGGGTTCGCCGATCCTGAGCTGAGCAAAGGCCGGATCAGCGGGCGGTTCGAGACCGACCAGCCCGAAAAGGTTTTGGCGGTGGTTGCGGACATGCAGGGCCTGACCTTGCGTAAGGACGCCTCCGGCCGTCTTCTTATCGACCGGTGAGTCCAGCGTGATACCGGGGCGGGCATCTGTTCTGGGCGCTGCGATGCTGGCGGGCTTGACGCTGTGGAGCACAGGGGCGACTGCGGCACCTTCGGCAGGCGAGGTGCGCCGCTTCCAGATCCCCGCAGGCCCTCTGGCCCGGGCGCTTCGTGATCTGTCCCGCCAGGCGGGGGTGGCGGTGATCGCCGACGCCGATCTGGTGCGAGGTCGCACTGCACGGGACGTCAGAGGACGAACGACGGCCGGGGCCGCTCTGGCCGGCCTGCTGGCCGGCAATCCGGATCTGAACAGCCGCATGGTTGGCGACACCCTGATCGTTGAGCGCGCCGCGCCGGTCCCGGCCTCAGAGCCGCCGCCGGCAGTGGAACTGGAAGAGGTCGTGGTCCTGGGGCGCCCGGGAGCGATCCAGGAGGCGCTGGAGATCAAACGCGATTTTGACGGCGTCAGTGACGTCGTCAGCGCCGACGATCAGGGGCTGTTGCCAACCAGCAATATCGCCGAAAGCCTGGCCCGGCTGCCCGGCGTCAACGCCGTTCGCAACCACCAGACCGGCGAGGGCGACCGGCTGACTGTTCGGGGCATGTCGACCGAATGGAACGCCTACCGGATCAATGGCGTGCGACTGGGCGGGGCCGGGTCGCGGGCGGACAAGTTCTACCGCGGCGTTCGCCTCAGCTATCTGCCGCCCGAGGGGGTTCAGAGCCTGATCGTCCGCAAGACCCTGACGCCGGATCTGGACGGGGACGCCCTGGGGGGGCTGATCGATATCCAGACCCCCACGGCCTTCGACGCCGGTCGGGACTATGTGAGGCTGTCGGCCGAGACCGGGTGGCTGACACGGTTCGACCAGCCGAAATCGGAAAAGCTGGCCCTGGCGGTCTCGCATCGCTTCTCTGACAGGCTGGGCCTGTTCCTCGCCGCCAACTGGAGCGACGCGCGATCCAGGTTCGAGATGGTCGGCGGCGATAGCGACGACCTGCCGCCGGTCTGGTACGACACCACCTATTCGACCGGCTGGGACTTCGACCGCTTCGTCATGCGCGGCATGGAGCTGGCGGTCGGCGAGACCCAGGTCCGACGGGTCGGGCTGAACGGCAGTCTGGACTGGCGGGGCGCACAGCAGGACCTGCACCTCCGCGTCCAGTACAATCGCTATGAGGGCGAGGAGTATCGAAACCGCCTGAACTTCCGCAACGACGGCCTGGCCGGAACCGAGCGTCTGGTTCAGGTTGACAGCCGCCTGACTGGTCTCGTTCAGCCGGATCAGATGGTGGTCGGGTCCGATCCTGAACTGGGCCGCATCTATGGCTATACGACCGCGCAGGTGAAGGATGCCGATGGGGACGGACGGATCACCGACGCGGATCGCACCGCACGCTCGGTCTACAGTCTGGCCGGTGCCTCGGGCGTATGGGATCCGATGGGGTTCCGGTTGAGACGGTTTTGGGAAGCGACCGAGGAATCCGGCCTGCTGTCGTCCATCACGCTGGGCGGTCGTCGCTGGGGAGGTCCCTGGATGTTCGACTATGACGTGTCCGTGTCCCGATCACAGGACGATCTCGACAATGGTGCGACCCTGGAGTTCCGGACCGACGCCGTGGAATGGTTGGGCAACCGCGGCGTCCAGGTGATCGAAACCGGCGATCCGCGCTTTCGGCTGTGGGACCTGAACGCTGCGGGGCTGGCCGCTGTCCAGGATCCCGCCGCCTATGACTTCAGAAGCCTGACCAACGCCTGGGAACAGACTTCGGAAACTCTGGCGCAGGCCCAGTTCGACCTCGCCTACGCCACTGGCGGCGGACTGCTGGACTCGATCAAGCTTGGTGGGCGCTACATGTACTCGGATCGCCGGAGCGCCGCCGGAGCGCGTCCCGATCTGATCGCACCCGAGACAATGGCCGACCTGGAGGGGCTGTTCGGCACAACGGTGACCGACCTGTTCGACGGGCGATACACCCGTGACCATCAGCTCGGCGTCGTCCTGGACAGCCGGCGGATGCTGGCGGAGATCGAACGCGCCTATCGCGGCGACAGCGCCTATTTCATCGTCGATCCCGAGTTCGAGGCCGATGAGGATCCCGAGAACTTCCGTCTGAAGGAACAGGTAGCCGCCGGCTATGTCGTGGCGACCGGGCGATGGGCGGACACCGAGTTCACGGGCGGTGTCCGGGTCGAGCACACGCGTACGAATGTGGGCTTTCCTGTGCTTGACCCGATCCGCGGCGACGGCCGAGCCAACCGTCGGAACAGCTTCACCAATATTCTCCCGTCCGTGCATCTGCGGCGCGCCCTGGGCGGCGAGGCCGTCCTGCGCGCCGCCGTCTGGTCCAGCTTCGCCCGCCCGGACATCGCGCGCATGACCACGGCCCGGCAATATGTCTATGACCAGGATACCGACGATGACGGCGAAGCCAATCCCGAGACCGACTGGGTGCTGCTGGAAGTCCGTGAAGGCAATCCCGACCTGCTGCCAATGGGGGCGATCGGCTATGATCTGTCTCTGGAGCACTATGGGCGATCGACGGCCTGGTCAGCGGCCCTGTTCCACAAGGACATCCGCAACTTCCTCTACAGGGCGTCGACCAGTTCGATCCGGGACGGCGGACTTGAGGATCGGGGGGACGAGGACGGGGTGCCGGTCCGGGCCTATGTCAACGGACGACGGGCGCGGATCAGCGGCATTGAGCTGGCGGTGCGTCACGGGTTCGACCGGGCACCTGCGCCGCTGGATGGTCTGGGCATCACGGCCAATCTGACGTGGCAGGTCAGCCGCGCCGACGCGAGCATCTCATGGCGGGACGGTGACGTACTTCCGTTCACGGAAACCCCGGAGACCCTGGCCACCGTGGAGCTGTTCTGGCAGGGCGGCGGCTGGGAGGCGGCGGTCGGCTGGAGTCGCCAGGGCGGCTTCCTGGAAGGCATGGATAGTTTCGCCAACGATCCCTATGAGCAGCCTTATAGTTTCGTGGACCTGAGCCTGCGCAAGCGTATGGGGGCCGATGGCCTGGCCTCGATCCAGATCCGCAACCTTCTGAACAGCCACACCTATTGGTACACCTTCGGCTCCGGGTCGGCGAACCTGCGCGAATACATCCGGACGGGACCGACCGTGACCCTGGCCGTCAGCCGAAGCTTCTAGCAGGCGGGCCGCTGTTCCGCGGCAGGGCGACGCGGCCCGCGAACCGACGGTGAAAGGGGCCGCCTACCCTTGACACGGACAGGTCGTACCAACCGCCCGGCTCCAGGGGCACGCGCAGATGGGGGCGGTCGCCCACGCGCACCCGCGACCGCCGCACCACTCGACCGGCCGTCTCGTCGAGAACGCAGAACCAGGCGGCCTCGGCGCTCGACAGGCCCAGGATCAGACCCGCGCCCCGGCGTGCGGGAGCCAGCCGGGCTGTGGTGGCTCCGTCGTCGGCGAGTCGACCGGCGAAGCGTCTGTACAGGCCGTCAGGCGCGACGATATGGAGATCATAGGGACTGGCCGGCCAGCTCAACGACAGCGTCTTGCCGGCATTCAGACGATAGCGATGCGCCTCGGGCGAGGCCGCAAGGCCATTGTACAGGTGAAACACCGCCTCGTCCGACCCGTCATTTCGGATATCCAGCCACAGCAGGCCATGGTCGAAGTCGAACCGATCCTGGATCCAAAGCGGGCGCGAAGGCGTAGCGGCCGCGTGCCTGCCGACGGACAAGAACGGGCCCTCAACGGGGAACGCAGCCTGAATTTCCCGACTGTCGAACATCCGTGTCAACGCGCCGCCTCCAGGCCGCACGCCGACAGCGCGCGTCTCAGGTCGTGGGGGCGGTCGGTCTGAATCACATTGGCGTCCAGGGCGAGCAGGGCGCGCAGCCGGTGACAGAGATCCGGCTGGTCGGCGGCGAGGGCCGCGTCGACCTCGCCCAGGCTGTTGACCCAGGTGCGCGCGGGCAGGCCTCGGATTTCCGCCTGCAAATCCGACGTCAGCGAATCCGGATCACCGTGGACGACGAAGACCAGGGTCAGGCCGGCCGCCGCCGAGGCCAGGCCGTCCGGGCGGCCGACGCGGGGCATCACCATGGCCTTCGGCGCGAGCCGCTGCACCTGCCTCAGAACCCCAATGTCGGAATCGAAGAACAGGACCTGGTCCGTCATCTCCAGTCCCTCGACCACGGCGACGATCGGGGCGATTCGATCCGTCTTCAGATCCAGATCCACGAGCACGCGTCCGCAGGCGCTGCGGAGCGCCTCGACCAGGGTCGGCGGCGGTTCCGGGCTGCCTTCCAGCCGCAGGTTCCGGACCTGGGCGTAGGTCAGTCGCTCGGCGTCGCCGACGCCGCCTGTGGTGCGCGTCACCGTCTGGTCGTGCATCAGGAAGGGCACCCCGTCGGCCGAGACCTTGACGTCGATCTCGATGATGTCCGCCCCGGCCCGCACGGCTTCGTCGATCGCGGTCAGGGAATTCTCCGGTGCCTCGAGGTGGCCGGCCCGGTGCGCGGCGATCAGCAGGGTGCCGCGCGGCCGCGCCAGCTCGGCCTGGAGACGCGACATGACGGCGGTCGCGCCGCAGACCGGATCGGCCGGGGCCGGCGTCGCCGCCAGCCCCGCCGCCAATGCTGCGAAAAGGCCGACAATGGCGGGACGCGCGGTCATTACTGGTCCTCGCGCCGCAGAAGCAGCTCCGGCGTCGCCGGCTTCAGATCCGTCAGACGCGCCGGCCCCGCGCCGGACCTGTCCAGCTGGAAGGCGTCGTACAGGGTGCCGTCCATGGTGACGGCCCGCACCGTCAGCCGATCGCCAGCGACCTCGATCTGCTGGAACACCTGCACGCCGCTGCCCTTGCGGTCGGTCCAATCCAGGTCGCCCAGCGGATACTGCTTCGGCCCGACATTGGAGACCATATAGACGGGCCCCTGATCGTGGGGGCGACCACGGCCATAGGTGTGGTCATGACCGGCCAGCACCAGGTCGACGTGATAGCGGTCGAACAGGGGTTGCAGCACGACTCGCAGCTCTTCCCCGCTGCGACCCTGGGCGGCGGAATAGAGGGGGTAGTGCAGGAAGACGACCGTCCAGCGTGACGGGTTGTCGGCCAGTTGCTGCTCAAGCCAAGCCACCTGATCCTGTTCCGCCTGCGGGTCTTCGTCGATCATGTCGGCGTCGAGGGAGAGGATGCGCACGCCCTGATAATCGACCCGATAAACAGTCTCCGTCAGCATGTCGGACGGGCCGTTGTCGGGCAGGTTGAACTGAAGCCGCCACTGGGGGGCCAGCCGTTGCCGGGTCTCGCCCTGGGGCTTCATGTATTCGTGATTGCCCGGCGTCATGAGCGACGGGGTCTCCGCCAGCCGGTGGGAATCCATGTCGAACCACTCGCCCCATTCCGCGTCGTTGTCGGCGCGGTTGATCAGATCGCCGGCGAACAGCATGAAGGCCGCGTCGGGCGTCTGGCGCAGGGCGCGGCGCACGGCCAGGCCGCCCATGGAGCGGATGTCGTTCTGGACGTCGCCCATATAGAGGAAGGTGAAGGGCCGGGCCTCTGCCGCCGCCGTCTTCACCTGGCGCCAGGGCGACCAGGCCCCCTCCTTGCCCACGCGATAGACGTACTGGGTGTCGGGGGTCAGGCCAGTCAGCCGCACGCTGTAATAGTCAGCGGCGACGTTCTGTTCGTCCCGCGTCGTGAAGGCGGCGGAGGTGCGCTGTGCGGACAGTCGAACGGCCTGGGCCGAATAGGCCGGCCCAGGCGTCAGGGTCGCATATTCGATGAAGCCGGCGCCTGCGCCCGCTTCGGCGCGCCAGTTGAAGGCCAGGCTGGTCGAGGGCGTCTCGGTCAGATTGACGATGACTCGTTCGGGCAGGGACGCCGTCTGGGCTTGCGCCGGGGCGGTCTGGAGGGCGGCGAAGGCCAGGACGCTGCAAGACAGGGTCGCGGCGAGGCGCAGGGACAGGCGCATGAGGTATCCTCGATGTCGGGAAAAGGAGCCGCTCGCGGGAAGTCTCCCGCGAGCGGCAGGGACGATCAGAGCCGCCAGTTCAGGTTCAGGCTCAGGTAACGACCGTTCTCGATGTAGTCGCGGACGCCACCCTTTCCTTCACCGAAGTTGTAGAAATAGGTGTAGTTGTCCAACAGGTTCTGAACCTTGAAGGTCGCCGTCAGGTTTGGCGTGATCTGACGCCGCGCCATCAGGTCCACAAAGTGGTAGTCCTGCTCATACGGGTCGTTGCCGTAGTCCTCGATGTCTTCCAGGGACCCGTCCTGATAGTTGTAGGCCACATAGGCCTCCCAGCCGTTGTGCTCCCAGAACAGTTCCAGGTTCACGATGTGGTCGGGCGTCTCCATGAAGGGCAGCGTGTAGCCCTCAGGATGCCAGGACAGGCCGGTCTCGGCTTCCGAGCGCTGGATGGTGGCATTCAGCGCCACGCCCAGTCCGTCGAACGGGGCCGGCAGCCACTGCAGCTGCTGGCGGGCGTTGATCTCGACGCCGCGGATCTCGGCCTTGCGGCCGTTCATCGGCATGGAGACGGGCACGCCCGACGGATCTTCGAACTCGCCCGCCGTACCGTTCTGGATGACCGACGACGAGGAGCGGAACAGGAACTTGTCGATGTCCTTGTAGAACAGGGCGACCGAGTAGGCGCCGGTGCGTCCGTTGTAATATTCCGCCGACAGGTCGTAGTTGACCGAGGTCATCGGCTCCAGGTCGGGGTTGCCCTGGACAATGCCGGCCAGCACCCATTCGTCGGTCGGGTTGGTCACGCCGTCGCCGTCGGGATCGCTCTCGTAGCTGTATTCCTTGACCGAGGTCATCCGGTTGATGTCCGGACGCGACACACTGGTCCAGATCGCAGCCCGCAGCTTGGCGTTCCGGCTGACGTCATAGTTGACGTGGATCGAAGGCAGCCAGTTGGTGAAGCCCGAGGTGTCGGTGGTGTAGTCCTCGCCCCGCACAGGGTCTTCGGTCCAGGCGCGGATGTCGTTGCTGGTGTCCTCGACCCGAACCCCGGCGATCATTTCGGCAGCGCCGAAACGCGCCGTGCCCATGACATAGGCCGACGCCACCTGTTCGTCGTAGAACCAGGTCGAGGCGTAGTCGATCGAGTCCGCCTCGTTCAGCGTCAGCAGGGTCGAGTTGCCCGCCTTGGCGCGCTCGATCTCGGCCATCATCTTGCCGGTGTCGATGACGGTACCGAGTTGGTGCTGGCCGGTGTACTGGCCGTCGAACATGTCGGTGACCGCCTCGCCGAACAGGGCGGAATAGTCGGCCATCGTGCCCTGCGGCTCCAGGTCGATCAGCGACCCTTCCAGGCGTTCGCGCTCGGACTTGTAGTATTTGGCACCGGCGCGGATCTCCTGCAGCCAGGAGCCGGTCGGCTCGTAGCGCAGGTTGAACTGGGCCTGGTTCAGGGCTTCCCTGGCACCGCCATAGCTGCCGCTCAGGCTGGAGGCGGTGAACTGGGTCAGGTCCTGGACGCCCGCCATGCCGGCGGGGTTCAGCACCCATTTCAGGTACTGCGGATCCCCTTGGCTGACGATGTCGACGCCTTCGTTGCCCTTCCAGAGATAGGCGTTGCGGCCGAAATACATCTCGTAGCTGTCGACGATATTGTCCTCGGATTCCGAGTGCGACAGGTCGTAGTCGAGGGTGAACTCGCCGAAGCGGCTTTCGCCGCCGAAGTTGACCATCTGCAGCACGCCTTCGGTCGTGCCGCCTTCCCAGTAGCGACGCAGGCGGAAGCCCTTGGGATCCCACGACCCGGACGAGCCGTTCAGGCTGTAATAGCCGGTGGAGCCCTTGTCCGCGTCGGTGATCACCCCGTCCTTGTCGCGGTCCACGATCTGGGCGGTGGTGTAGTTGTAGATGGCACCCTTGGGGCCGTAGCCGATGACGGCGTTGGCGGGCTCGGTCAGGTCGCCGCGCGACTTGTCCACCTGCTCCAGACGCGCCGACGCGCTGGTCCCGGCCTCGTTGCGGAAGTTCAGGCGGTTCCTGAATTGGGTTTCTTCGTATTCGTTGTACTGGCCGCGCAGATGGAAGTCGTGGTTGTCGCCGCGCCAATCCAGCGAGCCGTTGAAGCCCCAGCGGGTCACGTCGGTGTCGCCGGTGGACATCTCCAGACCGCGGGTGACGAAGGTCCGGGGATCGAAGTCCAGGCTCTGGGTCGTGCTGTACCAGGTACGGGGCATGTTATCCCCGGAGTTGCCGATCTGCTCGAACTGCGAGGCGCGCTCCGAGTAATTGCCGGTCACGAACAGGCCCAGGCGGTCCGAGAACTGCTTGCCGAAGGCGACGTCCGCCGCCCACGAGGTCCGGTCGTCGCGCTGTTGCAGCAAGGTGCCTTCGATCGAGCCGGCGACGTGGGTCGGGTCGTAGTCGAAGGCCGTCGGGGTCTTGATGTCGATCGTGCCGCCGATCGCGTCGCCGTCCATATAGGGCAGCAGGCTCTTGTAGACGGTGATCGCATCCACGCCCGACGTTGGCAGGAAGCTGAGGCGCACGCCGCGGAAGAAGTTGTCGCCCGGCGATCCGGTGCCGCCCATACGCACGCCGTTCACGGCGTAGGCGTTGTATTCGGTCGCCATGCCGCGGATCACCACCCGGTCGCCTTCGCCGGTGAAGTGGTTGCGGACTGCCGACACGCCGGGAATGCGCGACGCGGCTTCGGTCAGGTTCGAGGACGGCAGCTTGCCCATGTCGTCGGCGCTGACGCTGTCCGAGATCATGTCGTTGTTGCGTTTCTCGTCGATCGAGCGGCGCAGGCCTTGAAGATATCCGGTGACGACGACTTCATCGAGAACCGTCGTTGGGGCGGCCTCGGCGGGCGTCGCGCCCGACGGTGTCTGGGCCGCAGCCCAGTGCGGAAATGCGGCGACGAGCGCCAGGCCGCCGGCGGCGGCCATATATCGAGATTTGGTCTTGAGCATGTGATCCCCCGTGATCTGCTTCGACGCAGACGGGGGAGAGACGGGCCGATCAGCCTTGGCTGACAGCTGTCATCAAGATTTCATCCCCCTGTCGCTGACCTGCAGATTTCGGACGCGGCCGGGTGGAACCGTCGATCTGGCATGCCAGCATTGCCTTCTCCCGCTTCTCGCCGACGGCGGCACCTCAGCCGGCCTGCGGGCCTTGATGAGCTCCGCTTCCGTGTTCTCGTCAGATCCCAGGCGAGAGCCTGAACAGCCCTTTCATTAGCGTCGCTCTCGATCCACCATCCTCGCGAGTTGGGTTGAACATCGTATCCATGGTTCGAGGCTACCCGAGCCGCACGGAGCGGAAATCGCGAGAGGGGAGGACGAGGCTATCATGCTGATCTGGTCCGAACCCGACAGTCACGGGCCACCACCAGTTCACTCGCGCACCCTGAAGTTCCTGATTCTCTACGCTTTGGCATGGGGCGGGGGCGTGATCGCCTATGTCCCCCTTCTGACCCTGGTCCTGCCCGTCAAGATCGAGGCGCTGGCCCCGGGCGACAAGGTCGCCCTTCTCAGCCTCACGACGCTTCTTGGGGCCATCGTGGCCAGCGTGGTCAATATTGCGGTCGGTATGGCAAGCGACAGGGGCGTCTCGGGCCCACGTGGTCGCCGGCCGTGGGTCGCGGCGGGCCTCGCGCTGACACTGGGCTCATATGGGCTTGTCCACCTCAGCACGACGTCGGTCACGATCGTCCTGGCGGTCATGGCCTTTCAGGCGGCCCTGAACCTGATGCTGGCCCCCTTAAGCGCCCTCGTGGCGGATGAGGTGCCCGATCACCAGAAGGGGTTGATCGGCGGGCTGATGGGCGCGGTCTATACCTTCGGAGCGCTTTCCGGAATCGTCGTGACGGCCTCCCCCCGTCTCGACGAAGCCGCACAGCTGGGCATCATCGGCGGGCTGGTCACCGCAGCCATGATGCCCTTCCTGCTGGTCAGCCGGCGGCGCGGTCCGATCGTTCCCGTGCCGGCGCTCACCCCGGCGGCCGGCGGGCTTCGACGGGACGCGCTCGTCCGGGTCTGGATCGCCCGCCTGCTGGTCCAGATCGCCGGCAGCATCCTGTTTGCCTACCTTCTGTTCTTTTTCCAGACCGTGGACCGGACCGGGCTGCTTTTCGGCCCACCGGAGCTGTCCGGACAGGTCGCCTGGCTGGCAGGGTCGGTGACCGTCCTGCTGGTCCCCCTGGCGATTGCGGCGGGCCGCCTGTCCGATGCCGTCCGGTCCAGGAAGCCCTTTCTTGTCGGATCCGCCGCCATGATCACTTCCGGTCTGCTTGTGATGGCCCTGCTGCCGCAATGGGCCCCTGCGGCCGCGGGCTATGTGGTGTTCGCCTGTGGCGTGGCGATCTTCCTCGCCCTGCAGGGGGCCTATGCGATGCAGTTGCTCATGAGCCCCCGTCATCGCGGTCGGGACATGGGGATACTGAACCTGACCAACACCCTGCCCGCGCTCATCGCGCCCTCCCTGGCCTGGCTGATGGCGGACAAGGGCGATTTCACCGCCCTTCTGTTGTTGCTGGCGGCCCTCGCGGCCCTGGCCCTGATCCTTTTGATCGGGATCAGGGACCAGCCAACCCCCGCGGCCTGCTGATCGTCCTGCGCGGGCCCTCAGGGCGTCCCGCTGAAGCTGTAACAGTTTGTGGCCAAAATCTGGTTGTGAACGCTCTCAACATATGGTCTGCTCTTTTTCGGAGAGGGCGAAAGACCCTCGGGATTGGAAACAGAGGGCCGACACACCGACCGGATCCGGACGTTGCGGGCTGCTTCGCTATGAGGTGAGGCAACGGTGACGCCTGTCCGCAACCCGCCCCGTGCGGGGTCGATGAGGTGTGTCCGGACGACCGGTCGGCCGCGGGCCGACTGCCCTCTGTTCCCTGTCCCGGCCATGTCTGGAGGGACCATGTATTATCCGGCTCGACGTCGATCGTCGCTCGCCCTGTCGATCAGCGTTGTCGCGCTTCTTGCCGGCCAGGGGATCGCCTCGCCTGCCGCCGTGGCGGCCGCCCCGGCGGCGCTGGCCGCTCCGCAGAGGGAGGCGGCCGCCCGGGCTGATGCCCTCGTGGCCCGAATGACGCGCGAGGAAAAGCTCCAGCTGGTGCACGGCTATTTCCCGCCCATGGCCGAGCGCACGCCGGGCGCGCCGCTTTCCGAGATGATCCCGTCCGCGGGCTATGTGCCAGGCATTCCGCGCCTCGGCATCCCGGCCCTGCGCGAGAGCGACGCCAGTCTGGGCGTCGCCAACCAGGTCGAACAGCGGCGCGGCGATGTGGCCACCGCCCTACCCTCCAGCCTCGCGACCGCCGCAAGCTTCGATCCGGAGATTGCCTATGCCGGCGGGGCCATGATCGGTGCCGAGGCCCGGGCCAAGACCTTCAACGTGCTTCTGGCCGGCGGCGTGAACCTGACGCGCGATCCGTGGGCGGGGCGCAACTTTGAATACCTCGGCGAGGACCCGCTGCTGGCCGGCATCATGGCCGGTGACCACATTCGCGGGGTTCAGTCGAACGACATCGTCTCCACGGTCAAGCATTTCGCCTTCAACAGCCAGGAAACCGGCCGGATGATCATGGACGCCCGCCTCGATGAGGCGGCGTTGCGCGAAAGCGATCTTCTGGCGTTCCAGATCGCCATCGAGCGGGGCGCGCCCGGTTCGGTCATGTGCGCCTACAACCGCGTCAACGGCGACTATGCCTGCGAGAGCGACTTCCTGCTGAACCAGGTGCTCAAGCGGGACTGGGGCTATCCCGCCTGGGTCATGTCCGACTGGGGGGCCGTCCACTCCACGGAGAAGGCGGCGCTGGCGGGTCTGGACCAGGAGTCGGGCCAGGAACTGGACCGCCAGATCTTCTTCGGCGAGCCTCTCGCGGAGGCTGTCGCCGCAGGACGTGTGCCCGAGGCCCGGCTGGACGACATGGTGCGCCGCATCCTCATCGGCATGATCGACTCCGGCGCGATGGACGCTCCCGTCCCCACGACAGCGCAGGACATCGACTATGCCGCCAACGCCGAGGTCGCGCAGCGCGCCGCCGAGGCCGGCATCGTCCTGCTCCGGAACGAACGCGCCACCCTGCCCCTCTCGACCGCCATCCAGCGCATCGTCGTGATCGGCGGCCATGCCGACGTGGGGGTGCTTTCCGGCGGCGGATCCTCCCAGGTCCGCTCGGTGGGCGGGGCCCCGGTCGAGATCCCGCTGACCTCGGGTGCGGCGGCCTCGTTCGCGCGCCTGACCTATCATGCCTCCTCGCCGCTGGAGGCGATCCGCGCCCTGGTACCGTCGGCCGAGGTGGTCTTCGTCTCCGGCGACGATCCTGCTGTCGCCGCGCAGGCCGCGCGCGGCGCGGACGCCGCCATTGTCTTCGCCACCCAGTGGACGACCGAGGCCCAGGACGTCGAGACCCTGGCCCTGCCGGACGACCAGGACCATCTGATCACCGCCGTGGCTGAGGCCAACGCCAACACCACCGTCGTACTGGAGACCGGCGGTCCGGTGCTGATGCCCTGGATCGATGCGGTCCCGGCGGTGATCCAGGCCTGGTATCCCGGCCAGCGTGGCGGCGAGGCCCTGGCCCGGATCCTGTTCGGACAGGTCAATCCGTCCGGCCGCCTGCCGATGACCTTTCCCCGCAGCGCCGACCAGGCCCCGCGGCCCACGCCGCCCGGGCTGGAAGCGCTGAAGGCGTCGGACGCGGCCTCGAACGCGGGCGCTGGCTCGGCCGAGCTCTTCGCCCCCTTTCCGGTCGACTATCCCGAAGGCTCGGACGTAGGCTACCGCTGGTATGAACGTGAGCGCCATACGCCGCTGTTCCCGTTCGGTCATGGCCTCAGCTACACCCGCTTTGAGTACGGCGGCCTGCGCATCGAGGACGGGGACCGGCTGACGGTCAGTTTCGATGTGACCAACGCGGGCGACCGCGCCGGAACGGATGTGCCCCAGCTCTATGTGACGCCGCTGACCAACGGAGCCCCCCGGCGCCTCGCCGGCTGGTCACGGCTGACGCTCGCGCCGGGCGAGACGCGCCGCGTCTCCATCACCGCCGAGCCGCGAATCCTTGCCGAATACGACACCGCCGCGCCGGGCTGGCGCATCGATGCGGGACCCTATCGCGTCCGGATCGGGCGGGACGCGCTGGATGACACCCTTGGCGGAGAGGCGACACTGTCGCCACGAACGCTGAAGCCCTGACACCAAGCCGCACACAGAGGCGGCATCAACTGAGGAGGACAAGACCATGAGAGTGCAGGCAAGATCCATGCTGACGGCCCTGCTGGCCAGTACAGCGCTCGCGTCCCCGGCTTTCGCCCAGGACGCAGCCGATCCGACGGCGACGACGGTCGACGAGATCATCGTCACCGGCATCCGGGCGTCGCAGCAGCAATCGATCGACATCAAGCGCAACACGACCTCGATCGTCGACGCCATCTCGGCCGAGGACATCGGCAAACTGCCCGACGTCACGGTCGCCGACGCCCTGCAGCGGATCAGCGGCATCCAGATCCAGCGCAGCGCCGGCGAGGGGGCCACGGTCAATATCCGGGGTCTGCCCCAGGTGGTCACCCTGCTGAACGGCGAACAGTATCTGGCCCCCGGCAATCTCGGCAGCGCCCAGCCCAATCTGAACGATGTGCCCGCCCAGCTGATGAATTCCATCGTCGTGTTCAAGTCGATGGACGTGCGCAACGCCCTTTCCGGCATCTCTGGCACCATCGACCTGCGCACCCAGCGCCCGTTCGACTTTCAGGACGGCCTGACCATCGCCAAGGCCGCGGAGTATTCCACCGGCGAGGACACCCGCGAGGACGACTATCTGTTCAACGGCCTGCTGAACTGGCGCAACGACCGGTTCGGCGTGATGCTGTCGGCGGTCCACAGCGAATCCAATCTGGGCAACAACTACTCCGGCATCTCCGGCGGCCTGTTCGGCAACAACGACTGGGGCGGCTCGGACCAGAACTGGATCGCGCCGCACGGGTATGACAGCTTCCGGCGGGTGGTCGAACGCAAGCGCACCGGCGTCAACGGGGCATTCAGCTGGCAGATCGACGACGGCTTCACCCTGACCGGCGAGGTCTTCTACACCAAGCTGGAAGAACATGATCGCGCTGCCGGTCTGAACATCTCCAACCGCTGGAACGGCCTGACCTGGACGACCCCGACCGCGTTCGACGTCACCGGCGTCAACGGCAGCAATGGCCAGCCCTGGCTGGACGTGACCGAATACGACCTCGACGTTTGGTGGATGAACTCCTTCACCGTCAACCGCACCAAGAACAACGAGTCCACCAACTTCAATCTTGAGCTCGACTACGACCGGGGCGGCCCATTCACCTTCTCGGCCCGCGCGCTCCGGGCGGATGCCTCCCTGCTCAGCATGAACGGGCAGGTGCAGGGGGATCTGTCGAACTGGCAGTATGCGCCCGACCGGGCCTTCACCCTGTTCCGCGATCCGCTGGACCGCACCCGCGGGCCCTTCTATCCGGCCGCCATCGCCAGCCAGTATCCGGCCTCCCAGTTTTCCAACGGCATCGTCGGCTCAGCCGGCGGGCGTTACATCAACCCCAATCCGCTGGGTATCGGCAACGACCCGCAACTGCATCTGAACGTCGGCGGCGGCTCCACGGCCTGGAGCGGCTTCAACAATCCGATCGTCGGGGGCCTGGGGAACGTGCCCCTGACCCAGTACATGTCCAATCAGGACAGCTATGCCGTCGCGGCCTATTCCTCGGAAGGCAACCAGCGCAACCAGTCCGACCTGTCCGTCATGCGGATGGACGGCAGCTATGCGTTCGAGGGCGAGCCCGCCCTGGGCTTCATCACCCGGGTGGACGTCGGCCTGCGCCATTCGGACCGTCAGGTCGAGATCGAGAGCTTCCACCTGTTCTCGGACGTCAACGGCTGTTCGGTCCAGTGGAAGGCGATCGACGTCGTCATGAACCAGAACCAGTGCTCGGCCGGGGAACAGGTGCCCAATCCGGGCTTCAACCCTGCCCTGCCGGTCAGTGCCACCAACCCTGAGACCATCTTCCAGGGTTACACCGTCAACCGGCCGACGCGGTTGAACGACAACAACAACACCTACTTCCTCGACGACTACGGCTCGATCACCACCGGCCTGCCGGGGGTCTGGGTTGTCGATCCGCGCGACTTCGACGATGTCGTGGGCTTCCAGCAGCGGGTGTTCGGCAGCGCCTATGAAGTCATCATCCCCGGCAACACCTATGATGTCGGTCTGGTCGAGGACAGCGGCTATCTGAACGTCGGCATCGCCCTGGGGGCCCTGTCCGGCGACGTCGGGGTCAAGGTCATCCGCACCGAGTTGACGGCGCGGCAGAACCTGACCGGTGACGTCATGAACTACGGCGATACCAACCTGGACGTCGGCGACACCATCTCGTCGCGCAGCTACACGGACTATCTGCCGTCCGTGAACCTGATGTACGACTTCAGTGATCGCCTGAAGCTTCGTGGGGCCTTCAACAAGACGATGATCCCGCTGGACCTCGGCAACTACGGTGGCGGTGTGTCCATCCAGACGGCCGATTCCGCCGGGCCCACGCCCGAGGATCCCACCGCCTCCCCCGTCGGCGTTCGCCGGGTGACCGGTGCCACCTTCGGCGGCAGCATCGAGCTGAATCCCTGGCTGTCGACCAACTACGATCTCAGCCTGGAGTACTATCTGGGCCGGGCAACGATGTTCAACATCGCCCTGTTCAAGCTGGAGATCGAAAGCTTCGTCACCCGGGAAACCGTACAGAACGGCGGCAGTTTCCCCGATCAGGACGGCATCGTCCGTCGCTCGGTTCCGGTCAACCGGCCGGTCCAGGGCGAGGGCGGATCGCTTCAGGGCGTCGAGGTGGGTGCCAAGCTGGCGCTCGACGACTTCCTGACCGACGGAAGTCTGTTCCAGGACTTCGGCTTCGACGGCAGCTTCACCTTCTCCGACAGCTCGCAGAACGCCCAGAACCTGTCGGGCGAGGACCTGCCGTTCCCGGACAACTCGGAATACCAGCTCAATGCCGCGATCTGGTACCAGGGCGACCGGCTCCAGACGCGGGTGGCCTACAACATCCGGACGCCGCGACTGGCTAGCACCTTCGGGGCCATCCCGGTCTACCAGGACACGGCGCAGTACGTGGACGTCAACGTCACCTACGAGGTGACGGACAATGTCACCGTCTATGTGAACGGCTCCAACGTGTTCGGCGAGATCGAGGAATACTACCTCGAGTTCGAGGAGGGCGCGGAACAGTTCCATTCACGCAACCAGTTCGAACCGCGCTGGTCCGTGGGCATGCGCGCCCGCTTCTAGTTTCCCCCCGAACCTTGGCCGACGGTGACCTTCGGGCTACCGTCGGCCGAATTTTTTGCGGATCCGGCAGCGCTTCCCGAAGCGTCGCGGCGAGGACCTGAGATGAACGGCACGTCCGGCGAGACACCGGCCGAAAGGGCGATCCGCCAGATCGTCATCGTCGGCGGAGGCACGGCCGGCTGGATGGTCGCGGCCGCCCTTGCCCACCACCTCAGACATACGGGCATCGGCATCACGGTTGTCGAGTCCTCGGATATCGGCACCATCGGGGTAGGCGAGGCGACCATCCCCACGATCCGCCGCTTCTACGCCCGGCTGGGCATGACCGACGCGGAGGTCATGGGCGCGACCGAGGCCACCTGCAAACTGGGCATACGCTTCACGGGCTGGGGCGGGCCCGGTTCCGATTTCATCCACCCGTTCGGCCTCTATGGGCAGGATCTGAATGGCGTCGGCTTCCATCACTACTGGATGAAACAACGGCAGAGCGGCGATGCGACGCCCCTGGCCGCCTATTCACTGGGTGCGTCGTTGGCCGAGGCCGGCCGGTTTGACCTTCCCTCCCCCAACCCGCCTTCCTCCCTTTCGGTGTTCGACTGGGCCCTGCATCTGGACGCCGCCCTGTTCGCACAGCATTTGCGGCGCTTTGCAGAGGCGGCGGGCGTCCGCCGCGTGGACGCCCGCATCCTGGGCGTCGAGCTGCGCCCGGACGATGGCTTCATCCGTGCCGTCCGACTGGAGGGCGATCGCGAGGTCGCCGGCGACCTGTTCATCGACTGCTCCGGTTTTCGCGGTCTGCTCATCGCCGAGGCCATGGGCTCGGCCTATGAGGACTGGGGAGATTGGCTCGCCTGCGACGCCGCCTTCGCGGTCCAGAGCCGGAATGCACCGGGCACGGAGCCCGAGCCCTGCACGCGGGTCACCGCCCGCGCCGCCGGCTGGCAGTGGGGCATCCCCCTGCGCCACCGCGCCGGCAACGGACTGGTCTTTTCCAGCCGCCACATGACCGACCAGCAGGCGCTGGACACCCTGATGCCCAATCTGATGGGCGAGGCCATCACCGAGCCCCGTCGCATCGGCTTCCGTCCCGGCCGGCGCAAACAGGCCTGGGTCAGGAACTGCGTCTCTCTGGGTCTGGCCTCCGGTTTTCTGGAGCCGCTGGAGAGCACCAGCATCGCCCTGATCGAGAACGGCATCGAACGGCTGAAGGCGCTGTTCCCCGACAGGACCTTCGCGCCTGCCGTGATCGAGGAATTCAACGACCAGTCGGCCCGCGAGATGGAGCGGACGCGCGATTTCATCATCCTGCACTATTGGCTGAACGGCCGGGACGAGCCCTTCTGGCGGGAGCGGCGCGAGGCGGCCATTCCCGATACCCTGGCCCGCAAGGTCGCCCTGTGGAAGGCGCGCGGCGCGTTCGTCCGCTATCGCTGGGAGATGTTCCACCCCGCCAGCTGGCTGGCCATCTATGACGGCTTCGATGTCCGGCCCGATCAGATCGATCCTGCGATCGAAGGGCTCGATCCTGCGGGCCTGGCGCTCAGCATGGGACAGATGAAGGCGGCCGTGGCCGGAGCCGTGGCCCGAACACCGACCCACGCCGCCTTCCTGGCCGGACTCAACGGTCTGCGGGCCGCATGAAAGGAGACGCGTCCATGACCCCCGAGACCCATCGTCCGATCCGCAAGATCTGCGTCGTGGGCGGAGGCACGGCCGGCTGGACCGCGGCGGCCCTGATGGCCGAGCATTTCAAGGGCAGCCTCGGTCAGATCGAGCTGGTCGAGTCCGACGACATCGGCACCATCGGCGTCGGCGAATCCACCGTCCCGCCCTTTCTCCAGCTGCTGGCCCGCCTCGGCGTCGACGAGCAGGAGTTCATCCGCGAGACCCGGGCCAGCTTCAAACTGGGCATCGAGTTCAGCGACTGGAAGGCGATCGGCGAGAGCTATTTCCACCCGTTCGGCACCATCGGTGCGCCGGTCGATCTGTCCGACTTCTACCAGCTGTGGCTCAAGGCCCGGGCCAACGGTTATGCCGGAGCGCTGCAGGATTTCTCGCCGGCGGCCGTTATGGCCCGCAATGGTCGCTTTACCCTGCCGTTCAAGGCCGCGAACACGCCGGTCGCCGGAGCCAGCTATGCGCTGCATGTCGATGCCAAACGCGTCGCCCGGTTCCTGCGCACCTTCGCCGAGGCCCGCGGCGTCACGCGCACCGAGGGCATTGTCGCGGACGTCGCCCTGCGCCCCGACGGCTTCGTCGATCGACTGACCCTGAAGGACGGCCGGGTGGTGGAGGCCGATTTCTTCATCGACTGCTCCGGCTTTCGCAGCCTGCTGATCGGCAAGGCGCTCGACGTCGGTTTCCGCGACTGGTCGCACTGGCTGCTGTGCGACCGGGCCATCGCGGTCCAGACCGAGAATGTCGGTCCGCCTTCGCCCTTTACGCTCGCCCAGGCGCAGGATTTCGGCTGGCGCTGGCGCATTCCGCTGCAGCACAGGACCGGCAATGGCCATGTCTTCTGCAGCAAATATCTCAGCGACGACGAGGCCACCGCGACCCTGATGTCGCGCATTGAGGGCGAGCCCGTGGTCAGCCCCATGCCGGTCGCCTTCCGGACGGGGATGCGCGAGCAGCTGTGGCGACACAATGTGCTGGCGCTGGGCCTGGCCGGTGGTTTCATCGAGCCGCTGGAATCGACCGCCATCCACCTGATCTATCGCGGCATGGACTTCTTCTTCCGCCTGCTGCCCGACCGGGACTGCAACAAGGCGCTGGCCGCAGAGTACAACCGGCGCATGACGGCGGACTATGAGGAAATCCGCGACTTTGTCATCCTGCACTACTGCACGACCCGGCGGGACGACACGGCGTTCTGGAGAGAGTGCCGGGACATGGAGCTGCCACCTCGTTTGCAGCAGAAGATCGATCTCTTCCGGACCAACGGCGCCCTGGCCGAAGGGGTTGACGAACTGTTCCGCGCGGCCAGCTGGCATTCGGTGATGGAAGGCATGGGCGTGCGCCCGCGCGGCTATCACCCCCTGGTCGACCGCATCCCGTTTGATGGCGTTTGCGCTCAGCTGGACCATGCGGCAGAACTGCTCAAACGCGTCGTGTCGGACCTCCCCACCCACGAGCAGTTCATCGCCCGGCACTGCGCGGCACGCTCATCCGAGATGGCCGCCTGAGAGAGACTAACCCTTGAGGGCCGGGTCGGCAGGGTGGCCGAACCTGCCGGAGATTGAGCCCGCGTGCGACGACCGGTTACCATCAAACATGTCGCCGCCGAGGCCGGGGTCTCGCTGCAGACGGTCTCGCGTGTGATCAACAACGGCCCCAACGTCCGGGCCGAGGTGCGCGAGCGGGTGACCGCCGCCATCGCCCGGCTGGGCTATGTCCCCAGCATCGCGGCCCAGCGGATGGGCGGATCGCGATCCTATCTCCTGCTGGCCCTGAACGATCGCGATCGCACGATTGATGGCTGGCGGTCCGGCGAGGGCACCGACTGGGTCGACCAGATGTTGCTCGGAGGCATGCTGCAGTGCGCCGAGGCTGGCTACCGGATGATCTTTGAGCTGGTGGACACACACTCCTCCCATGTCGAACGGGAGGTCCAGGCCGCGATCTCCGCCCTCCACCCCGACGGCGTGATCCTGACTCCGCCACACTCCGACAATCCGCTGATAACCGGTCTGCTGGTGCGGATGGGCATGCCGTTCGCCCGCATCGGGTCGACAGCGCAAGGCCACGGGTTCGCCATCGCCATGGACGATCACGGGGCCGCAAAGGCCGCGACCAGCCTCCTGCTGGACCTCGGCCACCGGCGGGTCGCCTTCGTAACCGGCAGTGACGAGTACGCGCTGAGCGGGGCCCGCCTCGAGGGCTATCGCGCGGCCCTGTCGGAGAGGGGCCAAGCGGTGGACCCGGATCTCATCGGCCGGGGAGACTTCACCTTCGAGTCGGGTCTGGCGGCCTGTGCAGGATTTCTCGCCCTCGATGACCGGCCCACAGCGATCCTGGCCAGCAACGATCAGATGGCGCTGGCCGCCCTGAAATGCGCGGGGACCCGGGGCCTCGATGTGCCCGACGACCTGGCCATCATCAGCTTCGACGACACACCGATCGTCCGCTTCAGTCATCCTCCGCTCACAGCCATCGTCCAGCCTATCGCGGCCATGACCGCGGCCGCGGCAAAGCTGCTGATCCGCTCGAAGGCCGGCGATGCCGACCTGCCGCAGACCATGATCCTGCCGTTCGACATCGCCCGGCGCGGCTCGACTGCAGACAGCCCGGCGGGGCCGGGCAGCTGATCAGGCGGCGGCCGCCTTCACACAGACCGGGTGAGCTTCGCCGAAGACTGACGATCGGCGCGGGTCCCTGCCCTGGCCCCGGCACAGCCCTCCCGGTTCCGGATGCGGTGACTGTCTAGTCCCGGCGTGGCGTCAGCAGGTTCGGATCGATCGGCTGGCGGGGGATACCGGGTCCCTCGAACCAGCTGCCCAGCCAGGCCCCGCCACCGCCGTTGAACCATTCCACGCGGATGGCATGTTTGCCGGGCTGAAGCGCGATGGTGCCGCTGGCCGTGATCACGCCGTGGTCGCCGTCGTTGTCCACCACCGTCCGGCCATTGATGTAGAGTTTGCTGCCGTCGTCCGAGGCTAGGGAAAAGCCATAGGTCCCGGCGGTGGCCAGCGTCAGAGCACCCTCGAACACGACCGCGACGCTGTCGCCGCGCGGCAGGGTCAGGCCCTCGGTGGTCAGTTCATAGGTCGTGCCGGTGGCCACAGGCTGGAGACGGGAGAAGTCCGGCAACCGCACCGGTCCCTCGGGCAGCAGGTAGACGCTGTAGGTCACACCCCGCGCGTCCGGCGTCGCGAGATCCAGAATGCGGAAATACCCCGTGGCCGGTACGCTCGCCGGCACACCGTCGATGAACAGGGTGGCGCGCACGATCGTGTTGCGGCTGATCTCGACCGGACCGGTATAGAGCGGCGAGGTGAGCGTCGGGATGGAGTTGTCCAGGGTGTAGCGCACCTCTCCGGTGTCATTCGGATTGCGGAGGGTCATCTGGGCCGGCTGATTGACGAACAGCCCCCCGGGAGCCGCATTGCCTCCGTTCGCCGGCTCGATCACCGGCGAGGCGTAGAAGCTGCTGGACCGGTAGGTCTGGACCGGCAGCGGCTCTCCACTCACGATCGGGCGCACCGGACGCCCCAGCCAGGCGTAGGGGATGTCGAGGCCCAGCAACCACGCGGCCGTGGCGGGCGTGTCGAAGGTGTTGATGGGCAGGTCGAGCTCCACCCCCGGCTTGATCCCCGCGCCATAGGCGATCCACGGGATTTCGAGTTCGGCCAGGGTTTCGCCCCCGTGGCCCTTGCCCACGCCCCCGTGGTCGGAGGTCACGAGGATCACCGTCTCGTCCGCGATCCCGGCGTCGACCGTGGCCTGACGGATACGGCCGATCAGGGCGTCGGCCCGGGTCACGGCCTCATAGTATTGGGGCGTCCCGTGACCGTCGGCATGGCCAACGTGATCGACATCGTCGAGGTGCACGAACAGGAAGGCGGGTTGTTCCGCGCGGATATAGGCGACGGCGAGATCGGTCGTCTCCGTCTCGTCCTCGCCATGGACATCATAGTCCACGAAGCGGTGGTCGTAGAGGTTCCCGAACCCGTCCCAGTGATAGATCGATCCCACCTCCCGGTCCGGCTGCTGGTCGGTGATGAGCTGGAAGATCGAGGGGAAGAAACCGCCCGAACCGGTCACGGACGTGGGGAAGTTGAACTCGCCCACCTGCCAGTCGTTCGAGGTCACGCCGTGCTGCTCGGGCCCTACGCCATTGAGGATGGAGGCCCAGTTCGCTCCGCTGGTGGTGGGCAGGACGCCCCGGGCATGCAGGCTCCAGCTGCCACGCGCCATCATGTCGTCGAGGACGGGGGTGTCGGCCTGACGCACGCCGTCGGGGCTCAGGCCGTCGATGCCGATGATGATCACGTGGCGGGTCCGCCCGACCGGATCGGCCTGGGCGAGACCAGGGGTGGCCAAGGCGGCGAGCACTGCGGCGATCAGGGACAGGCCCCGGAGGGGGAAGGTCATGGCAAACTCCGTTGGAGGGAAAGACAGCACGTTTTGGTATAGACCAGATTGGTTCTCATGCGGCGCGCGCCGGAGCGGGAGCGTCTGCAACGAGATGCTGGAGCACGCGCTTTTCCAGCACGAGCATCGCCCCCGCCTGGTTGGTGCGCATGACCAGCTCCTCGGCTAACGGCGGGGCGGCCTTGCGGACCGCGTCGGCCAGACGCTGGAACTCCGGTCGCCCTGCCCCGCCGACGCCGTGAAGCGCGCACAGCTGGCGCCAGTCCTGGACGAAGCTCTGCATCAACAGGCCGAACCGTTCGATCCTTTCGCCGGCGTCGGCGGTCTCCGTCGCTGTCACCAGTTCGGCGCACAGGTCCTCGACCAGCAGCTGGACCTCGGCGGCCGGCATGACGGGCGCGCGCTGATCGCATTCGGTCAGCAGTCTCGGCCGCAGGTCCGGGTTCCAGGCCACGGTCGGCCATTGATCGCGCGGGGGCGGTTCGGCGCAGGCGAACCGCCAGAAGCCCGCCGTGCCGGTCGTGTCGGCGACCAGATGGATGCGTTCGACCTCGGCCCTGTTCTCCACATGGTGCCGACGCCAGTTGTCGAAGATCCAAGCCTCGCCCTCGGCCATGTGCACGGACTGGCCGTCGCAGTGGAACCGCACCTCCGGCCGGGTGAAGACCGGAATGTGCAGCCGCACCCGGCTATGCCAGTGGTAGTTGATGTCGGCGTGTTCGGGCACACGCGTCCCGGGGGCCAGCCGCATCAGGCGCGACCGGCTCCAGACCACGCCGAACCCGGCGAGGGCCTGACGCAGATAGGGCATCGCCTCCAGCCAGGGCGTGGGCAGCATCTGGCCGTGGACCGAGTTCTGTTTCTGCCCCGCCTGCGGTGATCAACCGGGCGGCGCTGTTGCCCGGCACCCGATCGGGATGGGGCACCCAAGCCTCCGACGGCAGGGCCGCGACCTCGGCCTGGAGACGCGCGACGTCGAACAGGACCGGCAGTTGATAGAAGGGCTTCGCCAGCTTCATGGCTCAGGTCCTGTAGCCGGTCAGGGCGTCGCCCAGCTGATCACGCAGCGGCCCCAGCCACGGCTCATAGTGTTTCCACTGCCCCAGGCCCTCGCGCCCGATTGGGTGGCGCACCTGTTCGGAGCTGGGTGTGCGGATGCCGCGCCGGGTATTGTGGAACTCGAGGCAGGCCGGCTCGAACGGCAGGTCGCAATGATCCAGCAACCGCCGCACCCCGGCATCCAGATCCTCGACCACGTCCTCGTAATGCACGCTCAGAACCCGGCCCGGCAGCACCGCATCCCAGTGCTGCATCAGGTCCAGATAGGTCCGGTAGTGGCGGGCGATGTCCACGACGCCATAGGTGAAGGCGTGGTTGGTCGTGCCGAACAGCTGTTTGAAATTGCTGAAGCAACAGGCCATCGGCTCACGCCGCACATCGAGGATGATGGCGTTGGGCAGCATCAGGTGGATCAGACCGATGTGCCAGAAATTATTCGGCATCTTGTCGACGAAGAAGGGCCGCCCGAGCCGGCGATAGGTGCGGGTCTCGTCGAGGAACCGTTCGCCCAGCACCCGGACCTGGGCAGCCGTCAACCGGGCCATCGCATCCGGCTCCAGCGGCAGGCCGCAATCGGGATCGCGTCCGCAGATCTCGCCCGCATAGCGACCGATCTCGGTCAGCTCCTGCGTCCCCTCGACACTGCTGTGGGAGGCCAGGATCTGTTCGATCAGGGTCGAGCCCGATCGTGGCAGGCCGAGGATGAAGATCGGTGCCGCATCGGCCACGCCCCAGCCGGCGCGAGCGGCGAAGAACGCACGGCTGAACACGGGCTTCAGCCGAGCCGCGCAGGCCTCTGCGACCTCGGGGCGATAGCGCCCCATGGCGCGGCGCAGGGCATTGCCGCGTTCGTAGCAGGTCCATGAGCCGGCATGGTCACCCTCGTCCTCCAGCGCCTTGCCGAGCGCGAAGGCCAGATAGATGCGGTCCATCTCCTGGAGGTCGGGCCGGGCCCCGGCCGCGCGCAGGCGGGCGACGTCTTCGTCGGAGAAGCGCCAGGTCTTCAGATTGGCCAGACTGAACCAGGCCACGCCGTGGTCCGGCCGCGCGGCCAGGGCGGCGCGATAGTCGGCGACGGCCTCGGCCTGTCGGCCCATGATCTTCAGGGCGTTCGCGCGCCAAAGCCGCAGGTCGGCGGCCTCGGGCCCCGGTGCCAAGCCCTCCAGCAGCCGGGCGTAAAGGTCGATCACCGGCTCGTGGTCGCCGAGTGCGACGCAGGCCGCGGCGTATTGTTTGATGTAATCGCGGTTGTCGGGATCGTCGACCAGCAGCTGTTCGGCCTGCCCGCGCGCCGCCAGAGGCTTCTGGCCCTGCAGCAGGACCATCGCATAGTCCAGACGGGCGGCGTGATAGTCCGGCGCGCGCGCCAGCACCTGTTCCAGAAGGCCTTCAGCCTGCTCGAGATCATCAGCCTCCAGGCGGATCCGCGCCAGCAGCCGGCGCGCACCGACATTGTCCCCGTCCCGATCCAGATAGTCCCTCAGGACCGCCTCGGCGGGGGCCAGATCACCGTCGGCGAACAGGCTGTTGGCCATCACGATTTCAGGCGGCAGCTGCGTCAGCAGGGCCAGCTGCCGACCCGCCTCCTCCGCCCGGGCCACCTCCCCCCGCATCCGGTGGATCTGCTCCAGCATGTCCCAGCAGGCCGGCAAGGTCGGGTTCAACCGCACCGCCGTCTGCAGGGCCTCGAGCGCCGCCGGCGCATTGCCGATCTGGACCAGGCAGTGGCCGCGTTCCTGATACAGGCGGCTGAAACCGGGATGGAGCGCCTCGAGCCGGGCGAGGGTCGTCAGCGCTTCGGGAATGCGCCGCTGCTCGCGCAGGCTTCGGGAGGTCTGCAACAGGGTGTCGCGATCCGGCATGTCGGCGAGCGCGGCGGCTGTCATCGCGCCGCACCGCCGCGCAGGAAGGGCTCCAGCCAGGCCGGATCCGGCTGGTCGACGTCGTAGTATTCGAAGATCAGATGGATGCGGTCGGTGTCGCCCTCGTTGCGCACCCAGTGCGGGCCGAGGTTGTTGACCTCGACGGCCTCGCCCTGCGCGAGCCGGTGTTCCTGACCGCCGAAGAAGGAGACGACCCCGGGGTTTGTGGTCAGGGGCACATGGATCTTGTGCGGCCAACTGGCGGCGGGATTGGCGTCGATATGCGGGTGGATCACGCCACCCGCCGGCATCCGGGCCAGCATGACACGCGGAAAGATCCCGCGCGCATAGCCATAGTCGCGGACGGCCTCGGCCAACACCGGCTCCAGGAGGGTGCGCCACGCGGGCCAGGCGGGTCGGTCATGCGAACCGCGCCAGTCCAGCGGGCTGTCGATGAAGCGAAAGACGATGTGGCCCGTGCCGCCCAGGGCCTCGAATTTGTTCGGCTTGTCCGCATTCTCCGCCGCCCAGACCGCCTCAGGAATCGCCAGCACGGCCTCGCGCAGGGCGGCGATATCGACCGGCCCCAGCGTGCGGACGCCCGTGGTCTTGCGCGGATTGGCGGCGGGCCGGGCCGGGGTACCGGTCATCGCACACCCTCGAACTCATAGCCGAACAGCTCGAGATCGAGCGCATAGCGGGCGGCCACGGCATCGATCAGGGTCCGGTCGTAGTACTGACGGTAGTCGCCGTGGCGGCTGCCGTTGACCCGGTCCAGCGGCCGCGAGGGGATCCCGATCTGCGCGCACAGGGCGTCATACGACCCCTGCATGTCCTCGACCCGGCCGACGTCGTCGGTCAGCAGGGTCTTGCCGTCCGCGTCCACCAGCAGGGCGGCCTGGGGCTGGAACAGCACATGCTGTTCAGGCGGTTCGGCGAACAGGAAATGACGCATCACGTCCTGCGGCCGGTTCTGGAAGTCGTCCCCGCCCCGCAGCATGAAGGCGCAGTAGGAGACGAACCGGTCGAACGGATTGCGCACGAAGGCGAACTTGAAATAGGCGGCGAAGGCCTCTTCCCCGAGATGGGGCCGCACCTGCCGCAGGGACAAATGCCCGTGCCGGATCGCCGCCAGATCCGCCCACGGAAAGCGTTTGTCGACGAACAGGCCCACCTGTTCGGCGTCCTCATCGCCCATCTGTACGCGCAGCGCCTGACGCACCGAATGGGTGCCCGTCTTGGGCACGGCGGCGAAGATGAAACGGTGGCGATGGGATACGATCATCAGCCCTGGATCACGAAAAAGGCCCCCCGCGTCCCTAAGGCGCGGGGGGCATGAGATAGACGTTCTCCGGCGTCAGAACTTGTAGCTGAGCCCGGCCATATAGGTCGTGCCGCTCTGGTTCTGGTTATAGAGGTAGCGGTTCTGCCCCCAGAACTGCGTGTCGGTCTCGTTGGTCAGATTGACGGCGTCCAGGGTGACCTGAAGGGCGTCGGTGATGTTGAAGAAGGCAGCGGCGTCGACGTAGGTCGAGGCTTCGAAGCCCCGCGTCCCGGCGTTCATCGGAGTGTCGTTGTAGCCGCTGTACCAGGTGTCGCGGTGGCTCATGGAGGCGCGAACACCCCAACGGGTCGTCTCGTAGTAGACAGTGGCGTTGTAGCTCTGCGGCGAGAAGCCGGTCAGGTCCTCATCGGCCTCCACGCTGGTGAAGTTGGCCACGACGCCGAAACCGTCGAACGGGGCCGGCAGGAAGGTCATCTGCGCCTGCATGGTGAGTTCCACGCCAGTCAGGGTGTTGGTGCCCTCGATGTTGATCGGCATCGAGAACTCGCTGACGATCGTGTCTTCCGTGGCCCCCGGGATGGTGCCCGACGGAACGCCCGTCTCGCTGAACGGGATGTCCTCCAGCAGGACCGATCCGATGTAGTTGGTGATGTCCTTCTGGAAGAGGGTGACCGCGAACAGGCCCACGTCCCCGAAATAGTATTCGAGGCCCAGGTCGTAGGCGTTGACCTTGTAGGGCTCGAGGTTCGGGTTGCCGCGCGAGGCGGTGATCTCGCCGGAGTCCTCGTTCTTGAAGGCGCTGCCCTCGGCCGCCATCGAACCCAGCCCCGGACGGTTCAGGTTCTGCGTCGCCGAGAAGCGGAGCAGGACATCGTCGGCGACGTCCAGCACCGCGTTCATGGCGGGGAGAACGCCTTCGTAGCTACCCTCGACATCAGATGTGCCCAGATAGGCGTAGCTGTCGCCCTGGATCCAGCCGATGCTGCGCGTCTCGGTGCTGTAGCCGCGCAGGCCGACGTTGCCGCGGAAGCGGCGGCCCATCAGTTCGCTGTCCCAGTCGGCCTGTACGAAGCCCGAGACCGTCTCCTCGGTCGTCTCGAACACGTTCTCGATGTCCTGCAGCGCGCCGCCGGTGCCGTCCGTATTGGGCTCGAAGCGGTGGTATTCCCGGTATTTCGCGAAGGCCTTGTCATAGTCACCAATCAGCCAGGAGCCGAAGGCGTTGGTGTAGACCGAAGTGACATCCGCGACCGAGGTTCCCCGCATCTTGTCGCGGGTCCCGTTGACGTTGTCGTCGTAGAAGAGGTCGACGCCTTCCTGGGCGAAGCGGTGGTAGGCCACGCCCGCGCTGAGGGTCCAGACGTCGCTCATCAGATAGCGCGCGTTCAGCTCGCCTTCGCGCAGCTCCGATTCATTGTTGAAGCCGCGATAGTAGAACGAGTTCATCGCATAGTTGGCGGGGTTGGTCGGGTCCCAGTTCGGGTAGTCGAAAGTGGCTGACCGGCCGTCGGCCCCATAGCTGGCGACCAGATTGCCGCGGGCGCGCATATACAGCTTGTCGTCATAGGGGGTGTCGTACGTCGATTTCTCGTAGCCGATGTGACCATCGACCACGAGGCGGTCGGACAGGTCCCATTTGCCGGTCAGGACGACCTGGTTGAACTCGTTCTCGTTCAGGGAGCGGCGGTGCTCGCTGCCGAAAGTCGTGCCCGTGACGTCTGTCAGGGTGACGTAGTTGCTGCTGTCCCAGGCAATGTCATTGATGACCGAGGCCGTCTGGAACGTGGCCGGCCAGATGGTGGCAGCGGCCGTGTCGAACGCGACCGAGCCGGTGGAGGCGAGCGGCCGGGTGGCGAGATGGACCTCGCTGCGGCGGGTCGAGAACTCGCCGTGAAGCACGTCGAGCGTCAGCTCCATAGTGTCCGTCGGACGCCACTGCATCGCGGCGGTCAGGCCCAGACGCTCCTGTTCCGCGTTCCAGGACGAGATGCGGTTGCCGTCCGCGAAATACAGGTCACCGGACAGGAACTTGGCCTGCTCCGCCGCCGAAAGCCCGGAGATGTTGAGGCCCCGCGTCACCAGTCCCTGCAGGGTCGTCGCAGAGGGACGGCTGTAGTTATAGGTGTTGTGACCCTGTTCGGTGGTTTCCCGCTGGCTGTAGGCCACCGAGAAGGACACGCCGAACCGGTTGTCCCAGTTCTGGCTGAACAGGGCCGCGACGCGCGGCTGGGCGTCCTCGGTGTATTCGTTGGTGCCGACCTTGACGGTCATGGCTCCATTGATGCCCGGCGCGTAGTCGAAGGGCCGGCCGGTGAACAGGCCGACCGTGCCGGCCATGCCCCCCTCCTTCTGCGAAGCCTGGAAGGTCTTTTCGACCTCAACGCGCGAGAACAGTTCAGAGGCGAAGATGTTGAAGTCGAAGGCACGGTCGCGCGAGCGCTGGCCCCGGCTGTCCTGGGCCGAATCGACGTTGCCCAGCACCTCCATGCCGTTCAGTTGCACGCGGCTGAAGTCGGCTCCGAGGCCGCGCAGCGAGATGCGACGCCCCTCGCCGGCCTCCCGGGTGATCTGCACGCCGGGCAGGCGCTGCAGCGACTCGGCCAGGTTCAGATCCGGGAACTTGGTCATGTCCTCGGCAACGATGGCGTCGACCGAAATGACCGCGTCCCGCTTGATGTCGCGGGCATCGCCCAGCGACCGCCGGAAGCCGGTGACGATGACTTCGTCCAGCTGGGCCGGATCGGCCTCCTGGGCCAGGGCAGAGGTCGCGCCGGCTGCGGCAACCAGCACCGAAGCAGTGGCAAGCAGCGCCGTCCTGAGGTTCGGGCCCGTGGCCCGGACGCGGTATCGCTTCGACATTTAGGTGTCCCCCGACAAACTGGAAATGAGCCGCCTGAGCAGGCCGGGGACGACCGGGAGGGTCGGCACCATTGCAGCCAGGCGATGCCCTCTTCCTAGGTTTGGCGGATGGCAGCCGCGTGACAGTTTGAGGTGATTATGTTGAAATGTGTGGGTCCGTGTGGCTTTGTGACAGTTCCGCGTGGCGTCGGTCGAGCCAGAGCTTTGACAGGCCAGAGCTTTGACAGGGATGAAAATAGCGTCGGCCTTTGGCACACGGGCCTTGACAGGCAACTCCCAAGGTCCACGCTGACGCGAGATCCATGAACGAGTTCTTCCAGCACTATGTGGTTATGTGTGGGTTTTGGACGCCCTGACGAAGGTCCGCGATGAGCCGTCCGGTTCCTGGTGCCCCCCGGGCGCTCAACCCCGGGGCCCGGCTGGCCGCCATTCTGCAACTGCTGGACGAGCGGGCGTTCTGGCCGGTCTCGGAACTGGCGGATCGGTTCGCCGTGTCCGAAGAGACGATTCGGCGCGACGCACGCCAACTGGAACGCTCCGGCGTGATCCAGAAGGTTCACGGCGGCCTGTCGGCGACCAGCAACAAGATCGAGGCCCCCTACCGGATCCGGCTGCGCGAGAACGCCGAGGCCAAACAGCGCATCGCCCGGACGGCGGCCACCCTGGTCAGCGATGGCATGACCCTGCTGCTGGACTCCGGAACGACCTGCCATTGGCTGGCCAGAAGCCTGTCATCTGTGAGAAATCTCACAATCGTGACCAACAGCGTGGAGATCGCCTATGAGGTGCTGGGCAACCCCGGCCAGCGCCTGTTGCTGGCGGGCGGACAGATCAACGGGACCCACCACGCGGCCTTCGGTCCGGAGGCCAAGGCCTTCTGTGCCCATTTCGCGCCCGACCTGACCGTCCTGTCGATGGGCGCGGTCGATGCCGACCGGGGCTTCCTGGACTTCGATGCCGACGAGGCGGCGTTCAAACAGACCCTGTTCGCCCAGGCACGACGCGTCGTCGTGCTGGCCGACCATTCGAAGTTCGCCCGGGCTGGCTTTATCCAGGTCGCGTCCTTCGGTCAGGTGCAGGATCTCGTGACGGATCAGGCACCGCCCGCCGCGACATCGCGCGCGGTCTCGGAGGCTGGAATCCAGCTGCACAGGGCCGACGTCGCGACGGGCGATCGCCGCCGGGCCGGCGTCGCCGCGTGAGGCCGCCCTCCCCCGGCCCGGGTCAACGCACGCGGATGTCGACGTCGATCCTTACCGCATCGTGTCGCCAGTACTCATGGTCGAACTCGATCACCCGTCCGCCGGCGTCATGGCTGAGGCGCTGGACATGCAGGCCCGGCAGACCCGATTTGACGCCGAGCGCCGCAGCGTCTTCGCCCGTCAGGGCACAGGGCCGCATACTGACCTGGTTGCGGGCGACTGACAGGCCGTAGACGCTTTTGAGGATGTCCGTCAGCGACTGGTCCAGGGAGTGGCTGAGCAGATCCGGCGCGAGCGCGGCGTCGATCACGATCCGCTCCACCAGCACGGCGCGATCGTCGACATAGCGGCGGCGGCGGATCCGGTAGAGCGGTGCGCCAACGGGCCGGCCGAACACCCCGGCCAGCAGCGGATCGGCGACGATCAACTCGGCCGAGATCGTCTCGGTTGCCGGACGGCGCCCCTGGGCCTCCACATAGGAGATGAAGCCTTCCCAACGGGTCGGGTCGTAAACCACCGGCGGCGGTGAAACATACCAGCCGCTCCGGTCCCGCCGATAGATCGCCCCCTCGGCCTCAAGCTGAAACAGGCCCTCGCGGATGGTGCCGCGCGCGATCCCCAGATCGGCCTGCAGACGACGCTCGGCGGGCAGCCTGTCGCCGGGTCCCAGCAGACCGGTCGCGATGCGCCGGGCGATATCATCGCGCAGGCCCAGGTAGTGCAGGCCCTCGGCCCTCGGTGCGGGGATAGAATTCGCCATTCGGGTTGCGGGTCGTTTCTGTGGGTGTCGATATGGTCTATACCATTAAAGGGTCGGGACCCTCACCTGGTTGCCCGGGCCCCACTCTCTGCGGCCCTCAACTGCACCACTTGGGCCATGTAGCTCCGAGTTCCGTTGGGCACCGTCTGTCACACAGGCTTGGCTGGACGCTCTTGGGATTTCGTGTTTGGACTAGACCATGACCCGCGCCATGTCCCCCGAACCATTTGTGGCTTCGATCCTGCAGCTGCTCGAGCGGTCGGGCGGCGACCACTATGGCGAGGCGGTGACGCAACTGGATCACGCCCTGCAGACCGCCCACCACGCGCGGGACGCCAACGAGCCGGACAGCCTGGTGGCCGCCGCCCTGCTGCACGACATCGGCCACCTGCTGCAGAAGCAGGGACAGGATGCGGCGGACCGGGGCGTGGACGCCCTGCACGAGCGGATCGGCGCGGCCTGGCTGGCGCAGGGCTTCGGTCCGGACGTCACCGAACCGGTGCGGCTTCATGTCGAGGCCAAACGCTATCTGGCAACCCGCGAGCCCGGCTATGCCGACGCCCTCAGCCCGGCCTCACGCCAGAGCCTCGCCTTACAGGGGGGGGCAATGTCGGCGGTGGAGGCCGAAGCGTTCGAAGTCCACCCCCCATTTCGAGCCGGCCGTCCGGCTGCGGCGCTACGACGAACTGGGCAAGGTCGAGGGCATCACCCTCGCGCCCCTGGATTCCTATCGCGATCTTCTGCTGGGACTGGTCGCGCGCCCCTGATCAGCCACGCCGGGCCGCCTCGGCCTCGAGGGCGGGGATCAGATCGGCGACGGTGTCGATGACCAGATCGGCCCCCGCCGCCCGCAGGCGATCGCCGGCGTCGGCCAGCAGGGTCCGGCGAGCCTCGCTGTCCAGATCGGCCAAGGCGTCGGCCTTCAGCCCGATCATATTGCCGGACGCGGCGACCCCCACGGTGAAACAGCCCGCATTGCGCCCCTCGGTCATGCCGACCTCGGCGTCGTCGACCTTGACCACCCGCGACAGCGGCCAGACGTCCAGATCCAGACAGGCCTTGTAGATCATCTGGGGCGATGGCCGGCCCTGCGGCGTTTCGTGGGCGCAGACCACGCCGTCCGGCGCATAGCCCTGGGCCGCCGCCCGGGGCAGAACCGACTGCATCATCTCGCGGGTATAGCCGGTACACGATCCGATCTTCAGCCCATCCCGGCGCAGGTGACGGACGGTCTGGGCCGCGCCGGGGATCAGGTCGGCGGTCTCTTCCGCCAGCCGGATCATCGGCGCCTGCAGCGCTGCCATCACCTGTTCGACCGCCGCCGGGTCCGGAGCGGATCCGGTGGTCGAGCGCCAGTCTGCGGCGATGCGGGGCTGGTCGAACATCGCCCGGACATGGTCGGCCTTGGCCCGGCCCATATCGCGTCGGGCCTCGGCCTCACCGACCGTCACGCCGTGGGCGGCGAAGGCCTCGACCAGGGCCAGCACCGGGGCCCGGCTGCCGAAATCGATCATGGTCCCGGCCCAGTCGAACACGACCATGTCGAACGCTTTGCGGATCTGGGTCATGGTGTCGTCTCCTCAAATAGATCGGCGATCACTTCCTCGGCGAAAGCGAAGGCGGTGGAGGCACCGTTGCCGGCGGTGATCAGGGCCAGACGCACGCGCGGATCCGGCGCGGCAATCAAACTGCCCTCCTGCCCTCGCGCATAGGTGCCGATCCAGCGGTCCTGGACCGGCGGGGCCTCCCGGCCGGTGGCGGCGCGCCACTCGTCCAAAATCAGCCGCTCCACCGCCTCGCTGGCGAAGGGGTCCGGGGTGGCGGCGTCATGGTGGCTGTCGCCCACCACCAGGGCTCCGTCAGCGTCCTGCACCGCGATCAGATGGACCCCGTTGGCCAGGGCTGTACCCTGCTCGTCTTCCAACCGGGCCTTCAGGGCGGCGGCCTGCGGGAGGTCGGCATAGCCTTCGTAGCGGACCAGACCGAGATCCGACATCACCGGAGACGGCAGCGCGAAGCCCGGCGACGCCAGCCGCATCATCTGCAGCTTGCTGCGCATCAAACCCGCGTCGATCAGATGCTCGGGATACAGGCTGGCGAAATCGTCGCCCGGACAGACGACCACCGATCCGGCCTCAACCACGCCGCGCGCAGTCTGGATGCGCGGTGGCTCGATCGAATGGACCGCCGTCTGGCGCAGGAAGACCACGCCGAAGCGCGCACCCAACCAGGCGGCGAGGCGAGGAATGGCGGTGCGGGAATCCACCCGCAGCTCATGCGGGCTCCACAGCGCCCCGACCGTCTGAGGGCCGGTGAGCTCGGGCGCGCGGGCAAGCGCCTCGTCGCGCGACAACAGCCGGCAACCCTCGCCCATCTCCGTCATCATGAAAGCATCCAGCACGGCCAGGGCCTCGGGGCGGCGCACGGGCAGCCACAGCCCTTGTTGCAGGACCGCGATGTCCGCCTCGGCCGCGACCTCGGCCCAGACGTCGCGGCTGCGGCGCGCCCGGTTCCAGATCTGTCCGCGCGGCTGGCCGGTGACGGTCACGAAGCCGAAGTTGCGGATCGAGGCGCCGTTGGCCTGGGCATCGCGGTCGATCACGACCACAGACAGGCCCCGACGCGCGGCCGCCAGGGCAGTGGCCAGACCGACGATCCCGGCCCCCACCACGGCGACGTCATAGGACGCCGTCACGTTGTGACCCGTTCGATGGGCATGGCGTCGCCCGTCGCTGATTGCATACCGGTTTCTCGTCATCCAGCCGTCGTACGTCTGGTCTAGACCACGGAGACGTAACAGGGGCAAGACACGTGATGGAACGGCTGCGGTTCTGGCTGGCGCGCGCCAACCCGGTAGTGTTCGTGCTTTTCGCGGGACTGGCCGGGTTCTGTGCCTATTTTTCCATGTACGCCTTCCGCAAACCCTTCACGGCCGCGACCTTCGACGTCGTCCCCGGCTGGGATTTCGTTCTCGACTACAAGGTCGCCCTGGTAGTTGCCCAGGTCGCCGGCTACGCCCTGTCCAAGCTGATCGGGGTCAAGGTGATCGCGGAGATGCGGCCCGAGCGACGCGCGGCCGCCATCGTGGTGCTGATCGGCCTGTCATGGCTGGCTCTGGTGTTCTTTGCCGTCGTGCCGGCACCTTGGAATGTCGCGGCCCTGTTCCTGAACGGCCTGCCGCTGGGCCTGATCTGGGGTCTGGTGTTCGGCTTCATGGAGGGACGGCGCACCAGCGAGGTGTTGGGGGCCATCCTGTGCGCCAGCTTCATCCTGTCGTCCGGCGTGGTCAAATCCATCGGCAAGGCGCTGATGGATGTCGCCCACATCAGCCCGTTCTGGATGCCGGCGGCGACCGGGGTCGTCTTCATGCCCCTGCTGGCGCTGTCGGTTCTGGCCCTGGCCGCCCTGCCCCCGCCGAGCGCCGCCGACGAGGCCGAGCGCGTGGCCCGCCGGCCCATGATGGCCCGGGAGCGAACCGCCTTCCTGGCCGCCCACTGGCCGGTTCTGGTCCTGCTGGTCGCCGCCTATGTGATGCTGACGGCCTTCCGCGACCTGAGGGACAACTTCGCCGCCGAGATCTGGCGCGCCCTCGGCTACGGCGACGCCGCCTCGGTCTTTACCGCCAGCGAGGGCCCGGTCGCGGCGTTGTCTCTGGTCTCCATGGGCGTACTGATCGCGGTCAGGAACAACGGCCGGGCCCTGCTGCTCATGCACGGGGTGATTCTGGCGGGGTTTGTCCTGCTGGGAGCCTCGACCCTGGCGTTCCAGCACCAGCTCCTGTCCCCGATCGCCTGGATGATCGCCAGCGGCGCGGGCCTCTATCTCGCCTACACCCCCTTCAACGCGATGCTGTTCGACCGCATGATCGCCTGGTCGGGCACGGTCGCGACCGCCGGTTTCCTGATCTATGTTGCCGACGCCTCCGGTTATGTCGGCAGTGTCATCCTGTTGCTGGTGCGCAATTTCGCCGCCGTCGACCTGCCCTGGCTGCCCTTCTTCGTCGGCGCGGCCTATGCCACCAGTCTCGCCGGCATCATGCTGGTCACAGCCGCCGCGGTACTGTTCTTGCGTCGGCAACCGACCGGCTGAGCGGGCTGTGACATCGGCAGGTCACTATGCAGACCATTGGCGAACGGAGCGAGGATGGCGGCGGGGCCCGCGGTGAGCGGGGCTCAGCCGCGTGTTCGCGTTCGCAGCCTCGCAAGAAAGGGCCCGGACGTGATGAACAGGGTTCGTCCGTCCTCACCCAACTTGCAGTTGGCAGCCGCCGTTCCCGTATCGATGCGACCCAGCGCCCGGCCTTCGGGCGTCAGCACGTGAACGCCGCCCGGTCCGGTCGCAAACAGGTGACCCTCGACATCGACAGCCAGACCGTCCGGCAGGCCGGGCCCGGAGGCCCCTACCTTGGCGGTGAAGTCGTGGAGCACCCGACCACTCGAGGCCTCGCCCGCACGCCCCAGATCATAGGCCATGATCACGGCACGCTGCGGATCGGATACCGCCACGTACAAGGTGCGCTGGTCGGGCGACAGGGCCACGCCATTGGGGAAGGTCAGGTCATCGACCAGCAGGGACACGGTGCCGTCGGGGTCCAGTCGATAGACGCCGTTGTGCGGCTGTTCCTTCAGCGGCAACTCGTTCATGTCCTTCAGGCCGTAGGGCGGGTCGGTGAAGAAGATCGCGCCGCTGCGGGCCTGGACCAGGTCGTTGGGCGAGTTGAACCGCTTGCCGTCGTAGCGGGTCGCCAGCAGGGTCTTGGCGCGCGTGGCCAGATCGACCCGCGCGATGGCGCGGTTGCCATGGTCGGCCATCAGGATCGATCCGGGCGGACCGGCGATCAGACCGTTCGAGCCAGGCTCCCGGAAGGCCGACCCGTCCGGGCCATCGTACCCCGAAGGCGAGAGGAAGACGGAGGCACCGTCGGCCTCGGACCAGCGATGGATCCGGTTCTGGGGCACATCGCTGAACAGCAGATAGGCCCCGTCGGCGATCCACACCGGTCCCTCGGACCAGGTGAAGCCCTCGGCCAGCTTCTCGATCCGGGCGTCGGGTGCGATCAGGCGGTCAAGAGCGGGGTCGTCTCGGATGATGTGGCCGACCGTGGGAAAGGCGGTTGCAGGTTCCGTCATGGCAACGCTCTGGCAGGCAGTGGCGGACAGGGCGGCGGCCCCGGTGATGACGGTGCGGCGCGACAGGCTCAAGACACAGGCTCCTCGGAAGACGACGTGGGGATGGCGGCAGCGGGGATGGCGCTGACGCCGTCCGATGTGACGGTAAAGGCGGTCCGTGCCCGGATATCGGCCGATGAAGCCCCGACCATGACCTGGATTTCACCCGACGTGATGCGCCAGCCGTCCTCGCTCCACAAGGCGACCTGGGCGGGAGTGAGGATAAAGCGTATCCGCTTCGCCTCACCCGGCGCGAAGGCGACCCGGCGAAAGCCGCGCAGTTCCTGCACCGGTCGGGCGATGGCGGCGACTGGATCGCGGACATAGAGCTGGACCACCTCATCGGCCGCGACACTGGAAGTGTTGCGGACGGTCACGCTGATCTCGACGCGGCCATCAGGCGCGACCTCGGTCTGGCTCAGCCGCAGGTCGGAATAGTCGAACCGGCCGTAGCTGAGGCCGTGCCCGAAGGCGAACAGGGGCGTGATCGGCTGATCGCGATAGCGGGCGGTGTCGCGCGCCAGATCCTCGGAGGCCGGTCGCCCGGTCGGGAGGTGGGCGTAGGTCAGGGGCGCGGCCCCGCTGGCGCGCGGGAAGCCGGTCGGCAGGCGACCGCCGGGTGAGGCACGGCCTGTCAGGATGTCGGCGATGGCCGGGCCGGATTCGACGCCCAGAAACCAGGTCTCGAGAATCGCCGGTGCCCGCCGGGCCAGTTCAGGAATGGCCAGCGGTCGGCCGTTCATGAGAATCACGACCACCGGCTTGCCCGTGTCGAGCACGGCGGCGGCAAGGGCGTCCTGGGCGGCGCTGAGGCCGATGTCGGTATAGCTGCGCGCCTCGCCCGAACGGTCGAAATGCTCGCCCACCACTAGCAGCACAAGGTCGGCCGCATTCGCGGTCGCGACGGCCTCGGCCAGTGCCTCCGCATCGGAGACCTCGCGCACGCCCTGGGCCCCTTCGCCCGCGGCGGTGACGGCGATCGTCGGGGCCGCCTCGGGACGGTAGCCCTGGGCATAGGTGAAGGTGGCCTGCGGCAGGGCCTCGCGCAGGGCGGGGATGAGCGGTCGCACATCCTCGACCTTGCCCTGGGCGCGCCAGCTGCCGAGCGAGGAGTTGGCGTCCTCGGCCAGGGCCCCGATGATGGCAATGCGTCGGGCAGTGGTGGCGAGCGGCAGCAGGTCGCCCTCGTTCTTCAGCAGGACGATGGATCGGCGGGCGGCCTCGCGGGCGAGTGCGCGGTGCTCGGGCGTCAGCATGGCCGCAGCCTCGCGGGCGGGATCGGCGCGGGCATAAGGAGCGGCGAACAGGCCGAGGCGCTCCTTGGCAGTGAGGACCGCGATGACCGCCTGATCCAGGAGCGGTAGCAGGGTCGGGTCGGCCTCGACCGCGCCCTTCAGGTGCGCCGAATAAAGATTGCCCGCCATGTCCATGTCGACACCGCCCCGCAGGGCCAGAGCTCCGGCCTCTTGCGGCGTCGCGGCCACCCCATGATTGAGCAGTTCGGGGATAGCGTTCCAGTCGCTGACGATCAGGCCCTGATAGCCCCACTGCTCGCGCAGCAGGCCCCGGACCAGCGCCGGATGGGCCGTCAGGGGCACGCCGCCAATGTCGTTGAAGGCGGTCATCATCGATCCCGCCCCTGCACTGGCGGCCGCATAAAAGGGTGGCAGATAGACCTCGTGCAGGGTGCGGTCGGAGATGTCGGCGCTGTCGTAGTCGCGCCCGCCCTCGGCCGCGCCATAGCCGACGAAATGCTTGGCGGTGGCGAGGATGGAGCCGGGGTCAGCCAGCGAGGTGCCTTGGTAGCCGCGCACCTGGGCCGTCGCCAGGATCGAGCCCAGATAGGGGTCCTCGCCCGGCCCCTCGACCACCCGACCCCAGCGGGGATCGCGGGCGATGTCGACCATGGGCGAGAAGGTCCAGTTCAGCCCGGCGGCCGTAGCCTCGACCGCAGCCACCCGCGCCGTCTGCTCCATCAGCCCCGGGTCCCAGCTTGCGGCCAGGGCGAGCGGCACGGGGAACAGGGTCCGGTACCCGTGCACCACATCCATGCCGAACAGGAGGGGGATGCCGAGCCGCGACTCTTCGACGGCGATGCGTTGCAACTCGCGGATCTGGGCCGCGCCGGCAACGTGCAGGAAGGAGCCGATCTCGCCGCGACGCACCCGCTCAAGGGCCGCTGCGTCCAGCCGTGAGTTCAGGGCGCGCTGGCGGCCGCCGGGGATCTGGTTCAGCTGACCGATCTTTTCGTCCAGGGTCATGCGCTCCAGCAGAGCGCGGACGCGCGGGGATGGGGCATCGACCGCCTGGGCGGTGACGCCCCCGCCGATGGACACGGCAAGGCCGATCAGGCCGGTGGCCAGAGCAAGACGGAGCCGTTTCAGCAGCATGGCAAAATCTCTGACAGCGTTGTCAACGCGGGTGGATTACCCCTAAGCCAGGGCGGGGCCGTCGCAAAGCCGGGATCGCCGGCAAGCCCATCAACAATGGGACTGGGGGAAAGCAAATGACCGAGGATGTGGGGCCGGCAACGCTGAGGCGGATCACGGCGCGGCTGATGCCGCTGTTCTGCCTGATGTATCTGATCGCCTATATCGACCGGCAGAACGTGTCCTACGCCAAGCTGCAGATGGCCGATGCGCTGGGGATGAGCGAGGCGGTCTACGGCCTGGGGGCCGGGCTGTTCTTCATCGGCTATTTCCTGTTCGAGGCCCCCGCCAATCTGGTGCTGGCCAAGGTCGGTGCCCGGGTCTGGTTCACGCGCATCATGGCCACCTGGGGCCTGATCACCATCGGGCTGGGATTCACCGACAGCCCGGCCATGTTCTACATCCTCCGCTTCCTGCTGGGGGCGGCCGAGGCCGGGTTCTTTCCCGGCGTCCTCTATGTGCTGACCCTGTGGTACCCCCAGAGCCATCGGGGGCGGATGATCGGGGCCTTCATGATCGCCAGTGCCGTGGCCAATGCGGTCGGAGCCCTGATCGGCGGGGCCCTGCTCGATCTCGACGGCCTGTTGGGGCTCGCGGGCTGGCAGTGGGTCTTCATCGCCACCGGAATCCCCGCCGTGGCGCTGGCCCCTTATGTCCTGTTGCGGCTGCCCAACGGGCCGGATCAGGCACCCTGGTTGACGGCGGGGCAGAAGGCGTGGATCGCCGGAACCCTGCAGGCGGAGGCGGACGCCAGCCCCGAGCCCGGCCACGCCTCGGCCTGGCGCGCCATGCTGGATCGCCGGGTGCTGCTGCTGGCCCTGATGTATGTGGGATTTCCGCTGGCCGCCTATGGCCTCAGCTACTGGCTCCCCACCGTGGTCCAGGGTTTCGGCGTGTCGAACACCGTCAACGGCCTGCTGAACGTCATTCCGTGGATTCTGGTGGGTCTGGCGCTGTGGTGGCTGCCGCGCCACGCGGCCCGCGTCGGGGCTAGCGCCTGGCATATCGCCGGGCCGGCCCTGGTTGGAGCCGCCTGTCTGGTCCTGAGCGTGCTTGTGCCCGGACCGGTCGCTCAATTCACCCTGCTGTGCATCGCCGCCCCGGCCATCTTCGCCGCCCAGCCGGTGTTCTGGAGCCTGCCGCCGATGTTCCTGCGCGGCGCGGGTGCCGCCGCCGGCATCGCCGCCATCAACTCGATCGGCAATCTCGGCGGTTTCGTCGCCCAGTCCGTCGTGCCCGCGATCAAACAGGCCACCGGCAGCGATATCCTGCCGATGCTGTTTCCGGCCCTGTGTCTGAACATCGCGGCCGGGTTGGTGCTGCTGGTGTTGAACGGCAGGAACGGGATTGCGCTGCCCGCGCTCAGAACGCTTCCCAGTCCGCGACCGGCGCGCCGCCGCTGACGGCCCTCTGAAGACGAGCACGGTCTACGGCAACCGGGTTGGCGGCCGGAGTGTGCCGTCCGGGGCGGACAAGCTCCAGTCGCCGTGACCGGGTCCCGCCAGCGCTGGTCTGGAACCGGCCGACCAGTGACGTCAACTCGATCGCCTCATTGCTAAGGCTGTTGGCTGCGGCTGTCGCCTCCTCGACCATGGCGGCGTTCTGCTGGGTCACCTGGTCCATCTGATTGATGGCAGTATTGACCTCTGACACGGCCGTGGATTGCTCATTGGCAGAGACCGCAATCTCGGAGATGAGGGAATCGATCTCGGAGACCATGGCGACAATGCCGACCAGCGCCTCGCCCGTCTCGCCTACGAGTTTCACGCCCTTGCTGACCTGTGCGGTTGAGGAGGAGATCAGACCCTTGATCTCCTTGGCCGCTTCGGCCGAGCGCTGGGCGAGAGCCCGGACCTCGGAGGCGACGACCGCGAAGCCCCGGCCGGCCTCACCGGCGCGAGCGGCCTCGACTCCGGCGTTCAGGGCCAGAAGGTTGGTCTGGAAAGCGATCTCGTCGATGACGCCGATGATCTGGGTGATCTCCCGCGAGCTCGCCTCGATCTCGCCCATGGCGGCCACGGCCTCCTGGACGACGGCACCGGAGCGGGTCGCCCCGGTCCGGGCATTGGAGGCCGCCGTTGAGGCCAGGCTGGCCCCCTCGGCGCTGCGTTTCACGGTCGCGGTGATCTCGTCGAGGGCGGCGGCGGTCTGCTCAAGGCTGGCGGCCTGCTGCTCGGTCCGCCGCGACAGGTCGTCGGAGGCCTGGGCGATCTCGGTCGCGCCGGTGCCGACGCTGGTCGTCGTGGCGGCGACCGCAGTCATGGTTTCGTCCAGGGTCGACATGGCGGCGTTGAAGTCTGTGCGCACCTTCTCGAAGGCCGCCTCGACCGGGCGCTCGATCCGGTATTGAAGATTGTTGCCCGCAAGCTCGGACAGTCCGGTGGCGATTTCCCCCACAGCCTTGACGCGACCGGTAACGTCGGTGGCGAATTTCACCACCTTGGTGACCTTGCCGTCGGAGTCGAAGATCGGATTGTAGGAGGCCTGGATCCAGACCTCCTCACCAGACTTCGAGATCCGCCTGAACTCTGCGGCGACATACTCCCCGCTGTTCAGCTTTCGCCAGAACTCGGCGTATTCGGCCGAACCGGCTTCGCCGGGTTCGACGAACATCCTGTGATGACGCCCGCGGACCTCGTCGAGCGTGTAGCCGAGCGCACCGAGGAAGTTCTCGTTCGCGGTCAAAATCTCGCCGGCGGGCGTGAACTCGATTACGGCCTGGGCACGGGAAACGGCGGCCATCTTGCCTTCGAAATCGACGTTCCGCGCCTGGGTCGCTGTGATGTCCGAGGCTACCTTGACGACCTTGAGCACCTTGCCACTGGCATTCTGGACGGGATTGTAGGAGGCCTCGATCCAGACCTCCCGTCCCCCCTTGCCGATGCGGCGGTACTGGCGCTGATCGAACTCGCCCCGGCCGAGCTTGGCCCAGAAGGCCGCGTAGTCGGGGCCTCGGACCTCCTGAGGGTCCACGAACAGACTGTGGTGCTGGCCCTGGATCTCCGACAGCGTGTAGCCCATCGTCGTGCAGAAATTCTCGTTCGCAGTCAGAATCTTGCCCTTGGGATCGAACTCGATGATCGCCAGCGATCGACTTAGCGCCGCGAGGACCACGGCTGCATGTCCGCTGTTGATGAATCCAAGCATGATCGATCCCCGGCCATAGGGGATCCAAGTTCCCCCGTTCGTTGGCGGGTCTCTTGACCTCACGATGGATAAGACGTTCCTATGCAGCAGGGCTAATGATCTCCTACCGGCGCTTCGAGATGCGAAGCGTCTGCCCGACGGAATCGCCAGTAATACAAAGGCTTCCACGGCTTCCCCCGGCCTTGCGACTCCCGCCCGCGCCTTGGAATCGCGGCGTTATGCCACGCGGTTCCGCCGCTCGATCCCCCGCTCCCTGGGGTCGTCCAGGCTGATGTACAGCCCACCGCGTTATCCTCTAGCGGGGGGAGATGCTGAGCCCGCCAAGTGCCGCGCCAGCGGTTGACCTGTCTGGCGGGCTCGCGTTGATGCCCCATGGCCAAACGACCGACACCCGCGCGGAAAACCCTGTCACAGGCCAATCTCGCCGCGCTGGGCGCGGAGCGTCTGTCCGCACTGCTCATGGAAGCGACCGTCGGCGACATGAATCTGAAGCGGAAGCTGAAGCTGGAACTCGCGGCCGAGGTCGGGGCGGTCGAGCTGGCGCTGGAGATCGACAAGCGACTGGCGGCGCTCGCGGCGAGCCGGACGCGCGTGTCGTGGCGCAAGCGCCCGGAGCTGATAGCCGACCTTGATGTGCATCGCCGGGCCATCGTCGACCGGCTGTCGGCGGAGGATCCCGGGGGTGCCCTCGCCTCTTTGGTCGCTTGGCTCGATCTGAAGCCCGGGCTGGACGCACGGGTCAAGGACCCCAAGGGGGAACTTTCGCTGCTGTTTCTCGAGGCTGCCGATGATCTGGCCACAATCGCGTCGGCCGTGGGACCGGACGACGCCGCCCCCGTTCTGGCGGACGCGGTCGAGACCCGCCTGTCGGAGTGGGCGGTCTGGGTTGGCCGCGCAGCTCCGGGCCTGAGCCCTCCCGTCGCCCGTCGTCTGCTGGACCTGCTAACCATTGGACGGGCAAGGCCGGGCGGCCGCCGGGCCCTCGTCGTCCGCAAGCTGGCGGATCGCGCCGGCAATGCCCTGGCCTGGGCCCGCACATGGCCGGATGAGGACCAGACGAGACCGGATGTTGGGGCCGAGATCGCGCGGCGTTTGGCCCTTGCCGGTCTGGCCGGGCCGGCGAGGGCCGCGCTGGACGCGAGCCGCCCGCGCTCCGGGACCGCCCGACGCGGGGATCGAAAGGACGCGGCCGCCGAGCCCTCTCCGCTGTGGGACGCGGCGGAAATCGCCGTGCTGGAGGCCGAGGGCCGGAGCGGCGACGCCCAGACGGCCCGGTGGGCCGTCTTTACCCGGACGCTGGACCCGGCTCCGCTGCGTGATTTCGTCTCCCGGCTGGCGGACTTCGACGATGTCGAGGCGCTCGACCGGGCCCACGCCCTGGCCGCCGGCCACAGCGACGCCACGCGCGGGCTGGCCTTTCTGATGGACTGGCCGGCGCTGCGGGAAGCCGCCGCCATGGTCACGGCGCGGGCGGATGAGTTCCGCGGCACAGGCGATGCGGTCCCGCTCTGGGTGTCGCGACTCGAGGGCCGCTATCCGGCGGCCGCGCTTGTGCTGGTCCGTGCCCGCGCGCGAAGTCTCGCGCCACTGGGCCCGTCACGCGCAGAGGAGGTCCGGGCCCTGTCCGTCGAGGCGGCCGATCTGGCGATCGCGGTCGGGCCCGACCACGGGCTGGAGAGCCATGCGCTCTTCATCGACGGTCTGGAGCGCCTCGCCGGTCGCGGCCCTCGTCGTCACGCAGGCTGAGCGCCCTGACGGCAACCCCCGTCAGGCGTCCGTTCCGCTCATTTCCCGAAACGCGCTTGCGACCTTGGTAGCCAGTTCGTCGTCCTCCAGATCAACAGACACCTCGATCCGGCCGTTCAGCGCTCCGTCGGACCTTGCGGGCTGACCTGGCGAGGCTGAGGGGCGATCCGAGCCGGAGATCGCCTCGCCCACCGAGTTTTGCTCACCTTCGGGGGCGACGAAGATGTCGGATCGCTCGACACCATGTTCCTGAACGAGACGCTCCACGGCCAGTTCGGCGTCGCGGCGCGTGGCAAAGGTCGTCTTGAGGGTCTGGCTCATGGTCGTCTCCGGCGAAGGTTCAGGACGCCTAACGCACGGCCCGGCCCGCCGCTCCGACGGACGCGCCAGTGCCCGGACCGATCAGGCGAAAAACCGTCTCAGAGTCCCGAACCGCCTCGAGCCGAGGTCCCTCCCCCGTTCCGGTCCCAGCGGAGCAGCGCCGCATCGCCCCAGACCACCGGGAGCGGCTCAAGAGCATTGGCATCCGACCGGACGACCAGTTCGATGAGGGCGAAACCCCGGATATCGACCTCCATTGGCTGGGGTGGCGCGCCGAACGGCTGCGGCCCGGAGTGCGCGAGAAGCCTTCCGTCGCCATAGACGAAGAAGGTCACCGACCGCTCGCCCGGGCCGGCGCTGTCGTCGATCCCCACGTTTGCAGCGAAGCGAGCGTAGCCCCGATTGCGGACCTCAATCCGGGAGTTGGCCAGAGTTCCTATGCCGGTGTCGAACCGTGTGCCGGCAATCCGGAGCGGCTCGCCGAAGGGGGACCGATCCGCCTGTGCCCCGCCGAAGCCGCCGTACTGGGGATGCTCTCCAGACCCCCGTGTGCCCTGCCAGCCGATCACACCCCGGTGGATGGCCGGGTCGTGCCGGGGCGTCGTTACGCCGTCCTCGGCCGGGTTCACGTCACCGGGTTGCTCGGAGACATAGAGCCCGCCGGGTAGTGTCCGTGCGCCCGTGGCACGGAACACGAGGGTCTCACGGGGCTCCAGCCGGACGGGCAGTTCGCCGATGAACGTTTGCCGATCTCCGCTCCAGAGATCCGTCAGGGTCACCTCGGCGTCGCCACGGAACTTGAGATGGCCAGCCGAGAGCTGGGCGTCGATCGGGGCCAGCCCACGATTGACGATCACCACGCCCTTCTCGCCGTTGGCCAGGGTCTTGACGAAGATCTGCAGGTCGCCAGACTGATAGGCCGGAACCGCCTGATGTCCGGCCGGATCCTGGTTCAGCGCGACGAGGCCGGGATTGCCGAACAGCGCCAGCTGCTCCGGCGTCGCCTTGCGCAGATCGAAGCCGATGATGAGGGGCGCATTCATGATGGCCCAGAGCGCGAAATGGGATCTCGCCTCGGTCATGTGATCCGCGTCAAAATCGCCCGAGCCCACGAACAGCATGTCGGGGTCGTTCCACGCGCCCGGCCCGGCATACAGGGCCCGCGTCGAGACCGTGTCCAGATTGGTCAGCATCCGCGTCCACTGCGGGGTGATATCGTCGCTGGTGCGCGAGATATTGCCGAGGTTCTTGCCCCAGGCGCGCACATTGGACGAGCCCCACAGACAGACCGAAAACAGATAGTCCCCGTCCGGATTGTGGCGGTGCAGGGCCTCACCCACTTCGGTGTACAACGCCTGCACGGCCGCGATATCGGTCCGCCCCAGCGTGTTCATGTCGATCAGGGGCGCGAATTCGCGGTAGTTGCCACTGCGGACATGGTCCGTCTCTGCCGACAGGCCGCGGATGCCGCAGCCGTCGACCTTGATCAGGTCAAAGCCCCACTCGGCGAAATACAGTTCGATGTCCTGATCAACGTGACCGTACAGCCCCACCTCGCGTTCCGCGATCGTGCCTTCCGGCTGGTTGGCGAGGTTGGGCGTGTAGACCTGGCCACAGGAGTTGCGGCCGATGTCGGAATAAATCCCGGCCCTCAGCCCCATCGCATGCAGCCGGTCCGTCAGGGGCCGAAAGCTGGTGTGGTCCCCGGGGCCGATGGCGGCGGAGGGAAACTTGTCGGTCCGGATCACCATCCGCCCGTCGGGCTGGCGTCGCTTCAGCCACCAGCCGTCATCGATGTTCACATGGCGATAGCCCATCGCCGCCAGGCCGCTGTCGACAAGGATTGTGGCCGAGGCCAGGACCTTCTCCTCGTCGATATCGCTGTAGAAGGCGTTCCAGCTGTTCCAGCCCATCGGCGGCAGCGGTGCCGAGCCCCGGGTGTTCGCACTCCACCGGCCGGTCGGGGCCAGGGGGTCCGTCTGAGCCGGGACCGGACCGGGCCACAACGCCAGCGCGAATGCCAGAACGATCGCGAAGCCCCCGGGCAGCAGCCCGGGCCGGTGTTTCAAACGGTGCATGATCGATCCTCGGTGCAAATCGATATTTGCAGGAGATAGGCAGGCGATCAATTGTCTGACAATCTCTTGTCAAAGGACTGGCCCGGAAAATCCTTTGAGCCGGGTCGATCCGAAAAACGTACGGGGAGTGAAGCGAATGGCACAATCAACGCCCAAATGGCGCAGCGTCTGCGCGGCCGCTGTGATGCTGGCAGCCAGCGCCCTGCCCGCGGCGGCCCAAACTCCCCGGGCGCCGGTCGTGGTCGAGGTCGCCGCGAGCCCGGACGGGCCGACCATCAATCCCAACATCTTCGGCCAGTTTGCGGAGCATCTGGGCACCGGCATCTACGGCGGCGTCTGGGTCGGTCCGGACTCGCCCATTCCCAATGTCCGGGGCATCCGCAGCGATGTCGTCGAGGCCCTGCGCGCGATCAAGGTGCCCAACGTCCGCTGGCCCGGCGGCTGTTTCGCCGACGAATACCACTGGCGCGACGGCGTCGGCCCGGCCTCAGAGCGCCGCCACCGGCTGAACGCCAGCTGGGGCAATGTGATCGAGCCCAACAGCTTCGGCACGCATGAGTTCATGGATTTCGCCGACCAGGTCGGGGCCGAGGTCTTCCTGTCGGTCAATGTCGGCTCGGGCACGGTGCAGGAGGCGGCCGACTGGCTGGAATATCTGACCGCCGACCAGCCGACCGCCCTGGCGCAGGAGCGGGCGGCCAACGGCCACCCCGAACCCTACCGGATCAAATACCTTGGCCTCGGAAACGAGAACTGGGGCTGCGGCGGTGCCATGTCGCCCGAGCACTACGTCGAGAAGATGAAGCAGTTCGCCATCTACTCGCGCAATCTGAACCGGGCGCAGACCGGCGAGAACGCCATGCAGCGCGTCGCCGTGGGCTGGGACAGCGGCAATGAGGACTATACCGAAGCGGTGATGCAGGCCTGGAAGGACAGGGTCTGGAGCTGGAACATCGAGGGCGTATCCCTGCACGGCTACACCATCCCCAACAGCTGGGAGGCCAAGGGCCCCAGCGTCGGCTTCGGCGAGGATGAATACGCCAAGGCCATCCGGGCGACGCTGAAGATGGAGGGCTGGATCACGACCCAGACCGCCATCATGGACCGCTACGATCCCGAGAAAAAGCTGGCCCTGTTCGTGGATGAATGGGGGCTGTGGGCCGATCCGATGCCGGGCAGCAACCCCAGCTTCCTGCAGCAGCAGAACACCATGCGCGACGCCGTGATCGCGGCCCTGAACCTGAACATCTTCATGCGTCACGCCGACCGCGTGCGCGGGACCAACATCGCCCAGATGGCGAATGTCCTGCAGGCCATGATCCTGACCGACGGTCCGCAGATGGTGCTGACGCCGACCTACCATGTCTACGAGATGTACGTGCCCTTCCAGGGCGCGTCGCTGGCCGCCTCAACCTTCGACGCGGGGGCCTATACGTTCGAGGACATCAGCCTGCCGGGGGTGGACGCCGTGGCGGCACGCGACAGCGAGGGCCGGCTCTGGCTGTCGCTGGTGAACGTCGATCCCCGGAGCCCGCGGACCTTCACCACCCGCGTGGCCGGTGCCGGCCCCGGCGCTGTCGGCCGCATCCTCACGGCACCGGCGGTGGACAGCCACAACAGTTTCGACCGGCCCACCGACGTCCAGCCGGCTTCGTTGGCCGTTCGCGTGCTGAACGGCGAGGTCACCGTCGATCTCCCGCCCCTCGCCGTCGCCGTGGTGCAGGTGCGCTGACCATGAGCCGGACAGACGGGAGGCCTTCACGCTGCGGGCGGCGTGGCGGGGTCCCGGCCCTGGCGATGGCCTTCGCCCTGGCCCTGACAGGCGCGCCGGCCCTGGCCCAGGAATGGGCGGGCGGCCCGACCGTGGCCCGGGAGACGCCGCCCTACCGGGACCTGTCGCTGAGCGCCGCTGTGCGCGCCGCCGATCTCGTCTCGCGCCTGACCCTGGAGGAGAAGGCGGCGCAGCTGGTCAATGACGCCACGGCCGTCCCCCGCCTCGGGATCCGCGAGTACAACTGGTGGAACGAGGGCCTGCACGGCGTCGCCGGGGCGGGCGAGGCGACCGTCTTCCCCCAGGCGATCGGCATGGCCGCGACCTGGAACGCCCCCCTGATCGGCCAGGTCGCCGACATCATCTCCACCGAATTTCGCGCCAAGCATGTCGAAAGCCGCCACCGGTTCGGTGGCAGCGACTGGTTCGCGGGCCTGACGGTCTGGTCGCCCAACATCAACATCTTCCGCGACCCACGCTGGGGGCGGGGTCAGGAGACCTATGGCGAGGACCCCCATCTGACGTCCCGGCTTGGGGTCGCCTTCGTGAAGGGGCTCGAGATCGAGGACGGCGGTTACGTCCGGACCATCGCCACGCCCAAACACTATGCGGTCCACAGCGGACCGGAGCCCAGCCGGCATCGGGACAACATCCTGCCGAGCGCGCGCGATCTGCACGAGACCTATCTGCCCGCCTTCCGCGCGACCATCATGGAGGGCGGGGCCGGGTCAATCATGTGCGCCTACAACGCCATCGACGGGGCCCCGGCCTGCGCCAACGCCCCCCTGCTGCGCGATGTGCTGCGCAAGGACTGGGGCTTTCAGGGCTACGTCGTGTCCGACTGCGACGCGGTGGCCAACATCTACCGCGCGCACGAGCACGGCTACACCGCGACCCCGGAAGAGGGCGTGGCGGTGGCCTTTCGCGCCGGGATGGATCTGATCTGCGGGGGGCCGGAAGAGAGCGTCCACATCCTCGGGGCTGTCCGCCAGGGGTTGATGACAGAGGCCGAGCTGGACGTGGCCCTCACCCGCCTGTTCACCGCCCGCATGCGTCTGGGCCAGTTCGATCCGCCCGCCCGGGTCTTCCCGGCCATCACGCCGGCGGACAACGACACGGACGAGAACCGCGCCGTGGCCCTGCGGGTGGCCGAGGAGTTGCTCGTGCTGCTGAAGAACGAGGGCGGGCTGCTGCCCCTGCGCGCGCCGCCCCGCCGCATCGCGGTGATCGGCCCGAACGGCGACAGCGTCGAGCCGCTGGTCGGTAACTACAATGGCACGCCGTCGCATCCCGTGACCCTGGCCGAGGGGCTGCGCCGTCGCTTTGCCGAGGCGCAGGTGACGGTCGTGGCGGGCTCCGGTCTGATCGATCCCGCCCTGGCCCCGGTGCCGGAAGCGGTGCTGTGCGTGGACAGCGCCTGCACGACCCCCGGTCTGACGGCGGCCCGGTTTGCCTCGCCGGCGATGGACGCCGCGCCGCTCTCGGCCGATGTGAGCCCGAATGCCGCCGAACGCTGGCAGGGCGAACAGCGCAGCGGCGCGACACGCTGGACTGGCTTCATCCGGCCCACCGAAACCGGCGAGCACCGCTTCCGCTATGTGGCCAATGGTGGCTACCGGATCTGGATCGACGGGACCTTGGTGGTGGACGCCTGGGACGTCGACTGGCGCCCTGCCATCGCCACCGGAGCGGCCACCCTGGAGGCCGGTCGCACCTATGCGATCCGGGTCGAGGCCTTCCAGCGCCAGGACCAGGGCGACGAGCGCCTGATGTGGAGCACGCCCGCCAACGCCGGCCTGCAGTCGGCCGTGGCGGCCGCGCGCGAGGCTGACATCGTGGTCTTCGCCGCCGGCCTGACCCACGAGGTCGAGGGCGAGGAGATGCGGGTCCAGGTCCCCGGCTTCCTCGGTGGCGACCGCACGAGCCTCGATCTGCCCCCGGCCCAGCAGCGCGTCCTGGAAGCGGTCGCGGCGGTCGGCAAGCCGGTCATTCTGGTCCTGATGAACGGCAGCGCCCTCAGCGTGGCATGGGCGGACCGGACCCTGCCGGCCATCGTCGAGGCCTGGTATCCGGGCGGCCAGGGCGGCGATGCGATCGCCCGCCTGATCGCCGGGGACTTCAGCCCGGCCGGGCGGCTGCCGGTGACGGTCTACCGCTCGGTCGAGGACCTGCCGGCCTTCGGCGACTATGCGATGGACAACCGCACCTACCGCTATTTCCGGGGCGAGGCCTTGTATCCGTTTGGCTATGGCCTGTCCTATTCCAGCTTCTCGTATGGCCGCCCGCGGGTTTCGGCCACGACGGTCCGAGCCGGTCAGCCGGTCACGGTCTCGGTGGATGTCACCAACACCGGGGCCATGGCGGCGGACGAGGTGGTCCAGCTCTATGTCAGCCATCCCGACGTGGACGGAGCCCCCATCCGCGCCCTGGCCGGTTTCGAGCGGATTCATCTGGCGCAGGGCGAGACCCGCAGCGTCCGCTTCACCCTCGACGACCGCGCGCTGAGCCTGGTCGGGACCGACGGCGTCCGCCGCCTCGCGCCCGGCCCGGTCACGGTCTGGGTGGGCGGCGGACAGCCGGGCGGACGCCCGGGACTGACGCCGGCCGCCGGGGCGCAGACCGAGGTCCGGATCCGGGGCGAGGCGGTTCTGCCGAACTAACCGGACCCGGTCTCAGTCCGCTGCGAGCAACCCGTTCGACTCCAGCCAGAGCATGAAGACCTCGAACCAGCCCAGGCTGGTCTTGCCGGGATTGCCCAGCCCGAACCCGTGGCCGCCGTTCTGATAGAGGTGGAACTCCACCGGTCGCCCTGCGGCCTGCCACGACTCGACCAGGCTGAAGCCGCGTCCGGCGAACAGCGGGTCATCGGCGGCCAGGACGACGAACATCGGCGGCGCGTCCGCCGGCACTGCGACCGCCCCCATGGCCCCATAGATCGGGGCGATGAAGGCCGGGCGGGTTTCGGGCATGGACAGGGTCGTGGCCAGGGTGGTCATGGCCCCGGCCGAGAACCCGACCATGCCGATCCGGTCCGGGTCGACGCCCCACTCCCCGGCCCGGGCCCGGATGAGCGCGAAGGCGGCCGTGGCGTCCTCGACCGCATCGGCGAACTCACCGCCGGGCCTGGCCGGTGCCGCGCCGGGAGCCGGCGGCTGAGGCGGCCGCGCGGCGGCACCGCTAAACATGGCATTCACGCCCTGCTCGAACTCTCCCAGATCGGCAGGTGTCGGCCGGGTGCGGTACTTCAGGACGAAGGCGGCCACGCCCCGATCGGCCAGGGCCTCGGCGACCTCCCAGCCCTCATTGCTCATCGACAGGAAGCGGAAGCCGCCGCCGGGGGCCACGATCACCGCCGCCCCGGTGGCCGTGCCGGCCTCGGGCAGGACGGGCGTCAGCGTCGCCACCGTCACATTGCGCACGAAGGTATCGCCCCACTGATGAAACCAGCTCTCGGCGCCAATCGATCCCGCCACGCCCCCTGTCCCCAGCGGAATGGCCGACGGCTCAGCCGGGGTCTCCGCCGGGGTGATAGGAGCCTGCTGCGCCGCCGCCGGGCCTGCCAGGGCGATCGCCCCGCCGAGTGCCAGGGCGAGCCATGCCGGATTGCGAACCATGGTCGTCTCTCCTTGAGTGAGGCGGGTGCCGTCAGGCGGACGCGAGGGGTTTGGGATCGACCGGCCCGGCCGGATCTACGGGGGCCAGGGCGTTGGTCGGCTTCGACCCCCACAGGGCGTAGAACAGGATGTAGAGCTCGCACGCCACGGTCAGCAGGAACGACAGCTGCAGGCCATACATGTCGGCCAGCCAGCCCTGCACCACCACCAGCGCCCCGCCGGCGATGGCCATGATCAGCAGGCCCGACCCCTCCTCCGTCAGCGGACCCAGCCCCTTGATGCCAAGGGTGAAGATGGTCGGGAACATGATGGAGTGGAACAGGCCCACGGAAATCAGCGCCCACATGGCCACCTGTCCGCTGGCGAAGGTCGCGATTGTCATCACGAAGAAGGCCCCGATCGCGAAGACGGCCAGGACCTTGTCGGCCGGGAAGCGATGGGTCAGCCAACTGCCGAAGAACCGCCCCACCATCATCCCGCCCCACAGGATGGCCAGATAGCGCGACGCCTCCTCGTGGCTGATCGCGGCGATGTCCGGCTGGGACACGAAGTTGATGAACAGGTTGGCCACGCCGATCTCGGCGATCAGATAGATGAAGATGGCCGGCACGCCCCAGACCAGATTGCGGTGCCGCCACAGCGACAAGCCCTTGCGCTCCGCCGCGCCGACGCTGCGACCGGACGCATGCAGGGCCGGCAGGGGGAAGCGGGCGATGACCACCGCCAGCAGGATCAGTACCACGGCCACGATGATGTAGGGCAGGATGACCGACTGGGCGTCGGCATAGCGTTCCGCTGCCGTCAGCACGACCTCCCCCTGCGCCGTCCCGCCGGTCGAACGGCCGAGGATCAGATAGCCGGCGAACAGGGGCGCGAGCGTGGTGCCGAGCGAGTTGAAGGCCTGGACCAGGTTCAGCCGCGACGATCCTGTCTCCGGCGGTCCGATCACCGTCACATAGGGGTTGGCCGCAACCTGCAACAGGGTGATGCCGCTGGCGATCACGAACAGGGCCGTCAGCACCAGTTCATAGGAGGCCAGTCGTGCGGCCGGGACCATCATGAGGGCCCCCGCAGCCATGACCCCGAGGCCGGTGACGATGGCCTTCTTGTAGCCGATCGCCCGGATCAGCCGCGCCGACGGGATCGAGGCCACGAAATAGGCGATGAACCAGACGGACTCGATCAGGGTCGTCCGGGTGTAGTCCAGCTCGAACACACTGCGCAGGTGCGGCAGCAGGGTGTTGTTGATGACCGTGATGAAGCCCCACATGAAGAACAGCGTGGCCAGCAGGGACAGCACAGCGCGGGCTCCGGGCCCGCCGGCCCTGTCGGGGTGTGGGGCAGCCGCGATGCCCTCTGCGGACGCAGGTCCGGCCATGGTCATGTCTCCCCTCAGGCACACCTGCGAGGGAGGGATCCCTGCGGCTTGCTCTCGTTTCAATTGTCAGACTATTGTCCTTGCAAGCCGGGCGTCAACGTCGGTGTTCGAGAAGGGCGGGATGGCGATGATCTGGCGCGGATTGGCTCTGGCAGCCGGGGTGTGGATTACGGCCGCGACCGTCGCGGACGCAGCCGAGGTGCGACGGGAACCGGCCGGCGCGCTCGCCGACGGGACCCCGATCGAGGCGATCACACTCAGCAATGAAACTGGCGTCTCGGCCCGCATCCTGACCTATGGCGCGACCCTGCAGTCGCTGAGCGGCCCGGACCGTGACGGCCGGATCGCCGATGTCGTTCTGGGCTACGACACCGCCTCGGATTATGTCGATCACCCCAACTATTTCGGCGTGACGGTGGGCCGCTACGCCAACCGCATCGCCGGCGGCCGCTTCAGCCTCGACGGTCGCACCTACCAGCTGCCGCTCAACGACACGACCAACTCGCTGCACGGCGGCGGACAGGCCTTCGACAAGGTTGTCTGGCGCGTGGTGTCCGTCGAGGACGGTCCGCAGGCGCGGGTGGTGTTGTCCCATGTCAGCCCGAACGGCGATGCCGGCTATCCCGGAGAGCTGGACGCGACGGTGACCTATAGTCTCGATGACTCCGGGGGCCTGACCATCGCCTTCGACGCGACGACCTCGGCCCCGACCATCGTCAACATGACCAACCACGCCATCTTCAACCTGGCCGGTGAAGGCACGCCCGGCGGCATCGAGCGCCATCGCCTGACCATTCCGGCGGCCGCCTACACCCCCGTCGACGCGGCCCTGATCCCGACCGGCGAGCTGCGCTCCGTCGCGGGCACCGTGTTCGACTTCCGCGCCCCCCGCGTGATCGGCGACGGCCTGAGGGATGCCCGCGACGAGCAGATCCGGCTGGGTCGCGGCTATGATCACAACTTCGCCCTCGACAAGGGCATGACGGATGAGCCTGCGCTGGCCGCCCGGCTGGAAGATCCCGACAGCGGGCGTGTCCTGGAGGTGCTGACCACCGACCCCGGCCTGCAGGTCTATTCAGGGAACTTTCTGGATGGGACTCTCGTCGGCAAGGGCGGCCATCTCTACCGGATGGGCGACGGTATTGCCCTGGAACCCCAGAAGTTTCCCAACGCCCCCAATGAGCCGGCCTTCGTCCAGGCGCGGGTGGATCCGGATCGGCCCTACCGGCACGTGATGGTCTACCGACTCTCCACGGCCGACTGACCCTCTGACGACAGGACTGACCATGCGTCTTCTCCAGCACCGCGCCGACGATGGCCGCCGGCAGGTGATCGCGGCGGACGACGACGGGGCCGCCTTTGTGCGCGGCGTCGAAAGCGTCCGGGCGCTCGCGTCCGAAGCCATCGCCGCGGGAACCGGGCTGGCCGACACGGTCCGGCGGCGGGGACTTGAAGGCACTGTCGATCTGCACGCGGCGCTGGAAGCCGGACGCCTGCTGGCCCCCATCGATCATGAGGACCCCGCCCATCTGATCATGACCGGCACGGGCCTGACCCATCTCGGATCGGCAGAGGGGCGGGACCAGATGCACCGCGCTGCCGCCGCGGCAGCGCATCAGACCGACTCCATGCGGATGTTTCTGGAAGGCCTGGAGGGCGGCAAGCCCGGGCCGGGCGTGGTCGGCCAGCAACCGGAGTGGTTCTACAAGGGCAACGGATCGCATCTGGTCGGCCCGGGCCAGCCCCTGACCATGCCGGCCTTTGCCCAGGACGGCGGCGAGGAGCCGGAGCTGGCGGGCATCTATCTGATCGGGCCGGACGGCACGCCGTGGCGGCTGGGTCTATGCCTTGCCAACGAGTTCAGCGACCATGTCACCGAGCGCCACAACTATCTGTGGCTCGCGCATTCCAAGCTGCGTCAGGCGGCACTGGGACCCGAACTGCTCGTCGGGCCAGCCCCCACGGATGTCCGCGGGCGGAGCCGGATCATCCGCGACGACGCTGTCCTGTGGGACAAGCCCTTCCTGTCCGGCGAGGACAACATGTCCCACAGCCTCGCCAACCTCGAGCATCACCATTTCAAGTATGCGCTGTTCCGCAGACCGGGTGACGTCCATGTGCACTTCTTCGGGACCGCGACCCTGTCCTTCTCCGAAGGGGTGCAAACCCGACCGGGCGACGTGTTCGAGATCGAGGCGGCCCCCTTCTCCCTGCCCTTGAGAAATGCGTTGATACAGTCAGAAGGCAATTTGCCGCCTGCCCGAATGCTCTAGAAGGGTCACGGACGAGCCACTGCGGCGATCCCTCAGCCGGAGCGATCTTCCCCGGGCAGGCGGGTGGTCGAGGCATAGGCGGGGTCCTTGCACTGGTCACAGACCATCAGCGGCTTCATCGGCTGGCCGCAGCTCTTGTGGACCAGGATTTCAGGCACGCCCTGATCCCCGCTCAGCCATTCGTCGCCCCAGGCCATCATCGCCGCGATGATCGGAAAAAGGTCCAGCCCCTCGGGCGTCAGGCGGTATTCCCAGCGTGCCGGCCGGGTCTGGTACTGGGTCTTGACCAGCACCCCCCGACGCACCAGCAGGGCCAACCGGTCGGCGAGAATATTGGTCCCGGCCTTCAGGGCGCTCTGGAACTCCGTGAACCGCCGGCAGCCGTAGAAGGCGGCCGCGATCGTATGGGTGGTCCAGCGATCGCCGAGGATATCGATCGAGCGCTCGATCATGGGATGCAGCTGGGTCCCGCTGTCTTCCGGCAAGGGCGATGACGCCAGGGTGGAGCGCCGCTGCAGACGGGCCTTGGGTCCCGGCTCCATGCCCGCGCCCGGACCGTCGACCAGGGAGACATCGCGCGCGGTCACGGGCTGGCGACAGGCTCCGCAGACCATCGTCGGCGTGAACGTCCGGCCACAGGTCGAATGGACCAGCCGATGCGACCGGAGATCGGGATCATAGTGCCAGCGCTTCTCCCACCCCAGCACAGCCAGCGCCGCCGGATAGAGGCCGACGCCGGCCCGGGTCAGAAGATATTCGTATCGCGCCGGCCGGTCCTGATACTTGCGGCGGTGCAGGACGCGGGCCTCCTCCAGCCGTTTCAGCCGATCCGCAAGGATGCTGCGCGCCATGCCGGTCAGCTTCTGGAAAGCGTCAAAACGCGTCTCGCCCGAGAAGGCGGCATAGAGGATCAGCAGGCTCCAGCGGTCGCCGACGATGTTCAGCGCGCGGGCTGCCGAACTGACGCGCACGAGTTGGGAAGCACCGGGGGTGGCGGCCGCCACAGCGGCGTTTCCATGAAGCATCGGCTAGCTGTGGGGTCCTGCACCCGGAAGGTCAAGCGTGGCGCTCAGCCACGAAAAACCGCGCTGTTGCCGTCACCAAAGTAACTTGTATAGTGAAACTAACAAGCTGGCCGGAGAGCCGACGAGAGCGAAACGACCATCGGATCGGCGCGACGCATCGTCGCCCGGACAAGGGAAGGGATCCTGCAATGGCTGGACATTATGAGACGCTGGAAACGCTGATTGACGCCTGGAAGCGCGGCGATGTGGCGACCGTGACCGGCCTGATGACCGACGACATCGTCTGGCACTACGCCGCGGCAATCGCGCCCCCCCTCAGCGGCAAGGCGGCAGCGGTTGAGTTCCTGACCAATTTCCGGGCCACGATGGGCGAGGTCCGCTGGCGGATCTTTCACCATGCGGAGGCCGGCCCGCTGCTGTTTCTGGAAGGGGTCGATGAGTATGTCGGCACCGACGGCGTTCGCGTCGCGGCCCCCTATGCCGGCGTGCTCGAATTCCGCGACGGCAAGGTTTGCGCCTGGCGCGACTATTTCGACATGGGCCTGGTCCAGCGCATGAAGGCCGGCAAGGATGCGCCCGACCATGTCGAGGCCCTGATCGCCCGGCCGGCCGTCTAGGCCCCTCCCCTCTTCCTCAAACTGAAGGACAGGATCGCATGAGCGAGTCCGTCGATACCGGCCCGGCCTCCAGCCGCGCGGACCTGAAGCCATGGGCGTCGTCGGGTCTGGGATGGTGGGCGGTCACCGTCCTGACCCTGGCCTATACGGTCTCGTTCGTGGACCGGACGATCATCAGCCTGCTGATCGAGCCCATCAAGGCCGACCTGGCCCTGAGCGACACCCAGATCTCGCTGCTGCAGGGCCTGGCCTTCGGCATCTTCTACGCCATCATGGGCCTGCCGCTGGGCTGGGCCGCCGACCGGGTGCCGCGCCGGTCTCTGATCGCGGCGGGCATCACCTTCTGGTGCATTGCCACCGCCATGTGCGGACTGGCGAGGAACTTCTGGGAGCTGTTCCTCGCGCGCATGGGCGTCGGGGTCGGTGAGGCCGCGCTTTCACCCGCCGCCCTGTCGCTGATCAGCGACCTGTTCCCGCCCGAGAAGCGGGCCCTGCCGATCGCGGTCTACTCGGCTGCATCAGCGGTCGGGGCCGGTCTGGCGCTCGTCATCGGCGGGGCCGTGATCGCCCTGGTGGCCAATGCCGAAACGATCGCCCTGCCCCTCTTCGGCGACCTGCGGCCGTGGCAGGCCGCCTTCGTGCTGGTGGGCCTGCCTGGACTGTTGCTGGCCGTGCTGATGTACACGATACATGAGCCCGGTCGGCGCGGACGCGACGCTGGCAAGGCGGCCGCCGCTGCGTCAGGTATCGCCGAACAGCCCTTCCTCGCCCGGCTGAGGGCCGAGCGCGCCTTCTACCTGCCCCACTATGCCGCCTGCGCGATCTACACCGCCCTCGTCTACGGTGTCCTGTCCTGGGCTCCGGCGTTCTTCATCCGCAACTTCGGGATGACCCCGGCGGAGGTGGGCCTGCAGTACGGGCTGGTGGTGCTGGTATTCGCCGGTGCCGGCCCAATCGTCGGCGGCCTGATCGCCGGCAAACTGAGCCGGCGGGGCATGAAACTGGCCAATTTCCGGGTCGCTGTCGCCGGCATGGTGCTGACCTCCCCCCTGCTGCTGGCCGCGGTCGCCATGCCCAGCGCCGGCCTTTCGATGGCGGTGTTCTCGATCGCCCTCGTGTCCTTCTCCCTCCCGGGCGGGGTAGTTCTGGCGGCCCTGCAGGACGCCACGCCCGCGGCCCTGCGCGGTCGGGCATCGGCGACCTACTATCTGGTGGTCAGCATTATCGGCCTGAGCGTGGGCCCGATCTCGGTGGCCCTGCTGACCGACAAGGTGTTCCGCGATCCCTCGGCCGTCGGCTGGTCCATCGCGGTGGTGGGCCTGATCGCAGCACCGATCGCCGCCTTCCTGATGCATCTCGGCAGCCGGGCCTATCTGAAGACGGTCCCGGCCTGACCCCGGCCGCCGGGCGGACGGTCGCAAAGCCGAACGAGAAAGAGCCCCCGCGACCTCGGTCGCGGGGGCTTTCAGTTTCAGGAAACCGGATCGGGCGAAGAGCCCGAACCCTAGAAGTCGGCGCGGAGCTCCACGCCGACAGTGCGCCCCGGGGCCAGGTAGGTCTGGTAGGCCCCCGACCACAGGACGGCATCGATGATGCGGTAGGCATAGGTCTCGTCGAAGGCGTTCTCGGCGAAGGCCACCAGCTCGTAGCGATCGTCCAGCCGCACCCCGACCCGGAAGTTGGCAACCCCGTAGGCGGGCTGGGTCGTGGCCGGATTCAGGTCCCCGCCGAACACCACATCATCGCGCCAGGCGTACTCGCCCTGGACGTAGAAGATGTCATCGACGCCGAAGTCGAAGTCGTGGCGGTAGGAGGCGTTCAGCTGATACCGGGGCGAGGCATTGACCTGTTTGCCGGACAGATCCTGCCCCACCGTCGCCAGACAGGTACGGGCCAGGGTCGAGGGCACGGTGCAGGGCGCGCCCTTGTATTCGTCGAACACCGCATCGACGAACGAGAAGCCGCCCGACAGGGTCCCGCCGTCCCAAGGGATGGACTTGAAATCGACCTCGAGCCCCTGGGTCTTCACCTTGCCGGCATTGCGCAGGATGAAGGCCGCCGTGGTGCCGTCGAACTGGCTGGCCTGGAAGTCGGTGAAGTCGCTGTGGAACAGCGTCCCGTTCAGCACGAACCGGCCGTCATTGAACCGGGTGCGCGCCCCCAGTTCGAGGTTGATGACCGTCTCGGGCCGCAGGACCGCAGACTGAGGATTGGTGCTGAGGAAGAAGGGGGAGCTGATGGACACGTCCACCGCCTTCCCCTTGTAGCCGCGCGAAACCGACCCATAGAACGACAGGTCCTCGTTCAGCATGTAACGCAGGCCGAACCGGCCGACCCAGTTGGTGTCATCGTCCGACACCGAGGCGCTAAAGGTGCCCGGGAAGGCGAAGAAGTTCCCCGAGCGGGTTCCGGACGCCTCGACCTCTTCCTTGAGCAGGCGGGCCCCGCCGAACACCTGCCACTGATCGGTCAGATCATAGGTCGCGTCGGCATAGACGGCCATGTTCCGGACCGCCACGTCCAGCGGCACGACGGTCTCGCCCAGCCGGAACGGCGTGCTGCTTCCGCCCTTGGTCGAGGTGAACTCGTGCAGGTCCTGGTCGTAGAAATACAGACCCAGCACATATTGCAGCCGTGAGTCCGGTGCCGAGAGCAGCTGGAGCTCCTGGGTAAACAGATCCAGATCGCGGCGTTGGATGGCGAAGCTGCCGACATCGATATCGATCCGGTCGCCGTCGTTGAACTCATACTGCTCCCACTTGCGCGCCCCGGTGATGGATTTCAGGGTCTGGCCGCCGCTGAGCTGATACGCGAGCGTCAGCACGGCGTAGTCACTGCGCATCTTCTCCTCGACGCCCTGTTCGGAGATGGAGATCCTGTTGCCCGGGCTGGGCACCAGACCGTTGGCGGTCAGGCGCGGAACGAGGAAGGTGTTGGTCAGGGACCCGCGCACGGCTTCCAGCCCCGAGAAGGTGCGGGTGCAGCAGTCGTCGTCGCGTTGTTCGTAGGTGTAGATGAAGTCGGCCGTCAGCGGACCCGCTTCATGGTTGAGCCGGAACCGTGCCCCCCAGCGGTTGCGGACGTCCTCGGTCTGGTTGCGGATCGGATTGCGGGTCCAGCCCTCGTTCTGGTCCAGATAGAAGCCGGCCAGACGTACCGCGGTGTTCTCCCCGATCGGCCCGGTGATCGCGCCCTCGACGCGAATCTCCTCCATCGCCTCGCCGTAGCGGACCACCCCATAGCCGCCGAAGTCATGCTCGGGCGCATTGGTGACGACATTGATGGCACCGGCCGAGGCGTTCTTGCCGAACAGGGTGCCCTGCGGACCGCGCAGCACCTCGACGCGCTGGACGTCGAACAGGTCCGACAGACCCGAGGCCGCCGGGCCGGTCACGACGCCGTCGATGATGGTCGAGACGCTCTGCTCGGTCCCGGCGTTGAACGCCGCCGAGCCCACACCCCGGACCCGCAGGCCCGAACCGGCCGAGGACTGGGAGCCCTGGTAGCTGAGCGCCGGCGTGACCGCGAAGAGGGAGTCGATACGGGTGATGCCCTGACGCTCCAGCCCCTCCCCGTCCAGCGCGGTCATGGAGATCGGCACTTCCGAAAGGCCCTGATCGCGGCGCTGGGCCGTGACCACGATGTCGTCGATCCGGTCGCTCCGTCCCTCCTGGGCTGTCGGTGCCGTGTCCTGCGCCCCCGCCGTCTGGGCCAGGGCCGTGCCGCTCTGCAGCGCGCCCACGGCAAGTGCAATTACGGCGCAGCTGTGCGCCAAGGCTGACTTCCTCATGTGTTCCCGTCCCTATGCGTGACTTGGTGTCACTTTTATAGCGAGACTGACGATACGCCCTTTTTGGAACCTGACAAGTGCGTCTCGCTAAGCAAGATACCCCCTTGCGCCGGACCACCATCCGGTTACTTTCATAATGAGACTGTCAAGGCGCACACCCACGATGCGCTCCGGGAGAGACACATGGCCGACGACCGGCTGGATCCAGATCGGGCTCGGCCCCCGTTTCGTCCCGCCGGCTTTCTGGGCGTCGATCTGGACGTCGAGAAACGGCCCGACGGCACCGTCCTGCTGCGCTCGCGTCACGCGCTTGAGCCCTATGAGGCCAACATCCCCGCCGCCTTTGCCGACGTCTGTACACGGCACCCCACGCAGCCGGCCCTGCGCTTCCGCGCGGCACCGGGCGAGGACTGGACAACGATTTCCTACGGCGAGCTGAAGGGCCGGGTCGAGGCCTTCGGCCAGTGGCTTCTGGACCAGAACATCCCGCCCGGCCGGTCGGTGATGCTGCTGGCCGCCAACACCCCGGCGTTCGCGGTCGCCCTGTTCGGTTGCTACGCCACGGGCACGCCCGTCTGCCCGGTCAGCGTCCAGTACGGGGCGCTGGGGGGCGATTTCGGTCGCCTGAAACACGTCGTCGACCTGACCGAGCCCGCTGTCGTCGTGGCCGAGGATTCGGCCCTTCTGAAAGCGGCGCTGGAGACCCTGGACTGGGCCGGGGCCACGATCGTCACGGCCGACCCCTCCCGGCTGTCGATCCCGGCGACCTCCCTCGCTTCCGTTCTGGCGACCGCCCCCACCGAAGCCGTCTCCCGGTCTATTGCGGCGCTGGATACCGACACGGTCGCGGCCATGATGCTGACCTCCGGCTCGACCGGCATGCCCAAGGTCGTGGGCCTCACCCTCGACAATCTGGCGGCCAACTCGGCCCAGTGTTTCCAGACCATCGGGCGTGAGGCGGGCTGGCGCGAGGCCATGCTGGACTGGCTGCCCTGGCACCATGCGGCCGGAGCCTTTGTCCTGCGCACGACGCTGCTGAACGGGGGTGTGCTCTATATCGACAACGGCAAGCCGGCCCCCGGCCTGTTCGAGGAGACCCTGCGCAATCTGCGGGAAATCCCGGTCAGCTTCTTCAACAATGTGCCCCTGGGCTATGCCCTGCTGGCCGACGCCCTGGAGGCTGACCCCGAGCTGCGCCGGACCTTCTTCTCGCGTCTGCGGGTCATGCTGTACGGCGGCGCGGGCCTGTCGCAACCCGTCCACGACCGGCTGCAGGCCATGGCGGCGGCCGAGACCGGGCACCGCATCCGCCTGACCACAGGCTACGGCTCGACCGAGACCGTCTCGGCCTTCATGCTGATCCACTTCGAGACTGACGAGGTCGGGATCGGCCTGCCCTCGCCGGGCACGGTGGTGAAGATGGTCCCCTGTGGCGGCGACCGGTACGAGCTGCGCGTGAAGGGTCCCAATGTCACCCGCGGATACCTGAAGAACCCGGCACGCACGGCCGAGGTCTTCGACGACGAAGGCTTCTACAGCATGGGGGACATGGCCCGTTTCCACGACCCGGCCGATCCCGCGCACGGGCTCGTTTTCGCCGGTCGCACGGCCGATGAGTTCAAGCTCTCGAGCGGGGTCTGGGTGCACGGCGGTGCCCTGCGGGAAGCCTTGCTGGCCGCCCTGGCCCCCTGGGTCACCGACCTCGTGCTGTGCGACGACGACCGCCCCTTCCTGACCGCCCTTCTCTGGCCCTCGGCCCGCGCGCGGGAGGGCGAGGCCGCCGCCGTCAGGGACGCCATCGCCAAGGCCCTCGGCCGGTTCAATGCCGCCCAGGGCGGCTCCAGCGGGCGCGTCCTGCGGGCCCTGCTGATGGAGGCCCCGGCCAGTGCGAACGCGCACGAGGTCTCCGACAAGGGCACGCTCAACCGCCGCACCATCATCGACCGCCGCTCTGCCGATCTTGAGCGGCTCTATGCGGACCAACCCCCAACCGACGTCATTCTGGCCGGCTGAACGCCACCCCATCCGAGGATACGCCCCATGGCCCACCCGCCCGAGATTCAGGCCCTGCTGGACAAGCAGGCCATCGCCGAGGTCCTGACCCGCTATACGCGCGGGGCCGATCGCGGCGACGCCGACCTGATCGCCGCCGCCTATCACGACGACGCCACCGAGGATCACGGCGGCACCTTCAAGGGCTCGGCGGCGGACTATGTCGCCGGTCTGCGCAAGATCCTGCCGCGCTCCGGGATCATGACCCACTGCGGCACCAATCTGCTGATCGAACTGGACGGGCCGGACCGGGCCCTGGTCGAGAGCTATCTGCTGACCTTCGTGCGCATGAAAAAGGACGGCGAGGAGTTCGACACCCTGACCCTGGCCCGCGCGATCGACCGGTTCGAGAAGCGCAACGGCGAATGGAAGATCGCGGCCCGCCGGCTGACGTGGGAATGGCACCATGAAATGCCCATGCGCGAGACCTGGGCACGCGGCCTGATCACCGGCGATCCCGCAAGTCTGGTCCGCGGAGCCAAGAAGCCGCACGACATCCTCTATCAGGTGCCGGCATGAGCGGCATGGCCATCGAGGGTGCCGTCGCCCTGGTGACCGGCGGCAACCGGGGCATCGGCGAGGCCTTTGTCATCGCCCTGATCGAGACCGGGGCCGCGAAGGTCTGGGTCGGCTCCCGCGATGCGGCGGCGGCGGCCCATCTGGAGGCGGCATACCCCGGACGGGCGGTGGCAATCGCCTTGGACGTCTCGAAGCCGGACCAGATCGCGGCGGCGGCGGCCAGCTGCACCGACGTCTCCATCCTGATCAACAACGCCGGGGCCTACAACGGCCAGACCCTGATGACGGCCCCGGACATGGACGCCATGCGTGAGGAGATGGAGGTCAACTATTTCGGCGTCGTCGGCCTGTGCCGCGCCTTCGCCCCCATCCTGAAGGCCAACGGCCGCGACGGCCGCTCGGCCATCGTCAACGTCCTGTCCAGCGGCGGCATCCTGGCCGCCCCGGTCATGGGGGGATACAGCCCCTCCAAATTTGCCGCCCGCGCCGCCAGTACCAACATGCGCGCGGAGCTGGCCGGCCAAGGCACCAGCGTCTCGGCCCTGATCGTCGGCTCGGTCGACACCCGGATGGCGGCCCATGTGCAGGGCAACAAGGAGAAGCCGTCGGACATCGCGGCCGTCGGTCTGACCGCCATTCGACGGGGCCAGGACGAGGTCGACACCGACCGGATGGCGGTCGAGGTCCGGGCCGCCATGGCCCGCGATCCCAAGGCGCTGGAACGGGCCATGGCCCGCCAGTTGACCGCCACCACCATCTCGACCGGACGCTGAGGGGCGAACCATGTTGCAAGATATCCTGATCCTGCTCGCGACCAATGCCGTCGTCGTCTTCGCCCTGATGATCGCCCTCTGGCTGGTCGGTCTGAAGCTGCGTGACGTGACCTATGTCGATGCCTTCTGGGCGCTGAACATGGTGATCGTTGCAATAGCCACATGGTTCATGACGCCGGAGGGCGACCCGACCCGCAAGGCCCTGCTGGTGGGTCTGTGCGCCCTCTGGGGCCTCCGTCTGGGGGGCTATATGCTGTGGCGCTGGGCCGATCACGGGCCGGATCGTCGCTACAAGGCGCTGCTCGGTCGGGCCGAGACGAAACAGGGGCTCAGCTTCGCCCGGGCCTCCCTGACCATGGTCTTCCTGACCCAGGCCCCCCTGCTGTTCATCGTCTGCCTGCCGGTCCAGCTGGGCCAGATCGCGGGCCTACCCCCGGTCGGTCCCGTCGCCTGGATCGGGGCCGCCCTGACCGTATTCGGCGTCACCTTCGAAAGCATCGGCGACTGGCAGCTGACCCGGTTCCGCAAGGACCCGACCAAGGCCGGTCAGGTGCTGGACACGGGTCTGTGGCGCTATACGCGTCATCCCAACTATTTCGGTGATGCCTGCGCCTGGTGGGGCCTTTGGCTGATCGCGGCCGAGACGACGCCGGGCCTGTTCGCCGTCGTCGGCCCGGCGCTTCTGACCTGGACCCTGATGAAATGGTCGGGCGCACCGACCACCGAGAACCGTATGCGCAGGACGCGGCCGGACTATGAGGCATACATTGCCCGCACCAGCGGCTTTGTTCCCATGCCGCCCAAACGCGTCGAGGAGCACGGATCCTGATGACCGACCGGACCGCCGCCATTGCCGACGCGCCCTATCGCGATGCGCAACTCCTGCCGATCGATCTGGAGGTCGAGCGGCGTCCGGACGGGACCATCCTGATCGCCTCTCGCGTGCCCTTGGCCGAGCACGACTGGAACCTGCCCCGGGTCCTCGGTGCCATCGCCGCCGCCCGGCCCGATGCGCCGGCCCTGTCCCGCCGCGAGGGCGGCACCGGCGACTGGCAGACCGCCCGCTACGGCGAGCTGAAGCGTCAGTGCGATGCCGTCTCCCAGTGGCTGATCGACCACCCGACGCCCGGTCCCGTCCTGATGATGGGGGCCAACTCCGTCGCCATGGCCGCCTTCATCTTCGGGACCATGGCGGTCGGCGTGCCCAGCGCGCCGGTCAGTCCCCAGCTGGCCCTGATGGGCGGAGATCTGGCCCGACTCCGGCACGTGCTGAAGCTTCTGAAGCCGACTGTGCTGTTCGTGGAGGATGCCCGTCCGTTGGCGGCCGGTCTCAACGCCATCGATTTGCGCGACCTCACCATCATCACCGGCACGCCGGAGGTGTTCACGCGTCCGACCATCCCGCTGGCCGAGGTGCTGGCGACCCCAATGACGCCGGCGGTCGCCGCGTCCATCGACGGCCTGACCGCCGCCGGCACGGTGCAGTTCCTGCTGACCTCCGGCTCGACCGGCCTGCCCAAGGCGGTGCCGACGTCGCTGGCCAATATCGCGGCCAACAATGCGGCCAACCTGCAGCTGAGCGGTCTGGAATGGACCAGCGAGATGCTCAACTGGATGCCGTGGCACCATGCGGCCGGGGCGGGCATTCTTCGTGCCGTCCTGATGACCGGCGGCCACATGTATCTGGACGACGGCAAGCCCGTGCCCGGCCTGTTCGACCTGTCGATCCGGAACCTGAAGGAGCGGCCGGTCCGCTACTACGTCAATGTTCCCGCCGGGTTCGCGCTTCTGGTCGATGCACTGGAAGCGGATCCGGCCTTCCAGGCGACCTTCTTTTCCGAGCTGCGCCTCATGCTCTACGGCGGTGCCGCCCTGTCGCAGGCCCTGTCCGACCGGCTGCAGAGGATGGCCATCGCGCACACCGGACACCGGATCCTGATGATCTCCGGCTACGGGGCCACCGAGACGACCTCCGGCTTCATGGCCATCTACGACTATACCGAGACCGTGGGGCTGGGCCTGCCCCTGCCCGGCCCGACGATCAAACTGGTGCCCAATGGCGAGCGCTACGAGCTCCGCGTCCGGGGAGCCACCGTGACCCGCGGCTATCATGACGATCCCGAACGAAGCGCCGCCGCCTTCGACGAGGAAGGCTTCTATCGCACCGGCGACCTGACCCGGTTCATCGATCCGCAGGACCCCGATCGCGGCCTCGCCTTTGCCGGGCGGCTGGCCGAGGAATTCAAACTGGCGACCGGGGCCTGGGTCTCCGGCGGGGAAATGCGCGAGGCCGCCCTGCGCGCCCTTTCGCCCCTCGTCACCGAGGTTGTTCTGGCCGATGACAACCGCCCCTGCCTGTGCCTGCTGGTCTGGCCGTCTCCGGACGGAGTCCAGGCCGAGACGGGATTGCCGCTGGCGGAGGCGATCGGCTCCGGTGCCCTCGCGGCGGCGCTGCAGGCCCGTCTGGACATCCACAACCGCAGCGTCTCGGGGGCCAGCCGTCGGATCGAACGGCTGTCGCTGCTCCTGACCCCACCCGACCCGAACGCGCACGAGGTGTCCGACAAGGGCAGTATCAACCGGCGCGCCGTTCTGGATCGCCGCCGGGCAGAGGTGGAGCGCCTCTATGAGACGCCCGTGCCGCCCGACGTCGTCGCAACCACCGTCTGAGCGGTCAGGCCGCGGTGCCGATCACCATGCTGACGGTCGTCGTGGTGGAGCCGCCGATGTTGAGGGTCTGGACAGTCTTCGCCCCCTCGACCTGATTGTCTCCCGCCGTCCCCGTCGTCTGGCGAAACGCATCAAGAGCCATCCGCACCCCGGTCGCCCCCACCGGATGGCCGCATCCGATCAGCCCGCCGGACGGATTGATCGGAAGCCTGCCGCCGATCTCGATGTCGCCCGCCTCGATCGCCTTCCAGCTCTCACCCGGGGCGGTCAGCCCGAGGTGGTCGATGGCCATGTATTCCGTCATCGAGAAACAGTCGTGCGTCTCGACCGCGTCGATCCCGTCCAGCCCGATCCCCGCGCGGCCTCTCGCCTCCTCGATGGCGCGCCGGACCTGCGGAAAGACATAGGCGTCGGCCGCGCTGGCCTCGACCTTGGATCGGTAGCTGATCGGCGCCGACCGATGCCCCCAGCCGAGGATCCGCGGCAGGCTGTCCAGCGGTACGCCGCGCCGTCTCGCATAGTCGGCGGCGCGTTCGGGCGAGGCGAGCACGATCATCGCCGCCCCGTCGGTGACCTGGCCGCAGTCGGTCTTGCGCACCCGGCCCTCGATCACCGGATTGGCCTCATCGTCATCGGTGAAGCTCAGATTGGTGAAGCCCCAGCTGCGGGTCTGGGCGTTGGGATTGGTCTTCGCATTCCCGAAATTGATCTCCGAGATCCGGCGCAGATGCCGCTCGTCGATCCCGTACCGGGCGTCATACTCATCCGTCAGATCGGAGAAGGCCCGGGGCCAGACATAGGTGGCGTCCCCGAACTCATGGCCCGTCCAGGCCGCCGCCCCCAGGTGCGCAGCGGCGGTCACGCCGGGAACATTGCGCATCATCTCAAGGCCGAGAACGGCGGCCGTCCCGTAGCGGCCGGACTCAATGTCGGCGCAGGCCGCAAGGATGGCGATGCTCCCCGAGGCGCAGGCCGCCTCGTGCCGGGACGTCGGCAGGCCGTCGAACCGGGCGTCGGCCTGGGCGAAGAAGCCGCCCAGCAGACCCTGTCCCGCGAACAGTTCGCCAACGAAATTACCCACGTGACCCACGTCGATGTCGCCGGGCTCCAGATCGACCGAGGCCAGCCCATCGCCCAGCACCTCGGAAAAGCCGTCGGCGATCTCCATGCCCTCACGGGCCCAGTTCTTGGCGAAGTCCGACTGCCAGCCGCCGAGGATATAGGTCACACGCCGCCTCCCACCTTCACCTTGTCTCGCGCCGCCCGGATGGTCTCGCCCTGCGACCAGGTCGCGTGGGTGCCGCTGGACATCCGGCCGGGCAGGATGATCCGGCAGACCGGACCGTCCGCCAGCTTGCGCGCATCATAGATCACGCATTCGGACCGGTCCTCGATCATGTCACTGATGAACGTGATCAGATAGCCGTCGTCCTCCTCCGTCGCCCCCACCCGCGGGGCGAAGGCGGGTTCGGAGCCATAGCGCTCCGGCCCGAAATCGAGGGTCCAGCTTTCACCGGAGTCCATGTCATGCTTGACCACGCCGGTGAACAGGAACCAGCCGGGCTTGGGCACGGCGCTGTAGGCGTAGCGGTACTTCACCCCCGCATACTGGTTGTTGATGATGCCGAACTCGAGGGTGCGGTCGTCCAGCTGGGTCTCGGTCGTCAGCCCCGTCGTCAGGTCGAAGCGCCAGCGGTGCAGCTTCGGCTTGATCATCGCCTGATCGAGGAAGGTCATCAGCCGCTCATGACCCGGCCAGGCGTCCGGGCTCGTCTCGGGCACCGGGTCATGCTGGAAATAGCCGTCCATCACGATGGCGTCGCCGTCCTCCCAGGCGTTCAGGAAGTGCAGCACATAGGTCGGCTCCGCCTCGAACCAGCGGACGTCGGCATCGGTGCCGAAGCGCGGCAGGATCCCGAAGCGGCTCTTCATTTCGGGATAGAAGCGCGACACATGCACGCCGCGCTCCAGCAGCGCCGGGTCCCAGAACAGCGGGAAGTCGTTCAGGATCGAGTAGTTCGTCGTGAACGCCATGTCGTGCGGCAGGCGCGGCCCCGGCAGGGTGATCGGCGTCAGGTGCTTCAGCACATTGTCGGCCCCGACGACGCCGTAGTGCATATAGGGCGCGGTCTTGGAATAGTTGAAGAACAGCAGCTCGCCGGTCCGCTCATCGACCTTCGGATGGGCCGAGATGCCCTGCGGCGGACACCAGGTGTCGGTCCCCAGAGGCTCCAGCGTATAGGGATCCATCCGGTAGGCTTCGCCGCACTGGTAGAAGGTCGACAGGATCGCGCCGGCATGGATGATCACATCCGTCGACGACGAATCCTTCAGCCCGCCGTGAGCGCCCCAGCCGGGCCGTTCGGACTTCGCGGGGTTTTCGGCCAGACCGGCCCACAGAGCGCGTCCGGCCTCCTGTTCGGCCTGAAAGCCCTTGGTCCGGACAAAGCGGTTGCGATAGGTCGCCTTGCCGTCGCGCAGCGCCATGACATGCAGCATGCCGTCGCCGTCGAACGGGTGATAGCGCCCGATCGGCTCGTGCACCGGGTTCTCGGTATTGCGGACATAGACGCCGTCGATGTCGGTCGGGAGGGTTCCGATCACCACCATGTCCTCGGCATCAAACTCCTGATGCTGGGGCGTCCAGGGCCCCGACATATAGGGGTGATCCGCAGACGTCAGGGAGACCTTGAAAGCCGCGCGCCCCGCGCCGGTACGTTCGATGCCCACGGCATCCTCCAGATCGTTCGAGAGGCCTTTAGCCCCAGTGAGTTTCGTTACGATACCATCCCTAAACGGACCGTCCAATGACTAAGTCTCGTTACGCAAGCTTTTGTGCATGTGGCCCGTTGGCGCGGTTCAGCCGGGCCTCCCGCAGGGCCTGACGCCGCACCTTGCCGGCGTCGTCGCGCAGGGTTTCCCGCGTTCCCTCGAAGGATCGAGGACGTTTGTAGGGGGCCAGTCGCGCCGTCAGGAAGGCGGCCAGAGCGTCCTCGTCGAGGACGCCCTCTGTCTCGACGATCGCATGGGCCCGCTGTCCCAGATCGGCGTCCGGCAGGCCGATCACGACGCTGCACAGCACCCCCGGGAAGGCGTCGATCGCCGCCTCCACCTCGGCCGGATAGATATTGGCCCCGCCCGACACGATCAGATCCACCCGCCGATCGGCCAGAAACAGAAAGCCGTCGGCGTCGACATGACCCATGTCGCCGAACGTCTCCCAGTCGCCGGACGACCGGGCCTCGGCCCCGATATAGCGATAGGTCGCCCCCTGCCCCCGATCGGGCAGGAAATAGACCTCCCCGATCTCGCCCGGCGGACAGTCCCGCCCCTCACCGTCCAGGACCCGCATCCGGTATCCCGGCAGCACGCGCCCGACCGAGCCCGGCCGTTCCAGCCAGTCCACGCCGTTGATGGCGGTCCCTCCCATCAATTCCGTGCCCGTATAGATTTCCCAGATGGCGCCGGCCCCGACCCAGTCAATCCACGCCCGCTTCAGCCAGACCGGGCACGGCGCCGCGATGTGCAACACGGCCTGCAGCGAGGAGACATCGAACCGCTCCCGCCCCGGCGCGGTCCAGATGCGGTGCATCATCGTCGGCACCTGGAACAGCCAGCTGACCCGGTGCCGCTCGATCAGCCTCAGGGTCTCCAGCGCGTCGAACCTCGGCATGATGACGACATGGAGCCCCCAGCCCAGCGCCATCACATTCACCCCGAACGGGGCCGAATGGTACAGCGGGCCCGGGTTCAGCACGACATCACCCGGCCGCATGGCCAGCACCGGCATGTCGGGATCGTTCAGCGCGGGCGCACTGTCGACAATGACCTTGGGCCGGCCGGTGCTGCCACCGCTCGCGATCGCCTTGAGACAGGGCGAGGCTACCGCCGGCAGGGGCGAAGCGTCGATGGCGGGATCATAGGTGTCCTCTGCCGGGACCGCCGGCCGGCCGGCGGCGCGCCCCGCCTCCTCAATGACGACGAGACGGGGGTCGAGCAGGTCCAGAATGGCGGCCAGCTCGCCATCCGCCAGTCTGTGCGACAGCGGCGCGGGCACAGCGCCTACGGCCCAGACCGCATAGGCGATCTCCAGAAACGCGGCCCCATTGGGCAGGACGATGGCGACGAAATCCCCCTGCCCCACGCCCAGAGCGGACAGCACGCGCGCCCGCCGGTTAACCCGCATCGCCAGTTCAAGACGGGACAGCGTCACGCCCTCGCAGGTCAAGGCGGGCGCATCGGGATCGCGCGCGGCCTGGAGGTTGAGCAGATCGCCAACCGGGTGCGGGGTGGCCACCACGCCGCCCGGGGGCCTCAGGGTACGCGCCGTCATTGAACACTCTTCAAGTCAGTCTGACTATGAAAGTGGCATGACCTGCGGCAAAGAGCCAGACCGCTTCGGGTGGCAGACCTGCAGGCTGGAAAGCGGTTTCATCCAGATTGTCGCACGCCAACAACCTTAAGCCCTTGTTACCCTCTCGCCTGAATAGTGCCGCTCGCAGTCACTCTCCTGTCTGCAAGATGAGCGGCAACATGGCCTTCCGGACGTCCTGGTCGCCGACCACGGCCCCTCCATGGCTGCGTCGCCCCCTGTCCGCGACAGAGGGCAGCGTCAGCGTTGTCGGGGCCTTCGGCCTGATCGCCATGATCGGTGCCATCGCCCTGTCGGTGGAGCTTGGCCAGGGCTATGTCGGCCTTCTGGCGAACCAGCGCACGGCGGACATGGCCGCGCTGGGCGGCGCGACCGCCTATGCCGCGAACCGCAGCCAGGCGGCCCTTTTGGCCACGGCCACCGATATCGCCAACGCCAACGGCGTCGCGACCAGCCGCGTGACGGCCCGGTTCATCGAGAATTATGAAGGGTCCGGCACCGATGTGATCCGCGTGGATGTCCGCTCGACCATCCCGCTCCATTTCGCCCGGATCCTGAGAAGCAACGCCAGCTATACGGTGCAGTCGACCGGTGTGGCCTCTCTCCCCTCGGCCTCGACTCCCGCCTGCATTCTGGCGCTGGACAGTGGTGGCTCCGGCCTGCGCCTCAGTGGCGGAGCGTCCCTCACCGCGCGGGGCTGCGCGGTGGTGTCCAACGACCTGACCAGTGTCACCGGAGGATCGCGGATCACCGCGCAATCCTTTTCCACCACGGACAACCTGACGGTCGGGGGCGGCAGCACCGTCAGCGGCACGGACGTCACCTATGGCGGCACGGCATCCGTGGAGCCCGGCAGCGGTATCACGGGAACACGGAGCCAACGCAGCGTCACGGTCGCCGACCCCCTGGCCGGTGACGCGCGGCTCACCGCCGCGTTCGCCGCCCTCGGGTCGCCGGCGACGCCGGTCCGGCCGACCGTTCCGACAGGCAATGACCTCACGCTGGGCTGGTATCCGACGACGATGACCTTCCAGAACCGGACCGTAACCATGGTCAACGGGACATGGACCTTCCCGCCCGGCACCTACAACTTCAGGAACCTGAACACCAATAGCCTCACCCTGACCATCCAGGGCCCGTCTGTGGTCACCGTCAGCGGCAGTGTAAACATCGGCGGCGGTGGCAAGCTGATCATCGGCGACGGGCCGGTTTCGATCGCCGCACCCATCACCCTGGGCGGCGGGACCTCCATGACCCTCGGGGCCGGGCGGCACTATCTGGGACGGGTCACCGTCGGCGGCGGCTCAAGCCTGATCATCGGCGCCGGAGATCTGGACGTCGACGGCCCGCTGAACATCAACGGGGGCGGCGCTCGCATGACGGTCGGGGCCGGCGACGTCACCATCGGCGCATCGGGCGGCAAGGGCATAGAACTGGCCGGCGGGGGAGAGCTGCGCTTCGGCCATGGTCGCTTCAGCACGGCCGGGAGTATCGTGACCCAGGGGGGATCGACCCTCGAGATCGGAGAGACCGCCACCCACCACATCAACGGCGACCTCGACCTGCGGGGTACGGTCATTCTGGGTCGGGGCCTGTATCTGATCAATGGAGCCTTCACCAACACAACCGGCGGATCCATCACCGGAACCGATGTGACCTTCATCCTGAAGGACCAGCTGACCTACGCCGGGGGGGCCGGAATCAACCTTGCCGCTCCCGGCGAGGGCTCGACCTGGGGCATACCGGGTATTCTGTTCGCAAGCCTGACGACCACGGCGACCAGCTTTGGCGGCGGGGCCCAGGGAAGCTATTCCGGCACACTGTACTTTCCCGATTCTAATTTTACCCTGAGCGGGGGTGCCGGGATGAACAGCAGTTGCTTCACCCTCATTGCCCGCTCGGTGACGGTAACCAGTGGCCCATCCGCGACCTCCATTTGCCCGGGACTGGGCGGTGCCGCGACCAGTTCCGGCAATGCGACCCTGATCCGATGACCCGCCCCCCGTTCTGGCAGCGCTGGCGCAAGGCCGCGGATGGGGCCGTCGCCGTCGAATTCGCCCTGTGGAGCGTCTTCGCCCTTGTCCCCCTACTGATGTCGATCGACTTCGGCTTCTACCTCGCCCAGACGGGCAGGATCGCATCGGCTGCCGAGCAGGCGGCCCTGGTGACCTACAACCGGCGCGAGGCCGGCCCGGTCGACACCGCCACCCTGGCCACCTTCCTCAATGCGTCGGCCCGGGTACCGGGCGGGGCCGTCCGGACCACCATCACCTGCAATGGCACCACGAATGCCTGCAGCGCGGTTCCCGCCGCCCGGTCCTGCGTCTGCGTCAGCGGGCTGCCGGCCGCCTATTCCGCCGCCGCCAGCTGCGGCGCACCCTGCCCCGGTGGTGCGACCTCGGGCTACTATGTGACCCTCACGGCCGAGCACACCTTCGACCCCATGATCTCTCCGCACCCCTTTCTGGAGGACCGGATCATTCGGCAGTCGGTGACGGTGCGGCTCAAATGAGCCTGATCCACGGCCTGCTAAGGGACCGGCGCGGTGCCACGGCCGTGGAATTCGCCATGGTCGCCCCATTGCTGATCGCCGTGATACTCATGGTGATTGAGGGCAACCGCTTCCTGTGGACCAGCCAGGCGATTCAGGAAGCGGCGTCCCACGCCGCCCGGTGCGTCGCGATCGGCAGCCCGGATTGCGACACCGATGTCGAGGCGAGCGCCTTCGCCCTGCAGCGGGCCGCGACCATGGGGATCACCGTCCCCGCCAGTGGTGTCGCGATCGCCCGAAACCAGACCTGCTACGGTGTCGCCGATATGAGCCGGGTGAACCTGGACCTTGCGTTCAACAGTCCGATTGCGAACATTGTCCCGGCCTTCCCGGAGCGTGTGACGGCCGAGGCCTGTTTCCCGAACCTGGGCTAGACTTTCTCGTCTCAGCATCTTGTTGTCACGAAAGGGTTCCCGGCCTGCAGGAAACGTTCTGCCGGTCGATCAGAATGCCTCAAGGCCCCTTGCCAAACCGCGAGGAGTGGCAAGGGGCCTGAACGGCCTCGGCGATTGTCAGGCACGTGTCAGAAGGTGACGCCGATGCCCCCGCTGACGGTCTGGCCTGTGTCCTCGCCGATATAGGCACCCGAGCGGTTGTTGGCGTTCCAGTGGATCAGGTTGAACTGGAGCCGGATCACGTTGTCCAGATACCAGTTGACCCCGGCGGTAGCCGCCCAGCCATCGCCGGCGGTCGGGACGCCCGAGTAGTCGATGTTCTCATAGCGGGCCAGAACCTCGACCGCACCGGGACCACCGCGCAGGGCGGGCCGCAGGACGCGAGGCTGGGCGAAGGTGCCGAGGCGCGCATTGTAGGGCGGCAGCTCGCCGGTCAGGAAATAGCCGGTCGACAGGCTCCAGGCCCTGCTCTCGAAGTCGGGCCGTCCCCCATCCAGCGCCGCATCCCGGCTGCCTGCTTCGCCCATCAGCCAGAGCCCGCCGACGTAGCCGCCGAGCTCAGCTCCATAACCGCGGGTGCTCTTGCCACCGGCGAGAGTCCCGCTGGAGACCCGGAGGGCACCGTTGAAGCGCCCGCCGATGACCGTATTGCGCGTCAGGGCCCCGGCACCCTCGGCCAGTTGCTCGTCGAATCCCCAGAGGCCGAGGTGCAGCACCGACCGGTCGGACTTGACCGGATTCAGGTGGATGCGGCCCATGACCGTACGGGTGTCTGACGCCTGTTGGCGATTGTCGACGAAGTCGCCGCTGACCGTCAGCGAGGCGTGGCCGCCGTCCCAGAACAGCCGCGGCATCAGGGCGATGCCGTAGAAGCCTCGCTGGGGGATGATCGCGGTCGCGACGACGTTGCGCTCGAGGAAAGGCGGCGCATCGGATCCACCGGATCCCTCGAAGCTGCGATCGTTGAACATATTGCCGAAGCGCACGTCGTAGGACAGGTCGTCGCCCAGGGTATCGCGCCAGCCGACGAAGGCGGTGCCGATGTCGGAAACATTGTCGCCGAAGTCGTTTTCGAACTGGTAGAAGAAGTTCGGGCCCGCTGCCCCCTCGATCCCGATCCGCGCCGCACGCAGGCCCGTGGTCGTGATGTTGCGCCCATCATAATCAGAGCCAAAAGTTGTGCTGGCATGGCTGATTATACGGCCCCGCATCTTGAAGACGAAGGTGCCGTCCGGGGACCGGAAGATCGGCAGGCCGCCCCGCCACTCCGTCGTGACACCGGCGGCATTGATGGCGTCAGCCCGGGCCTGGCCGACGGACTGATCCGCTGGACCGGGCCTCACGATGTTGGTCGCAAAGGTCTGGGAGGGTACGTCATCACCCACCACCTCTGAACGCACCAGACCGGGAACCTGGAGAGCCGTGGACGAGGCCGGAGCCTGAGCCGGGGCCGTCGCCACCGGAACCCCCGCTTCCATGGCATCCAGCCGGGCACGCAGGGCAGCGATTTCACCGGCCTGGGCACGGATCAGGGAAGCGAGTTCGTTCTGATCCGCCGACGTCGTCTGGGCCGCGGCCGGCGAACCGGAAAGCAAAGCGCACAGAGCCGCGCCTGCAAGCAGTGTGAATCTCATGAGCTGTATCCCGAAGCCTTTATGTTGCGTGCATGATAAAAACAGCACTAAGTAGAAATACTTATATTCAACTGACCCACCCCTTGACTAACAAGTATATGGTTAAGCTTTAGCTAAGCAGTAAATGTTGGGCGATCAGAACAGTCTTTGTCCTCAGAGCGCTCGTTGATTTGCTCTCCCGGAATCAGAACCAAAGTGCTATTTCCGTTTGGAAATGCGCGTTTCTTGACTGACAAGACCGGAAAGCTGACGTCTCTCGTTGGCCATCGACCGGGATCAGGTCGCGGGACCGACGGAGAATCCGTCACGAGGCGTTGGAAGAATACGGCCTGACCGGCGAGGATGGACCATGCCCCCTCACAACGACGCACAGCTGGACGCGGCCATCGCCCTTACCCGCTTCGGCCTGGGTGCCCGGGCTGGAGAGATCGAGACGGTGGCGCTCGACCCCCGCGGCTGGCTGAACGCCCAGATCCGGGCGGATGGTGCCCCCCTTCCGGCGGGGCCCCTGGCCAACTCGCCCGCGCGGTTGCAGGCTTGGCGGGACTATCAGAACGAAGGTCAGAGGGCCCGCGAGAGGGCGCGAGCAGCGGTCAATGCCGCAATCCCGGTCGTGACCACCGTCGCGGACGCCGATGCGGCGCAGGCACGCGCCGCCTTCGACGCCCGTCGTGAAAGCCGACGTGCGCTTGCGCAGGGAACCGCTGGCGAATTCCTCGCGCGCGCGACGCTGGGAGCGACAACGGATGCCGGCTTTTCCGAACGCTGGGCCCTGTTCTGGGCCAATGTCTTCACGGTCTCGGCGAGCCGGTTTCCGTCCTCGATCGTCGTCGGCTCCTATGAGCGCGAAGCCATTCGGCCCCATGTGTTTGCGCGTTTCGAGGATTTGGTGATCGCTGCCGATACCCATCCGGCCATGCTGATCTACCTCGACCAGGCCCGCTCCGTCGGACCGAACAGTCGAGCCGGCACCCGACGGCGCGCTGGGTTGAACGAGAATCTCGCACGCGAGATTCTGGAGCTGCACACGCTGGGCTCTGACGGTGGCTATAGCCAGAACGATGTGACCGAGCTCGCGCGGGCTCTGACCGGCTGGACCATCCCGTCCGCACGGGATGGCAACGGGCCAATGCGCGCGGATGATGTCGGGGCGGGGGGACACGGAGCGGTCTTCCGCCCCCTCGTCCACGAGCCGGGCGAGCGCACGATCCTGGGGCGGGCCCACGCAGACACCGGGGCGGAACAGGGCCTGTCGGTCCTGCGCGATCTGGCCAACCGGCCCGAGACGGCCCGCCGGCTATCCCGGAAGATCGCCACTCATTTTGTGGCGGATGATCCGCCGCCGGCTCTGGTCGAGCGGCTGGCGACGACCTGGATCCGGTCGGGGGGAAATCTGGCGCGCGTGGCCCGAACGCTCGTGATGTCGCCCGAGGCCTGGCATCCCCACCCCGCCAAGATGAAGACGCCCTATGAGTTCGTGATCTCGACCCACCGGGCTTTGGGAACGCGACCACGCCAGGTCAAGCCGCTGCAGCAGGCCCTGGACCGGATGGGGCACCCCGCCTTCAGCCCCCCTTCTCCCGAGGGTTGGCCTGACATGGCGGCCGACTGGACCGGTCCGGATGCGCTGGTCAAACGGCTGAACTGGGCCACGGAGGTCAGCGGGGCAGCGCGCGTCGACGAGCCGAACGTCGTGGCGGCCGCGGCGCTCGGGGCACGACTGTCCGAGCGGACGCGGCTGGCCGTGGCCCGCGCAGAGAGCCGCACCGAAGCCCTGACCCTGTTCCTGATGTCCCCGGAGTTCCAGCGCCGATGACCGTCCTGCCCCCTCTGAACCGACGCCTGTTGCTCGGCGGACTGACCGCAGGAATCGGGCTGGCTTTCGCTGGCCGAACGGGCGCGCAAACAGGGGCTGAACGGCAGAAGCTGGTCGTGATCCTCGCGCGCGGTGCCATGGACGGTCTGTCCGTGACTGTGCCATGGGGCGACCCCGCCTATCAGGCCCTGCGGGGTGCCCTTGCGATGCCGGGGCCGGGTGAGCCCGGCGGGGCCCTGTCGCTTGAGCAGGGCTTCGGCCTGCATCCCGCCCTGACCACTCTGCACGAGCTGCATTCAGCCGGGCAGATGCGGTTCGCGCCCGCCGTGGCCATTCCGGTGCGGGTGCGATCCCATTTCGATGCGCAGGACATTCTGGAAACCGGCGGCGAAAGCCTGGCATCACAATCCGACGGCTGGTTGAACCGGGCGATCGTTGCGGCAGCCGGTCAACCCGGGCTCAGGGGTCTGTCGATCGGGGCACAGACACCGCTGATCCTGCGGGGAACTGCGCAGACCTCCAGCTGGGCCCCCGGGGGTCGGGTCAGGGGTGAAGACCGCATCGCGTCCCTCCTTCAGGACCTCTATGTCGACGACCCGCTTCTGGGCCAGAGCCTCGCGCGAGGCCTGGAAACCGAAGCCCGGGCCATGGCCATGGGGGACGGGACCAGCCCGCTCCGTCGCAGCGACATCGCCGGCATGGGACGGTCGGTGGCGCAACTGATGGCTGGTGAAGACGGCGCAGATGTCGTGGCCCTTTCGGTCGATGGCTGGGACACCCACGCCGGTCAGGTCGGCCAGCTGCAAACACGGCTTCGGGGCCTCGACAGCCTGATCGGCGGGTTAAGGACCGGTCTTGCCGCGGACTGGGACCGGACCGTGCTGATTGTCGCCACCGAGTTCGGCCGGACAGCCCGGGCGAACGGCACAGGCGGCACCGATCACGGCACGGCTTCGTCCCTGCTTCTGGCGGGCGGCGCGATCCGGCGCGGTGGGCCCATCGGCGACTGGCCCACCCTCGCCGACAACCGGTTGTTTGAAGATCGCGACCTGGCCCCGACCCTCGACGTGCGGTCGATCTTCAAGGGCGTGCTGCGCGACCACCTGGGCGTGGACCGGTCCGCACTCGACACCCGGGTGTTTCCCGACAGCCGCAGCGAGGCCCCCACACTGGATGGACTGATCCGGACCGCTTGAGGCCGAAGGCCGCGCAGGCGCATAAGGGACAGCGATGGCCCCTGACCCTGTTTCTTTGCAGCCCCTGGAGCGCGGCTACCTGCGCGTTCTGCGCATCCGGTCGGCCCTCGGCTGGCTGGTTCTCGCCGCAATGGCAGCGGTGGCCGACGCCGGACTGCAGTGGCGGATGGAATTCCCGCCGGGCGTGGTGGCCGGACCGGTCCTGATGTTCGGCCTTATCTCGATCTTCTACCTTGTGCCGGGGCGATGGCGGCGCTGGGGCTATGCCTTCACCGGGCGCGAGCTTCACGTAGCCAGCGGGTGGCTGGTGCGGGTGCACACCATCGTGCCCGTCTCCCGCGTACAGCATATCGATGTCAGCCAGGGCCCGATCGAACGCGGCGCGGGGGTTGCCACCCTCAGCCTGCACACGGCCGGCACCGAGAACAGTCTGGTCGTCCTGCCGGGCATCTCCCGCGAACGCGCCGAAAGCATCCGCGACGCGATCCGCGCCCGGATCAGCGACACGCCCTGGTGAGCACCGCCGTCCCCCCGACCGACGATGCGCCCGTGCCGCCGCGACGGCTGGATCCACGGACCGTGCTGATCCGGTCCCTGAAAGGGTCGCCGTCGGCCATCGTCGGCCTGCTGCCCCTGGTTCTGGCCTGGTCACAGGGGCGCAGCGTCCCGCTCGGCCTGCTCGCCATGGTTTTTGTGCTGGTGGCGACGATCGCCGTTCTGTCGAGCTGGCTGGCGTGGCACTTTTTCACCTATCAGATCCTGCCGGGGCAGTTGGTCATCGAACGCGGCCTGATCCGGCGAACCCGCCGGTCGATCCCGGCCGAACGCATCCAGGACGTCTCGATCACCCAGGGCCCCCTGTCGCGCGTCCTCGGTCTGGCGCAGGTGCGGATCGAGACCGGTGGCGGCGAGGCCGACGAAGGCCTGCTCGACAGCGTCAGCCTGGCGGAGGCGCATCGACTGCGCGCCGTGCTCCGCAGCATCCGCGCCGGCGGAAACCAGGTCGGGGACGGTGCCACCATCGACGGGCACCGCAGCGGGCAACCGGGCGACCTCGCGGACGAGGCCGAGACCACCGTCTTCCGGCTGGGGTTCGGGCGGCTGCTCTTTTCCGGGCTGTTCAAGTTCTCCCTTGTCTGGATCGTCGCCATTTTCGGCCTCCTCCAGTACTTCGACCAGGCGCTTGGCTACGATCGCGAACAGTGGCTGGATCTGTACGGGGCGGCCGAACGCGAGGTGCAGTCGCGCCTGAACGCCCCGGTGCTGTTCGGCGCGGCCGGAGCCGCCCTGGTGCTCGGTCTGCTGGCAGGTGTCGTGCGCACGGTCCTGCGGAACTTCGGGTTCACCCTGTCCCACACCGGCGCGCGCTTTCGCTATCGGCGGGGCCTGCTGACCCGGACCGAGGTGGTTGTGGCTCAGCGTCAAATTCAGCTGGGTCTGGTCGAACGCGGGGCCCTCAGCGGACGGCTGGGCTGGCGGGCTTTCAAGGTGCAGACCCTGGGCGGCAGCGATGAAGCGTCGGGTCGGCAGGAACTGGCCCCCTTTGCGAGGCCGGCGGAAATCGCCCCACTCGTGGACCTTGCCGGCCTCCCGCCGTTCGAGCGGTCAGGGTTGCAGCCCGTCTCCGCGTCGCACCGGCTGGGCGGGCTAGGTGCCCCCCTGATTCTCGCTGTCGGCATCGTGGGACTGGCGGCGACGGTGTTCCTGCCTGCGGCCCTGCTTCTGCTGACCCTGATCGTGCCCCTCGCGGTCGCCGTGCTCCGCCCGCGCTTTCATCGCTACCATCTCGCTGAGACCAGCATTCAGGTCACGCGCGGAGTCCTGACCGGCCGTGACTGGACTGTGCCCTACGGAAATGTGCAGGCGATCACCATTCGTCGCGGCCCGATCCAGCGCCTGCTCGGCCTTGTCACGGTGCGGATCGACACCGCCGGCGGCGGTGGGCTCCACAGTCCGCATGTCCAGGATCTCGACGAGGCGGCCGCGGCCTCGCTCGTCCGTGAGCTGACGGACCGGGTCACACCTGCGGACTCTCCGTGATCACGGCTTGCCCGGTCTGGTGTCGGTCGCGGAAATCCAGGCCTCGGCGAACGCACGGGCGCGGGCCCCGACCTCGGCCGGAGCGAAGCCGGGTTTGAAGATCGCCGACCCGACACCGAATCCCGAGGCTCCGGCCGAGGTCCACAGCGGAACGTCTTCGGGGCTGGCCCCGCCCACGGCATAGACCCGCGTCTCCGCAGGCAAGACCGCCCGCACGGCTCTGAGGCCCTGCGGCCCCGCCACTTCCGCAGGGAACAATTTCAGCGCGTCAGCCCCGGCGTCCAGCGCGGCAAAGGCTTCGGACGGCGTGAAGAAGCCCGGAATTGACAGCAGGCCCAGCCGTCTGGACTCCCGGATCACCGCGGGATTGGTGTTGGGCGAGATGATCATCTGGCCGCCGGCGTCAGCCACGGCCTGGGCCGCCTCGACACTCAGCACCGTCCCCGCCCCGACCAGGGCACGGCCGTCCAGCGCCGCCCTCAACAGCCGGATACTCTCCAGCGGACGCGGCGAGTTGAGCGGGACCTCCAGACAGACCAGACCGGCCGCGACGATGGCCTCGCCGACAGCGACCGCCTCGGCGGGGTTGAGGCCCCGCAGGATCGCGATCACGGGCAGGGTATCGAGCGTACGAATCATTCGACTCGCCTCATGGATGCGCCAAAGCCCCCGGGCCGTGGCGGCCGCTCCGTCCGCCGTCCGGACTTCGGAAAAGCCGGCAATCCTGAGCGCTGTGGCATAGCGGTCGTTCAGGGCTGTGGTTCCAACCAGGGTGACGGGCCCCTGGGGATCGTCCATCCGGGTCGCGACCTCGGCACCGATCAGTATCCCCGACAGGTAGTCCGCAGCGGCGGGATCACCCAGCCGGCCGGCCAGTCTCTCGACGCGGACGGAAAACAGGGTGGCGGTCAGGGCAGGCTCCGCCAGGGCGCGCCGGACGCCGGCGGCGAACGCCGCTGCATCCGCTCCCGCCTCGCCCATCCCGGCGCCGAGGATCGTCCCCTTGCGGATGGCCGAAAACAGCTCCCCGGTCATGAAGGTCTGGCATGACAGCACCTCCCCCGGTCGGGCGGTGATCCATTTGGAATGGGTGCCAGGCGCAACGATGCGGTGGAGACCCGGCGTCAGGTCGAGGCCCATGACCTGGGTCTCCTCGCCGCGCATGACATCGACCATCAGGCCATCAGCGACCGTCTTGAGACCGGGCACCAACCGGACGTCCGCCCGGTCTGCAGGCGAGGCAAGGCCGGCGGCGAGGTCCTGCAGGGTCGCCGGAGCGGCGAGATAGGGCATCTCCCGCCACTTTCCGCGCGCGCCCACCATGCCGCAGGCCAGCACTGGAAGGCCTTCCTCAAGCCACGCCCCGGCGACCTCCCCGAGCACGCGCGAGAAGGCCTCCGACTCCAGAGCCCCCGCCCCGCGCGGATCCGAGCGCGCGGCCAGAACCGTCCCGTTCGGCCCGATCCTCAGGACACGCAGATTGCTGGTCCCCCAGTCGAGGCCGATCAGAACGGCCCCGTCGTCGGGCGAGACAGCGCTCATCTCACCACCAGATGGCATAGACGGCGATCAGGAACAGGATCACGCCGACCCCGGCGATATTGAACCCGGTCGAGGTTCTGTAGGACACTCCGTCGAACCGGATCTGCATTGTCCCTTCCCGGGGCGGCGACATCAGCGAAACCACGACGGCAGCGGCCAGCGACGCAAGGAACACCACCCCGACGCGGTTCATGAAGGGGAAGGCGAAGATGTCGGCGTATTGCAGCCACCAGAACACCCCCGAAAGCACCACCGACAGGATTGCTCCCGTCAGGGCCCCGGCCTCGGACGCCCGGCCCCAGAACAGGCCGAGAATGAAGATGACGACGATACCGGGCGTGAAGAAGCCGGTGAACTCCTGGATGAACTGGAAACCCTGCTCGAAATTGCCCAGCAGGGGCCGCGCCGTCAGCACCCCGATCAGCATGGCGGCGAAGGCCGCGAACCGGCCGACCGTCACCAGATGTCGGTCCGAGGCGGCCTTGTTGGCTTTGGCGTAGAGGTCGAGCGTGAAGATGGTCGAGATCGAATTCACCTTGGATGCAAGGGAGGCGACGATGGCCGCGATCAAGGCCGCAAAGACCAGCCCTTTCAGACCCGCAGGCAACAGGTTCATCATCGTCGGATAGGCCTGATCCGGAGCCGACAGGGCCGGGGCCAGCACGAGCGCCGCCATGCCCGGCAGGACCACGATCACGGGCATCAACAGCTTCAGATAGGCGGCGAAGGCGATGCCTTTCTGGGCTTCACCGATCGACCGGGCGGCAAGCGCCCGCTGGATGATGTACTGGTTGAAGCCCCAGTAACTGATGTTCATCACCCACAGCCCGCCCAGCAGAACGGCGATCCCGGGCAGCTCGTTGAAGTTAGGATTGTCCGGCGACAGGATCATGTCGAACTTCTCTGGAAACTCCGTCAGCAGGATGTTGAACCCGCCGAGCGCCCCCGACGCCCCACCGATTTCGCTGAGCGCGATGAAGCCGATGATCAGTCCGCCGGCGACCAGCAGGGCCACCTGGACAATATCGGTCAGGGCCACGGCCTTGAGACCGCCCCAGAGCTGATAGGCCAGGGCGAAGATGCCGATCGCCACGATCGCATAGGTCTGGTCAAGACCCGTGACAGTATTCACCGCGATCGACCCCAGCCAGAGGATCGAGGTGACGTTGACGAAGACGTAGAGGAGCAGCCAGAACAGGGCCATGACATTGCGGATCGTCGGCCCGTACCGCTGCTGCAGGAACTGCGGCATGGTGACGATGTCATTGCGGATGAAGATCGGCAGGAAATACTTGCCCACGATCAGCAGCGTCAGCGCCGCCATCCACTCATAGGCCGCGATGCCCAGGCCGATGACATAGCCCGAGCCGCTCATGCCGATGATCTGTTCGGCCGAGATATTGGCCGCGATCAGCGAGGCCCCGATCGCCCACCAGGGAAGGTTTTTGGACGCCAGAAAATAGTCCGTCGAGGTCTTGGCTCCGCCGGACGTGTTCCGCGAGACCCACTGGGCCAGGCCAAAGATGAAGACGGCATAGATGCCGAGGATCACAAGATCGATCGTCGCAAGCGACATGGCGAAGCCCCCCCGGCCGGGCCCCTGGCGGGCTCAGGTCGCGGACGCTAGGTGAGCGTCTGTCCGCGATCAACAATTTTTCATATGCAGTTTATCGTTTACAGGTGGCACGGCCAGCTGCGATGCCATGCCTGATTTCGCCACATCGGGGACAGACGGCGCATCCACAGGGGATCCCATGACGCGCACCGCGGAGTCGGAAGACCGCAAGTATCGCGCACCGGCCCTCGAGAAGGGTCTGGACGTGCTCGAACTGCTGTCGACGCACGGCACACCGATGACGCCCTCGCAGATGTCAGGCCGACTGGGACGCTCGGTCAGCGAGCTGTTCCGCATGATCCAGGTGCTGGAGTTCCGCGGCTACATCGAGGCTTCCGCCGAGGGATACAGCCTGACCAACCGCCTGTTCACCCTCGGCATGGCCCAGGCACCGGTGAAATCGCTGACCGAGACCGCCCTGCCCGTCATGCGCGATCTGGCGGGTGCCACGGGTCAGTCCTGTCATCTGGTCGTGCCGTCCGGAGACCAGATCGTTGTCATCGCCCGGATAGAGAGTCCGGGCGATCTGGGCTATTCCGTGCGGGTCGGCTACCGGCGCAACCTGATCGAGGCGACCTCCGGCCTGCTGTTCTACGGGTGCGCTTCCAACGCGGCCCGCCAACGCCTCGCCACCCTGCTGGAAGAGCGGTTTGGCCAGCGCAAGACCGCGCAGTTCATCGCCCTGGCGGAGGCGGCCGGAGCCTGCGGCCACGTCGAACGGGCCAGCGACTTCGTCAAGGGCGTCACCGACCTCGTCGCGCCGATCATGGGGGCGGACGGCATCATCGCCACCCTGATCACCCCCTTCATCCAACAGACGCCGCCGACCTGCGACATGCCCACCTGTATGGACCGTCTCCGTGATGCTGCGGCCACCATCTCGGACGAAACGCGGACGATCTCGCAGGCCTGACAGCCGGGCGCACCTCAGTCCTCGAAAGGCTCAACGATCTCACGCCGGCCCAGCATGAACGCGTCTGCAACGTGCCGGAACGGCTCCAGATCGACATCGCTCCCGCCGCGACGGATCAGGTCCGCAAAGCGGCTGTAGAGCCGTGGATACTCACCGGCCAGTCCCTCCTGGCCGAGCACCCGGGCCGCTCCGTCGATCACAAGCCGGCTGCCGCCCTCGTGAAGCGCCAGCGTTCCTGCATCGGTCTCGACCAGGATGTCCCACGACTGTTCGCCGGTCTGGCGGAAGTCGAACTCGATCGAGACCGGCGCACCCGACACACTGTGCATCGTCAGCTCCGCGGCGATCGGGGCGGCCCGATTGGACGGAAAGGCCAGGGTCGCCCGATCAAGCACCAGCGCCTCCGGCAGGATCCGGGTCAGGATGGAAAGCGCATTGATGCCGGGATCGAACACCCCCAGCCCGCCGGGCTCCCAGATCCACTGCTGCCCGGGATGCCAGCGTCGGACATCCTCCTTCCACACGACCCGGATGGACCGGATGATCCGGTCACGAAGCCAGGCGCGGGCGGGCTCAACGCCTGCGGCCTCGCGGGAATGCCAGGTGCAGAACAGGGTCAGGCCCTGCGCGGCGGCCAGCGCCGACAGATGCTCGACTTCTGCCACAGTCGCTCCGGGTGGCTTTTCAAGCATCACATGCCGACCCTGCTCCAGCGCCGCGCGGGCGATGGAGTGGCGGCCGACGGGGGGCGTGCAGACACTGACCGCCGAGATCGTGGGTTCCGCCTCGAGAAGTGCCTCAATTGAGGGATAGGCTGGCAGCCCTTCGACCCCGTCGTGATGGGTGGCAACGGCCACCAATTCAAAGTCATCGCCTTTCCGCAAGGCGGGCAGATGCTGATCGCGGGCGATCTTGCCCACTCCGACCAAACCGATCCGGACCGGTTCCATGACATCTCCAGCAAGGGCGTTGGGCAGGCCTTGGCCCGCATGGGCCTGAGACCCCGGCGCGCCGAGGCGGACAGACAGGCAGGAACTCTAGGGCCGGATCCCCTGAAGGGGAATGCGATCCTGCCCGGAAGGGATCAATCCATGGCGTCGCGCACCGGCACGGATGCCATTCACGCTTCGACAACCGTATCGGTTCACCCGGTATTCGCCCGCAGGGGCATACGGTTTGGGCTCACCGGGATCACCGCCTTGCTCACACCGAAACGTCTGGTCGGCCTCTTGCGTCTGGGCGCGCTGATTGCGGGTGCCCTCCTGACGGTTCTGCTGCTGGGTCCCTTCCAGGGACTGGAGCGGCATCTGGGCCTCAGCGACACCGTCGCCCATGCGATCGCCTTCTATGCCGTCACCGTCGGGCTCTTCGCCATCGCCCCGCACCGCCGGCGGACCGACCTGGCGCTTGCAGCCCTTGCGTTCGGCGTCCTGATTGAGTTGGGCCAGGGCGTGACCGGACGCAGCCTCTCACTGACCGATCTGGCCTGGGACACAGCCGGCATCTCAGCCGCGCTCCTGCCCGGTCTTGTAGAGCGACTGCGCCATCTCGTGCGCGTCGCGCCCGATCAGGACTTCGCGACACTGCGGACCCAGGATCGGCGCAGATCAGCCGCGCTTGGGTCGTCCGACCGTCCGGCCGTCGCTCCGGTCTCGCCAGTCTCGCGCCGCCGCATCTCCGCCGGCTGAGCCGACCGAAGCGCACCTTCAGAGACACTCCGCCGCCCGCGCATCCCCGGCCAGGAGAAGCGCACCCAGCACACCCGAGCGGTCGCCGAGTCCCGGCGACTGAAGGTACCGACCCAGCGCCGCCTCCGTGTCCAGAGCCGGGAGATAGCCGCCCAGTTCTGCGCGCAAGGCCAGGCGAACCCGGGCCAGCAGGTGGACGTTCGCACCGACACCGCCCCCGAGAAGGATCCGTTGCGGGGCCAGGGTGTAGGTCAGGGCTGCCGTCATCTGCGCCAGATAGCCGGCAATGATGTCCCAGGCGGGATCGTCGGCCGCCAGTGTCTCAGCCCGACGCCCCAGCCGGGCTGCGATGGCCGGCCCGCTGACGAGACCCTCCAGGCACCCGCCATGAAAGGGGCAGCCCCCGGGGAAGTCATCCCCGGGGTCGCGGCGGACCGGCAAATGCCCCGCTTCGGGATGGAGCACGCCGCGCACGAGCGCCCCGTTGACGACCACGCCCATGCCGACACCGGTTCCGACCGTGACATATACATGATCCGACAGGCCCTTCGCAGCGCCCCAGCGGCCCTCCGCGAGCGCGGCCCCTCCGACATCGGTCGCCAGTCCGACCGGAACGCCGAAACGCCGGAGCGGCTCAAGCAGATCTGCATCCGACCAGTGAAGCTTGGGCGTTCTCAGGATCCGGCCATAGCGGTCGCTCGCCGGGTCCAGGCCAACCGGCCCGAAGCTCGCCACACCGATCGCCGCCAGCGCTTGCGTCCGCGACCTCGTCTCAAGCACCCGAACCACTTCCGCCAGCGTCTCCCCGGGCGTCGTGGTCGGGATGCGGATCGGCGGCTCCAGATCGTCCGGTCCGGACCCGAAGCCGATCACGACCTTGGTCCCGCCCAGTTCAATCCCCGCAAACAGACTCATTGATCGGCAACCCACCACAGCACTTCATAGGGCCCGAGACTGACCGGTCCTGCGGGAACGAGGATCGAGTTCGAGCACAGACAGGCCGGGGCGGTCAAAGCCCGGGGGACGATCAACCACGACAGCGCGATCCGCAAAATTGGCCAGACACAGGAACGGACGCCCCCCGGACCGGCTGAATCCCAGCACCTGCGCCGGCTCCAGCGGCACCGGCTCGGCCCGGCCTGAGACACCCAGCCCGTTCAGCGCCCGCGCCCCTTCACCCAGCGTCCGCATCGCCGTGAGGACCACCGCCGCCGCACCGCCCTCCTCGCTGGTCGCGGCGGACATCGCGGTCGCTGCCGTGCCCCAGCGCATCATGGGCCGGTGCAGCCACCGGCCTTCATCGCGCCGCAGGGGATCGTCGGCATAAGCTTCATCATTCCCGAGCGCGATCTCGTCACCCATGTAGATCAGCGGCCATCCATCCAGGGCGTGGACCACGGCATAGAGCAGGATCAGCCGTCCGAGGGCCAGCGACGGATCCACATCCGCGCGCTGAAGTCCCACCAGGGCCGCCGCCATCCCGTTCGTGGAGGGAACGCCGCCTGCTGCGGTCTGGAACCGGCGGCCGCTGGAAAATCCGCCACCGTCATAGAAGGCGGACCAGCGCGCGAGGTCCTGAGGCGAGGCGTAGGCCGCCAGCGCATTCCAGATCAGATCATCGTGGCAACGCACGTAGTTCAGCCAGGCCCCCTGATCGGGACGGGCGGCCGCCGCCTTGAGGACGGCGCGGACGATCCCGACATCCTGATCCGCCAGCGCACCCCACAGGGCCGTCATGACCCCGTTGTTGTAGGCGAGATCGCACCCGTCCGCGTCACGTCCGAAGAAGGCGAGAACGTCTTCCAGACTCTCGATCGCCTCGGCCAGCAGCACCACGCCCGGCGCGGCGATATCCAGCGCGGCCCTGAAGGCCTCGATGATGGCATAGGTCTCGGGCTGGTTGCGGCAGGATGTGCCCGGCCGCTTCCAGAGGAAAGGCGCGCTGTCCAGCCGGAAGCCCTGAACGCCCCTGTTGGCGAGAAACAGCAGGACCTCGAGCATCTCGAGGAAGACGTCCGGGTTGGCGTAATTCAGGTCCCACTGGAAGGGATAGAAGGTCGTCCAGACCCAGGCATCCAGATCCGCATCATGCGTGAAGCTCCCCGGGGCGGTGTCCGGAAAGACGTCGATCAGGGTCCGCTCCCACCCGGCGACGCCCTCTGCCGTCTCCACCGTGTGGTAGTAGGCGCGATAGACCGGATCCCCGGCCCTCGCCCGGACCGCCCAGTCATGCTCCCGTGCCGTATGATTGCAGACGACATCGAGCAGCAGTCCCATGCCGCGCGCGCGAAGCTCTGACGCCAGACGCTCCAGCGTGGCCATGTCGCCCAGCGCCGGCTCAACCTCGCGATAGTCCTGAACCGCAAAACCGCCGTCACTGTCTCCCGGTCTCGCCCGCAGCAGCGGCAGGGGATGGAGCCAGCGAATGCCGAGTGAGGCCAGGTAGTCGAGTTGGTCGATGACCCCCTCAAGAGTCCCGGCGAAGCGATCGACGTAGAAGGTATAGACCGTCTCGCCCGACCGGCGGGTCCACGCCGGGTCCGCCACGCGTTCACGGTCCAGCGCCTTCAGCCCGTCCGGCCTCTGCTCCGTGGCGCAGCTGAGGCTCTGCCCGACGCGTTCGAGCAGGACCCCGGCCTGATCGCCGTAAAGCCGTTCCAGCGTGCGCCGCAGGACATCGGCCGGGGGCTCCGGCCTTGAAATCGGGTTCGATGGCGAGCCGGGGTCCACCCGCTGTGCAACCGTCGTCATCGTGCCGAGCAATCCGTCTTCAGGCCAGTTTCAGCAACGCCTTCAGGCGGTTCGGGAGGGCGGTCAGACGACACGGGCGAGCTCGTCGCGATCCGGCGCCGAGGCCAGCCGCACGTCGGCATCGATCATCAGGCAGGCCTCGTCCGTCCCATCAAACAGACGCCACGTAGGCAGATCGGCGTGGTTCGGATCCCCCGTCCTGGCAAAGGCGGCAAAGGCGTCGGCCATCAGGCCGCTGATCCGCCTTGCCTCCCCGCCCCCGCCGGTCATCGAGGCGCAACGGTCCGTGTTGCGGAACACGAAGGGGATATCCAGACAGTGGAAGGCCCGCGGGCGGCCGTCCAGCACGGGGGTCTGCCAGGTGAACCAGTAGAGCCAAGCGGGCGCGCCCCCGCCCGCGGCCTTGGCTGCCGCCTGCTGGACGGCACTCAGACGAACGGGCGCAGAGGCGATACGCGACCAGAGATCGAAGGGCGACGCATCCGGTGTGCGGCGCCGGAAAGCCGCCACCGTCGCCGCGCCCTTGCCGGGCGCGAACCCCTCAGCCCGGCGCAGCAGTTCGGCCTCGTCCATTGCCTCGATCTCGGGCTGGTTGATGCCGCTCACGAACTCGTTGAGCGTCGAGCCCACCAGAAGGGGAACATCCCTCGACTGAGCCGGCGCATAGGGTCGGAAGGGGGCAGCGGGCAGGACATCGCCATCCACGACCGGGGCGAAGTCCACCCGGCCGGCCAGGGCGCGCACATCGACATAGCCCGGGAAGGGCGCGTTCTCCCGCGCGATCACCTTCGCCGACGCAGCCTCCAGCATTTCGTACGGCAGGCTGTGAAGCCGTCCGACCTCGGCCGGCGAGAGGCCCAGTTCCGCCAGCAGCAGGCGTGCCAGCCGACGCGCCGATGCCTGGGTGTTGAGCATGCTGAAAGAGCCGCTCATGACCGCGGCGCGATGGAACAGGCCGCGCGCCGCCGGCATCCCCATCAGGGTGCTGACCTTGGCCCCGCCGCCCGACTGGCCGAAGATCATCACGCGGTCCGGGTCACCCCCGAAGGCGGTGATATTGTCCCGCACCCATTCGAGGGCCGCGACGATGTCCAGCATGCCCACGTTGCCCGAGTGCGCATAGCGCGCATCGAATTCGGACAGGTCGAGGAAGCCGAGCAGGTTGAGGCGATGGTTCAGGCTGACCACCACCACATCATTGTGCCGCGCGAGGTTCTCGCCATCAAAGGCCGGGAGATCATGGCCGGATCCGGCGGCGTAACCCCCGCCGTGCAGCCAGACCATGACGGCGCGACGGCGGTCATCTCCGACACCCGGTGTCCAGACATTCACGCGAAGGCAGTCTTCCCCTTCGACGCTGTCGTTCCATTGGTAGATGAAGGCTTCCTCGTCGTTCAGCCGACCCGTGCCCTTGTCCTGCGGAGCCACGGGCCCGTACTGCCGCGCGCTGCGCACGCCACTCCAGGGTGTAAGAGGACGCGGCGGCAGGAAGCGGTTCTCGCCGGCGGTGGTGTCGGCGTAGGGGATGCCCTTGAAGGTCAGGACGTCGTGGCTGACATAGCCCGCGACGCGGCCGGAGCGGGTCTGGACGACGGCGATGCCGTCACCCGCCTCGATGGCGTCGCCCGCCGGGGCAGCAGGTCCAGCCTGGTGCACACCCGAGGCTCCGGCCGAGGCCGCAGACGGCAGGACAGCCTGGGCCCCGGCCACAGCCGCGCCCGTCAACACCATCCGCCGGCCGACCATGGCCCCGCCTGCTCCAAGCTTTCCGACCAAGTCGGTCTCCTCTTTCCGCCTTGATACGCAAGGACGGCGGCGCGCCGGTCGGACGCGCCGCCTCCGCCTCAGTTCAGGTCCATGCGCAGGGTGATGCCCACCGTGCGGGGACGCGGCCCCGCCAGCAGGGTCGGACCGTTGGAAGCGGTCGGTCCCCTTTCGTCGGCGAGGTTCTCGCCATAGAGCCTGACCTCATACTCGTCCCAACGGATGCCGATGGCGGCCCGGTAGAGCTGGTACGGATCCAGGGTATCGACGGTCGCATCACCGTTCTTGTTGCGCCCGACGGCCGTCATCGACGCATTGGCGAAGAAGTCGTACCGACCGAAGTTCCGATCGTAGTTGGCATCCAGACGCCAGTTGTAGGGCGGGGTGTTGATCAGATCCTCACCGTCGGCGTAGCGCGGATTGGCGGCGGCGAACTCCGGCTCAACATTCCTGAACTTGGAGTCGTTCACATTGCCGATGACGCCGAGGGTCAGGCCATCGAGCGGCGTGTCCCAGGAGGCTTCTATGTCGATACCGCGCGTGCGGGTGTCGCCCAGGTTCGCGAAGGCCGACAGACCGATCGAGGTATTGAAGGCGGCCTGAAGGTTCTTGTAGTCGATCTGGTAGACGCTGGTGGCAAGGCGCAGGGCCCCGTCGAACAGCGTGCCCTTGGTTCCGACTTCAAGGTTCAGGAGCTCGTCGGGCGTGAGGGCAATCGAGCTCGGAACGCCATCGGCGATGACGGCGTCCGCCTGGGCCTGCGACTGCAGAATGCCACTGCGGAAGCCGGTGCCGGCGTTGACGAACACCATCCAGTCCTCGGTCGGATAGTAGGCCACGTTGGCGCGCCAGGTGACCTTGTCCGGCTTGGATTCGCTGGAAACCGCCACGCCATTGGAAATCGAGTCCGAGGAGCGTGTGTCACGGAAGTACCGCAGACCGATCAGCGGAACGAGCTTGCCCCCCATCAGGTCATAGCTGACCTCCGAGAAGATCGAGGCGTTCTCGGTGCGGGTGATGGTCTCGCCGTTGAGGTTCAGCGTCGGGAAGGCGATGTTGAAGGTATAGAGCCCCTCGGCCTTCTGGTAGAAGACGCCGCCGACCGCGTGCAGCGGGCCGTCGCCCGAGGTGGCCAGCCGGAACTCGTTGACGAAGCTGTCCGAATTCCCGCCGTTGTTCAGGGTTCCGATGCCGAGCGGCGCACCGAGGTTCAGCCCCACCTGGAAGCCCCCGGGCAGCGACTTCTGATAGGAGGTTGCATTGGTCAGGGTGAAGTTTTCGAAGTCGTGGGTGATGGTGCTGGAATAGTATTCCGAACGCCGGTGATCGAAGCCGACGACATCGCCCTGGAACGACGCGTACGGCGGGTCGATCGAGTTCATCACGTTCAGATAGTCCTGGTCCGTACTGAACTTCCACGCGCGCAGACGAACACTGGTGTCGGCATTCGGCCGCCACAGCACGACGGCCTGAAGGTCCTCGGCGATGACGGTGTTGGCGTCCGTCTCGCGAGGCGTGCCGGTCGGGGCACCCGAATAGATGTCGTTGTACCCTTGCCGACGATCGTAGCCGCCGCTGAGCCGGATCCCGAGGACGTCTTCCACGATCGGGATGGAGACGGCCCCGGCGACGCGGTAGTTCGGATCACTGGCGTTGGCGGTGGTCGAGACCTCACCCTCCGCCTGGGCGGTGAAGCGGTCCAGCGTGGGGTTGCGGGTGCGATAGATGATCGTGCCGCCCATCGAGCCCGAGCCATACAGGGTCCCCTGCGGCCCACGCAGCACCTCGACCTGATCCAGATCGAAATACTGAACCGGCGGCGCGGCCTGGAAGTTGGGCACGCCGAAAGGGGTATCGTCGAGATAGTAGCCGATCATCCCGTCACCGACGGGCCCGCCGGCTCCCGAACCGCGGAACGAGAAGACGCGATAGCCGGCCCCGATTTCCTGCGCCTGGGAGGCCCCCGGGATCAGTTGCATGAGGTCCGCGCCGTCACGGACGCCACGATCCTTGAGCGTCTCCTCGGAGAAGGCCTGGATGGCCAGGGGCACGCGGTCCAGCTGCTGCGCGCCGGTCTTCAGGGCGGTGACGATGATGTCGTCGACCTGATTGGTGTCCTGATCGGATGCCGCGTCCTGGGCCCATGCCGGGGCACCCGACAGCGAGGCCGCGAGGGCCATCGCGGCCAGGCTGACACCGCGCCCCGCAAAAGCGGGTTTGCGGTGCTGCCGGCCGTGGATTGAAGCCTGAAGTCTGGTGGTCATCGTCATCGTCCTCCCCGTGTTCCGATTGCTTGTGCAATCGATTGCTTCTTTTCTTGTGCCACCGGCTTCACAGGGAAGCCGGATGGTTCTGGATGCGGGCCGCCCTTGCGGGCCCCGCGTGTCGGTACGCCTCAGGTGCTGGCAGCAGCAGGCGCGAACGCCGCCCCGAGCGCGGCTTTCCACGCCCCGGTGAAGGCCCGCGACGCGCGGGACTCCGGAGCGATGAAATCGAACCCGTGATAGGCCCCCGGCGTGAGGTGAAAGGTGGTGGGAACTCCGGCCGCGACGAGGCGGCGGGCGTATTCGATATCCTCGTCCACGAACAGGTCGAGCCCGCCCACGCCAATGAAGGCCGGGGCCAGGCCGGATACGCTCTCCAGCCGGGCCGGGACAGCCCCGTGGGGCACCGTCGGCGATCCGGCGGGCTGGCCGAGGAAGCTGGACCAGCCGAAGCGGTTGCCGGCCTCATCCCAGCCGATCGTGCCGATGAAGTCGGGCACCCGGACCGTCGAGCCGGTCCGGTCGTCCAGCATCGGATAGATCAGCACCTGATAGCACAGCGGAATCTCGCCCCGGTCGCGGGCGGAGATGGCCAGCATGGCGGCCAGGCCCCCACCGGCGCTCTCGCCCATGACGGCGATCCGCGTCCGGTCAACGCCCAGGGCCTCGGCATTGGCGTGGACATAGGCCAGAACCGCATAACAATCCTCGACCGGCCCCGGGAACGTCGTCTCGGGCGACAGGCGGTAGTCGACGTTGGCGACCACGCAATCCAGCTCGGTCGCGATGGACTGGCACATGGCCGTGGTGTCGGTCACACGCCCGACGATGAAGCCGCCGCCGTGGATGTGAATCAGCGCGGGGCGCAGACCCGCCCCCGGCCGCGCGCCGATCAGCTCGAACGGGGCGTCGGGATGGCCGGAGACGCCCGGCGCGCGCCGCTGTTCGACCGTGGCCGGCGATGGGGGCGGCGGCGTCTCGACCGGCGGAATGGACCGGATCATCGCCAGGGTTTCGCGGTTCCATTGCGGAGCCGGCCGCTCCAGAATCATCCGGGCCCCGGCCCGGAGCTCCGGATCGACGCGGGCGAGAGGATCTTGAACGGCCCGGGCGAGCGCGCGGACCGGAACACCGGACACAGCGACCGTCGCTGTCAGGGCAAGGGTCAACTCTCTTCGGCTGAGACGCATCTGTTCCACTCCCCCGGCGGCTTGAGCCGCTCTCGAAGGGGGATCATGCCGATTGCGCAATCGATTGCAAGTGCCTCACGCGAAATCGTGCAAACGATTGCACGATGCCTGTGGCTGATCTATCCCGGTGTCGGGATCGCGGTCCCGCGAGGCGACACAGAGCGCCCGGTGACAGCTGGAGAGGGAAAGAGAATGACCACCAGAAACGTTCTGACCGACTGGGCCGGCCGCATCGGCGGCCTCGCGCTCGCCAGCCTCATGGCGGGCGGGCTGGCCGCATCGGCGGCGGCGGCCCAGACCCCGAACACCGTCCGCGTCGACCCGGACGGGACGGTTCACGCGCCGGCCATGTCCGTGCCGGTCTCCGAAATGCTGAGCCCCGAGGCCCGAGCCTATGTGGCCGAGCACCTGATCCAGATGCAGCAGCCCGAGCTGCTGGCGCAGGAGAACGGGGTTCCGATCTTCATGAAACCCTATCTGGCCCGCCAGAAGGCGCTCTTCGCCCATGAACGCGTCGACACGACGATCGGCGGCGTCCCCGTTTACGACTACCGCCCCGCAGGTGGCGTCGCGCCCGGACAGCAGGGCCGGGTCCTGATCAACCTGCATGGCGGCGGCTTCATGGGCTGCTTCCCGGGCTGCGCCGAGCTGGAGTCCATGCCCCTGACCGCCCTGGGCGGCATCCGCGTCGTCGCCGTCGACTACCGGCAGGCCCCCGAGCACCGCTTCCCGGCCGCCAGCGAGGATGTCGCCTCGGTCTATGCCGAACTGCTGAAGACCTATCCAGCCGCCAACATTGGCATCTACGGCTGCTCGGCCGGCGGCATGCTGACCAGTATGTCCGTCGCCTGGTTCCAGAAGCACGACCTGCCCCGCCCCGGCGCGATCGGCATCTTCTGCGCCGGCAGCACCATGTCCAGCGCCGGCTTCGGCGGGGACGCCGACTATTTCAACGGCCCCCTCGGCGACGCCCGCATGCCCGCTCCGTGGCCGCGCCCGCAGCCGGACACAGGATCGGGCCTGCCCTATTTCGCCGGCGTTGATCTGCGGGATCCCCTGGTCTCGCCCGCCGCGTCAGACGAGGTGCTGCGCCAGTTTCCCCCGACTCTGATCATCACGGGCACCCGCGGGTTCGAGCTGAGCTCCTCGGTCTATACCCATACCCAGCTGGTCCGGCTGGGCGTCGATGCCGACCTCCATGTCTGGGAGGGCCTGTTCCACGGCTTCTTCTACAACGCCGACGTTCCCGAATCCCGTCAGGCCTATGACGTGATGCTCCGCTTCTTTGATCGTCATCTGGGGCACTAGGGTTCGCCGACGGTGACGGTAATCCCGATCCACCCTGCGCGCCTGCCCGACTTCCAGCCGCTGGAGCCGCCCTCGGGCCGGGGGCGGCTCTGGGTCCGCCCGGCCCTCGACTCGCCCGGATTCGGCCCGCGCGACCTGTTCGTCTGGCAGGCGGATGGGGCCGGCGCGGACGGGCCCTGCCCGGTGCTCTATCTCCAGGACGGCCAGAACCTGTTCGAGGCCGGGCGCGTCCCCTTCGGCGTGGCCTGGGAGATCGATCGCTGCGCCTCGGACCTGATCGACGCCGGCCGGATCCCGCCCCTCCTCGTGGTCGGGATCGCCAGCACCGGGAACCGGCTGATCGACTATGCGCCGGACGCCATCCTGTCCCGTCTGGCCCCGGACTCCCGGCACCGGATCGAGACCGCCTATGGCGGCCTGCCCGGGCCGAACGGCTATGCCGCCTTCGTGGTTGGAACGGTCAAACCCCTGATCGATCGCCTGTTCCCGACCGCGCCCGATCCGGCCTCGACGTTCATCGTCGGGTCCTCGATGGGCGGGGTCGCGGCCGTCGATATCTGGGCCCGATATCCCGGGGTCTTCGGCGGCATCGCGGCCCTGTCCGGCCATTTCAGCCTTCTGCCGGTCGGGGACCTCCCGCCCCCGCCCGAGACGTTCGTCCGGGATGTGGCCGCCGCTGTCCGGGCCTTCGCCCTCGAGCGCCTGCCCCCGGCCGGCCGCCACCGGTTCTGGCTGGACCGCAGCGAACGCGACCTCGACCAGTACTACGGCCCGGCCCACGAGGCCCTGGTCTCGGCCCTGAACCAGCTCGGCTACACCTCCGGCCAGGACATGATCTCGCGCTCCTATGCCGGCGTCGGCCACAACGAGGCCGCCTGGCGCGACCGGCTGCAGGACGTGCTGCCGTTCCTGCTCGGCCCCCGGCCCTGACGGCCTCGCCGGTCTAGAGGGCCGCCGTCGCCGGGCTCTCCGGCCGGCGCGGCTCGCGCAGCCACAGGACACAGATGCCGGCGATGGCCATGAGCACGCCCGCCAGCATCAGGGCGTTGCGCGGATCGCCGCCCAGCAGGCTGTTGAAATACAGCGGCATGGTCACCGCGTTCAGCAGCATGGGAATGACGATCATCATGTTGAAGATCCCCATATAGACCCCGGTCCGTTCCGGCGGGATGCTGCGCGCCAGGATGATATAGGGGTTGCCCATGATGCTGGCCCAGCCCAGCCCGACCCCGATGGCCGGCACAAACAGCCAGGCCTTGTCGGTGATGTGCGGGATGGCGAACATCCCGGCCCCGGCCGCCAGCAGACAGACAGCATGCGTCAGCGCCGGCCCCGCCCGACGCGCCAGCGGCACCATGGCCAGGGCCGCGACGAAGGCCACGCCATTATAGAAGCCGCCGATCTGGCCATTGTCGAGCACCGCCCGCCGGAACCCCTCGGAGACGGCATTGGTCTCGCCATAGACCGACCGGCTGATCGAATAGACCACGTAGTTCCAGTAGGCGAACATGGCGTACCACTGGAACAGGCTCATCAGCGCCAGTTTGCGCATCACCACCGGCATGGCCAGGATGGCGTTCCAGATCTCCATCAGCGTCCCGCCGACGGTCAGCTTCAGCGCCTTGATACGCGCGCGCTCCGCCTCGGTCAGGGGCAGTTCCGGCACCCGCAGGATCGACCACAGAATGGTCGTTATCGACAGGACCGCGCCGATGGTGAAGGCGGCGCGGGTAATGATCGGAATATTGTGGGAATCGACCGCATTGATGTCGAAGCCCAGCGCGTTGACCATGAAGGTCGGCGACAGATAGGCCAGCATCTGGCCAAGCCCCGTGAAGGCGCTCTGGGACAGGAAGCCGAACCCGCGCTGATCCTCCGACAGCCGGTCGCTGACATACGCCCGGTAGGGCTCCATGGTGATATTGTTCCCGGCATCCAGGATCCACAGCATGCTGACGGCCGCCAGGATGGTCGGGCTAAGCGGCATGAAGAACAGGCCGATCGAACACAGGACCGCACCGACCACGAAGTAGGGGGTGCGACGGCCCCAGCGCGACGCGGTCCGATCGCTCATGGCCCCGATCAGGGGCTGGATCAGCAGGCCGGTCAGCGGACCCGCCAGCTGCAACAGGGGAATGTTGGCGACGTCGGCCCCGAGGTAGGAATAGATCGGGGCCATATTGGCCTGCTGCAGACCGAAGCTGAACTGCAGCCCCAGAAAGCCCAGGTTCATTTCCACGATGCGCAGCAATGGCAGCCGCGGCTTCGAGACCGAGTACATTTCCGAACCTTCCCCCCGGACGTCTTGAACGACGCCTTTTTTCGTTTTCCGGGCCAGGCCACCCGGCCTTGGAGCCGGACGGTTCGCCCTTTTACGCAAACGATTGCATCAACGACCTTACGTCAGATTTCGCCGGGCGCAATGGCCTTTACAGGGTTGGCTGCAGGCCCTGTCGAAGCGGCCTCAGGGGGCCGTGCGGGCAGCCGCCCCGGCGAGCGAACGGGTCAGCCACGCATGCATCAGGCCAAGCCACTGGCCGGCCGGAGCGTTGACCGGCCCCAGCCCGAACCCATGCCCGCCCTCCTCGACCAGATGCGCCTCGGCGGGCACGCCGGCACGACGCAGGGCGGCCAGCATCAGCAGACTGTTCTCCGGCGGAACCGCCTCATCGTCGAGGGCGTGCACGAGGAACACCGGCGGTGTGGTCGCGCTGACCTGATGATCGGGAGAGCGTCTGACGATCGCCTCCGGAGCCGGGTCCGGCCCCAGCAGCGACAGGGCCGTCTGCGGATTGGTCTGCGCCGGGTCCAGGGTGATCACCGGATAGATCAGGGCCGCCGCATCGGGCCGGGCGCTCAGCGCGTCGACCGCATCGCGCGGAGCATGAACGATCTCCCCGTATCCGGTGGCGAGGGTTGCAGCCAGATGGCCGCCGGCCGAATAGCCCAGCACCGCAACATGATCCGGCCGGACCTCGAAGCGCGCCGCATTCGCCCGGATGACGCGGACCGCGCGCTGGGCGTCCTGCAGGGGCACGTCCGACCGCCCGGTCCAGCCCTCGCCGGGCAGCCGGTGGATCAGGACGAAAACGGTGTAGCCCAGCGCCGCCAGGGCCTCGGCGGTCTCGGCCCCCTCGTGCGTCCGGACCAGAAACGTATAGGCGCCGCCCGGGATGACCAGTACGGCCGCGCCATTGCTGACCTGCGGCCGGAACACATGAAGCGTCGGCCGGGCCACGTTGCGGAAAAAGCCCGGCGGGAAATCGGCGGCGAGTGGCTGGGCCTCAAAGCCCTCTCCCGGCACTGGCCCCGACCAGAGGTCGATGACCTCGGCATCACGCCAACTCTGCGGGAGCGGTCCGAGCGCCTGTCGGGCGCTCAGGGCCGGCCGCTGGGCCAGCGCCTGCGAGAACGGCGCGAAGGCCGCGACCAACCCGAGGGCCAGACGCCGCGTCAGGGTCGGGCCGCGCGCGGAGGTGATCATGGGGCGGTCTCCGGACACAGAAGCGGTCACAGCGGGGCGAAGGCGGTCGCGAGGGCCTCCTGCCACGCTGCGGTGAAGGCGCGCGAGACCCGGGCCTCGGGGACGACGAAGTCGAAGGCGTGGAAGGCGCCCGGCACCACCCGCAGGGTGGTGGGGACCCCGGCGTTCACGAGGCGGCGCGCATAGGTCATGTCTTCATCGACGAACAGGTCCAGCGCCCCCACACCGATGAAGGCGGGGGCCAAGCCGGAGAGGTCCTCCACCCGGGCCGGAACGGCACCGGCCGGCGGAGCCCCCGCCTCCCCGCCCAGAAAGGCGCTCCAGCTAAAGGCGTTGGCCTCGGCCGACCAGCCGATGGCCCCGATCGGACCCGAGGGGGTGGTCGAGGGCCCCGTGCGGTCATCCAGCATCGGATAGATCAGAACCTGAAGACAGATCGGCAGCTCGCCCCGGTCACGCGCCATCAGGGCCAGCAGGGCGGCGTGCCCGCCCCCCGCGCTCTCGCCCATGACGGCGATCCGGCGACGATCGACACCCAGCTCATCCGCGTTGCGATAGACCCAGTCCAGCGCGGCGTAGTTGTCTTCCACCGGGCCCGGGAACGGCGTGTCCGGAGCCAGCCGATAGTCCACATTGACCACCAGACAGTCGAACTGCGCGGCGATCCCCTGGCAGAAGGCGGTTGAATGCGCGGCCCGGCCCGAGATCAATCCCCCGCCGTGCATGTGGATGAGGGCGGGCCGGACCCGACCCGGGGCGGACCGGCCGATCAGCTCGACCGCCACATCCGGATGCCCTCGCCGTCCCGGGATCTGCCGACGCTCGGGCTGTGCAGCAGGATGCGGCAGGGCGGGCGGGACGGGCCAGAGCCCGCGCACCTCGGACAGGTTTTCCCGCGTGATCCTGAGGACCGGCTCGTCAAGGATTTGCCTGGCGGCGGGCCGGAGCTCGGGATCGACGGCAGAAAGAACCACGTCCGCATCCCGGCCGGCGCGCACCGGTGCCGCTCCGATGGATATCGTCCGGCACTCAAGGGTCATCATGGTTTCGCTTCCTGCACCGTCCGTCGCGCTCTCTGGCGCAATCGATTGCAAACAATAGGGCCTTCTCCTCCGCGGGCAAGTCTTCGCGAGGATGGGCCGAGCTGTGGGGGCACCGATGCGCAGCACGGCGAGGGCCGCACGCGCGCAGTGCAACCGTTGCGGACCGGCTGCGGTGCGCTATGGAAAGCCATGGCCAGCAATCGGCGCACTCCTCCGACCCGCACTCCGGGTGCAACGCTCAAGATGGCGGACATCGCCCGGCTGGCCGGTGTCGCGACCTCGACGGTCTCGCGTGCCCTCGCCGAGAGTCCGATGATCCCGCTGGAGACCCGTCGCGAGATCCAGCGGATCGCCGCCGAGAACGGCTATGTCATCAACCTCAGCGCCCAGAGACTGCGGTCCAGCCGCACCCGGACCATCTGCGTCGCCATCCCGCTCGGCCATGAGACGGACCAGCTGATCTCGGACCCGTTCTTTCTGGAGCTGTTCGGTCATATCGCCGACGAAGTTTCCGCCCGGCAGTTCGACGTGCTCCTGTCCCGCATTCCCTCGCCGAAACCGGGCTGGCTGACCAACCACGTCCAGTCGCAGAAGGCCGACGGCTATATCGTCGTGGGTCAGAGCGACCAGCACGAGGAAATCAACCAGGCCGCCCGGACCTTCCTGCCCCTGGTCGTCTGGGGGGCCCACCTCCCGGAACAGGCCTATTGCTCGGTCGGCTCTGACAATATCGGTGGAGCCAGGGCGGCGGTCGACACCCTGCTGGCGGCGGGCCGCAAGCGGATCGTCTTCCTGGGCGCCGCCGCCCTGCCCGAGATCCAGCGTCGGCTCGAGGGCTATGAGGCGGCGCTGCACCGCGCCGGCATCCCCCTCGATCCCGTCCTCGTCCAGCCGGCCCATTTCACCGGAGACACGGCCCTCGCGGCGGTCCAGAGCCTGATCATGCGCGGCGTGCAGTTCGACGCCATCTTCGCCGCCTCGGACGTGATCGCGCTCGGGGCCCTGCGCGCGCTGCAGGCCAGCGGCCTGACCGTCCCGGGCGATGTCTCGGTCGTCGGCTTCGATGACCTGCCGCTGGCGGAACACGCCCACCCCCGCCTGACGACGGTGCATCAGGATCTCAAGCGGGGGGCCGCTGCCCTGGTCGAGTTCCTCTTCCGGCGCATGGACGGCGAGGAGACACCCTCCGCAACCCTCCCGGTCCGGATCATTGAACGCGACTCGGTGTCCTGACGGGTGGATCCGGGCACCCGGGTGCCCTAGCCCCTGTCGGTCCAGACCGTCTTGTAGAGGTCGAAGCGGCGATCGCGCAGATTGCGCACGGTGCCTTGCGACTTCGCCCAGGCCAGGTCCGACAGATCCAGATCGGCGACCGTCACCGTCTCGACATTCTCCGACGCCTCGGCCGCCACGCCATCCCGCGCGAAGGGGAAGTCGCACGGCGTCAGGATGCAGGACTGGGCGTATTGGATGTCCATGTTCTCGACATTCGGCAGGTTGCCGACATTGCCCGACAGGATGACGTAGCACTGGTTCTCGATGGCCCGCGCCTGCGAGCAGTAACGGACCCGCAGATACCCCTGCCGGTTGTCGGTGCAGAACGGCACGAACAGGAGCCTCGCCCCCTCGTCCACCAGCCGCCGCGCCAGCTCCGGGAACTCGGAGTCGTAACAGATCAGCACCCCGATCGGCCCGCAGTCGGTCGGGATGGCGTGCACCCGGTCGCCGCCCTTGATGTTCCACCAGTGCCGCTCGTTCGGCGTCGGATGGATCTTCTCCTGCTCATGGACCGAGCCGTCCCTCAGGAAGACATAGGCGACGTTCTGGATGTCGCCGTCATCGGTCTGGGTCGGGTGGGAGCCGCCGATAATGTTGATGTTGTACTCGACCGCCATCTTGCGCATGGCCTCGACGAAGCGCGGCGTATAGCGGGTAAGGGCCTCGATGGACTCGACAGGGGACAGCTTCTTCTTTTCCAGCGACAGAAGCTGGAGGGTGAACAGCTCGGGAAACACCACGAAATCAGACCGGTAGTCCGAGGTCACATCGACGAAATATTCGATGTTGGAGATGAACTCCTCGAAACTGGCGACCTTGCGCGCCTGCAGCTGCACCGTCGCCACCCGCACTGTCTCCTTGACCGCGAAGGCCGCCCCCCGCCCATGGGTCTCGGCGTAGTACGGATTGCGCCAGACCATGTGGGCCGCGTGGCCCATCGAGGCCGTATCCGAGGTCAGATAGTTCTCCAGCACCCCGATCGGCTCGAAGCCCGCCCGCATGTGAAACCCGATCACCGGATCGTTCAGCTTCCTCGCCGTGACCGCGTCCAGATACTCCCGCGCATCGGGGTATGCCGCCTTTCGCCGCGCCAGCCCCGGCATGCGTCCGCCAAACACAATGCCGCGCAGGTTCTGGGCCTCGCACAGGTCGCGGCGCGCGTCGTACAACCGCTGGCCGATGCGCAGCCGGCGCCGGTCGGGGTCGACGCACACCTCCATGCCGTAGAGCCAGTCCCCGACCGGATCGTGCCGCGCGGCATAGCCCCCGCCCGTGATCTGGGTCCAGGTGTGGGGCGACATTGCGGTCTTTTCGTCGATGCGGAAGCCGGCGGCATAGCCGACGATCTCGTCGGCATATTCCACGACGAACTGCCCATCCGGAAAGGCGGCAATCTGTCCGCGAAGCATGCCGCGGGTCAGCCCGGGCATGTCCTTGTAGACCTTGCCCACCAGGGTTGCGATGGCGTCCACATCGGCAAGGTTCGCATTGCGGATGGTGAGGACGGCGGGCTTGTTCGGTTGTTTCATGCGGGGGTGAACGCACGGCAGCGGCGGCGGATCAACCCCGGCACCGCGCTTTCGTACCGTTACCGGGGTGGCGTACGGTCACACAGACCCGCCCACCCGCGGGCCTATCGGGGCCCTTCCTCCGGCAGTCCAACCGCATCGAGGGCGTCAGGGATCAGCGCCAGGGTCTGGATGGCCGTCAGGCTCCACTGGGAGACGCCATTGGTCGACATGCCGGGATCCTCGTCGACGGGGTGCAGCACCGCCTCCCCCTCGACCCGCCGCAGACGCGACTGCGGCCCCAGATCCTCGAAGTGACCCGCAGCGAGGAACTCGTTCGCGGCGCGACGCGCGAGCGCCGGATCCTGGAGCTGGCGCGCCGCCCAAGCCGTCAGGCGGGCATGGGCCTGGGGCAGGCCGCGGTTGCCGACACGGGTGCCCAGATACGCTTCCAGTTCAGCCGCGGGCGCATTGTACCAGACGCAGTACTCCAGCCACGCGGCCCTGTAGGCCGGCACATCCACCAGCCGCAGCAGTTCCGAATGGGTCTCGACCGCCCCGAACACAGCGTTCAGGTGGGAAATGCCCGTCCCCGGATTGGCGCTGATAAAGCGGCCGCTGCGGATATCGTAGTGGCCGCCGCCATGGAACCAGCGCCGCGGAAGGGCCGCCAGACTGGTCATGCCGGTGACGATCCGGTCCCGCCAGCGCCGGTCACCGGTCCGCTCCCACTCTGTCATCCAGGCCGCGAGGAAGGAGCTCCAGTCCGTGCCGAAGCCGGCATCGACGACGGGGCCGCCGGGCGCGGGATCATCCGGCGCTGGCCGTTTGCGCCGGATCTGGACCCGCGTCAGGGTCTCGTCCGACCCCACGAGCGATCTCATCAGATCGCCCACCCGCTCGTCGGCGGTCAGATAGTAGTAGATGCGGCGGAACGCGGCGTTGCTGACCCGCGGCTGTTTGGAGCTGTCGCCCCAGTGCTGGACCCCGTGACGGGTGCCAAAGCCCCGGTGCGGACCGATGTGATAGCAGTCGACCTCGCTGGAGTGCCGGGTCATGGCCTCGGCCATGCGGAACACATCCGCCCGGCCGGTGCGCAGAAATCCGTACCAGAGCCACAGATCCGGCGAGAGCTCGGAGTTGGCCCAGGCGTAGCCGCCGATATCGTAACGCCATTCGTGCCGGTCGGCGTCATAGCTGTGCATGACATCGCCATAGTTCCAGAATCCGTACCAGCCGCGCTGGTCGATCTGATCCCGGTACAGGTCCAGCAGGCCCTCCAGCCGATCCTCCAGCCGGGCCCGCAGAGGGGTGGACCGGTCCGGCAAGGTCCAGTCACCGAAGACCTCGACCGCGCGAAGCCGGGCGGGCGAGCAGACCAGACGCGGCGGTGTTTCCACGCCCCGCGCCATGGCCGACAGGGTCTCGCGCGGCGGGGTCGCGGTGAGCGCCCACAGGGTCAGCTCGCTGGTCCGGGCGATGCCGTACGGCGTGCCCCAGCCGGCCTCATAATCCTCGTAGGTGATCTCGAGGCCCTGGTTCTCGGCCGCATGGTCGGTCATGCCCAGACCGTCGTGATAGAAGCGCAGGTCCATCGCCGGCGCGTCCGGTGACCACAGCCATGCCGTGACCGTCGCCTCGTCTTCGGCGGCTCCGCGCACGTCCAGCCGCGACGGCCCCGCCTTCCAGAAATTGGCCAGCCCCAGCGCGACACCGCCGGAGACACCCCCCGCGTAGACCAGTCCCGGCGCGCGTTCGCCGGACTGGGCGTCGATCCAGCCGTGACCCTCTTTCGTCCGCTTGCGGATGGCGAACCCGTCGGCCGTCGGCTGCGACAGGGTAAAGTCGCCCCAGGCCGGGATCAGGTCGAGACGATCGCGCACGCGCGGGTCCATCTGCTCCAGCGGCGGGATCGGCAGGCCGGCGATCTGGGCCGCGCGATAGTCCGCGCCTGGGTCACGTCGCAGACCCGTCAGCGGCCGAACCGCCTCGGCCCACAGCCCCTCACCCCGCCCCCCGAAGCGGACATGGCGCTCGTACAGGGGATCACGCATCGGCACGGTGGCCTGGACCCCGATGCCGCGGATGAAGTCCGTCTTCTCGTCACCGTCGAAGATGAAGCTGTGCACGATCCGCACGGCCTCGCCGCCGGCGTGGAAATACAGTCGCACGGTGAAGGGGAGCCACGCCCGGTCGCCCGACCGGTGCCGCCCCTCCAGCCGCACGACTGCGCGGACCGGCCCCGACTGTTCGACGGCGACCGACTGGACCTCGCTGAGATAGCGCTCCTGGCGCAGGGGCGTGGTCTCTGACAGCTCCGGGCCGTCCTGACGCAGACAGACCAGTTGCAGATCCCGCAGGACCTCGCGACCGTCGTTCGTCGCACGGCGGATCAGGGAGGGGCCCGAGAGGGGCACCGACCAGTGCAGCGGACCGGTCTCGATCTCGATGCCGGTCGCGTGGCTCCGGACGGACAGCGGCAGGGCCGGGGCAGCGGGGCGCCCCGGTTCCACCCTGAGGGACGCCGCCGGCGCGGACGACGCCTCCAGGGCATGCCCGGTCCATTTGAGTGACCCGTCCGGCCAGTAGGCGAGCGGCCATGTCTGCAACGGGACCGATGCGCCGGCGGTGTCGATCGCAGCGAAAGTCCGTCCGGGCCGGTGCAGCCCCTGCGGCCAGGGCACCCCCCACGTCTGGCCCTCATGCCGAACCGGGGCCTCGCCATCCAGCCAGTGAAGCTCCGTAGCCAGCGGCGTGTCGCGCTGTGCCGCCACTGCCGGAGCCCCGGCCGCCCCCGCCATTGCCGAAGTCGCGGCCGAGGCGACGAGGAAGCGGCGGGTGATGGCAGTCATGGGGATCCGATCGCACTGCAGGCGGACGTCGAATGTCCCGGGGAAAAGGGGACGGCGGACCCGGGGATCCGCCGTCAGTCGTCTCCGGGAGGAAAGGCGCTCTAGTAACGGTAGGTCAGGCCCGCAAAGTAACGGCGGCCCGAATAGACATCCTCGACAAGCCGGGCGGAGCCATTGGTGCTGCGCTCGTTTTCACCCGTCATGTTCCGCGCCTCGACGAAGACCGTCAGATTGTCGCCGAACTTGTAGGCCGCTCGGCCGTCCAGATAGCCGGTCTCGTCGCGGTAGACCGGATTGCCCCGGGCATCGCGTGCTGTCTGCAGGTAACCACTGCGGGCATTGTAGGCGAGACGGGCGTTGATTGGCCCCTTATCGTAGTAGACGACCACATTATAGGTGTGGGTTGAAAGGCCGGGGAACGACAGCTCCTCCTGGGTCAGCGAGGAGAACAGACCGACGTCCTTGGCTTCGCTGTAGGTGTAGTTGACGATGCCGCCCAAGCCGTCGAACGGCGACGGCAGGAAGGTGAAGGCCGTCTGGGCCGACAGTTCAACGCCTTGGATCTTGGCCCCGTTGCCGTTGATCCGCTGGGTGACGTCAAACAGCGTCCCGTCGCCGAACAGGTCCACATCCTGGACCACGATCGGCCCGACCACGAAGGACTCGATGTTCTTGTAGAAGAATCCGGCGTTGATGAGGGTGTCGCGGTTCTTGAACCAGCCGATGTTCAGATCGAACTGGTCGGCGCGGTAGGGCTCAAGGGCGGGGTTGCCGGCCGAGCAGACGTCCTCGAGGTCGTCCGTCAGACCGATGGCCGTCCGGTTGAAGGTGCAGGTTGCGGCGGGCACCAGGAAGGTCGGGTTGGGACGGGCCAGAACCTTGGCGTAGCCGAAGCGCGCGACGATTTCATCGGTAACGTCCAGCGCAACGTTGAAGGTCGGCAGCCAGTCCTCGTACTCGTTCTCCAGCGTGACGATGGTGGTACCGAGATTGCTGGTGACCGTCGTCCCCGGCGTGGTCACGCTGTCGACGGTTTCGCGCTGAAGATAGGCCCCGGTCGCATCCAGGATGGTCTTGGTATAGCGGACGCCGAAGTTGCCGCTGACCGGCATGTTCCAGATCTCGCCGGCCCAGCTGGCCTGGGCATAGGCAGCATGAACCGCCTCGACGACATCGATCGAAGGAATCTGGTCGAACTCACCGACCAGAACGCCCGCTGCCGTGTAGCCGGGAGCCCGCCGGATGTTCTCGCGGTCGAACAGCGACAGATCCAGCCCGGCATTGTCGCGGGTCAGACCGAAGCTGGGCGCGAACCAGCCGCTTGGCAGAGCGATCCCCGGATCATCGCGGCCGCCTTCGTAGAAGTTGGTCGGGGTCGTCTGGGAAATCTGGCCGAGCAGCGCGACAAGGTTGGCCGCCGTGTATGCGGTGTTATAGGCGGGCGGCAGAGTCAGGGGGTTGAAGACCGCAGCCCCGTTGGCCGTCGCCGTCGGCGTCAGGACCAGGTTGTGACGCGCCCGCGCGCCCTGGACGATGGTGCCGTCCGGCCGGGTATAGCCGCCGACCGCATACTGCAGCGTGCCGGCCGAGCGATACTGGTAACCGCTCTCGAACTTGGTGAAGAAGCCGGAGTCGGTGACATAGTCCACGTCCAGCTTGACCGTATCCTCATTGGTTTCGGTCTCGGTCGGCTCATAGTTCACGACCACGGCCGTGGTCGCATAGTTGGTTCCGGCCCCGTTGTTGGCGAAGATGCCATAGGTCGCCGGATCATTCGGATCATACCCGGCCGGGAAGGTGAAGGCCGGCACGCCCCGGTCCGACAGATCCACGCGGATGTTCGGGATGGACGCGTTGAAGGTGACAGAGTTGCTGTCGCTGTTGGCCTCACCCGTCGTGTGGGCGACGACGCCGTCGACCGTCAGGTTGTCACTCTTCCACTGAAAACCGCCCGAGAAATACTGCGAACGATAGGTGTAGTCGAAGGCCCGGTTCTGCGTGCTGAAGATGTTTGCGGCACCCGCTGTGGAACTGGTCGAGCGGGCCGCGGTATTGAAGCCGACCACATTGTGATCTGCGTCCACAGTCGCCGCCAGCGTCCCCGAGTTGGCGATGGGCGTACCCGTGCGGGAATAGGTGATCGCGTTCATACGCGATTGCGCGGTCACATCGACGGTGTAGTTGAAGTCCGTCAGGTGTTGCTGACGGTCGTTGATCGTATAGTCGGCGAAGACCGACAGCTGATCATTGACGCGGAACTGGGCCGACAGGTTGGCCGAGGTACGCTGATCTTCGCGCTCCCACAGGCCATAGCGGGGGATGGCGGGAACGTAGTCGTTCCACTGGGCCAGACACTCCTGGATCGCGACCCGGCCGCTGGCCGTGCTGGCGTCCGTCGGGCACGCCGCCTTGCTCGTGGCCGAAGCATAGTCCGGATCGACAAACGTGCGGTCCGGCGAGTTGTCGTAGTCGCCCGAGGCCGTCACCACGCCGAGGTTCGAAGCGGCTCCACCGACCGTGGTCGGATAGATCCGCCAGTTGGTGCCCCGCAGGAAATCACCACGGGTGTCATTTTCGTCGCGGGTGACATTGACGATCACGCCCAGACGGTCATCGAGGAATTTGGTCCCGGCGGTGATGTTGCCGCGGAACTTGGTCGATTCCATCAGATCGAAATACTGCCCGGAGGCCGAGACCGACAGCAGGGGACCGGTCAGGTCCAGCGGGCGCCGGGTGCGGATGCTTACCGTGCCACCGACGCCGCCTTCGGTCATGTCCGCGGTAAAGCCCTTGAACACATCGATCGAGGCGATCAGCTCGGACGCCAGCTCCTGGAAGCTGGCACCGCGGGCCCCCGAGCCATTATTGTTCAGCACGCTCAGGCCATTGATCTCGACCCGGTTCAGGTCGGGCTCGACGCCGCGGATACTGATCTGGCTGCCCTCGCCGAGGTCGCGGGTCAGCGACACACCGGTGATGCGCTGCAGGGCCTCACCAACGTTCTTGTCGGGAAACTGGGACACGTCCTCGGCGACGATGGAGTCCACCGTCGTACTGGCGTTGCGCTTGCGATCGATCGCCGACTGCAGGCTGGCGCGCGTTCCGGTAACAACGATCTCGTCGACTTCGGTTGAGTCGGACTGGGCCGGTGCCGTCTGGGCCTGGGCCCCGCCGGCGATCCCGAAGGCCAGAAGACCGATCACGGAAAACGACGCTGCGCCCATGGCCGTTCGACGTGTGGTTTTTGATTTCGACATTGCTGCCCCCTTGTTGCGGTCCGCGTATCCATGAACACAGCCCGTCCGCTCTTGGGGTCGGTTTGGCGCAGTGTTCGCCCTGTCGCGTCCGACTTCGCGTGCAGCGTAGTTCGTAGTCGACGAAGCTGACGATAATGTCATATGGTGACATGTCAATGCATTCTGTGGAACACATTGACCAAGCCGGAGCGAACGCTGAACGTCGCCCGACCATCGGCCCCTGGAGGAAAACACATGCGGTCCCTGAAACGATGTCTCGCCACCAGCCTGTTGTGCATGGGCGTCGCGGCCGGCCCGGTTCTGGCCGAGGTCCCCTCCCCGCCCCGCCGTGCGGCCGAGAATCTGGACCGGGGCGTGGTGGCCGTGCCCGCCGTGGCCGGCGGCGTGCTCATCAGCTGGAGACTGCGCTCCGATGATACGCCGGACACGGGGTTTGACGTCTATCGTGACGGCACGAAGCTGAACCCTCACCCGATTGTCGCCAGCACAAACTTCGTCGACACCGACGGCGTCCCCACGGCGGGTAGCTACAGCGTTCAGGTCTCCGGCGCGAACGCGAGCGCGACCACCCCGGTCCAGGTCTGGGCGAACGGATATCTGTCCATCCCCCTCCAGCAGCCCCTTGGCGGCATAAATCCCGACGGCACGGCCTTCACCTACAACGCCAATGACGCAAGCGTCGGCGATCTGGACGGCGATGGCCGCTACGAGATCGTATTGAAATGGGACCCGTCCACGTCAAGGGACAATGCCTTCTCCGGCTATTCCGGCCCGGCGATTCTGGACGCCTATACCCTCGAGGGCCAACGTCTGTGGCGCATCGATCTGGGCCCCAACATCCGGGCCGGGGCTCACTACACCCAGTTTCTGGTGTTCGATTTCGACGGCGACGGCCGTGCCGAGGTGGTCGCCAAGACCGCTGACGGCACGATCGATGGCCAGGGCGGCATCGTCGGTGATGCCGCCGCAGACTGGCGCGAGCGTGGCGGGGAAGCCCCCCAGGCGGATCGCACCGGGGCCGCCCTCCGGCCCGACGGCAGCCGCTATGCCGACCTGACCGGGCGTATCCTGCGCGGGCCCGAGTATCTGACGGTTTTCGACGGACAGACCGGACGCGCCGTGGCCACCGAGGCCTTCACCCCCGCGCGCGATCCCGATACGGCCACCCCCACGGCCGCGCAGCTGACGGAGCGTTGGGGCGACGGCTATGGCAACCGCTCCGACCGCTACCTGGCCGGCGTGGCCTATCTGGACGGCCAGCGGCCCAGCATCGTGATGGGGCGGGGCTACTATGCCCGCACGACCGTTTCGGCGTGGGACTGGCGCGACGGCACCCTGAGCCAGCGCTGGCTGTTCGACAGCGGATCGGCCGACGACGCCTTCTCGGGTCAGGGCAACCACCAGCTGGCCGTCGCCGACGTCGACGAAGACGGCCGCGACGAGATCGTCTACGGGGCCATGGCGCTCGACGATGACGGCACCGGCCTGTGGAGCGCGCAGCTGTTCCACGGCGATGCGCTGCATCTGTCCGATCTCGATCCGGAGCGCCCCGGACTGGAGCGTTTCGGTGTGCACGAGAGCCCGGGCCGCAACGGCGGCGTCGGCTCGGCCATGCTGGATGCCCGCACCGGTGGGGTGCTCTGGTCGACGCCGGCTGACCGCGACGTCGGTCGCGGTCTGGCGGCCGATATCGATCCGCGCCATCCCGGGGCGGAAGCCTGGGCCATCCATTCCGACACCCTGATGACCGCGGCGGGCCAGCCCATCGGCCCCCGCCCGGCCCAGATCAACTTCGCCATCTGGTGGGACGGGGACCTGCTGCGCGAGCTGCTGGACGGGACCACGATCCGGAAATGGAACTGGGAAACCGCGACCTCCGAGCCCCTGCTGGTGGCCTCGGGCGCGGCATCGAACAATGGCACTAAGGCCAACCCGGCCCTGTCTGCGGACCTCGTCGGCGACTGGCGCGAGGAGGTGATCCTGCGCGCTGCGGACAACTCGGAACTGCGCCTCTACGCCACGCCGTATCCGACTGACGTGCGGCTGGTCACCCTGATGCAGGACCCGGTCTATCGCCTCGCCGTCGCCTGGCAGAATACGTCCTACAACCAGCCGCCGCACGTGGGCTTCTACCTCGGCACCGGCATGACCCTGCCGCGGCCGTGACCGCAGGGCGCGGTGTCAGGTTGAGCATGGTGGCCGTCATGGTGGCCAGTCTGGCCTCGCCCGCGGGAGCACAGGCCCGTCGCTTCGACTTCACGGGAGCGCCGGCCGGGCCGGGCTGGACCGATGTCGGTGAACATCAGGCGTTCGATCCGGCCCTCGGGTTCGGGTTCGAGGCCGATGCTGGCGACCCCCCGCCGTTCTCGGTGACGGCCCCCGAGGGCGACTACCGGGTCACCGTCATTCCACGGGACGGGCAACCCCTGACCGTCCGGGCCGAGAGTCGCAGGCTGATGGTCCAGGACGCCACCGGCCCGCAGCGGTTCACGGTCAATGTCCGGAACCCGGATCTGGACCCGGTACCCGCCAATGCCCCGGGCGGTCCCCGGGTGCGGCTGAACCCGCGCGAGACGGGTTCGCGCAGCTGGGACGATCGGCTGACGCTCTTGTTCGGTGATGGAGTGGCGCAGGTCGAGATCGAGCCGGTCGAGGCCCGGCGCATCGTCCTGCTGGGCGATTCCACCGTCGCGGACCAGGCCGGCGGGGACTATGCCAGCTGGGGTCAGATGCTGCCGCGTTTCGTCGGCGGCGAGATCGCCGTCGCCAACCACGCCGAGTTGGGGGAAACCCTGAAGTCCTTCCTGACCTCGCTCCGTCTGGACAAGGCCTTGAGCCAGATGCGGCCGGACGATCTGGTCCTGATCCAGTTCGGCCACAACGATTCCAAGACCCAGTGGCCCCAGACCCATGCCGGGGCCGCAACCACCTTCCGCAGCTATCTGCGGGTCTATATCGACGAGGTGCGTCGGCGCGGGGCCCGGCCGGTCCTGGTCACCTCGCCCCACCGGCGGAGCTTCGGCCCGGACAGGCGGATCGTGAACACCCACGGGGACTATCCGGCGGCCGTCCACGCGGTCGGAGCTGAACAGGCCGTGCCCGTGATCGACCTGAACGCGACGAGCGCCGTCCTGTATGAGGCCCTGGGACCGGACCGGTCCCGGGCGGCGTTCGCCGATCAGGGCCGGGACGCGACCCATCACAACGCCTATGGCGCATGGCTGCTGGCCTGGGCCGTGGCGGACGCCCTCGCCGAGATACCGGATGCAACCGGAACCGTCCGGTCCGACACAGGCCGTCTGGATCCGACCCGCCCCCCACCACCGGACAGCATCGCCACCGCAGCCGCCAACGCGCCCGCCACCCCCCGCCCGGCAGGCTGGTGATGCCCTGTTCCAGCCGCCCTGACCGCACCGCTCACGGGAGCCCGATTATGACCCAAAGAATCCTGGCCGGCCTTGCCGCTACCCTCTGGTTCACTGCCGCACCGGCCTCCGGGGGGCAGGTCGATCCTCGCCCCGCGCCCGACGGCCTGCCCTATGTGCTGACCTCGTTCAGCAACGGCAATGCGACGACGATGAGCGTCTACAGCTCCACCGACGCCGCGACGTTCACGCCGCTCAACCTGTCCGCCTTCACCCCGCCGACCGGCCTGATCCGCGACCCCAGCCTGATCCGTCGCGCCGACGGCTGGTATCACGTGGTCTACACGACCGACTGGAACAACAACGAGATCGGCTTTGCCCGCAGTCGCGACCTCGTCACATGGGAGCATGTGCGCAATCTGGAAGTTCCGCTGGCCGGCGTGACCAACACCTGGGCCCCCGAATGGTTTGTCGACGAGGACGGATCGACCCACGTCATCTACGCCCTGTCCCGCAACGGTCCGGATGGACAGTTCCAGCCCCACATCATCACGGCGCTGGACGACGGCCTGACCACCTGGAGCGCGCCGCGCCCGCTGGCCGGGCTGGGCCCCAACTATATCGACACCTTCATCGTCCGCGAGGGCGGCCTCTACCAGGCCTTCATCAAGAACGAGACGACCAAGTTCATCGAGCGCGCCACATCCCACGCGCTGGATGGTCCTTGGACGGTTGTCGACACGGGCGACTGGGCCGGATGGGGCGCCTTCACCGAAGGCCAGGCGCTGGTGCGTCGGCCCGACGGCGGATGGCGCATCTATTTCGACGAGTATGTGGCCAAGCGCTACTGGTACAGCGACAGCGACGACCTGCGCCGCTGGACGCCCAGGACCGAGCTGCCCGGCCTGTCCGGAACCGTCCGTCACTTCACCGTGCTGAACCAGACCCCGGCCCCGCCGCCGCCGGTCGTCCCGGCCCCTGCGCACCGGATCACTTGGGACAGCCGGTCGCTGATGATCGACGGCCAGCGCACCTTCATCTGGGGCGGGGAGATGCATCCCTTCCGTTTGCCCAGCCCGGCCCTGTGGCGCGACGTGCTGCAGAAGCTGAAGGCCACGGGCTACAACACCGTCGCCTTCTATTTCGCCTGGGGCTACCACTCCCCCGCGCCGGGTGAGTACGATTTTACCGGCGTGCGCGACATGGACCTGTTGCTGCGCATGGCCGCCGAGGAAGGGCTGTACGTCATCGTGCGGCCCGGCCCCTATATCAACTCGGAGGTCACGCGCGGCGGCTTCCCGGGCTGGCTGACGACCCAGTCCGCCCGATCGCGCACCGACGCGCCGGAGTATCTGCAGGCCGCCGAGGAATGGCTGGGCCAGATCAACGCCATCATCGCCCGCCACCAGCTGACGGACGGCGGCGGGACGGTGATCGCCTACCAGATCGAGAACGAACTGGACGTCGTGTCCCCCGCCCACGCCCGCTACATGCAGCGCCTGTACGACCGGGCGCGCGAGGACGGCATCACTGTGCCGATCTTCCACAATGACAAGGGCCGCAACGGCATCTGGACGCCGCGTGACAGCGATGTGCCCGGCACGGTTCCCGGCCCGGTCGACCTGTATGCCTTTGACGGTTACCCGGGCGGCGGCTGCAATTTCGACGGCACCACCGGTGGGCCCACCGCGGCCCCGGACTGGGGCATCTACGGCCCCGGAGGTGCGCGCGGCGGATCCAGCGCCTCGCCCAACACCCCCGGGTTCGTGGCCGAGTTCGGCGGTGGCTGGTTCGACCACTGGGGCTCCAACGGCCTGTATCCCTGCACGTCCGAGCGCATCGGATCGGGCTATCAGCGGGTCTTCTACGGCACCAACATCGCCAACGCCCTGACCATCCAGAGCTTCTACATGACGTTCGGCGGGACCTCCTGGGGCTGGATGCCGGCCCCGGTGGTCTACAGCTCCTATGACTATGGCGCGGCCATCGACGAGGCCCGGGGCCTGCGTCCCAAGGCCCTGACCATGAAGCTGATGGGCCAGTTTCTCGACCGGACCGGTCCGATCCTCGCGGCAATGGAAAAGGGCCGCGCCCAAAAGCCGACCAACCCCAATCTGAAGGTCTATCACAACCTCGATCCGGCCACCGGGACCCACCTGTATGTCGTGACTCCGAACCCGTCGAACCGGCGCGGGGACGAGACCATCAGCCTCGAGATCGCCACCGCCGACGGCACCTATGCGGCCCCGCAGTCGGGCGTGCTGCGCATCCGGGGCCAGGACGCCAAGATGCTGCTGGCGGCCTATGATCTGGAGCGGCAGCGGCTGGTCTATTCGACCTCGGAACTCCAGACCCACCTGCGTCAGGACGATCAGGACGTGGCCCTGTTCTACGGCCGGGCCGGCGAGGATGGAGAGACCGTCCTGCGCTACACCTCTGCCCCGACTGTCGAGGTGATCGAGGGCGAGGTGACGTCCGTGTTCGACGCCGCTCGTGGCGACCTGCGCCTGAACTATGTGCACGAAGGCCTGAAGCGCGTGCGCATCAGCGGCGGGGGGCGCGCGCCCCTGCTGCTGCTGATCGGCGACGAGGCGGCCGGCCAGACCTTCTGGCGTCAGGACACCTCGGCCGGTGCCGTCCTGCAACGCGGACCGACCCTGGTCCGGACGGCTACCGCCGAACGGGGCACCCTCGCCCTGACCGGCGATACGGAGGCCGACACCCCTCTGGAAATCTGGGCCCCCGCCGCCCTGCGGCAGATCCGCTGGAACGGCCAGACCGTCGCCATGCAGGACGCAGCCGGCGGAGGCCGACTGGCGACACGCGGCCTGGCCGGTCCCGCCCCCGTGGTCCTGCCGGACCTGACCCGGGCCGCCTGGCGCTACCGGGCAGGTTCGCCGGAGGCCGCCCCCGACTTCGACGACAGCAGCTGGCGTCTGGCCGACAGTCGCCGCACCGCCAGTCCGACCCGCCCCCCGGCCGGTCAGCCGATCCTGACGATGGACGACTATGGCTTCCATCACGGCGACGTCTGGTACCGGGGCCGCTATCAGGGCGGACAGGACGCGGACCGTCTGACGCTGCACTACGGCGGCGGCGGGGGCGGCATGATCCAGGTCTGGCTGGATGGCCAGTTCCTGGGTCAGCATGAGCTGCCGACCAATCTGACCTTCCCCGTCACCACCGGTTCGGCCGCGTTCGACATCCCGGAGACGCTGCGGGGAACCGGCGATCACGTCCTCTCGGTGATGGTGCGCAACAACGGCAACAACTGGAACCTGAACGCCGACGACGCTCACAAGGAAGGGCGTGGCCTGGTCTATGCCTCGCTGACAACGGCGTCGGGCCCGACCTTTGCGGTCCCCATCCAGTGGCGCATCCAGGGCGTGCGCGGCGGTCAGGACCTCGCCGACCCCGTCCGGGGACCGATGAACAACGGCGGCCTGTTCGGAGAGCGCGAGGGCTGGCACCTGCCCGAGCACAATGCAGCGGACTGGACCAACGCTGCCCCCTCCGATCTTCCGGCGGGCGAGTACTGGCTGCGGACCGAGGTTGATCTGGACCTGCCCCGCGGCCACGATCACTCGCTGGCCCTGACCTTCGGCGATCCGGACACGCCGCGGTCGCCGGGAGCCTATCGCGTGCTGGTCTTTGTCAATGGCTGGCAGATGGGGCAGTTCATCTCCAACATCGGGCCCCAGCGCACCTTCGTCCTGCCGACCGGCGTGCTGAACCCGAACGGGCGCAATGTCATCGCCCTGGCCGTGACCAGCGACGGGGACCCCGCCAATGCGGTCGAGGACGTCAGGCTGGTGGCGCTGAGAACCGCCCGGGGCGGCCCCCCGGCCCTGCCCCGGACCGCGCGGTGACGGGCGGCCTGACGCGCCGCTCCGGCCTCGCCCTGGCCGCAGCCGGTCTGGGCGTGGCCGCCACCGGCTGTGCCACAGCCCGCGGCGGAGGCACCGGCTTGACCGTCGGCCCGCTGCTGCATCAGGACGACTTCACCGACGGCCTGTCGCAATGGTCGGTCGAGCTGGAGCGGGGCGGCAGGGTCGAGGCCCGCGATGGCCGGCTGGACATCGATACCCCGGCCGGGGCCAGCGTCTGGTTCCGACGCGAACTGCGCGGTCCGGTCATGATCGAATACGACGCCGTCGCCGTCGCCGAGGGCGGCCCCAATGACCAGGTCAGCGACCTGAACGCCTTCTGGATGGCGTCGGATGCGGGCACAGCCGAGGGCACCCCGCCGCGCCCGCGCAGCGGAGCCTTTGCCGACTATGACGACCTGCTGACCTACTATGTCGGACAGGGCGGCAACCGGAACACCACCACCCGGATGCGGCGCTATGTCGGGATGCCGTCCGAGCGGCCGATCCTGCCCGAGCACGACCTGTCCGCCCCCTCGACCCTGCTGGTGCCCAACGCCGTACAGCGGATCCGTCTGGTCGCCGCCGGATCGCAGATCGAATACTGGCGTGACGGACAGCGGCTGTTCGCCATGACCGACTCCCGCCCCTACACGCGCGGCTGGTTCGCCGTTCGCACGACCCTGAACCATCTGAGGATAAGCCGTTTCCGCGTCCACGCCCTGCGGCTGGCCGGCGGCGCATGAGCGGGCAATCGGTCCATTCGGTCCGCGACCACGGGGCGCGGGGCGACGGGCTCACGCTGGACACCGATGCCATCAACGCAGCCATCACGACCGCCGCGGCCAAGGGCGGCGGCCGTGTGGTCCTGCCGGCCGGCCACTATCTCAGTTTCTCGATCCGGCTGAAGAGCGGCATCACGCTGGAGCTTTGCGAAGGGGCGGTGCTTGAGGCAGCCGACCCGGCCCGACACCCGGGTCACTACGATGCGCCGGAACCCAACCCCCACGACGCCTGGCAGGACTTCGGCCACAGCCACTGGCACAACAGCCTGATCTGGGGCGAGGACGTCGAGGACGTCGCCCTGATCGGTCGCGGGCTGATCCATGGCGTGGGCCTGACGCGCGAGGGGCCGGGGGCCCGGTGGTCGCGCGACCACATCGGCGACCGTCCGCTGTCGATGGGCCCGGCCGTGCCCCTGTCGCCCGCAGCCTTCGAGGCCGAACAGGCGGCCATGACCGGCCTGGGCAACAAGGCTGTGGCGCTGAAGAACGCCCGCAACGTCGTCATCCGCGACCTGACCGTCCTGAAGGGCGGACATTTCGCCTTCCTGCTGACGGGCGTCGACGGGCTGGTGATGTCGGACCTGCGGATCGACACCGACCGGGACGGCATCGATCTGGACTGCGTGCGCGATGCGCGGCTGTCGAACCTTCAGGTCAATACACCCAATGACGACGCCATCGTGCTGAAGACCTCCATGGCGCTGGGCGAGCGCCGCGCGACCGAGCGGATCGTGATCCGCGATTGCCGGGTGAGCGGCTACGACCCCGGCACGATCCTGGATGGCACCTTCGGGCGGACGCAACAGATCTCCCCCGATCTCGACCGGGTCACCGGCCGGATCAAGCTGGGCACCGAGTCCAACGGCGATTTCCGCGACATCGACATCGCCGACTGCGTGTTCGAACGCTCACGCGGGCTGGCGATCGAGACCGTCGATGGCGGGGTGATCGAGGACATCAGGGTGCGCGACATCGTCATGCGCGAGGTGACGACCGCGCCGATCTTCCTGCGGCTGGGGGACCGTCGACGCGGCCCGCCGGGAACCGGGGTCGGGTCGCTGCGCCGGGTCACGATCGAGAACCTGACCGCGACGGGGATCGACCCGCGCTACGCTGCGACGATCGCCGGGCTGCCGGACCACCCGATCAAGGACGTCGTGCTGCGCAACGTCCATCTGACCTATGACGGCGGTGGCACGACGGCGGATGCGGAGCGGCCCGTTCCGGAACTGCCCCATGCCTATCCGGAGCCCAGCATGTTCGGCGTCAGCCCGGCCTGGGGCCTGTTTGCCCGTCATGTCCGCGGGCTGACGCTGGACCACGTCACCCTGACCACAGACAGCCCGGACGCCCGCCCCGAAACCCGGCTGGACGACGTCGAAGACCTCGACCGGTCCTGACCTCAGGCCGCTGGGGCCTCCAGATGGAAGACGGGGTCCAGATCGACCTGCACCGGCACATGGTCCGGTCCGGCCTGCATGATGTCCGCCATCATGGCCCACCACCGCTGCATGATCTCCGTGCGCGGCAAGTCGGCCAGGGTGTGATCGACCCGTCGTGTCATCACCGCGAACAGATGATCGCTCTGCGGGTCCAGAAAGATCCGGTAGTCCAGCACCCCGGCCTGCAGCAGGGCCTCCGACAGTTCCGGCCAGATCTCGTCATGGCGACGGCGATACTCGGCCCCCTGCCCCGGGTTCATGATCATCCGGAACGCGACCGTTTCTATACCCGCGCCGCTCATTGCAGGTTCACGAACGCACCGCCGTCCACCAGCAGCGCCGCGCCGGTGACATAGCGGGCCATGTCGGACGCCAGGAAGACGATCGGCCCGGCCAGATCATCCGGCTCGCCCAGCCGGCCCAGCGGAATGCGCCCTGCCATGTATTCGCGCTTGGCCGGATCGGCGAGATCCTCGCGGTTGATGTCGGTCTCGATCGTGCCCGGCAGCACGGAGTTGCAGCGGATCCCCTTTGGGCCCAGGGCGATGGCGCACGACTGCATCAGGGAATGAACCCCGGCCTTGGTCGGAGTGTAGTGGGTCTGCATGCCGCCGCCGACGAGGGCGCTGATCGAGCTGACCGCAATGATGGCCCCGCCGTGCCCCTGGTCCACCATCCGGTTGGCCGCCGCCTGGGTCATGTACCAGGCCCCATGCAGGTTCACCCGCAGCGTCCGCTCCAGCACGTCGCGCGGCATGTCGAGGAAGCTGTGGAAGGGGCAGATGCCGGCGTTGCTGACAAAGACGTCGACCTTGCCGAAGGCCTTGACCGCCGCCTCGACGAAGACGGGGGCCTGATCGGGATCCGAGACATCACCCTTCACCGCGATGGCGCGCTGGCCCAGCGCCTCGATCTCGGCGACCGCGCTGTCCGCGCCGTCCCGATCGTTCAGATAGTTGATGGCGACATCCGCCCCGTGGCGCGCGCAGCCGATGGCCGCCGCCCGGCCAATGCCCCCGGACGCGCCGGTAATCAGTACAGTCTTGCCTTCAAGCAACATCAGGGGCCTTCGCTGTTCATGACCGGGCGGGCCGCCGCGATCGGGGTTTCGGTTCTGGAACCGCCACGGCGTCCTCACGCCAGCCCAGTTCCCGGCTGATCGCCTCGGCTGTGGCGCGGACCTCCTGCGGCAGGGACTCCATGCGGCGGTCGTCCATATACTGGGCCGCACTGGACAGACTGATCGCCCCGACGATCCGGCCAGACACGTCACGGATTGGCGCGGCGACACAACGGATCCGGTCCTCGTTCTCCTCAAGGTCGAAGGCGTGACCCGCCTCGGCATAGGTGCGCATCCGCTCCAGCCAGGTGTCCCGGTCGATGCCGCCCCGGGCGATCGCCTCCTCGACGTCGAACAGTTCGCCCCAGCGCGACTCGGTCTCGTCCAGCAGCAGGGCCTTGCCCAGACCGGTGGAGCGCAGCGGCTGGCGTTCGCCGACCCGTGAACTGATCTCGATCCGGCGCCGTCCCGGGATCTTGTCCAGATAGAGGGCCCGCTCCTTGTCCATCACGCCGAGGTGGACGGTGTCCTCGGTCATGGCGGCGAGCGATTCGAGGTAGGGTCGTGCGACCCGCGGCAGGTCCTTCTGCTGCTGGGCCTTGAAGCCGAGCTCCAGCAATTTCGGGCCGAGGACATAACCCTCGCGAGGCAGAAAATTGAGGTACTGCCGTTCCACCAGCGCGGCTGCCAGCCGGTGGGTCGTGCTGCGATTCAGGCCCAGAACGGCCGCCAGATCGGCCAGGCTGATCGTCCCGTCCGACACGGCCTCGATCACATCAAGACCGCGCAGAAGCGTCTGGCTGCTCGACGATTTGGCCCGCGCTTCGCCCGCCCGGGTGTCTGTTTCTGTTGACGCCGATATTCTCATCTCGTAAAGTTCTATTTCATATGCTGACACGACGCACAAGCAATCGGCCTGGGACAAATGGGGAATTCGAGGTCACGAGCCACCCGCGTCCATAGCACGGCCCGCCACCCTTTCTCCTCTTAAATCTCACATACTGATACCCGAGAGCGTCCCGCATGGCCTTTCCCCTTATCCGCCAGGTGCGGGCATTCGTCGTCCGGGGCGGAGGTGCCGACTATCACGACCAGGGCGAAGGCCACTGGATCGACGACCACATCGCCACGCCGATGTCGCGCTATCCCGAGTACCGCCAGAGCCGCCAGAGCTTCGGCATCAATGTGCTGGGCACCCTGGTCGTCGAGATCGAGGCCATGGACGGCACGGTCGGATTTGCGGTGACCACCGGCGGTGAGCCGGCCGCCTATATCGTCGAGAAGCACCTCGCCCGCTTCCTCGAGGGCCTCGCCCCCAACGAGATCGAGAAGATCTGGGACCAGATGTATTTCTCGACCCAATATTATGGCCGCAAGGGTCTGGTCGTGAACGCCCTGTCGGGTGTCGACCTGGCGCTGTGGGACCTGATGGGCAAGCTGCGGGGCGAGCCGGTCCATCACCTGCTGGGCGGCAAGGTCCGCGACGAGCTGACCTTCTACGCGACCGGTGCCCGCCCCGATCTGGCTCAGAAGATGGGCTTCATCGGCGGCAAGATGCCCCTGCACCACGGCCCCGCCGAGGGCGAGGAGGGCCTGCGCAAGAACATCGCGGAACTGGCCACGATGCGCGATCGCGTCGGCGAGGACTTCTGGCTGATGTTCGACTGCTGGATGTCGCTGGACCTCAACTACGCGACCCGGCTGGCCCACAAGGCCCATGAGTATGGCCTGAAGTGGATCGAGGAGGCGCTCAGCCCCGACGACTACTGGGGCTATCGCGACCTGAAGAAGAATGCGCCCAAAGGCATGCTGGTGACCACCGGCGAGCATGAGGCCACGCGCTGGGGCTTCCGCATGCTGCTGGAGATGGAGTGCTGCGACATAATCCAGCCGGACGTCGGCTGGTGCGGGGGCATGACCGAACTGATCAAGATCTCGGCCCTCGCCGATGCCCGCGGCGTCCTGTGCATCCCGCACGGTTCCAGCGTCTACAGCTACCACTTCGTCACCACGCGCCATAACAGCCCGTTCGCCGAGTTCCTCATGATGGCTCCCAAGGCCGACGAGGTCGTGCCGATGTTCCAGCCCCTGCTGCTGGGCGAGCCGGTACCGGAGAATGGCCGACTGAAGGTTCCCGACACGCCCGGCTTCGGCGTCAGCCTGAACCCCGACGTCCTGCTCCACCGCCCCTACACCCACTGAACGACCGGACACCGTCCATGAAACTGCTGCGTTACGGCCCCAAGGGTCATGAGAAGCCCGGTCTGCTGGACGGAAGCGGTGTGATCCGCGACCTGTCCGGCCAGATCACCGACATCACACCGGACCTGCTGCACGGCGACGGGCTCGCGCGACTGAAGGGCATTGATGCCGGCTCCCTGCCGGCCGTCGAAGGCCCCGTACGCCATGGCGTGCCTCTCTCGGGCAGCCGCAAATTCATCGCCATCGGCCTGAACTTCGCCGACCACGCGGCTGAATCGAACCTGCCGGAGCCCACTGAGCCGGTGGTCTTCATGAAGGCGATCAGCTGCCTGAACGGACCGAACGACGAGGTCATGATTCCGCGCGGCTCGCTGAAGACCGACTGGGAAGTCGAGCTGGGCATCGTCATCGGCAAGCCGGCGTCCTACGTCGACCAGGCTGACGCCCTCGACCATGTCGCCGGCTATGTGCTGATCAACGACGTGTCCGAGCGCGCCTTCCAGACCGAGCGCGGCGGCACCTGGGACAAGGGCAAGGGCTGCGACACCTTCGGGCCGGTCGGCCCTTGGCTGGTCACCGCAGACGAGGTGGCCGATGTCCAGAACCTGGACATGTGGCTGGATCTGAACGGCAAGCGCATGCAGACCGGCAACACCCGCACCATGATCTTCGGCGTGGCCGAGATCGTCGCCTACGTCAGCCAGTTCATGACCCTCGAGCCCGGCGATCTGATCACCACCGGCACGCCTCCGGGCGTCGGCCTCGGCCAGAAGCCGGAGCCCTTCTATCTGAAGCCGGGTGACGTCATGCGTCTTGGGATCGAAGGCCTCGGTGAACAGTCCCAGACCGTCGTGGCCTGGCGCGCGACCGGTGCGGGAGAAGCGGCGTGAGCGTCTACCAGCAGCGTTTCGGGGGCCGTTGCGCGGTCGTGACCGGCGGGGCCTCGGGCGTCGGCCGGGAAACGGCGGCCCGCATCATCGCGGAGGGCGGCCAGGTCTGTCTGTGGGACCTTGATGCCGACACCCTCGCCCGGGTTGCCGAGGAGATCGGTGCCTCCAACTACCAGGCACTCGATGTGTCGGATGCCGAGGCGGTCGCCCGCGCCGCCGACGCCAGTGCCCTGGCCATGGGCCGCATCGACATTCTGGTGGTCGGTGCCGGCGTGACCGGCGCCACCGGCCCGGTGTGGGAGTTCCCGGTCGACAGCTGGCGCCGGGTCATCGACATCAATCTGAACGGGGCCTTCTACTGCTGCCGGTCGATCGTGCCCCACATGCTGAAGAACGACTACGGCCGGATCGTGAATGTGTCGTCCGTTGCGGGCAAGGAAGGCAACCCCAACGCCTCGGCCTATTCGGCCTCCAAGGCCGGCCTGCTCGGCTTCACCAAGTCGCTGGGCAAGGAGCTCGCCCAGACCGGCGTGCGCGTCAACGCCATCACCCCGGCGACCTTCAAGAGCCCGATCCTGGCCCAGCTGCCCCAGAGCCAGATCGACTATATGCAGTCCAAGATCCCCATGGGCCGCCTTGGCGAACTGGACGAGGTGGCGGCGCTGATCTGCTGGCTGGCCAGCGAGGAGTGCAGCTTCTCGACGGCGGCCACCTTCGACATCTCGGGCGGACGCACGACCTACTGAGGATCCGGGGATGGCCCACGACCTGCCGATCATCGATCCGCATCAGCACCTGTGGGACTTCACGCGCCAGCACTACGGCTGGCTGATGGACCATCCCCTGCCCCCCAATCCGGCCGGGGACTGCACCCCGATCGCCCGACCCTACGGGGTGGACGACTATCTCGCCGATGTCGCCGGCTGGAATGTGGTGGGCACAGTCCATGTCGACGCCGGCGCGGACGCGGATCAGGCCCTGGACGAGACCCGCTGGCTGCAGGAGATCGCCGACGCGCGCGGCCTGCCGAGCGGCATCGTCGCCTATGCGGCGCTGGACCGGCCGGTCGCCGAGGTCGATGCCCTGCTGGCCGCCCATCGCCAGTCCGCCAACGTGCGTGGCATCCGCCAGATCGTGAACTGGCACGCCGACCCCGCGAAGACCTACGGCCCGCGCGATCTTCTGCTGGATGACGCATGGCAGGCCGGCTTCGCGCTGCTCCGCAAGCATGACCTCTCGTTCGACCTGCAGATCTATCCGTCCCAGATGCCCGAGGCGGCCCGATTGGCCGCGCGCCATCCGGACACCCGGATCATCCTGAACCACGCCGGCATGCCGACCGACCGCGACGACTCCGGCCTTCAGGCGTGGCGCGACGGCATGGCCCTGCTGGCGGCCCGGCCCAATGTGGCGGTGAAGATCTCGGGTCTGGCCATGGTGGACCGGGCGTGGACGACGGACTCGATCCGGCCGTTCGTCCTGACCACGATCGATCTGTTCGGGCCGGAGCGGGCCATGTTCGCCAGCAACTTCCCGGTCGACAAACTGTATGGCGATTTCACCCGCCACTTCGAGGCCTACGACACCCTGACCGCCGATTTCAGCGACGCGGAGCGCCGGCGGATGTTCGCCGGGACGGCACAGGCGATCTACCGCCTCTGACGACCGGGCTCGGGTCGCTCAGCCGGCCTTCGCCACCTCGACCGCATAGACGTGGTTGGCCCCGTGCATGTTGGAGCGGAACACGATCCAGCGATTGTCCGGCGTGAAGGTGATGTTGGGCTCCAGCCGGTAGTCATGGGCCGCCATGTTCACCAGCCGCTCGGACCGGAACAGGCCGGGCCGGATCAGGTCTGCGGCATTGGGCGCATGCAGCCCGGCGACATCGGGAATGGCCTCGGGCCGGAACAGATAGAGCCACTTCCCGTCCCGCGCCCGGGCCACCATCTCGGCGTCCCCGCCATCGCCGGCGAACAGGGTCCCGTCGTGCGAGCTGTTGAAATGCACCGACCACTCGTCGCGTTCGAGATGGTAGTGGGTGCGCGTACCGGTCTCCAGATCATAGCCGGCGACGGTGAACTTCTGCCCTCTGGGCGTTTGCAGGTCGTACCAGATGGTCCGGCCGTCGCTGGAGAACCATTCGTGGCCGGCGATCTCCATATTCATGGTGCGGGCATGGACGCGCGTCAGTCCGGAACCGTCCGTGCGGATGGTCCAGATGCGGTCGACCTTGTGCCACGGCCCCTCGTGGCAGAACATGATCTGCCCCGGATCGGCCGGCGAGAACTGCAGATGGTTCAGCCAGTCCGTCGCCCGGTGGACGACGCGACGCTCCCCGGTCTGCACATCCAGGGTGAAGATCTCCATCGGGATGCGCGCTTCCAGCCGGTCGTTCAGCCGCACCTCCTTGGCGTCGGCAAACGTCATCGGTGTGCCGTCGGGCCAGTTGGCGGCATAGGCCGCCTGGTCATAGCGGCCATCCCGCCCCCGTGTTGCGTTCGGCTGCAACGGCATGTCGCGTTCCGCCCACTGACCCAGAAGCAGCGTCTCGTCGGCATTGATCGACCCGATGCTGCCGGACGCGATCGTTCCGATCACGCGTTCGGCCCCCGTCGCGGCATTGGCGGCATAGACCGTCGTGGCCAGCGGCTGGGACGCCCCGTCGTCCCTCGGGGTCCGGGTGAAGTAGAAGTCCCCCGTGCGACGGCCCGCGAACAACAGGGTCAGCCCCTCGCCCCGGATGATCGGGCGGATCGCACGGGTCTCCAGATCGACCGCCGAGATTGACCCCGGTGTCGTGATCAGCAGCGTCCGGCCATCGGGCAGGTAGGCATTCTGGTGGAAATACAGGCTGGCGCTGCCGGGCTCGTCCGACAGTCGCACAACCCGGTGACCCGTGTCGGGATCGATCCAATCCCGGGGCGGCTCGCCCGTGGACTGCGGCAACGATGCCGGGACCGCGCGGGTCCCGGCTCGCGTTGTTCCTCCAAGCCCGGCCAGAACGAGGGCACCGGCTGCGGCGCGACGGGTCAGGCGGGGCATGGGATCAACTCCGGTCAGGTGGGTCCGACGCCCGGGTCGATGTCCGGGCCGGTGCGGGTGGAGGGCGGCGCGGCAGCACCCTTCCCGGCTCCCCACAGGCGGTCATAACGCCAGCCCGTCAGGTCCTCGACGACCGCCTGGGCCTCCGGGCTGGACGGGGTGCGCTCGCCGGCATGGAACCGGTCGATCTCCGCCATCAGGACGCCATGGGTGCGGGCGTTGAGGTGGAACCGCCAGGAGATGATCACCCCCAGCAGCATGACCACGATCGGGCCACCGATCAGCAGGGCGACAATGGTGTTCACGGCCTGCGGGGTTTGCTCGACCACGACACCGTCCGAGGCCGACACATAGCCTCCCGCCCCGATGATCCAGCCGGTGGCGATGATGGCACCGGACTGGGCAACCTTGCGGACCAGAGTCATCACACCGGCGAAGATTCCCTCGCGCCGCTGGCCCGTGACCGCCTCATCGACGTCCGGCAGGTAGTTGTAGACGCTCCACGGCACGAAGTTCAGCGTGCCCCGGCCCAGTCCGGCGAGGATGATCGGCGCGAACAGCCAGAACACCAGGGTCGGGCTGAACGTCGCGGCGAACGGATTCAGGGCGCTGAGCACATGGCCGTCCAGGGCCTCGAGCCCCGCACCGAACCCGGCGGGCCTGACGAAGTAGAAGATCAGATACAGCAGCAGGGCCAGGCTGAAGAAGCTGACGGCGATCCGGTAGGCCAGAACCGGCCCGGTGCGGATCACGACATTGATGGCGATCATCACCGAGATCAGCTGGGCCACATACATGGCCGTCATCAGCTGGGAGATGATCAGGGTCCCGCCCAGTAGCACCGTGACCACGAAGATCGGGAAGGCTGTGTTGAAGATGTCCTGGGCGATATAGCCGCCCAGATAGATCGACAGATGCTGGCGGAAGGCCCGGATCTTCAGGGTCGAGAACAGATCCCGGAACATCGTCACCGGGATCATCGCCGCCCACTTAAGGCTGAAGGGCGGCGGCTGGAACGCCTTCTCGGCCTCCGTATAGGGCCGCTCCCACGTCAGCAGCACGACCAGGGTCACCACCACGCTGAAGATGCCGCCGAAGATGGCCGCCATGATCAGAAAGGTCGTGGGCGAATCCTGCCCCCGAAATTGTTGATCAGCAGGGTCGGAAGGTAGGAGGCCAGGATGGCCGATCCCTGGGCGACCAGCATCCGTGCGCCCGCGAATTTCGCCTTCTCCTTGTAATCCTTCGTCATTTCCGCCGCGAGCGTCTCCCACGGGATCAGGAACATCGTGTAGAGCAGCTCGAAGAAGATGAAGACGAGCAGATAGTAGGTGAAGGTCTGGCCCGTCACGAAAAGCAGGGCGAAACTGGGCAGTAGCGGAATGGTCGCCAGCAGGAAGATCTTGCGACGCCCCACCTTCCGGCCGATCCAGGTGTGCCGGAGGTTGTCGGAGATATAGCCGATCAGCGGGCAGGTGATCGCTTCCAGCAGCCGGGGCAGACCCAGGATCAGACCTGCCTCGACCGCCGTCAGGTCGCAGAAGGTGGTGAAGAAATAGAACAGCCAGCCGGTGATGACTGCCTGGGCCCCGGCCCCCAGCATGTCGCCTGAGCCCCAGCCCCAGTAGTTGACCCAGGTGGGTTTGCGCATCTGCACGGTGGCCATTGTCGCGCTCCCCTGAACCTAGATGTACCGCAGCCGGAACTCGCCCAGCGCCATGATGGCCATCGCCTGGCCATAGGGCATGGAGGTCAGCGGAATGTCGCGATAGCCCTGAAGCGTGTCGAACACCGGGGTGCCGAACGACACCTGCTTCAGCTCACCGTCCTCGCCGATATTGGCCAGGACCCCCTTCAGGGCGCGGATCGCCATGGCCTCGTACTCGGCCGGCAGATAGCGTTTGCGCACCGCCTTCAGGATCCCGTAGGCGAAGCCGGCCGTGGCCGAAGCCTCCAGATAGCTGGTCGGATCATTGATCAGGGTGCGCCACAGGCCGCTCTCGTGCTGGTGCTCGGCCAGGGCCTTCACCTGGGCCTCCAGCGTCTCGATCAGGAACCGCCGCAGGGCATCCTCGGGCGGCAGGTCCAGCATCTCGATGAACTCGGGGATGGCCATGGTGACCCAGCAGTTCCCGCGGGCCCACAGCGCATCGGCGAAATTGTGCCGTCCGATGAAGTTCCAGCCGTGGAACCAGAGCCCGGTCTTCTTGTCGAACAGGTATTTGATGTGGATCAGGAACTGCTTGCGCGCTTCCTCGATGTAGTGCGGCCGATCCAGCAGCAGACCGATCCGCGCCAGCGGCAGGACGCTCATCATCAGGGTGTCGTCCCAGAGCTCCTGCGGGTTCTCGTCGTTGAAGACGATGTGCTGGAAACCGCCCTCCTCGGTCCGGGGCAGCCCGTCCATCAGCCACTCGGCCCAGGTGTCGAGATACGGGATATAGGTCTCGTCCCCGGTGTGTTCGTACAGGTTGGCCAGGGTCAGGAAGGGCGAGACCGTGTTGATGTTCTTGGTCGGCGTCCCGGCCTCGAAGCGGTTCTCGAACCAGTCCAGCATGATCTGCAGGACCGCCTGGTCGCCGGTCTGCTCGAACAGACGGTACAGGCCGTACAGGCCGATCCCGTGGGTCCATTCCCAGTCGTTCCAGCCCTTGGTGTCGATCACCCGGCCGTCGTCCAGCTTCAGCAGGAACTCGCCGGTCGCATCCTTGATGTTGACCAGATTGTCGATCAGCCGCGCCAGGGTCTCATCGACCGTCGAGCGCGGGATGTCATGGACGAGGTTGGGCATAGGGATCAGCTTCGCAGCAAGGGGTTATCATGTCCGCCAGGCCGCGAGACCATTGTCGACCGCCTGGTGTTGATGCCGCCCGTCCTCCCGTCGGTCGCGCGCCATCGTCTCATTTGTTGTTAGCTCATCTCATAATGTGACAATACGTCCCGGGTCAAGTCGCGGGCTCTCGCCGGCGCTGCCCGGTCGGTGGGGATCAGCAGATCGGGCCCGATCTGATCGAGGGTCTCCACGCCGATCAGGGTCATGGCGATCTTCATCTCGGCCGCGATCAGGGCCAGCACCGCCTCGACGCCGCCCCGCCCCCCTGCGGCGAGCCCATAGACCCAGGCCCTCCCCAGAAGCACGCCGTCCGCGCCGCACGCCAGGGCCCGCAGCACGTCAAGGCCGGAGCGGATCCCTCCGTCCATCAGCACCGTCATACGGTCGCCAACGGCCTCGGCGATCGGACGCAGGGCGTCGATCGACGCATGAGTCCCGTCCAGCTGGCGCCCCCCGTGGTTGGACACGACCAGCCCGTCAAAGCCGCGCCGGGCGGCCTCCTCGGCATCCTCGAGATCCAGCACGCCCTTGATCACCATGCGACCCGACCACAGCGACCGGATCTCCTCGGCATCGGCCCAGGTGACCGAGGCGTCGAAATTGCTGGCCATCCACGACCAGTAGGCATCGATGCCGGTCCCGGCCCCCAGAGAGGACGTGACGTGGCCGATCGTGTGCGGCCCGCCGAACAGGCCCACGTCCCAGGCCCAGGCCGGACGCGTCATCGCCTGAAGCACGCGACTGACCTGCCGCTGCAACGGCGTTCCGCCCGAGAGCCCCGAACGCTTGTCGCGATAGCGGGGGCCGGGGGCAGGCATGTCGACGGTCAGGAACAGGGTCTCACATCCCGCCGCCGCAGCGCGGGCGATCATCTCGCGCATGAAGCCGCGATCCCGCGTGACATACAGCTGGAACCATGGCGGGGTTTCGACCCCCGCCCGCACTTCCTCGATCGTGCAGGCCCCGACGGTGGACAGACAGAAGGGGACGCCCGCCGTCTCGGCCGCCTGCGCCGCCTGCACCTCGCCGCGCCGGGCATTCAGGCCGGCCATGCCGACAGGACCAAGGGCTACGGGCATGGCGACCGGTCGTCCCAGCAGGGTTCCGGCGAGGGAGACCTCATCAGCCCCCTGCAGCACGCGCTGACGCAACTGGACTGCCTGGAGGCGGGAGATGTTGGCGCGCAGGGTCGTTTCCGCGAAGGCCCCGCCGTCGATGTAGTCAAACAGAAATCTCGGGAGCTTCCGGCGCGCCGCCTCCCGGTAGTCCATCACATCTGCGAGGACCATTCACACCACCTCCGACATGCTCACTCATGCGCTGATGACACATTTCGGGACGCAAGTTCAACTATTGAGACCCGTTGAGGGCTTGGTCGCGGTGCAGGCGACCTCTATCGGGGTTCGACCCGAACGGCGACCTCGTTCCGGCGCAGCGCGGGGACAGACCACGGGGGATCATAGAACCAGGCGACCGGTTCCCCGACCGTACGCCAGCCACTGTCGGTCAATCCGGCCAGAAGCGTGGCCTTGCGCGAGTCCACGGCCCTGGTCGATCCGACGCCGCTGAACCGCAGGACCGCAAAGGTCTCTGCCGGGACCTCGACCAGCTGAACCGCCGGATCCCGTGGGACCGGCAGGGTCTCCAGCGTCCATTCCGCCGGCATGAAGAATTCGATGGCCCACAGGTCGGTGCCCGAGGGGGCCTGGGCGACCGGGGCGGTCATGGCGATGGTCTGCGACGGGGCCTGGGCCACCGGGGCCGTCATCGCGATCGAGGTCCGGCCCGAATTGGCCCCGAAGATGTAGCCGGCCAGTTTGCGAAACCCGGCATTCCGCGCCGCGTCGCTGTCTCCGGTCACGACCGTCCGGGCGGCGATCCTCGGCTCATAGGTCCGGACCTCGATCTCGCCGACGCGCGCGATTTCACGCCATGCCGGCTCCTCCGTCCCGGTCCGGACCCCGACCGTGGAGCAGGCCGTCGTCAGGATCGCGGCCCCGAGGCCCAGCACGGCGGATTTCATCTCTGCTTCTCCGGCACCGCACGGGCGGCCGCCTCACCCTGCCCCATCCGCGACAGGACCGATACCGGTTCGCGACATCGTGCAGGGACTCCTTGTCACAGCGACTTTCCGGGCGCTTTGCAGGAGCACCTGCGCCCGCGGGACGGAGGATTGCATCCATGAACACAGTGGTCATCGGCGGCGGCATGGCCGGCCTCAGCTGCGCCCGCGCCCTGGGCCTCGCGGGGCACGCCGTGACCGTCATCGACAAGGGTCGGGGTCCCGGAGGCCGCATGGCCACCCGGCGGCTGACCGCTGCCGGCGGCGAGATCACCTTCGATCTCGGGACCCCGGCCTTCGAGGCGCGGTCCCCCGCCTTCCTCGCCGAGGTCCGCCAATGGGCTTCAGACGGCCATGCCGCGCCCTGGCCCGCTGCGGGCGCGGACAGCTGGGTCGGGGTTCCGGCGATGAATGCGCCACTCAAGGCCATGGCCGACGGACTCGATGTGCGCTGGAGCACGCGGGTCTCAGAGGTGTCGCCCGGGCCGGACGGCTGGCAGGTCCGGACGGAGGCCGGTGACCGGTTCGAGGCGGACACCGTCGTCGTGGCCCTGCCCGCAGATCAGGCCGCCGACCTGCTCGAACCGGTTCAGGCGGGGATGGCGGGCGAGATGGCCGCCCGGGCTCGGGCCTGTCGAAGCCGACCCTGCTGGACGGTCCTTCTGGCCTTTGCCGAACGCCTGCCGATCCTCGACGACTGGCGAGAGGGAAACGCCGCTGACGCCCTCGGCCTCGCCGTCCGCAACGCGGCCAAGCCGGGCCGTTCCGGGCCCGAAACCTGGGTCCTCCACGCCGGAGCCGACTGGTCCGCGCGCCATCTGGAGGAGCCCGCGGACCGGATCGCAGACCTCTTGATCACCGCCCTGTCCGAACGGCTCGCGGTGCCCCTACCCGCGATCCTCGCGCGGGGGGGCCATCGCTGGCGCTATGCGACGCCCGTCGGCGGCGGGACCGGCCCGGTCTGGGATCCAGCCCTGCGGCTCGGACTCTGCGGCGACTGGCTCGGAGAACCGGGCGTCGAGGGGGCCTGGCTCTCGGCCCGCGATCTGGCCGCCCGCATCCTCGCAGCGGGCCGGGGCCCGGACTGAGGCCAGCCGGAGCCTCAGTCCCGGGCGATGGTCAGATCGTCGCCGGGCCCGGCCGCCGGGTCCGGTGCGGCCGCCAGTGGCAGGGGTGCCCCGTCCAGCGCCTCGCGCAGGGCGTCCCGGTCCAGTTCCCCCTCCCAGCGCGCCACAACCAGGGTGGCGACCGCATTGCCGATGAAGTTGGTCAGGGCCCGGCACTCGCTCATGAACCGGTCGATGCCGAGGATCAGGGCCATGCCGGCGATCGGTACATCGGGCACCACCGCCAGCGTCGCCGCCAGGGTGATGAACCCCGCCCCGGTGATCCCGGCAGCGCCCTTGGAACTCAGCATCGCGACCAGCAACAGGGTGATCTGCTGCCACAGGGTCAGCTCGATGTTCAGCGCCTGGGCGATGAACAGGGCCGCCATCGTCATATAGATGTTGGTGCCGTCCAGATTGAACGAATAGCCGGTCGGTACGACCAGCCCGACCACGGACTTCGACGCCCCCGCCCGCTCCATCTTTTGCAGCAGGCTGGGCAGGGCCGCCTCGGACGAGGAGGTCCCCAGCACCAGCAGCAGCTCCTCCTTCAGATAGCGGATCAGCTTGAAGATGGAGAAGCCGTTGGCGATGCCGACCAGACCCAGGATGCCGATCACGAAGATCGCCGAGGTCAGATAGAAGGTGGCCACCAGGGCGATCAGATTGATCACCGTGGCGATCCCGTAGGCCCCGATGGTAAAGGCGAAGGCCCCGAACGCCCCGATCGGCGCCGCCTTCATGACCAGGGCGACCAGCTTGAAGAAGGCCGCGCTGACCGCCTCGAGGAAGGTCAGGACCGGCTTGCCCAGATCGCCGGTCGAGGCCAGGGCGATCCCGAACAGGACCGAGACGAACAGCACCTGCAGGATGTTGCCGGTGGAGAAGGCACTGACCACCGTGTCCGGGATGATGCCCAGCAGGAAGCCAACGACGGTCGTTTCGTGCGCGGCGGTCGAATACTGGGAGACGGCCGCCGGATCGAGGCTGGCCGGATCGATGTTCAGCCCCCGGCCCGGCTGCACCACATTGGCCACCACCAGCCCCACGATCAGCGCCAGGGTCGAGAAGACGAGGAAATAGCCGAACGCCCTGGCCGCGACCCGCCCCACCCGGCCCAGATCGCGCATCCCGGCGATCCCGACCACAATGGTCAGGAAGATCACCGGGGCGATGACCATCTTCACCAGCTTGATGAAGGCGTCGCCCAGCGGCTTCAGGCTCTCGCCGAACGCCGGGAAGAAATGGCCGATCAGCCCGCCCAGCAGGATCGCGGCCAGCACCTGGACGTACAGGTGGCGGTACCAGGCGCGCGGCGAGGCGGCCGCCTGAACGTCTTCGATTGCGAGTCCCACCCACTTCCCCGTCTGCGCCTGATCCGTGTGCTTTGCGCACGGCCGGGTGGCGTGTGTCCAGACATCTGCCGGTCAGACGGTCACGAGTTCTCCTGTCGACAGGTTGAACCGCCAGGCTGTCAGGCTGAGCTGGCCGGCCTTCTCCCCGTCGCGGACCCATGGAAAGGTCCTCAGATTGGCGAGCGAGAGCTTGATCGTGGCGTCCTCGATGATGGTCTCGAGCGGCCTGCCGCTTCCCTGCTCGGGCACAGGCCACATCACGGGCTCGGCGATATCCATCCACGGTCCGAGGAAGTCCCTCGCATTGGGCAGGGGGCCGTGGATCATCGCATGGACGCCGTCACAATCGCCGTGGCCCAAAAGGACGATCCGCCGGACCTTCAGGATCTTGACCGCGAACTCCAGCGCCGCGCTGGTTCCATGACATCCGCCATCCGGCGCATAGGGCGGCACCAGACCGGCCACGTTGCGGATGACGAACAGCTCGCCCGGCTCGGCATCGAAAATGGTCTGCGGATCGATGCGGGAGTCGGAACAGGCGATGACCACAGTGCCGGGCTTCTGGCGACGCCGCGCCAGCCGGGCATAGCGCTCGGCCTGGCCGGGCCAAACCTCCGCGCGAAAGCGGCGATAGCCGGCCAGCAGCGGATCTTCTGGCCCCGTCGTCACGGCGCGACCGGCGTCTGGCCGCTCATGCCGCGCAGCGGACAGGACCGACCGCTCTGAACATCCAGCCCCTGCGACACCGGTCAGCGGCCCGTTCAGACGCGAATATCGAAAGTCTGGCGGCTGGGTCCGTTCAGCTGTGCCCCCCCTTTCACCGTCGTCAGGGGTTCGACCGGCCGGTCTGTGGGCGAGCTCTGGTGCGCGGCGACGCGGGACGTCGTCTGGGACAATATGGCCGCCCAGGTCGAGGCCGCCGCGCCTGAATAGGGTCCGACCTTCATGACGGAACTCCGCCGCCCGGCGCGAGCCCATGCGCGGCCGGATCAAGACCCACAAGTGTGCAGAGCCGCAGCAGAACCTCGCGCTCCTCGGCGTCGAAGCCTCCGTCGGCCTCGGCGATGGCACAGGCGGTATCGACCAGCAGCCGGGACGGCCCGGGCTGGCCGCGCAGACGCCTGATCGCCACCTCGGCGGTCGCCTCGCCGTCCTCGATATCGCGTTCCAGTCTTCGGACCACGGCCTCGAAGGCCACAACAACCTCTTCCACACCGAACACCGCGACGGCGGACGAACGGCGCAGGCGATCAACCATGCGCCTGCTTTCGTCCGGTGTGACCCAGCCGTCGGCATGCGCCACAAGGGCGCAGGCCGCGGCTACAGCCTCCATCTGCACGAGGTCCCCCGGTGTCCAGAGGTCGGCAGGATCCACATCGGGCACCTTGCGCAGGAGCCGTTCAACCCCACCCTCAGGCATGGAGCCCTCCGGTCTGCTCGCGGGCCTCCAGGGCCCTGATCCGGTCCTTGACCTGGAGTTTGCGCTTCTTGATCCGCGCCAGGACCCGCTCATCCGGGGCCGGCTGCGCCAGTTCGTCGGCCAGGGCTTCCTCCAGAAGCGCATGCTGACCGTGAAGCCTGTGGGGGAAGTATCGCGGGGTGAAAAATCCTGGGGTCATGGGTGCTCCTCTTGCATCTGAGGAGCGCGCCCGGTTCCGGGATGGGGGCTGGAGGGGGGACCCGGCACCGAGCGCGCTCGATGCGGTCCGACATCACGATCGGCGTCGATCGTCAGAGGGGCCCGGGCCGCTCCTGAACACTGGCCGTGGTCGGGGCGATACGCCAATCAAATGGATTGATAGCCACCATAACGTCCTGTCATGGGCACCTCGAGATCTGATCGCGGCCGGGTTGCCCACGACGGATGCGACCGATTCTGACGTATCGGTGTGATAGGCAGGAAGTCCTCGCCTGCCGGTCTTTGACATCTCGCCCCGCGCCCGTGCCTGCCGGACCATCCGGACAGCGTTTTCGGAGTCCGTCGACCGCCCCGGCGGACTCAGTGGACTCAGCGGACTGTGTTTTTTTGATCGAGTGAAGCCCCCCGGAGATCGGGCCTGACCGGACCGACGTTGCGGCTACCGATCCGGGCGATCCGCCGTTACGGCCCCGGGGCCCCGTTCAAGCGCGCGCAGCACCTCCTGCGCCAGCAGGCCAGCCGGACCGCCTGCGCTCCTCATGGACATCAGGGCGATCTCGCTGTCACTCAGCCGGGGCAATGGCGGGCCGAGCACCGCCAGATCGCGCGGGGCCATCGCCGCCGGGAGCACCCCGACTCCGAGACCCGCCCGGAGCGCCGCCATCTGTCCCGCCAGACTGGGCGAGGTGAAGGAGGCCCGGAAGTCGATGCCGGCGGCTTGCAGGGCCCCGAGCGCCCGTTTGCGATAGATGTCCGGTGCCGGGGCCACGATCAGCGGCAGCGGCGTGGTCTCGACGATCGAGGCGTCGAGGGCCACCCAGACCAGCGGCTCACTCCAGACCCGGACGCCCAGCTCGGGCCCGACGGGCTCCCGCTTGATCAGGGCCAGATCCAGCATCCCCCGCGACATCTGGTCCAGCAGATTGGCGGTGTAGTCGCAGGTCACGGCCAGCCGGATACGGGGATGGCTGCGCGCGAAGGCCCCGAGGATCCCGGGCAGGTGCATGGTCGCTATGTCCTCGGGCGCGCCGAACCGCACCTCCCCCTCGAGGTCGCCATCACCGAGCGTGGCGACGATCTCGTCGTTCAGACGCAGGAGCCTGCGGGCATGGGGCAGCAGCGCGGCCCCCTCGGTGGTCAGGGCCATGCCCTTGCCGCCCCGGTCCAGCAGGGGCGAGCGGAGGGTGTCCTCAAGCCGGCGGATCTGAAGGCTGACCGCCGGCTGGGTGCGTCCAAGGAGGGACGCGGCCTTCGTAAAGCTGGTGGTCTCGACGACCGTCACAAAGGCCCGCAGCAGGTCAAGGTCGAGGTTGACCAGACGATCCGACATCATGAGCATCCGTTATGGCTGTCATCACATCAATAAACTGGATGGCAGGGACCGTCGAGGGCACAGGGGCCCGCCTTCCCGGAACCCGCCATGATCGACCTCCCCGCCAGCCTCGCCCTGCTCACCTCGCCGGCCATTCTGTTCTTCTTCGTCGGGGCCGCCGCCGCCTTCGCCCGCTCCGACCTGACCATCCCCGAACCCGTCGCCAAGGCGCTGTCGCTGTATCTGATGCTCTGTATCGGCTTCAAAGGCGGGGTCGAGGCCCGTGCCGCAGGCCTCAACGGCGACTTTCTGGCGGCCGCCGGCATCGGGATCCTGCTCAGCGCCCTCCTGCCGCTTCTGGCCTTCGCGATCCTGAGACGGTCGCCCCGGCTGGATCGCTCGACGATCTGCGCCCTCGCCGCGACCTACGGCTCCGTGTCAGTCGTCACCTTCGCCGCCGGCCAGCAGCACCTGGCCAGCGTCGGACTCGATTCAGGGGGCTATATGGCGGCCGTCCTGGCCCTGATGGAGACCCCGGCCATTCTCACCGCCCTGCTGCTTCTGAACGGCGCCGGACGGGGCCAGCCCGGCCAGCGCCGCACCGTCCTGCGGGAAGTGTTCGTGGGGGCTGCCACCGTCATGCTGCTGGGCAGCTTTCTGGTCGGCACCCTCTCCGGGGCGGCAGGGATGACCAGGCTGGAGCTGTTCGTCGGCCCCCTGTTCCAGGGGGCCCTGTGCTTCTTCCTGCTGGACATTGGCCTGATCGCCGCCCGCCGGCTGATGGAAGGCGGACGCAAGCTGACGCCCGGCGTGATCGCCTTCGCAATCGGCTTCCCCCTGCTGTCAGCGGCGATCGCCCTGGGGCTGGCCCGGCTCGCAGGCCTCGAGGTCGGCAATGCGGCCCTGCTGACCATCCTCGCCGGCTCCGCGTCCTATATCGCTGTGCCCGCCGCCATGCGCCTCGCCGCGCCCCAGGCCGACCCCGGCGTGTTCGTAACCGCCTCGCTCGCGATCACCTTCCCTTTCAACCTCATCGTCGGCATCGCCCTCTACACCGCAGCGGCCACATGGCTGTGGAGATGAAGCTGGCGGCAGGCTCAGGCGGACGGCGGGCCACCGGATGTTCCGGCCGGACCGGGGCCCTCGCCCGGAGAGTCCGGGTCCGGGTCATCGATCAGGATCCGGGCAGCGGACCCCTCGATATCGTCATACTGGCCGGCCCTCAGGGTCCAGACGAAGGCCCCCACGGCCAGCAGTCCCAGCAGGACCGAGAACGGGGCCAGCAGCAGCAGGATGTTCATCGCCCGCTCCTCAGCCGCAAGGCATTCAGGGTCACCACCAGCGAGGACCCCGACATGGCCAGGGCCGCAACGAACGGATTGACCAGCCCGATCATGGCCGCCGGGGCCGCGACCAGATTGTACAGGGCCGCGAACCCGAAATTCTCCAGTGCCCGGCGGCGCGCCGACCGCGCCACATCGATGGCCTCGACCACCGCCATCAGGGCGTCGTCGGTCAGCACCAGATCCGCGGCGTTCTGGCTCGCCTCGATGGCCGAGCCCGGCGCGATGGCGGCATGAGCCCGCGCCAGGGCGGCCGCGTCGTTCAGACCGTCCCCGACCATCAGAACCTTGCGCCCGGCGGCGGTCAGGGCGTCCACCGCCCCGGCCTTGTCCTGCGGCAGAAGCCCCGCCCGCCAGTCGCAGATCCCCACCGCCTTCGCCACCGTCTCGACAACCCCGGCCTGATCGCCGGACAGGATCTCGACCGTCAGACCCCTTTCCCGGAGCGCGGCCACGGCCCGCGCCGCATCGGGTCGCGGTGTGTCGGAGAAGCGAAGCCGCACCTTCGGCCCGTCCTCGAAGCCGAACCACAGCTCGGTCTCCACCGGCCTTGCCGTGGTCACCCCGACGAAGGCGGCGCGCCCCAGTCGCGCGCGCCGGCCGTTGATCACGCCCTCGACGCCCAGCCCGGCGTGTTCGACCACCGCCTCCGCGACCGGCCCGTCGCCCGCCGCCCGCACCACCGCGCGCGACATCGGATGGTTGGAGGCCCGCGCCAGAGGGGCCGCCATGGCAATGACGGAAGAAGGCGTGTGAATCAGGGCCGGCCGGCCTTCGGTCAGGACGCCCGTCTTGTCGAACACCACATGATCGACCTCGGCCAGCCGTTCCAGCGCGGCCCCGGACTTGACCAGTACCCCTTTCCGGAACAGGCGCGCCGACGCCACGATCTGCACGGCCGGCACCGCCAGGCCCAGGGCGCAGGGACAGGTCACGATCAGGACGGCGACCGCCCGGATCAGGGCCTCACGCGGCTCCAGCCCGAAGGCCCAGCCGCCCGCGAAGGTCGCCAGCGCCGCCGCATGCACGACCGGCACATAGAGCGCCGCCGCCCGATCCGCGAGACGCACATAGCGCGACCGCGACTGGGCCCCCGCCTCGATCAATCGCGCAATGGCGGCCAGCGCCGAGTCCTCCGACGCGGCCCTGGCGCGCAGGGTCAGCAGACCGGCCGTATTGACCGCCCCGGCCCGGCACAGCGCCCCCGGTGCCACCCGCTCCGGCACGCTCTCGCCGGTCAGCAGGCTGTTGTCGAGCAGGGCGTCGCCGGCCTCCAGCGTGGCATCCACCGGGATACGATCGCCCGGCCGCACCCGCAGGACATCGCCCGGACGCACCTCGCTGAGCGGCACCGACCGTTCGCGTCCCGAGGCATCCAGCAGACTGACGCTGGACGCCTGAAGCGCCAGCAAGTCTCCGGCCGCGCTGCGCGCGCTGGACCTCAGTTTGTGGTCCAGCCAGCGGCCGATCAGCAGCAGGAACAGCAGCGACACCGCCGCGTCGAAATAGGCGTCCCGGCCGTTCAGGAAGGTCTCGGAAAAGCTGATCGCCAGGGTCAGGATCACCCCGACCGAGATCGGCACATCCATATTGGCCCGGCCTGCCCTGAGCGAGCGCCACGCCGATTTGAAGAAGGTCATGCCCGCGAACACGGCGCAGGGCGCACCGATGGCCCCCGACATCCACATCATCACGGTCCGGGTCGCGGGCCCCAGTTCCTGATCAAACAGCCCGGCCCAGATCGGCACCGAGAACATCATCGCGTTCATCGCGCCGAAGCCCGCGACCGCAAGGGCGAGGATCAGCTGCCGGCCCTCGCGGTCGCGCTGCTGCAGCGCGGCCCCGGGATCGAACGGGGTAGCCGGATAGCCGAGACTGCCCAAAGCCCGGATGACATGACCCGGATCGACGGCGGCGCTCGTGAGACCCAGGGCCAGCCGGCCGGTTGAAAGATTGAGCCGCGCCGACTCGACGCCCGGCAACCGCAACATCTCGCGCTCGATCTTCGAGATACACCCCGCGCAGCGCGCGCCGGTCACCAGCAGATCCAGCCCGGCACGGCCGTCCTCGCGCCGGCGCAGAAAGGCCGACATGTCTCCGGTGGAGGCCGCGTCGAAGGTCAGGGCCATGTCAGCCGCCGCTCCGCAATCAGTCGATGACCCTGCGCGTCCACCGCATCGATCCGGGCATCCCAGGTGCCGGTCAGGCCCGCCGGGGCCGCATAGCGCCCCGGTCCAGTCTCGCCCAGTTTCAGCTCGCTCCGTCCCTGCTCCGTGGCCGGACGCTGCAGCAGGACCGAGACGGTCAGCCCCGTCAGAGGCCTGCCGTCGCGGTCCTCAAGCACGACCTCGATGGTCTGGGCGTTTGCCTCGGCTCCTGCGCGCCAGCCGAGCGCGGCCTGCGCCCGCTGCCGCTCGAGCTCCGCATTGTAGATCAGGCCCGTCTCATAGGGCTTGGCCTCCACCTGCCCCGGATGGGTCCGGTAGGCCGTCACCAGAAAGCTCATGTCGACCGCGATCACCAGGACAAAGAAGGCCACCACGCCCGCGGCCACATGCCAGCCCCTGACCGTGAACGGGGGCCGGACCGGCGGTTGCGACATCGTCATTCTGAACTCCCGTAGTCAAAGGCCGTCTTGATGACCTTCGTCCGGTCACCGGCCAGGATTTCGAACCGCGCCTCCTGCCGGCCCTCCTCGCCCCCGTCGTCATCCTCGGCCTCTGCGTCGGCGTAGACAGCGGGGACGGTCACGAACAGGCGCAGCGAGGTGACCACATTGGGGGCCAGGTCCACCATCAGAGGCCCCGTGCCCGGATGGCCCGGATCCGTCAGCACCGCGCCGGGCACGCCCGCGTAGCGGATCTCCACCGCGGCGGTCTCGAAGCCATGGTTGGCGATCTTCAGGGTGTAGCCGTTGCGCACCGACCCGTCCTGAAGCTGGACATAGGTCGGGTTGCGGTCTCTCAGGGCATGGACCCCGATGGCCTCGCGGGTCCGGAAGCCCTGGATCATCAGCCCGCTCACCAGCACCAGCGCCCCGGCATAGTAGAGGGTCCGGGGCCGGATCAGCTTGTGCTGCGGCTTCTGGCCGCCGCAGCGCGCCGCGACAGCCGCGTCGGTATCATAGGCGATCAGGCCGCGCGGGCGCTCGACCCGGTCCATGATCTCGTTGCAGGCGTCGATGCACAGGCCACAGTTGATGCATTCAAGCTGGGAGCCCTGACGGATGTCGATGCCCATGGGGCAGGCCACGACGCACTGGTTACAGTCGATACAGTCGCCCCGGCCGGCCCAGGTCTCGGTCTTCTTGTGCGGACCGCGCGGCTCACCCCGGTCGGCACGATAGGTGACCTGGAACGACTGGTCGTCCAGCATCGCGCCCTGGATGCGGGGCCAGGGGCACATATAGGTGCAGACCTGCTCGCGCATGTGGCCGGCGAAGACATAGGTGGTGAAGGTCAGGATGGCGCAGGAGACATAGGCCGTCATCGGCGCGGTCCCGACCCAGAAGGTCCGGATCAGCTGGGGCGCGTCGTGGAAGTAGAAGATCCACGCCCCGCCGGTGCCGAAGGCGACGCCGATCCAGACCGCGTGCTTGCCCGCCTTGCGCCACAGCTTGTTGAACGACGTCGGGGCCGCATCCAGCCGCATCCGGGCGTTGCGGTCGCCCTCGAACAGCCGCTCGATGTGAATGTAGAGGTCGGTCCACACCGTCTGCGGGCAGGCGTAGCCACACCACAGCCGGCCGAACAGGGCCGTGACCAGAAACAGCGCCAGGGCCGCCATCACCAGCAGGCCAGTGATGAAATACACCTCCTGCGGCCACAGCTGGATGGTGAAGAAATAGAAGCGCCCGCCGGCGAAATCGACCAGCACGGCCTGATCCGGCAGGGCTCCCGGCCGCTCCCACCGGATCCACGGCGTGATATAGTAGATCGCCAGCATGACGATCAGCAGGACCCATTTCAGCCAGCGCCAGGGCCCGTGCACCAGCTTGGGATAAATCGGCACCCGCGCCTGATACAGGCCTTTGGGTTTGGCCTTCTCGCGCTGCCGCCCGGCGACCGACACAGGACCCGCGGACGCGGGCTTCTCGCGGGTCCGGTCGATGATGATGGTCATGGCGCGGGGGCTTCGACCTTGACGACCGAGGGTTCACCGCCGCCGGCATTGACGTGGACGTAGACGGCCAGAGCCTTGATCACCGCCGGCGAGAAGCGATCGCCCCACATCGGCATCACGCCGTTGCGGCCGTTCTGAAGCTGGCCGGAGATGGCCGCCCGGTCAGAGCCATTCAGCCATTCCCGGTCCGTCAGGTTGGGTGCCCCGAACTCGCGTGAGCCCGTGCCTGCTGGCATGTGACAGGCCGCACAGTTGTCGGCCCACAGCGGGGCCGCGCGGGTCACCGCGGCCTGGTCCGCCTCGCGGCCCGACACAGCAACCACATATTCGGTGAGGTCGGCGATCTGGGCCCCGGTCAGAAGGCCGTCGCGACCGAAAGCCGGCATCATCGACATCCGGGTGTCGGCATGGGTCGAGCGGATTCCGACCTTCAAAGTGTGCTCAATCTCTTCCAGCGAGCCGCCCCACAGCCACACATCGTCGCGCAGGTTCGGATAGCCCTTGGCCCCGCCCCCGCCGGCCCCGTGACAGCTGGCGCAGTTGTCACCGAAGACCGACTGGCCGACCGCAAGCGCGTGGGCCTGCAGCGCTGGATCGGCTTCGATCTGCTGCAGGCTGGCCGACATCAGCATGGCCTCGCCCCGGCCGCGCTGGGCTTGAAGCGCGCTCAGTTCGCTGACCACGTCAGCCCGGTCGGACTGGTTCAGCAGCCCCCGCGTATAGCCGTTGAGGCCGGGCCAGGCCGGCATCAGGACCCAATAGACGATGGACCAGGCGATGCAGCCGTAGAAGATCCACAACCACCAGCGCGGCAGGGGGTTGTCCAACTCCTTGATGCCGTCCCACTCGTGACCGGTCGTCTCGACGCCGGTGTGCTCGTCGCGCTCGTTGTCAGACATGGTCGTCCTCGTCCTTTTCGAGCGGCAGGTGGGCAAGTCGGTTGAAGAGTTCGCGGTTCTTCGGCCAGAGGGCGTAGGTCACCCCGGCGACAAAGATCGCGCCGAAGTAGATCAGGCCACCCTGCTGGGCGAACCGCGCCACGGTTTCGTAGTCGAGGCCGCTCATCGCATGTTGTCCGGGTCTTCGGCCTGGTAGGTGGTGAAATCCACCATCGTGCCGAGTTGCTGCAGATAGGCGATCAGGGCGTCCATCTTGGTCAGACGCGCGGGATCACCGTCGAAATCGCCCTGGACGATCCTGGGCCCGTAACGACCCCGCAGGGCCGAGGTCTCGCTGGCATAGACGTCGACCTGGGCCCGCGCATCGGCGTCGGCGTTCTCGATCTGGTCGTCGGTATAGGGCACCCCGACCGTGCGCATGGCCACCAGCTTGGCGCGGATCGCGTGCAGATCGAGGTCCTGATCGGCGAGGAACCGATAGGGAGGCATGTTGGATTCCGGGACCACAGCCCGTGGATCGCCGAGGTGTTCGCGATGCCACTCGTTGGAGTATTTGCCGCCGACCCGCGCCAGATCCGGCCCGGTGCGCTTGGAGCCCCACTGGAAGGGGTGGTCATACATGCTCTCGGCCGCCAGGCTGTAATGACCATAGCGTTCGACCTCGTCGCGCAGCGGCCGGATCATCTGCGAGTGGCAGCTGTAGCAGCCCTCGGCGATGTAGATGTCACGCCCGGCCAGCTCCAGCGGGGTGTAGGGGCGAACCCCCTCGACCTCCTCGATGGTGCTTTCGACCCAGAACAGGGGGGCGATCTCGACGATGCCGCCGATCGAGACCACGATGGTGATGCCGATGACCAGCCAGAACGAGTGACGCTCGAACAGTCCGTGTTTCTTCCACATGGTGTGATCCTCACTCGGCCGGCAGCAGGTGCGGCTCGATCGTTGTCGCCGGCACGTTCACGGAGTTTTCCGAAGACGGCATGCGGACGGTTCGCCACAGGTTGTAGGACATGATCACGGCACCGCTCAGGAACATCAGACCACCGACTGTACGGATGACGTTCTGGATGTGTTTGGCAGAGACCGTCTCGATGAAGCTGTTGGCCAGGAAACCGTCAGGCGTGTATTCGCGCCACATCAGACCTTCCATGATGCCGGACACCCACATCGCGGTGATGTAGAGAACGATGCCGGTGGTCGCGATCCAGAAGTGCCACTCGACCAGGGCGTTCGAATACAGGCGATCCTTCTTCCACAGCCACGGCACGAGGCAGTAGATGGCCCCGAAGCTGATGAAGCCGACCCAGCCCAGCGCACCGGAGTGAACGTGACCGATGGTCCAGTCGGTGTAGTGCGACAGGGCATTGACCGTGCGGATCGCCATCAGCGGACCTTCGAAGGTCGACATGCCGTAGAAGGCGATGGCCACGACCATCATGCGGACGACCGGGTCGGTCCGCAGCTTGTCCCACGCCCCCGACAGGGTCATCAGGCCGTTGATCATCCCGCCCCACGACGGCATCCACAGCATGATCGAGAAGGTCATGCCGAGCGTCTGGGCCCACTGCGGCAGGGCCGTGTAGTGCAGGTGGTGCGGGCCGGCCCAGATGTAGATGAAGATCAGCGACCAGAAGTGCACGATCGACAGCCGGTAGGAGTAGATCGGCCGCTCGACCCGCTTGGGCACGAAGTAATACATCATGGCCAGGAAGCCGGCGGTCAGGAAGAAGCCCACCGCATTGTGGCCGTACCACCACTGCACCAGCGCATCCTGGACACCGGCGAAGGCCGAGTAGCTGCGGGCTTCCAGCAGACCCACCGGCACCGCGGCGTTGTTCACCAGATGCAGCAGGGCGACCGTGACGATGAAGGCCAGGTAGAACCAGTTGGCCACATAGATGTGCGGCTCCTTGCGCTTCCAGATCGTGCCCAGGAAGACCAGAAGATAGGCGACCCAGACGATGGTCAGCCACAGGTCGACGTACCATTCCGGCTCGGCGTATTCGCGCGACTGGGTGATGCCGGCCAGATAGCCGGTGGCTGCCAGGACGATGAACAGCTGGTAGCCCCAGAACACGAACCAGGGCCAGATGCCGCCCGCAAGGCGCGCCTTGCAGGTCCGCTGCACGACCCAGAAGGAGGTGCAGATCAGGGCGTTGCCCCCGAAGGCGAAGATCACCCCGGACGTGTGCAGCGGGCGCAGCCGGCCGAAATTCAGCCAGCCGTGACCCGGGAAGTAGAAGATGTTGGGCCAGGACAGCTGGGAGGCGATCAGCACCCCGACCGCCATCCCGACGACGCCCCAGAACATGGTGGCGATCACACCGGCGCGGATCACACCGTCCGAATAGCGCGACGGATCAGCCCGGAACCGGCCATTGTTCACGCCCAGCGTCAGGGCCGCCAGGGCCAGGATACCCGCAGCCAGTAGAATGCTTCCGTGGAACCGCATCCCCCAGTCATCGGTGAAGGCCGTCGCCAGCAGGGCGACCGTCGTCAGGACCCCGAGGGTCACGAACAGGGCTGTGACGCCCCCTGTCAGTTTGTCGTCTTGTGGTCGATTCGCCATGCGCGGCCCCCTGTGTCGACAGGGGCTGTGCCCGAACCGGAGCGGGTCAGCTTTGATCTATCGCAATGCAACACCCGGTCGGTCACGCTTGGGTGGGGGCCGGAGGTCTGGTGATGAAATTTCAGAACAATCAGGAGCGACGGATTGTGGCGGGCGGGCTGTTCGTCCTTTCCAGTTCGCTGGCCGCGCTGGGTGCAGCCCTTTCCGCCATGGCCCTCGACCATATGGCGTTCGCCGCCAGTCTGTGCGGCCCGCTGGCCGGTCACTGCCTCGTCTGTTTCGCCGCTGTGGGCACCCTGGCCGCGGCCGTTGCGGCCGGTCTCGCCGGAGCCTCCCTGTTTCGCCCGGGCCGCAGGCTCAGCAGGGTGAAAGCCAGGTCCAGGTCGGCGTAACCGGACCGCAGTCCGCAGCGAACGTCTGACGCCTCCGGACGCCCGTCCGGGAACGCTGTCGCGGGTTTGATCCCGGCGGGACGCCCGCTATGAAGACGCCATGACCCGCATCCTGTTCTTCGGCCGCGTCGCGGAACATCTGGGGCCGGAGTGTCAGCTCGACCTGCCGTCCGGGGGTCTGGGCATCGGCGAGATCCGCAGGGCCCTCGCCGCCAGGGACGCCGCGTCCGCAAGCGCGCTGCTGCGAGCCGATGTCCGGGCATCGGTCGACCTTGTTGTGGTCAGCGACGAGACCCGCGCCCGACCGGGCCAGGAGATCGCTTTCTTTTCCTTGTTCTCGGGCGGCTAGGGATGGCCCTCGATATCCGGCTGAGTGCCGTCCCCCTGTCCGTCCCCGCAGAATTGGAGGCCTTTCTGGCCGGCCGTACGGCGGACGGTGCGGTCGTGACCTTCACGGGTCTGGCGCGCGACAGGGGGAAGGACGGCGCGGTCGTCGAGACCCTGACCCTCGACTGGTATCCCGGCATGACCGAACGGTCGCTGCGTGACCTCGCAGAGGCTGCGGCCGCCCGCTTTCCGATCACGGATCTGATTCTCGTCCACCGCTGTGGCGACATCACTCCCGGCGAGCCGATCGTCCTTGTCGCAACGGCCGCGCCCCACCGGCGGCCGGCCTTCGAGGCCGCCGACTATCTGATGGACCGTCTGAAGACAGACGCGGCCTTCTGGAAGCGCGAGACCGGGCCGGCCGGAGCGCGCTGGATCGAGCCCGCGGATGAGGACCGCGATGCCCTCGCGCGCTGGAAGGACGAGACGCCCTGATGAACGAGATGGACGACCGCCCGGAGGACACCCCCGCCGACCGACTGACCCATCTGGACCGCGCCGGACGCGTGCAGATGGTGGATGTCGGCGGCAAGGCGTCGACGGCGCGCCGGGCCGTCGCCGAGGGTCGGGTCCTCTGCTCGCCCGCCACGCTGGCTCTGGTGCGCGAGGGCGCGGCCCCCAAGGGGGCGGTGATCTCCACGGCAGAACTGGCCGGGATCATGGGGGCCAAGCGGACCGCGGACCTGATCCCCCTGTGCCACCCGCTGGGTCTCGACAGGGTCTCGGTGACGGTTGTGGTGGACGACGCCCTGCCCGGCTTCGTCATTATCGCCGAAGCCCGGGTCAAGGGACCGACCGGAGTCGAGATGGAGGCCTTGACCGCCGTCTCGGTGGCCTGCCTGACCCTCTATGACATGCTGAAGGCCGCCGATCGCGGCATGACCATCACCGGCATCCGGCTGCTGTCCAAATCCGGCGGCCGGTCGGGCGACTGGACCGCGCCGACGGGGTCGATGGCGTGATCGACTTCGAGTCCGCCCTCGCCCTGGTCCTGGCCGAGGCCCGCCCGCTGGAACGGGAGACCGTGCGCATCGAATCGGCGGCGGGACGGGTGCTGGCCGAGGATCTGGGCGCCCGTGGCGATGCCCCCCGCACGGCCGTGTCGACCATGGACGGCTATGCGGTGCGTGAGGCCGATCTGGCATCCCTGCCCGCACGCCTGCCGCTTGCCAGCGTCGCCTTTCCGGGCCGGAGCGACCGTCCCGACCTGCCTCCCGGGACCTGCGCCCGGGTCTTCACCGGTGCCCCTTTGCCAGACAGCGCCGACCGGGTCGTGCCCCAGGAAGACGTCAGTCGCGACGGCGACGAGGTTCTCTTTGCGTCAGCCCCGGGTCAGGCCCGGTTCATCCGCGCGGCCGGGTCTGATTTCCGGGCGGGCGAGACCCTGCTGGCCGCTGGCACAGTGCTCGGCTATCGCGCCATGGTCGCCGTCGCCGCTGCGGACACCAACTCCTTACCGGTCATTCGTCGCCCCCGCGTCGTGGTCCTCGGGACCGGCGACGAACTGGTCGAGCCCGGTCAGGCGCTGGAAATCCCCGGCAGCGTTCCAGACAGCGTCACTCGCGCCATTGCGGCGCTCGTCGGAGCATCCGGCGGGGAGGTCTTCGCCCGCCACCGTCTGGGGGATGCGCCGGCGGCTCTGGAAGGCGCAGCCCGTCAGGCCCTCGATGACGCCGATCTGGTGGTGGTCACCGGGGGCGCGTCCGTGGGCGAGAGAGATTTTGCCCGGGCCATGTTCGAGCCGTTCGGCCTGGACCTGATCTTCTCGAAAGTGGCGATCAAGCCCGGAAAGCCCGTCTGGTTCGGACGCGCCTGTGGTCGGCTGGTCCTGGGCCTTCCCGGCAATCCAGGCTCGGCGATGGTCACCGGCCGGCTGTTCCTGGCTCCGCTGATCGCCGGACTGGCCGGGCGCGACCCGGCCGCGCTTATGGATTGGCAGAACGCGACCCTGACGGCTCCCCTGCCCGCCTGCGGTGACCGGGAGACCTTCGAGCGCGGCCGCCGCGTTGATGGCGGCGTTGCCATACTGGACGCGCGCGAATCCGGCGACCAGAAAGCGCTGGCGGCCGCGGATGTGCTGATCCGCCGACGCCCCGGCGCGCCCGGACTGGAGGCGGGCCAGACCGTCAGCGTCCTCGCCTTCTGAGGTGCCCCTGCGCGGCGTCAGACGTAGCGGGCCGCCGCCGTCGCCTTGACGAGCGCGATGACGGTGCCCCCCGGCTCAAGGCCCAGCTGCTCGCTGGCCTGCCGGGTCACAAGCGCCTTCAGGGCCAGGCCGCCCGCGTCCAGCCGCACCAGAACACCATCGGTCCGGACGTCGAGGGCCACGACCCGCATGGGCAGCCGGTTCTGGAAACTCGCCCCAACCGGGTCGGTCAGGGCCAGGGCGACATCCCGGGCGTCGACCACAATGCGCACCCTGTCCCCCGGGACGACCTCGAGCAGCGGAGCCAGGAACTGCGTCCCTGCCAGATCAATCCGCGTGGCCTGACCTGCGAGATCATGCCCCAGGACCCGACCCTCCAGGATGGACAGGGGCGCGCTGAGCCCGGCAGCGGCTTCCGCCCCCGGGCGATCGAAGGCCTCCTGCGGCGATCCCCCGTCCAGCGCTTGACCCTCGCCGACCAGAACGACGCGATCCGCGAGGCGGGCGATCTCCTCGACCGCGTGACTGATGTACAGGATAGGTGGCCCCTCGCGCGCCAGCCGGTCCAGATAGGGCAGGATGTCGCTGCGCCGGGCTCCGTCCAGCCCCGACAGGGGCTCGTCCAGGATCAGCAAACGGGGCCGGGTCAGCAGGGCTCGCCCGATCGCGACCCGGCGGACCTCTCCCCCCGACAATGTTCCCGGCCGTCGCCCCAGCAGTGGCTTCAGCCCGAGCAGGGCGGCGACCGCCTCCAGCGGGGGCGACCGGTCGCCGGCCCGGCGCGCGCCATACAGCAGATTGCCGGCGACGCTGAGATGGGGAAACAGGCGCGCGTCCTGAAAGACATAGCCGATCCGGCGCTGCCAGACCGGCACACTGACGCCGGTCTGACTGTCGAAAAGGACCTCTCCGTCGAGCGTGAGCCGGCCGTGACGGGGACGGACGAGGCCGGCGACCATATCGGCCACCGTCGTCTTGCCACTGCCTGACCGGCCGAACAGGCAGGTGATGCGGGCGTCGCTCACGAAGCCGACCGACAGGGAGAAGTCGCCCCGGGTGATCTCTGTGGAAACCTCCAGCATCAGCCCGCGCCTCCGACCCGCTTCGCCACAGCCCGCGCACCCCACTCGGACACAACCAGCGCCCCGACCGAGACGAGCACCGAAATCACGATCAGCCGGAGCGCGGCCGCATCGCCGCCCGGCACCTGGGTCAGGCTGTAGATGGCCAGGGGCAGGGTCCGGGTCTCCCCCGGTATGCTGGCGACGAAGGTGATGGTGGCCCCGAACTCGCCGAGCGCCTTGGCAAAGGCGAGTACCGCCCCCGCCGCCACGCCGGGCAGGGCGAGTGGCAGGGTGATGGTCAGGAAGCGAACGATAGGCGACGCCCCCAGGGTTTCGGCCGCACGCTCGATCCGGGGATCAACCATGTCGAACGACAGCCGCACCGCGCGGACCAGCAGGGGAAAGCCCATGACCGCCGCCGCCAGCGCCGCCCCGGTCCAGTCGAAGGCGAAGACGATTCCGACCGGCTCCAGCAGACGGCCGAGCGGCCCGTTGCGACCGAACAGCAGCAGCAGGGCATAGCCCGTGACCACCGGCGGAAGAATGAGCGGCAGATGGGTGACGCCAGCCACGAGGGCCTTGCCCGGAAAGCGATGGCGCGACAGCAGATAGGCAAGCGCCACCCCTGGCGGCAGGCTGAACAGCGTCGCCGTCACCGCCACCTTCAGCGACAGGCCGATGATCTGCTGTTCCTCGGGGCTGAGGGTGAACATCGCGGACGGTCAGGCCGGGGACGGAACGAAGCCGAACCGGCGGAACAGGGCCTGTCCCTCCGGCCCGGCCAGCCCGTCCAGAAAGAGACCTGCCCCGGCTGTGTCTCCCTCGCCGTCCCATCGGCGGACGAGGGCGGCGGGATAGAGGATGGCCGGATGGCTGTCGGCTGGAAAGCGCGCCACCACCCGGACACGCGGCTCCACCCGGGCATCGGTCGCATAGACGACGCCCAGCGGGGCCTCGCCGCGGGCCACAAGGGCCAGGGCCGCCCGAACATCCGCCGCCGGCGCGATCCGGTCGCGAACGTCCGCCCACAGATTCAGACGCGTCAGGGCAGCTTCGCCATAGCGGCCCGCGGGCACGGCGGGTTCGGCCATGGCCAGCCGGCCCTCCCCCAGCCTTTCGCCAAGCGCCGACGCCGAGGTCAGGTCCAGCGGGGCATCCGCGGTTACGGCCGGGGCAATCAGGACCAGCCGGTTGGCCGCAAGCGGGCGTCGGGTGCCGGGCACGATCAGCCCCCTTTCCTCCGCCCAGTCCATCCAGACCTCGTCGGCCGGGATGAAGAGGTCCGCCGGCGCACCTCCCGCAATCTGACGGGCCAGCTGCGCACTGCCGGCATAGCTCACCCGCACGATCCCGCCGGACCGTTGTGCGTGTTCGGCAACCGCAGCGTCCAGCACCTCACGCAGACTGGCGGCGGCGAAGAGGTCGATCCGGGGAGCGCGGTTGCGGTCCCGGGGCGTACAGGCCGCCAGACCGCCTGCGCCCAGCAGCATCAGCGCCGATCGTCTACGGATGTTCGTCCTCGCCATCCTGTCCCGCCTGACACGTGACCCGACCACCCGGTTCACCTGCGCTGGGGTAGCATGGCCGGAGGCCGCTGCCGAAGGCCCCGAAGGTCCGGACAGGGAGTCCACGCCTGTTCACCGGCTCGCTCGCGCTTGAACCGTCGCATCCGACCGGGCATTGAATACTCATGTTTTCGCGCCTCTTCGCTGATCGATCGAAACGGGCGACGTCGAGCACTCCGCCCGACTGCGTGATCTGGGCCGTGGGTGACATCCACGGTCGGGCCGATCTGGCCGACCCGCTCATCGACGCCATCCGCGCAGACCTGTCCGCCACCTCCGCCTCACGAAAGGTGCTCGTCTTTCTCGGCGACCACGTCGACCGTGGCTCGGGATCAAAGGCTGTCATTGACCGGCTGGTCAGCCTGGCGGCGGAGCCGGATCTGGAATCGCACTTCATTCGCGGCAATCATGAAGACCGGATGGAGGCGTTTCTTGAGGATCCGCGGGTCGGGACGAGTTGGTGCGATTACGGCGGCCGGGACACGCTGATGTCCTATGGCGTCAACCCGCCACCCATGCGCGGCGACGCGGACGCCTGGGCCGAAACGTCGCGCGCCCTGGCCCAGGCCCTTCCTGTCGCACATCGAACCTTGCTGGCCGGACAGGAGAGCTCGGTCTCGATCGGCGACTATTTCTTCACCCACGCTGGGGCCAGGCCCGGCGTGGCCCTGAGCGAGCAGTCACCCGAAGATCTGATGTGGATCCGACAGGCCTTCCTCGACCACGCCGCCCCCTTCGAGCAGGTGATCGTCCATGGTCACACGCCCACCGAACACGTGGTCTCAGACAATCGGCGGATCGGCGTGGACACCGGGGCATATGCGACCAATGTCCTGTCGGCCGTGCGGCTGGAAGGCACGAGCCGCAGCGTGCTTCAGGCGACCGGGCGGGGGCCTCATGTCTCGGTGATCAACCGCGACCTGCCGAACACCAGCCGGTCAGGTCGCGGTTGATCTCATTCGTGCGACGGATCCCGGGGCTCAGGCCTCGCCCTGCGGTTCGCTCTCGTCCTCGGCCCCGCCACCGGAGTCCGCAAGCCGTTCGACCGAGACCACCTTCTCGCCCTCGGCGGTGCGGAAGATGGTGACGCCCTGGCTGGACCGGCCGACGATCCGGACCTGGCTGACCCGGGTACGGATCATCTGGCCGCTGGAGGTCACCATCAGCAGGTCGTCGGTCTCCTCGACCGGGAAGGCGGCGGCAAGCCGCTTGCCGGCGCGACCGCCCAGGCCATGGGCCGTCAGACCCTGCCCGCCCCGGCCGGTGCGGCGATACTCATAGGCCGAAGACCGCTTGCCGAAGCCGGTCTCGGTGACCGTCAGGATGAATTGCTCGGCGGCGCCGAGTGCGGCGATGCGCTCCGGCGAGATCGGGGCGTCGGCCGTGCCTTCGGCCTCGTCGTCGACCTCCGCGGAGGTCGTGTCGTCCTCACCTTCGGTGGCCCGCCGCATGGCATTGGCATGCTTCACATAGGCGGCACGCTCATCCGGCGTGGCATCGACCCGGCCGAGAATGGCCATGGAGATGACCGCGTCATCGCCCTGCAGCCGCACCCCGCGCACGCCGGTGGAGTCCCGGCCCTTGAACACCCGCACATCGTCGGCCTTGAAGCGGATGGCCCGGCCGCCCGCCGTCGTCAGGAGGACATCGTCCTCGGCCGTGCAGAGGGCGACACCGACCATATGGTCGCCCTCCTCCAGCTTCATGGCGATCTTGCCGGCGCGGTTGACCGTGGCGAAGTCCGACAGCTTGTTACGCCGCACATCGCCCGAGCGGGTGGCGAACAGGATGTCGTAGTCCCCCCAGGTCGTCTCGTCCTCAGGCAGGGGCAGGACGTTCATGATGCTGTCGCCCGGCTCGATCGGCAGCAGGTTGACGAAGGCCTTGCCGCGCGAGGTCGGCGCGCCCAGCGGCAGGCGCCAGACCTTCAGCTTGTAGGCCTTGCCGTTGGTGGCGAAGAACAGGACCGGCGTATGCGTGGAGGCCGAGAACACGCCAGTGATGGCGTCCTCGTCCTTCATCGTCATGCCGGACTTGCCCTTGCCGCCGCGGTGCTGGGTCCGGTAGGCGTTCAGGGCGACGCGCTTTACGTAGCCGCCGTGGGTCACGGTCACGACCATGTCCTCGCGAGGGATCAGGTCCTCGTCCTCGAGCTCGAAATCGCCCTCGCCGATGACGGTGCGGCGCGGCACGGCGAACTGTTCGCGAACGTCCAGCAGGTCCTGGCGGATGATGGCCAGGATGTTTTTCCGATCCGACAGGATGGTCAGGTGGCCCTGGATGGTATCGGCCAGCCCCCGCGCCTCGCCGAAGATATCGTCGCGGCCCAGACCGGTCAGGCGGCTGAGGGTCAGACCCAGAATGGCGCGCGCCTGTTCGTCGGTCAGGTTCAGCTTGTCGCCCTCGATCAGCACGCTGCGCGGATCGGCGATCAGTTCGACCAGGGCAATCATGTCCCCCACCGGCCAGGACTTGGCCTGCAGGCGCTCGCGGGCCTCGGCCGGATCGGCGGAGGAGCGGATGATGTGGATGACCTCGTCGATATTGGCTACGGCCACGGCCAGACCGACCAGCACGTGGCCGCGGTCGCGGGCCTTGGCCAGTTCGAACTTGACGCGGCGGACCACCACCTCCTCGCGGAAGTCGAGGAAGACCTCCAGCATTTTGCGCAGGCCCATCTGTTCGGGACGGCCGTGGTTCAGGGCCAGCATGTTGACGCCGAACGACGACTGCATGGCGGTGTAGCGCCACAGCTGGTTCAGGATCACATCACCAGAGGCATCGCGCTTGAGCTCGATGACGATGCGCATGCCCTGGCGATCGCTTTCGTCACGGACGTCGGAAATGCCTTCCAGCCGCTTCTCGCGGACCATTTCGGCGATGCGCTCGATCAGGGTCTGCTTGTTGACCTGGAACGGCAACTCGGTGACGACGATGGCCTCGCGGTCCTTGCGGATGGTCTCTACCGAGGCAACGCCGCGCACAACGACCGAACCCCGGCCTTCGCGGAGGGCGTTGCGCGGCGCGGTGCGGCCCAGGATTTCGCCGCCCGTAGGGAAGTCAGGCCCCGGCACGATGTCCAGGATCGCGTCGTCGGAAATGTCCGGATCGTCGAGCAGCGCCACGCAGGCATCGACGATTTCGCCAAGATTGTGCGGCGGGATGTTGGTGGCCATGCCGACGGCGATGCCGCCCGCGCCGTTGACCAGCAGGTTGGGGATCCGCGCCGGCAGGACGACGGGCTCCAGCTCCTTCTCGTCGTAGTTGGGCTGGAAATCGACCGTGTCCTTGTCGATATCGGCCAGCAGGGCCACGGCCGCCGGAGCCATCCGGGCCTCGGTGTAACGCATCGAGGCGGGCATATCGCCGTCGACCGAGCCGAAATTGCCCTGGCCGTCGATGAGCATCAGCCCCATCGAGAAGGGCTGGGCCATACGGACGAGGGCCATATAGACCGAGGCGTCGCCGTGCGGGTGGAACCGGCCCAGCACATCACCGACCACACGGGCGCACTTCGAATACGACCGGTCCGGCGTCATATTCAGGTCGTGCATCGAATACAGGATGCGCCGGTGAACCGGCTTCAGCCCGTCGCGCGCGTCCGGCAGGGCGCGGCTGACGATCACGCTCATGGCGTAGTCGAGGTAGGAGCGTTTCAACTCGTCCTCGATCGAGATCACGGAAATGTCGCCGCCCGGATCGGACGGTCCGCCCGCCCCGCCGTTTGCAGGCGGGAGCGCGTCGTTGTAGCTGTCGTCGGTCAAGAAATGCTGGCTTTGAATGGCCGGAATCGGAACGTGATCCGCTGCCGGGTTTTCTAGCATCCAGAACCCCCGGAGGCAAAGCGTCGCGCCGGTTCCGTCAGCCTCCGTCTCATCCGTCAAAGGACGAAAACATGCGCTTCACTGCCCTCGCCGCCCTCGCCGTCTCTCTCCCCCTGACCGCCTGCGTCAGCGTGACCGAAAACGACTACAGCGCGCCGGCCGTGGCGCGCGCCCCGATGGGCGATTTCGGAGAGGCGACGTTGGTCAACGCTACGGGGGCCCGGATCGGGCGGGCGGTGCTGACGCAAGGCTCCACCGGCCTGCTGATCCGTATCGAGGCCACCGGCCTGACGCCCGGTTGGCACGGCGTGCATATCCATGCGACCGGCGAGTGCGCCGCGCCGTTCACCTCGGCCGGTGCCCATGTGAACCATGGCGATCCCAAGGCCCCGCACGGCCTGCTTAACGCCGCCGGTCCGGACGATGGCGATCTCCCGAACATACACGCGGGTGCCGACGGGGCCATCAACGCCGAGGTGTTCACGACGCGCGCGAGGATCGCCCGGGAAGGCCCCGGCCAATGGTTGTGGGACGCCGATGGTTCGGCCCTGGTTATCCATGCCAACGCCGATGATCATCGGACCCAACCCATCGGTGGGGCTGGCGACCGGGTGGCCTGCGGCGTGATGGCGGCGGGCTAGGCCTTCGCCGCCCCGGCGCGGAGGCCGCGCTCGGCCAGCGCGACCACCGCGACCCCGGCCATGGTAAGCACGGCACCGGCAAGGATCTGGACCGAGAGCACATCGCCCAGCCAGCCCCACCCGATGCCGATCGACACCACGGGCGTGGCGAGGAAATAGGGCGTCACGCGCCCGGCCTCGCGCTTCTGCACCAGCCAGAACACCATACTGGTAGCGAAGACCGACGAGATGACGCCGGCCCACAGCATGCACAGCCAGATCAGGGGAGGCGCGGCGCGCACCGCCTCGATCTGGCCGGTCTCGAATGCCGCAGAGCCGAGGGCGAGGGTCGGGAGAGCCACGAAAGCCAGCAGGCCTTGCATCTTCAGGGGCGGGATGGACGTCGTCCGGCGCGCGATCACCGTCGTCATGCCCCAGAAGGCGGCGGCGATGATGATCAGAACGATGGCGAACCAGTCCTTGAGGGCATGGGGATCCGCCGACATCCAGACGATGCCTGCCAGCGAGACCACCATCCCGACCACAGCCGCGACCGACAGCCGCTCCCCCAGCAGAAGGAAGGCGAACAGTGCCGTGAACGGGATCCAGAGCTGGGAGGCCACCGCCACCGGACTGACGTCCTGGGCCGTGGCAAACCCCAGATAGAGAAAGCCATAGTGAAGGGGCCCGCCCAGCACGACGATCAACACGAGGCTCTTCCAGTTTGGAAAGGGAGGCCGCACGAACGGGGCAAGGCACAGGGCAGCGATGGCGAAGCGGATCGCCGCGGTCAGCAAGGGCGGCAGGACCTCGGTCGCGACCTTGGCCGCGGCGTTGTTGGCCCCCCAGATCACGACGATGGCCACGATCGCGCCGATCTCCAGCAGGGTCAGCGGGCTGTGGGGTTTGTCGGGGATCACGGGCACGCCCGGCCTATGGCATGGCCGGGCGTTCAGGTCGGCTCACATTCAGTGAGCCGAGGTTTCGACCTGGGTGGGGACTAGAACGGGATGTCGTCGTTCAGATCGTAGCTTTCGCGCGGACCGGACGGCTTGTTGGCCCCCCCGGTCGAGAAGCCCGAGGAATAGTCGTCGTCATTGCCGCGACCGCCGCCACCCTGCGAGGCCCCGCCCCCTTGAGAGGCACCGTCCCGGCCCCCCAGCATGGTCAGTTCACCTTTGAACCGGCCGACCACGATCTCGGTCGAGTATTTCTCGACGCCCTGCTGATCGGTCCATTTGCGCGTCTGCAGCTGGCCCTCGATATAGACGGTCGAGCCTTTTTTCACATAGTTTTCAACGACCTTGACGATATTGTCGTTGAAGATGACGACCCGGTGCCACTCGGTCTTTTCCTTGCGCTCGCCCGAGGCCTTGTCGCGCCAATTCTCGGAGGTGGCGATCGACAGATTGGCGATGCGATCGCCGTTCGGCATGGACCGGATTTCCGGATCGCGACCCAGATTGCCGATCAGGATAACCTTGTTGACGCTGCCTGCCATGATGAAATCTCTCTTTCGTTCGCCTGAGGACGAACTCCGTCCCGGCCGACAATCCATGGCCCTGCGAGCCACGCCCGCCGAACCGTTAACATTTGTTCCGAGTTTGTTCTAGTCCACCGGGAACGGCGGCGGGGCCGGTGGTGCGGCCTCCTCGACGATCACGCCCAGTTCGGTGATATCGCGCTCAATGGCACCGGGCACGGCCAGTCGCCCGTCGCCCGTGCGCGCCAACGCAAAGAACCGGGGACCATCAAGGCTCCGGCTGAAGGACACACCCCGCCCGTCCACAAAGATGAACTGCCCCTGGAAGGCTCCCGTCACTTCACGCCGGGAACCGCCCATACGATTGAATCTCAGCCGCATTTCCTCCAGCCGGGCGGCGCACATCTCGACTTGGGCCTGGTCACGGGCCAGCACATTGAACACGACGTCCTCGCCCTCAGGGCGCTCGACCGCGAAACACACTCCTGGATCGAACGGAGCCCTGGCCGGCTGGGCGCAACCCGCCGCGGCCCACCCGGCCGCGAGCAGGGCAATGGTGATGGACCGGCTCAACCGCCCAGACCCGGGAACTGGCAGTTGCGGTCCTGGTCAGCGAGAATCCGGAAGCGGGCATTGTCGTTGGACTGTTCCACGCGGCGCGGGACGAGGCGCAGGGTCAGACTACCATGGCGGCCATACTGCGCATCGCCCGGGCGCACACAGGTGCCAGCATAGAGCGACTGGACGCACTGGTTCAGGCTCATGTCGGCCGAGATCTGGCGCCACTCCGAACCGGTGAAACGGAGGCACGGGGTGCCAGACGCGCGTTCCACCCGCGGTTCGGGCTGGGTCGCGGCCATACCAGCGGCCGGATCACGAAGCGACCCCGGGTCGTCGTTCTCGGCCAGATCCTGATCAGGCAGGTCTGGCGGTGGCGCAAACGATGCGGTCGGTGCCGCGGCCAGGTTCCCGGTCTCGTCCAGTCCGACATCGAGAGCATCGGTGGCCAGACCGTTGCGGCGGGCACAATCCGACAGGGTCGCCATGCCGATGAACTGGCCGTCGACGAAACACCGCAGTTGCCGGGTCGGCTCCAGTGCCGGTGCGTCCGCAAGATCGACCTGCAGGCCACCACGCGCCTCCGATGGCCCCGTCGCGGAGGCCGGTTCGCGACTTCCACCGAACACCATAGCCATGACGATGGCCGCCAGAATGGCGAGGCCGGCGCCGACCGCCAGGATGACGCGGTTGTCTTTGGGAAACTGCATGGGACGGAGCTCGCGGGGCGTCGGGCCTTTGGCTGTTCAATAACCCTGTGGGTGCCCCCGGCGTCAACCGCCAAGCGAAACAGCCCCCGTCTATCCGGTCAGTCGCGACAGCGCCGCCTGATAATTGGCGAGCTGATTGGTCAGATAGGCGGGTACCGGTCCGGAGGCCGTGTTGGCCGGCTTGGGCGCAAGCCCGCGATAGGCGTCACGAATACCCTTGAGGGCACCCTGTACCCTTTCGCCCGCAGTCTTGATCGACGCGGCGTCGTTCAGGTTCAGATTGTTCGGCAGATTGAGCCCGAACGTCTGCACCCTGGCGTCCGACGAGGACATTCCAACATAGCCGGGCGAGAGCCCCAGTCCGAGTAAGGCGTCGCGGCCCGTCTCGCCCGATGTCAGGATGGCTCCGGTCTTGCCGTCCTTGGCCACAATCGAAAGGCGCTGCACGCCGCCGGTGGTCGTGGTGGTCTCCCCGTCCTTGCCGGTCACCGTCGCGCCCTCGGACACGATGGACACCTTGAGCTTGCTGCCGGACGCCAAAGTAATCTTGCGGGCAAGCGTGGCGAGCGTGTCTTTCGCGTCAATGGTCACGGCCTGGGCACGCCCGCCGTCGGCGGGCGTGACGTAGAACCGGTCGCCCACCCGGAGCGAGGTCGCCGAGGTCAGCAGCTTGGAGTCCTTCTGGGCAATCTCCCCCTGGGGCAGGCCCAGCCGGTCCAGAACGCTCGCCCCCCCCGACGCGACGGCAAGGGTCATGGGCTTGGCCTGGCCCCCGTCACCGTCCCAGGACCGGGTGTACTCGACCGCGCCTGTCAGGGGATCGAGACGGGTCAGATACCCCCGGGTCGGGTCGGTCTCCTTGGCGTCAACCGCCCGGTCGGCGATACCCGTGATCCACACCTTGCCGTTGTGGACCTTCACATCCGCCGCGGAGTCCTCGCCAGCCTCGCCATACCAGCTCAGGCGATCCGTCCCCGAGGCCGTGAGATCGTCGGACAGGGCGGCCACAAAAACGTCCTTGCCGCCCGAATGGGGCGTGGTGGTGGTCCCGACTGCCAGACCGCTGTCGCGGCTGGTGCCGGTCAGGATCACCCGACCGTTCGAGACGGCAACGCCTGCGATGTCACCTGAAATGGCGCCCAGGTCGCGGGTGGCCGAGAGGGTCGGCACACCGGAAGCGTCGAGCGTGAACCGCCGCACGACCGCACGCCCGTCCTCGATCCCGGCCGTATAGAGGTTGGACCCGTCGATTGTGATCGCATCGACACCGTCATCCGCAGAGGTGCCGAACTGGGTCTGGCCCACGGCCTTGGCGACGATCCCGGCCGTCGGATAGGGCTCCCCGGCCTTGAACGCCTGGACATAGCCGTCCCAGCCCCCGGCGGAGACCGCCCCCGGGACGGCGGACCTCGCGCGGCCGCCGACATAGACCACCCCGTCGGCACCGAAGGCGACGCTGGAGGCCTCGTCTGCCGCCCTGGCACCGCGGCGCTGGGTCCACTGCTCCTCGCCGTCCTGATTGAACACGGTCACGAAGCTGTCTGCGACCGTGGCTACCTCACCGGACTTTCCGGCGTCGGTGGTCGCGGTGTTCAGCGCGCCGGTGACGGAGCCCGCAACCGCGACGTCGCCGTTGGCGTTGATCGCGATGGCATAGCCGCTGGCCGTCGCGGCGGCGCCGAGGGCCCGAGTGGCGACCAGCCGCCCGGCGGAATCGTACTTCATCAGCGCGACGTCCTGCACGCCCTTGATCGGCTGGTTGGCACCCGCTGTGGTGACATCACCGACAAGCCAGAGCGAGCCATCCGGCCCGACGGCACTGGCCCGGATCGTCGAGATCCCGTCGGGCAGTTTTTCCTGTGACAGGCGGCCGTCAACCCACTGGGTTTCGCCCACATTGCCGCCGGTTGGCGCAGCCGCTGCGCCACCATCGCTCTGGAACTTGAGCACCTGGTTGACGGACGGAGCGGATGTCGCGCCCGTCGCTGTCTTGCTACCTGCAGACTGGACGACATAGACAGCGTCCGACGTGTCAACGGCCGTGAACCCCACCGTCTCGGTCGACGTCGCCCGGATTGCGAGCGCCCATTTGTCGGGCCCCGCCGGCAGGGTCACGGGCTTGCCGGCGACCTGGATGGTCCTGGCCTCGGCCTTGATCTGCTCGCGCCCGATGCGGGTCGCGAAGCCGGCCGCCTCCAGCTTGCCGTTGATATGGGTCAGGACGGCGTCCATGGTCCGGGGCGTGGCTCCCATATCGGCAAGGTCGATCGCCACGCTCGTGGTCTGGCTGGCCAATCCGACCGGCACCTTGATGGTGATGGCGAAGCGGGTGTCTCCGGCAAAGGCGGCGACCGGGGTGTCCAGGGAGCCCTCATGAACTGGACCGGTGATCGAGTTGGCGCTGTCGCGGGGTACGGCTCCGGTCGTCTTTGACAGGGAGGATGTGGTGCCCTGGACCAGTCGGAGGTTCTCGAAATCGGCCTTGCCGACATAGGCACTGATCTCGGCGAGCCCGGAAGCGAACCGCTTCTGGGTCAGGGCCAGGTCGGTGGACGTCAGGCCCTTGACCGAGGCCCGGCTGGCGAGCGCGTTTAGCGTCTCCAGTCCCTGATACAGGGCGAACAGCTTCCTGTAGTCCGGCGAGGCCCCGTCCACGTCCAGCCGGGCGGCATCCTCATTGACGAATTTGCGGCCGGCGAGGGCCTGGCGTACGAGGGCGTCCGGCTTCGGGGCGCTGGCAGCGACCGACGTACTCCACGGGGCTGTGGGTTGGGCCTTCTTTCTCACAGCCGAAGTCAGGGCAGTCGTCGTCGAGGGATCGTAGGATCCCCCGTATAGTCCAAGCAGATAGCTGTTGTTGACGGCCACGGACGCCTCCTGCGGTCAGTCTGCCCGATCGGGTTCAATGGGACATTAACGTCCGGGTGAGGAACGACTGTGTGTGGTCAGTGTTGTTCTCGCGCCAGACAGGAGCGAGGCCCCGATGTTTCCCAGGTCGCTTATCCAGTCGTTGCTGGCCCTGTACGGGTTCGGCGACCGCCCACGCGTTTCGCGCCACCGCCCTGCCCCGATAACGATCGGGCACGCCCGACCCGGGCGGTTCTGACGCTACTGGAACAGCGACAGGATGATCTGCGGGGCCTGGTTCGCGATCGACAGGGCCTGCGCCCCGAGCTGCTGCTGAACCTGGAGCGCCTGAAGGCGGGCGCTCTCCTTGGCCAGGTCGGCATCGACGAGATTGCCAATGCCCGACTCCAGAGTGTCGGTCAGCTTGGACACGAAGGTGCTGTGAGCAGAAATCTGTCGCGCCTGGGCACCCAGATCCCCAAGGGCGGAGTTCAGGGCGATGATCGAATTGTCCAGGCGCGTCAGGGCGGTGGCGGCACCTGTAGGAGTTCAGCAGACTGTCTGTGGTGCTCAGCGACAGAATGGCACCGCTGAGGGTCAGATCCTTGGCTGACAGGGTGATGAAGGACGAGGCGTCGGCATTGGCGAGAAATTGAAGACCGCCACTCAGGGTTCCATCGAGGATGTTTCCACCGTCGAACTCGGCGTTCTCGACGGCGGACTGGATCGATCTCAGGATGGCGGCGAAGTCCGCGTCGAGCAGTTCCCGGGCCTGGCTCTTCAGCGAGGTGTCCTTGGCCGCGACGACCTTTTCCTTGAGCTGGTTCAGCAGGTCCGAGATCGATTCGCCCGACGAGAGGGCGACGTCGACGATCGAGGTCGCCCGATCGAGGCTCTGCTTGACGGCCGAGAGCGCGCCGATGTCGGCGCGCTGGCCTTGGGCGATCGCCCAGATGGCGGCGTTGTCCTTGGCTCCCTGGATTTTCAGTCCGGTCGAGATGCGGTTCTGAACGTCCGTCAGGCGATCGTTGGTCCGCGACAGGTTCTGCAGCGCGATCGCGGCGGAAGCGTTGGTATGAACGCTGTTCGTCATAGGTCTTCTAGCCCCGGGATGTTGCCCGCAAGGCTAAACCGTTAACCATGAGCGTATGGTTAACGCCCATTCACCAAGCCGATTAACCGCTCCGGGGGGCCCCGAGCGGTGATCCTGGATGGTCCGGCACCTGAAATCAGGCGCTGGTGTCGATCACGCCACCGGCGGTGTAGGCTCCGTCTTCGCGCATTTTCAGCACCTCTTCCCGGGGGAGCTGGCGGATGACTTCACCGGTCACGCTGTCCAGGGTCTTGTAGACGAAGGTGCCCGCAGAGGGCCCTTCCTCGATGACGAGGCGGTATCTTGCGACCTCCTCGGCCTTCCGGGCGTCGCGCCCCCGCTTGAAGTCTCCGCCCGACGTCGCTGGCGACGCGGCAGGGATCCCCGGGGCAGTGACGTTCAGGATTTTCGCATTTGTGTCCATGGCTCCTCACGCCGGAACAGCCGGCGTCTCCGGGGGAAGACGGTCGGGCGGGGCACGATGCCCCGCCCTTCCATCCTGGCTTATCGGAACAGGCCGAGCAGGACTGAGCTGGACTGGTTGGCGATCGACAGAGCCTGCACACCCAGCTGTTGCTTGGTTTGCAGCGACTGCAGTCGCGCGCTTTCCTTCGCGAGGTCGGCGTCGACAAGGTTGCCGATACCGGTCTCGATGGCGTCCGACAGCTTGCCGACGAACTGTCGGGTGCTGTCGAGCTTCTTCGCCCCGGTGCCGAGGCGAGCCAGGGAGGCCGAGACCTTGTCGATCGAGGCGTTGACCAGGGTCAGAGCCGCAGTCGCCGTCGTGGACGTGCCGATGGTGGTCGTCGCGGCCACGGTCACGTTCGGGCCGCCCAGCGCGAGGTTTTCGCCCTTCACCGTCGTGACGGAGCCGCTCGTGTTGGACAGGGCCGAGAAGCCGGCCGTGCCCGCCGCGTTGATCATGTTCACGCCATTGAACTTGGCGTTCGACACAGCCGACGTGATCTGATCGCGGATCGACTTGAAATCCTCGTTCAGGGCACTTCGTGCCGAGGTGGTCAGCGACTTGTCGGTCGCGGACAGGGCCTTTTCCTTCAGCTGGGTCAGCAGGTCAGAAATGGATTCACCCGCAGCCAGGGCGACGTCGATGGCGGACGAGCCACGATCCAGGCTGTCCTTGACGGCGTTCAGGGCGCCGACTTCAGCGCGCTGGCCTTGAGCAATGGCCCAGATGGCACCGTTGTCCTTGGCGGTATTGACCTTCTTGCCGGTATTGATCCGGCTCTGGACGGTGTCCAGTTCCATGTTGGTTTTTTGAAGGTTTTGCAGGGCGATCATGGCGCCCGAGTTCGTATTCACGCTGTTCAGCGGCATAACGATAGTCCTTGTTTCAAGGTGTCCGACCGTCATTTTGACCGTCGGGAGCATTTTGCTCGGAGACCTCCAAAGCAATCGCCGGGCCACCCGGGCACGTTTTCGCGAACGGCCAAGCCACTGAAAGAACTACGGTACCTTTGCTTAACCACGCTCCGTGCCCGGCAGTTTCTGCCGCCAGGCTGGCGATCGGGCAAAATCTGCCGGGCGGCCGGCAGGATTTGCCGGGAGAAATGTCAGGGTGACGAAAAACACCGTGACGGACCATGACATTTCAAGGCCGTCTCCGGCGGAGGCCGGGTGACCGGTCTGCGACAGCGTCGACCGCCGCCCGCTCCGCCCCCAGGGTTTCGACAGCAAGCCGGCGCGCGGCGTCGCATTCAGCGATCTGGCGACCACGGATCATATAGCCGGCTTCCAGATCGCCCAGCGTCGGAGCGGGCGGCAGACGATGAAGGTCACAGGGCCGGGTCGCCATCGCCGGCAGGGTCAGGCGCGGTGGCGCAGCCCCCGAGATCGGGGGCGATCCGGCACAACTCGCGGTCATGGTCGCGCAGGCGAGCAGCGCGATCTTCGGGCAAGGGCAGGGAGACATCATCAGCGGTTCTCGCACTTCGAAGGGATCGGGAGGTGACGCGGTCCAGCGACCGCAACCTGTCTTGGACAGCCTCAAGCCGGATGATCTGACCCGCCTGTCCCCGGGCCTCTGCGGTCCGGGCAGCGGCCTCGGCCCGGGCTGCCGCCGCGGCGCGCCCGGCCGTCTCCAGACGTCTTCGCGACAGGTCGAAGGGGTCCCAGCGGAAGCCGGCCGCGCCGAGTCCCAGCGCCAGCACGGCGAGCAGGACGCCGGCTCCGACCAGCCAGCCACCCGGCGTCAGCCGCCGCAGGATCCGGAGCAGGACCGTCGGCGGCCTCACGGGAACACCCTGCGGCTGAGCTCGAAATGCGGTCCGTCGCGCAGTTTCACCCAGTCTCCGCCCCAGACGATCGCGACCCCCTGACGGGCGGCCACTGCCTTGATGGCCTCCGCGATCCGCGGATACAGGGGCCAGTCCCAGCGGACAGTGCCGTCGACAAGCGCCGCCACATCCACCGCATGGCCGGTCAGATGTCGGGAGTTGAGGGTGCGGCTGGCCCCGGCCCGGACCAGGGCGACCTGACGGTCCGCGGTCCGCAGTCCCTCGGTGACCATGAAATCCACGGGGGACTCGCGGATGGCCGCCTCGATCACGCCGACGAGGGCGGGATGCACCCCCTTCAGCCGCGCACGCGAACGGTCAGAGAGCGAAAAGCTCATCGCCCTCCTCCTGCGGCGACCCGCAGCCGCAGAGTGGCCAGCAGGGCAATCAGCTGCTGAGCCGTGGGCGCGACAAGGTAGAGAACCAGCGTCAGGGCCAGCAGCCCCATCAGACCCGAGGCGATCCGGGCCATGGCCTCGGCCGGTGCCCGTTCGATGACCGAGGCCAGCATGCGCCAAAGGGCCAGACTGACCGCGAACACATACAGGCGTCGCCACAGCCAGCGTCCTTCGGCGAGCGGGATCGATGCCCGCGATTCAGCGTCAGTCATCGAAATCCTCCTCATCGAACTCATGTCCGGTGCGCCAGCCATCCGGGCCATTGGCAAGGCGACACTCATCGCGCGACAGGCACCGGGGCATTTCCAGCACCTCCCGGTCGAGCAGGCGGTGCTCACCGGCGCGCGATAACCAGGACGGGGGGCTCCTCACCGCTCAGCCCTGCACGAGGATGAGGACGACACCGGCGGCCCCGGGTCCGCCCGCACCGCCCGACGTAAGACCTGCCCCGCCCCCGCCGCCGCCCGCGCCGTGGAGCCCACCAGCCCCGCCGGCGTACCCGGCCCCGGAGGCCGATGCTCCGCCGCCACCGCCGCCACCGCCACACGCCGAGAGAGCCGAGGGGGGTACCGCTCCAGGGAATCCGGCCACGCCCGACCCGCCTGCACCGCCGGAAGCGGGGCAGGTCAGGACTCCGCCCGCACCGCCCGCCCCGCCCGACCGGGCGGTATCAGCGGCATCGAGCCCGCCACCCCCGCCGCCGCCGCCCGGAGCCGCCCCACTGGTCAGGGAGGCCCCGGTCGCTGCGGTCTGGGTCGTCGAACTGGCCCCGCCTGCATTGCCGCCGTTAAGACCCGCCCCGGCCGCTCCGGCCGAGGTCCCGGTGCCACCGCGGCCGCCACGCGCGGTAAACAGGGTGATCCCGCCGGCAGCGACCACGGTGGCTCCGCCCGTGGCTCCTGGTGCCCCGCCAGCCCCGATGGAAAGCGAGAGAGGTCCGGCCAGGTCATCGAGCCGCCAGGTGGTGACAGACAGGCCTCCGCCTCCACCCCCACCGCCGCCCGCCCGGGTCCCGCCGGATCCGAACGTCCCCGTGCCCCCGCCTCCACCGCCCCCCACAGCAACAACGGTGAGCAGACGGGCCCAGTCAGGCGGGACATAGTTGCCACTGCCGACGATCCGCACGCTCTCGGTCCGCGTGGCCCCTCTGGGGAACCAGACCCGGCCGAGACCCGGGTCGATCCGCAGGGCCTCACGCCAGGCCGTACCGTCGTCACTGACCTTCAGCGTCAGGTCGTCGTCGCCGATCAGCCCCAGTTCCGCCCGACCGCCGTATCCACTCTGGAACAGCAGCGACAGGACATCATCGGGACCGTCCTTGTTGAAGGTGAACCTCAGGTCGCCGTCGCCGCCCTCGGTCCCGGGAACGGCCGTCCACAGCGCCTTGTTGAGACGGGCGGCGAACGGATTGGCGGCATCGGCCGTGGTATTGAGACCCAGCCGGGTCAGGTTCTGGATCTCGGACGGCAAAACGCGGACCCAGCCTTCCGCAAGCCGGACGACAAGCTCCCGCGCGTCGAGCACAAAGGCCAGGCTGCCGGCCGGCGTCGGGACGCGGGTCCAGCCGCCGAGCTCTGCCCGCACAAGATCGCCGGCCGACCAGGTCGACCAGGCCAGACCGCCCGCGCCCGGGGGCAGGATATAGAGTTCGCCATCGGCCGGGTTCACCGGCTGGGTCCCGACCGTCCGACTGACCACGGCAAGCTGGGCGAGGGCGTCCAGCCGCGTCAGGGCCTCGTTGACGGTCACATGTTTCTGAAGCTGGCCGGCCGCCAGATAGGGCAGGTCCAGCCGGGCGCTGTTCTGGGCAGACATTCTGATCTCCGCTGTGATGCAGGATCAGTGTGAAGCCCCCCTGGAGGGACGCACGTTCGGAGGGGCTTGTTTCAGCACGCCCTCTGATTTTACAGACGTTTTCGGCCTCTTCGTTGATGGGATCGCCGAAAAAGCTGAATGCGGGGAGACCCGTGGAAGGGCTGGGTGGGCCTCCCCGCGACCGGATCGCGGTTGTCAGGACCAGCGAGGGGCCCGTAGGCACCTCGCGACGATCCGGTCAGGGGAAGCTACGGGGCCCCTTCGATCCCGGATGCACTCACAGGGCCTGGAGTTCACCGGAGGCGACGACCGGGCCGTCGGGACGATCGGCGGCGGGGGTGTGGCCCGGAGCCTCCATCGAGATCGCCACGGCCTGGGCCTCACCCGCCGCGGCCGCCAGAACGGCGTCGAGGGTGTGGCGCGAGGTGGCGGTTCCGTCGATGGCACCGACAAGCTGGACCCCTGCCCCATCCGGCCGCACCAGCCACAGGTGCGGGACGCGGGCATCGCCGGCCATGGCCTCGGTGGGCGCCAGGAACAGGTGTCCGGTCATGGTGTCATAGACCAGCGTCACCGCCGGGGCACCGCTCTCCAGCGACAGGGTGGCGATCCGGGTCACACCTCCGGCCGGGGCCGGCTGGACCACCGGCACAGGGGCGGGGCGGGCGACAAGCACGCCGACCGCAACCAGACTGGCGGCGAGAAGACCGGTCGCGCCGAGGGCCCAGGCCCGCCAGAAACCGACCCGGCCGTTGTCATTCGCCGCCGCCCCGGCTCCGATGCTCGCCTCGATCCGGGGCCAGACCGAAGGCGAGGGCTGGACCGACGGGATTTCTGCGGCCAGCCTGGCCAACTGGTCATTCCAGATCTGGACCTCGGCGGCAAAGGCCGGATCCGACGCCTCACGGGCCCGGGCCCGGGCCTCGTCTGCCGGGGACAGCACGCGCAGGGCCAATTCGCCCGCGGTGACGGTCTCCTCCTCGGGGCCTGTTTCATTCGGGCCGGTGTCTTCGGGGGGCAGGTCGGTCATGAGTCGAGGCAGCTCCTCAGCCGCAAAAGCCCCCGGCGGATCCAGCTCTTCATGGTGCCGAGGGGCACATTCTCCCGCGTGGCGAGGGCGTCATAGGTCACGCCCTCAAGGAAGGCGGTACGGATGGCCCCCCGGACGCGGTCCTCGAGCGTTTCGAGGCACAGGTTCAGCCGGCCGACCTCGTCCGTGGTTTCGATCACGTCGGACGCCAGGGGCGCGCTGTCGGCCAGATCATGGGCATCCTCGACCGGAGCGCTGCGCCGCATTGGCGCAGCCGAGCGCAGGCGATCGATCGACCGGTTGCGCGCGATCGTCACCAGCCAGGTGATCGGGCTGGCGCGCGTGGGGTCAAAGGTCGAAGCCTTCCTCCAGACGGTCAGATAGGTGTCCTGCAAAACGTCCTCGGCCAGTTGGCGGTCGGACAAGATACGCAGGCACACCCCCAGCAGCTTCGCCGAAGTCGCTTCATAGACGGTGCGGAAGGCGCTGCGGTCGCCCGCCCCGGCCCGGCCCAGCGCAAGCGCCAGTTCCTCTCGCGTCAGCATGGCGGTCATCAAGGGTTCCGGCGCAGTCAGGATCGGCAGGGACTAAGGGCGGGCCCCGGACGGTTCGTCAAGCGGAGCTGTGGTCAATCGTACAGGTAGACGATGCGTCGCTTCTGCGGGTCCGCGCGCATCGCCGCCAGATGACGCTCGTGGTCGCCAGAGGCGCGGGCATCGGCCCCGCTGGCCTCCACCCAGTGGGTGGTCTCGATGTCCTTCTGCAGCGCGTTGGCCGCCATCAGGTGGCCCCGGAAGAAGAAGTCGATCAGATCGGGTCCGAACGGAATGGCCTCACCGACAACCGTGGTGGCGCTGTCGAAGCCCAGGTAGCCGATCATGCGAAACATCGTGCCGGGCGAGGCCCGGGCCCGCGAGGCCTGCAAAAGCAGCCACCCGGCCGTGCTGACGCTGTAGACGGTGCCAACCACCGGGATCCAGGTGAGCAGGCCGTCCAGACCCACGCCGAAGGGCCCGAACCCGACCGCCCGGTCCGAGAGCTTCTTGATGCCCTCGACATTGGACCAGATTTTCTCGATATCCCTGACAGACCGCTTCGCCATTTCGCCCTCCCCGGCAGCGACTGGTCAACGCGCCACAACGACCCGTGTTCACGCTCAATGCAAGAGACTGTGGAGGATCGCGCCCGCCCGCCGGTGCGAATGCTGGCGAGCGTGGCCCTCGCGCTGCTGTTGACGCCACCGCTTGCCGTCGCGGTCGCGGCGCTGAGCGGGATCGGGCACCGCTGGATCGATCTGGTCGCCCAGTTCACCGGCCCCGCCCTGATCATCGCCGTGGCGATCGTCGCGGCCGCAGCGGCGATGCGCGCTCGGGCCCTGCTGATGGCCGCCGTCGTCGTGTCGGCGCTGGTGCTGTTTGCAGGATCAGCCCAGTGGGCCCCGCCGCGCGGCACGGCCGAGCCCGGAAGCGCAACGCTGACCCTGTATTCGGCCAATCTCCACCGCGACAATGAGGATGTGGCTGCGATCAGACGGTCGGTCCAGGCCTCGGGAGCCGATCTGGTGGTCCTGATCGAGGTTGGCCCGGTTCCCGCCTCAGCCCTTGACCGTATCCTCGCGGGTTATCCGCACCGGGTCATCAGGCCGTCGCTCGACCGTGCGCCGGGCGCGACGCGGTCCGTGATTGCGGGACGCCGGCCGGTGGCCGACGTGCGGCCGAGAATCCGGGCGCTGTCGGTCGTGGGGGCCCGGGCCGAAACGGCGCTCGGCCCGGTGACGGTGGCGGGCGTTCACATGACGCGGCCATGGCCGTACCAGATCCAGTGGGAACAGATCCGCCAGGCCGAAGGTCTGGTCGACTGGGCGGCGGCGACGCCGGGGCCGCTGCTGGCGGCCGGGGATTTCAACAGTGTGTCCAGCGCCCGCATCGGAAGCCAGTTGAAGGCTAACGGGCGGTTGATCCCCGCCCCGGGCTGGCCGGGCACCTGGCCCTCGGAGCTGCCCCCCTTCGCCGGGATCACCATCGACCAGGTCTATCGCTCGCCCGAACTGGCCCTCGTCGAGCGCAGGCTGGGCCGCGACACCGGCTCGGACCACCGCCCGGTGATCACCCGGTTCGTGCGGGCGACCCCTCAACCAGCGCCCTGAGCCGGTCCGTGTGCCCGTCGACGGGGAAGTCGTCGGCGATCCATCCGGCCTCGAAGGCCTTCAGCAAACGGCCGGTGTCCGGTCCCGGGGCAACGCCCAGCGCCGCCAGCTCCCGCCCCCCGACGGGCAGGCGCGGCACGGGCCAGCTGTCGATCAGGGCGAGGGCGGCGTCCGCCCGGATGCCGGGCCGCAAGGCCAGACCGCGTAACAGGCGGTCGCCGACCGCCTGCCGTCCGGTCTGATAGATCAGGGCGCGCAGGGACGGCGCGTCCGTCTCCGGGTCCAGAGGCCCGACCGCCGCGGCGGCCAGACGGGTCTCGACCACCCTCGGAAGGCGCAGGGCCGCAGCCGTGGCGGCCACCGCTTGCGGATCATCGGGCAGCAGGGCCGACAGGCGCAGCACCGGATCGTCGGACAGGTCCACCAGCACCTCGAAGGCCGTCTGCGCGACCACACCGGGGATGACCCGGTCAAGCACGCCGGCCCCGCCCATGGCCCGGACCGCCGGGCGGGGGTCCGGCGCGGCCAGCAGCTTCATCAGCTCCTTCGACACCCGTTCGGCGGACAGGCGTGACAGGCCGTCGGCGTGGGCGGCGCAGGCCGCGAGGCCTTCGGCGTCCGGCGCGCTGCGGCCATACCAGGCAAAGAAGCGGAAAAAGCGCAGGATGCGCAGATAGTCCTCCTCGATCCGGGTCGCGGCGTCGCCGACGAACACCACCCGGCCGGCCAGGGCATCGGCCACCCCCTGCCCCGTCGGATCGAAGATCGCGCCCGCCCGGTCGGCATAGAGGGCGTTCAGCCGGAAGTCGCGGCGGGCGGCGTCCTCGGCCCAGTCGTCGGTGAAGGCGACCACGGCGCGGCGGCCGTCCGTCTCGACATCCCGGCGCAGGGTGGTGATCTCATGCGGCTTGCGCCGCGACACCGCCGTCACCGTGCCGTGGGCCAGACCGGTCGGCACGACCTTGATCCCGGCCGCTTTCAGCGCCGCCATCGACTGCTCGGGCCTCAGCCGGGTGGCGATGTCGATGTCATCCACCGGCCGCCCGACCAGGGCATTGCGAATACAGCCGCCCACGAACCGGGCGCAGTCCGGCCCGCCCGCCGCCTCCAGCGCGTCGAACACGGCGGCGGTGGCGGGGTCGCCCAGCCAGTCCTGCCCCTTCAGGCGGGCGGTCATGCCGCATCCTCGGCGGCGGCCGCCGACAGATCAGGCTCCTCGCCGTACAGCCGGGTCCTCAAACCCCGGATGATCCCGGCGGTCACGCCCCAGATGTAGCGCTCCTCCCAGGTCATGGACCAGAACCAGCGCCGGACGCCCTCGGGCACCTCCATATGATCGCGGCGGTGATTGGCCGGGTCCATCAGGAAGTCCCAGGGCGTCTGGAAGATTTCCGCCACCTCCTGCGGCGACGGGGTCAGGGGCGGCAGACGGTCGATCCAGCCGATCACGGGCGTGATCAGATAGCCGGTGCCTGTTTCATAGGTATCGGACAGGCCCAGCACATGGACGCGGCCGGGATCCAGATCCACCTCCTCGCGCGCCTCGCGCAGGGCGGCCTCCACAGCCGTCTCGCCAGGATCCAGCCGGCCACCGGGAAAGGCGATCTGGCCCGTATGGCTGACCAGACTGTCGGCCCGCCGGGTCAGCAGCACCGAGGCCCCGTCCGGCTCCCCCACCACGGCGATCAGCACGGCGGCCGGCTTCAGCGCACGGTCGACCATCCGCACGGCGGCGGGGTTCAGGTCGAAATCGGACCGGGCCGCGGGGTGCTCCGGTCGCCACCCGTCAACCGGGGCCAACCGCTCGACCAGGCGATCTCTCAGCGTCGCCAGACTCATTCGACCCCGGCCCCCGGCGGACCCAGCGGGAACCAGACCCCGTCTGATTGAACCGCCAGCTGCCCGTCCCGCACCTCGGCTCGCTCGACCAGCTCATAGAAGACGGACCGGACGATGCGGGCTTCCAGCCCGGCCCGGACATGGATGCGCGGGGCGGGCTCGCCGGTAACCGGATCGGTCTCGACGATCAGGGCATGGTCCGGTCCGGCCCGGGTCTCGTCGCCGACATCCGTCGTGAAGACCAGACCGTCCCCGTCCACCCGCATCGCGACCGCCCGGAACGGCAGGTCCTCGACCGTGATCTTCAGCTTCTCGCCCGGGGTCACCAGATGATAGCCGTCCGGGTCCAGCCGCAGCACGGTCGAGAACAGCCGCACCAGCTCCGCCCGGCCGATGGGCGAACCCTCGTGCATCCAGGTCCCGTCAGCGCGGATGACAATATCGATGTCGCCGCAATGCTCCGGATGCCACAGATGCACCGGCGGCAGGCCCCGACCGGGAGCCTGTTTCGCGGCCTCGGCAATGGCGGCGAGGCCGGTGGAGGGATCGGAAGGAGTCATCGGGCGAACGAACGTTGCATCATGGACCACTCTAACCCTTTCAATCTCCCGCAGTGAACGGTCGTATCGCACAGGCCGCCAGCGACGGCCGGCGGCCTGTCACCCGTCACGTGACACTTGACATTTTTATGCCTTCGTCCCAGATGGCTGCGTGGACATCGTCAACATTCGTCACAAGGCGCTGCGGCGGTTTGCCGAGACCGGCGATCCGCGCGGACTGCCGTCGGGCGTGACCGACCGGCTCAGAAACATGCTGGCGTATCTCGCGGCCATCAAGGCAGCCGGAGAGTTGACCGTGCCACCCAATTTCGGGGCCCATCTGTTGAAGGGCGACCGGGCGGGCACCTGGGCGCTGACGGTGACCCGAAACTGGCGACTGACGTTCCGCATCGATGATGCCCATGCGATCGCGGATATGGACCTGGAGGATTACCACTGATGGCTATCACCCTTCATTCCAGCTTTGCGGTGCATCCCGGCCCGTGGCTGAAGACCGAAATGGTCGACCCGCGGGGGATCAGCGTCACCGACCTGGCCAAAAGACTGGGTGTCACCCGCCAGGCCATGAGTGGCCTGTTGAACGGACGCGTCGGCCTGTCGGCGGAGATGGCGATCCGGTTCGAGAAGGCCTTCGGTCTCAGCGCCGATACGCTTGTCAGGATGCAGGCGGCCCATGACCTGCATCAGGCCCGGGTACAGACTGCAGACCTTCACATCGAAGGCTTCGCCGCCTGAGCCTCAAACCGCCCGGACAAGCCCCGTCGGGACCATGCGGGTGATGTTCAACCAAAGGATCCGGCGCGGATCGGCCGGCCCCGGAAGGCGGACATCCGGCGCGGGCTGGAAGCCGAAGCGGGAAAAGTAAGGCAGGTCCCCGACCAGCAGGATCCCGCTGGCGCTGCGGTGCTGCGCCTCGCCGATACAGGCGGTGACCAGATCGGCCCCCAGACCGCCCCGGCGCGCGTCCTCGGCGACCGCGATGGGCCCGAGGAACAGGGCCTCGATACCGTCGATCGTGATCGACCACAGCCGCACCGAGCCGACCAGCCGTCCGTCCTCGCGCGCCACGAAGGCGGCGCTCAGGGTCGCGGCCTCGCGCAGCCGTTCGGCCGTCTTGGCGAACCGGCCCGGCCCGAAGGCAGCCATGACCAGCGCCTCGACCCCGGTTCGGTCGGCGGCGGTCTCCGGCAGGATGCGGAGCATGGGGGACAGGGCGGGGACGGCGGACATGGCGCGCGCACCTAGGAGCAATGGGCGGCGGGATCAAGGCGGATACCCGCGAGGCGCACTACCGCTTGGAGAAATCCGGGGCCCGCTTCTGGCTGAAGGCCATGAAGGCTTCCATGGCCTCGGGGCTGGACATCTGCGAGCCGAAGGCCTCGCCTTCGCGCTGCATCAGGGCCCACAGGGTCTCGGCGTCCCGCATCAGCCGTTTGGTCTTCTTCAGGGAGTTCGGTGCCCGGGCCGCCAGTTTCGCGGCCAGTTCGTCGGCCACGGCATCCACATCGGCCGACGGCACAGCCCGGTTGGCCAACCCCCAGGCCAGGGCGGTCCGGCCATCGATCGGCTCGCCCAGGGCGAAGATCTCGAACGCCCGCTGGTGCCCCAAGACCTGCGGCAACAGCAGAGAGGACGCGGCCTCGGGGGCCAGCGCCAGGTTAATGAACGGAGCCGACAGCAGGGCGTCCTCGGCCACCACCACCATGTCGCAATGCAGCAGCAGGGTCAGGCCGATGCCGACCGCCCGGCCGCGCACGGCCGCGACTGCCGGCTTGTCCAGCTCGGCCAGGGCCTGCAGGAAATGGAACACCGGGGCCTCGACCAAGGCACCCCCTGCCCGGCTGGAGCCCTGGGCGATGAAGTCGGCGATGTCGTTGCCGGCCGAAAAGCTGTCCCCCTCGGCCTTGAACACCAGCACCCGGACGGCCTCGTCCGACTTCGCCCGGCGCGTTGCTTCTGCCAGCACGCCGTACATGGCCTGGGTGATGGCGTTCTTCTTCTCGGGCCGCGCCAGGGTGGCGGTCAGGATGCCGCCAGCCAGCTCGATGCGCACAGCGTCGGTCATGCGACGGTCTCCGTTTCAATAAGGCTCCACCAGTCGACACCGTCCGCGTCGCGCTCGCGACGCACGCGGCCCTGACCGGCCAGATAGTTCAGATGGGCGATCGCCTCGCCCGTGGCCATGCCCAGCAGGCCCCCGTCCACCGGACGGGCGAACAGGGCCCCGAAGGCGTCCACGGCGCGAGACGGCGTCCGCAGGGTCCGCTCCAGCCGCGTCAGCGACACCCGGTGTCCGCGCTTCAGCGCCTCGATCCGCGGCAGGACGCCGGTGAAGGGCTCCCCGTGACCGGGCAGCACCAGGGTGTCGGCCGGCAGCAGGTCGCCCAGCCGCTCCAGCGAACTCATCCAGTCGTGCAGGGGATCGGCGAGGGGCTCCGTCGGCCAGACCGAGATGTTGGACGAGATGCGCGGCAGGATCTGGTCGCCCGAGATCAGCACGCCGTCCGACCGACGCCACAGGCAGGCGTGATCGGGGCTGTGACCGTTGCCGGTGACGATGGTCCAGTCCTCTCCCCCGATCGACAGGGTCTGGCCCGCGACGAGACGTTGATACCCGGCCGGGAGAGGCGCGACGCCCTTGGCGAACCGTCCGTAGCTCGTGCGATAGGTCTCGACCTGCTCTTCTGACCAGCCGGCGGCGCGCCAGAAGATCGCCCCCGCCTCCGGGGCCGGGCCCGTGTCCGAAACCAGCATCCGGGCCGTGACATACTCCAGCTGCGTCATCAGCAGCGGGGCATCGAACCGCTCGCACAGCCACCCGGCCAGGCCGATGTGATCGGGGTGCATATGGGTGCAGATGACCCGCGTGACCGGCCGTCCGCCCAGCGGCCCGGCCAAGGCGGCCTCCCACGCGGCCAGAGTGTCGGGCGTGCGGATTCCGGTGTCGACCACGGCCCAGCCGTCGCCGTCCGCGATGGCATAGACATTGACGTGGTTCAGCTGCATCGGCAGCGGGACGCGCATCCACAGCACGCCGGGAGCCGCCTCGATCGCCTCACCGGGGGCCGGCACAGCCCCGAGCGGATAGGTGAGGCCGCGCAGGCCGTCGGCACCGGGCTCGATCTCGCCCTCGCTGGTGATCACGCCGTCCGCCAAGTCCGTCTCCAATCGCAACCCGCCGACCTTAGGCCGGAGAGGCCGCGCGCGTCCAGCATCACCGATGGTCTCTGTTCCGACGGCCTTGACCTCGCCACGAGGCCCCGCCAAGGCTCTGGCTAACGCCCACGCGCTCCAGGAGCCCCTCGTGTTCAAGTCATCCTATATCGCCGCCATCGGCGCGGCGGTCGTGCTCGCCGGTTTCGGCGTCGCGCCGGCGGCAGCCCAGACGGCCCCCCGCTCCGGCGAGGCCCAACCCGCCGCCGAGTCTGCCCCCACCGGCCGTATCCGCCGCCAGAACCGCAACGCCCGACCGGCGGCCCCGGCAGCCCCGACGCCGGAAGAGAATCTCGCGGCCGCCCAGACGCTGGCCACCAGCGCGGGCCTGACCTGCCAGGCGACCGAGGCCAGCCTGCTGCCGTTGCTGGCGGGTGAATCCCGCGTCTATGAAGCCGCCTGCGCCTCCGGCCCCGGCTACATCCTGATCGCCAGCACGCCGCCCCAGTCGTTCGACTGCGTGCTGCTGGCCGCGACCCAGGCGCGCCTTGCGGCGGCCAATGCTGCCACCCCGGGTGCCGCAGCGGCCCCCGCCGCCGCGGGAACGACCGAGATCCGCTGCACCCTGCCCCGGAACACCGACGTCATGCGGGTGATGGTGGAGTATGCGCGCGAAGCCAACCTGCCCTGCGTTCCCGATGAAGGCGGACCGCTGAGCAAACAGATCGACGGCGACGAACTCTATGAAATCGGTTGCGAGGGCCAGGACGGCTATCTGCTGCAGAAGCAGGCGGCCGGGGGCTTCAAGGCCACGGAATGCGTTCGGATCATCGAGGCGGCGATCGCCTGCCAGTTCTCCACCTCCGCCGAACAGGCCGCGACCCTGAAGGCGCGTTTCGCCGGCAATGCCGAGGCCGCTGCCTGCGACGTCACCCGCGCCCGCTATATGGGCGCAAACGCAAACGGCTCGTTCTATGAAGCCAAATGCGCGGCCGACAATGGCGTCATCGTCCGCTTCAACAACGATTTCGCGGTCCAGCAGGTCTATCCCTGCGAAGTGGCCCAGCGCATCGGCGGAGGCTGCACCATGACCATCGTGCCGCCGCTGCCCGAGGGCACCGTCAGCGCGCCGGCCCAGTAAACCGGGCAGACAGGCTGTCATGAAGGCCCGGCCGGCGTTTCGCTCGCCGGGCCTTCTGCGTTTCGGTCCTGCGGTGCCGGTGGTGCCTTGCCCGATGGGGCGACGCCGCCTAGCGTCCCGCCGATGCGTATCGCCACCTGGAACGTCAACTCCGTCAACGCCCGCCTGCCCACGGTCCTCGCCTGGCTGGAGGTGGCCCGGCCCGACGTCGTCTGTTTCCAGGAGATCAAGACGGTCGACGAGAAATTCCCGCGCGAGCCCTTCGAGAGCCTCGGCTACAACGTCGAGACCCACGGGCAGAAGACCTACAACGGCGTCGCCCTGCTTTCGAAATACCCCGTGTCGGATGTCCGGCGGGGGCTCCCCGGCGATGATACCGACGAACAGGCCCGATATATCGAGGCTTTGATCGAGGCCCCCCGGCCGGTCCGCGTGGGCGGCCTGTATCTGCCCAACGGCAATCCGCTCGGGACCGAAAAGTTTGCCTACAAACTGGCGTGGATGGCGCGGCTGCACGCCCATGCCCGCACCCTGCTGGCGCAGGAAGAGGCCTTTACCCTGTGCGGCGACTACAATGTCATCCCCACACCGGCGGACGCCCGCAACCCGGAGGCCTGGACCGGCGACGCCCTGTTCCAGCCCGAGAGCCGCGCCGCCTTCCGTGCCCTGAAGGGGCTGGGCCTGTATGAAGCCGGCGAACTGGGCAACCAGCCGCCGGGCACCTGGACCTTCTGGGACTACCAGGCCGGGGCCTGGCAGCGCGACCACGGCATCCGCATCGACTTCCACCTCCTGTCGCCCCAGGCCGCCGACCGGTTCGCGGGCGTCGAGACCCACCGCGACGCCCGCGACATGGACAAGCCGTCGGACCATGTGCCGGTGGTGGTCGAGCTGGCCGACTGATGGACGGGGCCCGAAATGGATGAGGCCCTTCGCGTCATCCTGCTGGTGGCGCTGGCGGCCGCCGCCCTCACCACGGCGGCCCTGGGCCTCAACTGGTGGATGGAGCCGGAGCGCCGGCTACGCCGGGCCATGCTGAAATCCCTCGGCGTCGCGCCGGGGGCCGAGGCCCTGTCGGCCCCCGAGGGCCGGGCCGCCGGCCTGGATTTCGAGGGCGGCCAGATTGCCGTCCTCTGGGATCGCGGGGCCCATGGTCTGGTCTATGCCTTCGATGAGGTCGAGGGCGGCGAGGTCATCGTCGACGGTCACGTCGTGGCCCGGGTGCGGCGGGGCGAGGCGCGCAAGGCGCTGGACATCATGGCCCCCGATGCCGAGCTTGTGACCCTGCGTCTGCTCTTCGCCGACGCCCGCTATCCAGAGTTCGAACTGGCCCTGTGGAACGCCCGCGCCCCCGGTCAAACCGGGTCACCGCCGGAGGCCATGCGGCTGGGCCGGCGATGGTTGTCGCACCTTGAGGCGCTGTTGAGACGGTGATCGCCCTTTCGGCGGCGGACGTCGGGCGCTAGAAGCCCTGCATTCTCCTGTTTCCCGATTGCCCGAGGAGCCCGCCGTGGCCCGCCTGTTCGACGCCTATGTCATTGCCGACTGGACTGCCGCCGAGGGCAAGAAGCTGGGCGACAACTCCGTCTGGATCGGCGTGGCCAAGCGCGATGTCCGCTTCCGCCTGTACACCGAGACCCACAACACGGCCACGCGGGCCGAGGGCGAGGCCCTGCTGAAGACCATCCTTGCCGATCACAGGAAGCGCGGCGACCGCGTGCTGGTCGGCGTCGACTTCTCGCTGGGCTATCCGGCCGGCACCGCCGCGCGTCTGGGCCTGAAGGACACGCCGCCATGGACGGCGATGTGGAAATTCATCGCCGCCAACATCGTCGACAAGGCCGACAACACCAACAACCGCTACCAGATCGCGGCCAAGATGAACCGGCTGATGACCGACGAGGCCTGGCCCTTCTGGGGTGCGCCGGCCAAACAGGCACAGCGCTGGCTGACCACGACCAAACCGCCCGCAGGCGCGGGGGGCGATATCCCCGAATACCGCGCGACCGAAACCGCCATTCGCGGCGGCAAGCTGCAACCCAAGTCCAACTGGCAGATGCACGGGGCCGGGGCCGTGGGTGGCCAGACCCTGGTCGGCATCCCCATGGTCCGCCGCCTGCTGGAAAGCCTCGGTCCGGCCGGAGCCGTCTGGCCTCTGGGCACCGGCTGGCGCGCGCTGGAGCCCGCCGATGTCGAGCCCCTGTCGGTCCTCGTCGCCGAGGTCTGGCCCTCGATGTGGCCGACCACGGTGGCCGAGGGCGAGTTCAAGGACCAGGCCCAGGTCCGCACGACCGCCGAGGCCCTGGCCCTGATGGATGAGCGCGGCGAACTGTCGGTCGCCTTCGGTCCGAAGAAGGGCACGGACGAGGCCCTGATCGCCCGGGTCCAGGACGAGGAAGGCTGGATCCTCGGGGTCCAGGCCTGACAATCTCCGACCTTGCGCGGTCCCGCTCTGGACGCCGCCTTGTCGCCACCGCACCTTGAATACACAGCGGCGCAGCCTGCGCCTGGGGAGCCATCGATGAAACGCCTCGTCCTGACCGCAGCCGGTCTCGCCGCCTCCCTGCTCGCCACCGGTGCCGCATCCGCCCAGTCGTGGACGCCCGTCCCCGTCGCGGCGGACGAGCGCTCGGGCAAGACCCGCCAGATTCGCTGCAGCGTCGGCGAGCGGCCTGAAACGACCTGCGCCTTCACGCCGCTGTTCGGCGACGGCAGCTTCCAGCTGGACGGGCCTGACATCGCGGTCCGCATGATTATCATCGACGGCGAGGGCAGCCTGTTCGAGGTCTTCGGCCCTGACCGTCGCGTCCCGGTGGGCGGGATCTATACCCGCAACCCTCGCGATCGCGCCTGCTGGATCAGCACCGCGGGCGGTCCATCCCCGGTGTGCGCCCGCTAGGGCACGACCGCCGGCAGTACATGTTCGGTGATCAGGCGGTCGGACAGGCCGTGCGGGTTGCGGACGCCGAAATTCGTGGTCGTGATCACGGCCACGAGGTCGAGGTCGGGGACAACGATGACCTTATTGCCGCCCGAGCCGGACATCATCCACGCCGGATGCTGCACGCCCGCAACATCAAAGGTCGGCAGCCAGACCAGATAGCCATAGTCTCCGCGTCCCTCTCCGACGCTGGAATGGGGCGTCGTCATGGCCTCGACCCAGGCGGTCGGCAGGACCTGTCGCCCATCCCATTGCCCCCGGTTCAGCAGCAGTTGTCCGAGCGCCAGCAGGTCGCGGCTGGTCAGGCCCAGTCCGCCACCGCCCATGGCCAGACCCGTCGGGGAGATCTGCCATTCCTCGCCTTCGATCCCCAGTGGGCCGAACAGGGCCTCATGCGCGAAACCGGGCAGCGGTCGGCCGACCGACTTCTCGACCACCGCCCCCAGGGTGACGACCCCGGCGGTGCAATAACTGAAGGATCGGCCGTAGGGTGACGCCTCGGGGCGCGGAGCCCAGGCGGGAAAGCCGCGGATCGGCAGGTCGAAGGCGAAGCCCGCCCAGTCCTCGATCAGGTACATCCGCTCCTCGTTGCCGCGTGAGAACTCGTTGTCGTCGTTGCATTCCAGCAGCGAACTCATCGTCAGCAGATCCTCGACCGTGATCCGGTCCTTGCGCAAATCGGGATTCTCGAACGGACCGCTGGCGGCGATGAAGGGCAGCACGGGCGCATCGACGCCCGGCAGCCTGCCCTCGGCGATGGCCGCCCCGATCAGCATGGCCGTGACCGACTTGGTCACCGAACGGGTGTTGCGGCGGGCCTCGCGTCCGGCGTCGTCGAAATAGGCCTCGTGCACCAGCCGACCGTGGCGGGCGATCAGGACGCTGGTGATCTTCTGGAAGTCCCCGGCGCGCACGGTCGCGTCCATGGCGGCAAGCCGCTCGGCCGAGACGCCCTGACTGGCGGGCGCGGCGAGGGGCCAGTCGACCTCGGCCTGGGCGGGGGCGGAAACCAGGGCGAGGCTGAGCGCCCCGAACAGAAGTCGATACATGCCGTGTCCTCAGGTGAAGCTTGTGCTGTGCCAGCTCCTTGGGACGCCGTCTTGAACAGATGAAACCGGTCAGACGAAAGCGGCCCGATACCGGCCGGGCGTGAGTCCGTACAGGGCGCGGAACTCCCGCGTCAGATGGCTCTGATCCGCATAGCCGCCACGCGCCGCCAGTTCTGCCAGGTCCATGCCCACCGCCAGATCGCCCACGGCCCGGTCGACGCGCGCCCGCCGGATGGCGGTGGCGGGCGAAATGCCGAAGTGGCGGCGGTAGCGCCGCGCGAGGGAGACCGGATGCACGCCGACGATCCTGGCCAGGTCCTGCACCTCCAGACCCGGCTGGCGGCACAGATCGCGCAATGCCTGATCCGCGCGCAGCAGCCACTCGGGTGCCGGATCCTCGTCCAGCTCGGCGGGCGACAGGACAGCGGCGGCCATGTCGAGCAGCAGGCCCTCGAGCTTGATCGCATCGCCATCCTTGTGACCCGAGACCGCCCCGACCAGCCGACGCGCCGCAGCCTCAGCCACAGGATGGCGCAGCCGCGATGGCTCCCCCCTGGCCGCGCCTTTGGGTGGCATGAAACTGACCGACAGGAAGCGACCGCCGACCGTTTCGAAACTGTCGCGATGCTCGATGCCGGGCGGGTTCCAGATCAACGCCCCCGGTCCGAATCCATGGCCTGCCGGAGTCAGACGGTCATGAGCGAGGCTTTGGTACCCTCCGTCGACGGCAAGCACGAAATGGGCGTCCTCGTGGGTGTGGGTATGCACATTTTCGGGCGGCACGCTGGCGCGCCACAGACCGGCCTTGAACCCCACCACGCTCGCCGTGGTCGAGCGATGGCCCAGGAAGGTCCCGGACGGGAGGGGTGGGGGCAGCATTCGTCTACACCCGCCCCCTGCCTCAGCCGATCAGAGATCGGGCGGCGGCGCGAGCCTCCTGGGTAATCGTGGCACCCGACAGCATGCGGGCGATCTCTTCCTGGCGGGCATCGGGGGTCAGGGTATCGACGGTGGTCGTGGTAACCCCGCCGGCGTCGGCCTTCCTCACCTTCCAGTGGGCGTGGCCCCGCGCCGCGACCTGCGGACTGTGGGTCACGACCAGGACCTGAGCTCCCGTGGACAGGCGTTTCAGCCGCTGCCCTACCGCCTCGGCCACGGCCCCGCCCACGCCCTGATCGACCTCGTCGAAGATCATCACCGGCTGGCGCTGGTCCGCCCGACCCGCCAGCGCGGCCTTCATGGCCAGGGCGAAGCGGGCCAGTTCCCCGCCCGAGGCGATGGCGTCCAGCGGTCCGAAGGGTGTCCCGGCATTGGTGGCGATCTCGAACCGGGCGGTCTCGACCCCCAGCGGGCCGCGACGGCCCTCGGCCACCGGCTCCAGCGCCACCCGGAAACGCGCCCGGTCCAGCTTCAGCGGCCCCAGCTCCTCCATCACCGCCTTCGACAGGCGCTCCGCCGCGGCCTCCCGGCCCGAGCTCAGCAGGGACGCCGCCACATCATAGGCCTCACGCGCGACGGCGGCCTCGCGGCCGGCGTTGGTCATCGCCTCGGCCCCGTCCTCGATCAGACGCAGCTGCTCGCGCAGCGAAATGCGCAGGGCCGGCAGGGCGTGAACCGTGGTGTTCAGCTTGCGGGCCGTGGCGCGCAGGGCGAACAGCCGCTCCTCGGCCTTGTCCAGCCGGCCCGGCTCAAAGTCGAAGGCGTTGGCGGCGGCGTCGACCTCGGCGATGGCCTCGGCGGCCTCGACCATGGTGCGATCAATCGCCTCGGCGGCGGCCGTCAATCGGACCAGCACCGGATGATCCGCCTCGACCCCCGCCTGGGTCGCCCGCTGGCGCGCATGTTCCACGGCGCGCAGGGCGGCCGACAGCTTCTGGCTCAGCTTGTCGCCGCCCAGATTGGTCCGGGCGTCGGCCAGATCGGCAACGGCCTTCTCCGCCGCCCCCAGCACGGCGCGCTCGCCTGCCAGTTCGGTTTCCTCGTCCTCGCGCGGGTCGAGGGCATCGAGATCGGCAAGGTTCAGTGTGATCTCCTCGGCCCGTGCAGCGGCATCGGCGGCGGCGGCGCGCAGGGCGTCCAGCCGGGCCTCGGCCGCCTTCAGACGCTCCGAAGCGGCCGCGACCCCGCCCAACTGCGGGGCCAGGCCGCCATAGGCGTCCAGCAGACCGCGATGGGTCTTCCAGTCCAGCAGACCAACGGTCTCGTGCTGCCCGTGCACCTCCACCAGTCGGGCCCCGATCTCGCGGAGGGCCGCGACGCCGGCCGGCTGGTCGTTGACCCAGGCCCGGCTGCGGCCGTCGGCCGAGACCACGCGGCGCAGGATCAGGTCCTCGCCCGCCGCGACCTCGAACCCCTTCTCACCGATCAGGGCCAGCAGGTCGGCATCGTCCGGCGCGGTGAAGACGGCCGTGGCCACGGCCTGCTTCGCGCCGGCGCGCACAAGCCCCGCCTCGCCGCGCCCGCCCAGCGCCAGACCCAGGGCATCCAGAATGATCGATTTGCCCGCCCCGGTCTCGCCGGTCAGCACGGTCAGGCCCGCCCCGACCTCCAGATCGAGGACATCGACCAGCACCACGTCACGAATGGACAGACTGGTCAGCATGGGGCGCACTGATTCGGCATCGGGGTCAGTCTAGCCCGGAACAGGCAGGGAACGGTCAGCCCGGAATGATCCGTCGCAGCCAGCTTTCGCGCTCGGCGGTCGGAGCCGTGTCCGGCTTCTGGCCCTGTTCGGTCAGCAGGGCGTAGGCCTCGGCGTACCAGGGGCTGCCCGGATAGTTGAAGCCCAGAACGGCCCCGTTGCGCATGGCCTCCTCCTTGAGGCCGAGGGTCAGATAGACCTCGACCAGCCGGTACAGGGCCTCGGGCGTGTGGGACGTCCGCTGGAACGCCTCGCTGTCGATCACCGCCTTGTAGCGGCCGATGGCCGCCAGCGGCTGGTTGGCGCGCTGATAGTAGCGGCCGATGTTCATTTCCTTGCCAGCCAGCTGGTCGTTGACCATGTCGATCTTGACCGTCGCATCGGTGGCATAGGGCGAGCCCGGATAGCGCCGTGCCACATCGCGCAGCCCGGCCAGCGCCTGTTCGGCCTGGCCCTGGTCGCGACCCACATCCACGATCTGCTCGAAGTGGCAGGTGGCGCGCATGTAGAAGGCATAGGCGGCCGACGGGCTGCCGGGGAACAGCTGGATGAACCGGTCCGCCGCCGAGATCGATTCCTGGTAGTTGCCGTTCTGGTAGTAGGCGTAGATCTGCATCAGGATCGCCCGGCGCGACCATTCCGAATACGGATGCTGGCGCTCGACCTCCTGGAAATAATCGACCGCATCCGCCCAGCGGTTGCGCTGAAGTCGCTCATAGCCGGTGTTGTAGAGCAGCTCGACCGGCCGCTCCTCATAGGCCAGACGCGGACGGCTGTTGCCGCCATTGCAGGCCGCAGCCGTCAGGGCAGCCACCGAAACCAGAAGGAGCACGCCACCCCGGCGCAGGACGGACGAAGACCGGAAGGAAGTCGGCAAGGGGAACCTCATCACACGCCAGCCGGGTGCGCGAGGCGCATCCGGAAGATCAAGACCGCGTTCTCTAACACCGGCGACCGACACACGCCATGCGCCGGAACCGGCGATCACGGCTTGCTACGGCCGGACGCGCTGCTAAAGAGCGCGCGAGACGGAACACACGTCATTGGCGGTTCGATGACGGCGAAAGGATGACCGGATGAAGCTGCTCGCTGGCAACTCGAACCGGACCCTGTCCCAGGCCATTGCCGACCACCTCGACATGCCCCTGACCAAGGCCCAGGTGAAGCGGTTCGCGGACAACGAGGTCTTTGCGGTCATCGAGGAGAACGTCCGGGGCGAGGATGTGTTCGTCATCCAGTCGACCAGCTATCCCGCCAACGACAATCTGATGGAGCTGCTGATCTGCATCGACGCCCTGGTCCGGGCCTCGGCCAGGCGGATCACGGCGGTCATGCCCTATTTCGGCTATGCCCGTCAGGACCGTAAGACCGGCGGCCGGACCCCCATCTCGGCCAAGCTGGTGGCCAACATGATCACCCGCGCGGGGGCCGACCGTGTCCTGACCATGGATCTGCACGCCGGCCAGATCCAGGGCTTCTTCGACATTCCGACGGACAATCTGGTGGCCACGCCGGTCCTCGCCCTGGACATCCGCGAGCACTACCAGCGCGGCAATCTGATGATCGTCTCGCCCGATGTCGGTGGCGTCGTGCGCGCACGATCCCTGGCGGAGCGGCTGAACGTCGACCTCGCCATCGTCGACAAGCGGCGGCCGAAGGCCGGCGAGAGCGAGGTCATGAACATCATCGGCGACGTCGCCGGCCGCGAGTGCATCCTGTTCGACGACATCGTCGATTCCGGCGGCACCCTTGTGAACGCCGCAAAGGCCCTGATCGCGGCCGGAGCGACCGAGGTCTCCGCCTATATCAGCCACGGCGTCCTGTCGGGCCCGGCGGTCCAGCGGGTCACCGACGGCCCACTCAAGGAACTGGTCATCACCGATTCCATTGAACAGCCGCACGAGGTGTCCAGCTGCTCCAAGATTTCGGACCGTTCCGGTCGCCCCGCTGATCGGCGAGGCCATCCGACGGATCGCCAATGAGGAATCGGTCTCCAAACTGTTCGACTGATCACGCAATCGTGGGCTGACTTCGCCTCAAAACCGCCGGGACCCGTCGATTGATGGGCCCGGACCAGTCAGGGGAGCTTTCATGCGTCTTGTCCTTCCGCGCCTCGGCGCCGCCTTTGCCGCCGTTGCCGTCGCCGGCCTTCTGGGCAGCTGTGCCTCCGGCAGGGCCGAGGCCGAGGCGGAAGCCGCGCGGCTGGCGGAAGCCGCCGCCCTCGCCGCCCGCCAGCCCCCGCCCGTCGCCCTGAACGACAGCGTCGCCCAGGCGGCGTCCGTCTATCTGACCTTCACCCGCGACATCACCGCCATCCAGGGCGGCTTCGCCTCGCCCGAGGCGGTCCAGGCAGCGCTGCGGCGCGGCGCGGCCTATGACCCCGACCAGATCTCGCGCGGTCTGGTCGCCTATGCTTCCATCCTGGCGCTTCAGTCGCCCGAGTTCGTCGCCGGGGTCCGCTCGGCCGCCCCCACGCCGGCCGAACGCCAGGAACTGGTCGGCCGCATCGTGGCCGACCCGACCCTGGCCTCGACCCTGCCGGGGGCGGAGGCGGCCGCCGGTCTGATCATCGGCATGATGGAGACCGACATCATCGCCCTGGCGAATGCGGCCGACACCGTCGAAACCGACGCCTACACCATCCAGTATGCGGGCGATCCCCGCAGCGGCTGGGGCCGCGCCCCCTCGCCCGACCGCGAAGGCCGTCTTCAGACCGTCAAGGATCTCTCGGCCCGGGCCGTTCTGCCCTCGGCGGAAGAAAGCGCGCGTCTCTACGCGGCGGCCCACAGCGGCGCGGGCCTGAACGCCACCGCAACCCGCACCCGACGTCCGCCCTACGCGCCCTCGGTCTCCAACGCCCTGGCCATGGGGGCCCTGGCCGTCCTGGGGGCCGCCGGCGACAATGCCCGGGCCAATACAGACGCCCTCCAGTACGACCGGACCAGCCAGGACTGCCTCGCCAGTTCCAAGCTCAACCTGTTCCAGTGTCTGGCGGCATCCCGCCCGGCCTACGAAGACATGTTCTGCCTCGGCCGGCATGTGATGCGCGATCTGGCCACCTGCGCGCGGGGGGCCGCCCTGCCCTCCGCCATCGTCACGGTCGACGATCCGACCGCGAGCCGGATCACAGCCCCGGCGGCCCCGCGCGCGACGCCCCAGCCCCTCCCGCCGGCACCGGCCGCTGCCCTGCCCACCCCGATCCAGACGCCCGTGCCGGCACCGACCTCCACGCCCACGCCGACCCAGAGATTGAACGCCGGACCCAGCCGCTAGGGCGCCGCTGGCGCCGGAGAGTTGAATGGGCCGCGCGTGATTAACGGTCGGAAAACCTTCGGGAATGCCTTATAGGGTCCGGCGTTGCGGCGTGCGGGGGGACCGTCGCTCTTGGTTGCGTGGGGATTTGCTATGGGTAAGACCTTCTCGCGCGGTGGCTTGGCGTTTGCCGCCGTCATCGCCGCCGGTGCAGTGCTCTCCAGCTGCAGCAAACCCGAACCCGTGGTGATCGTCGAGGCTCCGCCCCCGCCACCGCCGGTGACCCTGAATGCCGGAGTGGCAGAGGCAGCCTCGATCTATGTCGCCTTCATCCGCGACGTCGGCACGATCCAGGCCGGCTTCCAGGACGCGGAGTCCATCCAGGCGGCCATGCGCAAGGGGGCGGCCTACGATCCGGCCACCCTGTCTCGCGGCATGATCGCCTATGCGTCCATCCTTGCGCTGCAGTCACCGGAGTTTGTCGCCGGGGTCCGACGCTTCGCTGATGATCCGGGCCAGCGCGCCGAGGTGGTGGCCAACCTCATCCGCGACCCCGCCTATGCCGTGACCCTGCCCGGGGCGGACGCCGCCGCCGGCCTGATCATCGCCACCCTCGGCCAGGACATCGCCACCCTGACCGCCCTGGCCGACTCGGTGGAACAGGACGCCTATACGATCCAGGAGCGCAACGATCCGCGCCGCCGCTGGGCCGTGACCCCCATCCCCAGCCGGGAGGTCCGGCTGGAATCCGTCAAGACCATCTCCGCCGGCCAGATGTTGCCTTCCGCCGAGGACTCCGCCCGGCTGTTCGCGGCGGCCAACAGCGGCACCGGCCTGAATCTGCCAGCCACCACCCAGGCCCCGCCCTACACGCCGGCGGTGGTCAATGCCCTCGCAATTGCGGCCCTGGCCGCCATGGGCGCTGCCGGTGACGAGGCCCGCGCCAATACCGAGGCCCTGTCGATCGAGACCAACGCCCAGTTCTGTCTCGACATGTCCAAGCTGAACCTGTTCCAGTGCCTGGCCGCCTCGCGTCCCAGCTATGAGGACATGTTCTGCGTCGGCCGGCACATCGTGCGTGACCTCGCCACCTGCACGACGCAGGCGACCATCCCCGTCGTCGCCGATCCCGCTATCGCCACCGCCAGCATCAGCCCGGTTCCGACCGGCGTCGCCGCCGAGGCCGCCACCGCCTCGCTCGTCGCGGTTCAGCCCGCCTCAAACTGAGGTCTTCGCCCGGGCGTGGTTGCACTGGCACGCGCTTGCGTGTAATGACCCGCGCTCTTGAATTCGAGGGTCCATGACCCCGCCGCGCGGGCCATTAGCTGGCGCAGGCGTTTTTGTTGTTGAGGCGAGCCAGATGGCCGAGATCATTCTGAACGTGGACGTTCGCGAGAACACCGGCACCGGCGGCGCGCGCGCGGCCCGTCGCTCGGGTGCGGTTCCCGGCATCCTGTACGGCGGCGGCAAGGCCCCCGTCGCCATCTCGGTCAACGAGAAGGATTTCCGCAAGAACCTGTACACCGGTAAGCTGCTGGGCCACCTCGTGACGCTGAAGTACGGCGACGAGACCCAGCCGGTCATCGCCAAGGACGTCCAGTTCGACCCGGTGTCGGACCGCCCCCTGCATTTCGACCTGATGCGCGTCGAGGCGAACCAGACCATCAAGATCGAGGTGCCGATCCACTTCATCAACGAGGACCAGTGCAAGGCCTTCCGTCAGGGCGGCACGCTGGAAGTCGTGCGTCACTCGGTCGAGATCATGGTCCGCGCGGACCACATCCCCGAGGATCTGGTCGTCGATCTGGCCGGCCACAAGCTGGGCGACACCCTCCGCTGGTCGGACGTCAAGGTGCCGTCCGACGTGGAAGCCACCATCACCGACCGTGACTTCGTGATCGGCGCGATCAAGGTCTCCTCGGCCGCGATCGCCGCCGACCAGATCGAGGAAGACATCGCCGAAGAGAATGCCGCGGCCGAGGTTCCTGCCAGCGAGCAGGATGCCGAGGACGGCGAGACCACCGAAGGCTGATCCCCGGATCGCCCCTGAACATCGGCCCGCCCGGCTCCGGCCCGGCGGGCTTTTGTTTGTCCGGATTTGCGCGGTCAATGGTGGCGCGCTACCTTGGCAGTCATGAACGTCCACGCGCCCAAGCCCGACAAGTACAAGGCCTATCGCGCCCGCAAGAAGGCGGCTGGCCTGAAGCAGGTGCGCATCTGGACGCTCGACACCTCCCGGCCCGGCTTTCAGGAAGAGCTGGATGCGGCCATCGAGCGCATCAATGCCAGCGAGAGCGAGCGGGAGACGCTCATTTTCGGCGAAGCCCTGATGGCGGAAATTTATGCCGATGACGATGAGGCGGACGCGTATTGAGACGGGGAGATATTGTGACCGTGGCCCTCGCGGGCGATCACGGGAAGCCCCGCCCCGCAATCATCATCCAAGCGGATCAGACGTCAGATACGGCCTCCGTACTCGTCTGCCTTTGCACGAGCAAGGTCGAGGAAACATCGCCTTATCGACTCAGGGTCGAGCCGACCCCGATGAACGGACTGCGCAAGCCTACACTGGTCCAGGCCGAGAAAATCCACGCCGTAACCCGCACCAAATGCGGCTCCGTGATCGGTCGCCTGACGCCCAACGAGATCGAGAGCATCGACATCCGCTTGACCTTTATCCTCGGCCTCGGCGACTAGCCCCATGATCATCATCGCCGGCCTCGGCAATCCCGGGGCCAAGTACGAGAAGAACCGCCACAACATCGGCTTCATGGCCGCCGATGCGATCGCGCAACGCTGGCGCTTCGGCAGCCCGCGCGCCAAATTCCAGTCGGTGATCCAGGAGGGTGAGGTCGAGGGGACCAGGGTCCTGCTGATGAAGCCCCAGACCTTCATGAACAGCAGCGGCAATGCCGTCGGCGAGGCCGCCCGCTTCTACAAGATCGCGCCAAAGGACGTCATCGTCTTCCACGACGAGATCGACCTGGCCCCCGGCCGCTTCCGCATGAAGACCGGCGGCGGCGCGGCCGGGCAGAACGGCGTGCGCTCCCTGATCAGCCAACTGGGTCCCGACTTCCGCCGCGCCCGCATGGGCGTGGGCCACCCGGGTGAGGCGGCGCTCGTTCACGGCCATGTGCTGAGCGATTTCCACAAGGCCGAACAGCCGTGGCTGGAGGCTCTGCTGAACGCCTGCGCCGACGCCCTGCCGTTCGCCGTGGCCGGCGAGGACGAACGCTACCAGGGCGAGGTGATGCGCCTGGCCCCCGCTCCCAAATTCAGCCCGCGTCAGGCCGCCCAGGCCGCGAAGGGCGAATAGTGCAGTCTCCTCCCCGTCGGCTTTGCGACGGGGAGGTGGCTCGGAGCGCAGCGGAGAGACGGAGGGGTTCTTGCCGCACGCAGAACCCCTCCGTCAGCTCGCGCAGAGCTCGCTGCCACCTCCCCATGCGCAAGCGCGCACGGGGAGGAGACTTTGCCGCGCTTTCCCTCGCGCGCGGCTTGCGCTATCGCCGCGCCGTGACCCGCCACCCGACCGAGTCCTGGTCGACCCTGCGCTCGCTGGCCTTCCTCGCCGCGACGTTCGCCATCGTGTTCGGAAGCCTGATGCCGTTCGCGGCGCTGGCGGCCTCCACGCCGGGTCATCCCATGGTCATCTGCTCGACCGAGGGGCCCCAGACCATCGCAATCGGCGTGGATGGCGAGCACGGCTCCGGCAAGGGCATGGCCGGGGCAAAATGCGCCGCCTGCGTCCTGGCATTCGCCGCCGCCCTCCCCGCGCCTCCGGTGCTTCAGCCGGCCGCGGGGGCCACCACCCGCCCGGCCTCTGTCTTCGTCGTCCAGCACGAGGCCGCTCCGCCCCCGGCCCGCGGCCCGCCCCGGCCGCCCTCGACCGCTCCCCCCAAAGCCTGAACCAGACCGACACCTGCACCGCGCGCGCCTGACCGGCGTGCGCCCGACTGTCCCTGCTTCAGGATTATCCGATGTCTAACAAGACCCACGCAGCGCCGCTGGCGCTGCTGCTCGCCGCCGCGAGCGCACCCGCCTTCGCCCAGACCACGCCCGACATCGGCCCCGTGGTCGACCTCGGCGAGGTCATCGTCACCGGGGCCCGCAATCCCGAGGACCCGCCCGTCGTGGCCGAGGCCCGCCGCCGCCTGTCGCGCACCCCCGGGGCCGTGGCCGTCGTCTCGGCCGAAAGCCTCGAAACCCGCTACGCCCCCAATATGGCCGACGTCCTGCGGGACGTGCCCGGGGTCTATGCGCAGAAGAAATGGGGCGGCGACGCCCGCATCTCGATCCGCGGTTCGGGCATCGGCAACGCCAACCACCTGCGCGGCCTGTTCGTCTCCCAGGACGGCATCCCGTTCAACGAGGCCGACGGCTTCGGCGACGTCCAGATGGTCGATCCCCTGCTGGCGCGCTTCACCGAAGTCTACAAGGGCGGCAATGCCCTGCGCTTCGGCGGGGCCCTGCTGGGCGGCGCGATCAATCTGGTGACACCCAACGGCAGCACCATGGGCGAGACTGCCAGCCTGCGCGCCGACTTCGGCTCCTGGCGGACCGGCCGGCTGCATGCCGAGGTCGGGGGCGTGCGCGGCGACTGGGACGCCTTCCTCGGCGTCACCGGCGCGACCGCCGAGGGCTGGCGCCAGCACGCCGACGGCCAGCAGCAGTACATCACCGCCAACATCGGCCGGACCTTTGGCGAGGATCGCGAGGCCCGGCTGATCGTCCAGGGGGCCTATATCCACCAGCAAATCCCGGGATCCCTGACCCTGGCCCAGGCGCTGGACACCCCGGTGATGGCCACCGCCACCAATGTCGCCAACGACTACCAGCGTGACTACGCCTCGGTCCGCACCACCCTGTCGACCCGCTGGCGGCTGTCGCCCGAGCTGCTGTTCGAGGGAGCGGTCTATGGCACCTGGAAGGACCTGCACCACCCGATCTTCCAGGTCATCGACCAGCAGAGCCGCAACTACGGGGCCTTCGGCCGTCTGGACTGGGAGGGCCAGCTGTTCGGCCTGCGCGCCGATGCCTTCGGCGGTGCCTGGTACCGGGTCGGCGATCTGGACGCGCAGCAGTTCGTCAATGTCCGCGGGTCCAGCGGCGCCCGCACCGCCAGTGCCCGCCAGAATGCAAGGGCGCTGGATGTCTTCGCCGAAGGCCGGCTGTTCGTCACCGACAGCCTGGCGGTCGTCGCCGGCGGGGCCTGGGGCCTGGCCGAGCGCGCCTTCCAGCGGTTCGCCCTGCCCGGCGTCGCCGGGACCTTCGACCAGACCGTGGGCAAGAACTATGAGTGGTTCGCGCCGCGTCTGGGCCTGCTGTGGGAGGGTCCGTCCGGGGCCCAGGCCTATGCCAATGTCACCCGCTCGATCGAGCCGCCGAACTTCGGCTCCCTGTCGCCGACCGTCGGCGGCTTCGCACCCATAGAGGCCCAGGAAGCCTGGACCTATGAAACGGGCGTGCGCGGCCGCACCGCCCGCCTGTCGTGGGACGTGGCCGTCTACCGGGCCGAGCTGGACGGGGAGCTGCTGAACTTCATCGTCAATCCGGCGCTGGGGATCCCGGCAGCCACCTTCAACGCCGGGGCCACGGTGCACCAGGGGATCGAGGCGGGGCTGGACTGGCGCTTCGCCACGGGATGGCGGCTGCGTCAGACATACACCTTCTCGGACTTCTTCTTCGACCACGACCGGGTCTATGGCGACAACGACCTGCCGCTGGTGCCGCCGCACGTCTACCGGGCCGAGCTGCGCTACGACCACCCTGCCCGGGGCAGATGGGGCGGCTGGTTCATCGCCCCGGCGATCGAGACCACCCCGTCAGACACTTGGGTCGACTATCGCAACACGCTCAAGGCCCCCGGCTACACCGTCGTCAACCTGGGCCTCGGCTGGACGGTCGACAACCGGACCAGCCTGTTCGTGGATGCCCGCAACCTGCTGGACGAGCGCTACGTCTCGAACTTCGGTGCCGTGACCGATGCCCGCACGGCCTCGACCGCCGTCTTCTGGCCCGGCGAAGGCATCTCGGCCTTCGTCGGCCTGAGGTTTTCGCTGTGACCGGGATCACGACAACGAAGGGGGCGGCTGCGGCCGCCCCCACCCCCCTGTCCGCCGCCTACCGGACCGTCTGGCGCTGGCATTTCTGGGCCGGGCTGATCAGCCTGCCCTTCCTGATGCTGATGGCCCTGACCGGGGCCATCTATCTGTTCAAGCCCGAGATCGACGATTGGCAGATACGCGGGGTGGCGGCCATCACCCCCTCTGCGGCGGTCTCCAGCGCCCCTGCCTCCGCCTGGGCCGGGGCTGCCCTCGCCGCCGTCCCGGGCCGGGTGGCCAGCGTCCAGGTACCCGCCCGCCCCGACCGCGCCGTGCGTTTGACGGTCGAGGCCACCGACGGCTCGCGACGCGCCGTCTTCGTCGATCCGGCTGACGCCCGGGTCACCGGCGACATCCCGGCCGAGGGGCTGACCGACACGGTCAAGAAGATCCACTCCCTCATCCTGTTCGGCCCCGGCCTGAACGTCGTGGTCGAGATCGTGGCCGGCTGGGCCATCATCCTCGTCGCCACCGGTATCTTCCTGTGGTGGCCGAGGCGGCGCGAGGCCGGGGTGGTCACGGTCCGGGCCCGGGCCGGCCGGCCCCTGTGGCGCGACATCCATGCCGTGACCGGTCTGTATGCCGGCGCGGCGATCGTCTTCCTGGCGGTGACCGGCATGCCCTGGTCGGCCGTCTGGGGCGATCAGGTCATGGGCGCGGCGCGACAGGCCGGCTTTGGCCGCCCCGCTGCCCCGGCCGCCTCCGACTGGGTTCATGCGGAACACGCCGATGCGCCGCTCGGCGTCGGCTGGTCGCTGGAGCATGCCGGCATGACCGCACCGGCCACCCCGATCGCGCTGGACCGGGTTCTGGCCTCGGTCGAGGCCTCGGATCTGGCCCGGCCCTGGCTTATGACCCTGCCCCCCTCGCCCGACCGCGCCGTGACCGCCGCCTATCAGAACACCCGGTCCGAGGATGCCCGGGTCCTGTACCTCGACCGGTCCGGCACGCTCCTGCGCGACATCACGGCCGCGGACTTCGGCACCGGAGCCCGCGCCTTCGAATGGGGCATCGCCGTCCACCAGGGCACCCAGTATGGCCAGATCAACCGCTGGATCATGCTGCTCGCCTGTATCGCCGTCTGGGTCCTGTCCCTCTCGGCCCTGATGATGTGGTGGAAGCGCCGGCCGAAGGGGCGTCTGGCCGCCCCCGTCGCCCCGCCCGGGGCGCGCGCCAAGGTCGCGGTTCTGGCCATCGTCCTGCCCCTCGCGATCCTGTATCCCCTGACCGGGCTCAGCCTGGTCGTCGCCGTCGTGCTGGACCGGATCGTCGCCCGCGTGCGCCGCTCCGCCGTCCCCGTCTGAAAGGTCCCGCCATGAAGACCCTGTCTTTCCTCGCCGCCCTCCCGCTGATCACGCTCGCGGCCTGCAGCCCGCCGGCCGGCCCGGGATCGACGGACGCCGCGAGTGCAGTGGTCGTCGCCGACGCCCTCTGCCGCCCGACCCCGCCCGGCCGTCAGGTCACCGGCTGCTACCTGACCCTGACCGCTCCGACCGCTGACACCCTGGTCTCGGTCGCCTCGCCCGCCGCCGCCCTCGTCCAGGTCCACGAGATGCGGATGGAGAGCAATATGATGATGATGCGCGAACTGGAGGCCGGCCTGCCGCTGCCGGCCGGCGAGGCGGTGTCATTGGCCCCCGGCGGCAACCACATCATGCTGATGGGGGTGACCGAGCCCCTGAAGACCGGCGACACTGTGGCCCTGACCCTGACCTTTGCCACGGCTGCCCCGGTGGAGGTCAGCGCGACCGTCCGCACGCCGCCCGCCGCCTGAGGCGCGGGACGGACGGAGCCGTCCGCAGATGACGAAACTGTAATGTTTCCCGGGACCTGGCCCGCACTAGGGTGCGCCCCGAAATGACATGGAGAGCCTTGATGTTGCGTAGACTGTCCGGCGGTGCCGCCGCCCTCGCCCTTTTGATGTCGGCGGGACTGGCCTCGGCCCAGGACTTCTCGGCCGAGGCCCTGTCACAGGGCATCCGCCACATCTCCTCGGACGAATTCATGGGCCGCTATCCGGGCACCGAGGGCGAGCGCATGACCCTGGCCTGGCTGCAGGGTCAGTATGAGGCGATGGGTCTGGAGCCGGGCGGGCCGGACGGCCAGTGGCTGCAGCCGGTCTCGCTGAAGCGCTATACGCCGGTCGAGGGGTCTGCGGTGGTCAGCTGGACCGGACCGGACGGTACGGTGCATCCGCTGGTGCCCGGTACCGACATCATGGTCCGCGCCGCCACCAATGACGGCCAGGCCGACATCGCCGGGGCCGGTCTGGTCTTCGCCGGCTATGGCATCCATGCGCCCGAGCGAAACTGGGACGACTGGGGCGACATCGACGTGCGCGGCAAGGTCGTGATCGTCATGGGCGGTGAACCGACCGCCGAGGCGGTGACCGCCCGGTTCAACGGGGCCTATCCCACCGCCTATTCGAACGGCTGGTACAAGTCGGACGAGGCCTTCCGCCGCGGCGCCGTGGGCGTGATCGTCCTGACCCCGGTGCCCGCCACCCACGCCGGATGGCTGCGCAGCGCCCAGTTCAACAACCGCCAGCGCACCCTGACGCCGGGGGCCGCCGATCTCGAATTCTCCGGCTCCATCAACCAGGACACCGGCATGGCCTGGGCGACCGCAGCCGCACTTGACCCCGCGTTGCTCACGACCGTCGACACCGGCACCTTCAAGGCCGTGGCCCTCGACGGCGTAACCCTGTCGGTCCGGGCCGCAGAGACCATCGACACCCTGGTGACCCACAACCTGCTGGCCCGCATCCCGGGCACCAGCCGGCCGGACGAGACCATCGTCTATTCGGCTCACTGGGATCACGTCGGCGTGGGCGCGGACCATGCCAGCCCGGTCTCGACCACCGAGGACAACATCTACAACGGGGCCTGGGACAATGCCTCGGGCACCATCGGGGTGCTGGAGATGGCGCGCCAGATGTCGGCCGCCCCGCGCCCGGACCGCAGCATCATCTTCGCCCATATGGCGGCGGAGGAGATGGGCCTGCTGGGGGCCTATGGCTATGTCGCCAACCCCGTCTATCCGCTGGAGAAGACCGTGGCCGACATCAATATCGATATGCTGCCCCTGTCCGGTCCGACCCGCGACATCGCCATCTTCGGAAAGGGCCAGAACAGTCTGGAAGACAACCTGGCGGTCCTCGCCGCGGCCGAGGGCCGGGTGGTCACCGACGACCGCCAGCCGGAGCAGGGATTCTACACCCGGTCCGACCACTTCCCGTTCGTGCGCGCCGGGGTCCCGGCGCTGATGACGTGGCACGGTGTGGACTGGGACGAGGGCGGGGTCGAGGCCGGGCAGGCCGCGTGGAGCGCCAAGTTCGCCGCCGACTATCACAAGCCTTCGGACGAGTGGTCGGCGGACTGGGACCTGCGTTCGGCGGTCGAGAACCTGACCCTGCTGTACCGGCTGGGGATGCAACTGGCGAACAGCGAGGAATGGCCGACGTGGAAGCCGGACTCGGAGTTCGGTGCCCGCCGGGCGGCCAGCGACGCCGCCCGGCAGTAGGCGGCGTCAGGGCGCGGTCGCGTCCTCGATGATGATCTGACGGGCCTCGGCGGCGGCAGCCTCCGGGGTCTTCAGACCGTCGACGATCTGGCTGGCCAGACCCATCAGGGCCGTGCCGGTGATCGAACCGGTCTGCGGCTCTTCCTCCAGACCGATGCCGCCGTGGGTGGTGATGACCTCGTCCCAGACGGCGCGAACGGTGGCCCAGTAGTCCTTCGTCGCAGCCCAGTAGGCGTCGCCCGGACCGGGATCGTAGCTGGTGTCGGTCCGGTAGGTGTTGACCACATCCTCCTGGACGACAGCCACGGCATCGGCGGCATCGCCCTCGCCGGCGGCCATTTTCATATTGTCCTGGATATGGACCCAGCCGAACGGCGTCAGGGCGTGGCGGTTGGTGCCCAGATAGCGGTCATAGACGGGGTCCCGCACCGCATCACGACGGGCCAGCGGACGCCAGGTCGGGGCGCTGGTCCATTCGGTCAGGCCGTTGTCGTAGGACCACCGACCGACCCCGCCATAGCGGGGGGAATCGTCGGTCTGCCACACGGTCTGGGACCAGGCCCCGGCGCGTTCGGCGTCCGGTACCCCGGTCAGGACCCAGCGGTTGGGACCGGCATAGGTGAGCACGGTCGCCGGCTGCCAGACCCAGTCCTGGCGCCAGTGTTTGATCACGATCGACTGGCCGTCGTGCTCCATGACCAGGATGTGCTGCAGGCTGATGCGCTCGCCGCTGTCCTCGACCACCCGGACGATCTCATTGCCGCCGGAGACGTGGCTCTCGATCGGCTCATAGCCGGCCCGGAACGAGACCCGCTCATTGAAGTCGAACCGCACCTTGTACTGGCCGGCCTGGGCCAGGATGGCTTGCCGGTCACGGGCGAAGGCAGCGGCGGCGTCGGGTGCCACCATGGCCGCAGGCATCGGCGCGGCCATGGCCGTGACAGGTGCAACTCCCGCCAGCAGAGCGGCGATCAGGATAGCGTGCATGGAAGCCTCACTGGTTTTGCGTATCATTTGCATCTTTGCCTCTTTCCCTCACAGCCGCAAGGACAGGGACAGCCCGACGTTGCGACCCGGCTGGGTGTAGGCGTCGCGGACGGCCGATGTGGCGGACATGCCCCGGATGTCGCTCCACCAGCCGTAGGTCTCGTCGAACAGATTGAAGACCCCGACCCGGGCCGTGACCGTGTCGGTGACATTCCAGTATCCGGTCAGGTCGACAAGCTGGAAGGCTTCACCGACGTAACAACCGCTGGCAGGCACGGCATTGAAACAACCCAGACCGTCGGTGTCGCGGCTCTTTTGGGCATCCGACCAGGTCACGATCACCTCGGCTCCGAACCGGCCCCTCGCCTCGTTCCAGGCCAGCCCGCCAACCAGCTTGACCGGATCAATGGTGGGCAGGGCGGTGGTCTGTCCTGCGGTGGTCTGTTCGCCCTGGGCCCACGCCCCGGCCAGGTTGAGGGACCAGCCATTGCTCCAGTCAATCGTCGCCTTCGACTCGAGCCCTGAAACCTCGACATCGGTGAAGTTGACGTACTGATAGATGGCCGGGTTGGCCGGTGTGAAGCCGCCCGAGACCACCAGCTGGCTGATGAAATCCTTGTAGTCCGACTGGAAGGCGACCAGTTGCAGCGCCAGTTTGCCAAAGGCGAAATCTGTGTCGCGGAACCGCAGACCGGCCTCGATCGAACGGCTGGTCTCCGGCTTCAGATCGGGATTGGGCACGGTGACATAGCCGAAGGCGATGTTGGAGAAGCCGTTGTTCACCTGGTTGGGCGTGGGGGCCTTGAAGCCCTCCGACCAGTTGCCGAACAGCTGGAAGGTCTGCGTCGCCTGCCAGACCAGCCCGACCTTGGGCGACAGGCGGCTGCCGTTCTGGTCGGCCCGATCAGCGGCGTAGTTCGGATCGTCGTCGGTCGACAGGTCATAGGCGTCGTAGCGCAGGGCCGGAATCACCCGCAACCGGCCGTCCAGCAGGCTGATCTCGTCCTGAACGAACACCCCCGCCAGAACGTAGTCTGTCACCGGGAAGGGGCTGGTGGGGAAGGTCTCGCCCGTCGGCGGCACGGTGCCGTCGCGGACGCCCTGCTGGCGGGTTTGGGACCAGTCGCCGCCGAAGGTGAACCGGTGCTCCAGCCCGCCCAGCGACAGCGTTTTGCGGGCATCGGCCGCGACGCCGTACACACGGTTGTCGAAGCTGTTGTCCCGCGTCCGGTCGACCGCCGGCGTCCGGTCCTCGAAGGTGAACTGACGCGTCGTCGAGTCCTGCCAGTAGGCCGAGATCTGCGCCCGCTCGAGGCCGAGGACATCCGAGCCGCGCCAGTCGAGACCCAGCCGGTCGCGGGTCGTTTCGTCTAACCCCTCCAGCGCCAGAACGGTCGCGCTCAACCCGCTCAGCACATCGGCGTCCATGGTGGTGTCGTAGTGCTCGCCGGTCAGCCGCAGCGTCTGGCCGGGCGCGACGTCCCAGACGAGCTTGCCCAGAACGGCATTGGACTCGATGTCCTGGGGGTTGGCGGTGGTGCGCAGCGCGCCAGTGACGTCATTGTCGCCGCCCGTCTCGGTCTCCTGCGAGTCCCGGCGGGTGTAGGTCAGCAGGCCCGACAGCGGACCGCTGCGCCCGGCCACAGCGAGGCTCTCGGTCCAGCCCTGATCGGCCGAATTGTAGCCGACTCGCGCCCGCGCCGCGAACGGACGATCACCGGTCAGCAGGTCAACCGGGTCCTTCGTGGTGAAGCTGACCGCGCCGGCGACCCCGTCCGACCCATACAGGGCCGAGGCCGGGCCGCGCAGGATCTCGACCGACTTCATCAGGTCCAGATCCGCATAACCGCCGCGCCCCACCGTCTGGGCCCCGAAGGAAAAACCGTCCGGGCTGCGGACGCCGTCCACCACGATCAGGACGCGGTCGCCGCCCAGACCCCGGATGGTGAAGCCGGCATTGCCGTCCCGGCCCGTCGTGGCCAGCGCCGCGCTGAACCGGGCGGGCTGGCTGGGCACGCTGATGCCCGGCTCATAACGGATCAGATCCTTGATGTCGGTGAACAGCAGCCGCTCGATCTGTTCGTCGGTGAAGACCGTCACCGTGGCCGGGGTCTCGTCCACCCGGCTCTCGCTGCGCGTTGCCACCACGGTCACCGGCGGCAACTGGACCGTCGCGCCCGGATCCGGATCGGTCGCGGCACAGGCAAGGCCGGCGCTCATCAGGGCGGTGGCGGCAGTAGTCAGGGTGAGGAAGGCGCGCATGGATACAGTCTCGCTTGGGGAACTGCGGCTGCCTTAATGCGAACGCGTCTGCGAATCAATCGCAATTGAGACCAAAGACAGGACAGGCCTTAGCCGGCCCGGCCCACCTTGATCTCAGCTGAACAGGAAGTTCATCACGTCGCCGTCCTTGACGACATAGGCCTTGCCCTCGGCGCGCAGCTTGCCGGCCTCACGTGCCTTCGCCTCGCCGCGCAGGGCGACATAGTCCTCGAAGGCGATGGTTTCGGCGCGGATGAAGCCCTTCTCGAAATCGGTGTGGATCACGCCGGCCGCCTGGGGGGCGGTGGCTCCGACCGGGATAGTCCAGGCACGCGCCTCCTTGGGCCCGACGGTGAAATAGGACTGCAGGCCGAGCAGGGTATAGGCCTCGCGGATCAGCCGGTTCAGGCCCGGCTCGGCCAGACCCAGGCTTTCCAGGAACTCGGCCTGTTCGGCGGCGTCCAGCACGGCCAGTTCGGAATCGATCTTGGCCGAGATAACGACGGCATTGGCATTGTCCTCGGCAGCGCGTTTGGCGACGAGGTCCGAGAGCTCATTGCCCTTGTCGGCCGAGGCCTCGTCGACGTTCGAGACGTAGAGGGCGGGCAGGGAGGTCAGCAACTGCAGCATGTGCCAGGCCTTCTCGTCCTCCTTGTCGACCTTGACTACGCGGGCAGGCTTGCCTGCGCGCAGGGGGACCAGGGCGTCGTTGATCAGAACGCAGCGTCTGCTGGGCCTCCTTGTCGCCGCCCTTGGCCTTCTTCTCGACGTTGACGACGCGCTTCTCGAGGCTTTCGAGGTCGGCCAGCATCAGCTCGGTCTCGATGATGTCGAGGTCCGAGATCGGGTCGATGCGGTTCTCGACATGGGTGATGTCGTCATCGACGAAACAGCGGGCCACGAAGGCCACGGCGTCGCAGTCACGGATGTTGGCCAGGAACTGGTTGCCCAGACCCTCACCCTTGGACGCGCCCCGCACCAGACCGGCGATGTCGACGAAGGTGATGCGCGAGGGAATGATCTCTTTCGAGCCCGCGATCTCGGCCAGCTGCTCCAGCCGCGGCTCGGGCACCGCCACATCGCCGGTGTTCGGCTCGATGGTGCAGAACGGATAGTTGGCCGCCTGGGCCGCCGCCGTCTTGGTCAGGGCGTTGAACAAGGTGGACTTGCCGACATTGGGCAGGCCGACGATCGCGACTTTCAGGGCCATCAATCTTCCAGGGGAAACAGGGGTGGCGCGAGACCGGTCCGTGCGACCGGGGACACGCGCGTCAGAGCGCCCGGTTCATGCCCCCGCCACCGGTCCCGGGTCAAGGGATAGCGCCGTCACGCCTGCAGGGTGACCGCCCGCCCCTCGCGCGCCGAGCGATAGATCGCCTCGATGATCCGCATGTCCTTCAGACCCTCCTCGCCCGCCACGATCGGCTCGGCCCCGGTCATCACGCACTGTGACAGGTGGTCCAGCTGGCCCGAGAACTGGTTCACCGCCAGGGCCGGCGGCGTGAGCTCCACCGTCTCGCGCCCGCGCCGCAGCCTCAACCGGTTGCCATTGTAGGCCGTGGCCGGCTCGGCATCGAGCCAGCCGTCCGTGCCCACGACCCTGTAGCGGTTGTGGTTGGACCCATAGGTCGAGACGCAGTTGGCCACGACGCCCGACGGGAACGTCAGCTGGAAGTTGATCGTGTCCTCGACCTCGCGGAAGCGCACGTCCGACCGGTCTGTGCTCTCCACCGCCGAGACCGAGACCGGCTCCTCCCCGGTCAGATAGCGCGCCGCCTGCAGGCTGTAGATGCCGATGTCCATCATCGAGCCCCCGCCCGCCAACGCGCGGTTCAGCCGCCACTGGGTCGGGTCACCGATGTTGAACCCGGTCTCGGCCGTCACGATCCGGGGCCGGCCCAGTTCGCCCTCACGCACGATCCGCATGGCCTCGCGGTTGGCCGGCTCGAAATGGCTGCGATAGCCGATCATCAGCTTGCGCCCGGCTGCGCGGCAGGCGGCGATCATCTCTTCCGCCTCGGCCGCCGTATTGGCCATCGGCTTTTCGCACATCACATGCTTGCCCGCCGCCGCGGCCCTCAGCGTGTACTCATGGTGCATGCCGTTGGGCAGGATCACATAGACGATGTCGACCTCCGGATTGTCCCGGATCGTGTCGAAGGTCTCGTAGCTGTACAGGCCGCTCTCGGGCACGCCGTACTGCGCCGCATAGCGCAGGGCCTTCTCCCGCGACCCGCTGACCAGGGCGGTCACCCGCGAATGGCGGCACTCGGCGAACCGCGGCAGGATGACGTCGGCATACATCCCCAGCCCGACGATCGCATAACCCAGCTTGCGGCCGTCCGCCTGCCCCGCGAAGACCGGACCGGCCCCCGCGCCAAGGGCGGCGACCGCCCCCGCCCCGGACACCAGAAGCTCTCGACGGCTGGAACGGAAGGTCATGGTCTGGATCCCGTGCTGCGGCATGCGGACTGTCAGCAATTGTCCGACCATTGGCAAGCGCGACCGGTGATGCGTCCTGGGGCGTTCCGCTCGCTCAGCGCGCGCCGCTGCCCTGCACCACAAAGACCGGATTGCCGTAGAACCACAGATCCGACCACGGGTCCTCACCCGCCGTGTCAGGCAGCGGCTCGCCCTCGACCCCGTTCGTGCCCCGAACGCGGATGTAGCGATCACCCGCCGAGGCCGGCAGGGTGTGGGTCATGGTCAGGACCTCGCCGTCCACGGTCCAGTCGGCCGCCGTGAAGCGCCTCTCCACCCGGACCGCGGCATGGGAATCCGCGTCCCGCGCCACCGGGGCCTCGGTCACCTCGCCCACGATCAGGTCGATGTGATCAACGGAGGGGGACCGGCCGCCCGCATTCGGGCCCGCGGGGTCACGCACCGTGAGGGTCACCCGCACAGGACCGGCCCCGTCCAGCACCAGTTGCCCGCCCATGCCGGCGCTCCGGTCGCCGGCCGACACCGTGACGTCCAGCTCCGTGACCAGATCGCCCGTGGCGACAAACACCCGGCCCTCTCGCAGGCCATCCAGAATGTCCTCGGACTCCGGGCGGGCCAGGACGCGGGTCTTGGAGTATTCCCCGGGCCAGAAGTCATCCCCGCCCTCGCTCAGATGGGTATGGGAATCCGAGGTCGCGGTGATCCACCAGCGTCGTCCCTCGCCCAGCAGACTATCCCACACCCCGCCCAGCCGTGCGGTCATCTGGTCAAAGCCGCCCATCGTCGGATAGCGGCGATAGATGCCGCGATGGCCCGCCGGGTCCGGGCGGCCGTCCGCGAACAGTCCGTCGGCCTGATGCCCCGGTGCCCCCTCCATGCCGATGGCGACGCGGGGCTCCACCTCGCTCCAATCCCTCAGCTGGGCGGGCCGGACCTGGCCATACACGCCGAGCCCCGTCGCCGAGCGCGAGGGATGGTTGATCACAACGACCGGCCGGGGCGACATCGTGCCCATGTCGCGCAGGGCCTCCAGCATCAGGGCCTCGGACTCGCGTGCGGGATCCGCCGGCCAGGGCTCGCGCCGGCCGTAAGTCCCTTCCAGGTGCAGCAGATCCTCCCGCTCATGGGCCGACTGCGGAATGATCAGGCTGGAATGCTCCGCCCCCGGGGTGTCGAACTCCATGCCGTAGAACAGGATCAGGCCGGGCACCCGCGCCCGGGCCTGCAGCAGTTCGGGATAGGCCTGTTCCGCGTTCACCCGCGAATGCAGCGGCCCGCCATGGTCGGTCGAAACCATCCAGTCGAGGCCGAAGCGGCGCGCCATCTCGGCATTCTGGATGATGGTGTGATTGCCGTCGCCGCCCAGCTGCGGGACCGGGGGCGCGTCGGGGGATGCCGGATCGGGCTCATATCGAGCGCTGAAGCGGCTATGCACGTGATGGTCGCCCGCCAGCCAGCGACGCCCTTCGGTCGACTGGGCCCCGGCCACCATCGGCACGGCGAGCAGCATCAACGCCAGGGCGCATCCGTGGGATTTCATGTGGTCAGGCCCTCGCCATCGAGATCTGCGCGTGACGCAGGATGATCCGTTATCCGACGACAACAAGAGCAACACGCATGACATTCTGGCCTTGGGACGGCGACTATTCGACTGAAACTCCGAGACACTTTCTTGAATTATTTGGGATCCGGCCGCCGTGCCGGCTCGCTCCCGGACATGGGCAGCCGGGATCGGCCGCGGCAAGCCACGCTGGGGCAACGGCACAGCCTGCGGCATCACGACCGCCTTGCGCCGCCCGCGAAGCCGCTCTAATGCGACGCGTTCTCATTCTCAGGACGCGCCGATGTTTCGCACGCTTCTTCTCACGACCGCCGCCCTTGCGGTCCTCGCCGCCCCGGCCACGGCCCAGCAGGTCGAGGCGACCGATCTGGACGAGGTCATCGTCACGGGTTCCCAGGTCCGGCTTTCCGCCCCCTACGCGGGCGGCCAGGTTGCGCGCGGGGCCCGCGCCGGCCTGTTCGGCAACCTGTCGACCCTCGACACCCCCTTCGCGGTTACCGCCTACACCGAGGAACTCGCCCGCAACCAGCAGGCCCGCAGCGTCGCCGACGTGCTCCAGAACGACCCCGCCGTGCGCGTCTCCAAGGGGTTCGGCAACTTCCAGGAGCTGTACGTCATCCGGGGCTTCCCCGTGTACTCCGACGACATGACCTACAACGGCCTGTACGGCATCCTGCCGCGCCAGTTCGTGGCCGCCGAGTTCCTCGAGCGGATCGAGGTCTTCCACGGCGCGACCGCCTTCCTGAACGGCGCGGCCCCCGGCGGCTCCGGCGTCGGCGGAGCCTTTAACCTGACCCCCAAGCGCGCCGGGCGTGAGCCCCTGACACGCGCCACCCTCGGCCTCGAGGGCAGCGGAGAGGTCTATGCCGCCGCCGACGTGTCGCGCCGCTTCGGGCCCGACGCCGACACTGGCCTGCGCCTCAACCTCGCCCGACGCGAAGGCGAGGGGGCGGTCGACGACCAGTCCCGCACCCTGAATGTCATCGGCCTCGGCCTCGACCGGCGCGGCGACCGGGCCCGGTTCTCGGCCGACCTCGGCTGGCAGGATCACCGCATCGACGCCCCGCGCCCGACGGTCACCCCGACCGGGGCCGTCCCCGCCGCCCCCGACGCCTCGGCCAACTTCGCCCAGCCCTGGACCTTCACCGACGAGGAACAGCTGTTCGGCGTCGCCCGCGGCGAGTTCGACCTGTCGCCCGGCGTCTCCGCCTGGGCGGCCTTCGGCGGCCGCAGCGGCACCGAGGCCAATGTGCTCGCCAACCCGACCGCCCAGCCGGACGGCACCACCAGCGCCTACCGCTTTGACAACACGCGCGAGGATACGGTCTGGTCCGGCGACATCGGCGTCCGCGCCAGCCTGACCACCGGCCCCGTCGGCCACCGTCTGGTCGCCTCCGCCTCCCAGGTCCGGTCGAGGTCCGAGAACGCCTACGCCTTCTCCGACTTCGCGGGCTTCGCCTCCAGCCTGTCCAGCCCGGTCGCCGTCGCCCCGCCGGCCCCGACCGCCCTCATCGGCGGCGACCTGAACGATCCGAACGTCACCGAGCGGGTCGAGACCTCCAGCTTCGCCCTCGCCGACATGATGTCCTTCATGGACGGCCGCCTCTTGGTCACCGCCGGGGCCCGCTATCAGGAGATCGAGACCCGCTCCTATGACTACAACACCGGGGCCCCCGCCTCGGGCTACCAGGGCGACGCCGTCACCCCGGCCTTCGCCGTGGTCTACAAGCCGATCGAACAGATCGCCCTCTACGCCAACTATGCCGAGGCCCTGATCCCCGGCCAGACCGCCCCGGCCGTCAGTGGCGGCGTGGCCGTCATCAACGCCGGAGAGGTCCTGTCCCCCTTCCGCGGCGAACAGGCCGAGGTCGGCCTGAAATACGACCTCGGCCGCTTCGGCGGCTCGGTCAGCCTGTTCCGCACCACCCTGCCCTCCGCCTTCGTCGAGAACGGCCGCTTCGGCACCAATGGCGAGCAGCGTAATCAGGGTCTGGAGATCGCCTTCTTCGGCGAGCCGCGCGACGGCCTGCGCCTGCTGGGCGGCTGGACCGTTCTGGACGCCGAGCTGACCCGCACCGCCGGCGGGGCCCTCGACGGCCGCGCCCCCATCGGCGCGCCCGAGCTCCAGGGCAATGTCAATGTCGAGTGGGACGTGCCCCAACTCCCCGGCCTGACCCTTGAGGGCCGCCTCGTCTACACGGGCGAGCAGGCCGTCGACGCCGCCAACACCGTCGACCTCGACGCCTGGACCCGCCTCGACGCCGGCGTCCGCTATGCCTTCCAGGCCTCGGGCCGCCCCCTCACCCTGCGCGCCCGGGTCGAGAACCTGGCGGACGAGGACCAGTGGGTCGCCGTCGGCGGCTATCCGGGGGCCAACTACCTGACCCTCGGCGCTCCCCGCACCCTGTCATTCCAGATCTCGGCGGAGTTCTGATCCGGTGAGGCCCGGCACGATCCGCGCCTGGTCCTGGACGCACAGATGGTCGAGCCTCGTCTCGACCCTGTTCCTGCTGATGCTGTGCCTCACCGGCCTGCCGCTGATCTTTTCGCATGAGCTGAACGAGGTCCTGCTGGACGAGCCGTGGTCGGCCGCCGCCCCCGACGGCCCGCCGCTCAGCCTCGACGCCGTCCTCGCCACGGCGCTGGACCGCGCCCCCGGCGAGGTCCCCGCCTTCATGAGCTTCGACGAGGACCGGCCGGTGGTGAACGTCACCTCCCGCGTCCCCGACGCCCCCGCCGGCCAGTACACCTTCCAGCCCATCGACCGGACCTCAGGCGACCCCGCCCCCCCGGTCGCCGGCCATCCGCTGGTGGAGTTCCTGCTCCAGCTCCACACCGACCTGTTCCTCGGTCTCGGCGGCATGCTGTTCCTCGGCCTCATGGGACTGATGCTGGTCGTGGCCGTGGTCTCGGGCGTCGTCCTCTACGCCCCCTTCATGCGCCGCCTGCCGTTCGGCACCCTGCGGATCGAGAAGGCCCCGCGCACCCGCTGGCTGGACTGGCACAATCTGCTGGGCATCGTGACCGCCGCCTGGGTCCTGGTCGTGGGCCTCACGGGCGTGGTCAACACCCTGTCCGTCCCCATCCTGGCGCTGTGGAAGGCCGAGGCCCTGGCCGGCCTCACCGCCGCCACCGCGGACGCCGCGCCCGTGCCCGTCGCCGAACGCGCCTCCCTCGACGCCGCCGTCGCCCGCGCGCGTCAGGCCCTGCCCGGCATGCAGCTCCAGTTCGTGGCCTTCCCGGGCACGGAGTACACCACCGACCACCACTATGCCGTCTTCTTCCACGGCGACACGCCGCTGACGACCCATCTGATCACCCCGGCCCTGATCGATGTCCGCACCGGAGACCTCGCCGCCGTCGCCCCGGCGCCCTGGTATGTGAAGACCCTGACCCTGTCCCAGCCCCTGCATTTCGGCGACTACGGCGGCATGGGCCTCAAGATCGTCTGGGCCCTGCTGGACCTCGCCCTGATCGTGATCCTGCTCTCTGGCCTCTACCTGTGGCTCGCGAAAAGAGGCCGCCGGTGAACAGCCACCACAGCCTCTGGATCACCTTCCGCTGGCCCCTCCTCCTCGCCGCCCTCACCCTCACCGGCCTGATCGGTGCCCTGCTGGCCGACGGGGTCTGGGACGGACTGGGCGCCGCCCTGATCGCGACGGCGGTGGCGGCCATGGTGGGGGCGCGGGCGCGGGCGGCCCGGCGGCCCCATCAGCCGTAGACGATCCAGCCCGCCGTCAGGTCGTCCATATCGACCCCGACCAGCACCATCTGGCCGCCGCCGGTCATGTCGATGACCGTGTCGGCCCCCGACTGGTAAACGGTATAGGTCGTGCCGGCATCGAGCAGGACGCGGTCGCCCTCCCCCACTTTGAAGTCCAGCACCCGATCCAGGTTGGCCTGGCCATTGGTATGGAAGATGTCCGCGCCCGAGCCGCCGGTCAGGGTGTCGTTGCCCCGGTCGCCCGACAGCCAGTCATTGCCGGCGTCGCCGTACACCAAGTCATCGCCCTGGCCCCCCCGCACGATGTCCGCGCCGTCGCCGCCCACGCAGAGGTCGTCGGCCTTGCTGCCGTTGACGATGTCGTCGCCCACCTGGCCGTAGAGCATGTCATTGCCCTGACCGCCGACGACCCAGTCATTGCCCCCGCCGCCAATAACGGTGTCCTCGCCCTGGTTGCCGTGCATGTTATCAAAGCCGTCGCCGCCGACCATGTAGTCGTTACCGGCCTCGCCGCGCATGAAGGTCTGCGAAAACCTGGAGGCGAAGATCTGGTCATTGCCATCGCCGCCAAAGAGCGAGTCAAACGTCTGGGCCGGGTTGAGGCCCCCGTCGCCGCCTCTGATGACGTCGTCGCCGCCATAGCCCCGGATCAGGTCGGTGCCAGAGCCTCCGTATAGACTCTGGTTTCCGGCGAACAGGGTCCGGAGCGCTGTGTCATTGGCATTGGTCGCGACCCAGACCCCGAACGCGGCGACCGAAAGTCCCGCTACGTTGATTTCGGCGTCGACGCCGGCTTGAACGTAGAGGAGGTTGGTCAGGGTCCCGCCCGTCAACTGGGCATTGGCATCATAGGTGAAGCCGGTGCCGGTGAGCTGGGCGGCACCGAAAGGGCCCTCAAGCACGAGGCCGGTCGCATCGTTGCGGGTGATCTCGGTGCCCTGCAGCGACCTCAGCTGCACCGCATCCATGTTGCCACGGACCCCGCCCCACAGCAGCCCGCTAGGCTGCGCCGGCGCGGCGGGCGGTTGTAGCTCCGGGTTGGGGGCGAAGGTCATCGCCGGGGTCGCGACGATCTGGCTCGCGGTGATGGTCGGCGCGGTTAGGACACCGCCGACGTAGGACCCACTCAGACTGACCCAAGTGTCGGCGGTGCCGTTGTCCTGCTTGCTGTCGGCAAAGACGACCAACTTGCCGGCGACCGGTGCGGCGACGAAGTCGATCACGCCGCCCGCGATCAGCGCGTCGGCGGCCGCCTTGGCCTGCTGTATGGAGACGCTGGCAGCCAGGACCGCGAAGTTGGAGGCTGTGCCGGCAGCGGGCCCGAACGACAGGCTGTCTTCAGCTGACCAATCCCCGATACTGTCCATGAAGAAGTCTAGGCTTGGGTGATAGGACTGCGGCGGCTGGATGATGAACAGGTCGTGGCCTTCACCCCCCGTCAGCACGTCACTGTCGGTACCGCCGATCAGAGTATCGTTGCCGGCACCTCCGACGAGGCGGTCGGCCTTGAACGTGCCGATCATCAGATCCCGACCCGCGCTGCCCTGCTGCGGGTTGTCAAAGGAACCTTCGCGATAGGAACCGCCGACCATCAGGCGGCTTCCGTCTTCGAACGTGACGGTTCCCTGATTGTAGTTGAGCCCCGGTCCGAATATCACCGTCAGTCCGGTCAGCTCCGAGGTGATGGATGTGCTCCCGGTGCTCTCGTCGAAGCCCAACCTGATGTTGGAGGTCGAGGTGCCGGGCGTGGAAAACGTCAGCTGATGGTGGCGTGGATCGAAGCCGAGCGCTTGCGCGGCACTGATCGTCTCGAACGTATAGGTCGCCATTCATTCCCCCGACGCCGAAGCCCGATCCCGCCCTCCGCGAAATGCTGTCAGCTCCAGTGCGTAATCTTCGCGTGATGCCCTGCCAGGTCAGGAACTGACCCGGTTCGAGACTCGCTTCAAACCTCTGCAGGTTGTGGGCCACGACGAAAAAAACGCCCCGGCCCGCAGCTCCCCTCTCCATGGGGAGAGGGCTTGAGCACACGGCGGCGCAGCCGTCGTCCTTGTGCGAAAGGATGAGTGACCTGCACTAACCGGTGAGGGCACAACCCCTTACCCTTTCGGCTGGCGCATCGCTGCGCTCCGCGAGCCTCAAGCCCTCTCCCTCTGGGTGAGGGACCCCCCCCCCCCCCCCCCCCGCACACGCCGAACCTCCAACGACCGCCCTTATCATCAGCTTGACGGATCATCTTTACAGCTGATAATCTTGCCGAACCCATCCCGGACAGGACGTCATGGCCAACATCAACACGCTGAACGCCGCCAACTGCGCCTTCGTCTTCATCGATCATCAGCCCTACGTCGCCTTCCCGGTCCGTTCGATCGACCCCACGGTCCTGATCCAGAACGTCACCGGCCTCGCCCGCTGCGGCCGGGCGCTGGGCATACCGACGCTGCTGACCACCATCGGGGCCGAGGGCGGGCCGCTTGTGGATCCCCTGTTCCAGCAGCTGGCCGCCGTCTATCCGGACCTCACCCCCGTCGACCGGCACAACACCAATGCCATGAGCGACCCCGCCTTCGTGACGGCCCTCGCCGCCATGGACCGGCGCAGGATCGTCGTCAGCGGACTGTGGACCGAGGTCTGCCTCGCCCAGACCGTCATCAGCATGCTGGCCCATGGCTATGAGGTCTTCTTCGTCGCCGACTGTTCCGGTGGCCTGAGCCTCGAGGCGCATGAGGAGGCCAAGCGCCGCATGACCCAGGCGGGGGCCATCCCCATGACCTGGCTGGCGGTGGTGTCCGAGATCGCCCCCGACTTCACCACGCCCGAGTTCCAGTCCCTGCTGGCCCCGACCGCAGACCATGGTCAGGCCCTGGCCTTCAACGTCCAGTATTCAATGGCCCAGTACGCCCGGCTGCAGGCCGGTGCCTGACGGCGCAGGAACGCGCCTCCCCGCTTGCCAAGCCGGGGGCCCCATCGTTAGGTCGGCCGGTGATCGATCATGTCTCGCCGACGGACTGGACCGGCTATCTGCTGAACGTCGTGGCCGCCCGGCTGCGGGACGCCACGGCTGTGGCCCTGTCGCCGTGGAACCTCAGCCCGCGTGATCTGGGCGTCCTGACCACCCTCGCCTCCGGCTCCGGCCTCAGCCAGATCGCGCTGGGCCGACTGATCGGAATGGACCGGTCCAGCATGGTCCAGCTGGCCGACCGGCTGGAAGCCCAGGGCTGGATCCAGCGACGCCCGGACCCCGCCGACCGTCGGGTCAACCTGCTGGTCCTGTCCGAAAGCGGTGCCGATCGACTGGCCGCCGCCGCCGCCGCCGCCCGCGCGGCCGAGACCGCCTGCCTCACCGCCCTGTCCCCCGACCAGATCGACACCCTGCGCACCCTGCTTCGCCAGGTCGTGACCGGCTGACCCGCCTCCGATCCGGCCTGACCGTCGAGCCGGCTACGTGACGATGCCCCTCTCCCGGCGGGAGAGGGGATTGCCCAATCGCCAATCTCCACCCCCCCTACAACGGCTTCAACCGCGCCTCCTGGTCCCAGAAGGCCCTCCACCAGCCGCCCCTCTGGCCGCGCTGGAAGTCGGCCTCGGCGACCTCGGGGCCCAGCACCCGGGCGCGCCAGTGATAGGCGGCCAGGCTCAGGGGGCCGCTGACCGCATGGGCCTCCTGTGACAGCATCGCCTCGGCCAGCCGCTGCGCCTCGCGCCAGCAAACGGCCTCCAGCCGCGCGGTCTCGGCCGCGCGCCAGGCCCGCTGGGCCTCGATCGAGGGTTCCGGCCGGGGCGGCGGGGGCGCGGCGCGGACGGCGCGGACCAGGCCGTTGGCGGTGGCGACGAGGGCCTGCATCTCCTCCAGCCGCCCCTCATGGGCGAGGCGGCCGATGCGCTCGACCAGAAGGCTCAGCGTATGGGCCGGATGGGCATTGTGTTTCAGGGCGGCGGCATGCTGGGTGCGGGTCCAGCCCTTGCGCGCCGCGCGCTTCCTGAGGCCGTTCACGGTCAGGTTCAGCCGCGCCGCGATCGAGGCCGCCGCCTCGCCGCGCAGATAGGCTTCCTGGGCCAGGGTCCAGACTTCAGGACCGGCGAAATAGCGGACGCGGGGCTGGGTCATGCCGCCCGGTCTACCACCCTCGTACGTCAGAATCGGTCGTACGGGTCATGTTGAAGTTGAAGTTTGAGGGTGTCCCCGAACCGTCCCCGGCTGCCCCCGCCCTGTCCCCGGAACAGGGACAAATCCCGCGGGGACAAATCGTGACTTCCGATCCCTGCAGGTCGCCCCGGTCGCGGCCCTTTCCCGCCGGAAATACGGCCAAGGTTAACTCGACCTCATGACAGCCCTTTAAGTTGAAGACCGCCGTTCGCCGGGTCTAGATCGGCGCGGCTTCGGGGCACAGGGCTCCGACGCGCTTTCCCCCCAACACGCTCCGGCTGACCGGCGCGCGGCCCCCGCCGTGCGCCCGGCGGAGCCCTGTCCAGCCCTCCAGAGGAGACCTTTAATGATCCACCACCTGTCCGTCGCTGCCCGCGATCCGAAAGCGGTCGCCGACTTTTTCGCCGAACTGATCGACGGCGTCAGCGTCGACTTCCCGCCCAACCCCGGCAGCTTCATGGTGTTCAAGGCCGACGGCCACGGCACCGCGATCGAGATCTATCCCGCCGGCTCCGTCATGGCCCCCAACGGCGATCCCGGGGCGGTCTTCCTGACCCGCCCGACCGAGGTCGTCGAACGGACCCCGACCCATTTCGCCATCAGCGTCGACCGCGACGCTGCGGCGATCCGGAAGATGGCCGAGGCCCACGGCTGGGACTGTTTCGTCTGCGACCGGGGCGGCCATTTCCACGTGGTCGAGGTCTGGATCGAGAACGCCTGGCTGGTCGAGGCCCTGCCCCCCGCCTTCGCCGCCGAATACCTCGACTTCGCCAATGCCGTCAGCCGCATGGGCGATCCCACGACGGCCCTCGAGGACCACGCGCCTCAGGCGCGGACGCTCGAGCGGGTCTAGTTCATGCAGGGAGCCAGTCGTTCCAGCGGAGCGCCTGGCTCGCCTTCATCCGGTCGACACCGGCAGCCCCCGGCACAGCCTATAGATCCTCCGGCGTCAGCCCCGTGTGGCGGGCCATGCGCGCCAGCATCTTCGGCCCGACCTCATCGCCGTCATGGAAGGCGAACACGACATCGGGCCAGCCGTCGCGGGCGAGCACCCTGTGTGACCCGGATTGCCGCCTGATCGTCCAGCCCAGTTTCAACAAGGCGGCCAGCAGGCGTCGCGCCTTGACCGATGGCCATGGGCTCAGGCCGCCGCGAACCACTGGTCAAGCTCGGGGGTGCGCTCGCCCTGCTCCAGCCGTTCGGCGATGACCCGCAGCGCAAGGGTCTGGACCCGGTTGACCGCCTCGTCCCGCGTCACTCCGTACGCCATCACCCCGGGCAGCGCCGGAGCCTCGGCCAGCCAGCGCCCGTCCTCTTCCTGCTCGACCTCGATGCGCATCGATCGCTCCATCCCTGTCGCCAGTGGGGCCGCCAGTATGGGCCGCCCGCCTCAGTCGTCAATCACGCGACCGGCCGTGCAGCCGGTCCAACCCTTCGCTCCCCCTTTCGTCATTCCGGGCGCAGCGAAGCGAAGACCCGGAACAGGGCGGCGCCGGAGCGAAGCGCAGGCGATGGTTCGGCAACGGTGTCCGTAACAGCTTCGCGCTCCCGCGCGCCGCCTTGTTCCGGGTCTGCGAGGCTTCGCCTCTCCGCCCGAAATGACGAAAGAAAGAAAAAGGGCCGCCCCCTCGCGGAAGCGACCCCAATCCCTAATCCCCAATCCCGCGGATCAGCTGTCCAGGAAGCTCCGCAGCTTCCGCGACCGGCTAGGATGCTTCAGCTTGCGCAGCGCCTTGGCCTCGATCTGGCGGATCCGCTCGCGGGTCACGCTGAACTGCTGACCCACCTCTTCCAGGGTGTGGTCGGTGTTCATGCCAATGCCGAAGCGCATGCGCAGCACCCGCTCCTCGCGCGGCGTCAGCGACGCCAGCACGCGCGTGGTGGTCTCGCGCAGGTTGGACTGGATGGCCGCGTCGATCGGCAGGATGGCGTTCTTGTCCTCGATGAAGTCGCCCAGGTGCGAATCCTCCTCGTCGCCGATGGGCGTCTCGAGGCTGATGGGCTCCTTGGCGATCTTCAGGACCTTGCGCACCTTCTCCAGCGGCATGGCCAGCTTCTCGGCCAACTCTTCCGGGGTCGGCTCGCGGCCGATCTCGTGCAGCATCTGGCGTGATGTCCGCACGATCTTGTTGATCGTCTCGATCATGTGGACCGGGATGCGGATGGTTCGCGCCTGGTCGGCGATCGAGCGCGTGATCGCCTGCCGAATCCACCAGGTGGCATAAGTCGAGAACTTGTAGCCGCGGCGGTACTCGAACTTGTCGACCGCCTTCATCAGACCGATGTTGCCCTCCTGGATCAGGTCCAGGAACTGCAGGCCGCGGTTGGTGTATTTCTTGGCGATGGAGATCACGAGGCGCAGGTTGGCCTCGACCATTTCCTTCTTGGCCTGACGGGCCTCGCGCTCGCCCTTCTGGACCGTCTGGACGATGCGGCGATAGTCGTCGATCGGCAGGCCGGCCTCGACCGCCACGGCGGCGACGTCGTTCCTGATGGTGGCGATCTGGGTCGCCTCATTGTCGCTGAACTTGGTCCAGCGCACGCCCATGTCCTTGACCCGGGTCGACCAGGTCGGGTCCAGCTCGGCGGTGAAATAGGCCTTCAGGAATTCGGGGCGCGAAATGCCGTAGCTGTCGGCCAGGCGCAGCAGCCGGCCTTCCAGACCGATCAGCCGCTTGTTGATCGCATACAGCTGCTCGACCAGGGCCTCGATACGGTTGTTGTTCAGCTTCAGCGTCTTCAGCCGGCCCGAGATGGCCGCCGACAATGTGTCATAGGCCTTGCGGTCCTTGGCCGACAGGTCCTCGCCCTTCAGCCGGGTCTCGACCAGCTTTTCCTGCAACTTGCGGAAGCCGTCGAAGTCCGAGGCGATACCGTCGAGGGTCTCCATGACGCCGTCGCGCAGCTCGGCTTCCAGCGCCGAGATGGACATGCCGCCGCCGTCGTCGAAGTCTTCGTCCTCCTCATCCTGCTCGGCTTTTTCCGCCTCGGCCGCAGCGTCAGAACCGGGCTCCGGCTCGGGCTTGGGCGGCAGGGGCTGGCCGGGGATCGGCTGCTGCGGCTGGTTGTGCGGCAGGGACGACGGGTTCAGCACGCCGTAGGTGGCGTCCAGATCGATGACCTCGCGCAGCAGGATGCGGTTGTTGGCCAGTTCGTCGCGCCACACCATGATGGCCTCGAACGTCAGGGCGCTCTCGCACAGGCCCGAGATCATCGCATCGCGCCCGGCCTCGATCCGCTTGGCGATCGCGATCTCGCCCTCGCGGCTGAGCAGCTCGACGCTCCCCATCTCCCGCAAGTACATCCGCACCGGATCATCCGTCCGGTCATAGGTTGGCTTGGCATCGCCCTCGGTGACCGAGGTCTCGGCCTTCTCGGCCAGTTCCCCGCCGGTCGTCTCGGCCGCGTCCTCCTCGGCCTCCACAACATTGACGCCCATCTCGCTGAGCATCGCCAGCGTGTCTTCGATGGCGTCGGGCGTGACTTCTTCCGAAGGCAGAACCTTGTTCAGCTCCTCCATCGTCACATAGCCACGCGCCTTGGCCTGTTTGATGAACTTCTTGACCCCCGCATCCGTCAGATCCAGCAACGGACCATCCGATTGAACTTCGGGTTCCTGGGTCTCGGCGTTCTGAGCGCTCATGAAGTCTATGTCTCCGGCCGACGAGGCGAACAGGCCCCCCGGCAAAAATGCAACATCCGTTCCAAAACAGAACGCGCCCGAGACCGGTTCGTTACGAAACCGTCTCGTCGTCCCAAATCGTCCCGGTCCTGATGGCTCGTCGCAATGCATCGCGCTCCGCCTTCAGGCGACTGAAGGCAGAGGCATCGAAGGCATGGTCCGCCCCCGACTTCGCTGACGCCAGCGCCGCGTCCAGGCCCGCAGCGCGGGTCAGGGCGTCGAAGCCTTGCGACCACCGGACCCTTGCCTCGGCGAGGGGCGCATTCGCGGCCAGGAAAGGCGCGCCGGACTTTGCCGCCGCCTTCTCGACCTCGCGCACTAAAGCGTCGTGTCCGGAAGTGGCGAAATGGCGACGCAGGGCCGCGCTGTCAAGCGTCTGGCCTGCAAAGCGCAGACGCACCAGTTCCTGCGCCAGCCCATCGAGGGCGGGATCCCCGAACCCGTGGGACGAGATCGCTTCCAGATGATCATCCATCCGTTCCGGATCTTCGATGGCCCCGTGGGCAAGGGCCGCCGCGATCGGCTCAATTGATCGGCTCAAGGCCTGCATCGCCTCGGCCCCTTCGGCGGTCTGCCCCAGCTTGGGTGGAGCCCCCGGCTTCCAGCGCCCGCCGGACGGCCCGCGCGCCATGGGAGGGCGTGTAGACGGGAACAGGGCATCGAACCGCTCGAACAGCTCGCGCCGATACTGCTCGGCCAGATCCTTGTCCTGGATCGCCGCCGCCGCCTGGCGCAACCGGCCTTTCAGCCCCGCCCGGCGTTCCGGCGTGTCCAGCGGTTCGACCTCGACCTCGCGACGGAAAAGCATCTCGGCGAAAGGACGGGTCTCGGCCATGGCCTGTCTCAGGGCCGGTGCCCCCCTCTCCCTCAGAATATCGTCCGGATCCTGCCCGCCTTCCAGCAGCGCGAAGCGGAAGGACCGACCGGGTTTCAGCAGCGGCAGCGCCCGCTCGATTGCACGCCACGCCGCCCGTTGCCCGGCACCATCCCCGTCGAAGCAAAGCGCCGGTTCCGAGGACACCCGCCACAGCAGCGCCATCTGGTCCTCGGTCAGGGCTGTGCCCATCGGTGCCACCGCAGGCAGCCCCGCCCTCTGGCAGGCGATGACATCCATATAGCCCTCGACCACGATCACCGACTGGGTCGATTTCGATTCTGCGCCCAGGATCCGCCGCGCCTCGGGCAGGCCGTAAAGCGTGGCTCCCTTGTGAAACAGGGGGCTTTCGGGCCCGTTGAGATATTTGGCCCGGTCATCCGGATTCATGGCCCGGCCGCCGAAACTCACCAGCCGTCCGCGGGCATCGAGGATCGGGAACATCAGCCGGTCGCGGAACCGGTCATAGGGGTTGCCGCCCCCTTCGGGGGCGATCAGCAGGCCCGCTTCGACCAGATCACCGGGACGCGCGCCCCGCTGCACCAGCGCTGCTTTCAGGCCCTCGCGGTCGTTGGGTGCGTAGCCGAGACCGAAGCGGTCCCACTGATCCTCCGGCAGGCTACGCTTTTCCAGATAGTCGCGCGCGGCCTTGCCTGCGGACCGACGCAGATTGGCTGCAAACCACTTCTGCGCCAGGTCCATCCAGTCTGACAGACCCTGCTTGCGGGCCTCGCGCTCGGCCGCCTGCGGGTCCTCGGCCGGCATCTGCATGCCCGCCTCGGCCGCCAGCCGTTCGACCGCCTCGGGAAAGGACAGGCGTTCGGTCTCCTGCAGGAAAGAGATCACATCGCCGTGCTTCCCTGACGAGAAGTCATGGAAGAAGCCCTTGTCGTCATTGACGAAAAACGACGGCGACTTCTCCTTGGTGAAGGGGCTGAGACCGACCCACTCCCTTCCCTGACGCTTGAGCTTCACCGACCGCCCGATCACATCGGACGGACGAAGGCGGGCCTTCAGTTCCTCAAGGAAGCGATCATCAAAACGCACCCGGCCTTATAGCGCGTGGCGACGCGGCGCGGGCATTAACGACCGGTTAACCAAGATGGCGGCGGCAGGGCAATAACCCAATGATTTAAATGACATTTTTTCGACGGATTGCGGAACTATCCACAGCAGACATGGTTAATCCACCATTCCCTCGGGCGCAGAAGCGCCGACGGCCCGATACCGGAGAGCCAATCATGTTCATCGCCATCGCCCGCCCGGCGGTCGAACCGGCGGGGCAAGACCCTGTCGCCGTTCCTCATGCGCCGGCGATCCCCGAGATCAAGCCACGCGCCCTGCACGCCCGGCTGCTTGAAAACGCGGCCCAGCGACGCCTGCGGGGACTGGAACGCAAGCGTGCCGATCGACCGGAAGACGCGGACTATTGGCTTCACGCCGCCCCGGTCGCAGTGCGCAGAGCCTGCGCCGTGCGGGAAGACAGAAGCTTCGCCCCCCTGCCGTGAAAGAGACACCGGCCGGACCCGGTCAGCGCCAGGCGCTGCCGTCCAACGCACCCTTGCGGCCCGTCTCATAGACGGCCGTCATTGATTCCACGCTGAAATCGAGCGCTGAAGCCTCGGAATCATCAGGCAGGGCCGCATAGCGGAAGAACAGGTCGTTCCGGTCGGCAAAGGCCCTGTTGCCTTCGAGCGTGGTGACCAGGGATGCCCGCAGCAGAATGTCGATGCTGCGTCCCAGGACGCTCTGGGGCGTGTCCCGGGTGATGTCGAATACCGGGTTCGTACGTCCGTTGATGACAATGTAGAAACGGGCAGCGCGCAGGGTCCCCGAAGGCTCCCGGAAGGCCCAGAGGGTTTCGGGCACGGCCAGAAACGGTGTCGTCACTCCCCCGTCGACATGCATTTCCTCAAAGGCCAGGCCGGCGTTGTCGGAGGGGATCAACACGGGGGGGAAGGCCCCGGGAATACTCGCCGAAGCCACGAGGACACTGCGAAACAGGGCCAGGGCCTCGGGCGTCCCGTGGGTTGCGATGGCCCCCATGTCCCAACTCACCCCCCGCTGGGAATCAAGGTCCGTTGTGGCGACGAGAAGCACCCGGCCCTTCGCATACTCCGCCGCCACGGCCGCCAGCATTCCGGCATCGACATAGCGTTCGACGAGGGCCCGAAGCGGCTCGGGCCTGTAGATGCCGGATCCGATCAAGGCTCCCAACCCCTGGGGTTGCAGCAGGCCGGCGGCGGCACCGCCGGTGTAGGCTTCGGCCAGTTCATCGTCATAGGCCGACCCCAGAAAGACGAAGGGGGCGGCAAGGGCCCCCGTGGACACGCCGGTGACGACCTCGAAGTCCGGCCGTTCCCCCGTCTCGCTCCAGCCCTTCATCAGCCCGGCCGTAAATGCCCCGTTCGAGCCCCCGCCGGACAGGGCGATGAAATCCAGCCGGCCGTCCGGCCCGACCGGGACACCCTCGCGAAACCCTTGCTGGAACAGGGCCGCCCGGTCCTCCGCATCGAGATATACGCGGATGGGATGCCCGGGTGCCGACACCAGACCCATGGGCCTCGCGGTTTCACGATCCTGGATATCAAACGAGGAGCGTGCGCCGCTGGCGCAGGCCCCCAGGGCCAGAGTCAGGACGAACAGGATAAGGGCTCGGAAAATCACACCCCCAGTCTAGCACAGACTGGTGACAGTCCGATGCCCGGCTAGCGATCCAGCATCGCGGCGAAACGATCGAACAGATACAGGCTGTCGGTCGGCCCCGGGGAAGCCTCGGGATGGTGCTGGACGCTGAACACCGGACGATCCCGCAGCTTGATACCGCAGTTGGTGCCATCGAACAGGGACACATGGGTCTCCATCACCGCATCCGGCAGGCTGTCGCGATCCACGGTGAAGCCATGGTTCATCGAAACGATCTCGACCTTGCCGGTCGTCAGGTCCTTCACGGGATGGTTTGCCCCGTGATGGCCCTGATCCATCTTCACCGTCTTCGCCCCAAGGGCCAAAGCGAGCATCTGGTGTCCCAGGCAGATCCCGAACACCGGCTTGCCGCTGTCCACCAATTTGCGGATCTCGGGGACAGCATACTCGCCCGTGGCGGCCGGATCGCCGGGACCGTTGGAGAGCACCACGCCATCGGGTGCGCGGGCGAGAATCTCTTCGGCCTTGGTCGTGGCCGGAACCACGGTGATCTTCGCTCCGGTCGAGGCCAGGGCCCGCAGGATGTTACGCTTAACACCATAGTCGATGACCACGACGCTCTTGCGGCCGGTCGTCTTCGGGTGGCCTTCCGGCCATTCCCAGAGCCCCTCGTCCCATTCAAACGCCTGCAGCGTCGAGGCCGGTTTCGCCAGATCGAGGCCCACCAGACCGGTCCAGCCCCTCGCCTCGGCGACCAGGGCCGGGAGGTCGAACCGTCCGTCCGGATCGTGGGCGATGACGGCGTGCGGAGCGCCGTGATCGCGAATGCGCTGGGTCAGGGCCCGGGTATCGATCCCGGCGAGCCCCACCACACCGCGCCGCTTCATCCAGCCATCCAGATCGGCATCGCTGCGCCAGTTAGCAGGATCGGTCGGCAGGTCGCGGAAGATCGCGCCACGGGCCGAGGTGTCCGATCCGCCACCCATCTGCTCAAGGTCTTCCAGATTCGTGCCGGTGTTTCCGACATGCGGGAAGGTGAAGGCCAGGATCTGGCTCATGTAGCTGGGGTCGGTCAGGATCTCCTGGTAGCCGGTCATCGCGGTGTTGAAGACCACCTCGCCGAGGGCCGATCCGGTGGCACCGACACCGATCCCTTGAAAGATGGTGCCGTCAGACAGGGCCAGCACGCCTGTGCAGCCGGGGAGGAGTGTTTCGGTCATGGCCGTTCCCTTACACCGAATCCCGGCGAACAAACGGCGGCGTTGCTACAGACGGGACGGCCCCGGGTCAAACCCGTTTCGGAACGAGGGCGAGGCCCACGCGCCGGCGGCTATTCCGGCACCCGTGCGCCGTCCCAGGCGAACACACCGCCACTGTCTGCCAGCGTCAGTCCGTCCAGCACGGCCAACAGGCGTTCGGCGGAATAGGCCGGGGTGAACAGCTTGCCCGCCGACAGCCCTTTCTGGAACGGCCCGCTCAGGTCTGTGGCGACCGTCCCCGGATGCAGGCCCGCGACCACGGCCATCGGATGCGAGCGAGCCAGTTCGATGGCCAGATTGCGGAGAATCATGTTCAGCGCGGCCTTCGACGCCCGATAGCTGTGCCAGCCCCCCAGCCGGTTGTCCCCGATCGACCCCACACGCGCCGAAAGGGCGGTGAAGACCGCGCGTCGGTCGCGGGGCAGCAGCGGCGCGAAATACTTCGCGACCATGGCGGGCCCCACGGCATTGATCCTGTAGTCCCGCATCAGATGTTCGGCTGTCATAGCCCGGTACGACCGCTCCGGATCGTGGCCGTGATGCAGGACCCCGGTGGCGACAAAGATCAGTGCGGGAGCCGGGCCTGCGGCGACGCGTGCGGCGGCGGCCGCGATCGTGCCCTCGTCCTCGAGGTCCAGACGGGCCGCACCCGTCAGCGTCCGGGCAAATCGGTGCACCACGGCATACTGGCCCGCGGCTTCAAGGGCGTCCGCGACGGCCCCGCCGACCCCGCCCGAGGCCCCGATCACCACGGCGGCGTCTTGCTTCTCACTGTCAGTCATCCTCACCGCATGACGGTTGTGGCCGCGATCGGCAACGCGACCCGTTGACCGTCCTGCGCGCCCGCGCGAGAGCGAGAGCCCGCAACCGGACCCGCGCCATGCCCATCACCACCATCGGCCTCGATGCCGACGACACCCTCTGGCACAACGAGACCATCTTCCGTCTGACGCAGGCGCGGTTCCTCGACCTGCTGGGCGAGCACGACAATGCGATGATCGAGGCGCGTCTGGCCGAGGTCGAGGGGCGGAACCTGCGGCTCTACGGCTACGGCATCAAGGGGTTCACCCTGTCGATGATCGAGACGGCCATGGAGCTTTGCGAGGGCGACCCGCCGCCGGGCGTGGTGCGGGAAATCCTCGCCGCCGGTCGGGAGATGATCGCCCATCCCGTCGAGACCCTGCCCGGTGTCGACGAGGCCCTGCATGCACTGGCGGAGCGATACAGACTGGTGCTCATCACCAAGGGCGACCTGCTGGATCAGGAGCGCAAACTGGCAGCTTCCGGCCTTGGAGACCTCTTTGCGGCCGTGGAGATCGTGTCCGAAAAGGACCGGGAGACCTACCGGCGGATCTTCGCCCGTCACGGCACCGGCGCGGAAGAGGCGGTGATGGCAGGCAACTCGGTGAAGTCCGACATCATTCCGGCCATCCAGGCCGGGGCCTTCGGGGTCCACATCCCCTATGCGGTCACCTGGGCCCACGAGGTTGCCGACGCGCCTGTCGATCACCCCCGCTTCGGTCTGCTGGAGTCGATCGAAGCGCTGCCGGCGTGGATTTCAGCGCACGCGCCACCCCCCGAGACGGCATGAAGCATGCTGTTAACTTTCGTTAACAGATTGTGTCAAATCGGTGACCACATAGCGATGAAATCCAAAGTTTTGCATCTGCGGCATTGACGCTGTTGCATCGCAGCAAAAAAACTCCCCCGCCGGCGGTCGGTTCGTCGGCTCAGGGGAATAATCATGCTGGGTAAAATCACGACACGGACAAAGTTCCTTATGGGAGCCGCGGTCACGGCGCTGGCCGCCGGACCCGCGCTGGCCCAGGACCCGCAAACGCGAGCCACCGCGGTCGACGAGATCGTGGTCACCGGTTCGCGCATCGCCACCCTGCCCGAAAACGCGCCCCAGCCGGTCCAGGTCGTCAATGCGGAGACCTTGGCGCTGCAAGGCATCACCGAGGTCGCGGACGCGCTGGACACCATCCCCGCGCTGCAGGCTTCCGAGAGCACAGCCCAGGCGAACGGCGGATCGGTCACGCTCGACCTCCGGGGTATGGGGGCCAACCGGACGCTCGTGCTCGTCAACGGCCGTCGCCATGTGTCCGGCCAGCCCGGATCGGCCGCCGTCGACATCTCGACCATTCCGTCCGGCCTGGTCGAGCGGGTCGAAATCCTGACCGGCGGTGCCTCGGCCGTGTACGGCTCGGATGCCGTAACCGGCGTGGTCAACTTCATCCTGAAGAAGGACTTCGTCGGCACCGAGTGGCAGTTCCAGACCGGCCTTTCGGGCCAGGGCGACACCGAGGAGATCTACGGCTCTTTTCTCCAGGGTCGGGACTTCGACAATGGCCGCGGCAATATCGCTGTCTCCGCCCAGGTCAGCCACTCTGCGGCCCTCTACTACGGGGATCGCGACTGGGCGGCCAACAACCGGGTGGCCGACGACAAGCGTAACCCGGCAGCCATCTACCAGATCGGCGACCCGCTTCCCCCCGGCGTGACCCTGTCCCAGGCGCAGGGCCGTTCGATCCTCCTGTCCGACGGCACGCCCCGTTTCGCCAATACGCCGGCTGCCCTCCTCGCCCGGGCCCAGGCGGCCCCGACCCGCTTCTATGGCGAATACCCGACCTTCTCGATCGCCAGCATCGGCGGTCTGATCGGCTATGACCCTTACGGCTACGGTTTCGCGGGCGGACCCGGCGATTTCGCCACCACGCCGGACCTCGACAACAATGGCACCTTCGACTGTCTGCAGAGCGTCGGCGGCCGGGGCTCCGGCGGCGGCTTCCCGGTCGGCTGCTGGGTCGCCGACCCGGTGACAGGTGCCATCCGTCCCTTCCGCGACGGCCTGATCGGGGCCTTCACCGAGCATTTCGGCGGCGACGGCAGTCCCCAGAGCTTCAGCAACCAGACGCTGTTGCCCGAAGACACGGCGATGAACATCAACCTCCTGCTGAACTATGAGGTGTCGCCGCTGTTCAAGCCCTACGCGGACCTGAAGTACGCCTTCAACCGCGGGGTCACCTACAACCCCTACAATACCTTCGACGACTCCATCCCGATCGCGCTGGACAACCCGTATATTCCGGACGCCATTCGCGACATCGTCGACGCCGAGATTGCGGCCGGCAACGGCGATGCCTCCTCCCTCGTGACCATCGGTCGCGACAACATCGACCTGTTCGACCCGGAGGCCTCCAGCGAACGCGAGACCCTGCGCGGCGTGGTCGGCTTCACGGGAGAGTTCTCCAATGGCTGGTCCTATGACGTCTCGCTCAACTACGGCCAGACCACACAGGAGACGCGGGGTTTTGCCCGCCTCGAGGATCGCTACTTCGCCGCCATCGACGCCGTCCGGGCCCCGAATGGCGAGATCGTCTGCCGCTCCACGCTCGATCCGACCGCCTTCCCCCGGTACTCCTATCTGACCGACACCGCGAACTTCGGTCCCGGCGCGACAATCGAACAGTTCGGCGGCTTCACAACCTTCACCCCGGGGGCGGGCTCCCCCTGCCGGCCGATCAACCTGTTCGGGGTTGGATCCTCCAGCGCCGAGGGACTGGAGTTCCTGCGCTACGAAACCCTGGATACCTCGACCATCGACCAGACGGTGCTGGCCGCGACCCTGGTCGGCGATTTCTCGCAATGGTTCAGCCTGCCCGGCGGACCGATCGGGTTTGCCGCCGGCGCCGAATACCGGGAGGAGAACTCCGAGTTCATCCCCGATGAATACGACCGGTTGGGCTACACCTTCCAGTATCAGTCCACATCCATCACCGAGGGTGGGTTCGATGTTTCCGAGGCCTTCCTCGAGCTGAATTTCCCGATCCTGTCAGGGGCTCCCTTCGCCGAGGTGCTGAACCTCAGCGTCGCGGGTCGCGTGGGCGACTACTCCACGGTCGGCGAGACCTCGACCTGGAAGGCCGACGCCATATGGGCCCCCGTCGACGATATCCGCTTCCGCGGCGGCTATGCCGTGGCCATCCGGGCCCCCAATATTGCCGAGCTGTTCGCCCCGCTCAGCTCCGCGGTCTTCCGCCCGGTCGACCCGTGCGACCAGGTCAATGTCGACGCCGGCCCGAACCCGGCCAACCGCCTCGCCAACTGCCGGGCCGACCTCGGCATTACGGGGGCCTATAATTTCTCCGACCCGCTGACGGCGCGCTTCACCGGCCAGACCGGGGGCAACCCCAACCTGCAGGAGGAGGAGGCCGAGTCCATCACCTATGGGGTGGTGCTCAAGCCGCGCTTCCTCGACGGCTTCACGGCCACGGTCGACTACTGGTCTATCGAGATCGAGAACGCGATCGCCGCCGTGGGAGCCCAGGACATCGTCAACTCCTGCTATGACGCGCCGGATCTGAACAACCAGTACTGCGCCCTGTTCACGCGCAACCGCACGGCCTCGTCACCCACCTATCTCGGTTTCAACTATCTGCTGCAGACCCAGTTGAACTTCTCGGGTCTCGAGGCCTCAGGCGTCGATTTCGATGTCAACTATGCGCTCGACTTCGCCGACTTGAGCCGCCCCGGCTGGGGTTCGCTGTTCGCCAGCGTCAGCGGCACCTACATCGAGGACCGGAACAACTATCCCTTCGTCACCGATCCCGAGCTGGCCAACCCCGTCAAGCTGGAACAGAGCTTCCCGGAATGGGCCTTCAACGCCTCCCTGCAGTGGGAGATCGAGGACTTCACCGTCTCGTGGTTCTCGAACTACCAGTCGAAACAGACCCTCGTCTCGACCCCGATCGAGGATATCGACCAGTATGACCCTGCCTTTGTGGACGAGTTCTGGAGCCACAACGCCTCGGTCCGCTGGGCGGTCAAGGAGGGCTATTCGGTGACCGTCGGGGTCAACAACATCACCGACGAACAGCCCTATTTCGCCAATGTGGCCACGCCGGTTTCCTCGGTCGGGCGCTTCTTCTTCCTGCGGGTGGCCGGCAGCTATTGAGCCACGCAGGCACACCGCACAGACGGCATGAAAAAGGGGGCGGCCCTTGCGGGCCGCCCCCATCTTCCATCCGGTCGCGCTTTCCTAGAAGCGGGCGCGGATGCCGCCGAAGAACTGGCGGCCGTAGAGTTCGTAGGACGACGACGTACCGTTGCCGGACAGGCCGTAGGGGATGTCCTTGTCGGTGATGTTGTTCACACCGGCGAAGAGCTCGACGTTCGACGCCGCCCACAGGCCGTCGTTGATGCGATAGCGCACCACGAGGTCATGATAGGTCTGGGCCCCGACCGAGTTCGGCATGATCGACTCGGCGGTATTGACCCCCGGCGTCGGTGTGACGTCGTAGCGGGCGACACGGCCTTCGTAGCGGGTCTCGCCGGTGACGGCCCAGGTGCCGTTGTCCCAGGTGATGCGCGACTTGTACGACCACTCCGGATCGCCGACCTCGCCCGCCTCGATGTCGATCTCGTCAGGACGATCGGCGAAGGCGAAGAAGTTCAGCTCTTCCAGGTAGTTGGCAGCGAGCGACGTGGTCACGCGACCGGCCAGCCAGGTCCAGTTGGACGGATCCAGTTCGCGGCTGGTCGTCAACTCGAAGTCCCAGCCCTTGGTCGTCAGCGCCGCGGCGTTGACGTAGGTGGTGGTCACGCCGTCGATGTTGCCGTCGGCACCCCGGGTGAACAGCGAGCAGAAGTTTCCGTCCAGCCCGCCCGACGCGTCGTAGCAGTTGTCGATGATATCCTGGGCACCGATCTCGGCGATCGCGTTGTCGATCTGGATGTCATAGTAGTCGGCGGTGAAGGTGACGCCCGGCAGCCAGCGCGGCTGAAGCACCACACCGTAGGTGAAGCTTTCGGCTTCTTCCGCATCCAGGTTCGCATTGCCGCTCGACACGCCCTCGATCGAGACGTTGGTGTTGGCCACGAAGCCGGCGGGGACGCCGTCGGCGGCGCAGTTGGGGGCCCGGTCCGGATCGGCCTGGATGTTGTCCACGTCGCAGGGATCGGTCACCGAGAAGAAGCCTGCCGTCGCCGGCAGGAAGGCCTCGGTGATGTTCGGGGCCCGGACCGCGCGCGAATAGGTGCCGCGGAACGAGACATCGCGGACCGGGGCGTAGATCGCGCCCACCTTCCACGCCTCGGCACCCCCGACGGTCGAATAGTCCGCATAGCGATAGGCACCGTCAACCGACAGACGATAGGCGAAGGGCAGGTCGGCCAGCAGCGGCGCGTTGAACTCGACGAACCCTTCGGTGACATCGAACTCGCCGAAGGCGTCGGGTTGCGGCGCATTCTCGGTGATGCCCGATTTGACGATCGGATCGTTGATGTTCTCGCTGGTTTCCTTGCGGTATTCGAAACCACCGGCAAAACCCAGCGGCCCGCCCTGCAGCGAGAAGAACTTCGAGGTGTCGAAGCCGAACACGCCGGTGATCACTTCCTGGGTGATCGTGTGCGTCCGGGTCGCCTCATAGTTCACATAGTCGATGGCAGCCTGGCTGTTCTGCTGGCCGAACGGGTTGAACGGCACGCAGGTCTCGTTGGTCTGGTCCGGTCCCGGCGTCTGGCTGCGGCACTGGATGGTGCCGTCCGCCAGGCGCACGGAGTCGATTGCCGCGGCGTAGTTGCCCGGGATCAGGCCATTGAGCGAGACGAACTCGTTCTGCGTCTCGCCGTAGTTGTAGGACAGGTCCCAATCGATGTCGGCGAAGGCGGTCTCGAACTCGCCGCGAACGCCTGCCACGCCGCGATAGGTCTCGCGGGTGATGTCGTTGATGCGCACGCCGACGTCGCTGTTGAAGCGGCCGAACGTGATCTCGCGGCCCCCGACCACGGCGGCGATTTCCGGCGTGATGAAGGCGTTGTCCGGCTGGATCAGATAGTCGCCGAAGGTGAAGGACGGCTGGACGAAGTCCAGGATTTCCGAGCGAACATATTTTCCGTCGAAATAGGCGGTGACGTTGTCGGTCAGGTCATAGCGCAGCCGGACATTGGTGCCGTAGCGGTCGGTCTCGGGCTGCAGCACGACATAGTCGTCCAGAGCGACACAGGTGTCGCAGTCCGCAAAACTGCCGAACGCGAAGCTGTTGTCACCGAGACGCGGACGCTGGGCAACCGGTGTGCCGTTGTTGCGAAAGGCCGTGATGATATCGAAGGTGTTCCAGTCGAGGATCACCGCGTTTTCATCGAGGAAATCGCTGAAAACGTTGGGGACCAGGATGCGGTCGGGAATGCCGTCGTCCGGGCCGGTGTCCTGCGGGTTCACGATCGTGCCGATGTCACGCAGCGCGGCGATGTCCGAAGCCAGAACCTGATCGGAATGGTCGTAGAAGAAGGTACCCGTGACGTTCAGGCGCCCGTCCAGGAAGTTGCGCCCGAAGACGGCGTTGCCCGAATAGTTGCCCGCGTCGCCGGAGTCCGAGATGCCGCCCTGGGCGGTGAACTCGGCCCCTTCATAGTCGTCCTTCAGGATGATGTTGACCACGCCCGAGACCGCGTCGGAGCCGTAGATCGCCGATGCGCCGCCGGTGATCACCTCGACCCGATCGACCAATCCAGCCGGAATGGCGTTGAGGTCGACCGCCGCATTGCCGGCGTCACCGCCCACGTGGCGCTTGCCGTCCACCAGCGTCAGGGTGCGCGATGCGCCCAGCGAGCGCAGATCGGGGAAGTTGAGGCCGCCGGAATCGCCGAAGCTGTCGGAGTTGCCGCGCACAGTCGAGTTAGAGCTCAGTGACGGCAGTTCCGCCAGGATGGAGCCGAGATCCTGGGTACCCGCGGTCTCGATCGCCTCGGACGAGATTGTGGCGACGGGCGTGGGTTGCTCCAGATTCGGGCGCGGAATGCGTGAACCGGTGACCACCACGTCGCCGAGGCTGGTGGCTTCGTCCTGGGGCACCGCGTCCTGGGCGAAGGCCAGGGTCGACGCACTCAGGGCCAACGCAGTTATCGCGCCGCCAAGGATGGTGCTGCGCAGAAGCGAATTCCGTTGATGAACTCATAAGCGACCTCTCGAGCCCGCCGGGCGCGGGCACAGTGTTGGAAAACAGCGAGATGGGACAATGACTGTCGCCAGCCTGACGCGTCCCCGTCACATTGTCGGCAAATGCAGCCGAAGTGGGACAGTTCCGCCCCAAAGCGACCGCTTTTGGCCTGAATTTCATCTTGTGTCCGCAGCGCCACGCCAATCCTTGCGCCGGCCGGGAGGTCTCTCTAAACGGGCCGCTTAGCCGACAACCCGAACGCATCCGGCCCGCAACACGCGTCGCCGGGCTTTCGCGCGAGAGAGACGACCCTGGACGAGGACATCATCAGCCATGAGGACCGGGACGCGATGATCCGCGCGTCCTTGCTGACTCATGGCGATACCGGGATCACGCCGCGCCACACCTTGTTCTACTTCTACGGCGAAGGCGACCACGACGACCTGAACGAGGTCGCCCGGCGCGCCGGCTTCCTGACCCGCGGTCAGGACGACTGCACCATTCTTGAAACGACCATGGCGGTCGACGAGGGGTCCTTCGCCCCCGTGAGCGCCATGATGCAATCCTGGGCCGCGGCCTTCCAGCTCGACTACGACGGCTGGGAGTGCGCGGTCGTGACCAACTAGAGGGAGGCTGAGATGCCCAAACGTACGGACATTCAGTCTATCCTGATCATCGGGGCCGGACCCATCGTCATCGGCCAGGCCTGCGAGTTCGATTATTCGGGCGTGCAGGCGTGCAAGGCGCTGAAGGCCGAGGGGTACCGGGTCATCCTGGTCAACTCCAACCCGGCCACCATCATGACCGATCCGGACATGGCGGACGCGACCTATATCGAGCCGATCACGCCCGAGTTCGTCGAGCGGATCATCGCCAGGGAACGCCCGGACGCCCTGCTGCCGACCATGGGCGGCCAGACGGCGCTGAACACGGCGCTCGCGCTCGATGCCTCGGGCGCGCTGGCCAAATACGGCGTCGAGATGATCGGAGCCAAAGCGGACGTCATCGACAAGGCCGAGGACCGGCAAAAATTCCGCGACGCCATGGACAAGCTGGGGCTGGAATCGCCCAAGTCCAAGGCGGCCCATACCCTCGAGGAGGCGCTGGACGGGCTGGAGTTCGTCGGCCTGCCCGCCATCGTCCGCCCGAGCTTCACCCTCGCCGGCACCGGCGGCGGCATAGCCTACAACCGCGAGGAGTTCGAGGAGATCGTCCTGCGCGGCCTCGACCTCAGCCCCACCACCGAGGTGCTGATCGAGGAGAGCGTGCTGGGCTGGAAGGAGTATGAGATGGAGGTGGTCCGCGACAAGGCGGACAACTGCATCATCATCTGCTCCATCGAGAACATCGACCCGATGGGCGTCCACACCGGTGATTCCATCACCGTCGCCCCGGCCCTGACCCTGACGGACAAGGAGTACCAGCGCATGCGCACGGGCTCCATCAACGTCCTGCGCGAGATCGGTGTCGAGACCGGCGGCTCCAACGTCCAGTGGGCCATCAACCCGGCCGACGGCCGCATGGTCGTGATCGAGATGAACCCGCGCGTGTCGCGCTCCTCCGCCCTGGCCTCAAAGGCCACCGGCTTCCCGATCGCCAAGGTCGCCGCCCGTCTGGCCGTGGGCTACACGCTGGACGAACTGACCAACGACATCACCATGGTGACGCCGGCCTCGTTCGAGCCGTCGATCGACTATGTCGTCACCAAGATCCCCCGTTTCGCTTTCGAGAAATACCCGGGGGCCGAGGCCACCCTGTCGACCTCGATGAAGTCGGTGGGCGAGGTCATGGCCATCGGCCGGACCTTCCAGGAATTGATGCAGAAGGCCCTGCGCGGCCTCGAGACCGGCCTGTCCGGCTTCGACGAAATCGAGATCGAGGGCACGGTCGATGTCGAGGACGAGGCCTCGGCCCGCGCCGCCGTCGTGCGCGCGCTGGGCAGCCCGACCCCCGACCGCATCCGCGTCATCGCCCAGGCCTTCCGCCACGGCCTGTCGGTCGAGGAGGTCAATGCCGCCTGTTCCTACGAGCCCTGGTTCCTGCGCCAGATCGCCGACATCGTGCGGACCGAGGGCCACGTCCGCGTCCAGGGCCTGCCGACCGAGCCCACCGACTTCCGCAAGCTGAAGGCCAAGGGCTTCTCCGACGCCCGTCTGGCCCAGCTGACCGGCACGACCGAAAAGGCCGTCCGCCACGCCCGTCGCGCGCTCGACGTCCGCCCGGTGTTCAAGCGCATCGACACCTGCGCGGCCGAGTTCGCCAGCGCCACCGCCTATATGTACTCGACCTATGAGACCGGGGCCCTCGGCCAGATCCCCCAGTGCGAGTCACAGCCGACCGACAGGAAGAAGGCCATCATCCTGGGCGGCGGTCCGAACCGGATCGGGCAAGGGATCGAGTTCGACTACTGCTGCTGCCACGCGGCCTTCGCCTTTGCCGACATCGGCGTCGAGTTGATCATGGTCAACTGCAACCCCGAGACCGTTTCCACCGACTACGACACCTCGGACCGCCTGTATTTCGAGCCGCTGACGGCCGAGGACGTGCTGGAGCTGATCGAGGTCGAACGCTCCTCCGGCGACCTGATCGGCGTCGTCGTCCAGTTCGGTGGCCAGACCCCGCTGAAGCTGGCCCACGCCCTGCACGAGGACGGCATTCCGATCCTGGGCACCAGCCTCGACTCCATCGACCTGGCCGAGGACCGCGAGCGGTTCCAGGTCATGCTGACCGACATCGGCCTGATGCAGCCGCCGAACGGTCTGGCCCGCAGCGCCCAGGAAGCGGCCGACAAGGCCGACGAGGTCGGCTATCCGGTCGTCCTGCGTCCCTCCTATGTGCTGGGCGGGCGGGGGATGATGATCGTCCACGATCGCGAGCAGCTGGACCGCTACGTCGGCGAGGCCATGCGGGTGTCGGGCGATGACCCCGTCCTGATCGACCACTATCTGAACCGGGCCACCGAAGTGGACGTCGACGCCCTGTGCGATGACGAGACCGTGTTCGTCGCGGGCGTGCTGGAACACATCGAGGAGGCCGGGGTGCATTCGGGCGACAGCGCCTGCTCCATGCCGCCCTTCTCCCTGTCCGCCGAGATCGTGCAGGAGCTGAAGCGCCAGACCGAGGCCATGGCCCGGGCCCTGAAGGTGCGCGGCCTGATGAACGTCCAGTTCGCCATCGAGGAGCCGCACAGCGACAACCCGCGCATCTTCGTGCTGGAGGTCAACCCGCGCGCGTCCCGCACGGCGCCCTTCGTGGCCAAGACCATCGGCCAGCCGATCGCCTCGATCGCCGCCAAGGTGATGGCCGGGGTGCCGCTCAAATCGTTCGGCCTGGCCGACGTCCCCTATGATCATATCGCGGTCAAGGAAGCCGTCTTCCCCTTCGCCCGCTTCGCCGGGGTCGACACCATCCTCGGCCCCGAGATGCGTTCGACCGGCGAGGTCATGGGCCTGGACTGGAAGCGCGACGGCGAGCCCGACATGGCCCCCGCCTTCGCCCGCGCCTTCGCCAAGTCCCAGATCGGCGGCGGCACCACCCTGCCCGTCTCGGGCTGCGCCTTCGTTTCGGTCAAGGACGACGACAAGCCCTTCATCGTCGAGGCCGTCGCCCTGCTGCTCAAACAGGGGTTCGAGGTCATCGCCACCGGCGGCACCCACGCCTGGCTGGTGCAGCAGGGCCTGCCGGTCGGCTTCGTCAAGAAGGTGCTGGAGGGCCGTCCCAACATCGTCGACGCGATGAAGAACGGCGACGTCCAGCTGGTCATCAACACCACCGAGGGCAAGCAGTCGCTGCAGGACAGTTTCAGCCTGCGCCGCACCGCCCTGATGATGAAGATCCCCTACTACACCACCGCCGCCGGGGCGCTGGCGGCGGCGCAGGGGATCGGGGCGATCCAGGCTGACACCCTGGATGTGCGGCCGATCCAGAGCTACGCGCACTGACGAGGTCCATGAGCGTCTGGCCGCTCACCGGGGTCGGATCAGCCCACGCAATCGGCTGACACGGAGAGCATTACGGTGCCCGATCCGTTGACGGCACGGTTGACAGCGCTGTCAGGCGGGCCAATCGTTGCGTCAAAACAACCGGGAAGACACGCCAATGACCAGAGCCCCCATCCTCAACATGATCCTCACGGTCCTTGCGACCAGCTTGATGTTCGTGGCCACACCGGGCCGGGCACAGACTGGCCCCGTGGGCCCGGTCACGAACCCGGCAGACTCCTTCGGCATGGGGGCGAACAACGAGTACCGGCGCAACATCGAAAAGGCCCTGTCCGACGCCGCCCGTGAGTCCGAGCGCGAACGGGCGACGCGCCTGCGCGGTGACGCCGCCGCCGCGCGGGAGGCGGCAACGGGAGCCGGGGTCACCTGTGAGGTCACGGAGGCCATCCTGCTGGGTCGGACCGATGACGGATTGAACCTGTATGAGACGGCCTGCGCGAGCGGCCCGGGCTATCTGGTCACGGCTTCGGAGCCCCCTGTCGCGACCGGCTGCGTCGTCGCCAACACGGCCGCCGCCCATGCCCTCGAGGCCAATCCTTCGGCGCGGCCGCCCGCCTCCTGCACCCTGCCGGCCAATCTGAACGTCGACGCCGCGATGGCGAGCTATGCCGCCGCCGCGGGGGTCATCTGCGTGGTGGACGAAGGCCGCGCGATCGGACAGGTCGAGGGTCGCGCCATCTACGAGATCGGCTGCGCCGGGCGCGACGGTGCGCGGATCGCCGAGACCGCGACGGGCTGGAGCAAGATCCCCTGTCTGGCGGTGGTCAGCGCCGGATCAACCTGCGCCTTCACCACGACGGCCGAACAGTATGCGACGCTTTCGGAGATGCTCGGCGGGACCGCCGGAGCCGGCTGCGTCGTGGACGGCGGCCGCTACATGGGGGCGAGCGCCAACGGTACCTACTATGAGGCGAAGTGTTCGGGGGCTGAAGGCTATGTCGTCCGGGTCAGGGACGGGGCGTCCGAGGCCTTCGCCTGCGCCGACGCCACCGGGGTGGGCGGGGGATGCACCCTAACCCAGGTCTCCAGCGCGGCCCCAGCCCCGACGAACCGGCCCTGATCCGGCCCTCGCCGGTCCCGCTCAGGCCTGAACCATGGCGGCCGGTCCGCCCATCAGCGGATCACTGATGGAGTCCGCCCCGGTCTCGATCCGCCCGGCGAGGCGGCGGACATAGCCGTCGGCGCCCGTCATGGTCAGGTCGTACCAGCCGTGGGTGGCGAGCCCGAGCCGGCGGGTCACACGGGCCCCAGCGGCAAGGTCCGCGCTCCAGCCGGCCGATCCGGGTCGGTAGGGGTCAGCAGCGGCCTCCAGCCGATGCGTCCTGCCGTCGGCACCGGCCAGGGTCAGGACCAGTTCGCCCCGGTGATGGCCCAGGCTCAGCGCGGGCTCGTCACGGCCCGCGTCGCCGGCGAACCGGCGGTGAAAGCCGTTCGGCCCCAGCACCCACAGATCATAGGCCCCGGCCTCCCAGACACCGTCCAGACGATCCCCGGCCCCCACGGTGTAGCGGCGGGGCACCCGGTCCAGCCTCAGCCGGTCATAAACGTGGACCACTGCGGCGGCCTGTCCGGCATTGGCGAAGGTCAGGCTGACCGCGCCGTCGCGACGCCCCTCCTGCACCGACAGGCCGTAGGGCACGGCCCGGGACCGCCGCACACCGATGGCCTGAACCGGCGGCTCGGACATCGCGGGCGTCGCGGGCGTTGTGCGGCCCGGCAGGTCCGCGGCGCGGGCGGCCAGCGCAGCCGTCTGCGGCAGGGCCGGGAACGGGGCATTGGGGGTGCGGAAGTCGAACGCGCCGGTCAGGTCACCGCAGACCGCCCGCCGCCAGGGCGAGATGTTCGGCTCATGAACCCCGAAGCGGGTCTCGAGGAAGCGGATCACCGAGGTGTGGTCGAACACCTCGGAACTGACCCAGCCGCCCCGGCTCCACGGCGAGACGACATACATCGGCACACGCGGGCCGAGGCCGTAGGGGCGGCCGACGAACTCCGGCCGTTCCGTGGAGGCTTCGCTGGGGGTCGTCTCCAGATGGTATTCGCCGGTGGTGTCGACGCTGGACGCCCCGAAGGCGGGCGACGGCACCCGGCCCTCCCGCGACGGCGGGGCCGGAGGCGGGACGTGATCGAAGAAGCCGTCGTTCTCGTCGAACATGACGAACAGGACGGTGCGGGCCCAGACGGCCGGATCGGCGGTCAGGGCCTCGATCACCCGGGCGGTATAGTCCGCGCCCTGGGCCGGGCTGGACGGGCCGGGGTGTTCGGACGCCGCGGCCGGGGCCACGACCCACGACACCTGCGGCAGGGTTCCGGCGAGGACATCCTCGCGCAACCCCTCCAGCGGGCGGGTGCTCAGACCCAGTTCGGCCAGACGCGGATTCGATCCGGGAACGCCCCCATGGCTGTCGCGGAAGGTCTGGAAGCCGGCCACCGGGTTGTCGGTGAAGTTGTCGGCCATGTCTTGGTAGATGCGCCAGCTGACGCCGGCCTCAAGCAGCCGCTCCGGATAGGTGGTCCAGCGATAGCCGTCCGGATGACCGCCGTCGGCGACCAGGGCATCGTGCGAGTTGGACAGGGAGGGCCCCCCCTTCGTCCCTGTGGGATCGTTGGTGCCGGTCCACAGGAACAGCCGGTTGGAGTTGGTCCCGGTCTGCATGGCGCAGTGATAGGCGTCGCAGATGGTGAAGGCCTCGGCCAGGGCGAACTGGAACGGGATGTCCTCGGCCCGGAAATAGCCCATCGCATGTTCGGTCTTGGTCAGGGGCCAGGCGGCCATCCGACCCTGATCCCAGGCCGCCTGGGCGTCCGGCCAGCTGTGCGGCGTGCCCTCCACCCGCATGAGACGGAAATCCTCGACCGTGTTCAGGGCGAAGGGAGAGACCATGGCCGGGCGGTCGGGGCCGCGCGGATTGGCCTGGACCCAGGCGGTGGCGTTGGCCCGGCCCGGGACGTCGGCGACTGGATTGGGGAAGCGGTCGCCAAAGCCGCGCACCCCGGCCAGCGTCCCGAAATAGTGGTCGAAGGACCGGTTCTCCTGCATCAGGATGACGACGTGCTGGACGTCGGCGACCGTGCCGGTGCGGACATCCGCCGGGATGGACAGGGCCCGGGCGATGGCCGAGGCGGGCGTCATCGCCAGCCCCCCGGCGGCGAACAGAAGGCCACGACGGTCGGGGTTCATGGGTCACACTCCACGCTTGGGCTTACAGGCGGACGGCGGCGACGGCCCCCGACCGGCTCCGCTTCAAGCATGGCCGTGCGACCCTCCGATGACAGAGCCGTCAGCGGGTCGCTTCGGACCCCTGATCGGCCGTGCGCCCCTCGACGATGCGGGCGGCGGCAAGGTCCGCGGTGACATTGCCGACGGTACGGAAGATGTCCGGGACCACCTCGACCGCCAGCAGCAGCGGCAGGACTTCCAGCGGCACGCCCATGGCGAGGCAGATGGGGGCGATGGAGGCGAAGAAGCTGATCTGGCCCGGCAGGCCCACGGTGCCGACGCTGATGGCGAGGGCCGCGAGGCCGCCGGCCAGCATGGTGGTCAGGGTGATCTCGGTCCCGGTCAGCCGGGCGACGTAGATCACCACCGCCAGATTGGCGACGGTGGAAGTGATCCGGAACACCGCCACCGCCAGCGGCAGGACCAGACCCGCCGTCGCCGTGGAGACTCCCAGCGCCCCGACCGCGCGATCGACCATGACCGGCAGGCAGGCGAGGGACGACTGGGTCGAGAAGGCCACCACCTGGGCCGGGGCCGCCCCCGCCGTGAACCGGCCGAGACCGATCCGCCCCCAGATCACCGCCACCACATAGGTCAGCAGGATCAGGCCGATCAGGGCCAGACAGACCAGGGCGATATAGTGCCCCAGAACCCCCGCCGCCCCCAGCCCGGCGCGCAGGCCGACGCCGAGCGCGAGGGCAAAGACGCCCAGTGGCGCGACGGCCAGCACCCAGTGGACGATGACGATCATCGTCTGGGCCACGCCCTCGAAGAACAGGGCGACGGGCTGACGCAGCCGGGGCTCCAGCCGGGTGGTGGCAAAGCCGAAGGCGATGGCGAAGACAACGATGGCCAGAATGGCGTCGTCCGCCGCAGCCCGGATCGGATTGGACGGGGCGAGGCTGGTCAGGAAGGCGCCGAACCCGCCGCCGCCGACGTTGGCCGCCACCTCAGCCGCCGCCGCCGGCGGAGCCCCGGCCAGAAGGGCGGTGGCCCCTTCGGGCACGATCGGCCAGAGCATGTGCAGGCCCAGCGAGGCCGCGAAGGCATAGACGGTGGCCCCGACCAGCAGGACGGCGAACACGCCGACGGCCTTCAGCGCCACCCGCCCGGTCGCCGCCGCATCGGCGATCGAGGCGATGCCGGTGACTAGCAGGCTGAAGACCAGCGGGATGATGGTCATGCGCAGGGCGTTCAACCACAGCTGGCCCAGGGCATCGATCAGGGCGATGGTCCCGGTCCCGCCGGGAATGCCGTACAGCTGCGCCGCGGCCCCCGCCGCCAGCCCGCCGACGAGGGCCAGCAGCACCCAAAGGCTGAGCGAGGTGAAGATAGAGCGGGAGCGCGATCGGGTCATGGCGGTGACGCTAGAGCCTTCCCTCGCCCGCCGGGAGAGGGAAAACGTGATACAGGCCGGGCCATGCCGCGCCGCATCGTCCTCGCCACCGCCGGATCGCTGGGCGATCTGCATCCCTTCATCGCCCTGGGGCGGGCGCTGCAGGCCAGGGGGTACCAGGCCGAGATCGCCTCCTCGCCCGAATACGGCGACAAGGTCCGCGCCGAGGGGCTGGTGTTCCACGCCGTCGGGCCCGGCCTTGAGGCCCTTCAGGCCGGGATGGGAATGGACGCGGCCGAGCTGACCCGGCGCGTGGCCGGGTCCAATGTCTTCCTGTTCGAGCGGATCGTGCTGCCCCATCTGGAGCAGGCCGCGCGCGATCTGGTCGAGGTGGCCGCGGGAGCCTCCGCCATCGTCGGCGCGACCTTTGCGGCCGGGGCGGTCATGGCGGCCGAGATCCTGGCCCTGCCCTTCATCCCCGTGGCCCTGCAGCCCGCCATCGTCTTCTCGGCCTGGGATCCGCCCCGTCTGCCGGCCACGCCGTGGCTGGCCCCGGCGCAAGGGGGCCTCCAGTTGGCAATGAACCGCCTGACGGTCGCCATGGCGCGCGCCAGCACAGGGCGCTGGACAGGGCCGGTGGACCGGATCCGGGGCCGCATGGGACTGCCGCCCGGGAAGCGGAACCTGTTGCTGGATGGCATGGTCGGCCGTCCGCTGTCGCTGGGCCTCTATTCGCCCCTGCTGGGCCAGCCCCAGCCAGAACTCACCGCCGGGCTTCACCGTCACCGGCTATGCCCCCTTTGACAGCGAGGCCGGGGGGCCGGCCGTCATGCCACCCGCGCTGGAGGCCTTCCTCGACGCCGGCCCGGCCCCGGTCGTGTTCACCCTCGGCAGCGCGGCGGTGAATATCCCCGGCGGCTTCTATGGCGAGAGCCTGAAGGCGGCGCGCCGGCTGGGCCACCGGGCCGTGCTGCTGGTGGGCCCCCACGGCGACCTGTCGGTCGGCGACGGCCCCGATGTGCTGGCCCTGCCCTATGCGCCCTTCTCCAGCCTGTTCCCGCGCGCGGCCGCGATCGTGCATCAGGGCGGGGTTGGCACGACCCAGCAGGCCCTTTGGTCCGGCCGGCCGCAGCTGGTCGTGCCCCATCTGGGCGACCAGTTCGACAACGCCGCCCGGGTCGTCCGGCTGGGCTGCGGGGCGACGCTGGGGCGGGGCCGGTACCGGGCGGACCGGGTGGCGGCGGTGCTGGAGCGGCTGCTGGCGGACCCCGAAGTCTCGGCGACCGCGGCCCGGCTGGGCGTCGTGGCGGCGCAGGAAGACGGCGCGGCGGTAGCGGCGGAGCGGATCATCGGCTTGATGACGTAGCAGACGTCCCCTTTCGTCATTCCGGGCGAAGGCGAGCGAAGCGAGACGCAGACCCGGAACAGGGCGGCGCGCGGGAGCGCGAAGCTGTCGCGGACCCGGTCTCAAACATCTCGCCTGAACAGATCGCCTTCGGCGCCGCCGTGTTCCGGGTCTCCGCTACGCTGCGCCCGGAATGACGAAAGAGGAGATGAGAGCCGCCAATGCCCCCGCCGCCCGGTCCAGTTCCGCCTCCGACACCTCGGCCATCTCCACCCGCCCCAGCACGGGCCGGTCGCGGCGGGCGGTCATGCGGCGATAGGCGGGGTCATAGTGGTCGGCGATCAGGGCGGCGGCGAGGGATTCGATCTCTCCCGCTGACGCCAGCGCCTTCCAGCCCGTGAGGGTCTCTTTCGAATGATGTCTAGGCAGGCGGGACAGGGCGGCGTCCAGTCCCGCCGGGTCCGCCGCAATGTCGGCATAGACCCGGGCCGAGAAGGCCGCGCGCGCCGCGACCGGAGCCGACAGCTCGATGACCTCTGCCCGGCCCATGGCGGCCCACAGGGCGGGCGGGACGGTGCGGGCGCCGATGCGGCTGGACTCGGCTTCCACCACCACGGGCCGGGCCGGGTCGAGCCCCTCCAGTGCCACGAACAACCGGCTCTCGAACAGTTTCTGCGCCGGCTGGGCCCGGTCAGTCAGGGCTCCGAACAGCGAGCCGCGATGCGCCGCCAGCCCCTCCAGATCGATCGTCTGCACGCCCCGCGCCGCCAGCCGCTCCAGCAGGGCCGTCTTGCCCGAGCCCGTGCCCCCGTCCAGCAGCACCACCCGCCACGGCCCGTCCGGGGCGTACAGGGCCGCCTGCACCGTCCGTCGCCAGGTCATGTAGCCGCCGTCCAGCACGGTCACCGGCCAGCCGATCTGGTCCATCACCGCGACCATGGCCCCCGACCTCTGCCCGCCGCGCCAGCAGTGGACCAGGGGGCGGAAGCTGCCGTCGCGATCCTTCAGCGGCCCGTCCAGATGGGCGGCGATGTTGCGCGCCACTTTCGCCGCCCCGATCCGGCGGGCGAGGAATTTTGACGACTGGACATAGATCGTGCCGATCTCGGCCCGTTCGGCGTCGTCCAGCACCGGCAGGTTGATGGCACCCGGAATGTGATCCTCGGCGAACTCGGCCGGGCTGCGCACGTCGATGAGGGCGTCAAACCCGGCCCGGGCGGCGGCCGACAGGTCGGTGGTGCGGCGGATCAAACGACCCTCACGCCCGCGCCCGCCGTGACCCGGCCGATGACGGCGGCCCGGTCGAAGCCGGCTGCGCGGATCTGGTCGAGGACCGCATCAGCTGCCTCCGGCGCGACCGCGACCAGCAGGCCGCCGGAGGTCTGGGGATCGGTCAGCAGGTCCCTCTGCCAGTCCGCAAACTCCGCCGGCAGGGTCACCCCCTCGCCATAGCTGGTCCAGTTGCGGCCCGAGGCCCCGGTGCGCAGGCCGCCCCGCGCGAGCCCCTCGACCCCGTTCAGCAGCGGCACGGCCTCCGCCTCGATCTCGACCGACAGGCCCGACCCTCGCCCCAGCTCCAGCGCATGACCCAGCAGGCCGAAGCCGGTCACATCCGTCATCGCATGGACGTCGTCCCGGTCCGCCAGATCGGCCCCGACCTTGTTGAGCTGCGTCGTGGAGGCGATCAGCGTGGCATAGCCGTCGGCGTCCAGCCGCTCCTGCTTCAGCGCGGCGCTGAGGATGCCGACCCCCAGCCCCTTGGTCAGGATCAGGAGGTCGCCCTCGCGCGCCCCGCGATTGGTCAGTACCCGGTCCGGATGCACCAGCCCCAGCGCCACCAGCCCATAGATGGGCTCGACACTGTCGATCGAATGGCCGCCGGCGACGGGGATGCCGGCGGCGGCGCAGACGCTGGCCCCGCCCGCCAGGATCCGGCCGATCGTCTCGACGGACAGCACATTGACCGGCATGCCAACGAGGGCGAGGGCGAAGATCGGCCGTCCGCCCATGGCATAGACGTCGGACAGTGCATTGGTCGCGGCGATCCGGCCGAAGTCGAACGGATCGTCCACCACCGGCATGAAGAAGTCGGTCGTCGCCACCAGTGCCTGCCCGTCATTCAGCCGCCAGACGGCCGCATCGTCCGCGGTCTCGTTGCCGACCATCAGATCGGCGAAGACGGCGGACTGGGGCTTGCCGGCGAGGATGTCACGCAACACGCCGGGCGACAGCTTGCAGCCGCATCCGCCGCCGTGGGCGAGGCTGGTCAGGCGGGGTTCGGGGGTCATAGCTCTCCGATCAGTCGCAACCGCTCACCATGGCCGTGCGCGATCAGTTTCCTTGCAAACCGGACATCGGCAGTGGCGATCTGAACATCCTCTTGAAGCGCGAGCGCCAGATAGATGCATTCGTAAATCGGATGCTGCATCGCTGTTGCCAGCGCAAGGGCGGGGGCGACCAGGGCCTGTTCCTCGACATAGCCGACCGGCAATCCATGCAGGACCCTTAGAAGTTCGGCGGCTTCCTCGGCATTCAACTCTTCCCGGCCGACGCGTCGCCAGAGCGCATTGCCCGCCTCGATCAGCATCAGGGTCGGCGCGATCGGCACGTCGGGTGCGTTTCTCAGTGCCACGGCTTCATCGCCGTACTCCTCGTCGAAGACCCATTTGAGCGCCACCGACGCGTCGACGACGATCACCGGCGGTCCCGGTCCTCGCGGATCAGGACCCAGCTCGGCACTAGGGAGCGTCCGCTGGTTTTGGCCCTCAGGATATCGGCCTGCTCCGAGAAACTCAGGGTGTCGAACACCAGCACCTCGTCGAGGATCGCCCTGTGCTCGGCCTCCACGCTCCGGCCATGCCGGGCGGCCCGTTCCTTCAAGGCCAGCACCGTGCGGTCGGGAATGTTTCTGACAAGGAGTTGCGCCATGGCGGGATGATAGCACGCGCTATCACCGGGCTCAACGGAAGTGAACCTCGACGGTATCCGGCCGTTGTCAGGGGCAGCCAAGACCCCTGAGGAGAACACCCATGGCCCTGTCCCGAATCGCCACCGCCTTGGGCGGTCTTCTGCTTTCAAAAGGCGGTCGCCGCTTCGCCGGACGGCATGCCGGCAAGCTGGCACTGGCCACCCTGGCCTTCGAGCTGTGGCAGAGCCGCCGCAACGGTGCCCGCCCGGCCGGCAGCGGCGGCCCCCGCCCGAACGCGACCGAAACCCACGCCCGGCAGCGGTGGAGCGGCCGGTCGCGCCGGTGAGGGCTTGCCTGACCCCACGTCACGCCCCCTAGTGTCGCGACACAACCGAGGGGGCCCGCCATGATCATTGTCCACCATCTGAACAACTCCCGGTCCCAGCGCGTGCTGTGGCTGCTGGAGGAGATGGGCCTGCCCTATGAGGTGAAGCGCTACGAGCGGGATGCGAAGACCATGCTGGCCCCGGCCGAGCTGCGGGCGATCCATCCGCTCGGCAAGTCGCCGGTGATCCAGGACGGGGACATCATCGTGGCCGAGACCGGGGCCATCGTCGAATATCTGCTGGAGACCTGGCCGGCCGCCGGGCTCCGTCCGGCTGCGGGCACGGCGGACGGCCGACGCTTCACCTACTGGCTGCACTATGCGGAAGGGTCGGCCATGACGCCCCTGTTGCTCAAGCTGGTGTTCGGGGCCCTGCCGGACCGCGCCCCCGGCCTGCTCAAGCCCATCGTGAAGTCGATCTCGAACAAGGCCGGGACCAGTTTCATCAACCCCCAGATCGCCGCCCACACCGCATACTGGGAGGCCGAGCTGGGCAAGACCGGCTGGTTCGCCGGAGACGCCTTCTCGGCCGCGGACATCATGATGAGCTTTCCGCTGGAGGCCGGGGGCAGCCGCGCCCCCTACGGCCCGGACAAGCCGCGGGTGAAGGCCTTCCTGACCGCCATCCATGCCCGCCCCGCCTACCAAAGGGCTCTGGAGCGCGGCGGCCCCTACGCCTACGCCTGAGGCTGCACCTTCTCCTCGCGCAACCGCACGGCACTGGACGCGTTCCCGGTTCCATGCGCCTGAAAATCATCCAGATCGTCGCCATTCTTGGCTCGGCCATCGCCTTCGTTCTCGCCTTCATGGCAGCCGGTGCCCTTCTGGCCTCGCTTGTGTTCGCGTTGATCGGCGCGGCTTTGCTAGGCTGGGTCGTCTATGGGCTGTCGCGCGCCGCCTTTGCGCGCCCGTCGCCGGCCAACGCCCTGTCGCACGAACGTCACCGGCCCGTGCGACCTCCCTCGGCCTGAACCTGCGTCCCGGCCTCGGGACCTTGAGTTTTTCAGCCGGGCGCTCTATCATCTTCGGCCGGTCGCGCGCGCCCAGCGACCAGTGCTTCGCCAGAGTTTCTCTTCGTTCCCCTCTCCGGTTTACCGGGCGACAACCCAGAAAAATCACGACCACATGGAAAAAGTGCCGATGACGGGCGAGGGTTACCGCACCCTCGACGATCAGCTTAAGCAATTGAAGTCGGTGGAACGGCCCAGCGTGATCGCCGCCATCTCCGAGGCCCGCGAACACGGCGACCTCAGCGAGAACGCGGAATATCATGCCGCCAAGGAGCGTCAGGGCTGGATCGAAGGCCAGATCGCGGAGATCGAGGACAAGATCAGCCGCGCCCAGGTCATCGACGTGTCCAAGCTCAGCGGGGACCAGGTCAAGTTCGGCGCGACCGTCACCGTGGTCGACGAGGACACCGAGGAAGAGGGCCGCTACCAGATCGTCGGCGAGCACGAAGCCGATGTGAAGGCGGGCAAGATCTCGATCTCGTCCCCGATCGCCCGGGCGATGATTTCCAAGGCGGTCGGCGACACGGTCGAGGTGAACACCCCCGGCGGCGTCAAGGCCTATGAGATCCTCAAGGTCGAGTGGAAGTAGGCCCCGGCCCGCTTCGCATCCAGGTCGTCTCCGACGGCCGTGCCGGCATGGAAAATCAGGCGCTCGGCCTCGCCGAGGCTGTCGCCCGCCTGACTCCGGCTGAAATCACCGTCCGCCGCGTCCGGTGGCGTGCGGGCTTCGATGCCCTGCCTGTGGGGCTCAAGGCACCCTGGATGCTGGACCCGGCCGGCGATGCCCCCTTTCCTGCCGGGGGGGAGCCGTGGCCGGACCTGTGGATCGCGACTGGCCGCGCCACCCTGCCCCTGTCGCTGGCCGTCCGACGGCTGAGCCGGGGCAGGACCTTCGTGGTCCAGACCCAGGATCCACGTCAGGATCCCGCCCTGTTCGATCTCGTGGTCGCCCCGGCCCATGACGGCCTGAGCGGCCCCAATGTCGTCACCATCACCGGCTCGCCCCACCGTATCACGCCCGGACGTCTGGCCGAGGCCGCTCCGGCCTTCTCAGCCCGGCTCGATCCCGTGCCCCATCCACGCGTGGCTGTGCTGATCGGCGGACGGTCCAGGGCCTTTGACCTGCAGGAAGATCATGCCGCCGCGCTTGCGGGCCGGATCGCGCAGACCGTCATGGCGGCTGGAGGTTCGGCGCTGGTGACCTTCTCGCGCCGGACACCCGAGGCGGCCCGAACGGCGATGACCGAGGCCCTGGCCGGCGTCCCCGGCTGGATCTGGGACGGCGAGGGCCCCAATCCCCTGTTCGCCTTCCTCGCGGCTGCCGACCATGTGCTGGTCACCGAGGACAGCGCCAATATGGCCGCAGAGGCCGCCTCAACCGGCAAGCCTGTCCATGTCCTGCCGATGGTGGCCCGCAAGGCTCCGGGCAAGTTCGCCCGCCTTCACGCTGATCTGGGGGCGCGGGGGGTGACGCGCCCGTTCGACGGCACCCTGCCGGACTGGACCTATCCGCCCCTGACCGAGACCCGACGGGCGGCGCAGGCGGTGCTTGAGGCGATGGCGCGTCGCTGACGACGGGGCTCAGTCGCCGCCACCGCCGCCGTCGCCGCCATCCGATCCGCCGTCATGGTCATCGTGGGTGTTTTTCGACCGCCCGCCGCTGTCACCCGCCACGAAGGCCGAGCCGCCGTCGCCGTTGCCGCCCCGCGCCTTGCGCTTCTGGTTGACGTCCATGGCCGCGCCCACGGCCAGGCCCACGATGAGACCGAGCGCGATCCCGATCGGCAGATTCCCGACGACGATCCCGATCCCCGACCCGACCGCGACGCCAAGCGCCAGGCCGACGCCGAGATAGCTGGTCGCGGGTTGTTTCGATCCGGCCATTTGGTGTGTCTCCCCGTCTTTCCATCACGCCACGGCATCGCGCCGGACGGAATCACACACTAGATAGCACCCATGAGCACTCCGAGAACGATCCGTGTCGCCATCATCGGGTCCGGCCCCGCCGGCTGGACCGCCGCCATCTATGCCGCCCGCGCCCTGCTGAAGCCCGTGGTCATCGCCGGGATCCAGCCCGGCGGCCAGCTGACCATCACCACGGAAGTCGAGAACTATCCGGGCTTTGCCGAGGCCATCCAGGGCCCGTGGCTGATGGAACAGATGAAGGCCCAGGCCGAGCATGTCGGCACCGAGGTGATCCATGACATCGTGGTCTCCTGCGACCTTTCGCAGCGCCCCTTCCGGCTGAAGCTCGACAGCGGTCTGGAGCTGCTGGCCGAGACCGTGATCATTTCCACCGGGGCCCAGGCCAAATGGCTGGGGCTGGAGTCCGAGGCGAAATACCAGGGCTTCGGCGTCTCGGCCTGCGCCACCTGCGACGGGTTCTTCTATCGCGGCAAACAGGTGGTGGTGGTCGGCGGCGGCAATACGGCCGTCGAGGAGGCGCTGTTCCTGACCAATTTCGCCGAGAAGGTCACGGTCGTGCACCGCAAGGACGAGTTCCGGGCCGAAAAGATCCTGCAGGACCGCCTGTTCGCCAATCCGAAGGTCGATGTGGTCTGGAACCACCAGGTCGACGAGATCCTGGGTCAGGTCGACGGCGTGGCCTCCAATGTCACCGGTGTGCGCCTGAAGCATGCCCTGACCGGCGCGACCCACGAGATCGCGGCGGACGGCGTCTTCATCGCCATTGGCCATGAACCGTCGTCCTCGCTGTTCAAGGGACAGCTTGAGACCAAGCAGGGCGGCTATCTGGTGGTCAAACCCGGCACGACCTCGACCAGCATCGAGGGCTGCTATGCGGCCGGGGACGTGACCGACGACGTCTATCGCCAGGCGGTCACCGCAGCGGGCATGGGCTGTATGGCCGCGCTGGAGGCCGTCCGCTTCCTCGCCGAGGAAGATCACGCCCGGGCGAACCATCCGATCAGCCACCGCGAGGCCGAGAAGATCGGCGTCTGGTAAGACGGCTCAGACCTCCGGCTCGAGCCCTGGGGGCCAGACCGCTGCCGGGCCGGGTCGTGCATCGCTGGCCCGATGGATGGCCCCGGCTCGCCCCTCAAGGATCCGCTCCTGGGTCGCGACGGCATGAGCCATAACGCGCCCGTAGGCGTCGATGCCTGCGCGATCGTCGTCGAGCAACAGGGCCAGCAGGGCCAGGTCGCCAGCGGCCAACCGGGGGCTCACCATGTCCCAGTCGCCGAACATTCTGACCGGGGCAGTACGGCGCTCCAGAATGACCAGGTCGCTGTGGCGCGGGTCCCGCAGCAGGCGCTCAAGCAGGCGAGCCAGCGCGGCCTCGGGCCCCTCCACCAGCTGAACGAACATGCCGCTGACCACCGTCAGCACTCCGGTGACGCCGTCCCGCGGATTTGCACGTCGGGCTTCCGCAAGGATGTCGGACATCTGTAGCGCGCTGCTGGCCCCGTCCCGGCTGCGGCTACGGTACAGCAGCTGGTGGACGGGATTCTCGTCGCGGCGACGTCGCGCGGTCGGGGTCAGGGTGTTGATCGTCACCCGAAAAGCTGAAGCTCTGGGGGTGCATACTCGACCGGCCGACCTTCACGCCGGCGCAGGGCATAGTCCACGGCGGTCTGAACCGCCCTTTCGTCGGTTGGCTTGCAGAGGACGCCGATCGTGCCGGCGACGCCGTTCCGCACCATTCCAGGGTTTGCGGTCATGAACAGCACGGACACGCCCAGATCCTGGCCAAGCTCGCGGCCGACCTCTATCCCGGTCGGCCCATCGGACAGGTGGATGTCGACCAGCGCCAGATCGATCTCCGTCTCTGCCGCCAGCTGGCGCGCCGACCGGGCATCCGACACGGTTCCGACGACCTCGTGGCCAAGATCCTCCAGAACGAAGCGAAGCTCCATGGCCACGAGGGCCTCGTCTTCGATGATCAGGATACGCGCAGTCATAACCGGGTTTTTCCGTCCTTGTGTACGCTACCGAACGCAGCGGAACCGATCGGGTTTCACGCCGACTTCAGGGCCGCCCTGCGGCGGGATAGTGCAGTGGCCGGAAGATCGGCCTGGACCACCAAACCCCCGGGCAGCCAGCTTCGTTCCAGCCGTCCCCCCAGCTGACCCTCAACCGAAAGCGTTGCGAGAGAGGATCCGAACCCCTCCCGACCGGGCGGTCCGGTCAGCGTCGGTCCGCCGACCTCGCGCCAGGTCAGGATGAAACGGTCCTCCATCGACCGGGTCACAAGCTGAACATGTCCGCCCGGAACCGAAAGCGACCCGTACTTGGCCGCATTGGTCGCCAGCTCATGAAACAGCAGGGCCACCGAGGTGGCGGCCTGGTCGTCGAAGACCGCGTCCTGGCCCTCGATCATCACACGCGGCAACCCCGCGTCGTCGGAGTATGCCTTGAACAGGGCCCCGAGGAAGGTGTGAAGGGTGGTGTCCCCGATCGTCGGCCTCGAAACCTCGGAGTGCGGACGAACGAACTCATGGGCCCGGGCCAGGGCCGCGATCCGGTTGCGCACGGCCGCGGCGAACACCTTCGCCTCGGGGTGCTCTCGCGCCGACAGGGCGATCAGGGCCGAGATCACAGCAAAGATGTTCTTGATCCGGTGGCTCAGTTCCTGGCTGAGCAGGTCCTTGCCCTGCTCCATCCGCTTCAGGTCATCAATGTCGGTGCAGGTGCCGAACCAGCGGACGATCTTGCCCGCCTCGTCGCGGATCGGGGTCGCGCGGCCCAGCGCCCATCGAAACACGCCGTCGGCCCGTCTCAGCCGGTACTCGATTTCGTAAAGCTCCCCGGTCTCAAGGGCATGGGCCCAGGCCTCGCGGGCCCGCGCCTGATCCTCCGGGTGAAACATGCCGTTCCACGCCTCCCCGTCCGTCGACCCCGCTGGAACCCCGGTAAATTCGTACCAGCGCGCATTGTAGTAGTCGTGAAAGCCGTCCGGCCGGGTCGACCAGACCATCTGGGGCATGGAGTCCGCGATCGCACGGAACTTCGCCTCGCTTTCGGACAGGGCCTGCACGCCGGCCTCGCGTTCGCGGATAACCCGGCGCAGCTCCATCTGGGCCATCACCTGACCGGCCAGCACTTCAAGGGTTTCGGCCTGCAGCGGCGTCAGGCCCTCCGGACGCGCCCGGGTGTCGAGCACGCACAGCGTGCCCAGCGGCAGGCCGTCCCGGCTCTTCAGCAGGCGACCCGCATAGAACCTCAGGCCGCCGGCCGCCGTGACCAGCGGATTGCACTTGAACCGGGCATCCCGGGTCGCGTCCGGCACGACCATGCCCTCGGCCTGAAGCAGGGCGTGGGCGCAGAAGGAGGTCTCCAGCGGCGTTTCCCGGACGCCCAGACCCGTCTCCGCCTTGAACCACTGCCGGTCCGCGTCGATCAGATTGACCACGGCTATGGGGGCGTCGCAGATCCGGGCCGCCAGATGCACGATGTCGTCAAAGGCCTGCTCCGCCGGGGTGTCGAGAACCCCATAGGCATGCAGCGCGTCCAGGCGCTGGGCTTCGGTCCATCCGGAGGCGGGTTGGGGAAAGATCGGTGTCACACGCGGTCCCGGAGTACGCCGCGAACGGCCGAGCCGGACAAATGCGTGAACAAGCGGGGCGGTTGCAAGCGGAGCCGGAGGAAGGCGTCGTACCTTACGAGGCCGGTCGGCCGACCTCTTCGACGTCCATGGCCACCGCCCCGGCGACCGGGCCCGGAGCGGGCGCTGGCGCAGGCGCGACCAGGGCCTCGAGCCGGGCATTGATCGCGGCGATGTCCTGGGCCGTAGGCTGGCGGCGCCCGCCCAGGCTGGAGATGCCGACCACCCGGGTCTGGCCGTCGATCTTGACCGTTCGCATGGCCGTGCCGCCCTCGGCTAGCGCGAGCGCATCCGCAGCAGCCGCCTCGGCCGGGGTCGCCGCCACCACCAGACGGGGGCGCGAGAACCGGGCCTCGTCGATCGCAGGCTCACGGCCGGCATAGGTTTGTCGGAACGATGCGGTTTCGCCCGCCAGACCCTTCCAGCGATAGAAGATGTGCGTCCCGATCTGGGTGATCTTGGCCAGGGTGGGTGACCACCACGGATGGACGTAGTCCGCATGGTAGTGGGTGGCCGTGCCGACAGCTTCGGCCACATGGCCCGACAGCGCCCGCTCGGCGACGGCCGCAGCCCGCGCCCAGGCCCAGCCAACGGGGGCCTGTGACAGGGCTCCGTCGCAGGTGAAGCTGAACTGGCACCCGGTGGTGCGCTCGGCCCCCTCGAAGACCACGCCGCAGACGGTATTGGGATAGTTGGGATCGCGGACGCGGTTCAGGATGACCTGGGCCACCGCCTCCTGACCGTCCGTGCTCTCGAGGGCGGCCTCGTAGTAGACGCCCTGGGTCAGGCAGCGCAGGGCGCGGGCGCGGTCCGCCGGGCTCGCCGCCGTCAGGACGAAGGGACGGGACGGCCGCAGGGAGCCGATCTGGATCGGCATGGCCGCGTTCCGGCGATGGGCATTGAGGCCGCTCTCACCGGACTCCAGCGTGGGACGCCCGGCCAGGGTCAGGTTTTCCCAGCCCGGGGTGAGGCCAAGGCCAGCGAGACCGGGAGCCCCGGCATCGAACCGGACGGCCAGCGCCAGCTGGGCCGGGTCCATCCGCGCGCTCAGCGCCTGCAGCCCCCGGCTCGACAGATCGCCCTCGGTCACCCGGGCCACAGCCTCGGCGGTGCGATCGGCGGGCGACCGGGCCGTCGACCCTGCCGCCATCGCCACGCCCAGCGCCGCCAGAGCAGCGGGCGCAGCCGCAGCGTACCGCCGGATGACGGTCTTCGTCCGGGACGAGGTCAGGGCGTGGTGGAGGGTTCGATGCATGCGGCTCGCTTTGGCGACAAAAGAATGCCGTGTCAGGACCTGTGGGGCCCTAACACGGCACTTTTCAGGCGAAGGGCCCCGTCGGCCTAGCGACCGCCGAGGGTGGACCGCAGCATCCAGGCGAACTTCTCGTGCGCCGACAGCCGCTGGGTCAGCAGATCGACCGACACGTCGTCGCCCTCGTCGTCGGCCACGGTCAGGGCCGCACGGGCCGTCGCGATCAGGGTCTCATGATCCTGCATCAGCTCCTTCAGCATGGCCGGCGCGTCCTTGTCCGGGTTGCCGTCCTGGATCGAGGTCAGATTGGCGAAGGTCGAATGGGCCTGGGGCGCGAACTCACCCAACGCGCGGATGCGTTCGGCGATATCGTCCAGCGCCGCCCAGATGTCGCGGTATTGTTGCTCCAGCAGGTTGTGCAGGGTGAAGAACTCGGGTCCCCGCACATTCCAGTGGTAGCCGTGGGTCTTCATATAGACGGCGAAGCTGTCGGCCAGAACCTTGCTGAGCTCCTGCGCCACGGTGCTGCGTTCGGTCTGGGTCAGACCCGTATGGATCGTTGCGGTCATGATGGCTCCTGCATCGGGTGATCGGAAAGTGCTGGGAGAAAGATAGGAAGCCGGTGCCTTACGGCCAAGGTCTGTCGCCGTCCGGCCGGCCCCGGACGGACGTGGAACGCGAAACCTCCCGAGGCGTTGCATCTTCTCGCGCGTGCGCGAACGGGGGGTGATTTGGGTTCCAGAGTGGTGTTGGGTCTGAGGCTGGAGCCGGAAACCGTGCTTGCCAGACTGGCGAGAGCGCCCGCCCGTCCGTGGTGGCGCAATGTCCTGACGGGCCTGGCGTTTGCCGCGGGGGGACTGGCGGTCCGCTGGGCCGGCTCGGCCTTCTATGGCGAGATCACGGGGTTTATAATCCTGCTGCCTGCGGTCGTTCTGGCCGCCCTCGCCGGTGGCCGGATTGCGGGGTTCGTCACGACCCTGGCCAGTCTGCTGGGGGGATGGATCATCGCCGGCCCCGACGCCGTCGGCTCCGGGGTGGTCACCGCCCTGGGCAGGGTGGCGACCTTCAACTTCGTGGTCGTTGGTCTGTTTTGCACCCTCGTGGCGGCCTCGTTGCGCAAGACCGTCGCCCGCCTTGACGGCACGATCGTGGACCTCGAGCGCTCCCGCGCGCAGGTCGACGAGACCGAAACGCGGCTGCACGACATCGCCGACATCGCCCCCATCATGCTGTGGACCGCCGATCCCGATGGCCAGATCTACGCCAATGCGGCCCTGCGCGAGTTCTGGGGTGACCGGCCGCTGTCGTTCACCGACCCGACGCCCTGGATCGACGCCATTCATCCGGAGGACCGGGAACGGATCATGGCGGCCGGCCTTGAGGCCTGGACATCCGGCACGCGGCTGCAGATCGAGGGGCGCTATCTCCGGGCCGACGGCGTCTGGCGGACCCTGGCCACAACCGCCGAGCCGCGCAAGGATTCTGCCGGTCGCTTCATCGGCATGATCGGAGCCAACGCCGACGTCACCGAGGCCCGGAACGCCGATCGCGCCCTGAAGGACAGCGAGGCCCGCTTCCGGCTCATGGCCGACACCGCCCCCTCCCCCGTCTGGCTGACCAACGCCGCCGGGGAGGTCGAGTTCGTGAACACGGCCCTGACCGCGTTCTTCGGCAAGCCCGGCGAGGCGCTGATGGGCCATGTCTGGAAAGACTCCATCCACCCGGACGACCAGGCGGAGGTCGAGGCCATCCAGACCGAGGCGCGGGAGCGCCGGGTGCCCTACGGCTTCGAATGCCGCTTCATGCGCCACGACGGGCTCTGGCGCTGGATGCGGGTATCGGTCAATCCGCGCTTCGGGGCCGACGGCAGCTTCCACGGCTATGTCGGCCTGTCGTTCGACATCACCGAGACCCGGGAGGCGCTGGAAGCGCTTGCCCAGCAGGAACGGCGTCAGCGGTTCCTGCTGGAACTCTCGGACGGGATCCGCGACCTCAGCGATCCCGAGGACATCATGGATCATGTCCACAGCGTTCTGGGCCGGATGCTGGGGGCCTCCCGGGTCGGCTATGGGGAGATGAGATCCGCAGAAGCCCGGTTCGAGATGAAGCGGGACTGGACCGAAGGCGTGCCCAGCCTCGCCGGCCTGCACGACATCACCGAGGCGTGCAGCCAGGTGGATGACGCCCTCGCGGCCGGCCGGACCGTGGTGGTCGATGATGTGACCGGTGATCTGCGTACCGCCGCCTCGGTCGACCGTCTCCAGCAACGCCAGATCGGTGCCTTCATCGCCGCACCCGTCGTGCGAAGCGGGACCCTTCGGGCCTTCCTGCATGTCAGCACGACGGGCCCCCGAAGCTGGACCGCCACCGAGATGACTCTGATCGAGGATGTCGCCGACCGGGCCTGGACAGAGGTCGAGCGGACACGGGCCGAGGCCGAGCGCGCCGAAAGCGAGGCCCGCTTCCGCGCCATCGCCGACACCGCCCCGGTGCTGATCTGGGTGACCCATCAGGATCGCAGTCGCGCCTTCGTCAACCAGGCCTATGTCGACTTCATGGGCGGCGACTATGAAAGCGTCCGGACGGCCGACTGGCGCAACTTCATCCATCCCGAGGACCAGGACAGGCTGGTGCAGGAATCCGCTGCCGGAGAGGCGGCCGGCCAGCCCTTTTCGCTGGAGGCCCGCTATCGGCACCACAGCGGTGAGTATCGCTGGCTGAGGTCCGTCTCCCGTCCCCGTCTCGGCCCCGGCGGCGACGTGATCGGCTTCGTCGGGGTCGCCTTCGACGTGACGGACGCCCGACGGGTCGAGCAGGACCTGAAACGCATCAATGAACTGCTGGAGGAGCGCGTGGGTGAGGCTCTCGCCGAAAAGGCGCGGGCCGAGGCGGACCTCATGCACGCCCAGCGGATGGAGGCGGTTGGTCGCCTGACCGGCGGGGTCGCCCACGACTTCAACAATCTGCTCACCGTCGTCATGGGCGCGCTGGAGCTGATCCTGAAATCGCCGGAGGACGCCGGCCGCCGCCAGAAACTGGGCGAGGCGGCCCTGTCGGCCGCCCGCCGGGGCGAGCGTCTGACGCACCAGTTGCTGGCCTTCTCACGCCGCCAGGCCCTGCGGCCCGAGGCGGTCGACCTCAATGCCCTCATCCGGGAAAGCGACCCCCTTTTGCGTCGGGCGGTCGGGGAAGCGGTGGCCTGGAGGCTGAAGCTGCGGCGCGGCGGGGCGCGCGTCATCGTCGATCCGGCCCAGTTCGAGGCCGCCCTGCTGAACCTGATCGTGAACGCCCGCGATGCCGTGGCCGAGCGGGGCCTCGCCGAAGGAGCGACCATCACCGTCCAGACTCGCGCCTGCGAGGTAGGGGCGGGGGAGATTCTGGACCTCGAGCCGGGAGACTATGTCTGCGTGACCGTGTCTGACACCGGCGTGGGCATGGACGAAGAGGTTCTGCGCCGGGTATTCGAGCCGTTCTTCACCACCAAAACCGTCGGCAAGGGGACCGGGCTGGGCCTCAGCCAGGTGTACGGCTTCGCGCGCCAGAGCGGGGGCGGGATCAAGGTCACCTCGGTCGTCGGGGAGGGAACCGAAATCCAGCTGTACCTGCCACCTGCGCCGGCGGAAACCGACCGGGAGCCGGCGGGCACCGCCGCGCCGGTAGAGACCATCGAGCAGGGTCAGCGCCTTCTCCTGGTCGAGGACGACGCCGGGGTCGCGGCGATTGCCGTGGATTTGCTGGCCGGCCTGGGTTTCCATGTGGAGACAGCGGAGTCAGGCGCCGAGGCTCTGCTCGCCCTGGGCGGGTCGCCCTTTGACATCATGCTTTCGGACGTGGTCATGCCGGGCGGCATGACGGGGATCGAGCTCGCGCGTAAGGCCGCTGGCCTGTACCCGACCCTGCGGATCGTACTGACGTCGGGCTACGCCGGCGAGGACGTGGACAAGGCTCTGTCGGATGCGCCCTGGCCCTTTCTGCGCAAACCCTATTCGGGTGAGGAGCTGGCGCGCGCACTTGGACGCGTGACCGGCGGGGCCTGACGCCGGACGGAGGCCCCGACATCGGGCCGCGCGCGGGGTCACCGCGCGCGGGTCCGGTTAGCGGGTCCGCGCCTTGCGGGCGGCGTAGCGCGCGTCGCGGGCGGCCTTCTGTTCTTCCTTGGTGAGCTGCTTGCGCTCCTTGCGGGCCGCGCGCTTCTCGGCTTCCATCGCTTCTTCGGTTTCCCGTTCGGCGGCCCGACGGGCTTCCTCACGCTCGGCCTTGATGCGGCGTTCCTCGGCCTTGGCCGCCTCATGCTGGAGACGCAGGGCCTCCTTCTCGGCGGCCCGCTTCTCGGCCAGAAGGTCGAACTCGGGATCGGGTGCGGCCGCCTTGGGCTTGAACTTGGCCAGAAGGGCCTTCTTGGCTTCCTGCTGTGCGGTCAGGCGATCGGTGAAGCCGGTTTGTTTCAGATCTCTCATGCGGTCGGTCGGTCGTCCTTCGTCAGGTTGGCCCGGCACCGGTAAGGCGCGGGCAGGGATCGCCACGGCGCCCGGCCGTGGGCAAAGCCGAAACGAGCCGGGAAATCAAGCAGGGATGTCATTCCCCGCCGGATCGGCTCCGATCCGGTCGGGACCGTCATCACAAGGACGCAGTGCCGCCCGAGCCGACGCCCGGGTCTCAGTCGGGCTTGTCGGCCTGACCCACGGCAGCACCGGCGGCCCCGCCGACCGCCGCTCCGACCGGTCCCCCTACGACCGCCCCGGCTACGGCCCCGGTGGCGGCGCGCTGCTCGGTCGTGTGACCGCAGGCTGCCACAGCCATCGTCAGCGCTGTAGCGGCGAGAGGGAAAAGAAGGCGACGCATGGCGGTGTCCTCATGGCAATCCAGGGGGGATGCCGCCTGAAACGCGACGTCAGGCCGGGAGGTTCCAGCCCGGCCCCGCAGCACTCATCCGGCAGTTCCCTCATGCCTCGCCAATACAATAGATATCGCGACACAAAGCAGGACTTTTTTAACCTCAGGCTTACCAATTCAAAAAACAGACAAACCGATACGATAATCGCATCAGAATCGTCGCAAGTTAACGATCTTGTTCTTGCGCGTTTCTTGTAATCGGCTTCGGAAGTGCGACAAAGACCACCCTCAACATGAGTCTTGCGAATCAAACACATTGAGGCCATAAATGGGTGGCTTAAGGCGCTTTCTTCGGATGTCGCGTGTTCACCGACTTCCGATTGGCAAACCGGCTCGCGACGACCTTCTCGCCCGGTTCTGCAGACGACCCTGGGGCAGCTTCCCGCCCTGCTGAATAGGACGACGCCTTTGTTCCATCTCTCGCCTGAGCGCGCACCTTCGCGCGCCGATCGTGCGGCCACAATCCGGCCCGTGACGGCAGCGGCGGTGTTCGGCGCAGTGGTGGGACTGGGTATAGGGTGTGCCTATCTGGGCGGCACGGCCGCGCGCGCGACCACCGTCCGCGCCCAGGCGGAACGTATTGCCGGCGCGACCTCGGCCGGATTTACCGAAGAGGCGCTCGCGGCTGCGGCGGGGGGGCTTGACGCCAGCGCGCTGACCATCGCCCGCCGCCACGATCCGTATACCGTCGCCGGCTCGGCCCGCCGCGACCGTCAGGCCGAGCTCCTCACCGCCCGCCTGGAACAACTGCGCCCGGACGCCCGGCGCAATGATCTCCGCCGCATCAGTCTGACCGATGTGCCCACCGCCGCCCGCCCCTTCCGGATCGACAATGCCCTGGACGCATCGCGCGACCTCGAATGCCTGACCCAGGTCGCTTATTATGAGGCGCGTGGAGAGGGCACCGACGGTATGCGAGCCGTGGTCCAGGTCGTGCTCAACCGGGCGCGCCACCCGGCCTTCCCCAAAAGTGTCTGTGGCGTTGTGTTCCAAGGCTCCGGCCGTCGTATAGGCTGCCAGTTCAGCTTCACGTGCGATGGTTCGATGCGGGGACGGGTCAATCGCGCGGCCTGGGACCGGGCCCGTACGGTCGCCTCCGCCGCCCTGTCCGGCACCGTTCATTCCAGCGTCGGCAACGCCACCCACTTTCATACCACGGGGGTTTCCCCGCGCTGGAGCAACACTCTGATCCGCGTCAGTCAGGTCGGCGACCACGTCTTCTACCGCTTCAGCGGCCGCGCCGGATCGTCCAACGCCTTCAGCTATGCGGCGCAGCCGTCGTCGGCAAGCGACATCCAACGGACGGTTCTGGCTGGTATCGATCCGACCGAGCCCCTGCGTCAGGCGGGCCAGGCTATCGCCTACACCGCCCTCCTGGCTCAGGAAGGCGCTGGAACGGACACAGGCCCCGCCCCGTCCGACGCACCCTCGTCTTCTCAAGCCGCACCGGCCACGACCGCGAGGGCCGAACCGGCCCCCACCTCGGCTGACTCCGCATCGGTCTCCACGCCCCAGGCCTGAACCCCGCCATACGGCCGCTCCCGCACCTGGGGGTGGGTAGTCCGATTGTCGGCCAGCGGCCCGAAGGGCTGACCAGTGTGGCGGGTCAGCCCCAGCGCGATCACCGGGCCCACGGCCACGGCATCCCCGGGTGTTTCATCAGGATCCGTCTCGACCGGAGCGGGCGGGTTCTGAACCACCCTCAGGCGCGGGGTCACAGGCTGTTCCTTCTGGCTTCAGAAGGAAAACCCGCCGGCCGCTACCCCGTTCCCTCAGACGGCGTCCAGACCGATATCGAGGACCGGGGCCGAGTGCGTCAGGGCCCCGACCGAGATCACATCCACGCCCGTGCCGGCGATCGCGGCGACCGTACCCAGATCCACGCCGCCTGACGCTTCCAGTACGACGCGGTGTCCCCCGCCCCGCTGTCGCCGAACCGCCTCAGCGAGGTCTGCGAGGCTGAAATTGTCCAGCATGATGACGTCCGGACCGACGCCCTCCGTCACCAGCGACAGGGCCTGGTCCAGCTGGTCCAAGCCATCGACCTCGACCTCGACCTTCATCAGATGGCCGACATGCGCCCGGGCGGCGCGCACGGCCGCTTCGACGCCGCCGCAGACGGCGATGTGGTTGTCCTTGATCAGGATGGCGTCATCGAGCCCGAAGCGATGGTTGACGCCGCCTCCGCAACGGACGGCGTGCTTCTCAAGCGCACGCAGGCCCGGGGTGGTCTTGCGCGTGTCTGCGATCCGGGCCCCCGTGCCCGCCACCGCCTCGACATAGGCGCGCGTCAGGGTCGCAACCCCGCACAGCCGACCCAGCAGGTTCAAAGCCGTCCGCTCGGCCGACAGAAAGGCCCGGGCATCGGCGTCCGCCTCGACCAGCACGGCCCCTGCCTCGAACGCCCCCCCTTCCGCCATCCGCGTCTCGATCCGGGCGAGCGGATCCATCTCCAGCAGACTCAGACGAACACAGTCCAGACCTGCCAGCACGCCGGGCTTGCGCGCCACAAAGACCGCGCGCATCCGCGCCCCGACCGGAATACAGGCCGCCGCCGTCACATCGCCCGCTCGCCCGAGGTCCTCGGCCAGGGCGGCCACGACGATGGGGCGGATCAGGATGTCAGGCAGGGACAGGCTCATGCGCCGCCAAACACATCGGCGAGCGCGATCCGGATCTCCGGCGCGAACAGGGGGCTTACGCCCCCTTCGGTCACCGTTATCTCGCTGATCCAGCTCCCATCCGCACGCGGCCCACGGTAGATGCGGACAAGGCGCGCTTCCGGTTCGGCGATCCAGAGTTCCGGAATACCGGCCCGGGCGTAGAGCGGTACCTTGGTCCGGCGGTCGTCCTCAACGGTGCTGACGGAGACCTCGATCACCAGAACGGCGTCTGCCGCCTCGTAATATTTGCGACCGCCACGGGACCGGGCGACGAAGATGTCCGGCTCCGGGGCGCTGTGATCCCCGATGCGCAGCGTACCTTGGGTCAGGACCTTCAGGTCCAGCCCCGGTGTGGCCCGGACCGCAACGCCCAGCCCCAGATGCAGCTCGCTGGTCACATCGGTGTGGTCTCCGGAGAGAGGGGCCATGTCGCAGATCCTTCCCTCGATCAGTTCGACCTTTCCCGCATGCCGGGAGAAAATTCCGGCCTGTTCCATCCGCTCAAAGGCGTCGAAGTCGAACAGGAACGGCCGCCGCCCTTCCTGCACAGCGCTCGAAAGGGTTCCGACAGGACTGCGATGTTGGCCGGTTTCCATCGGGCGACTATGCCAGAACGGCAACGGGACGAGAAGTCGATTCAACCTCACGTTTCACCAGCCGTGTATGGGCGGCATGCGGGGCCGTGTCCGGGTAGTCTGCCCGATAGTGCCCGCCCCGGCTCTCGCGTCGAGCAAGGGCCGCCTCGGCCACAAGCCGTGCCGCAACCAGGGCGGGTGGCGCACCGTGGGCCGTCTCCAGCCGGTCGATCAGAGCAACGAGCCGCGTCAGCCCTTCGGCATCGCGCACCACGCCACAGTCCGCGCTCATGGCCGCGCGCAGTTCGGCATGCGCCGCCGCCGGAAGATCCTCGACCACGCGCCCGACGATCACCGGTCCCTTGACGAGGCCGCACGCTGCCGCCGCCCGGCCCGTCCGCCGCCCGAACGCCGCGGCCTCCAGCAGGGAGTTGGACGCCAGCCGGTTGGCCCCGTGCACGCCCGTCGCCGCGCATTCGCCCACGGCGAACAGCCCCTCCAGACCGGTCCGGCCGTCCGGATCGGCGGCGATGCCGCCCATGTGGTAGTGGGCCGCTGCGGACACCGGGATCGGCGTCTCGCGCGGATCCAGTCCGGCCCGCAGACAGGCGGCGAACACGGCGGGGAACCCGGTCGGGAAATGCGCGCCGATGGCCGTGCGGGCATCAAGGAAGGCTCCCCGCCCGCTGGCCCGCGCGGCATGCACCGCCCGCGCCACGATATCGCGCGGTTTCAGGTCCGCGTCGTCCGCCTCACCCAGCAGGAAGACGCCGTCACGGTCGATCAGCCGCGCGCCCTCGCCGCGCAGAGCCTCCGTCGCCAGCGGCATGGGGTCCAGCCCCACATCCATGGCGGTGGGGTGGAACTGCACGAACTCGGGATCCAGAATCTCCGCCCCGGCCGCCCAGGCCAGGGCCATGCCCTCGCCCTTCAGCGCCACCGGGGTGGTCGTCTCCCCGAACAGACCACCGGCCCCGCCGGTGGCCAGCACCGTGGCCGGGGCGAGCACCTCGACCCGCCGGCCCCCATGTTCGATCACCGCGCCGCGGACGCGGCCACTCGCGTCCTGGATCAGGGCCCGCAGACGCGCGTCCTCCCAGACCGTCACATGACCCGAGGCGCGCACCGAGGCGACCAGGGCCGACAGAATGGCCCGGCCCGCGCCGTCGCCGCCGACCCGGGCCACCCGGGCCCGCGAATGGGCGGCTTCCAGACTGACGGCGAACTCGCCGCCGGCATCCCGGTCGAACGGCGCGCCCAGCGACGCCAGCCACTCCACGGTCGCCCGCCCCTCGTCGGTCAGGGTCTCTGCGGCCGCGTGGTCGACCAGACCGGCCCCGGCCGCCTCGGTGTCCTTCAGATGCAGCGCCGGGGCGTCGTCCCGAGACAGGGCCGCGGCGACCCCGCCCTGGGCCCAGGCGCTGGAGGCGGCCTCCAGCAGCGGGGCCGGACTGATCACCAGCGTCGGGGCCGGGCTGGCCGCCAGCGCCGCCGACAGGCCTGCCAGCCCGCCACCGATGATCAGCGGGCCCTGCAGATAGATCCGGCTCACCGGTCGAACCCGATGAAACGGGCGGCGATGTCCAGCGCCCCGGAAATCCGCTCGGGCGTCGTGCCCTCCGCCAGAGGCATCAGCACACCGAGAGCCGCTGCCGCACAGGCCGCGCCCGTAATCAGAAACAGGATCAGCGACCGCCCGGCCTCCGGCCAGCTCAGGGTCTTCTCGCCCGGCCGCCAGGCCCCGCGACGCAGGGATCCCAGAATGGCGATGCCGAGGAACACTGCGAGGATCCAGCGCCCGGTCGAGACACCCCACCACACGGCCAGACCGCCGATGGCGATCAGGGCGGCCTTCTCGACCAGGGGATCGATCCGGGCCAGCACGGGCCCCAGGGCCTTGGATCCGTCCAGCGGCGGGGCCGGGGCCAGATTGACCAGATTGATCATGGCGATGAAGAAGGCCCCCAGCATCCAGGCGTCATCGCCTGTGGCCAGCCACAGACCCACGACGGGCAGGATGGCCAGGAGGCCGAACGCCGGCCCCGCCAGCGCCACCAGCACCCCGTGCCATTCGCTGACCGGATTCCGCTGTCCCCGCGCCAGTCCACCGAGGAAGGGGATGATGTAGATCTTCGCCGGCCCCATGCCGAGGCGGTTCATCGCCAGCACATGGCCGTACTCGTGCACGAACAGGCCGAAGATCGCGGCCACCGCCACCACCCAGCTTCCGCTCATCAGCCACAGGAAGCCGCCCAGCAGCACCGTGGAGGCGATCGCCCACGGCAGGCTCTGCCCCTTGTCGATCGAGGGCGCGCCGGGGCTGGAGGCCGGCACAGCCGTCGCGACAACGGGCGCGTCCGCGACCCGGCCGTCGCGCGATCCCCACGGGCCGTCGGTCATTTCGCGGCTCTGGCGTCGGAGAACAGCCGGGCCAGCCAGCCCACCCTCTCGGGTTCGTGGACCGGTTCCGCTTTCGGCCTGAGGGGCAGCACGACGAACCCGCCGAACCCGCGCGGGTGAGGGGCTTGATAGTGCATCAGATCAGCTCCACCGACACATGATGCCGGGCTTTCACAAGGTCATAGCGCGCCGGGACCGCCGGCGGCGGCAGGTCGATCATCCGCTGCACGGCCAGCGCCGCCCGGGCGATCATCTCTTCCGGCACGGTCACCTCGAACTTCATGTCGCGCAGGCAATCCCGGATGTTCGTCAGGGTGATCCGCTTCATATAGGGGCACAGGTTGCACGGCCCGATGAACTGAACCTCCGGCACGTCGCCCTTGATGTTGGCGGCCATCGAGCACTCGGTGATCAGCACCACCTGCTTCGGCTTCCTGGCCGTGATGTAGTCGGTCATGGCCGCCGTCGACCCGGCAAAGTCGGAGGCCGCCAGCACCTCTTCGGGGCACTCGGGATGGGCCAGGATCTCGGCCCCTGGATAGGCCTCGCGCATCTCGGCGATGTCGGCGGCGCGGAACCGCTCGTGGACGATGCAGCGGCCCTTCCAGGCGATGATTCCGACATTGGTCTGGGCCGCGACGTTCCGAGCGAGGAACTCGTCGGGGATCAGGATGACCCTGTCGACGCCCCATTCCTTCGCCGCCCATTCGACCACCTGCACGGCATTGGCGCTGGTGCAGCAGATGTCGGTCTCGGCCTTCACATCGGCCGTGGTGTTCACATAGGTGACGACCGGGAGGCCCGGATAGCGCTGCTTGATCAGCCGCACATCCGCCCCCGTGATCGCCTCGGCCAGCGAACAGCCGGCCTTCAGATCCGGGATCAGCACGGTCTTTTCGGGCGACAGGATCTTGGAGGTCTCGGCCATGAAGTGGACGCCGGCCTGGACGATCACGCTCGCGCTCGACTTCGCCGCCTCCTTGGCCAGCCCCAGACTGTCGCCGACATAGTCCCCCACCCCGTGGAAGATCTCGGGCGTCATATAGTTGTGGGCCAGGATGACGGCGTCGCGCTCCTTCTTCAGGGCGTTGATCTCCGAGATCAGCCGCGCCTGGTCCGGCCACTCCATCGGGGTGACGAAATCCCTGACCTTGGCCCAGACGGGCGCGGTCTCCTCGGCGATCCTGCGATCCAGCTGCAGACTGACGACCAAAATGGCCTCCCGACCCTTATGCTCAAAGTTAGCATAACTGGAGCCAATATAGGCCGATGGGCCGTCTTCGCAAGAGCCGCGCGGAGATCCGGAGCCATCCCCGGCCGTGGCCGTTTCCTTCGCTGAACGCTGGAGAGACCCATGTCCTACCGCCGCTTTGCGCTGATGATCGTCGTCTCGACGATCATCATGTTCGGCCTCATGTATCTGAACACCTACCAGCTCGCCCATGTCCGTTTCAGCGAGACGCGGGCCTTCATGGCCGTGGTCATGGGGGCCGCCATGGGCCTCATCATGCTGGGTCTGATGTTCGACATGTACCCCGACCGGCGCAAGAACCTGGCCATCCTCGGCGGCTGCGGTCTGATCTTCGCTGCGGCCCTGTGGCTGGTCCGCAGCCAGACCACCGTGGACGACGTCGCCTATATGAAGGCCATGATCCCGCATCACTCGATTGCCATCCTGACCAGCGAGCACGCGCAAATCCGGGACCCGCGGGTGCGCGATCTCGCCGACCGGATCCGCCAGACCCAGCTGGAGGAAATCGCCGAGATGGAGGGATTGATCGCCGCCATCGAGGCACGCCCCACCCCGGACGACGCCCCCGTCCTGCCGGTCCGGCCACCGGCCTGACCCGGCCGAAATGAAATAATCACTTCCAGATGACGATTCTGGCGGTCATATCGACCTCCTGACCACCGTCGACTGCCGTCTCCATGCAAGAAACCCTCCGCCGCATCCTGACCGCCCGCGTCTATGACGTGGCGATCCAGACGCCGCTCGACCCCCTGCCCCGGCTCAGCACCCGGCTCGGCCGCCCCGTGCTGCAGAAGCGCGAGGACCTGCAGCCCATCTTCTCGTTCAAGATCCGCGGGGCCTACAACAAGATCGCTACCCTGGATGCGGCGCAACTGGCGCGCGGCGTCATCTGCGCCTCGGCGGGCAACCATGCCCAGGGCGTGGCCTTCGCGGCGAGAAAGCGCGGCACCTCCGCCACCATCGTCATGCCGGTCACCACCCCGCCCATCAAGGTCGCCGCCGTGCGCGCCCTGGGGGGCACCGTCATCCTGCACGGCGACGCCTTTGACGAGGCCTTCGCCGAGGCCAGTCGCCGGGCCGAGGCCGACGGGGCGGTCTTCATTCACCCGTTCGACGACCCCCATGTCATCGCCGGTCAGGGCACGGTCGGGCTCGAGATCATGCGCCAGCATTCCGAACCCATCGCCGCCATCTTCGTGCCCATCGGCGGCGGGGGGCTGGCGGCCGGCATCGCCACCATCGTCAAATTCCTGCGCCCGGAGACGAAGGTGATCGGGGTCGAGCCGGTCGACGCCGCCTGTATGCAGGCGGCCATCGCAGCAGGCGAGGTGGTGACCCTGAACCAGGTCGGCCTGTTCTGCGACGGGGTCGCCGTGCGCCGCGCGGGCAGCGAGACCTTCCGCCTGTGCCGGGATCTGCTGGACGACATCGTCACCGTCGACAACGACTCCATCTGCGCCGCCATCAAGGACATCTTCGATGACAGCCGCGCCGTCGCCGAGCCGTCCGGGGCCCTGGCCCTCGCCGGGCTCAAGGCCTGGGCCGCCGCCCACCCGGACACCGCCGGGGACGGAGCCCTGATCGCCATCAACTCGGGAGCCAACGTCAATTTCGACCGCCTGCGCCACATCGCCGAGCGGGCCGAGATCGGCGAGGGTACCGAGGCCCTGCTGGCCGTGGCCATGGCCGACGACCGCGCCGTCTACAGTCGTTTCCTGAATGCGCTGGACGGCCGCTCTGTGACCGAGTTCAACTACCGCTGGTCCGGCGAGGGCCGCGCCCACATCTTCGTCGGGGTCGCCATCAAACAGGGGCCGCACGAGAAGGACGACCTGATCGCCGCCCTCGTCGCCGACGGCTATGCGGTCGAGGACATGAGCGACAACGAGACCGCCAAACTCCACGTCCGCCACATGGTCGGCGGCCGCGCCGCCGGCCTGCCGTATGAGCGCATCCTGCGCTTCGAATTCCCCGAACGGCCCGGGGCCTTCCTGAAGTTCCTGAACAGCCTGCGCCCCGCCTGGGCCCTGACCCTGTTCCACTATCGCAATCACGGCGACGACGTCGGCCGGGTCCTGGCGGGCATCTCCGTGCCCCCTGCCGAACAGCCGGCCCTGACCGCCGCCCTGGCCGAGCTCGGCTACCCCTATGTCGACGAGACCGACAACCCGGCCAGCCGCCTGTTCCTCGAGGGGGTCTGAACCGCGGCCCCCTCATGCGCCAGCAGCCAGCGCTTGCGCTCCAGCCCCCCGGCATAGCCGGTCAGGGTCCCGTTGGCCCCGATCACCCGGTGGCAGGGCACGATCAGGGCCACCGGGTTCTGGCCATTGGCCAGCCCCGCCGCCCGCACGGCCTTCGGCGATCCCACCGCCGCCGCCAGCTGGCCATAGCTGCGCGTCTCCCCCGCCGGAATGGCCCGCAGCGCCGCCCACACCGCCGTCTGGAACACCGTCCCGGCGGTCTTGACCACCAGCCTGTCCAGCGCCCCCGCCTCCCCGGCGAAATAGCGCTCGACCGCGCCGCGCACCGCTTCCGGAGCCCGTCCCGGCACCAGCGTTGCCCCCGGCGCATGCCGCCCCAGCAGCCGCATCATCCGCGGCTCGTAGCCGACAAAATCCAGCGCCCGCACCGCGCCGTCCGTGTCGGTCACCAGCAGCACCTCGCCCACCGGCGTCGCGATCCGGTCCAGCGTCAGGGTCTCAGTCATCGTCTCGCTCCCATGTCGTCGTCTCCTCCCCATCGCCGAAGGGCGATAGGGAGGTGGCTCATCGCGATCAGCGAGGTGGAGGAAGGATCGCGAAGCGATCCGACGACGGGAGGGGGCGACCGGGTCTTGCCGGGCGAGCACCACGAGCTCCGATCTCAACCACCGCGACGCCCCCTCCGTCACGCCGCGAAGGCGCGGCGCGCCACCTCCCCGTCGCCCGCGGCGACGGGGAGGAGACCGTTGATCTGCAGATACAGCGCCCCATAGGCCCGCCACGGCCGCCAGGCTTCCGCCCGCACCACCAGCGTCTCATCCTCCATCCGGTCGCTGGGCGCGTCCTCGCCCCCATCGACCCAGTCCCCCGGCAGCCTCAGCCCCGGCCGCGCCTCGACCAGGCACCTCAGCTCGGGATCCGCCGACAGGTCCCGCGCGATCGCCTCCGGATCGGCCGACAGGTCGAACACCCGCCGCACCCGCGCCAGCACGCCGGGCAGGGCCTTGAGGTCGTCGACCTCGACACAGACCGACAGCCGCCCGGCCGCCCCCGGGGTCGCCGTGACAAATCCTGCGGCCCCGTCACTCTTGGGGTCCAGATCCCGCGACCAGGCCCCGCCCTCGACCCGGTCGCCGCGCGTCTTCAGGGCCGCGAACATCGCAGGCCAGTCATAGGGCGGGCGATACGACAGGTTCAGCCGCACGCCCCGCCCGGGGGGTCGTTCGGCCCGCCGCCTCAGGGCCGAGGGAGCACGGCCGTACAGGGCCTGGAACGTCTCGTTGAACCGCCGCACGCTCCCGAACCCCGCCGCCAGCGCGACCTGGGCCATCGACAGATCCGTCTCGTGGATCAACGCCTTGGCCAACAACACTCGCCGGGTCTGGGCCACACTGACCGGTGACGCTCCCAGATGCTGCCGGAACAGCCGCCGCAGCTGCCGCTCCCCCACGCCCAGCCGGCCGGCGAGCGTGTCGACATCGCCTTCGTCCAGGGCCCCGCTCTCGATCAGGGCCAGCGCCCGGCTGACGGTATTCGACGTTCCTCGCCACGCCCCCAGATCGGGGGCCGTCTCGGGCCGGCAGCGTAGACAGGCGCGAAACCCCGCCTCTTCCGCCGCCGCCGCCGTCACCACAAAGCGCATGTTCTGCCGGTTGGGCGTCCGCGCCGGGCACACCGGCCGGCAGTAGATCCCGGTGGTCTTCACGCACCCGAAGAACCGCCCGTCGAACCGCGCGTCACGCGTCAGGGCCGCCCGGTAGCAGGCCTCCTGGTCCAGACTGTCCGCCGCCGTTTCCATGCCCGCAGGATGGACGCGACGGCGGATGAAGTCTCGCGGTTTTCGGACATCTCAGCCCCGCAGGACCCGCCAGACGTCGCCCAGGGCGCGGAACACCAGGCTGATCGCGGTGAAGGCCAGACCCCAGGTCATGATCAGAGACAGGGTCGAGGCGACCCCGACCAGATCACGCTCCTGCGCCCGCAGGTCATGCAACCGGTCGAAGTCCAGAAGCACCCAGTCGCCGGCAATGCGCGCCTGCTCGGCCCCGACCGAGAGGGTGAACCAGTGCTCCGCCCCCACGATCGCCCACACCAGCCACAGACCTGCGGCCGCCATCAGGACCGACAGCCCCGCCCGCAGTCGCGTCGCCTCCGGCCGGACCAGGGTGAACAGATCGGTGCCCAGCTGGCCCAGGGCATAGAACAGGATGGGCACGAACAGGGCCGCCCAGACCGGGGCCGGGGTCACATCGACCAGCTCGCCCTCCACCCGCATGACGCCCAGACCCGGAAACTGCAGGGCCCCGACCCACCACAGCAGGAAGATGCCCGAGGCGATCGCCGAAAAGGCGGCCTCTCCGCTCACCGACCGGTGAACCCGCGGCCGCGGGGTCCACAGCGGCCGTGCCGCGTCGCCGGCAGCCGCCGCCGACCGGGCCCGCTCACCCGCGGTCCGCGCCGCCACGCCCCAGGTCACCGGGTCCGACAGGCCAAAGGCCCCCAGATCCTTGACGCGCCAGTCGGTCAGCCATTTCGGCCGGATGCCGTTGTGCTCCATCACCGCCCCGGCGAGCGTCAAAGCCCCGATCAGCGTCAGGGCCGAACTGAACCAGCCCCCGAAGGCCTGCGAGATGTCCTGGCCGAAGTTCGCCGGCTCGCTGACCAGCCGGACCGCCAGTCCGATCCCGGCGATGGCCAGCAGCACCAGCAGCCCCGCCTTGACCCCGTACAGCCAGTAGGGAAACAGCTCCGGCCCGATCAGACTGTCCGGCCCCTTGCGATAGCGCGCCGCCACGACCAGCGGATGGCCGATCTCCTTCAGGATCGCCTCGCGCTCGTCGTCGGTCAGGGCGCGGCCCAGCGCCTCCTCCTTCGCCTCGATCCGGCTCAGGATCAGGTCGCGCAATTCGGCGATGATGTCCTCGCGCTCGTCGGGCGGGAGCTGTGCGGCCACCGCCTCCAGATAGCGGTCCACCATGTCTTCGGTCTTGGCGTTCATGCCCGGTCCCCTCGGTCCAGAAAATGTCAGAGAATCTTGTCGAGCGAGGCGTTGATGCCCCGCCACTCGTCGGTCAGGGCGGCCAGCATCGACACGCCCACGGGCGACAGGACGTAGAAGCGCTTCTTGCGCTTCTCCTCCTCGCGCCATTCGCTGTTCAGAAGGCCCTGGCTCTCCAGCCGGCGCAGCAGCGGATAGAGGGTCGATTCCTCCATCTCCAGCCCGTCGGCGGCCAGGGCCTGCCGCAGGGTGTAGCCGTACCGCTCGGTCCGCAGACAGGCCAGCACCGCCAGCACCAGCGACCCGCGTCGCAGCTCCAGCCGCATCGATTCAAACAGGTCGGCGTCGACGCTCACGAAAACTCACCCTCCACGCCACATAGTGTGTGACACACAGTGTATGCGACATACTGTGTGACGGAGTCAAGCCGGCGTCGGGCAACAAAAAAGGGGGCGGCCGACCTGCGTCGACCGCCCCCCCTGATTAGTCCCGGTTGCCCGGGTCGGCTCAGAAGGCCTTGAAGTTGAAGCTCACATAGAAGCGACGGCCGAACAGATCGAAGTTGTCTTCGGTCGTGTTGCCCAGCCACGGGGCCGGGTCAGCATCGAAGGCATTGACCACGCCGGCGCGGACGATCAGGTCCTCGCGGGCCTGCCAGCGCACCGAGAAGTCGTGCTGCGAGTAGTCACCGGTCTCCAGATACTTGAGATTGTCGTAGCGATCCCAGTTGCTGATGATGTTGTCGATGTCTTCACGCTCCTGGCTGGCCTGCCAGTCCCAGTCCCAGACGAAGGCCAGGTCCTGGATCGGCGACCAGCTCAGGGTCGACAGGAAGCGCACGCGCGGCATGCCCACGGTGTCCTCGTCGTCGGTCGAGTTGGTCGGATCGACGATGTTGACGAAGTCATGCTGTTCGATCAGCCAGGTGCCTCGGATCGAGTGGCTGAACGTGCCCCAGTCCCGGCCGCCGAAGCGGAAGATATCGCCGCCCCAGCGGGTGTTGAAGTCCACACCCTTGGCCGTCAGGGCCGCATAGTTCAGCGACCCCTGGATGAAGCTGGTGACCTGGAAGGTGGTCGCGTCCCGGGTCTGGGTGGCGCAGGCACCGACGTTCAGATTGTCACCGCTGACGCACTGGTTGGCGGCGTTCTGGGCCGACACCGAGGCGATCGCGTCCTGAATTTCGATGTCATAGTAGTCCATGACGATCGACAGGTTGGGCAGCAGATAGTCCGGGGTCCAGACGAAGCCGTAGGTGAAGCTTTCCGACGTTTCCGGCTGCAGGAACGGGTTGCCCCCCGACAGGCCCGAGACCGATCCCGACCCGTAGTTGGGCAGGTAGGAGTTGGCCGCGTTCGGGGTGTCGAAGGTGAAGCTCAGACCCGATTGCTGGGCCAGGGTGGCGCAGTTGGTGATCCGGTTGGCGCGGATGGACTGATCGGCGAGGTTGTTCAGGACCGTGGCGCTGCAGGGATCGCTGAAGCCGTTGGCGAAGGTCTGGCCCAGCGGATCATTGGTCTCGCCCAGGTTCGGCACCCGGATGGCCGTGGCCGTCGTGGCGCGCAGCATGAGCTGGTCCACGGGGCGATACTGGAACATGACGCTGTAGGTTTCCTGCTCCCCGACGTTGGAATAGTCGGAGTAGCGGTACGCCCCGCTGATCTCGGCCGACCGGCCCAGCCAGCTGTCACGCAGCAGGGGCAGGCTCAGCTCGGCGAAGATATCGTTGGTGTCATAGCTGGCTTCCTCGAAATCCGGTCCGGCGTTCAGGAACAGGTAGCGACCTGCCGTGTCCTTGTCCCGCCCGGTGCCGCTGGTGATTTCCTTGCGGTACTCGTAGCCGATCGAGGCCCCGATCGGACCGGCACCCCAGAAGTCCCACAGCTCGCCCGAGGCATAGGTCAGGAAGTCGTGCTGCTTGTTCTGGTCGGTGACGGTGACCGACGCCTGGATGTAGTCCAGTGCGTCCTGCGAGAAGCCGCCCTCGCCGAACACACGCACAGGAACGCACTCGGAAATGACGTCGCCCTGGCGCGAGTAGGTGGTGCCGCCGACCACTGCGTCAGGGACAGCAATGCCCTGGGCGGACAGCAGCTGGACCCGGCAGACCACCTCGCCCGCCTTGCCGTTGACGATGCCGGCGGTGTCGACCACCGCGTCGACGGCCGCCTGGTAACGCACGTTGTCGACGCCCAGCTCCCGGTTGGAGTTGTTCATCTCGCCGTAGGTGTAGCCCATCTCCCAGTTGACGTTGCGCACGAAGCCGATGTCGCCGGCATCGCCCCGCAGGCCGATGACATAGCGCTGCAGGTCGCGGTTGTTCAGCTGGTTGCGGGCCGGGCCGTACAGTTTGTGCTGGGCGCGCGGGTCGGCGACCGTCCCGGTCTGGACGCCGGCGCTGTTATAGACCTGACGCGTGTTGTTCAGGATGGCGGTGCGCACATCGGCGGGCATATAGGCGTTGTCGAGGCCGATCTCGAAGGCCGAGTTGCCGGTGATCGCGCCGACCGTTCCCGGGGCGAAGGCCCGGATGTTGAAGTCGTGGAACACCCGCTGGCCGGCGTCATAGGTTTCTTCCTCGACGTATTTCGCCTCGGCGAACAGCTCGATGTCCTCCGTGACGGCGAAGTTCAGGCCGGTCTGGAAGCGGTAGTTGGTCGATTCCGGCAGACGGCTGGCCTGGCCCTGCTCGGTGTTCTGAACCTGGCCGAGACCGCCGTTGGAAGACGGCCGGGTATAGCCGACCTCGCTACGGATCGGACCGAACACCACCGGCTGGGACGCACCCGAACCGTCGTACAGATAGGCGTTGTCCGGGTTGTTGTTCGGGGCCAGTGAGAAGCAGTTGGCCGAGAAGCTGGTGGTGGGGCAGGTGGCGAAGGTCACGTCCGGATCGCTGGCCGGGCTGGGCTGTACGCCCGTGGCCAGAATGGTGACGCCACCGTAGTTGGTGCCGCGGATATAGGTCCGGATGTCCCGCACCAGAACCAGATCGGTCACCCCGTCAGCGGGGGCCGAGGCCGGGTCGGCGTCCATGGTCAGGAAGCCCCAGCTCTCGCGGCGCCAGTCGACGTCGGAATCGAGGACCTCTTCGCTGCCCTGATACTCACCGGACACATAGACGTTCAGCCGGTCGTCCAGCAGGTTCTTGCCCCACAGGATGGACAGGCGCTCGCTCAACTGGTGGTCCTGGTTGACCTCGGCGATCGAGCCGTCGATCTCCAGTCCGTCGAAATCCTTGCGCATGATGAAGTTCACCACGCCCGACACGGCGTCCGCGCCGTACACGGCGGCCGCGCCGCCGGTGATCACTTCGGTGCTCTCGATCAACAGGCGCGGAATGGTGTCGACGTCCACCGCCAGGGTGCCGGGCTGGGAGCCGACATGGCGACGTCCGTCCACCAGGGTCAGGGTCCGGCCGGCACCCAGATTGCGCAGGCTCAGAAGCGACAGGCCACCGTCGTTCAGATTGCTCCCCGTGGTGTCTTCCGGGACGGTCGAGCCGGACAGGGCGGGAATATCGGCGAGGAAGTCGACGACATTGACCTCACCCGACTGCAGCACTTCTTCCTGACCGATCTGGATCAGCGGCGTAGGCGAGTTGGTCGGGCTGCGACGGATGCGCGAACCTGTGACCACGATCTCATCGACGTCAGAGGCCTGGTCGGCGTCCTGGGCCATGGTGACGGTCGGTGCCGCCATCAGCGTGAGGGCGAGCGTGGTCAGCAGGGTTGTGCCCAGCAGACGGGAGCGTTGGGTGGTCATGAAAATCCCCGTGAAGTGAACGCGATTCACCACTCGAGAGGCGAACCGGGGGCCTCATCCCGCCAAGGCCACGCTTGCGCAACAAGATTGACGCAGCTTCGTCACAGTTTGTCGCAGGTGGTATAATTTCGCCACATAAACAGCTGTTTCTGCCTCATTTGGGACGAAATATTACTGGATATTAGCGTTATTCGAGATAAAATAGCTCCTCGACCCGCTTGTGCAGCACACGGGCGAGAGACAGCGCCAGCAGGGTGGACGGCACGAACACCCCGTTCTCGACGGTGTTGATGGTCTTGCGCGACACCCCGGCGAGCTCGGCCAGTTCGGCCTGGGTCAGACCAGCGGCCGTGCGGATCTCCTTCAGCCGCGACCCCAGCCGCGGATCACCCATCCTGCCCGGCCTCGCGGTCCAGCCAGGCGAAGCGGATGCCTGCAGTCGCGCCCGCCGCCGTCAGCACGAACGGCAGGGCCAGGATCGCCAGCGGCGGCCGCCACAGCGCCAGACCGAGCGCCACGGTGACCCCGGCCATCAGTACTGGAAAGGCCAGGGCGATGGCCCGTGCCCGCAGCACCAAAGTCAGTTCGTCCTCCATGAACCGGCGTTCCGTTGCGGCCCGAGGACCCCATCCCATGGCCGCGGCCGCCGCCACCCAGGCGTACACCACGGGCAGGCTGGCACTCACATAGTCGGACCACGACCCGGCCCCGTTGACGATCTCGTTCAGCCCCCGCGTGCCCTGAACAAGGAACAGCGCGCTGATGAACGGCAGCACCCACAGCCGCTGCGTCCGGTTGGACTGCAGCCGTTCGCGGCGTGACGCCAGGCTCTCTGTGCGCCAGCGACGGTCCCACGGACGAAGTTTCCACGCCATGATGGCCGCGCCGATCATCAGGCCGATGCCGATCCCGGCCATGATTCCGGCCTGGGTCGCCGCGTCGCCGGACCGGGCCTGGGCGAAGGCAAAGCCCAGCCCCGCCAGAACTCCGCCGCCAGCGATGCTCACCACCGCACCGACAAATTTGCGGCGGCGGGCTCTGCCCTCACGGTCCAGATTGCGTTCATCCATCGCCGTCATCTCCACCTCCTAAGGTTTGTCACCTTGAGGTGACATATCACCTATGGGTTACACGCCGTCAAGCGGCGGTTTTCCTTTTGGCCAGCCGTGGCTAGGGTGGCTGCTCTCCCGGGGGTTTCTCATGCTGTCGATCCTGCGCCGTCTTGCCGGCCCGTGCCTTGCCCTTTCCGTCGGCCTCGCCGCGCCCGCAGCCGCCTTGGCCCAGTCCGCCCCTCCGCCCCTGATCGCCGGCGCGACCTACGATCCGGCGGTCCCCACCCTCCGCTCGGTGGTGGGCCACGACTCCGGCCAGTGGATCACCCGCCCCTCCGACGTGCGCCGCTATTTCGACGCCCTCGCCGCCTTCGCCCCCGACCGTGTCGTGATCGGCGAGTACGGCCGCACCCATGAGGGCCGCCCCCTGTGGTGGGCCGCCATCGGGTCGCCCGCGAACATCGCCCGCCTCGACGCCATCAAGGCCGCCTCGCAAGCCCTCGCCGATCCGCGCCGCACGACCCCGGCGCAGGCCGAGGCGATCATCGCCGACCAGCCCGCCATCGTCTGGATGGCCTATTCGGTCCATGGCGACGAGATCAGCCCCGCCGATGCCGCCATCGCTGCCGCCCACCACCTGCTGGCTTCGCGCGATCCGGCGGTGCAGGCTTGGCTGGCCAGCACCCTCGTCATCATGGTCCCGACCCAGAACCCGGACGGACGCGACCGCTTCACCGACAGCTTCTACGCCGGCTATGGCACCCGGCCCAACCCGGACGGCCTGTCGGCCGAGCGCGATCAGCCCTGGCCCGGGGGCCGCTTCAACCACGACCTCTTCGACCTCAACCGCGACTGGTTCATCCAGACCCAGCCAGAGACGCAGGGGCACGCCGCCCTCGTGCTGGACTGGCGGCCCCAGGTCCTGGTCGACAGCCACGAGATGGGCACCGACCAGAGCTTCTTCTTCCCGCCCGAGGCCGAACCCCTCAACCCCCTGCTGACGCCGGAGACGCTGGAAAGCCGCGAGATCATCGGCCGCAACACCGCCCGCCGCTTCGATCAGGCCGGCGTCGACTACTTCAACCGCCAGACCTATGACGCCTTCTACCCCGGCTATGGCGACGGCTGGCCCGCCTATCTGGGCGCGGTCTCCATGACCTATGAACAGGGCAGCGCCCGGGGCCTGGCCGCCCGCCGCTCCTCCGGCGAGATCCTGACCTACCGCGACACGGTGCGGAACCACCTGATCGCCACCCTCTCGACCATCGAGGCGTCGGCCGCCAACCGCGAGCGGCTGCTGCGTAACGCCTACGCCTATGCCGGCGACGGCGTCTCGGGCGGACGGGGAGCCTTCCTCCTCGCGCCCAACCCGGCCGATCCCGGAACCGTCGACAAACTGGCCGGTCTGCTGACCCGCTCCGGCGTCGAGGTCGGCCGGGCCTCCGCTGCCTTCTCGGCCTGCGGCCAGAGCTGGCCCGCCGGGTCCTATGTGGTCGCCCTCGCCCAGCCGCAGCGCCGCATGGCCGAGGTCCTGCTCAGCCAGAACGTCCCGCTCGATCCCGACTTCCTCGCCGAACAGGAACGCCGCCGGACCCGGGGTCTGGGCGACCAGATCTATGACGTCACCGCCTGGTCCCTCCCGGTCATGTTCAATGTCCCCTTCGCCCGCTGCGGCACCATGCCCTCGGTCGCCCTGACCCCCGCCGGCACCGACCTCGTCCAGCCCGGCCAGATCACCGACGCCGGGGCCGCCTTCGGCTATCTGGTCCAGCCGGGCGTGGCGGGCCTCAAGCTGATGACGGCGGCGCTGGATCAGGGTCTCGCCCTGCGCTCGCTGGCCCGCCCCATCGTCAAGGACGGCCGCACTTGGCCCTCGGGCACCCTGCTCATCCCCCGCACCGGCAACCCCGCCGACCTGACCACACAGATCCAGACCCTGGCGGCCCGAACCGGGGCCGAGGTCGCCGGCATCGGCGACAGCTGGGTCTCCAGTGGCCCCAGCTTCGGCTCCGGCGGCGCCGTCCCGCTCCGCGCCCCCCGGGTCGCCCTCGCCTGGGACGAACCGACCAGCCCCTCGGCCGCCGGCGCGACCCGCTACATTCTGGAGCGCGAGTTCGGCTATCCGGTCACCGTCGTCCGCACCGCCAGCCTGACCTCGGCCAATCTGTCCGGCTTTCAGGTCCTGATCCTGCCGGACGGTGGCAACTATGAATCCACCCTCGGCAGCGGCGGCCTGACCGCCCTGCGCGCATGGGTCCGCGCCGGCGGCACGCTCATCACCCTCGGCCGGGCCAGCCGCCTGATGGCGGACGAGGACGCCGAACTGCTGGCTTCGCGCCGTCAGGATCCGTCCACGGACGAAGAGGAAAAGGCCGCCGACCTTATCGCCGACGAGGCCCACTACCATGCCCTCATCGGCGTGGCGGAACCCGGCCCGGCCGCCGTCGCCGGCGCCCTCGCGCGCGCCGAGGTCGACACCGAGCACTGGCTGGCCGCCGGGATCGCTCCCTCGGTCAATGTGCTGGTCCAGGGGGCCGACATCTATGCCCCGCTAGGCCGCGGCGAAGGCGTCAATGTCGTGCGCTTCGCCGGCCCGGACGACCTGCTGGTCTCGGGCCAGATGTGGCGCGAGAACCGCCTGCGTCTGGCCTTCAAGCCGGCGGTGATGGTCAACAGCCTGGGCTCAGGCCAGCTGATCGCCTTCACCCAGGACCCCACCGTGCGTGGCTATCTGGAAGGCCTGAAGCCCCTGCTGATCAACGCCGTCTTCCTCGGCCCGGCCAACAGCAGTCCGAACTGGTAGGGGCTCAGATCAGCAACGCGCCCTCGTGGCGCAGCAGCCAGGTCTTGCGCTCCAGCCCGCCGCCGAACCCGACCATGGCCCCGTCGGTCCCCACCACCCGGTGACAGGCCAGCACCAGCGGGATCGGGTTGCGGTTCAGCGCGACGCCCGCCGCCTGGGCCGCCCCGCGCTCTCCGGCGCGCCGGGCCATCTCGCCATAGCTTAGAGTCACCCCGACCGGCACGTCCCATAAGGCCCGCCAGACCCGCGCCTGAAATCCCCCGTCGCCGGCGGCCCCGTCCAGCGACCAGTCGATCCGCGTCAGCGCCGCGCGGTCGCCGCCGAAGTAGGCCATGAGCGGCTCGGCCACCGCTTCCGGCACCGCTCCCTCGACCATCTCCACGCCCGGATAGGCGCGCGTCATCGCCCGCCTCAAACCGTCGCCGAACGACACGCCTCTCAGACGCCCCTCCGCGTCGACCGCCAGGGCCAGCGCCCCGATCGGCGACCCCACCTCGCCGACCGTCAGCCTCACCGGCTCATCAGGGCGTTGAGCGCCCCGTAGTCCATCGCCTCGACCGTCTGGGCCGCCGAGGATCCGTCCGCGAGGAAGCCGCGCGTCAGCCGGTCCGACGCCGCATAGGCCGCCGCCGCGATGTTCGATCCCGCGCTCAGCCGCCGCACGCCCCAGGCCTCCAGCACGGCCGCATCCGGCAGGGTCGCCCGCGCCAGAAGGTTCAACGGCAGTCCGAAGCCCGCCAACGCCCGGGTCGTCGCCTCGTCCGTGACCCCGGGCATGAACAGCCCGTCCGCCCCGGCCGCCCGGTAGAGCTCTGTCCGGCGGGCCGCCTCGTCCAGCCGCCCCTCGACCGGCCCGATCCCTCTCAGCCACAGATCGCAGCGGGCGTTGATAAACAGGTCAGGTCCGACCCCGGCCCGGATGGCGGCGATCTTGTCGGCCAGACGTTCGGCCGGGCCATCCGCGTCCTCGATATTGATCCCGACCGCGCCGGTCTCCCACACCCGGCGTACGCCCCCGGCCACCGTCGCCGGATCGTCGGAAAAGCCGCCCTCGACGTCGGCGCTCACCGGGGTACTCCCCGAGGCCCGCACAATCCGGGCCAGCGCCGCCAGCAGTTCGCCCTCGGGCGGGGTCGCCGCGTCCGGCCAGCCCAGCGCCCAGGCCACGCCGGCGCTGGTGGTGGCCACGGCCTTGGCGCCTGCCGCCACCGACAGGGCCGCCGAGGCCGCGTCCCAGGCGTTGGGCAGGATCAGCAGGCCGGTCTCATGCAGGCTTCGGAACGTGGCGGCGGGGCTCATGGCGATCTCCTTTTGTTCCGCGAAACCTGACGCGGTTCGCGATCGGAGTCTCGCGGAAAACGGACAGCAACAGCCCGCTCGGGACCGCCTATTTGTGCGTCCAGGGCCGATTGGCACCGGGGGTCACGCCCGCTGCCTGCTCGCGCTGGAACCGTCCGCCACGCGGAGGCTTGGGCCGGGCATCCAGCCGCGCCTGTTTCAGCCGCAGGGCCTTCTGGGCGGGGGTCTCGCCGGGCGGGCCTCCCGCAGTGGCGGCTTCTGACGGGTCGTCGACGGGATCGCTCATCGCCACAGCCTAGCACGCCCGCGCGCCTGCGGGGCGACGAAGCAACCTTCCCCGCCATACACCGTTCTCCCCGCATAGGGCGCACGTCGCCGGAGAGCATTCCCATGACATCGATCAAGACCTTCACCGCCCTCGCGGCCGGCACCCTCGTCCTCGCCACCGCGGGCACGGCCCTGGCCCAGACCCCCTACTACCCACAGTCCCAGACCCCGACCCAGCCCTACAGCCAGGCCCCGTCCACGGGACAGGAGCTGTTCGGCCAGATCCTGCAGAACCTGTTCGGCGGCCAGACCACCGGCACAGTCGACGCCGAATGGAGCCGCGGCCGCCGCGCCCTGGGATCGCAGCAATCCGATTTCAACGCCCGCCTCGACGCCCAGGTCCGCTCCGGGGCCCTGCAGTCGTATTCCGGCGACCGGATCCGCGCCGACTATGACGCCCTCGTCCAGCTGGAGGCCCGCTACGGCCAGGACGGGCGTTTCACGACGCAGGAGCGTCAGGACCTCAGCGCCCGCTACGACACCCTGACCCGCGCATTGAACGAGGGCGGCTATGGCGACGGTCTTGCCGGCTACCAGTCGGTCGCCGATGGTCGCAGCGCGTTCGAGGCCCGGGTCAATGCCGCGGTCAACGCCCGCCGTCTGACCCGCACCGAGGGCACCCGCCTGCGCGCCGACTACTACGCCCTGGTCCAGACCGAGGCCGGCTACCAGCGCGACGGCCTGTCGGCCCGCGAGCGTCAGGACATCGAGGCCCGTCTGGATGCGCTGGATCGACGCGTCGGCGACACCACCTACGGCGGCAACAACGGTTCATGGCAGCAGACCCCGCGCGATCGCCTCACCGCGATCGAGCGCGCCCTGTACGCCCTCCCCCGCGACCAGCAGGCCAGCCTGCGGCCCCAGATCGAGGACCTGACCCGGCTGGACAGCGCGTACGGCCGTCTGAATGTCTCGACCGAGGAGCGCGCCTATCTCGACCGCCGGCTCGGCGAGCTCGAGGTCCAGGCCCGCGTGCGCCGCTAGACGGAAAGTCCCACCCAGACCACGACCAGGACCACCAGCAGCAGGGTGGTCCGGTTGTGGCGGTGCAGGAAGGCGAGGATTTCGCCCGCCATAGGTCTTCTCCCTGACAACCCGGCCTTCTGGCCGGGGGCGAGGCGGGCCAGCGGCTGGCGTCCACCCTCGCTGTCTTCCCTATCATCGGTTCGTGAACCGTTCCTCAACGTCGGGTCCTGTCCTAGCGGCACATCCGCCCGCCCTCGGCCTCCAGATGCAGGTGGTCGGCGTGGACGGCGTTGTAGTCGGGGCTCAGGACCGTGCCGAAGATCTGGCAGCCCTCGTCGCGGATCCGGCGCAGGAACAGCGCCTCCGGCGTATCGCCCGCCCAGTCCCCCGCCACCGTGATCCGCCGACCGTCCCTCAGCCGCACGCCGGAAAAGTCCAGCGCCGCCGCCCGCGAATGGGCGCTGGCCCGGGCCGTGGGGCCGGCATCGGTGCGCACGCCCCGGCAGGCATAGACCCCCATATGGTCGATCTGGACCACGTCGGAGCCCAGGATCTCGCGCGCCGCCGGCTCCACCGACTGCCGCCGCCAGACACTCACCGCCGCCGCCAGGGCGCAGGTCATGGTCACGTCCCCCGGAGCCATCCGCGCCACCGTGCCCATGTCCGGGCCCAGCACCCCCGCCGCCGTCAGGCCGCAGGTCCCGGAGTTGACCCGGTCGGGCGTGGGCGAAAACGTCACCCGCCCCGCCTCCAGCTCGGCCACGCACTGCGCCAGCGACGCCCCCGCCCGCTGCAGCCCCGTCCGGGTCCCGCCGTCGATCGGCCGGTCGATCACCCCCGTCCCCGGGGCGACATAGGCCGGGGGTCCCGGAGCCGGCCCCGGCGTCCACGGCCGCGGCCCGCCCGGCGTATCCGGGATCAACCGGCCGCAGCCCGAGACCAGAAGCAGGCACAGGATCAGGAAACGAGTTCGCATGCCGCCTCATGCCACAAGTCCCTCTCCCGGAGGGAGAGGGCTTGAGCGCCTGAGAGCCGCAGGCGATCAGCCTTGCGCGAAAGGGTGAGGGGTTATGCGCTTACCGTTTGGCACGGCAACCCCTCACCCTTTCGGCTGGCGCATCGCTCCGCTCTGCGAGCCTCAAGCCCTCTCCCTATGGGAGAGGGAAGCGCGCACTGCTGCCACCTTCCTGTCAGCATCCTCCGCCCCGGCCCGCGCGTTGACTGGCGACAGCCCCCTCCCGGCACTAAGTTCCGTTCATGAACCGTTCCTCGACCCCCAAGGGCTCGGCCCCCGTCATCCAGAAGCCGGTCCACATCCCGAACAAGGGTCTGGCCGAGGCCCCGCCGCCTTCCTGCGCGACGGTGACGCGCCGCTGCCAAAGGCCATGAAGAACCTCCCCATGTTCGCCCCGGTCACCGGCCCGCGCCTGACGCCGGAGGAGGCCCCGGCCGCCCCCGGCGACTGGGTCCCGCACCGCCCCGACCGCCCGGCCAAGTCGCTCAAGGGTCGCGCCCGCCACCCCTTCCGGCTGGAGACCAGCTACACCCCCGCCGGCGACCAGCCCGCCGCCATCGCCGAACTGGTGGCCCAGGCCCAGGCGGGCGACCGGGATCAGGTCCTGCTGGGCGTCACCGGCTCGGGCAAGACCTTCACCATGGCCAAGGTCATCGAGGCGACCCAGCGCCCGGCGCTCATCCTCGCACCCAACAAGACCCTCGCCGCCCAGCTCTACAGCGAGTTCAAGGCCTTCTTCCCCGACAACGCCGTCGAATACTTTGTCAGCTACTACGACTACTACCAGCCGGAAGCTTATGTTCCGCGTACGGACACTTATATTGAAAAGGACTCCAGTATAAACGAGCAGATCGACCGGATGCGCCACTCGGCGACGCGGTCGATCCTCGAGCGGGACGACGTCATCGTCGTCGCCTCGGTCTCCTGCATCTACGGTATCGGCTCGGTCGAGACCTACACCGCCATGACCTTCGACCTGAAGGTCGGCGACCAGATCGACGAGTTCAAGCTCCGCGCCGACCTCATCGCGCTTCAGTACAAGCGGAACGACGTCCACTTCGACCGCGGCATGTTCAGGAAGCGCGGCGACACCGTCGAGATCTTCCCGGTGCACCAGGAGGACCGCGCCTGGCGTGTCTCCCTGTTCGGCGACGAGATCGAATCCATCGCCGAGTTCGACCCCCTAACCGGCAAGAAGACCGCCGACCTCGCCGAGATCACCGTCTACGCCGCCAGCCACTACGTCACCCCGCGCCCGACGCTCAACCAGGCCCTCGGCGGCATCAAGGCCGAGCTGAAGGAGACGCTCGACTGGATGGTCGAGAACGGCAAACTGCTGGAGGCCCAGCGGCTGGAACAGCGCGTGCGCTTCGATCTGGAGATGATGGAGGCCACCGGCTCCTGCGCCGGCATCGAGAACTATTCCCGCTGGCTGACCGGCCGCGCCCCCGGCGAGCCCCCGCCCACCTTCTTCGAATACATCCCCGACAACGCCCTGCTGTTCGTGGACGAGAGCCACGTCACCATCGGCCAGATCAACGGCATGTTCCGGGGCGACTACCGCCGCAAATCGACCCTGGCCGAGTACGGCTTCCGCCTGCCCTCCTGCATCGACAACCGCCCGCTCAAGTTCGACGAATGGGAGGCCATGCGGCCCCAGACGGTCCACGTCTCGGCCACCCCCGGCTCGTGGGAGATGGAACAGACCGGCGGCGTCTTCGTCGAACAGGTCATCCGCCCCACCGGCCTGATCGACCCGCCGGTCGAGATCCGCCCCGTCTCCGGCCAGACCCGCAACCAGGTCGACGACGTCATCGACGAGGTCAAGGCCGTGGCCCGCGCCGGCTACCGCTCCCTGGTCACCGTCCTGACCAAGAAGATGGCCGAAGACCTGACCGAATACATGCACGAGCAGGGCGTCCGCGTCCGTTACATGCACTCCGACGTCGACACCATGGAGCGGATCGAGATCATCCGCGACCTGCGCCTCGGCACCTTCGACGTCCTGATCGGCATCAACCTGTTGCGCGAGGGGCTCGACATCCCCGAGTGCGGCCTGGTCGCCATCCTCGACGCCGACAAGGAGGGCTTCCTGCGCTCCGAGACCTCCCTGATCCAGACCATCGGCCGCGCCGCCCGCAACGTCGACGGCCGCGTCATCCTCTATGCCGACCGCGTCACCGGCTCGATGGAGCGCGCCATGGCCGAGACCGAACGCCGCCGCGAACGCCAGACGGCATACAACCTCGAACACGGCATCACGCCCGAGAGCGTCAAGCGCGACATCAAGGAGATCCTCGACAGCCCCTATGAGAAGGACCGCGTCCTGGTCCCGACCACCGGCGTGAAAGAAGACGCCCGCCCCTTCCTCGGCAACAACTTCCAGGCCACCCTCCGGGACCTCGAAGGCAGGATGCGCGAGGCCGCCTCCAACCTCGAGTTCGAGGAGGCCGGCCGCCTGCGCGACGAGATCAAGAAACTGAAACTCCTCGACCTCGAGTTCGCCAACGAGGTCATGACCGGCGCCGGCGAAGAGGTCGACCGCGCCGTCCCGAAGAAGCTGCGCGCCGAGGCCGCGGCGGAAAAGGCGGAGGCGTTCCGGAAGGGGCGGTTGTAGGAGGGGGGGGCAAGGGGGTCCTGAAAGGAACAAGAACCCTCCTGCCGCATAACCCTATCTGTTTGAGCCTCGGGCGGCCTTGGTTCTCGGAATGCAGTCGGGCGATGCCCTAACCTCGACATTCCGTACTGCAGCACCGGTCGCCGCATCGGTGATTACGAGCGAACATTGCGCATCGCCGTTCGTACTCGCTTGTCGTATGTCATAGTTGCGATTGCGTGCCGGCGTAAAAATCACAGCGTTTCTGCAATCATCATAACGACCTAAAACACCGCCGGCCCCAATTGTACTGTTGAGATAAGTTGTAAAGGCCCAGACCACTGTCCGAACATCTGGCGTCACGCGTAAAGCGCTCTCCGTTCCGCTGACATTTTTGAACAATGCTGCATGCTTGGCACTGTCGCAATACTCGTCCGCGCCCAGCGCATAGTTCTGTACAGCAGAACTGAAAAGGCCTGTGCCTTCATAGCCCTTATGGAACGTTAGCTGCGCCCTTGGTAGGGACGGATCCAGGCTGACGTACGTGGGTACACTCGCACAGGCTGCAGCCCCGAGGGCCGCCATCGCGATCAAAGCAAATCTCTCAAGCTTTTTCATAGTCATGTAGTCCCCCTGAAATTAGCTCCATGCCTATATCATGGCAGCACTTCTAGAAAATCTGAGACACCCAAGAGTTGAAACGTTAAGCTTACCTTAAGCCGAACGGGCATTACGAACCCTTCCCTCCCTTTCGTCATTCCGGGCGTAGGGAGCGAAGCGACCGAAGACCCGGAACAGGGCGGCGGGCGGGAGCGCGAAGCTGTCGCGGACACCGCCGCCGCTGAACCATCGCCTCCGCTCCGCTCCGGCGCCGCCTTGTTCCGGGTCTCCCCCCGGCTTTCGCCGGGGTTCGCCCGGAATGACGAAAGAGGAGAAGCGGCAACGAAGAGGCGATGAGAACATATTGCGAACATCGTTCGCCCATGTCACCGTCACGGCATGGGGACGCACCGGACCTTCATCGCCACCTACATCATGGCCAACGGGCGCAACGGCGCGACCTATGTCGGCATGACGGCCAACCTCCATGCGCGGGTCTGGAAGCACAGGACCGGCCGGTTCGACGGCCATTCGAAGACGAAGTGCTGCACGCAGCTGGTCTGGTACGAACAGCATCAGTGGGTGGTCGAGGCGATCCGGCGCGAGAAGCGGATCAAGGGCTGGAAGCGCGACTGGAAGCTGAGGCTGATCGAGGACGCCAACCCGGGCTGGCTGGATCTGGCGGCCGACTGGTATCCCGAAACCGATCCGGACTGGGTGCCACCGGACGAGGCGGACTGAGGCTTTCGTCATTCCGGGCGAGCGCAGCGGAGACCCGGAACAGGGCGGCGCCGGAGCGGAGCGCAGGCGATCATTCAGCAGCGGTGTCCGCGACAGGTTCGCGCTCCCGCGCGCCGCCCTGTTCCGGGTCTCCGGCGCTTCGCGCCTGCGCCCGGAATGACGAATGAAGGGGGATGCGCACCCCCATCCGTTCAACGCAGCCGCCAAATTCCCCAACCCTTTCAACCCCCGTCCCGAAACAAGCCCCCTCCAGCCCGACACACCCCCCGGCCCCCCTATCCTTCCCGGCGGACAGCCACAGGGAGCGACAGGGATGGTTCAGGACACGCACAGGCCGAAGTCGGCGCCGGATGAGGTGTGGGCCGAGGTGAAGGCGGCCTATCTGGGCGGGGCGTCGGCGGCGGAGTGCTGCCGGCGGTTCGGGGTCGGCAAGTCGGCCCTGCGCGCCCGGGCGGCGCGCGAGCGCTGGCGGCGTTGCGACCAGATCTGGGTGCCGCCCGTCGCCCTGGAGCCCTGGGACGAAGGGCTGAAACTGGAGCAGGAGGTCGGCGGCAATCTGGACCGGCTCGACTTCTGCGACCTGTCCAATGTCGCCATCAGCCGGATGATGCGGGCGGTGCTGCACGGCGACGCCGCCGCCGTGATGCGCTGGCACCGGGTCCGGCTGATCATGGACGCCATGCAAACCGAGGTCGATACCGCGATCGAGGCCGACGAGGCGGCGGTCTTCGCCCAGGAGAACCAGCGCCAGCGCGCGGCCTGGGCCCGCAAGGTGGCCGAGGACGCCCTCGACAACGACGGCCCTTGGCCCCCCGACCCGCCCCGGTTCGTCCCGGACAATCCGGACCATCCGGACCATCCGGACACTGTTTTTGAGCCCGGCCCGGCGCGCCCCGCCGGTTCTCCATCCCGGTGGGCGGAGACCGCCCCAAGTCATCACACGACCCGAGGACTGACCACCCCACCGCCGTGACAACAGGGTTAACACCCGGCGACTGAACGTACCAAGTCTTCGACAACCGACATACTGATCCCGTTAATCTTCCTGCTAATGTCTTTTACGTACCTGCTTGGCATTTTGGTCTTTGTTAACGGATGGAGGACCACAGGGAACGCCGGTACTTCTGGATATTGGCATGTCACTTCGCATCGGTGTGGTTCTCAACCTCTTCGCGGCCCTTCTGGTCGGCGGCTTCCTGCTGACGACCGGGGCGGCGGTCTATGGGCTGCAGACCCTGCGGGTCGGGGGGCCGATCTCGCAGAGCCAGTCGCAGGCCCAGGTCCTGCTGGCCGACATCCTGCCGCCGCCGCTGTATCTGGTGGAGGCCCTGCTGACCGCCCAGCGCGGTGTCACCGAGCCCGGCAAGGCCACGGAACTGGGCGAGACCCTGACCCGCCTGCGCGGCGAATATGACGCGCGCCGCCAATACTGGGCCGAACACCCCCTGACCCCCGGACTGGAGGCCGATCTGGCCCGGTCGGATGTCGAGGTGCAGAAATTCTGGGCCGTCATCGACGCCGACTATCGCCCGGCGGTGGAAGCGGGCGACGTGGCCGGCATGACCACCGCCCTCACCGCCCTGGTCACCCACTATCAGGCCCACCGCGCCGTGATCGACACCCTCGCCGTGGCCGCCACGGCCCATGCCGAGGCCCAGGTCGCCTCGGCCGGGGTGATGACCGAACGGATCTTCCTGCTGCTGGCCATCACCTCGCTGGGCATGCTCGTGGTGGTTCTCGGCGGGGTCGTGGGTCTGCGCCTGCGGGTGGTGCGGCCGGTCCACTCCATGACCGACTATATGAGCCGGCTGGCCGACGGCGACTATGAGCAGGATGTCCCGCATCAGGGGCGCGGCGACGAGGTCGGTGACATGGCCCGCTCGGTCGGGGTGTTCCGCGAGGCCGTGCTGGAACGCCGCGCGACCCGCCAGCAGCAGGACGACCAGGAGGCCCTGTTGCGCGCCGAGCGCGAGGACGCCTTCGCCCGGACCGCCGAGGACGGCCGCCAGAGGGACCGGGTCGTCCGGGCGCTCGACACCGGCCTCAAGGCCCTCGCCGGCGGCGACCTGACCCAGACGCTCGGCGAGGCCTTCCCGCCCGAGTTCGAGGAGTTGCGGCTGAACTTCAACCGCTCGGTCCAGTCGCTGGACCAGACCATCGCCCGGGTGGTGGTCAGCGCCCGGGCCGTCGACGGCGGCACCCGCGAGATCGCGCTCGCGGCCGACGACCTGTCGCGCCGGACCGAACAGCAGTCCGCCAGTCTGGAACAGACCGCCGCCGCCCTCGAGGAGGTCACCGCCACCGTGCGCCAGACCGCCGACAACGCCGGGGCGGCGCAAAAGGCCGTGTCCCACAGCCGTGTGGCCGTCGACCAGTCCTCCAGCGTGGCCGTCGAGGCCGTCGCCGCCATGGGCCGGATCGACACCTCCTCGCGCCAGATCACCCAGATCATCGGCGTCATCGACGAGATCGCCTTCCAGACCAATCTTCTGGCCCTGAACGCCGGCGTCGAGGCGGCCCGGGCGGGCGAGGCCGGGCGCGGCTTCGCCGTGGTCGCCACCGAGGTCCGGGCCCTCGCCCAACGCTCGGCGGAGGCCGCGAAGGAGATCAAGGGTCTGGTCGCGGAGTCCTCGAAGAGTGTCGAGACCGGGGTCGCCCTGGTCGAGAAGGTCGGATCGGCCCTGTCGGGCGTGGTCGAGGATTTCCAGCGCATCGAGACCCTCGTCAACGGCATCGCCCATGCCGCCGTCGAACAGGCCACCGGCCTGGCCGAGGTCAACCTCGCCATGAACCAGATGGACCAGACGACCCAGCAGAACGCCGCCATGGTCGAACAGACCACCGCCGCGACCCACAACCTGACCACCGAGGCCGCGACCCTCGGCCGGCTGGTCGGCGATTTCCGCACCGGCACGGCCGAGCCCCTGCGTCTGGCCGCCTGACGCCTGAAACCGGAACTGACTTGACGCCGGCCCCCGTCCTCGCCGATCCGTCGACCAGCCACGGAGCCTGCCCATGCCGATCGACCGCACCGCCGTCCTGACCGCCCTCGAGCATCAGGGCGTCTGCCCCGTCTTCTACCATCCGGACCCGGACACCGCCCTGAACGTCATCCGCGCCTGCGCCCGCGGCGGGGCCCCGGTGATCGAGTTCACCAACCGGGGCGACTTCGCCGTCGACCTGTTCGCCGACATCGCCAAAGAGCTGGCCCGCACCGACCCGGGTATCGTGCTGGGCATCGGCAGCGTGCTGGATGCGGGCACGGCCGCCCTCTACCTCAACCGCGCCGCCCGGTTCGTCGTCTCCCCCGCCCTGGTCGAGGAGGTCGCCGTCGTCTGCAACCGCCGCCGCGTCGCGTATTTCCCCGGCTGCGGCTCGGTCCGCGACATCACCGAGGCCCATGCCCTGGGCTGCGACATCATCAAACTCTTCCCGGGGGCCAGTGTCGGCGGCCCGGACTTCGTCAAGGCGGTGATGGGCCCCATGCCGTGGACGAAGATCATGCCGACCGGCGGGGTCGATCCCGACGCGGCCAGTATCGCCAAATGGTTCGGGGCCGGCATCGTCGCCGCCGGCATGGGCTCGAAACTGGTCACCGACGCGGCGGTCAAGGCCGGCGACTGGGCCGGCATCGAGGCCTCGGTCCGCAGCGCGGTCGAGGCCGTCGCCGCCTTCCGCGCCGGCCGGGGCTAGCGGGTCGGCCGCGCCTCAGACGTCAAACGTCTCGGGCAGGCGGCCGGCGCGGAACAGGATGGTGGGGCTCTCGTCATAGTCCCCCATCTCGGTGTCGGCCGAGACGGAGAAGGCCACCACCCCCTGCCGGCCCTTGTCGGTAAAGGTGGTCGCCAGCCGCTCGGCCTTGCGCCGCGCCTCGGCCGCATCCTTGCACCCCACCTGGGGCTCCGCCTTCAGCCCCTCGCCACGGCCGCGCCCATAGGCCTGGAGGATGTACACGGTCTCGGTCGCCATCCGGGGGACAGGGGCCTGTTCGGGGGCGGGGTCAAGGGGTGGAGTGGGGAAGCGACGCCGCGCCCGCCCGGCCCCGGCACCCGCCGACCTTGTCATCCCCGACGGAGCGCAGCGGAGATCGGGGACGGGACAGGCCTGATCCCCTTCTGCTCCCGGGCGGCCCGCAGGGCTGAACCGGGAGACGGGGTGCCGGCCCGACCCTCGCCCCGGATGGGCTCCGGGGCAGGCGTGTCGACGCGCCCTGCCGTCCCCGATCTCCGCTGCGCTCCGTCGGGGATGACAAGGTCAGGGGAGCGGACCTTCCTGCGCACGATCTTCCGCCCCGGCCCCCGCCTCCCGTTCAAACCGGGCAATATGCGCCTCCATCGCCGTGATCAGGTCGTCCAGATGCGCCCGGCCCGGATCGGCCTCGCGCATCTTGTCGCGGAAGGCCCGCTTCAGCGCATAGTCCGGCGAATCCGGCCCATCGCCCCACAGGGCGAACCGCGCCCGGATCGGGGCCGCATCACCCCACAGGATGTCGTACAGCAGCTGCAGGTCGATGGTCTCGACCGTGATCCCTTCCGCCCGCCGCGTCGCCTCGGCCCGCTCGTGCAGCCGGGAATAGGTCTCGGCCAGCCCGGCCAGATGCCGCGCCTCGTTCCACAGCCGCCCCCGCATCGCCCGTCCGCTGACCAGAACCGCCGTCCGCCCCAGCACCCCGGGATCGCCCTCGTCCTCGTCCAGATCCAGCCCCCGGAACAGCCGCCCCGCCACCGCCTCGGGGGTATTGCGCCGGGCCTCGTCCAGCTCGGCCTCGCGCGCGCTCGCCTGCTGGATCGCCTGCGCGTCGCCCCACGCCCGCTTGGTCGACCCGCTCCGCGTGATCCGCCGCCTCAGCGCGTGTTCCGACACCCGCCACTTGCCCGCCAGAAAGGGCGCCGTCGCCCCCTCGCGGTATTCCTTCAGGATCAGGGCCCAGGTCTCATCCCCCAGACGATAGTGGGCGGGACGGTCGGCGGCGGGGGGCTGGAGTTCGCTCATGCCCGCAAGTGTAAGCCCGCCCGCGCCGACGCACGCTGCAAGGCCCTTGTTTCGCTTCGCCCCTTGATCGGACAGGGAAATTCGGCGCGTCCGTTGATGGCATCCCCCTTGTCATCCCGGCCGCAGCGCAGCGGAGCGCCGGGACGGGAGCGCATCGCCAGACCCGTCTCCTCCCCGTTCGCCGCTGGGCGAATGGGGAGGGGGACCGCGAAGCGGTGGAGGGATTCTGACCCCAGCACCTCTGCTAAGGAATGAAGACCTGACTTCGGTGGTAGGCCAGATAATCGTTCTGATCGGACTGAAACGAATCCGTCATACAGACCCGCTGGCCACTTAACTCCTTCAAGAGAGGTCGGAAGCCAGATTGCTGGCGGATCGCCTTCCAACTCAAACGGCTCAGCCAGTTGAGCCGATCAATCACCGCCGGGGGCCAAAAGTGACTAAATTCGACGCACCACTGTTCAAACGCCTCGCGCCGAACGACACCGGCGCGACAAGAGGTCATCAAGCTGGCTTTCTCGTTCCCAAAGATCTCGGAATCTATTTTCCCGCACTGCCCGCTGGAACGGCGCTGCAGCCAACCCCATCTACTGGAATACGAGGGATCCTTGTCGTCGATGGCCTCGTAAGCGACGTTGTTGACACAGTGTACCAATACCAAACTTGGGGTGGGACCAGAACGCCGGAACGACGAGTAACAGCCAATCTGGGGCCACTCCTTTCCTCAGCAAGAGGCGACGACATATTGCTCATTGAAAGAGCAACGAATGACGACCGACTCTACCGTTTCACTCTGGTTCGCCAGAACTCTTCGGAATTCGCGGAGATTGACGCCTTGGCACCCGGCCGGTGGGGCCGGCTACAAAACCACCCAGCACCAGCAACCGCCCAAGAGATCCAAACTAGCGAATCACTACTTGATGCTCTCGCAAACGCGCCCTTCGTGCCGTTTGAGTCCACCCTCCAACTGCAAGCCGTAAACCGTGTAGTTCGGGGAAGGGCTTTCAGTAGGTTGGTAAAGCGGGCATATAATCAGCGCTGCGCAATGTGCGGCGGTGGATTGGTCAACTCTGCTGACGTATCCGAAGTGGAAGCAGCCCACATCATCACCCGCGGTGCTTTGGGTTCGGACGATGTAAGAAACGGGATATCGCTTTGCCGCTCCCACCATTGGGCCTTCGACAACGGCATAGTCTCTGTCGATGCTGGTCGCTGCGTTATCGTCAAGCCCACATTGTTGCGGAATCCGGCCAATATCGCGCTCAACGGGCTGCACGGGAAGCCGCTACTCGCACCCTCGGAAGAGCGGTTTGCGCCAGACCTCACCGCGCTCGCTTGGCACAGAGAACACATCTACGGCCAAGACTAGATCATAGAGCACCGAACCGAGAAAAAACTACTCTCTGACTGAATCCAATCTGACACCAGTCCTGCAACCACATCAGTCGAGAAGCTGTGTTTCCCTTTCAAGCTGCACTCCCAGACGACACAGACACGCCAGTCCCGCCGGCTGAGTTGTATTCTCGCTGATTCATCCACCTCGCGATTCCGCCCAATCTTCTCGCGCCAGAACTCGGGCCGCGTCTTGGGCCATTTGAACAGGTGGCAATCATGCCCATGCCAGAAGCAGCCGTGCACGAAGATCACCGCCCGGTACTTCGGCAGGCACAGGTCCGGGTTACCCGGCAGATCCTTGCAATGGATCCGGTAGCGAAACCCGCGCGCATGCAGGGCCTTGCGGATCGTCAGTTCGGGCTTGGTGTTCTTGCCCCGGATGCCGGACATCATCCGGCTGCGGGTCGCCGCGTCGACGACGTCAGCCAAGCTTGGCCTTCGGCCGTTTTCCAAGGGCCGCGAACAGGTGCGGCTTCATATGCTCGGCAACGGCTTTCACGGCCGGCACAACAACAGAATTTCCGAACTGGCGATAGGCTTGGGTGTCCGACACGGGGATGATGAATTCATTGCCCTGCGGAGTGTCGAACCCCATCAGCCGGGCGCATTCGCGGGGCGTCAGCCGCCGGGGGGCCTTGCCCTCCTGCTTCACCAGGATTTCGGACCCGTCCTTGTAGTAGCGCGCCGACAGGGTCCGGGCGACATCGTCGGGTCCGACGAGGCCAAAGCCAAAGCCATTGCCCGCCGCCTGGTGCTTTTCCTTGTAGCGCTGCAGGTAGTTCCACAGGTGATCGGTCAGGGTGTATTTGTCCGACACCCGGCCCGAGTTGCCGACGGTGAACCGCTGGTCCGGGATCTCCGACCCGTCGCCGGGGTGCAGGATGTCGCGCAGTTTCGGGGCCGCCTCTGGCACCTTCATCTCGGCAAAGCGGAAGCCCTGTTCCTGGCGGAAACCGACGATGAAGATTCGTTCGCGGTGCTGGGGCGTCCACGACCGGCCATCGATGACGCGCCAGTCGATCGTGTAGCCTAGGTCGGTCAGGACGTCCTTGATGGTCTGGAAGGTCTTGCCCTTGTCGTGACTGACGAGGTTGCGGACGTTCTCCAACAGGAAGGCCGCCGGCTGATGGTGGGCGATGATCCGCGCCACGTCGAAGAACAGAGTCCCCTGGGTCTTGTCCTCGAACCCGTGGGCGCGACCGAGCGCATTCTTCTTGGATACGCCCGCGATGGAGAACGGCTGGCAAGGAAACCCGGCCAGCAGCACGTCATGGGCGGGAATGTCCTCGACCGCGACCTTGGTGATGTCGCCATTGATGGGGTGGTCGTCGTCAGGAAAGTTCGCGGCGTAGGTCTTCTGGCTGTACTTGTCCCACTCGGAGGTGAAGACGCATTTGCCACCGATGGATTCGAACCCGCGCCGCAATCCGCCGATGCCGGCGAACAGGTCGATGAAGGTGAAATCGGTCGGGCCGTCGTCCCGGTCGCCGCGCACCAGCTTCAACTTCGGCTGGGGGAGCTCAGGCGTCGCAGGCCCCTCGATATAGCCGAGGCTGACCGCCTTGTCGGCCATCGCCCGGCCCGCCTGTTTCACCATGTTGGCATACTCCGACACGGATGATTCGCGCCCCTGCAGGATGGCAGGTTGACGGGTTCATGCCAGGAGAACAAGTCGGGAACGATCGCGACGGTGGTGCTATCAACAGGTTTGAAGTCCGGCCCGTCCCTGAAGGCCTCCCCCCTACCCCGCCCGCCGCTGCGCCTCGATCGCCTGTCCCGGCCACATCACCTCGGCCAGACCGTTCACCACCGGGCGGGCGAACAGGTATCCCTGCATCAGGGTGACGCCCAGGTCGCGCAGGACGGCGTATTCGGCCGGGGTCTCAACCCCCTCGCACACCGGCTGGATGCCCAGCTGGGTCAGGGTGTTCAGGGTATTGCGCACGATGATCCGCTTGACCGGGTCGGTGTCGATGCCGCGCACCAGATCCATGTCCAGCTTGACGATGTCGGGCTGGAACTTGGTCAGCAGGCCCAGACCGGCATAGCCGGCGCCGAAGTCGTCGATGGCGGTGCGGAACCCCATGGCCCGGTAGGACCGCAGGATGTTCAGCAGGTGGCCGGTGTCGATGGACTCGCTCTCGGTGAACTCGAAGATGATGGCCGTGGTCGGCAGGCCGGTGCGGACCGCGGCCTCCAGCGTCGCGCGGATACAGGCCCGGGGCTCGTACACCGCATTGGGCAGGAAGTTGATCGACAGCCCGGCCCCGTCGGCTGTCAGGTCCAGCGCCGCCGCCTGTTCGATGGCGGTCGTGCGGCACAGCTGGTCAAAGCCGTAGCGGTTGGTGTCGGACACGCGGGCCAGCACATCGGCCGCGCCCGATCCGTCCGTGCCGCGCACCAGCGCCTCCTGGGCGAAGACGGTGCGGGCAACCACATCCACGATCGGCTGGAAGGCCATGGTGATGGGGATGTCAAAGGCGGCGGCGCCGTCGCGGCAGGCGGTGCAGGGCATGGGTCGGGCTCTTGTCGAAACGACCCGCATCGTCGCGCGGAGGCGTTAAATTAGGATGGCGGGGTGCGACATTGTGGTCGCGGCGCGGATGGGGGGCGCGGCCGCCGGCGTTGACGCCCTGCCGGGCCGCCGATAGCGTTTCAGCTCGCCGCCCTGTGCGCCGCCCGGACCTGACCCATGACCCGCGCCGTCCGCCGTCCCAACCCGTTCTTCCATCCGCGCCCCGGCAACCTGCTGGCGGCGACCGTCCTCGTTCTGGCGGCCAGCGTCTGGCTGCTGCAGGCCCCGCCGTCCGGCCTCGACCCCACCGCCCTGCTGTCCGGAGCCTGGACGACGCTGACGATGGGCTGGACGCTGTACGGGGTTCAGGCGCTGCGGCGGCACAGGGCGCGGTAGGCCGGCCCCCGGCTGGCGCCCTCCCGGGCTTCGTGGCACGACGGGTGACCCGTCACCGGAATCCCCGCCCATGCGCCTGTCGTCCCTGACCCGCCGGACCGCCCTCGCCCTTGTCGGAGGGGCGCTGACGACCGGGGCCGGGCGGGCGCCGCAGGCCGGGCCGGAGGACTGGGGGGCCCTGGCCGCCGACGTCCGGGCCGAGTTCCGCTGGGCCTGGCAGGCCTATGTTGAGAAGGCGTGGGGGCGGGACGAGATCAATCCGGTGTCGGGCACGGCGCAGAGCTTCTTCATCGACGGCCACGATCTGGGCCTGTCGCTGATCGAGGCCCTGGACACCCTGTGGCTGATGGAGCTGGACGCGGAGTTCCAGGCCGGGGTCGACTGGGTCCGGACCGAGCTGGACTTCGACATCGACGGCGACATCCAGGTGTTCGAGGCCAATATCCGGCTGGTCGGCGGCCTGCTGTCGGCCCATCTGGCGTGCGGCGATCCCGTGCTGCTGGACAAGGCCCGCGACCTCGCCGACCGGCTGCTGAAGGCCTTCGACGCCTCACCCCACGGCCTGCCGTACCGCTATGTGAACCTGAGGACCGGGGCCGTGCGCGACCCCGAAACCAACCTCGCCGAGATCGGCACCTATATCGCCGAGTTCGGGGTGCTGAGCCGGCTGACCGGGGATTCGAAATACCATGCGGCGGCGCGCCGGGCGATGCTCCACGCCCTCAAGCTGCGCTCCCCCATCGGCCTGATGGCCGCCAACATCCATGCGGAGACGGGGCAGTTCACCAGCCGCAACGCCTCGATCGACGTCTATGCCGACAGCTTCTACGAATACCTCTGGGACGCCTGGGAGCTGTTCGGCGACGCCGAGTTGCGCGACGCCGCGCGCGAATGCCTCGCCGCCATGATCGCCCATCAGGGCAAGCGCTACGACGGCCTGCTGTGGTTCCCCATGGTCGACTTCGAGACCGGCGCGGTGACGAACACGTCGCAGACGGTGCTGGGGGCCTATCTGGCCGGGCTGCTGGGTCAGGCAGGCTTCCGGGCCGAGGGCGACGACTTCCTGAAGACCTATGAGACCATGCAGGACCGCTACGGGATCGTGCCGGAATCGACCGAGGTCACCACCGGCCGGCCCCGCACCCTGCGCACCGGGCTGAGGCCCGAGGTGGCCGACGCCTGTCTGAACCTGTGGCTGGGCGACCGCGACGATGTCTACCGCGCCATCGCCGCGACCCACTACCGCAACATGAAATCGAGCTCGAAGGCGGCGTATGGCTACACCGGCCTGACCGACCTCTCGACCCGGCCGATGACCCAGGGCGACAACTGCCCCGGCTACTGGTGGTCCGAGCAGATGAAATACTACTGGCTGATGTTCGCCGAGCCGAAGCGCATCGACCTCGGCCAGCTGGTGCTGTCGACCGAGGCCAATGTGTTGCGGGGATTTGTCCCCGCCTAGCGCGCCGTCGACATCGAATACGGCCGCGCCGCCGCCCCCGCGCCCCAGCTCCGGTTCGGCTCCGCCCCCATGACGAAATGCAGTTCGCCGCCGGCGAGGATCTCGTCATGCCCGATCCACGTCCGGTCCAGCGGGCGGCCGTTCAGGGTCACCGACCGGATATAGCGGTTCGCGTCCGCCAGCCCCCCGGTCGAGATCACGAACCGCCGCCCGTCCGGCAGGTTCAGCGTCGTCCGCTCCGTGAACGGCCGCCCGATCACATACTGCCCCGAGCCCGGCGTGACCGGATAGAAGCCCATGGCCGTGAACATCAGCCAGGCCGACATCTGGCCGACATCGTCATTGCCCGACAGGCCGTCGGGCCGCGACTGGTACTGGCTCTCGACGATCTGTTTCAGCCGCTCCTGGGTCCGCCACGGCTGGCCGGCGTGGACATAGGCATAGGCCGAATGGTGGCTGGGCTCATTGCCGTGGATATACTGGCCGATCAGGCCGGCGATGTCCTCGGCGTGGGAATAGTCCAGCCCCGTATTGTCATGGTCGAACATGGCGTCCAGCCGGGCCACGGTGGCAGCGTCCCCGCCCATGACCTCGACCAGCCCGGCCATGTCCTGGGGCACGAACCACGAATACTGCCAGGCGTTGCCCTCGGTGTAGTCCGAGCCATAGTTGATCGCCACCGGATCGAACGGTTCGCGGAACGACCCGTCCGCCTTGCGGGCCCGCACGAAGCGCGTCTGCGCATCCCAGGTGTTCTTCCAGAAGCCCGCGCGGCGGTCGTACTCGGTCGCGACGTCGGCGCGGCCCAGACGCTCCGCCATCCGCGCGATGGTCCAGTCGTCATAGGCGTATTCGACCGTCTTGGACGCTGCTTCCGGCTCCCGGTCGATCGGCACATAGCCCAGGTCCATATAGTCGCCGAGCCCCCCATAGGGCCGATAGGTGGCCGAGGCGATCATGGCCGCCAGCGCCCGGTCCCCGTCGATGCCCGGAATGCCTTTCAGATACGCATCGGCGATGACCGGCACGGCGTGATAGCCGATCATGGTCCAGGTCTCCTGCCCCTGCACCGACCAGACCGGCAGGATGCCGTAGGGGCTGACCTCGCGGGCGGCGATCAGGGAGTTGACGATGTCGGCGTTGCGCGCCGCCGGCTGCACCAGGGTCAGCAGCGGATGCTCGGCCCGGAAGGTGTCCCACAGGCTGAAGGTCGAATAGGTCACGGCGTCGCGCTGGTGCACCTGATTGTCCGGACCGCGCCAGCGGCCGTCGGCGTCCGAGGTGACCGAGGGCGCGATCAGGGCATGGTACAGGGCGGTATAGAGGCCGGTCCGCATCTCCGGTTCCGCCTCTATGTCCAGCACCGACAGGGCCTCGGACCACTGCGCCCGGGTCTCCGCCCTCTGGGCGTCGAAGTCGAAGCCGGGCTCGGACTCCAGGTTCAGGACCGCCCCCGCCTCGTCCACCGACGACACCGCCACCCGGACCAGCAGCGGCTCGTCCAGCGGGCCGAAGCTGAAGGCCGCCTGCAGGGCCCGCCCCTGGACCTGGGCCCGGTCCTCGACACCCCGCCCCGGCTGGCGAAAGCCGTTGTAGGCGATGTCGGTCTCTCGGTTCTGCAGGGCCTGCCCCAGCACCGGGCGCGAGAACCGGATGGCGAAATACTGCTGCCGGCCCGGGGCCCAGCCGCGCGTCTCGCGCATCCCGGTGACCGTGCCGTCGGGCCGGACGCGGATCCGCGACCACAGCACCTTGCCCGGATAGTCATAGATGGAGGCCCGCAGATCCAGCAGGATCCGCGCCTCCTCGCCCGCCGGAAACACATAGCGGTGCAGGCCGGTGCGCAGGCCCGCGGTCAACTCGGCCCGCACCCGGCTGTCGGCCAGGGTCACGGCATAGTAGCCGGGCTCCGCCGTCTCCGTGGCCTTGTCGTAGCGCGAGCGATAACCCGAGCCCGGCTGCGCCGGATCGCCCGCGTCCCAGACGATCTCGCCCGACAGGGGGGTGATCAGGACATCGCCCAGATCGGAATGGCCGGTCCCCGAGAAATGGGTGTGGGAAAAGCCCAGGATGGTCGGGTCGTCATAGCGGTAGCCCGCGGCCCAGTCGTAGGACTGGCGAAAGTGCCGGTAGTCGGTGTCGGGGCTCAGCTGCACCATGCCGAACGGCGCGACCGCGCCCGGAAACGTATGCCCCTTGCCCGCCGTGCCGATGAACACATCCACCGCCTCGACCGGCGAGGGTGCCGCGCCCCGCTCGTCCTGCCCCGGAGCCTGAGCCTGACCCAGCGCCGGCCCCGCCAGCCACAGCGCCAGACCCAGCCCGATCCACACACCCCGCATCACACCCCTCCCAAGGCCGTCCCCCGACCGATAGCCCGGGACCGGGGCGGGGACCAGAACTCCTGACACGCGGGGGCGAGGCGCTCCAGTCTGTCTTCAGACCGTTCGACCCTCGCCCGGGGGATCCGACACCCGCCCTCGCCGTCCGGCCCCTTGAGCCCCCGCGCCCGCTCCAGCGCCTTGATGCTGGTGTCCGGCGTCGGCAACTGCTCGGGCATCACGCCGCTCGGTTCGGCAATCGTGCTTCGAAACGGCAGCCGTACCTGGCCGTCGCCGCGCTATCGCTATGAGCGAACGGCCGCCTTCCAGCGCTAAACTTTTCGAGAAAATGTTCGAGCCAAAAGCAAGTAGGATCCGAAAATCGCTAGTGCTTGGCCAGCAAACGTCCAAATGGGCGACGTGCCGGTGCTAATCTGCCATGCGCAGAATCCGATAACCGACACGAGTAGAATAACCGACCCAAGCTTTTCTCTACCAGCCTTGAAAATGGTCGCACCGGCGGAAATTCCTCCGAGCAACGCAGTTGCGAGAAGATTCCTCGGAGATAAAACAAACTCATCAGACATAAATAAATGAACGCTAAGCGCCGCGATCATCAATCCCGGCACTACAATAAAATAATTAGCGATACTATTACTTGCCATAACGGCTCCCTTGGGGTGGCAGGCGGAACAGCGCTCATACAAGCGCCGTCCCGCCACACTACTTACCCTTGCATGTCTGCTATCCCGGCTCCGGCCGCAGAACCCGCTCCGATAGCGATAGCACTGTCTCTCACAAGTCGCGCTCCAGCAGCAGCAACCGACGGTCCGTACCTGATTATCGCATGACGAGCCGATGCATAGACTACAGCCGCAACAAGCGGAGGGAAGCCCCCGTTGGTGGCGTCGATCTCCTGATCGTCCAGCAGACGAATATCCGAACAGGTCATTGTGCTCCCCCTTTCTCTGCTGCCGCAAGGGCGGCAAGTTCGCGTCGCCGCTGCTTGTAGGAAGCTGCCGCAGCCGCGATTCCCAGCCCGATCGGAATGGCGGCAAGCCAGATAGCACCACCGTGCACGTTATCGATTTCGCCGTTATCCAGTTCACGCACGTCTAAACCGAAGGCCAACATGGCTCCCTCCTAAACAATAGATGAAGTGCGCGTCCCGGAACGCTAGGTGAGGTTGCAAGTCGACCGTGTTGAGGTCAACCTGCAAAACTCCAAGCTGTACTGTAAGTGCGAGGTCCTTTGTCCGAATTATTCCGCAAGGAGGCCATCCGCCACGCCACGCGCCGTTTGGCTGGCGAGGTGGTGCTAGCTTCATCTATCTCAACGAAACTTCTAGCAACCTTCGCGGTTTTGGTCGTTGTTATCGCTGTGTTTTTCGTCAGCACAGCGTCCTATGCCCGTCGAGAGACAGTGGCCGGCTGGCTTACACCTGAGGAAGGACTGATCCGCTTGACCGCGCGTCACGGCGGCGTGATTTCAGACCTGCACGTTGCCGAGGGGCAGATTGTCGCACCTGGCCAGGCTGTGGCAACCGTCACACTATCGCAGGCTCTGGAGAGCGGCGACAGTTTCGAGGCTCTATCGCGTAGCTTGGACGCTCAGCAGGCGGCAGCCATTGGGCGCGCCGAGGCGGTTGTGGCTACCCTCGACGCTGAGGCGCGCCAGCTGGCGGCGCGGCGCGAGGCACTGGGTCGCGAGCTCGCCGAAACGCAGCGGCGCATCGGGCTTCAGGACCAGCGGCTGGAGCTAGCCCGAGCCGAGGTTGAGCGAGCCGAGACCATCGCCGCCCAAGGCTTTCTGCCCCGCCGCGAACTGGAAGCCCGTCGCAACGCACTGCTGGCCGTCGAGCAACAGGGCTCGGAACTGGCGGCCGAAGCGCTGAGCTTTCAGCGTGAAATAGGCGAGCTCGGGGCCCGGCTGGCAGCTATTCCCATCGCCCGGCGCGCCGGCGCCGCCGAGGCTGCCTCGACGCGTGCGGAGCTCGAACAACAAGCAACCCAGACCGAGGCCCAGTCATCCTACCGCGTTGTTGCATCCATCGCTGGCCGAGTGGCGGCCCTGCCGTTGGCTCGAGGCCAGACGGCACAGGTCGGCGCGTCGATCGCCATTCTGACCGCCGGGGACTCCCCCCTTGAAGCCGAGCTCTATGTGCCCTCTCGCGCGGTGGGCTTCATACGCGAGGGGCAGGAAGTACGCCTGATGTACCAGGCCTTCCCGCATCAGAAGTTCGGCACCGGGCATGGGCGGGTGCTGACTGTTTCTCGCACGGTCCTGGCACCCGCCGAGGTGGCCATACCCGGTCTGCAGGTACAGGAGCCGGTGTTCCGGGTTCGGGTGCGCCTGGATCGCGACCAGGTGCAGGCCTACGGCGAAAACCTCCCGCTCCAGCCGGGCATGTTGCTGACAGCCGACGTGGTAATCGACCGTCGCACCCTGGTGGAATGGCTACTCGATCCACTCTACGCGGCCGGACGGCGAGCTTGAGACTCATGTCCGAACTGAACTTCTCGCGGCACCGTCGACTGCCGATCATCCAACAGGTTGAGGGGACGGAATGCGGACTGGCCTGCATGGCCATGGTCGCGCGCTACCACGGCCATGACGTCGATCTGAACGGTCTGCGCCAGCGCTTCACCCTGTCGATGTCGGGGGCGACCCTGCGCAGCATCATGGGCCTGGCCGACAGCCTCGGCTTCGCGCCCCGCGCCCTCAAGGTCGAGCTGTCGGCCTTGGACAAGGTACGGCTGCCCGCCATCCTGCACTGGGACCTGAACCATTTCGTGGTGCTGAAATCGGTCGGCAAGGGCAAGGCGGTGATCCACGACCCCGCCCTGGGTGCCCGGACCTACAGCCTCGACGACCTGTCGAAACATTTCACCGGGGTGGCGCTGGAGCTGACCCCGTCCAACACCTTCGAGAAGGTCACCGCCCGGGCCCCGATCAAACTGACCAGCCTGTGGTCGAAAATGGTCGGCTTCTGGCCCGCCTTCTTCCAGATCTTGGGCCTGTCGCTGGCGCTGCAGGTGGCGGTCTTCGCCCTGCCCTTCCAGCTGCAGCTGGTGGTGGACGAGGCCATCTTCCGCGCCGACCGCGATCTGCTCGCGGTCCTCGCCATCGGCTTCGGGGCCCTCGTCGTCGTCCAGTCGGTGATCGAGGCCCTCAGAGCCTGGGCGCTGCAGGTGTTCGGCCAGATGCTCAGCTTCCAGATGGTCGGCAATCTGGTGCGGCACATGATCCGCCTGCCGACCGACTGGTTCGAGAAGCGGCATGTCGGCGACATCATCTCCCGCATCGGCTCGGCCTCGGCCATCCAGGACGTGCTGACCCGGGGGGTCATCGCCGCCCTGATCGACGGTCTGATGGCGATCGTCGCCATCATCATCCTGCTGCTCTACTCCCCCACACTCGCGGCGGTGGTCGTGGGGGCCGTGGCCCTCAATCTGATCCTCGCCTTCGCCCTGTTCCCCGCCATGAAGGCGCGCACCGAGGAACAGATCATCGAGAGCGCGCGCGAACAGTCGCACATCATGGAGACCGTCCGCGCCGCCACCACTATCAAGGTCATGGGGCGCGAGGCCGAGCGCGAGAGTTCGTGGCGCAACCTATACGCCAACGCCATCAACGCCGCGGTCTCGGTCGGCAAATACCAGATCTCGCTCAGCTTCACCCAAGGCCTGATCACCGGCCTGCAGACGGTGCTGGTCATCTATCTCGGGGCACGCACCATCCTCGCCGGTGACGGCTTCTCGGTCGGTATGCTGTTCGCCTTCCTGTCGTTCCGCCAGACGTTCACGGACCGGGCCAACGCCCTGATCAACCAGGCCATCCAGTTCCGCTTCCTGAACCTGCATCTGGACCGGTTGGCAGACATCGTCACGGCCGAGATCGAAACCTCGCCCGCCGCCGCCCCGCCGCGGCTCGATGTGCGCGGGGCCATGGCCCTGACCGACATCGGCTTCCGCTACGGCGCGGCCGACCGCGCCATCCTCGAGGGACTGAATCTCACCGTGAAGCCCGGCGAATTCCTCGCCATCACCGGGGCCTCGGGCGGGGGCAAGACCACCCTGCTGAAGCTGATGCTGGGCCTGCGCCATCCCACCGCCGGCACCATCACCCTCGACGGCCAGACGGCGACCCCCGACCTGTGGCGCGCGTGGCGCGAACAGGTCGGGGTGGTGGCCCAGGACGACCGGCTTCTGTCCGGTACCATCGCCGACAACATCGCCTTCTTCGACCCCGACCTCGACATGGTCCGGGTGCAGCAGGCTGCCTTGGCCGCCCAGGTGCATGAGGACATCGTGCGCATGCCGATGCAGTATCTGTCTCTGGTCGGGGACATGGGCTCGACCCTGTCCGGCGGTCAGAAACAGCGCGTGCTGCTCGCCCGCGCCCTGTATCGCCAGCCGCGGATCCTGATCCTCGACGAGGGCACCGCCAACCTCGACGTCCAGACCGAGGAGATCATCGCCGACCTGATCGCCCAGCTGCCCATCACCCGCATCGTCGTCGCCCACCGCCCGGCCCTGCTGCAACGCGCGGATCGGGTCGTGATGGTCGAAGGGGGGATTCTGTCATCGACCCAGATCGAAAGACCAGGGGCCGAGGCCGAGATCGCTCAGGCCTGATCAATCATCGTCCATCTTCAACGCAGCGATGAAGGCCTCCTGCGGGATCTCGACCTTGCCGAACTGGCGCATGCGCTTCTTGCCGGCCTTCTGCTTCTCCAGCAGCTTCTTCTTGCGGGTGGCGTCGCCGCCGTAGCATTTCGACGTCACGTCCTTGCGCAGGGCGCGGACGGTTTCCCGGGCGATGATCTTGCCGCCGATGGCCGCCTGGATCGGGATGACGAACATGTGGGGCGGGATCAGGTCCTTCATCTTCTCGACCATGCCCCGGCCGCGCGTCTCGGCCCTCGCGCGATGCACGAGCATACTCAGGGCGTCGACCGGCTCGGCATTGACGAGGATCGACATCTTCACGAGGTCGCCGACCTTGTAGTCGGTCAGTTCGTAATCGAACGAGGCATAGCCCTTCGAGATCGACTTCAGCCGGTCGTAGAAGTCGAACACCACCTCGTTCAGCGGCAGCTCATAGACCACCAGCGCTCTTGAGCCGACGTAGGACAGTTCGATCTGCGACCCGCGCCGGTCCTGACACAGCTTGATGACGCCGCCGAGGTATTCGTCGGGGGTCAGGATGGTCGCCTTGATCCACGGCTCGGAGATGGTCTCGATCTGCATCACGTCGGGCAGGTCGGCCGGGTTGTGCAGGTCGATCTCGGTCCCGTCCCTCAGGCCGATCTTGTAGACCACACTGGGGGCGGTCGCGATCAGGTCGAGATTGAACTCGCGGCTCAGGCGCTCCTGGATGATCTCCAGATGCAGCAGGCCGAGGAAGCCGCAGCGGAAGCCGAAGCCAAGCGCGGCCGAGCTTTCCATCTCGAAGGTGAAAGAGGCGTCGTTCAGGCGCAGGCGGCCGATGGCGGCGCGCAGGTCCTCGAAATCGGCGGCGTCGACCGGGAACAGGCCGCAGAAGACCACCGACTGGACCGCCTTGAACCCCTTCAGGGGCTCGGCCGTAGGGCGGCGTTCGTCGGTGATGGTGTCGCCGACGGCGGCGTGGGCCACTTCCTTGATCTGGGCGGTGATGAAGCCGACCTCTCCCGGGCCGAGACTCTCGACCGGGGTGTTCTTGGGCAGGAAGACGCCGACCCGGTCGATCAGATGGGTCGAGCCGTTCTGCATCATCTTGACCCGCATCCCGGCCTTCAGCGTGCCGTCGAAGACGCGGACCAGCACGACGACGCCCAGATAGGGGTCGTACCAGGCGTCGACCAGCAGGGCCTTCAGCGGGGCGTCGGGGTCACCTTTCGGGGCCGGCAGGCGGGTGACGATGGCCTCCAGCACCTCCTCGATGCCGATGCCGGACTTGGCGCTGCACAGGACGGCGTCCGAGGCGTCGATGCCGATGACGTCCTCGATCTGCTGGCGGACCCGTTCGGGCTCGGCGGCGGGCAGGTCGATCTTGTTCAGGACCGGCACGATCTCGTGGTTGTTGTCGATGGCCTGATAGACATTGGCCAGCGTCTGGGCCTCGACCCCCTGGGACGCATCAACCACCAGCAGCGAGCCCTCGCACGCCGCCAGCGACCGGCTCACCTCATAGGCGAAGTCCACATGCCCCGGCGTGTCCATCAGGTTCAGCACATACTCCAGCCCGTCCCTGGCCGTGTAGTTCAGACGCACCGTCTGCGCCTTGATCGTGATCCCCCGCTCCTTCTCGATCTCCATATTATCGAGCACCTGCGCCGACATCTCGCGCGCGGTCAGCCCCCCCGTGACCTGGATCAAGCGATCGGACAGGGTGGATTTGCCGTGGTCGATGTGGGCGACAACAGAGAAATTGCGGATTCGGTCGATGGGGGGCGTCGTCATTGTGCCGGGCGGTTAGCATGACCGCGGCCCGTGCGCCAACGTGGCCGGAACGCCCACCGCCGGCCGGGTCCGGCACGGGCTTCATTATTTCCCTGTAATGGCGGTCTGCGAGGTTTGAGCGGGGACCGGGAACGCGGTATGAGGCCGGACGCTCGCGGCGATCGGTCGCCCGGCACCAAGCCCATCGCGGCGCTCCCCCCGCCGCATCAACGACAGGACCGCTCCGTGGCCTTCACGCCCTCGACCCTTCCCGTGCGCCGCGCGCCCGTTCTGGCGGCCATCCTTGGCCTGGCGCTGCTGACCGCCGCCTGCGGGGGGTCCGAAGGCAAGGAGGCCGACACCGCCGCGCCCGACGCGGTCGGCCAGGCGGTCACGGCCATGACGGTCACCACCACCGACCTGCCCCGGATCGTCAATGCCTCCGGCACCGTCACCGCCTGGGAGGAGGTCCCGGTCGGGGCCGAGACCGGCGGACTGGTCGCCACCGCCGTCTATGTCGATGAGGGACAATACGTCCGCCAGGGCCAGCCGCTGGTGCAGCTGAACGACGCCCTCCTGCGGGCCCAACTGCGCCAGCAGGAGGCCGCGGTCCAGACCGCCGAGGCCAATCTGGCCCGGGACGAGGCCGCCCTGTCGCGGGCGCAGGAACTGCTGGGCCGGGGCTTCCTGTCCCAGGCGTCCCTCGACACGGCCCTGGCCAATCAGCGGGCCGCCTCGGCCAACCTGGCGTCTTCTCGGGCCGAGCTCAGCGAGACCCAGACGCGGGTCAATCAGGCCACCATCCGGGCACCGGTTTCGGGCCTGATCTCGAGTCGCAGCGTTACCAAGGGCCAGATCGTCCCCGCCGGGTCCGAACTGTTCCGCATGGTCCGCGACGGCCGGCTGGAACTGGACGCCCGCATCCCCGAGGCCGAACTGGCCCTGATCCGCGCCGGCATGCCGGCCACCATCATCTCTGACCAGGCGGGTCAGGCTTCAGGCACGGTGCGTATCGTCACCCCGCAGGTGGACCCCCAGACCCGTCTGGGCGTCGCCCGCATCGCCCTGACGGGCGGAACGGCCCTGAAGCCCGGCATGTTTGCCCGCGCCGAGATCGACGCGGGGTCCCAGCCGTCGCTGACTGTGCCGGCGGGCGCCGTCGTCTTCCGTGAGAACCGGCCGGGGGTCTATGTCCTGGCCGACAACTCCACCGTTCGCTTTGCCCAGATCACCGAGGGCGGTCGGGCCAATGGCCGGGTGGCGGTGGCCACCGGCCTCCAGGCCGGCCAGCGGGTGGTGGTGGAAGGGGCCGGGTTCCTCGGCGAAGGCGACCAGGTCCGGGTGGTCCCGTCCGCGGCGGCGGCTCCGGCTGCTACGCCCGCAGCCCGGACCCGCTGAGCCATGAACTTCAACAACATCTCCTCCTGGTCGATCCGGAACCCTATCCCGGTCGTCCTGCTGTTCATCGTGCTGACGATCGCGGGCCTGATCAGCTACGGCCGGCTGCCGGTGAACAACTTCCCCAATGTCGACCTGCCGGTCGTGGCCGTCACGGTCGTTCAGTCGGGCGCCGCCCCGACCGAGCTCGAGACCCAGGTGACCCGCCTGATCGAGGACGCCGTCGCGGGTCTGGGCGAGGTCGACGACATCAATTCGGTCGTGAGCGATTCCGTCTCGACCACCTCGGTCACCTTCAACCTTGGCGTGGACCTCGAGAAGGCGACCAACGATGTGCGCAACGCCGTCGCCGGCGTGCGCCAGAACCTTCCGGCCGACGTCCAGGAGCCGATCGTCCAGCGGATCGAATTCACCCAGGTCCCGATCGCCACCTATGTGGTCCGGGCTCCCGGCATGAACCCCGAGGAGCTGAGCTGGTTCGTCGACAACACCATCGCCAAACGCATGCTGTCGGTCCAGGGCGTCAGTCAGGTCAGCCGCGACGGCGGCGTCAATCGCGAGATCCGCGTCAAGCTGGATCCCGAGAAACTGGCGGCCCAGGGCGTCAGCGCCGCGGCCGTCTCGAACCAGCTGCGCGCCGCCAACATCAACCTGCCCGGTGGCCGTGGCGAGATCGGCGGCAATGAACAGGCCATCCGGACCCTGGGGTCCGCCCCCTCGGTCGAGGCCCTGGCCGAAACCCTGATCCCGGTCGGCGGCCGTACGGTGCGGCTGGGCGACCTCGGCGAGGTCACCGACGAATGGTCCGAGCCGCGCGGACGGGCGCGTTTCAACGGCGGGGAGGTCGTGGCCTTCTCGATCAGCCGGTCCAAGGGCTCGTCCGAGCTGGACGTCTATGAGCGGACCAAGGCCGAGATCGAGACCCTGGATACCGAGCTGGCCGATGTCACGATGGAGGAGGTGACCAACACCACCCAGGACGTGATCAACAATTTCCACGCCTCGGTCGAGGCCCTGTTGCTGGGCGCGGGCCTCGCCGTGCTTGTCGTCCTCGTGTTCCTGAGGGACTGGCGTGCGACCTTCATCGCCGCCGTGGCCATGCCCCTGTCACTGATCCCGACCTTCCTGGTCATGGACCTGATGGGCCAGTCCCTGAACGTCGTCACCCTGCTGGCTCTGTCGCTGACCATCGGCATCCTTGTCGATGACGCCATCGTCGAGATCGAGAACATCGTCCGCCACATTCGCGACGGCAAGGCCCCCTACCCGGCCGCGATCGAGGCGGCCGACGAGATCGGGCTGGCGGTCATCGCCACGACCGCGACCCTGATCGCCGTCTTTGCCCCGACCGGCTTCATGCCCGGCGTCGTCGGCCAGTTCTTCAAGAGCTTCGCCATCGCCGCCTGCGTCAGCGTCTTCTTCTCGCTGGTGGTGGCGCGCACCCTGACACCGCTGATGAGCGCCTATCTGCTGAAGGCCAACCAGGGCAAGGAGCATGGCGATCCCGCGTGGATGACCGCCTATCTGAAGCTGCTGCGGTGGGGCCTGGGTCACTCGGCGTCCGACCGGTTGAAGACCGAACGGGCCGCGAAAAAGGGCGGCTTTGTCCGCCGGCATCTGCTGTGGCGCGTGCTGGATCACCGGATGTGGGTGATGGGCCTTGGGCTGCTGTTCTTCATCTTCTCCCTGTTTCTGGCGTCGCGCCTGCCATTCGAGTTCATCCCGGTAGAGGATGTGTCACGCTCCAATGTGACGGTGCAGTTGCCGCCCGGTGCCACCCTGGCCGAGACCGACACGGTCGTTCAGCGCGTGACCGATGCGCTCAGCGCCCGCCCCGAGGTCCGTTCGGTCTATGCCTCGGTCGGTTCCGCCACGACCAGCTTCGGCCCCGGTGGCGGCAGCAGCGCGGGCGAGGTCCGTCGGGCCTCCATCACGGTGAACCTGGTCAAGAAGAGCGAACGCAACATCCGCCAGCAGGCCTTCGAACAGGAAATGGGTCCGATCCTGCGCCAGATTCCCGGCGCGCGGGTACAGTTCGGGCAGGACGGCGGCGGCGGCGGTCAGGTCTCCATCTCGCTCGTCGGCGACGATGGCGACGTGCTTGAGGACGCGGCCGCGGCGGTTGAGCGCGAGATGCGCGGTGTTCCGGGACTCACCAATGTGATCTCAACCGCAGCCCTCGTGCGCCCCGAGATCCTGATCACCCCCAAGGGGGACGTGGGGGCGCTGCAGGGCGTTTCAGCCTCGGACATCTCGTCGGTGGCGCGGGTCGCCACCTTGGGCGACGCGGATCAGTTGCTGCCCAAGTTCAACCTTGGCGACCGTCAGGTGCCGATCCGGGTCATGCTGACCGAACAGTCCCGCAGCGACCTCGGCCTGATCGAGAACCTGCAGGTCCCGACGGCCTCGGGTGCAACGGTACCCCTGTCTTCCGTGGCCGACATCAGCTTCGGGGCCGGCCCCAACCAGCTGACCCGTCTGGATCGCCGGCGTGTGGCCAGCCTGACCGCCGAGCTGAACGGCATCACCCTGGGCCAGGCGTCGGATCGGGTGAACGCCCTGCCATCGATGCAGAACCTGCCGGCCGGGGTCAGCCAGGCCGTGTCGGGCGAGCTGGAGAACCTGCAGGAGACGGCGTCCGGCTTCATCTTCGCCATCGTGACCGGCATCCTGCTGATGTATGTCGTGCTGGTCCTGCTGTTCAAAAGCTTCTTCCACCCGGTCACCATCCTGGCGGCACTGCCCGTGTCGTTTGGCGGGGCCTTCTTCCTGCTGCTGGTGACCGGCAAGGCCCTGTCGATGCCGGCCCTGATCGGCATCATCATGCTGACCGGGATCGCGGCGAAGAACTCGATCCTGCTGGTCGACTACGCGATCATCGCCATGCAGCGGGGGATGAACCGGTATGACGCCGTGGTCGATGCGGCGCACAAGCGGGCCCAGCCGATCATCATGACCACCCTGGCCATGGGCCTGGGCATGCTGCCGATCGCCATGGCCTTCGGGGAGGGGACGGAGTTCCGCTCGCCCATGGCGATCGCGGTGATCGGCGGGCTGATCACCTCCACCGCCCTGTCGCTGATCTTCATCCCGGCGGCGTTCAGCCTGATCGACGGGGTCAAGAAGCGGATGGAACGGCGTCTGGGCCGGATGTTCGACGGACAGCACGCCGAGACAGAGCCCGCCGGGACCGAGCCCGCCGAATAGGCGGCACGCTCCACCGGGCACGGTCCGCGATCGGCGGGCTGTGCCCGGGCGGCCCCGGGTTCAGGGCGGTTCGACCTGCCGGACACGGCACCGCCCATCACGCGTCCCCTTTACCGTCACCCTCTCCTGGCGTTGCCAGTCGGGTCAGGGGTACCCTCACCGGGTCGGCCGGATCAGCGGCACGGCGCGTGCACGCGGCGGGGGCCGGGATATGGGTGCGGCGGCTTCCTCCACACAGAGAAAGGCCGGCCCGGGTTGCCCCGGGCCGGCCCAGTCGTCCGGGTTCAGGCCCGGATCAGTATTTCAGTCGCAGGGTCGCGCCATAGGTGCGCGGCGCCCCGAGGAAGGCGTCGTAGGTCTGGGTGTCGCGGGCACCATTGTAGAAGGTGCCGCCCGGCTGCGGTGTGGACTGGAAGGCGGTGCCCTGCAGCGGACCATTGAAGCCGACCTGGATGTACTCCTCGTCGGTCAGGTTCTGGGCCCAGGCTTCCAGCGTCCAGCGCTCGTCTTCCGAACCGATCGAGATCCGGCCGTTGACGGTGCCGAAGCCTTCCTGGAGCTTGAACGGGATCAGGTCCGACCCGGTATTGTACTGGGTCATGTATTTGCCGGCGAGCGAGACACCGAACTGCAGACCGTTGCCGATGCTGCGATCAAAGTTGATCGACAGGGTGCTGGACCATTTCGGCGCGAATGACGGGCGCGAGCCCGGCAGCAGGGACGCATTGGCGAAGTTGGCCGGAACCAGCAGGTCGGCGGGACCGAATTCGCCGTATTCCGCGTCCGTATAGGTCAGGCCGCCCGAGAAGCTGAGACCCTCGACCGGGCTGAACCAGACCATGTCGGCATCGACGCCGCGCGACGTCAGCTCCGGCACCGGCTCGACGGTGAATCCCACGCCGTTGAAGGTGTTGAGCTGGAAGTTCTCGAACGTCTGGTCGAAATAGGTCGCGTTCAGCAGCAGCGTTCGGTTCAGCAGCGTCATCTTCACGCCGGCCTCATAGCTGTCGACGGATTCCGACGGGAAGAACAGCGAGGCGTTCGGAGTGATGCCGGTCTGCACGCGGTCAAGGTTGAAGCCGAAGCTCTTGTAGCCGCGGGCATAGGAGACATAGCCCAGCAGCTCCGGATTGAGGCGATAGGACGCCTTGACCGTTCCGCTCAGCTCTCCGTCGTCGAACTCGTCCTGGACGATGCGGTTGTTGAAGGCCGCATTGGTGAAGGGCAGGCACAGAGCGCCGAGCACGCCGGGCACCGACGCTGCGCCGAGGGCACCACCGATCACCCCGGCATTGCCGAGGGCGCGGGCGCAGGCGGTGCCGTTGCCATTGGTGTTGACCTGGAGCCCGCTGAGCGTCTTCTCGTCCATGGTGTAACGCAGGCCCAGGGTCAGATCGAGCTGGTCGGTCACATGCCAGGTGTTGTTGGTGAACAGGGCGACCGAACGGCTGCCCTGGCTGTAGACATCGCGGTAGGCCTGACCGGTGCCCAGACCGGGCCCGCTGGCGGGAACGGCACCATAAAGGCATCCGCCCAGGGCCGCGGCGCTGGTGGGCGAGGCGGTGAAACAGCCGATCCGGGCCGGGCTCAGAGGGATCGGGCCGGGAGGAGTCGGGGTCGCCGCGGTCGAGGCATTGAAGCTCGCCGTCAGCAGGTAGGAAATGAAGGCGTCGTAGTCGGTGCCCAGATAGAAGGTGTCGCGGCGGTTGACGCTCTCGTCGGTCGCGAACAGACCCACCAGCCAGTCGAGCTTGTCCGTCGCCCCGGCCAGACGGAACTCCTGGGTCAGGGTCTCGACGCCGTAGCCGTTCTCGCCGTCGTTCTGGCGATAGGCGATGTCCGCCCCGGTGTAGTCGATGTCCTGGGCGAGATCCGAGCTCCAGTCACGCCATGAGGTGACCGAGGTCAGGGTCGAACCGCCGAACCAGTCGAGGTCGATATTGGCCTCGACCGAAAGACCCATGTCCTCGATCTCCTGGGCCGTCGACCGGTTGGAATAGGTCTGGCGCGAGAACGGCAGGGGCGCGAAGCCGGCGGCCGGAGGGGCGACGCCATTGCCATCGGACAGCAGGTTGATGAAGGCCGCCGTCGGGCCGCTGCGCAGCTGGCTGGCGGCGCAGCAGTATTCGTCACGGCTGGAATAGTCGGCGATGATCCGGATCGACGAGGTGTCGTTCGGCAGGATCAGCAGCTGGCCGCGCAGGGTGTAGAAGTCCTGGTTGCCATCGTCGCTCTCGGCGCGCTGTCCGTCGCCGCGATCGACGTCATTGAAGCCGTCGCGAACGCGGCGGCCGGCGTACAGACGGAAGGCGACCTCGTCATTGATCGGGCCGGTGACCGAGCCGGACGCTCCGAGGGCCCCGTAGTTGCCGGCCGTGAACTCGGCATTGTAGCCGGGGGTGAAGGACGGGGCGGCGGTGATGATGTTGATGACGCCGGCCGAGGTGTTCTTGCCGAACAGGGTCCCCTGCGGGCCCTTCAGAACCTCGATGCGCTCCATTTCGCCGAGGTCGCCGAAGCCGACCGAGTTACGCGAGCGATAGACGCCGTCGATCACCACGCCGACCGAGCTTTCCAGACCGGGGTTGTCACCCACGGTACCGACGCCGCGGATGCGGGCAGTGGTGGAGGCCTCGGACGAGGTGGAGGTGACGGTCAGGCCGGGCGTCAGGATCTGCAGATCCTTGATGTCGCGGACCCCGGCGTCCTGCAGCGTTTCGGCCGACAGGCTGGTGACCACGATCGGCACATCCTGGAGGCTCTGCTCGCGCTTCTGGGCCGTGACGATGATGTCGTCGACCGAGGACGCCTGGTCCTGGGCCGCGGCGATACCGGCGAAGCCGAAGGCGACAGCCCCGACGACCGCGGCTGATGCAGTGCAGCGAAGAATTTGATTAAGACGCATGGATGGCTCCCGGCTCATGGCCGGACGCGCCCTTCCGGGGCGAGTCGCGGCGTTTCCTGTCCCAAACCGCGCACCTCTTTCGGGGCGTCGGATTCTTGTAACAGTGGGCGTAGTCCAAGCTGCAGGGTGCGACAAGGAAAACGGCGGAGACCGCCGCTGTTTTCACCGCGCCGCCGGGGTGTGTGTGACGCAAAAGCGACATAACGAGATGACGCAAGGTCAATATTCGCGCCGGTTGGTTCAGTAATCGAAGTCAGAAGGCCCGCATTTCCGATCTTGCGTCCGTGTTGGTCCCGGAATGCGGCTGGCGTGAACGGTTGTGTCCGCCAACGTCTTCGAGGGAACAGTCGCGCGCGCCCGAATTTTTGCTGCAGCGCACACTAAAGGGCCCCTGTTGCACTGCGGCACATGCGATCACATGTGCAGTCCATGCCCCCCAGCCCTGCGTACCAGCCTCAACCGCGGTTCTTTGATCTCGGTGCCGAATACGGCGATGCCGTTCGGCCCGCAGCCTTCCCCGAAACGACCCTGAGGGTCCGCAACGACCTGGCCGCCGCTACTGTCGGCCTGGCAGACCTGACCGATGCGAAATGGATCGACCATTTCGGGCGGTTTACCCCCCTGCCCGGCCAGCCGGGGCCGGTGGCGATGCGCTACCACGGCCACCAGTTCCGGACCTACAATCCCGACCTCGGGGACGGGCGGGGCTTTCTGGCGGCGCAGCTGCGCGACGGCGACGGACGACTCCTGGACCTCGGTACCAAGGGCTCGGGCACCACGCCCTGGTCGCGGTCCGGTGACGGACGGCTGACACTGAAGGGCGGAGCGCGCGAGGTTCTGGCGGCCGCCATGCTGGAGGCGCAAGGCGTACCCACCAGCCGGGCCCTGTCCCTGATCGAGACCGGTGAGGCGCTGGAGCGGGGCGACGAACCCTCGCCGACCCGCTCCGCCGTCCTCGTCCGGCTGCAGCATAGCCACATCCGCTTCGGCACCTTCCAGCGCGCCGCCTTCTTCGGGCGCGCCGACATGGTCGAGACGCTCGTGGAGCACGTGCGGTCACTCTACCACCCGGCGGTGGCCGTCGGCGACGCGCCGGGCCTGCTGGCCGCCATCGTCGCCGCCTCGGCGCGGCTGACGGCGCGCTGGATCGCGGCCGGCTTCGTCCACGGGGTCCTGAACACCGACAACCTGAACGTCACCGGAGAAAGCTTCGACTACGGCCCGTGGCGGTTCCTGCCGTCCTACGAGCCCGGCTTCACCGCGGCCTATTTCGACAGCCAGGGCCTTTACGCCTTTGCCCGCCAGCCCGAGGCGGTATTCTGGAACCTGACCCAGCTGGCCGGCTGTCTGAAGCTGGTGGCCGATGCCGCGCCCCTGACCGAGGCGCTGAACGGCTTCGGCCCCGCCTATATCCGCGAGCTCCGCGCGGCCTTCCTTGAGCGGCTGGGCGTGAAGAGCTTGGGCGAGGCGGCGGACCAGCGCCTGCTGGACACGACACTGGCCCTGCTGCGCGAGGGCGGCGAGGCGGTCCGGTGGGAGCCCCTGTTCCACGACTGGTTCGCCGGCTTCTCGTCCTCGGCCCGCGCCCTGGCCGGGCCGCGCGGCAAACACTGGCAGGGTGAGGCCTTCGACGCCTTCCGCTTCGCCCTGTTCGAGCACGAGCCCGACCGGCCGGAGCGGCTGGAAAACCCGGCCTTCGCCGCTCCGGAGCCGGAGGAGATGCTGATCGACGAGGTCGAGGCGATCTGGTCGGCGATCGACACCGCGGATGACTGGTCGCCCCTGCACCACAAGCTGACCAGACTGGAAGCGACCCGCCGCGCACGGGCGTAGATTACCAAAGTTTCATATCGAAAAACAATAATCTTCTTGATCGTTTATCGATACGCTCCTATCCAGCCGCCGACGGGGTCGCCCGGATGCGGCCGGAAGGGATACGGTATGAAACTCATCGGTCGTCGATCTGTCGCCAGCGTGATGTGCTGGGGCCTTGGCTTCATCAATGTTTTTGTGACCCTCGGCGTCGTCGCCACCGGCCTCGGCCTTCTCGTCAGCACGCTGTTCCCCGAGTTCGGGGCCGGCCTGATGGACGGGCTGACCGGACGGGAGAAGAGGGACATGGCACTGGCGGTCTCCGAGCGGATCACCCTGATGGCCGCCTTCGTCGCCACCGTGAGCACCTGGTGGGTCATCAATCGCCTTCGCCGCATCTTCCTTGCCGTCAATCAGGGCGATGCGTTCGAGCCCGCCAATGTGAACCGGCTCCGTGCCATGGGGCTGGGTCTCATGGGCGTGCAGATCGCTGCGGCCATCCTGACCTTCAGCGCGCCCCTCGCGGAGGGCAGGGCCGACCGGGACTATGACATCAACCTCGGGGCCTGGCTGGGCATCCTGATCGTCTTCATGCTGGCCGAAGTCTTCCGGCAGGGTGCCGCCATGCGCGACGACGCGCAGATGACGGTCTGAGGGAGAACGCCCCGATGGCCATCCTCGTGCAACTGGATCAGGTGCTGCTGGAACGCCGCATGTCCCTGACCGAACTCAGTGACCGCGTCGGAGTGACCGTCGCCAATCTGTCGATCCTCAAGACCGGCAAGGCCCGGGCGATCCGGTTCAGCACCCTGGACGCCCTGTGCCGCGAGCTGGACTGCGCGCCCGGCCGACTCCTGGCCAATACCGCGGAACCCCAGCCGGGCGGAGAAACCGGCGAGGACTGATGGGCTCGCGTGGGTGCGCAACACGCCGCCCGTCGCGCCCGATGACGTCCCCGGAAGGCCCGGCGAGCAATAAGTCATCAATTGATGTCATCGGGTGATGACACGGCGCTGAAGCTGTGCCATGACTGTCTGCACAGGCGGTGTCCGCGCCGGATTACCGACTTGTATGCATCCCGCCACCCTGCCGCCCGGCATCCACGGCACAGCTTCGTTATCACACACGGTTACGGTCGGGTCTGCGGGCCCTTGCGAAACCGGATCACCAAACTGATCTAGACACTGTTACCAATCCTCCCGTCCTCCCCGACGACCGAAAAAGCACCATGCAAACGACCTTCTCCCCCGGCCGCCCGCCCGTCTCCCCCGCGCGCGCCCGCGCCCTGGCAGGCTACCGTAACCTCGCGCTCTGGACGCTGCAGGGCTGGGTGGCGATGTTCTTTGTCGCAGCCGGCTACGCCAAGCTGACCGAGCCGCTGGACAATCTGGTGGCCCTGATGTCGTGGCCGGCCTTCGTGGCGGAACCGCTGGTCCGCGGCGTGGGCATTGTCGAGCTGGTGCTCGCGCTCGGCATGCTGGCCCCGCTGGCCTCATGGCGGATCGGCCGCTGGCCCCTGCTGATCTCGGCCTCCGGTCTGATCGGGCTGGAGACCGTCATGCTGCTGGTCCATGCCGCCGGCCTCGACCTGGGCCTGGCGCTCGTCAACGTCGCCCTGCTGGCAATCACGATCCCGGTGCTGCTGGGCCGCCGCTGACGCCGGTCCTCCGGCAGCGCTCGGAACAGAACTTCACCTGATCCCAGTCGCGCGCCCATTTGGCGCGCCAGACGAACGGCCGCCGGCAGACCGGGCAGTCCTTGGACGGCAGGTCGCCCTTGGCCGGGGCCTGCCCCCTGTTCACATGTTTGCGCGCCATCCGGCCGTATCGTCTGCGGCCCCGCCGGGCGCAAGCCCGTGCGACATGCTGAAAGCTTCCCTTTACGTCCGCGTCAAGTTATGAAGTCGTCATGGGCACCGCCGACGACCATCGCACCTATTCGATCCGCCAGCTCTGTCGCGAGTTCGGCGCGACGGCCCGGGCCCTGCAATTCTATGAGGACAAGGGTCTGCTCACCCCCGCCCGCAAGGGCCAGACCCGGGTCTACGACGCCCGCGACCGGGCCCGGCTGAAGCTGATCCTGCGCGGCCGCCGCATCGGGTTCACCCTGACCGAGATCCAGGAAATGCTGGATCTGTACGACCGCAACGACGGCAACACCCATCAGATGGCCATCGCCCTGCGCCGTCACCGGGCCCAGATCGCGGCCCTGAAACAGCAGCGCGAGGACCTCGACGCCGCCATCGAGATGGCCGAGGAAGCCTGCGCCGCCATGGAGGCCCGCCTGTCCGAACAGCGGCCCGACCTCCTGCCCGGGGCTGAGGAATATGCCTCGGTGCTGCGCGACCGCCTCGACCACCACCACCATCATCCGTTCAAACTGAGAGCCTGACCCCATGGCCTACAAGGCGCCCGTCCGCGACCTGACCTTCATCCTGAACGAAGTGCTGGAGATCGACCGCTATTCGAACTCGCCCGGCTTCCAGGACGTCTCGTCCGACCTGGTCCAGCAACTGCTCGAGGAAGGGGCCAAGTTCGCCGAAGAGGTCATCGCCCCGATCAACCATTCGGGCGACAAGGAAGGCTGCCACTGGGACAACGGCGTCGTCACCGGACCCAAGGGCTGGAAGGAAGCCTACCACGCCATGGTCGAGGCCGGCTGGCCCGCCCTTTCGGCCGATCCGGCCTATGGCGGCCAAGGCATGCCCGCCGTGGTCGGCATGGCGTTCGGCCAGTTCACCGCCGGAGCCTCGGCCGCCTTCTCGATGTATCCGGGCCTGACGGCGGGAGCGTACGCCGGCATCCACGCCAACGCGTCGGAGGAGCTGAAGACCAAATACCTGCCGAAGATGGCCACCGGCGAGTGGGGCGGGACCATGAACCTGACCGAGCCCCAGTGCGGCACCGATCTGGGCATGGTGCGCACCAAGGCCGTGCCCCAGGGCGACGGCAGCTACAAGATCACCGGCCAGAAGATCTGGATCTCCGCCGGCGAGCACGACTTCACCGACAACATCATCCACACCGTCCTGGCCCGGGTCGAGGGCGCACCGGCCGGGATCAAGGGCCTGTCACTGTTCCTGGTGCCCAAATTCCTCGTCAACGAGGACGGCTCGATCGGCGAGCGCAACGCGCTGATGTGCACGGGCCTCGAGCACAAGATGGGCATCCACGGCAATGCGACCGCCGTTATGCAGTACGACGGCGCGACCGGCTGGCTGATCGGCGAGGAAGGCCGGGGCATGAACAACATGTTCGTGGTCATGAACGACGCCCGTCTGGGCACCGGCCTGCAGGGCCTCGCCATCGGTGCCGCCGCCTATCAGGCCGCCGTCGAGTTCGCCAAGGACCGGATCCAGGGCCGCAGCCTGACCGGACCCAAGAACCCGGACGGACCGGCCGATTCCATCATGGTCCACCCCGACGTCCGGCGCATGCTGCTGGAGGCCAAGGCCTTCGTCGAAGGCGGCCAGGCCTTCGTCCTGTGGACCGCGCTCCAGGCCGATCTGGAGAAGTCCGACGACGCCGCCACGGCCCAGAAGGCCAAGGACTATATGGGCCTGCTGACGCCCGTGCTGAAAGCCTATCTGACCGACAAGGGCTTCCACGTCGCGTCACTGGGCATGCAGGTCCACGGCGGCTCGGGCTACACCGAGCATTTCCAGGCCAGCCAGTATCTGCGCGATGCCCGGATCACCATGATCTATGAGGGCACCAACGGCATCCAGGCCCTGGATCTGGTCGGTCGCAAACTGCCCGGCAACGGCGGTCGCGCCATCATGAGCTGGTTCGCCGACATCGACGCCTTCGTGGCCGAGAACGCCGGTGCCGGGACTGCCGTCAAACCCTTCGTCGACGGTCTGGCCGACGCCAAGACCAAGCTGCAGGAGGCCACCATGTGGCTGATGCAGAACGGCATGCAGAACCCGGACAACGCCGGTGCCGCCTCGACCGACTACCTCAACCTGTTCGGCCTGACCGCCCTTGCCTACATGTGGGCCCAGATGGCGAAGGCGGCCCAGGCCAAGGTCGACGAAGGCACGACCGACCCCTTCTACGTCACCAAGCTGCAGACCGGCCGCTACTTCGTCGAACGCATCCTGCCCGACGCGCAGGGCCATCTGGTCAAGCTGAAGACCGGCGCAGACGTCCTGATGCAGATGCCGGCGGAGGCGTTCTAGAGCCACGCGTCTCCTCCCCATCGCCGAAGGGCGATGGGGAGGTGGACCCTCGCGATCAGCGAGGGGACGGAGGGGGCGACCCGGTCTCACCGACCCGGGCTCCCGCCCCACCACCGGAGTCCGATCAGACCCACCCTCACCTTCGACATCACCTCGCCCCCTCCGTCCCGGCGCTGATCGCGCCGGGCCACCTCCCCATCGCCCTTCGGCGACGGGGAGGAGACAGGAAACGCCATGAACGTCATCGACACCCCCTCCCCCGATTTCATGCTGGAAGAGGACATCGTGATGTTCTCCGACAGCGTCGGAAAATGGATCGACGAGCACGCGCCGCCCGAGGCCGTCCAGTCCTGGATCGCCAACTCCAGCGTGCCGCGCGACCTGTGGAACAAGGCCGGCGAGGCGGGTCTGCTGGGCCTGTCCATGCCCGAGGAAGACGGCGGCATGGGCGGCGACTATCGCCACGAGGTCGTGCTGATGCGCCAGCTGGGCTGGAAGGGCGCGGACCATTTCGGCATCAGCCTGCACAACGCCATCGTCGCCCCCTACATCTGGCACTACGGCACACCGGAACAGAAGGAACGCTGGCTGCCCAGGCTGCTGACCGGCGAACTGGTCGGGGCCATCGCCATGACCGAACCCGGCGCGGGCAGCGATCTTCAGGGCATCAAGACGACCGCCATCAAGTCCGGCAACGGCTATGTGGTGAACGGCTCCAAGACCTTCATCACCAATGGCCAGCTGGCCAACTTCATCATCGTCGTGGCAAAGACCGACCCGACGGCGGGCGCCAAGGGCACCAGTTTGATCGTGGTCGAGACCGACGGCGCCGAGGGCTTCGAACGCGGCCGCAACCTCCACAAGATCGGCATGGAGGGCAACGACACCTCCGAACTTTTCTTCAACGACGTGAAGGTGCCAGGCGAGAACATCATCGGCGGCGGCGAGGGCCAGGGCTTCATCCAGCTGATGCAGCAACTGCCGCAGGAGCGGCTGAACATCGCCATCCAGGGCATCGCGGCCGCCGAGCGCGGGCTGCAGGAAACCCTCGCCTACGTCAAACAGCGCAAGGCCTTCGGCAAGACCGTGCTGGAGTTCCAGAACACCCAGTTCAAACTGGCCGAGGTCAAGACCAAGCTGACCGTCGCCCGGGTCTTCGTCGACCACTGCATCGGCCTGCACCTGAAGGGCCAGCTGGATGCGGTCACCGCCTCCATGGCGAAATACTGGGTCACCGACATCCAGGGCGAGACCCTGGACGAGATGCTCCAGCTGCACGGCGGCTACGGCTATATGAACGAATATCCGATCGCCCAGCTCTACAAGGACGCGCGCGTCCAGCGCATCTACGGCGGCACCAACGAGATCATGAAGGTGCTGATCGCGCGTTCGCTGTAAGACCGTCCGCATGCGCAAGACAGCCCCCCAGAGACTGGCGGAACGCGAGGCCCGGGCCCGGTCCGAACTGCTCGACAGCCTGTTCGATCCGTGGATCGGCGGGGCCGGCAAGGCCGAGATGCTGACGCGGCTCGGCCCGGTCGATCCGATGGACGCGAAGGACGTGGCCCGCGCCCTGCAGACCGACATCGCCGGCCCTTTCGCGGAGCTGACACGGGAGACGCAGACGCGGATCAAGGCGGCCCTGGCCGTGCTTGTGAACAGTGATGGCGAGGAGTTCCGCGCCTACTGGCTGGACCTGAGGGCCCCGTTCGGCACCACCGAGGCCGAGGCCGACGCCATCTTCCCCGTGGTCGCAAAATCGCTGGGGGTCAGGCTGCCGGAGGCACCGCCTCGGGGGTAACGGCGGCAGCCCCTGTCGCCTCACGGGTCAACAGGAAGAAGAAGGGGGCAGGCGTGGGCCGCCAGTCCATCAGACCCAGAACCCGCGTGTCGTCGACCCGCCGAAAGTGATCGATGATGGGCAGGTCGTCATAGATCATCCCCGCCGACACCAGCCCGCGGTGGGCCACCGACCGCAGCCTGGCCTTCGGTGCGCGGGTCGCCAGCACGGGCAACATCTTGCGGTACAGACCGCGCGCCGCCTCGGTGCGGGACACCCGCGGGAGCCTCAGCGCGACGCCCAGCGGCAGCCGGGCCGGGTCAAGGGCATGAACCGCGTCTTGGCCGTCAAACAGCAGCGGGTGGACCCGGTCGGCGTCCATGAAAGCCTTACCGTGCCAGCCATAGAACGCCAGCAGGCCATCAAGCGGGTGGCCGCTCGGCAACTCCGTGCCGCGCCATGTCCCGATCAGGACCTCCGGGGTCACGGCGGCCAGCGTGTCGAACGCGTCCAGCGCCCCGTCCGGGGTCATTCCCTGCCTCGCCCAGTTTTCCAGCCATGGCATGATCCGTTTCCTCTCCGGTGGAAATGCGCAGGGGTAACGGTCTAGGAGCAGTCATGATCCGCCTTCATGTCACACCCGATCTCACGCCCGGAGCCGCCGTCGCCCCGACGCTGGACCAGTCGCGCTATCTGACCCAGGTCATGCGGCTGAAGCTCGGGGACGCCCTGCTGGTCTTCAACGGCCGCGACGGGGAATGGCGCGCAACCATCGCCGAGGTGCTCAAGAAGGGCGTGATCCTGAAGCTTGAGGACCAGGTCCGGCCCCAGACCCTGGGCCCCGACCTCGACCTGATCGTCGCCGTGGTCAAGAAATCCCGGGTCGAAACCATCGTCGAGAAGGCCGCCGAGCTGGGCGCGCGCCGGGTCAGGCTGACCATCACCCGGCGCACCAATGTCGAACATGTGCGGCTGGACCGGCTGGACGCCATCGCGATCGAGGCGGCTGAACAGACCGGCCGGCTGGACGTGCCGGCAATCGAGGATCCGGCGAAGCTGGACACCCTGCTGGACAGCTGGGACCCGGCGCGCAGGCTGATGTTCTGCGACGAGACCGGGGGCGCGCCGGTGGCGTCCGCCATCACGGAGCCGGGCCCGTGGGCCATCCTGATCGGGCCCGAGGGCGGGTTCGCGCCGGAGGAGCGCGATCGGCTCCGCGCCCTGCCCTTCACCACCGCTGTCTCGCTGGGGCCGCGCGTCCTGCGCGCCGATACCGCTGCCATCGCCGCCATGACCCTGTGGCAGGCCGTGGTCGGCGACTGGGAGCGATAGGGCCGTGCTGGCCGAACTCACCCTCGCCACCGTGATGGTGCTGCTCACCGTCATCCTCCACGGCGGCGGCCTTCTGACCCTCGGCCGGCTGATGGAATGGCGCGAGCGCTCGACCGGCCAGTCGCGGGTCAGCCCGCTGTCCATGGAGGGGGCCATCGTCGCCGTCCTGTCGGCCCTGGGCCTTCTGGTCCTGCACGGCCTCGAGATCTGGCTCTATGCCTTCCTTTATCGCGGCATCGGCGCGGTCGAGCCAATGCGCGACGCGGTCTATTTCTCGACCATCGCCTATGCCTCGATCGGCTTTTCCGACGCCGCCATGGCCCCGGAGTGGAAGCTGCTGGGGGCGCTGGAGGGCATCAACGGGGCCCTGCTGCTGGGCTGGTCCGTGGCCTTCTTCGTGACCCTGATGACGCGTTTCCTGCCGGCCCGGCACCACAACGGCTGAAACGGCAGAACCGGGCGAGGATTATTTTCCTGATGCCGTCTTGCGCTCGCCCGGGCCCTGACCCACATCCGGCAGATCTTGACAGCCCCAACACAGACCAGCCCCGCCCGATAGTTTCCGATAATCCCGTCACCGTGACGTATTCGATGAGCACAAGTCCTTGATTTCGTTAACCGGGCGCGGATTTCGTCACGGTCCGTCACGGTGTTTTTTCGTCAGGGTGAGCGCATGCCTCACGTCCCATGTCGCCCTCCCCTTGAGACCGGCCGCAATCTCGCCCATCTAGCCGCAACGGGCCAGTCGCCCGCTCCGGGGCCTGCATGACCGATCCGACGCCGCTGACCTTTGACGACCTCGTGGGCGTCATGTCGAAAGGCATGAAGCCGAAAGACCAGTGGCGCGTGGGGGCTGAGCACGAAAAGTTCGGCTTCGACAGGTCAACCCTGCGCCGTCCGACCTATGAAGGGCCCAACGGCATCCTCGCCATGCTGACCGGCCTGCAGCGCTTCGGCTGGTCGCCCGTCGAGGAGGCCGGTCATGTCATCGCCCTCGAGCGGAAGAACGACGAGGGCTACACCGCCTCCATCAGCCTCGAGCCCGGCGGGCAGTTCGAACTGTCCGGCGCCCCGCTCAAGACCATCCACGACATCTGTTCGGAGACCGGCCAGCATCTGATGGAGGTCAAGATGGTCGCCGACGAGCTGAACCTCGGCTTCCTCGGGGCCGGCTTCGACCCGAAGTGGCGGCGCGAGGACGTACCGGTCATGCCCAAGGGCCGCTACGACATCATGCGCGCCTATATGCCGAAGAAGGGCAATCTGGGCCTCGACATGATGCTGCGCACCTGCACCATCCAGGCCAACCTCGACTTCTCGTCCGAGGCCGACATGGTGGCCAAGTTCAGGACCTCATTGGCGCTCCAGCCGATCGGCACCGCCCTGTTCGCCTGCTCCCCCTTCACCGAGGGCCGCCCGAACGGCTTCCTGTCCGCCCGGGCCAATGTCTGGACCGACACCGATCCCGACCGCACCGGCATGCTGAACTTCGTCTTCCAGGACGGGTTCGGCTTCGAGACCTATGCCAACTATGCGCTGGATACGCCGATGTATTTCGCCAAGCGCGGCGAGAAATACATCGACGCCTCCGGCCAGTCGTTCCGCGACTTCATGGAGGGCAGGCTGCCCGCCCTGCCGGGCGAACGCCCGACGCTGAAGGACTGGGCCGATCACCTGACCACATTGTTCCCGGAAGTCCGGCTGAAACAGTATCTGGAGATGCGCGGCTCGGACGGCGGACCGTGGAGCAGGATCTGCGGCCTGCCGGCCCTGTGGACCGGCATCTTCTACGACGCCCCCTCGCTCGCCGCCGCCTGGGACCTGTGCAAGGACTGGGACATCGCGGACCACGAACGCCTGCGCCGCGACGTGACCCGGCTGGGTCTCCGCGCCGAGGTCGCCGGCCGGTCGGTCCGCGACATCGCCGTCGACATGGTTGCCATCGCCCGACAGGGCCTGAAGAACCGCGCCTGCTTCAGCGGCGGCATGGTCGACGAGCGCGGCTATCTGTCCGAGCTGGAAGACATCGCCGACAGCGGGGTCACCCCCGCCGAACGGCTTCTGGACCTGTACCACGGCGACTGGCAGGGCGACGTCAGCCGCATCTACCGCGACTTCGCCTACTGATCGGGGGATGCCTCAGAAGCGGAGACGCACCCCGACGGCCAGCCCGCCCTGTTCCGCCCGGTCGGCCACGGACCAGAAGCCCTCAATCCCGGCCTCCAGCCGCTCTCCGAACCGGGCCCGCAGGGTGCCGGACACGGTCGCGGCGTCGCCCAAGGAACCGATCTCGCCGGGCACCGGCGCACCGAGGAAGGTCGCCGGGGTCTCGAAGGTGTCGTCGCCGGTGCTGAAGGCATAGCGGGCCCCGAGCTCGCCGCTCAGGGTCGCCGGGCCGGCCTCGAAGGGGGCGAACGCCAGTTCGACCCCGGGACCGGTCTCGACACGGGTCTGGTCGACCTCGGCCACGGACAGGCTGAAGATGTCGGCCGTTTCCTCAAAGGCATCGGCCTGGACCCGCTGGACGCGCCCATGGACGAACGGGCGAAGCTCGAACCCGCCCCTCGGAACCGTCGCCCCGATGCGGCCGTCGACCCAGGCCGAATAGCCGTTGCTGCGAGCCTGACCGGTCAGGCCCTGTCCCTCCAGCACCGTGCCGGCAGCCCCGATGATCGCGCCCCGCACGAAGGTATAATCCAGCACCTCGACGCCGGCCGCACCACGCGCGAACCAGACGCCACGCCGGGCCGCCCCATAGCCGGTCAGACCGAACGCCTCGACCGTCGCCTCGTTGGCGATACCGGTCTCGGCCATCTCGGTGCGGACATAGGTGAAGGCCAGACCCAGGGTCGCGTTTTCACTGGCCGCCAGATCGAACCCGGTCACGGCCCCGAGGCTCTCGGCCTCCGCACCGTTCGCGGAGCCGGTGGCGTCGTGCTCGCCGCGCGCCGCCAGAACCGCGCCCCAGGCCCCGCCCTCGGCCTCAGCGCTCATGCGCGAGCCCAGCGTCTGCATCAGCGCCGCCTGCCCCCGTTCTGCGGCCCAGAAGCCGTTGGTAAAGGCCGAGGCCGCGACCGCATCGCGCGTCATAGCCAGGTTCTCGAGGTTCAGCAGCCCCCAGCCGTACTCGACATCGATGCCCGCCGCGCCCACGTCGGTCGCCGTCGCCAGCGTCAGCCGCGTCAGCTCTGCGCTGGACGCGTTCGGCAACATCTGCCGCGCGACCGCCACCGCGCCCGTGACATGGGGAGCCGCCATGGACGTGCCGGCCTCGGGGCCGTAGCCACCGCCCGGGATCGTCGACATGACAAAAGTCTGGGCCGTCGTCTGGCCCTCTTCCGGAAACTCGCCGCCCGGGGCCGCCAGACACCATTGCGCCGCCCGGCCGCACTGATTGGCATAGCTGGACAGGGTGCCGGTCGGGCCCACCGCCGTCACCGCGAGCCAGTTCGGCTGCAACTCCGGCACATAGAAGGGCAGTCCGGCCTGCACATTGGGCTGAAGCTGGCTCTCATTGCCGGTCGAGAACACGAGGATCGCATCCTGCGCCACCGCCTCGCGGAAGGCCGCCGTCTGCCGCACCATGGTCTGCTGGAACGCCGCCCGGCCGGAGGCGGAGCCGATGTAGTAATCAAGGCCCCAGGAGTTGTTGAAGATGCGCGCGCCGTTCTGGAGGCCCGCCCTGATGGCGCGCGCGGCCACTCGATCGAGATCGGCCTCGGTATCGCCGCCGAGTTGCAGAGACATCAGACGGGCTTCAGGCGCGACGCCCCGGGTTCCCTGACCGTCGCTTGCTGCGGCGATGATACCGGAGACGTGGGTTCCGTGCCCGTCAGGGTCGCCGGCGACCGGTCCACCGTCGAGGCCACTGAACGAGAAGCTCGTGATCCGGCCCCGGAACTCCGGATGGGTCATGTCCAGACCGCTATCCAGGACCCCGACGATGACACCGGCACCGGTATAGCCCCGATCCTGAGCCGCGCGGGCCCCGATCAACTGAAGGTTCCAGCCATTCTCCGTTGGTCCGGACTGGGCCGAAGCCCCTGTCCCGAGCGTGGACAACGCAGCCGCACTCGCGGCCGCCAACAGAGCTTTTTGCAACACGTCCCCCGACGTCAGACTGAAAGAACGGTCTCGATAACAGGGAAACGCAGGTTTTCAAGCGCCGGCACCTCTCCCCGTCAGGTTTCGACGGGAAGCTGGAACGAAAGAAGCCCGCCGGATCCCGGCGGGCTTCGTCGAACGTGCGGACGGATCCGTGGATCAGTTCTTGGCGTCTTCGGCCGTGTTGGTGACGACCGAACCGGCGGCCGAGACATCGCGGCCGGCACCTGACAGGGTGTTGCAGGCCGAAACGGCGAGGGCGGCGGCAACCAGCGAGAGGGTCAGGATCTTCTTCATGGGGGACTTCCTTATGGCGAAGCTCCTCTAACGCAGCGCTTGCCGCCGGGTTGCATCTGCTGCTCAGGATCGCGCGCGTCGGGCGGTCGCCAGCGCACCGCGAGACCTGCTAGACCTGCGCCCATGACCCAGCCCGCCGGAACCGCCGCCCGCCGCCTTGTCGAGACCCTCGCCCTGAACGGCGTCACCCGCGTCTTCTGCGTCCCGGGCGAAAGCTATCTGGCGGTCCTGGATGCCCTGGTCGATCACCCGGAGATCGAGGTCGTCACCTGCCGGCACGAGGCCGGGGCGGCCAATATGGCCGAGGCGTATGGCAAGCTGACCGGCCGGCCCGGCATCTGCATGGTCACCCGCGGTCCCGGGGCGACCCATGCCTCGATCGGGGTCCACACGGCGCACCAGGATTCCACGCCCATGATCCTTTTCGTCGGCCAGATCGCCCTGTCCGACCGGGGCCGCGGGGCCTTCCAGGAGGTCGATTACCGCGAGGTGTTCGGCGGCCTGGCCAAATGGGCGACCGAGATCGAGAGCCCCGAGCGCACCGTTGAGGTCGTCGAACGCGCCTTCGCCACCGCCCTGCAGGGCCGGATGGGGCCCGTCGTCATCGCCCTGCCGGAGGACCTTCTGCACGAACCGGGCGGCCCGGAACCGCTGCGGCCGGTGACGCCGGCCCGGGCGGGTCTGGATCCCGAGTTTGTCGCCGATCTGGGCGAGCGCCTGTCGAAGGCGGAGCGCCCCCTGCTGGTGCTCGGCGGCTCCGGCTGGACCGAAGCGGCAGCGGCGGCGATTGGCGACTGGTCCGAACGCATCGGCCTGCCCGTCGCCCTGTCCTTCCGCCGGAAAGACATCCTGTCCAACGATCGGTCCAACTATGCCGGCGACCTGGGTCTGGGCTGCAATCCAGAGCTGATGAAGCGGGCGAAGGACGCGGACCTGCTGATCGCGATCGGGGCCCGGCTGGGGGAGAATCCGACGCAGGGCTATACGCTGTTCACCCGTGAGCACACGGCAAGGACACTGGTCCATATCCATCCCGGCCCGGAGGAGCTGGGCCGGGTGTGGACGCCGCTGATCGCGGCCACCGCCGACAACAGCCTCGCTGCCCACGCCGTGTCGACGCTGGAGTCCGGCCGCAGCTGGCACGATGAGGCGAAGGCCGCCCACGCCCACTATCAGGCCTTCTCGACCCCCGTGCCGGTCACCGGCGCGGTGAACATGAGCGAATGCATGGCCCATCTGGGCCGGGTGCTGCCGCCGACCGCCATGGTCACCAACGGGGCCGGCAACTTCGCCGCCTGGCTGCACCGCTTCTACCGCCACCGCGCCTGCCGGACCCAGCTGGCCCCGACGTCGGGGGCCATGGGCTATGGCTACCCCGCCGCCGTCGCCGCCAAGTCCCTGCATCCGGACCGCGAGGTCATCTGCGTGGCCGGGGACGGCGACTTCCTGATGACCGGCCAGGAGCTGGCCACGGCGGTCCAGCACGGCATCAACACGATCGTCATCGTCGTCGACAACGGCACCTACGGCACCATCCGCATGCACCAGGAGGGGCACTACCCCCGCCGGGTCATGGCCACCGACCTGAAGAACCCGGATTTCGTCAAGTACGCCGAGGCCTTCGGGGCGTTCGGCGTCCGATGCGAGACCACGGAGGCCTTCCCGGCCGCGCTCGAGGCCGCCCGGGATGCGGCGGGGCCCGGGGGCGTCCCCGCCCTGATCCACCTGATCACCTCGGCCGAAGACATTGCCCCCAACCGGACGATAAGCGGTCTGCGGGCGTCCTGAGCGAGCGTGACCATTGACGGGACGACGCCGATCCTTCCCCATGCCGCCTTCGCTCAGGGACGCCTCATGAACCGCATCGCCTCCGCCGGCCTCGCCGCCCTTCTGCTGTCCGCCAGCCCCCTTGCCGTCATGGCCCAGACGCGACCGGCGACGGCGGCCGTCGCTGCTCCCGACCCGGCCCTGGCGGCCTTGCTGACGGACTATGAGGCCTTCCTGAAGGCGAATGACCCGATCTCGGCGGGTCAGGAGGGCGACGTCGCCGCCAAGTCCCGCCTGCCCGACGGCTCGCGCGCGGCGGAACTGGCGCGGCAGGCTCCGCTGGAGGCGTTCCGGGCCCGGGCCGAGGCCCTGCCCGTCGCAGGGCTGTCGTCAGAAGACCGACTAAACCGCGACTTCCTGATCCGGGTGCTGACCCGGTCGATCGAGGCGATCGGACACGACTCCGGCCGGCTGGCGTTCGACGCCGAGGGCGGGGTCGGGCAGTCGGCCAACTATCTGGCCTCCATCACCCGCATCGCCAACCGGGCCGACGCTGACGCCTGGCTGGCCCGGCTGGGGGCCTTGTCGAAAATGTATGACGACGCCCTCGCCAACGCGCGGCGCGGGCTGGAGACCGGCTTCACCCAGCCGACCTCCGTGGTCGACAGCGCCCTCGTCGCCCTCGGCAATGAAGCCGCCTTTACGCCGGAGACCGACCCCCTGCTGCGCCCGTTCGCCAGCCTGCCCGGATCGATTCCGTCGGTGGATCAGGCGACGCTGCGTGCCGCCGCCGCCGCGATCGTGGCCGAACAGATCGGGCCGCGCCGTCAGGCAATGCTGGCCTTCGTGCGCGATGAGTATCGCCCCGCGTCCCGGCCCGAGGTCGGGATCGGATCGCGGCCGGGCGGTCGCGACTACTATGCCTTCCAGGCCCGCAGCTATACGACCACAGACCTGACGCCCAACCAGATCCACCAGATCGGTCTGGACGAGGTGGCCCGCATCCGCGCCCGGATGGAGACCGAGATGCGCGCGGCCGGCTGGACCGGCGATTTCGCCGGCTTCCTCGCCCACCTCCGGACCGATCCCCGCTTCTATGCGACCTCACGCGAGGACCTGCTGGAGAAGGCGTCCGAAATGGCCAAGCGGGCGGACGGGGGTCTGCAGGCCCTGTTCCGGACCCTGCCCCGCCTGACCTACAACGTCCGGCCCGTGCCGCTGGACATCGAGGCCACCTACACGACCGGCCGCTACAACGGAGGCTCGCTCGCCGACGGGGTGCCCGGGGGCTATATCGTCAACACCGGCAAGCTGGACCAGCGACCGCTGTACGAGCTGCCGGCCCTGACCCTGCATGAAGCCGTGCCCGGGCATCACCTGCAGATCGCCCTGCAGCAGGAGGCCGCCCAGGGCCCCTATTTCCGCCGCAACGTCGACGTGACGGCCTTCACCGAGGGTTGGGGCCTGTACGCGGAGTTCCTCGGCGAGGAGATGGGGTTCTACCGCACGCCCGAGGAACGGTTCGGCCGCCTGTCCTACGAAATGTGGCGGGCCTGCCGGCTGGTGGCCGACACCGGTATGCACTGGATGGGATGGACCACCAATCAGGCGCGTCAGTGCTTCGCCGAGAACTCGGCCCTCGCCCCCCACAACATCGAGACCGAACTGCAGCGCTACATCGGCTGGCCGGGCCAGGCCCTGGCCTACAAGATCGGCGAGATCCGTCTGCGCGCCATCCGAACGCGGGCGGAGACGGCGCTGGGTGACCGGTTCAATGTCCGGGACTTCCACGACGCCCTGCTGGTCGACGGCCCCCTGCCGCTGGACCTGCTGGACCGGCGCATGGAGGCCTGGATCGACAGCCAGCGCTAGGCGGTCGCGTCCGGCAGGTCGATCCCGGCCAGTTTCCAGCCGAACAGGCCCTGGCGCTTCAGCAACAGCTTCAGCGGCTCGTTCGGCCGGTCCGGGTCGGTGAGGGTCAGCACGAAGGTGTTCAGGTCGCGGTAGCCGTAGGACTGGCGGATGTCGTCGCCCTCATCAGTCGTGGCTGCAGGCTCCGCATCGGGACCGGCCGGATCCGGCATTTCGGCCGTGCGGACCATGGCGGCGACAGTCGGGGCGTTGACCAGCGCGTCCACCGCGCCGCCGACCAGCATGGGGGCCAGCATCATGCCCAGCCCGCCAAGGGCGCTGTCGTGGCCGCGCGGATCTTCGCGCATTTCGGACATCAGCCGGGCGGTCAGCTCGGTCTTGGCGCTTTCGCGGAAGGCCGGGAAATCGACCAGCCGCTCAAGCGCTGCCTCGTCGCCCGTCTTCGCCGCCGCCACGAGCGACCGCACGGTGAGAAGCGGCAGGGCCAGAAACGCCACGGTGGCGCCCACCACAACGACGGCCAGAAGTCCCTTGCCGGTGCCGCTCATCGCTTCGTCACCGCGCCGGTCGTAGCCTGGGGAGCTGCAGGGGGGGCCGGCGTTGCCCCGTCCGGCAGGCCGATGTGCACCAGTTTCCACTGGAACGGGCCGCGGCGCTCGAAGGTGAAGACCGTGGCGGATCCCCCCTCATCGGTCACCGCCAGCCGGGCGCGGTTGATGCCCCAGTAGCGGGGGGCCGGCCAGGGCGCGGCGGCCTCGTCCGTGCCGGGGCGGGGCGGGCGGACCGAGGCGTAGCGACCCTCGCCCCGGGTCAGGCCATCGAGCGCGTCAGGGGTCAGAAAGGCATCGGGGTCCGGGCCCACCGGCGCGGCGGCGTCCTCGAACTGGCGGCGGACCGCACCGATCGGGTCGTTCATGAAGGAGGGAGGCGGGGTCAGCGCCTGGGCGCGACCCGAAAGCTGCGGCCGGAGCGAGGCCCTTACCGCGTCGAAATCAATCAGACGCTGCAGGCCCGCGATGTCGTCCGACTGCGCGGCCGAGCGTATGCCGAAGAAGGCCACCACAGGGGCCACGACGAAACTGACACCCGCCAGCACGATGGCGGCAAGCAGCAAATTGCCAAACAGCTTTTTCACGCGGTGGTCTCCCCTCCTCCGACGTCGGTGCCATCAATGCACGGCGAAGGCTCCCGCTCAAACGAAACCCCGCCGGAGAGGCTCCGGCGGGGTGGAAAGATTCAGCCGGCGTTCGTTCAGCCGATGTCGGGCAGGGCCGTCTTCAGGTTCTCGGCCACCTTGTCGAGGAAGCCCTCGGTGGTCAGCCAGCCCTGCTGGTCGCCAACGAGCAGTGCCAGGTCCTTGGTCATGAACCCGGCCTCGACGGTCTCCACCACGACCCGCTCCAGGGTCTCGGCGAAGGTGGCGAGCTCGGCGTTGCCGTCGAGCTTGGCGCGGTGCTTGAAGCCGCTGGTCCAGGCGAAGATCGAGGCGATCGAGTTGGTCGAGGTGGCCTCGCCCTTCTGGTGCTGGCGATAGTGGCGGGTCACGGTGCCGTGGGCAGCCTCGGTTTCCATGACCTTGCCGTCCGGCGTCATCAGCACCGAGGTCATCAGACCCAGCGAGCCGAAGCCCTGCGCCACCACGTCGGACTGGACGTCGCCGTCGTAGTTCTTGCACGCCCAGACGAAGCCGCCCGACCACTTGATCGCGGCCGCGACCATGTCGTCGATCAGACGGTGCTCATAGGTCAGGCCCGCGGCCTTGAACTTGTCGGCGTATTCCGCGTCGAACACCTCCTGGAAGATGTCCTTGAAGCGGCCGTCATAGGCTTTCAGGATCGTGTTCTTGGTCGACAGATAGACCGGGTAGCCACGGTTCAGACCATAGCTGAACGAGGCGTGAGCGAAGTCGCGGATCGAGTCGTCGAGGTTGTACATGCCCATGGCAACGCCGGCACCAGGGGCCTTGTAGACCTCATGCTCGATCACCGCGCCGTCCTCGCCGACGAACTTGATTGTCAGCGTGCCCTTGCCGGGGAACAGGAAGTCGGTGGCCTTGTACTGATCGCCGAAGGCGTGACGGCCGACCACGATGGGCTGGGTCCAGCCGGGGACGAGGCGCGGGACGTTGCGGCAGATGATCGGCTCGCGGAAGACGACGCCCCCGAGGATGTTGCGGATCGTGCCGTTGGGCGACTTCCACATCTTCTTCAGGCCGAACTCCTTCACCCGGGCCTCGTCCGGGGTGATGGTGGCGCACTTCACGCCGACGCCGTGCTTCTGGATCGCGTGGGCGGCATCGATCGTCACCTGGTCGTCGGTGGCATCGCGGTGCTCCATGCCGAGATCGTAATAGTCGAGCTCGACGTCGAGGAACGGAAAGACCAGCTTGTCCTTGATCCACTGCCAGATGATGCGGGTCATCTCGTCGCCGTCGATGTCCACGATGGGGTTGGCGACCTTGATCTTGGCCATGCGGCTAACGTCCTGTCTGGAGTTTCGGAGAGTGGCCGGGGGTATAGCGACCGGCGAGCCGCGAGGCAAAGGCCCCGGTCAAAGCGTTAATCATGCCCGGAAGAAAACGCACGCGGCCAAGCTGAACCCAGGGCTCCCACGTCGGTTGTGAGGGATGGAAGGGCATCGATCTTCTCAAGGACGAGCCCGTGGATAACGAAACCGATGAGCTGGTCCGACGTTGGATCGTGCGGTTCTGCGAAATGCCGATCCTGATCGATCCCGACCTGATGCGCGCCGTGCTGAATGATCTGGATCCCAAGCCCGAGGAGAACCGCTGATGGCCAGCAAGACATTCAAGGCCGGAGCCCCCGTGGCGTGGGACCACAGCCAGGGCACAAGCGAAGGCAAGGTGGTCCGCAAGCTGACGAAACCCACGACAATCAAAACCCACAAGGTCGCCGCTTCGCCAGAAAACCCGGAGTATCTGGTCAAGAGCGACAAGACGGGGGCCAGAGCGGCGCATCGGCCGTCCGAACTGCGCAAGGCCTGACGCTGACCGGGTTTCAGGAAGGCGCGCCGGAGGCGACGATCGTCCCGGCCGGTCCGGCGAGGGACGACGTCGCCTTTGATGCCGATGTGCTGGTTGTCGGTGCCGGCCCGGCGGGGCTGACAGCCGCGACCTATCTGGCGCGGTTCCTGCGCTCGGTGGTCGTTGCGGACGGCGGGGACGCCCGGGCCAGCTGGATCCCGCTCAGCCACAATATGCCAGGCTTCCCGGCGGGGATCACGGGCGACGCCATCCTGTCCCGCATGCGGGAGCAGGCGACGGAGTACGGGGCGATCATCGAGTTGGGAAGGGTCGAGCCTCTGGAGACCATGGATGGCGGCTTCCGGGGCACTCTCAACGGCCGGACTGTGCGAACGCGCATGGTCCTTCTGGCGACCGGCGTCGTCGACCATCATCCGGACCTGCCGGGCGTGGAACGCGCCGTCGAACGCGCGCTGGTGCGGATCTGTCCCATCTGCGACGGCTATGAGGCGACCGGGAAAGCCGTGGCCGTGATCGGCGACAGCGACATGGGTGTGCGGGAGGCTGCCTTCCTGCGCACCTATTCGGACCGGGTGACCCTGCTGCATGTCGGCCCATCCGGAGCCCTCACCGAACGCGCGGCACTGGACCGGCTGGGCATCGAACTGGTCGAGACCCCGATCGAGACCGTCAGGCTGGAAGGCGATCGCGTCACAGCCCTTTGCTGGAACGGAAGCTTTCGCGCCTTTGACCTGGTCTATTCCGCCCTTGGCACCTCCGCCAATGCCACCCTGGCGCGGGACCTCGGAGCGCAGTTGGCCGAGGACGGGCGGCTGGAGGTCGATCTCCACCAGCGTACCAGCATCCCCGGACTGTACGCGGCCGGTGACGTCGTCCGGGGTCTGAATCAGATCGCGGTAGCGACGGCCGAGGCCGCGGTCGCCGCCACCGATATCCACAATGCCCTCCGGCGCGCAGAGGGCTTGACCGTCTGAAGCGGATCAGGCGGCCTGGGCCGCGGTCCACTCGGTCATGACCCGCTCCAGCACCGTCAGCGGCACGCCGCCCGTGTTGATGCCCGCGTCGTGGAAGGCCCGGATGTCGAACCGGTCCCCGAGCGCCCGCTGGGCGTTGGTTCGCAGCTCGACCCATTTGGTGTGGCCCAGCTTGTAGGAGCAGGCCTGGCCAGGCCAGACGCAGTAGCGCTCGATCTCCGTGGTGACCGCGCTTTCGGCGTCACCCAGCGCGTCGACCATGAAGCGGATGGCCTCCTCACGGCTCCAGCGTTTGGTATGCATGCCGCTGTCGACCACCAGACGGGTGGCCCGGAACATCAGGGACTGCAGATAGCCAATCTTTCCGACCGGATCGTTCTCGTACATGCCGATCTCGTCGGCCAGTTGCTCCGCATACAGGGCCCAGCCTTCGGAATAGGCCGAGAAGCCCAGCACCTTCATCAGCAGGGGCGTGTTGGCCTTCTCCTGCGCCAGGGTGATCTGGTGGTGATGGCCCGGCACCGCCTCGTGATAGGTCAGGGTCGGCAGCTGGAACTTCGGCCATTCGGCCGTGTCCCTGAGGTTGATGTAATAGGCCCCGGGCCGCGAGCCATCCAGCGACGGGGCGTTGTAGTACCCTCCCGGGGCCCCGGCCTCGATCGCCTTGGGCACGCGCCGGATCTCGACCGCGGCCTGGGGCAGGCGGCCGAAATACTCCGGCATGCGCCGACGCACCTCGATGGTCTGGGCATTGAGGTCGGCGAGAAGCTGTTCCTTCGCCTCATCGGTGTTCGGATAGAGGTAGCGGGGATCGTCGCCGAGGGCGGCGATCCGGGCCCCGACCGAGCCCTGGGTCAGGCCCTGGGCCTTCAGCAGCACGTCCGCCCGCGCCGACAGTTCGGCCAGTTGCTCAAGCCCGATGGCATGGATCTCGTCGCCCGAGAGGTTCGTGGTGGTGTAGCTCTGGATGCCGTAGCGGTAGAAGGCCTCGCCGTCGGGCAGACGCCAGACGCCGGCGTCGTGGGTGGCTCCGGCCTGCCGCGCCCGCAGCGCCTCGGCCTGACGGCTCAGCGCCGGGAAGACCGCATCGTTGACGATGGCCTCGGCGCGGGATCCCCACTCGCCGGGAATAGACTTTTCGCCGGTCCGGCGCGCGACGGACTGGACCAGGGTCGTGCCCGTCGCCCCTCCGGCCATCAGGCTTTCCATCTGGGCGAGAGTGCGGGCGATGACGAAGTCCGGCGGCACGGCTCCGGCCGCGAAGTCCAGCTCCATCCGTTCAGTTTCCTGGTCCAGCGCCGTAGCGAAGGCGGACACGCGGCTGAGATAGGCCTCGGCGTCCTCGGCCGTTTCGATCGAATGCTGGCTGTCGAGGAAGTCCGGGATCGACTGATAGGAGCCCGTCAATTGGCTGACCGTATAGGGAGAAGGCCCGAAGCCGCCGCCGCCATAGGGGAAGGCATAGCCGTCGATGGCCGTGTCGCCGAAATACTCCAGAGCGTCGTACCAGACCGTCTCGTCGGCACTCAGACCCGCGCGGTCGACGGCTTTCAGCGAGGCCATCTGACCCCGGAATGTTTCGCGGTCGACCAGAACCTTGGCCTGGGACCGGTCATCCAGCCGTGCCTTCATGGCCGCGTTCGGCCCCTTGTCGAAGCCGAGCTGGGTCAGCAGCTCGGGCGAGGTCATCAGGGTCTCGGCCACGATCCTGTCCATGACGGCCCGGAGCGAGGCCCCGGCGGTGGCCTGGCCCGGTGCGGCCAGCGTCTGGCCGGTCGCCATCAGACTGGCCCCCGCGGCGGCGGTGAACAACAGACGGCGGCGATCGATCATGGCAGGCTCTCCCCGAATTACAGGCGGCATTTGGCCATCAATCCGATGTGAGACACAAGCCACCATAGTCTTGCGTCCCTGTCACGCTGACCAGCCGCGGGGCGCGCGGGGGTTCCAGGGTGTCGCCACCCCCTTGTCGGCCTTCGAGGCACGCCGCCGCAGCCGCGCCAGCGCGGACAGCGCGAGGCCGATCCAACCCCATGCAGGCTCCTTATGCGTTCGAAACATCTCTTCCACCTGAGTCTCCAGTTCTGATACGGTCGAAACTGAGATAAGCGGCCAAACCGTCGACACCCGCAAACCAGTAGTCTCTCACTTAGCATTGGCTGCCCTTATGTCAGATGCCCTGTCCGGTGTGCCGCTTTCTTCCATCCGAGTGTTTGAAGCGGCCGCGCGCCTGAACAGCTTCACCCGGGCGGCGGAAGAACTGGGAATGACCCAGGCCGCGGTCAGCTGGCAGATCAAGGCCTTGGAGACACGGCTGGGGCTCAGCCTGTTTCGGCGGCTGCCGCGCGAGGTACTGCCCACCGAGGCGGGCGACCGCCTGGCACGCGCTGCAACCGAAGGCCTGACAATCCTGCGCCGGGGCCTCGCGGATATCATGGAGACGGATCGCGAGATCCTGTCGATCACGACCCTGACGACGCTTGCCACCCAGTGGCTCGCCCCCCGGCTTGGTGCCTTCCAGGTCGCCAATCCGGGGTTGGCGGTCCGTCTCGACACCACGCCGCGGGTCATGGACCTCGCGCGGGAGAATATCGATATCGCCCTGCGCGACGGGAGCGGCAGTTGGCCCGGACTGGAGTCGACCCTGCTGATGCCGAGCGTGTTCACGCCCTTGTGCAGCCCCAAGCTCTGTGAGCGCCTGGCGATGAAGGTTCCGGCCGATCTCGTGGAGGCGCCCCGCATCGGCGACGAGAGGGAGTGGGCCGCCTGGTTCGCATCCGCCGGTGTCATGACCCCTGCGACGCCGGCTTCGCGACTCCGGGCCGATATTCAGGGACTGGAAGTGGCGGCCGCCCGTGGCGGACAGGGGGTGGCGCTGGGCTCGCCCATCCTGTTCGTCCGGGAAATCGAGGCCGGCGTGCTGGTGAGACCGTTCCCGCAGACCATGCGGCTGTCGGCCGGATACTGGATCGCCTGGCCTGAGGACCGGAGGCGTTCGCCGAAGATCACCCGCTTCCGCGACTGGCTTCTGGCGGAGGCGGCTGCGGACCCGGAGATCGCAGCGGCCCTGTGAAAAGCCAACCGGGCAATAGGACGAGGCGCAGCGCCGGCCTTGGCGGGCACCCGCCGGTTGCGACGCGCTTGATCTATGGCCCGGGTGGTGCCGTATCCGCCCCCAGCCAGGCCTCACGGAAGGCCAGTTGTGCGGGCGTGACAGAACCGCCGCCCGCCTCGATGCGCGCCAGGGTGAACGAAGGATGGGTGGCGAAGCGCAGTGTGGCGGATCGTTCCACCCCGCGCTGCAGGAAACGGATCGGGACCTCGTCGCCGGGCTTCGCGGCGGCGACTGCGGCGGTCCAGTCGGCGGCACCGGTGATGGCCGCATCGCCGACCGCGACGATCTGGTCCCCGAGATCCAGACCCGCCTCGTACAGGGGCGTTCCGGGGGCCAGGGCACCGGGGATGATCGCGGGACCTGTGGCCGGGAAGCGGACGTTGCCCGCCCAGGCGGCCGTCGGATTCGCCGGTCGGATCACGATGCCGGCCTGGGCCAGCAGCGGCGCAAAGTCGGGCAGGTCGCTGCCCCGGATCTGGCGATCAAAGACGTCGGCGGCGAAGGCGGGATCGCCGGTCACCTCGGCCAGGGCCGCCTGGAGGTCTGCGGGCGTATAGGGGTTCTCGGGCACCCCGTGGGCGCGCCACATATGGCGCATCAGGTCGTCCAAGGTCACACCCGGGAAGCGCTGGCGCAGGGTGAGGTCGAGGCCAAAGGCGATGACTGCGCCGTACGGATAGTAGGAGACGAAGATGGCGTCGTTGGTCGGATCGATCGACGCGGCAGCGTCGACGAAGGGCGCGCGAAGGCTCATTTCCTGCGGCGAACCGAACCGGCGGCCCGAGGCGTTCTGGACGAAGTTCAGCTGACCGCCCATCTCGGCCAGGAAGGCGTCGACCGTGGCGACACCGGCGCGCCGGATGGTCAGCGGGCCATAGTAGCTGGTGAACCCTTCCGCGAACCACAGGGACGGGGTCGGATTGGCGCGGGTGAAGTCGAAGGGCTCCAGTTCGGCGGGGCGGATGCGCTCGACGTTCCACGCATGGAAGAACTCGTGGCTGAGGGTGCCGATCTGGCCAAAATCGGCCTCCCTGAACGAGCGGCTGTTGTTGATGATCGTCGAGTTCCGGTGCTCCATGCCGTCGCCGCTGACCCAGGGCAGATAGTCGGCGATGAAGGTGTAGGTCCCGAAATCGAAGTCCGGCACGTCGCCGAAGACGGCGATCTGGGCGTCCACGACCCGCTTCGCCCGCTCGGCGAAGATGTCAATCTCCTCGGCGGTGCCGGCATGGTGAGCCGCGATCCGGATCGTGCGGGCAACACCGGCGTCATCGACGGTCCACTCGCGCACCATGTGGTTGCTGAGCTCGGTCGGGCTGTCCATCAGATACTGGAGATCGGGCGCCGAGAAGGTATTGGGGTCGGAGCCGGGCTTCAGCTGGGTGGCGATGCTCCAGTCGGGCGAGAAGGGTTTGAAGGTCACCGTGACCGGCCGCTCGTCGAAGCCCGTCGCCCAGGCCAGGGTGGCCGGCATGTTCAGGTGGGCGTGGGTGGCGTCGATCTGGGAATAGGTGCCGTCCGAGCGGTCGCCGAACAGGGTGTAGGACAGGCTGACCGTTCCGTCGTGCCCGGGCACGGTCCAGCCGTAGGGGTCGGTGCGGTCAATGGTCAGGGGCCGGCCCTGCCCGTCGACGGCAGAGACGGAATAGACGTTCTTGGCGAACTCGTGGATCGCATAGCGGCCGGGCGACGACCGCGACATCTGGAACCGCACCGGGGTCGAGCCGACGTCGCGATAGGTGACCGTGATCCGGGCTTCGTGGTGGACGGCGTTGTCGAAGCTGACCTGATAGTTCTGGGCCTGCGCGGCTTCCGCCGCGAGGGTCAGGGCGGCGAAGGCGGCCGAGGCGGTCAGCAGGCGACGTACGAACATGGGAACTCCCGAACAGCGATGTCGCGCATAGGGGCGCAAGCGGGGCCGGGTGGCAAGTTACCTTGAGTTCACCCCGGCCGCAGTTCCTGCTTGACCCGTTCGGCCAGGGTCTTGATGTCCAGTGGCTTGGGCAGGAAGGACACGCCCGCCTCGTCCTGCAGGAGGTCGGAAAAGTCGCTCTCGGCGTAGCCGGAGATGAACATCACCGGGGCATCGCCCAGATACTGACGCGCCTTCTTGAGCAGGCTGGGGCCATCCAGACCCGGCATGATGACGTCGGAGATCAGCATGTCGATCTGGCCGGCCCATTCCTCGGCGAGGATCAGGGCCTCCTCGCCATCGGCGGCCTCGATCACCTCGTAGCCGCGCTGGCGGAGCAGACGGGCGGCGATGCCGCGAACGGCCGCCTCGTCCTCGACAAACAGGATGCGGCCGTTGCCGGACAGGTCGCGCGGCGCGGACCTGGCCTTGACCTCGATGGGGGCGACCTCGGCCAGCGCCTGTTCCGAGGCGGCCGGCAGGAAGATGCGGAAGGCCGCCCCCGCCCCCTCCAGATTGGTCACGCCGATATGGCCGCCAGCCTGCTGGACGATGCCATAGACGGTGGCCAGACCCATGCCAGTGCCTTCGTTCACGGCCTTGGTGGTGAAGAAGGGCTCGAAAATCTTGTCCAGCAGCTCGGGCGGTACGCCGGGCCCGGTGTCCGAGACCTCGATCAGGGCGCTCTCGCCCTCGGAGACCTCCAGCCAGCCGAGGGTGCGGGCCTCGTCCCGTGACAGGCGGCGGGTGCGGATGGTCACCACGCCCGCGCCGGGTTCGACGACACCCCGCATGGCGTCGCGCGCATTGACGGCGAGGTTCATGACCGCCGTCTCCAGCTGGGACTTGTCGGCCAGAACGATCGGCATGTCGCGGCCGTAGTCGGTTTCCAGCCGCACATCCTCGCGCAGCAGACGGCGCAGCAGGACCGCGAACTCTCCGACCAGCTCGCCCAGATCCAGCCGTTCGCGCCGGACCGTCGACTTGCGCGAGAAGGCCAGCAGTTTCCGCACCAGATCGGCGGCCCGGATCCCGGTCTGACGGATCTGGTTCAGCCCGTCGTAGGAGGGGTCGCCCACCGGGTGGCGCTCCAGCAGTTCGGACAGCTGCAGCTGGATGGCGGTCAGCAGATTGTTGAAATCGTGGGCGACCCCGCCGGCCAGCTGGCCCACGGCCTGCATCTTCTGCGCCTGCGACAGCTGCATCTCCATCGATTTCTGGGCAGAGACATCGAACAGCCAGACCCGGCGCCGGTCGCCTTCGGGGGCGACATAGAGGTGCAGAACGCGATCGGGGTGGGCGCGGGCGACCAGCTCGATCGGCCCCGTGGATCCGGCCGCCATGCGGGCCTCGGCCTCGGCGACGCCGACCGGATCAAACAGGTCCCCGAACGCGGCGTCGCGCGCCGCCGCAGGTCCGGTCAGGGTGGCCAGGGCCGGGTTGGCCTCACTGGTCATGCCTGCGAACAGATCGTCGCCGGCGATGACCGCCGAGCCGAAGGGCGCGCCCGCGGCCATGGCGCGCGCATCCCCCGTGCCCGCGCCTGTCCCTGCGGCCGGAGAGGCGGCAGAGGGGGCCGGGGTCACCAGGCTCGATTCAGGGGCCTCCCGCACCAGGAAGCGGCCCTCGCCCGCCTGACCGATCAGGACCTCGATTTCTCGCTCGCCGATCATCACGATCGCCCGGCCCTGATGGCCCGACCGGGCCTGGGCGAACGCCATATAAAGCGCCTGGGCCGACTTGCCCTTTGGCAGGGTGACGGTCGCGCCGTTCTGCGAGGCCCAGGCCCCGTTGAAGGCCAGAACCTGCCCGGACGCCCACACCAGCGCGGCCGGCTCGGCCATGGCGTCGAGCATCTCGACCGCCACATCGCCCGCCGGTCGGTCACTGCTGCGGACGTCGATGCGGTTGAAGGCGAACAGACCCATCAGGGCGACGGCCCCGACCGTCACCATCAGGATGATGTGGGGTGTCGTCACCGGCCCGGCCTGAAAGGCCGGCCACGCCAGCGCCGCGATGGCGGCGGCGAACCCGACCGCCATCAGAAGGACGGTCAGGTCGAGCCGGGGAATGGCAGGTGGAGGGCTGGACACGGACATAGGCGGGGCTCCCGCGCGAATCAGGACCGTCAGTATAGGGCAGTTTGCGCTGGTTCCGAGATCGCGGATCGGGCGGTGCCGCTCCCCGGGAAAATGCCAGTGTCAGAGGCGATGGTCATGGCCTGCGGCCGCGCTTCTGCATGACGAAGCCGATCACCTTGGCCGCAGCCTCGAAATGCTCGCGCGGAATGATCTCGTCGATGTCCACCGCCGCATACAGGGCGCGGGCCAGGGGCACGTTCTCGACGATCGGGACATCATGCTCGCGGGCCAGTTCGCGGATCCGCAGCGCCACCGCATCGACGCCCTTGGCGACGCAGATCGGGGCGGCATCACCCTTGTCCGGCTCGTAGCGCAGGGCGACCGAATAGTGGGTCGGGTTGGTCACGATGACCGTGGCTCCGGGAACATTCTGCATCATCCGCTGGCGGCCCTTCTGCATGCGAATCTGCTTCAGCTTGGCCTTGACGTGCGGGTCACCCTCGGACTGCTTGTACTCCTCCTTGACCTCCTCCTTGGACATCCGCTGGCGTTTGGCGAAGCGCATCTTTTGCCAGAGGAAATCCCCCCCTGCCGAGACCGCCAGAAACATCAGGGTCGACATCAGAAGCGCGACCACCATGTCGCGGGCCATGGGCAGGATCGCGGCGGGAGACATCGCGGCCATCGCCTCGAACTCCCGGGCGTGGGGTTTCATCACCATCCAGCAGACCACGCCCACAGCGACGAGCTTGATCAGGGTCTGACCGAACTGCATCAGCCCATCGGGACCGTAGATGCGCTTGAGGCCCGCCATCGGGCTGATTTTCTTCCACTTCGGCTTCATCCCCTCCGCCGAGAACAGCAGACCGGACTGAAGGACATTGCCGCTGACACCACCAACAATGGTCGCCAGCATCACCGTGCCGAGGAATGGCGCGATCGCCCACAGGGCGTTCATCCCGATCTCGACACCGGCCCCCGCGTCGAGCCCGCCCATCAGGGTGTGCGGCATGGCGATGAATGGCAGCAGCGACTCGGCCATCGAAGTCGCGAAATAGCCCCCGCCCATGATGATGACGGTGGACGCCCCCAGCAGACTGAGGGCCGGAGCGACGTCGGCAGATTTCGCGACATCGCCCTTTTTCCTCGCCTGTTCGAGTTTCTGTGGCGAGGCCTCTTCTGTCTTGGACTCGGGATCGGAGTCTTCAGCCACCGACCCCTCCCGTGCCCGACACGAACAGGTTCGCCAGAGCACGATACCGGTCGATGAAGACCGTGCCCATCACGCCAAGAGAAAGCGCAAGGATGGACAGGCCGAGGATGACGCTGAGCGGTGCGACGGCGAAGAAGATCTGGAAGGCCGGCATCACGCGGGCGATCAGCCCGGACGCCATGTTGAAGACCAGGGCAAAGACGATGACGGGAGCCGCCAGCTGCACGCCCAGCAGGAAACTGTCTCCCACGGTCCGGATGGCCAGCTCGACGAAATCGCCGGCAATCAGGGGGCGCGCCGGGGCGATCAGCTCATACGAACCCACGAGACCGGCGATGAACAGGTGATGGGTATTGGTGGCAAAGATCAGCACTGTTCCCAGCAGCATCAGAAACGCCGCGACGGTCGTGGCCGGCTGGGCCTGCAGCGGATTGGCGGTCTGGGCGAAGGCGAGTGTGGTCTGCAACGACACGATCTCGCCGGCGATCGCGAGAGTGCTGATGAAGACGCGCAGGATGGTCCCGATCATCAGCCCGGTGATCACTTCGCGGATGACCCAGCCGACCGCACCGCCGAGACTGGCGGGAAGGGCGGGAAGCGCCGTCGCGACCACGGGCCACAGCGCAAGCGAGATCACGAGCGCCAGCGCCAGCCGGATACGCGGCGGCACATAGCTTTCGCCGATGCCGGGCAGACTGAGCAGTATCGCCCCGATGCGGGCGAAGATCAGCCCGCCGGCCCAGACCTGATCGGCGGTGGCATAGGGCTCCATGGCCGGCCGCTACATGTCCGAGATGCGCGCGGCGATGGTGCGCATGAAGGTCCCCAGCAGCCCACCCATCAGGGGCAGGAACAGCAGCAGCGAGATGAAGATGGCGATGATCTTGGGCGCATAGATCAGGGTCTGTTCCTGGATCTGGGTCAGGGCCTGGAACAGGCCGATGCCCACGCCCACGACCAGTCCTACCAGCAGGATGGGTGCGCACAACTGGATCGTCAGCCACAGGGCATCGCGGCCCACATCCAGAACTTCCGCGCCGCTCATCGTCCAACCCTTCAGATACCAGGCAGAAAATGCCGGGAGCGTGGTTAACGCCACGTTAGCGATGGCGTCCGATCGCGGCCCGGGGCTTGCGGCACTGACCGTCGAAGAGAGAATTTCCATGGCCTGGACCGCGATTTCGACCCGAAACGGGACACCGCCGATCGCCCGAGGCGGCTGGCTGGACGCCCTGCGCTTCATTGTGGCCTCGCTGATCATCCTGCACCACTTCCAGGCGGCGGGGCCCGTGCCCCTGGCCGAAGCCCTGCATCCGGTGTTCGAACGGGGCGGATTCCTGCTGACCAACTTCTTCCTGATCGACAGCGGCTATGTGCTGATGCGGGTCTATGGCGGGGCCGTGGGCCGCGGCGAGATTTCGCCGCGCGGCTTCTTCATCAAGCGCTTTCTCAGGGTCTATCCCGCGCACCTGATGATGGGATTGGCGCTTGTCGCGCTGGTGCTGATCGGGACGGTGGCGGGGATCGGCCCCCGGAACCCGGAATGGTTCGACTGGCGCCAGCTGCCGGCGCAGCTGACCCTGACACAAGCCTTTGGCGTGCCCGGCGGTCTGGGCTGGAACGCCCCCAGCTGGTCGATCTCGGCTCTCGTTGGATGCTACCTGTTGTTCCCGTGGATCCTCAGAACCCTTGCTCGGCTGGGGCCCTGGACGGCGATTCTCGCCGTCACCGGCGTCTATCTGCTGGCCAATGCCGCGACCCACAGCCTGCTGGGTTATCCGGTCTATCAGATGCCGATGGGCTACGGCTTCTTCCGCGCCCTGCCCCTGTTCATCCTCGGCATGGGGCTGGCGGTCGTGTCGGAACGGCTGTTCATCGCCCCCCGCGTCGCCGCGATCATCGGTGTCTCGGCCGCCATCGGCCTCGCCACGGTCCAGGCCTTCGACAAACATGCCCTGATCAGCCTCGGTTTCATCTCCCTCATCCTGCTGGCGGCGGGCGCGCTCCCGGTCGTGCGCCCCTCGAAATGGATCGAGCGGGCCAGCGTGGTGTCCTTCTCCATGTTCATCACCAATGAGGTGGTGCGGATCGCCTGGTTCGGGGTCGCCAATGTCCTGATCGCCCGGTTTGCTCTGCCCGTCCCGGTGCAGTGGGGCCTCTGGCTGGCTGGCGTTGCGGCGGCCTTCGTGTTCGCCTTCGCCTTTCACAGGGCCGCGGATCAGCCACTCCAGAACCGGATCAAGCTGTGGCTGTCCGCCGGACGCCGCAGGGCGGCTCCGGTCGCGGTCCAACCGCCCACTCCGGTCGGCCAGGGCCACGCCTGACGATCGTGGAGACGACCTGTCTGACGATATCGCGAAGCGATTCCCCTTCCGCCGATCACGCTCTAGGATGACCTCGCCCCGTCTGATGGGCCGAGCATGAAGACGACCCTGAGTGACGCCTCCCAGCACACGCGACCTGATCATGGGCAATCCCGTGGCCCGCGCCTTCGCCGTGACCGGGGACGCCTGGACCCAGCTGATCCTGCGTGAGGCGTTCTATGGAGCACGCCGCTTCTCGGTCTGGCGTGAACGCCTCGGCATGCCGCGCAGTGTGCTGACCGATCGATTGAATCGATTGGTGAGCGCCGGCCTTCTGGTCCAGCGCGAGGCCCCGGGATCCGCCACCCGCCTCGAATACCGTCTCACAGAGATGGGGCTCGACATGTTCGGCACGGCCGTCATGCAGGGTCAGTGGGAGCGTAAATGGGCGCGGTCGCCGCTGCAGGAACGCTATGCCCTCGCGTTCTTCGACCGGGAGACCGGTGCCCGGGTCGAACCGACCGTTTTCGATCACGAGGGCGGGCAGCCCGTCGACGCGTCCCGGGTCCGGTGGGAGGCCGGCGAGGGTCTGACGCCGATCGCCCCGCCGACCTCGCGCCGACGCCGGACAGCCCCCATAGAGACCGACCGGGCGATCATCGACCGGTCGACGGACATCATGGGCGATTACTGGAGCTGGGCCGTGCTGGCGGCGGCCTATTTCCGCCTGCGCCGGTTCGACGAGATCCATGAGGCCCTGGGGGTCGCGACCAATATCCTTGCCGACCGTCTGAAGACCCTGGTCCTGCATGGCGTGCTGGAAAAGCGCCTCTACCAGACCGCCCCGCCGCGCTTCGAATACCGGCTGACCGAGGCCGGGCGGGACCTGTATCCGATCATCATGACCATGCACGGCTGGTCTGAACGGTGGCTCTGTCCGGACGGGGCACCGCTGCGTCTGATCGACACCGGGACGGGACGACCGATCTCGGCCGTGGTCTGCGACCGGAGCACCGGCCGCCGCATTGATCCGCGCGCGATCCGCTGGGAGGTCGAGGCGGCGGCACCGGTCGGAACCAGCGCCGCCTGACCGGTCAGAAGCTGCGGCTGACGGCGATGCCCCACGATCGCGGAGCCCCGAAGACACTGAAGCCCACGCCCACATTCTTGATGATGTGGGTCTGGTATTCCTCGTCGCCGAGGTTCTTGCCGTAAACCGCGATCTTCACGCCGTTCGAGGCTTCCCACGAGGCATAGGCGCTGACCAGACCGTGCGCCGGCGACAGCACTTCGGGATTGTTGGAGGGATCGAAGAAGAAGTCGTCCGTCCACTGATAGTCAATCCGGGCCGCCAGCTGGCCGCCGAAGGCGTCCCACTCCCCATCGGCATAGAGGGTGTACTGGCTGTCCGGCGAGCGCGGCAGGGTGAGGTTGTTGTAGGGCAGGATCAGCGCGCCGGACTGGGCATTCGACGTATAGTGGGCGTCGAGGTGGGTGTAGGACCCGCCCAGGGTGATGCTGTTGCTCAGGGCGAAAGCCCCTTCCAGCTCGTAGCCGTCGACCTCGGCCTGGGCGTTGGAAGTCACCAGCGTCAGGCCCAGAAGCTCATAGACCTGCAGGTCATCGTACTCGAGGCGGAACAGGGCCCCGTTCAGCCGAAGCCGGCCGTCCAGCAGGGTCGACTTCAGCCCGAGCTCATAGTTGTCGAGGATTTCCGAGCGCAGCGGTGTGCGGGCCTGCACGGCCGTCTGGGCTGTCGAGGGGAAGGCCCCGGCCTTGTAGCCCCGGTCATAGGAGGCATAGAGGCGGACGTCCTCGAACGGCTCGACCGCCAGGGCGACCTTCCATGTCGGTTCCTCGAACTCGGCGCTGCCGGTCGTGCTGTATGGCGTCCCGGTCGGCCCCAGCGGGATGCCCGCGGGCGGGCTCAGGCCCCGGTCATTGTCACGCGCGATCTGGGTCACATCCCGCTCATCATGGGTCCAGCGGGCACCGACCGTCAGTTCCCAGATGTCGGCGAAGGGCACGGTGGCCTGTCCGAAGACGGCATAGCTCCTGTTGGCGGCCGTCTGCAGGAAGGTCGTGTCCCCGCCGAAGGAGGGCGGTGCGATGGGCAGTCCGGTGCGGACGATGAACCGTTCCGAACGATCGACGTCCTCGCTGAAGTAGAACAGTCCGGCCACCCAGCTGATCGGCGACTCCGGGCGGGAGACCAGCCGGAACTCCTGGCTGAACTGGGAGGCGTCCTCGGCCGCCTGGTCGTCAACCTCAAGCGGGAAGTTGGGGAAGGGCAGTCCGCCCAGATTGTCCCGCCAGCGATAGCTGTTGTCGCGGTAGGAGGTCAGGGACACGACATTGAAAGCGTCCGCCTCGTACTCGACGCGGACCGTCGCGCCGATATTGTCCCGGTTCTGGTAGTTGTCCGCCGACGAGAAGCTCTGGCGGCGGTCGAGCCCCGTTCTCAGGCCGTTGATCAGGGAGACGAAGGCCGGTGCCGTGGCGGATGCGGTCACCGGGATCCGGGCATGACCGTCCATCCGGTCGCGGGAGACATCGACCGATCCCAGCACGGTCCAGGGGCCGGACTCGTTCAGCAGGGACAGGCGGGCTCCGTACTGCTTTCCGCCTTCCAGACCGCGGCCGCTCGGCACGTTCTCGGCATAGCCGTCGTTGCGGTTGACCCGCAGCGCCAGACGCGCCGCGCTGTCCTCGCCCATCCGGCGGTTGAGGACGACCTCGGCTCCATATTCGTTGAAGCTGCCGGCGCGGAGCAACGCCATGGTGGTGTCCTCCATCTGCGGCCGCCGCGTATAGACGTTCAGGGCCCCGCCCGAGGCGTTGCGTCCGTACAGGGTGCCCTGCGGACCGCGCAGGATTTCGACTCGCTCGATATCGAGGAAGGCCAGCGAACTGGCCCCTGCACGGCCGATGGAGACCTCGTCGATCGAGATACCGATGGAGGGATCGCTGGCGGCCGAGTCGCTGGTGGTGCCCACGCCGCGGATGTAGAGCTGGGGCTCACCGATGTTGAACTGGGTCAGGGTCACGCCGGGGGCCTTGGCGGCGATGTCCTGGATGCCTGTGGCGGCGGTCCGCTCGAGGGTTTCTGCGCTGAAGGCGGTGATGGCCAGAGGCACATCCTGAAGCGACTGCTCCCGACGCTGGGCCGTGACGATGATGTCATCCAGCGCGGCGGATTCCTGCTGCGGCGCGTCCTGCGCGAAGGCTGGTGCGCCGAGGCCGGCAGCCAGGATCAGCACAGCAATGGACGCGGTCTTCCCGACGATGGTCTGCATTTGGCGGTCCCCTTCCCAAGGTTGGCTTCCTGTTATCCGGAAGCTCTGATGTGACGCTTGCGCCAACAGACCAGTTTTGCAAGTCTTTTTACGAAAGGCTCGAACGGAGATCGTTTGGTGATGATCGATCACCAGAATTGCGTGTCGTCCTCATCACGGGCCAATGACTTGCGTTAAGATACCTTGCCGCCTAGGCTCGCCACACTGATCGAGGAGACCGCCCCATGGCCGATGACGCTGCTATCGCTCGCCGGATCTCGACCGGCCCCCTGACCGGGCTGAACACCCTGAATCCCTATCTTCAGGGCCTCTATAAGCCGGTGGCTGTCGAAACCACGGCGCTCGACCTGCCGGTGATCGGCGAGATCCCGAAGGACCTGCATGGGGCCTTTGTCCGCAATGGGCCAAACCCGCAGCACGCGCCGGAGGGCATGCATCACTGGTTCGACGGCGACGGCATGATCCACGCGGTCTATTTCGAGAACGGTCGGGCCGAGTACCGCAACCGCTACGTCGCCACCGACGATTACCGGGCCGAACGGGCTGGCAAGGCGATCGGGGCCGGGGGCGTGCTGATGCCGTCCGCGGCGGCGCGCCCGGATTCGACGCGGGGCGACCTCGTCTACAAGGACACGGCCAACACCGACCTGGTGTTCCACAACGGCTCCCTGATGGCGCTCTGGTACATCGCGGGCAAGCCGGTCCGGGTCGATGCGAGGACGCTGGAAACAATCGGCAATGAGGATTTCGGCGGAGCCCTGCCCCGCCACGTCTCGGCCCACGGCAAGGTCGATCCCCGGACCGGCGAGTTCTGCTTCTTCGACTATTCCCTCACCGAGCCGTGGATGACCTACGGCGTCGTGTCCCGGGACAATGTCCTGACCAACTTTCAGCGGGTCGAGCTGCCGGGCCCGCGCCTGCCGCACGACATGGGGCTGACGGAAAACTACGTCATCCTTCACGATCTGCCGGTGGTCTTCACCGAGGGCGGACTGCGCAACCACATGTGGCAGATCAAGGTCGCCGACCAGCCGGCGCGGTTCGGCGTCGCGCCGCGCAATGGCCGGGGCGACCAGATCAAATGGTTCGAGACCGAGACCTGCTACATCTATCACGTCGCCAATGCCTGGGAGGACGGCGACGAGGTCGTCATGACCGCCTGCATGATGCAGCCGAACGGCTTTCCACCAAACCCGGCCTATGGCCCCTATGCCTCGATGGTGAACGTACTGGCGCTGAACGCCGTGCCCGTCGAGTGGCGTATGAACATGGTCACCGGCGAGGTGAAGAAGCGCCAGCTCGACGACCGGATCGGCGAGTTCCCGGTCATCAACCTCGACTACACGGGGCGGAAGTCCAACTGGTCCTACCACGTGTCGATGGCCCCCGAGGAACTGCAACGGTTCAACGGCCTGCTGAAGTACGACCTCACCACCGGCCGGGCCGAGGCGCATCGGTTCGCCGACGGCGTCGGGGGATCGGAGCCGGCCTTCGCTCCGCGCATCGGCGGGACGGACGAGGACGATGGGTATGTCGTGGTGTTCGCCACGGCCCCGGACGGCACCTCGGAAGTCCAGATTCTGGATGCCAAAGCCTTCGACAAGGGGCCGATCGCACGCGTTCCCCTGCCGGTCCGCGTGCCGGCCGGATTTCACGGGACCTGGGCACCGGGCGACCAGATCGCGGCCTGACCGGCGCAAAGACCGCCGGCTGAAACGGGGAGACGACCATGACTGCCTATCTTCTGGACGCCGTGCGCTCGCCGCGCGGCAAGGCCCGCCCCGATGGGGGTCTGGCGTCGCTGAAACCGCATGAGCTGGTGGGCGGGCTGATCGACGCCCTCGATGCCCGCAATAACGGGGCCGCCCGCAGGGTCGACGCCCTGATCCTGGGGGCCGTGGGCCAGGTCGGGGCCCAGGGTGCCAATGTCGCCCTGGTGTCGAAGCTGTACGCCGGTCTTTCGGACGACGCCTTCGCCTACAGCCTGAACAACTACTGCGTCTCGGGTCTGACCGCGATCGGACAGGCGGCACAGCTGGTCGAGACCGGCGGGGCCAGGACGGCGCTCGCGGGCGGCGTCGAGATGATGTCGCGCGTCCCCTTCATGGGCGACAAGGCGGACTACTATGAGGACGCCAGTTTCCCGTCCCGCACCCGCTACATCCCGGTGGTGGTGGCGGCGGACCGGCTGGCGGAAGATCTCGACGTCACGCGCGCCGAGATGGACGCGGCAGCCCTGATCTCGCAGCAGAGGACAGCCGCCGCCGAGGGCACACCGCTGGTCAGGTCGCGCATCCCGCTGAACGGCCTCGACACCGAGGAACCGGCGCGCGCCTCGACCACGGCCGAGAGCCTGGCCGCCATGCCTGCCGCCTTTGGAGTCCTTGGCAAACAGTATGCCGAGGCGCTGGATGGCCGGGTGATCGACCATCGCCACACCGTCGCCCACGCCCCGCCCATGTGCGATGGCGCAGCCCTGGCCATCGTCACCGGCGAGGCCTCCGGCGCGCGTGCGCGGATCGTCGCCTGGGCCGAGGCGGGGGGCGACCCGGCCGCCTCCCTGACCGCGGGGTTCACGGCGATGGACCAGGCGCTGGCGAAGGCGGGGCTGACGCTGGCGGACATGGACCGGATCGAGTTCATGGAGGCCTTCGCCGTCACCATCGTGAAGTTCATGCGCGAACGGAACGTCGATCCCGACAAGGTCAATGTCGGGGGTGGGCATATGGCCAAGGGCCATCCGATGGGCGCGACGGGGGCCATCCTTCTGTCCTCACTGCTCGACGCCCTCGACGCCTGCGAAGGGCGCTACGGCCTCGTCGTGGCCCACGGGGCCCAGGGGGTCGGCTCGGCCATGATCGTCGAGCGGATGGCCTGAGATGGACGGCTCGGCCACCACGACCGGGGACCGTTGCCGCGCCCTGATCGCGCGCCATGCCGCGACCCTTGAGAGGGCCATCGACGCGGTGCAGACCCGCAAGAGCTGGAGCCCCTACAGCGACAGTCCCTCCACGAAGATCCACGGTCCCGACAAGCCGGGCGCGGGAAAGGCCGCCTTCGAGGCGCGCCTGGGCACGACCTTCGACCTCGGCCAGCCCGGCGTCACCGGCACAGTGGGGGACGAGGTCTCCCCCTTCACGCAGAAGCCCCTGGGCATCCGCTATCTGCAAAGCGATCCAGAGGCCCTGTTGGCGGCCGCCGCCCTCGCCATGGATGATTGGCGCGAGGCGGATTTCGAGCTGCGCCTGGCCCTGTGCCTCGAAATGGCGGCGCGGCTGTACGACCGCAATTTCGAGATGGCCCATTCGGTCATGCATGTCGCCGGCCAGAGCTACACCCAGGCCTTCAGCGGCTCGGGGCCCAATGCGCTGGACCGGGGCGTCGAGGCCCTGGCCTATGCCGCCAAGGCCATGCGCGACGTGGCTCCGCACGCCACCTACCATCGCCAGTTCGCCGGCGAGGCCGTGGCGCTGGAGAAGACCTATGTGCTGGTCCCGCGCGGCGTCGGGCTGGTGATCTGCTGCGCCTCCTTCCCGACGTGGAACGCTTATCCGTCGATGTTCGCCAGTCTCGCGACCGGCAATCCGGTGATCCTGAAACCCCATCCCGTGGCCATCCTGCCCATGGCGATCGTGGCCGAGACCTGCCGCGCCGTGCTGGCCGATTTCGGTTTCGATCCCAATGTGGTCACCCTCGCCGTCGACACCCTGGCCGAACCGGTCGCCCAGTCCTTGGTCGACCACCCACAAGTCCAGATCATCGATTTCACCGGCAGCCCGCGCTATGGCGGACATCTGGAGCGCACCGTCACCGGCAAGCTGCTGTTCACCGAGACGGCCGGGGTCAATACGGTGGTGATCGAGAGCGTGGCCGATGTCGACGCCGTCGCCCGCGCCGTGGCCCGGGCATCCAGCCTGTTCTCGGCCCAGATGTGCACCAGCCCGCAGGTCGTCTATATCGCCCCGCACCTGTTCGAGACCGTGTCGACGGCCATCGTCGACCAGATCGACGCCATCGCCGCCGACCCGACCCTGGCGGCGGGCATCATGGGCGCGATCCAGGGCGAGGTGTCGCTGAAGGTCGTGGCCGAGGCGCAGTCCGCCATCGCCGGCCTGGCCGGAGTCCGCACCCTGCGGGAGCCCGCCCCCTATCCCCACCCCCAGTTCCCGGACGCCCGCACCCTGACGCCACTGGTGATCGCCGTGGACGAGGGTCAGCACCTCGACCTCTATGCCGAGGAACGGTTCGGCCCGGTCCTGTTCCTCGTCCGCAAGGACGCCGGCGAGGCGGTGATGGAGGCGACCTGGCTGGCCCGCACCCGGGGCTCGATCTCGTCCTACCTCTACTCGACGGACGAGGCCTTCATCGACCGCGCGACGCCCGCCTATGAGGCGGCCGGGGCCAATCTGTCGATCAATCTGACCGGCGCGATGTGGATCAATTTCGCCGCCGCCTACAGCGACTACCATGTGACCGGCCTCAACCCGGCGGGCAACGCCTGCCTCGCGGACCTGGCCTTCGTCGCCTCGCGTTTCCGGATCGTCCAACGGCGACGACCGGCCGCGCCGTGACGGACGCCGCCTTCATCGCGGGCACCTCCATGACCCGGTTCGGCAAGCGGCCGGACGCCAGCGTCAAGACCCTGTGCGCCGAGGCCGTCATGGCGGCGCTGACCGATGCCGGGGCGGCCGTGGCCGACATCGAGGCGGTGTGGTTCTCCAACACCCGCCAGCCCATGCTGGAGGGCCAGAACACGGTGCGCGGCCAGATCGCCCTGCGGCCCCTCGGCCTGACCGGCATTCCCGTGACCAATGTCGAGAACGCCTGCGCCTCGGGCTCGACGGCTCTCCTCTCCGCCCTTCACTGGATCCGGGCGGGGGCCGGCGACATCGCCCTGGTGGTCGGGGTCGAGAAGATGGTCTTCCCCGACCGGCCCGAACGCGTCGCGGCCGCCTTCGCCGGCGGGACCGACATCCACGACCGGGCCGGTGTGGTCGGCTACATCCGCGCCATGGGCGGCGAGGATCCCGGGCCGGATCGCAGCCTGTTCATGGACCTGTATGCCGCCCAGGCGCGCGCCCACATGGCGCGTCACGGCACCACGCAGGCGGACTTCGCCTGGATCGCGTCCAAGAACCACACGGCGGCGGCCCACAATCCCGATGCCCAGTACCGGACGCCGATGACCGTCGATCAGGTCCTCGCCGACAAGACGGTCGTCTTCCCTTTCACACGGGCGATGTGCGCCCCGGTCAGCGACGGGGCGGCCGCCGCAGTCGTCTGTTCAGCGGCCGGGCTGGCGCGCCTGTCTGCGCAGACCCGCGCGGTCCGGGTGCGAGGCTGCGCCTTGCTGAGCGCCAGCCGACGCTCGCCGGACGATCTCGAGAACCACATCGGCCGCCGCGCCGCGAACCGCGCATACGACCAGGCCGGGCTGGGCCCGGACGACGTGGATGTGGTCGAGGTCCATGACGCCACCAGCTATGCCGAGCTGCAGCAGATCGAAAATCTGGGCCTGGCCGAGCCGGGCTCGGTCGGCGCGCGTCTGCGCCAAGGGGATTTTGCCCTTGGCGGCCGGACCCCCGTCAATGCCTCGGGCGGATTGGTAGCCAAGGGGCATCCGGTGGGGGCGACCGGTCTGGCCCAGATCCATGAGCTGTCGCTCCAGCTGCGCGGCGAGGCCGGCCCGCGTCAGGTCGAGGGGGCCCGGATCGCCGTGGCCGAGAACGGCGGCGGCTTCCTGGGTGTCGAGGAGGCGGCCACGGTGGTGACCATACTGGAGCGGGCGGCATGAGCCATCCGATCCACGCCCTCTACGCCAACCGCGAGATCAAGGCCGGACGGACCGCCCTGATCGACGGGGCCGTCAGCCTGACGCACGAGGCCCTGATCACCGCCGTCGAGGCCGCGGCGGGCGACCTCACACGGCGCGGCCTCGGGCCCGGGGACCGGATCGGCCTGTGCGCGCGCAACAGCTGGAGCCATGTGGTCGGCTACCTCGCCATCCTGCGCGCGGGTGCCGTCTGGACCCCGCTGAATCCCCGCAACGGGGCCCGGCTGAACGGCGACTTCCAAGCCCGTGCCGGACTGGCCCTGACCCTGGTGGACGCCTCCTCGAAAAATGCCGCCGGACAGTCGACCCGCCCCCTGCCGCTCGAGGACTGGCTGGCGACGCTTCGGCCCGCCCCCCTGCCTCCGGTTTCTGACGATCCCGACGCGCCGGTCGCGCTGAAGTTCACCGGGGGTTCGACCGGTGTGCCCAAGGGCGTGGTGCAGAGCCAGTCCAGCGCCGCTGCGGCCCTGCGGTCGCTGTCGGCCTTCTACGGCTTTACGGCGGAGGATGTGAACCTGGCCGTCGCGCCCCTGACGCACGGGTCCTCCCACTACATCCTGCCGGTGCTGGCCGCTGGCGGGGCCCATGTGCTTCTGGCCGAACCCGACCGGGCCGCCATTCTGACCGAACTGATGTCACGGGTCAGCGTGGCCTTCATGCCCCCGACCCTGATCACCCTGCTGATGAACGAGGCCACCTTCGGGCCCGGCGACTTCCCGCGTCTGCGGCATCTGACCTATTCCGCCGCGCCCATGTCAGCCGACCGGATCGCGGCGGCCATCGCCCGCTTCGGTCCGGTCCTGTCGACTCTCTACGGCCAGACCGAGGCCCCCATGACCATCGCCGGCCTGTCGCCCGCAGAGATGGCCGACCCAAAACTGGCCGCATCGGTCGGATCACCCTTTGCCGAAACCCCCGTCCGCCTGCTGACGGCGGCCGACGAAGTGATCACGCGCGGCGAGGGCGAGGTTCTGGTCGGGGGCGACCTGGCCCGGACGCACTATCTCGATGCTCCGGATCTGACGGCCGCCGCCCGGCACGACGGCTGGCTGAAGACCGGCGACATCGGCCGCATCGGCGACGACGGCCGTCTGGTCCTGATCGGCCGGTCCCGCGATCTGATCATCACCGGCGGCTACAACGTCTATCCCGGTGAAGTAGAGGCGGCTCTCAACCGTCACCCGTTGGTCCGCGACGCCTGTGCCTTTTCGGAGCCGGACGACGTCTGGGGTGAACGACTGGAGGCCGCGGTCGCAGTCGGGCCGGACGCCGACGCGGACGCCATTATCGCCTTCGTCCGTGACGAGATCGGTCCTGTCCGCACGCCCAAGCGGCTGCATCTGCTGGACGCCCTGCCCCGTAATCCTGTCGGCAAGGTCGTGCGCGACGACGTCCGCGCCCTGTGCCGCACCCTGTTCCCGCCCCCTCCGTCCCGACCACTGGAGACCGCCCCATGATCGTGATCCCCAAGGACCGCATTCGAGAGATGAAATCGAAGGGCTGGTGGGGCGACCAGACCCTGGACGATCTGTTCCTGAAACACGTCGCCGCCATGCCCGATGCCGAGGCCCTGATCGATCCGGTCAATGCGGCCGATGTGGTCGGCGGCCAGCCTGACCGCCTGACCTGGCGCCAGACCGCCCATGCGGTCGACCGGCTTGTGGCTGTGCTGGTCGATCACGGGATCCGCAAGGACCAGGTCGTGGTGATCCAGCTGCCCAATATCGCCGAGCTCAGCATCGCCTATCTGGCCTGTATGCGGCTGGGCGTCATCGCCAGCCCGGCCCCGGTCCAGTATCGCGAGAGCGAACTGGCCTACATCATCGAAAAGACCGACGCCGTCGCGGCGATCACGGCCGACCGGATCGGCAAACATTCCCATGGCGAGATGATCGTGGCGCTGAAAGCGCGCTGCCCGACGCTGAAGTCCGTGTTCGTGCTGGGCGAAACCAGCCCGGCCGGGGCCTTTGATCTCGAGCCCCTGATGGATCGGGTGACGGCGAAAGCCCACAAGGCCGCGCAGAAGGCGGCGAAGGCCGCGCAGGTGACCGCAGACGACGTCGTCACCGTGTGCTGGACCTCGGGCACGGAGTCCCAGCCCAAGGGCGTGCCTCGCAGCCACAATGAATGGATCATCATGGGGGCCGGGGTCGTGGACGCGGCCGACCTTCCGCCGGGTGCACGGCTGCTGAACCCCTTTCCGATGGTCAATATGGCGGGCATCTCGACGGCCTTCGTGGGCTGGCTGCTGCTGGGCGGGGTGCTGATCCAGCATCAGCCGTTCGACCTGCAGGTCCTGCTGCGCCAGATCCGCGAAGAGCGGATCGACTACACCGTGGCTCCTCCGGCGATCCTGAACCTGCTGCTGCAGAACGAGGCCCTGCTGGAGGGGATCGACTTCAACCGGCTGAAGGCCATCGGATCCGGTTCGGCCCCACTGTCCGAATGGATGGTGCGCACCTTCCACGAGAAGCACGGCGTCCAGATCGTCAACTATTTCGGTTCCAACGAGGGGACGTCCTTCCCGTCCAGCCTGAGGGACATTCCGGATCCGGCCGAAAGGGCGACGCTGTTCCCACGCCTCGGCGAGGGCTTCCGCTGGAACAGCCTGCTGCACGATCGGATCCAGACCCGACTGGTCGATCCGGAGACGGAGGAAGAGATCGCTGAAGGTGGCCGACCCGGCGAAATCCGGATCAAGGGCGCGACCGTCTTTTCCGGCTACTGGCGCGCGCCCGAAATGAATGCCCGCGCCTTTGACGCGGACGGCTGGTTCCGGACCGGCGACCTGTTCGAACTGGCCGGCGACCGTCTCCAGTATCTGAAGTTCGTCGGACGGCTGAAGGACATCGTCATCCGGGGGGGGATGAACATCTCCTCGGAAGAAATCGAGGGCCATCTGGTCGCCCATCCGGCGGTGGCCGAGGCCGCCGTGGTCGGGGCGTCTGATCCGAACCTCGGGGAACGGCTGGCGGCCTTCCTGGTTTTTCGGCCCGGTCAGAACGCGTCCCTGGAAGAGATCAATCGCTTCCTCACCACGGAGCGACAGGTCGCGGTCTACAAGCAGATCGAACGGCTTGAGACCCTCGATGCCCTGCCCCGCAATCCGGTGGGCAAGGTGCTGAAACGCGACCTCCGCGCCCTCCTCAACCCCAACGAGCCCGTATGACTTCGCCCTTCGAGACCCTGCGCCTGCCCGTCTTTGCCGCGCCGATGTTTCTGGTGTCCGGGCCCGAGATGGTCATCGCCGCGTGCAGGTCCGGGATCGGCGGGGCCTTCCCGACCCCGAACTGTCGAACGGTCGAGGATCTCGACCGCTGGATGGACCAGATCACCGGCGCGCTGCGCCCGGGCGACGGGCCCTGGATCGCCAATATGATCACCCATTCCACCAATACCCGGCTGGCCGAGGACCTGCGGCTGGTCGCGGAGTATCGACCGCCCGTGGTGATCACCGCCCTCGGATCGCCGCGCCCTGTGATGGAGACGGTCAAGGCCTATGGGGGCCTGGTGTTCGCCGACGTCATCTCGATGAAGCTGGCGCGCAAGGCGGCCGAGGCCGGCGTCGATGGCCTCGCCTGCGTCAGCGCGGGGGCAGGCGGGCACACGGGCCATCTGTCGCCCTTCGCCTTCATCTCCGCGGTCCGGGACTTCTTCGACGGCTATATCGCGGTCGGCGGCGGGGTCGGAGATGGAGCCGGGATCGCCGGGGCGATCGCGGCCGGGGCGGACTTCGTCTACATGGGCACCCGCTTTCTGGCGACGACCGAAAGCATGGCGCAGCCCGCCTACAAACAGATGGCGGTCGAGTCCGGACCCGACGATCTGGTCGTGTCGGCGGCGGTCACCGGCACGCCCGCATCATGGTTGAAGCCGTCCCTGCGCGCTGCCGGTCAGGATCCCGACAATCTGGGCGAGCCCACCGGGCGCAGCTATGTCGCCGGCGGGGACAACAAGCGCTGGCGCGACATCTGGGCCGCAGGTCAGGGGATCGATTCGGTCCGGGCGATCGAGCCGGTCGGTGACGTCGTGGATCAGCTGCAGAGGGAGTATCTCGCCGCCCTGGACCGGTTTGCCGCCCGAACCGGCCGGCGCGCGGGGACAGCATGAGCGCCCCCGTCCGGTTCCACCTCGACCCCGATGGGGACGGCCTCGAACTGTTGCGGCGCTGGATGGTGCCGGGTGCCGAGGTCGGAGGATTCCCGGATCGTCTGGGCGCATATCCGGTCGAGGCCCGCGAGGGATTCGTGCGGATGGTCTGCGAGATCGATCCCGGCCACGCCAACCTCGCAGGTCTCGTCCACGGCGGGGTCATGGCGGCCCTGATCGACATGGCCGGCGGGGGCGCGGTCATGTCGATGCTGACACCGGGTCAGACTCTCGTCACCACCGACCTGACGCTCCGGTTTCTGAACGCGGCCCCCGGCAACACGGCCCGTCTGGAGGCGACCGGGACCGTGACCTGGCATGATGCGCGCAAGGCCGTGGTCTCGGCCGAGGTCCGCACGGACGCCGGGCTCGTCGTGGCCCAGGGCACCGTGGGTGTGGCGATCCGCGAAAAGCGGCCTTAGCCGGAGCTTTCCCGGAACTACTCCTGGCGCCGGACCCGCACAGACCGGGTGCCGTTGACACTCAGGAGATAGCTGCCCACCGCGCCTTGGCGAACAGTTATGTCCGCCCCCGGACGGGGCGTCCGGCCCGGCGCGTTGCTGTCGGTCTGCAGCCAGACAGACCCGTCCTCCAGCACGAACAACCACTTGCCGGAGGCCCCCTGGCTGGCGCGCTGCAACGAGGTTTGTATCGCCTCAAGGGGTTCGTCCCCGCCCCGCCTCGCGAACAACGGAAGGGGGTTCACCGAGAAACCAAACAGGGCTCGCCGGGCCTCGGTGATCTGGCCGCGCTCCACGATCACGACCTCCCCCGCGGTCTCGGCCTGGTCGAGGGCCGCGACGAGCCTGTCATAACAGCGCAACCGGTCCGCGTCGGCGACGACCGTGCGGCAGGCGACGAGGTCGCTCAGTGCCCGAGTCCCGGGAACGACGGTCTGGGCGTGGGCGGCAAGCGCAAAAACGCAGGCACCTGCCGCCAGTGCAGCGACATTTGGACGCAAGAACATGAAAGGGCCAATCCCAAGTGTGGCGACAAGGCGACAATAACCAAACATTATAACGACGCTATTGTGTTTGAACATCGACACCCGTGGGGCCGTGGATATGGTCAGGCTCAACAGGCCCGCGCGCAGAGGGCCAGAATCCACGATGGAGCACCTCATGACATCCCGCCAAACCAAGCAGCGACTCAGAGCCTCGACCATTCTCATCGGCGCGTCGCTGATGACACTCGGGGCCTTCCCGGCCTTCGCCCAGGACTCAGACCGGGAAGCCGCCGCCGTCGATGACATCGTCGTCACCGGTTCGCGCATCCGTCAGCCGGGCTTCGAGGCCTCCAGCCCGGTCACATCGGTCGGTGCCGAGGAGATCGCCCTCGACCAGCCGTTCTCCGTGGAAGAGCTGATCAAGGACCTGCCGGTCGCCATTCCAGCCATTGGGCCCGGCGTCAACAATGGCTCGGGCGGCGGTGCCACGATCAACCTGCGGGGTCTCGGCACCAATCGCACCCTGGTGCTGGTGAACGGACGCCGCGTCGTGCCCTTCAACCTGGCCGGCGTGGTCGACACCAACTCCATCCCTGTCGCCCTGATCGAGCGGGTTGACCTGGTCACCGGCGGCGCCTCGGCCGTTTACGGTGCCGACGCGGTCGCGGGCGTGGTCAACTTCATCCTGAAGGACGATTTCGAAGGCGTCGAATTCCAGAGCAGCTGGGGCATTTCGGAGTTCGGCGACGCCGAACGCCGCCGCAACGACCTGACCGTGGGCGGAAATTTCGCCGACGGTCGCGGCAACGCCTTCGGCAGCATCGGCTGGACCGAGAACGGCCGGCTGAACCAGGATCAGCGCCCGTATGGCGGCGTGGCCATCGGGGCCATCAATGGGCTGCCACAGGGTTCCGGTACGACTGTTCCGGCCTTCTTTCGGACCACCACCGTTTCCGGCGGCACGCCGCTTCCGAGCGGCACGGGCGTCGGTCAAGGCTCGGCCGAGATCAATCCTGCGACCGGTGCCTTGGTGCCTGCCAACGCCGGGGGCTTCAACTTCAACCCGGACAACCTGTACCAGACGCCGCTGGACCGTTACCAGCTGAACGCGGGCGCGACCTATGAGGTCAACCCGATGTTCGAGGCCTATCTGGATCTGATGTATGTCCGGAGTGATGTCGCAACCGACGCGGCCTCGACCGGTACTTTCGGCAACACCTTCCAGGTGCCCATCGGGAATCCGCTGATCCCGGAACCGATGCGCCAGCAGCTGTGCGCCGCCCGGGCGATCGCAGCCGCTGACTGCGTTTCCGGCGCAGCCGGAACCACCATGGTGCCGCTGCTCGTCAACCGCCGCATCACCGAACTGGGACCGCGTTTCACGGTCAACGAGAACAAGACCTTCCAGTTCACCGCCGGCTTCCGCGGTGATCTGAGCGAGACCTGGAACTACGACGTCTATATGTCGCGCGGCGAGACTGATCAGGTCACCATCCGCGACAACTGGGGCTCGCTCTCCAAGGTGCGCAACGCGCTGAACACCGTTTCGGCGACGTCCTGCCTCGCACCCGGGTCGACGACCGCGATCGCCGGCTGCGTGCCGCTGAATGTTTTCGGTGCCGAGGGCTCCATCACCCAGGCGATGGCCGACTACATCAACCTGGACTCGATCAACCTGACTTCCGTCGATCAGGAAGTGTATTCGGGTTCGGTCTCCGGCTCCCTACCCGAGCAGTTCAACAGCCCGTTCGCTGCCGATCCGATCTCGCTGGCCTTCGGTCTGGAATATCGCGCCAGCCGCGCACAGACACGCTCGGACGGCCCCTCCCAGATCCAGGGGGAGGTTCTCGGCACCGGCGCGCCCTTCCCGGATCGTCAAGGCCGGTTCGAGCTGACTGAAGGCTATGTCGAGGCCCTCATTCCGCTGCTCAGCGACCTGCCTTTCATCCAGAGCCTGAACCTGGAGGCCGGCTATCGCTACTCTGAATTCGAGACCGCAGGGAAGGTGACCGACTACGGAAGCTACAAGATCGGCGGCGACTGGGTTCCCTTCGATGGTCTCCGCTTCCGCACCATGTTCCAGCGCGCTGTCCGGGCTCCCAACATTGGCGAACTGTTCGCGCCCCAGGTGACCGGACTGGGCAATCTGGCTGCGGACCCCTGCCAGGGTGCCCTGATCAACTCGGCCCAAGCCAATACGCCAGGAACCCTGTCCAACCTTTGCGTCCTGACGGGTGTGCCGACCGGAAACGTCGGGACCGTCCCCGTTCCCAGCGCCGGTCAGATCAACATCCTGACGGGCGGCAATCCGGACCTGCAACCGGAAGAAGCCGACACCTTCACCGTCGGTGCCGTCTGGCAGCCGTCCTTCATCAACAATCTGACGCTGACGCTGGACTATTATGACATCCAGATCGACGGGGCAGTGTCCAGCCAGAGCTCCACAGACGTCCTGAACGGCTGCTACACTACAGCGTTCAACCCGAACTTCGAGTTCAACGCCCAGTGTGCCCTGATCGGACGGAACCCGAACAACGGCACCCTGAACGGCGTCGAGTCACCCGGCATCGCCCTGGTGTCGTCGAACCTCGGCAAGGAGCGGGCCAGCGGCTACGATTTCACCGCAGCCTATCTGATGGATCTGGTAGACTTCGGTCTCAGCGACCGCTGGGGCACCCTCAACCTGTCGTTCAGCGCCAACTATGTCACGGCGAACGAATTCCAGGCGACACCGACCTCGATCAACCGCGACTGTATCGGCTTCTACTCGGTGGCCTGTGTTCAGCCGAATTTCGAGCTGAAGACATCATCGCGCGCGACGTGGAACCTGGGCGACTTCGGTTTCTCGGTGCAATGGCGTCATCAGGATGAAGTCATCGAAGAGCCGGGCGGTACCGTCTTCCCCGAGGCTGCCGCCTCGATCGACGCTTACAACTACTTCGACCTGACCGGTCGGTGGGATCTGAACGACGCGGTTCGCCTGACGGTGACAGTGTCCAACCTGACGGACGAACAACCCCCCATTCTGGGCAGCGGCGTCGGTACGACGGCGTTCAACAACGGGAACACCTTCCCACAGACTTACGACACCCTCGGTCGCTACTACACCGGCGGCATCACCCTGCGCTTCTAGATCGGAGCGCAAGGCAGATACCTTGGGGGGTGGGCTTTCGAGCCCGCCCCCTTTTTCATGGGCGGCGTCGATTGGTGGTTTTCCCCGGAACACCACCCGTGTTCAATCGACCGATGTTCACCGACCCCCCCGACCCCGGCTGGGCGGCGCGCCTGGCCACGACGAAGGCCTGTCTCGCGAACGGCCGGCCCGACCTGGCCGTGATGCAGATGGAGACCGTTGCGGACGCGCCGGACGCCCCCACCGAAGCCCTTCGCCTGTACGCCAGCGCCCTGCGGGGTCTGGGCCGGCATGCCGACGCGATACCGCCGCTGGAACGGGTCGTCCGGGCCCAACCGGCAAGCGCGGTGGCCGAACACAATCTGGCGGCGGCGCTCGGGGACCTGGGTGACGTCCACAAGGCCGCTGCCGCAGCACGACGCGCCGTCGACAAGGGCGGACGGGCTCCGGAGACCTGGCTGGTCCTCGGCCGGGCGCTTCAGGGCCTTGGGCAACTCGCAGACGCCGAGACGGCCTATCGCGAGTCCCTGCGCATCCGGCCTGCACAGCTGGAAGCGCGACGGGATCTGGCCCAGTTGATCTGGATGCGGACCGCGGATCCGGACGCGGCAATGGCTCTGTTCGATCCAGCCGCCCTGCCCGTCGACCTGCACGAGGCCCTGATGGCGCGGGGCGCTGCGGCCCTGCTGGACATGGCCGGCGAACGGGCGTCGTACGACTGGCTGGCACCGCGCCTCACGCCCGGGAGCGGTCCCCTGCTCCACCTTGCAGCGGCAAGGGCAGCGGGCGGGTTGGACCCAGTCCTGGCCCTGGCCCACGCGCGATCGGCAACAGAGGCGGCCCCTCGAGCCCCCGAGGCAAGACTGGCGCTCGCTACTGCCCTCATGGCGTGTGGCAGGGTCATGGAGGCCCTGCCCCTGCTCGACGCCCAGATCGAGGACACGCCCTACGACCAGTACGCCATCGCCCTGCGCTATACCGCCTGGCGACTTGTCAGTGATCCGCGTGCCCTGACCCCGGGCGACTATGCCTCGCTGGTGCAGGGCTATGACCTGCCGGGCCCGGACGCGTTGGTTGATCGGGGGTCGTGGATGGCCGAGGCGGGGCGGCGGCTGGAGCAACTGCACGCGTTCCGGACGCATCCCTTCGACCAGTCCGTCCGGGCGGGAGCGCAGGCACCGATCGATCCCAGATGGGCACGGGATCCGGTACTGGACGCGGTGTTCAGCGCCCTTGATGACCCGATCGGTGCCTATGTGCGGGCCATGGGGGGCCGGTCTGATCCCATGAGCCGTCGCTGTACCCCGGACGGCTGGGAGATGAGCGGAGCCTGGTCGATCCGGCTGCGGGAGGGCGGGCGGCATACGGATCACGTCCATCCCAAAGGCTGGGTCTCCTCGGCCCTGCACGTCGTCGTCCCGGCCCCGGATGCGAGCGCCCCCCGCGCCGGCTGGCTGAGGTTCGGCGCGACCCGGCTGGGCGTGGGGCTGGAGCTGCCCGCGGAACACTGGGTCGAACCCCGCCCGGGCCGCGTGGTGCTGTTCCCCTCATGGATGTGGCACGGGACGGAGCCCTTTTCGGGCCCGGGCACGCGGATGACGATCGCCTTCGACGTTCGCCCCCGGTGAGACCCTAGATCGGCATCCGCATGATTTCCTGGTAGGCGGAAATCACCTGGTCGCGCACCGCGATGACGGTCTCCAGGGAAGCCTCGGCGCTGGAGACGGCGGTGACCACATCGATCATCGACCCCTGGCCCTGAACGGTCTGGATCATCTGACTTTCGGCCGCCCGGGTCTGTTGCGTCATGTTGCTCATGACATCCTGGACCAATTGCGAGAACTCGGGCCCGCCGGCGGCCACCGCGGCCCCGGCCGTCGCCCCGCCCGTGCCCTGGGTGGCCGCATAGGCCCGGGCCGCCATCAACGGATTCATCGGCTAGTCCCTATCGTTTGAGGATGTCGAGGGTGCGGCTTTCCATCGACCGCGCCGTCTCGATGACGTTCAGATTGGCCTCATAGGCCCGCTGGGCCTCGCGCATGTCCATCGCCTCGATCAGGGTGTCGACATTGGGCCGGAGCACGTAGCCGTCAGGGTCGGCGGCCGGATGGGTCGGGTCATATTCGCGGCGGAAGTCGCTCTGGTCCGGCCGCACCTCGGCAAGGGACACGCCCGTGGCTCCATCAATACCACGGGCCTCAAACACCGGGATCTGGCGACGGTAGGGGTTGCCGCCGGGCGTCCGGGCCGTCGATTCCGCATTGGCGATATTCTCGGCGATGATCCGCATGCGCGACTGTTGGGCCGTGAGAGCCGAGGCCGCCACTGCCATGGCGCGATTGCGCTGGGTGCCTCCCCGGCCGTCGATTGGATCGGGCATCTAGAGCGCTCCCATGATCGTCACCGGCCCGGTGACTTCGCGGCCAGGCGCAGCAGGGCCATCGACTTGGTGTAGAGGCCAATGGCGGCGTCATAGGCCATGCGGCTCTCGGCCATCTTCAGCATCTGCTCCTCGACCACCACCGCATTGCCGTCGAGGGTGGTCTCGGAATCCGGCGAGGCCTGGGAGGTGAACCGGGCGACCGGCGTCCCGTTGGGCCCGCCAATCGGCATGTGCCCACGCGTGGTCTGGCGCATCTGCAGACCGCCGCCGTCGCGCAGCGCCGCCGCGAAATCGGTCGGGGCCTTCAGGTCCCGCGCGACATACCCGGGCGTGTCCGCATTGGCGACGTTCTGGGCCACCACGCGCTGGCGCTCGTCCAGCCAGGTCAGTCGGCCCTTGATCTGGCTCAGCAGCGGCAGGTTGGCGACGCCCATTCGGATCGTCCTTGGAAAATCAGGCCTGTGCGGACCGGTACGAGGCAGAAAATGCCGCCTGTATGGTTAACCATCGGTTATCTAAACGGGGCGTTAACCACGATGGTTAAAGATCGCGTGGTCTTTCCGAGGGCCTTTCAGAATGAACTTCCTCGATCTCGCCCGCGCCATCTTCGGCCTGGCCTTCACCCTCGGACTGATCGGTCTCGCCGCCTGGGCCGCGCGTCGCTATGCGCCGCAGATCATGGCCAGGCTGAATGCCGAGCGCGGCGAGCGACGGCTCCAGGTGGTCGAAACCCTGGTGCTGGATCCGGCGCGGCGACTGGTGCTGGTTCGGGTCGATGACGAGGAACGGCTGATCCTGCTGGGCGAGGGGCGTGAACTGATCGAGCCGCGGGGAGTCGGCAAATGACCGGCCGTGGCGTGGCTGGCCGCCGGCCGCTCCCGAAAATTCTTGTCAGACCGACCCGCGCCGAATTTGTCCGCGCGCTGAAACTCTCCCTCCTGACGACCCTCCTCTGCCTTGCGTGGCCGCTGGCGGCGCTGGCCCAGGATGCCGCGGCTGCGGCAGGCAGCGGGGCGGCGATCAATGTCGATCTGGGCACCGGCGCAGGGCTGACCGAACGGGTGGTCCAGCTGGTGGGCCTCATGACGGTGCTGTCCCTGGCCCCTTCCATCGTCATCATGACGACCAGCTTCGTCAGGATCATCGTGGTGCTGAGCCTTTTGCGCACGGCCCTGGGCATGCAGCAGTCGCCGCCGAACGCCGTTCTGGTGTCGTTGGCCCTGTTCCTCAGTGCCATCGTCATGGCTCCGACCTGGCAGGACGCCTATGATTCGGGCATCCGGCCGTTGATGGATCAGCAGATGGAACTGCCCCAGGCGTTCGATCTGGCCTCCGAGCCGGTGAAGACCTTCATGCTGGCCCAGGTGGATCAGGGAGACCTCGCCCTGTTCACCCGTCTCAGCCGACTGGAGGCCCCGGCCACGGCAGCGGAACTGCCCCTTCGCGTGGTCATTCCCAGCTTCATGATCAGCGAACTGAAGAAGGCCTTCACGATCGGATTTCTCCTTTTTGTTCCGTTTCTTGTCATCGATCTGGTGGTTGCCAGCGTGCTCATGTCCATGGGTATGATGATGCTGCCCCCGGTCGTGATTTCCCTGCCGTTCAAGCTCATCTTTTTCGTGCTGGTCGACGGCTGGAGACTGGTGGCCGGAAGCCTTGTCGAGAGCTTCCGCCAGGCGTCCGGAACAGGCTGAATCCCCACCCTCAAAGGCTTTGCGCGTCGAAGTCGCTTGCCAAGCCCCCCAAAAGGCGTGTTCATCCTCCCGTCGTCGCCCCGGGAATCGGGGCGAGCTTTTCGGGAAACGACCCATTATGACCACTCAAGCTGAACTCATCGCCGCCGTTGCCAAGGACGCCGGTGTCAGCCAGGCCGACGCTGGCCGCGTGCTGGAAGCCATCGTCAAGAACATCCATTCGTCGCTGATCGACGGCGGTGATGTGCGGATCTCCAACCTGGGTGTGTTCGACACCGCTGCGCGCGCCGCGCGCGAAGGCCGTAACCCCGCGACGGGCGCGACCATCAAGATCGCCGCCTCCAAGGCCGTGCGCTTCCGCGTGTCCAAGCCGCTCAAGGACGCCGTCAACAAATAGGTCGGTCAGCCCTGGCCGGCCGCGCTGGTCGCGGCGGCTGGCGGCACGGGACGGGCGGGCGTCGCGTCAGCGCGATTCCCGCCCGTTTGTTCTCTCAGCTGGGTCTTCATCTGGGTGACCCAGCCGGTAAAGGTGTCAGCACTGGCCGTCAGGCCGGCGAAGTCCTGGGCGCTCGCCGCCCCTTCCATTCCATTCAGACCATCCAGCGCGATCCGCAGCGCAGCCCCCGAGCGGGCTCCCGCCTTGAACGGTTCGTAGTTGCGCGACAGTCGGGTCAGGGCCGCCGTGTCGCGTGCCAGCGAATAACCGACCCCGGCGCGGATCACCCGGCTCTCCTCATCCACAGTGAGAGCCGCCGACGTATCCCTGAACCGGTCTCCCAGTCGTGCCTCATAGAGCGTCGCTGCAGCGGCCCAGTCCTGCTGTTTCCACAGAATTTCCGCCCGCACCTGCTGGGCCTCGGGCGACCGGTCCTCGCCCAGGGTCTCCAGCGCATGGTCAAACCGGCCCAGTTCCATCAGCGCCCGCGCCTCCAGCGCCCGCCGTTCAGCATTCAGCGCTGACGGCAGAAGCGTCGTCCGCGAACCCCAGAGCGCCTGCAGCGCAGGCTCGGGCTGGCGGTCCATCAGCAGCACCGTCGCGAGGGTCGTCGCCACCTGGGCCTTGGCCACGCCCTCCAGCCGGTTGTCCACCTGATATTTCAGCAGCTCGGCGGCCTGATCCAGCAAATCCACATCGACCAGCCTCCGCGCCAGTCGCCGCACCATCTCGTCGCCGTCGGCCCCGACCGGCGTCAGATCGCGGAAGTCATAGAACAGCGCCAGCGCCTGGACCGGCTGAAGCCCGTCGGCCGCCCCGTCGAGGAACAGGGCCCGGAAGGCGCTCGACTGGTCGTTTTGCAGTTCGACGGCGCCGGGCAGGTCGCCCATCCGCTTGCCGGCCCCGCGCAGCGTGTCCAGCGCCTCGCGATAGCGTCCCTGCGACGTATAAAGCCCGCCCAGGGTGCGGATGACCGACAGCTCGGTCGCATCCCCCCTCCAGCGCCACTTCAGCTGCTCCAGCTGGGCAGCGGCATCGACAGGTTTCAGCGTGCCCCGGGCCAGTTCGATGCGGATGACGCCCAGTTTGGCCGGGGTGGCGATCCCGTCCAGGGGCGCGCGGCCGACGGCCTTGTAGACCGCCAGGGCGCGGTCGGTCGCCCCCTCCAGCTCGAATAGCCGGGCCTGCACCAGCCGGGCCGTAAGTTGGTCCGCCGCTGGGGCATCCTGCGAGAAACTGTAGGCCAGCAGGGCGCGCGCGGCATTCAGATCGCCGGTCTCCAGCGCCGCCATGGCGTGGGCGGCCCCGAACCGGGCACGCCACTCCGGCGGAAAGTCATCAATGGCCGCGGCCCCTGCAGCGAAGGCCTGGCGCGCCCCCGCCCAGTCGCCCTGTTCGGTCGCCAGCCAGCCCTGCCAGACCCGGGTCGAGGGATCGCCGGCCAGAGAACCGGCCGAGAAGTCCAGCGCCGCGTCCTCGAGCCGCCCGATCGACGCCCGGGCCGCCCCGCGCAGACCCCGCAGCTCCGGTTCCCCCTGCAGGGACGGCGTCTGGGCGATCATGGCATTGACCACCCCGATCGCCTCGAACCCAAGCCCGGACCCGACCAGGAAACGGATCAAGGCCAGACGGGCCTCGATGGGACTGCGCGGATTGTCCGAAGCGGCGATCGACTCCAGTGCCGCCGCGTCCTGCAGCTTGCGGTGCCGGGCTAGGAAACCCTCCTCGCCCGTATGGGCCCATTCGGGCAGGATCTGGGCCGGAAACTCCGCCTTGCGCGGGCCCTCGAGCCCGGCGGGCTCGGCCGCCTCCAGCGCCATGGAAGGCGGCGACAGGATCAGGCCCTTCGGACGCGACAGCGTCACCAGATCGCCCTCGGCCCGGATCATCAAATCGTCTGTCGGGGTCTCGACCGCCAGCCCGTGCGCCGTCGGCAGAAGCGTCAGATCGACGCTGCGGCGCCGGTCGGCGAAGGCCTTGCCGGGGGCCAGGGCGGTCACTGCCGCGAACCGGTCGCCGACCATGGGGTCGGTCAGCCAAACTGTGCGCGTGGCGCCGGCCATCTTCGCCACCAGGGTGGTCTCGGCGCGATCGTCGCGATCGACGACGATGCCGGACCCTGCTGACGACGGGCCACCGATCGTCACTGTCCATTCGGCTCCCTCCGCCGAGGCCGATACCGGGAGCTCCGCCGGGGCCGCGATCCGCATGGCCGTATAGTCGGGTCCGACCGCCCAGCGGGCATCCGTGGCCGGGCCCAGGTCGCGCGCGGCCGCCATGTTCATCCGGGCCGCGGTGTCGAACACGATCCAGACGGCATCGCCGCGACGGAAGATCGCAGCCCCCACCGGGGCCGCCCAGCCGAAGCTGAGACTGACCCGGTCGGCCGCCTTGGTCGCTGTCACGGGCACGGCCCCGCCGGCAGGAACGGCCGCGCCGGGCGCGGCGGCCAGGACGGGTGGCGTCTCCCCCGCCGGGTAGAGGTTCAACCACACCGCCCCATCGGCGGTCCCCGAACGGGCGTCGGCCCCGTCGGCCAGGGTCAGGATCAGTTCGGTCGCGTCGGTGACGGCCCGCGTCTCGACCTTCGCGACACCCGGCGGCGGGTCGACCTTCAGCCGCGACACATCCGGGGCGGCGGTCGAGCCGATGCGGACCACCACCGCCCGGCCGTCGCGGCGGATGCGCGAACGGGCTCCGACGATCCCGGCGAATTCGATGCGGGTGAAGCCGTCATTGGCCCCCACCCGGATGGTAACGGGATCCAGGGCGGCCTCGGCCTCCTGGGCCAGAACTGGGGCAACGGCTCCGGCGATCGGGGCGAACGCGATCGTCCCGGCAGCGCCCAGCGCCACCGTGGTTCGTCCGATTGCGGTCCTGGAGCGCGCGCGGGCCATGCGCGCGTAGTCTGGCCCGATCGCCCTTTCGGCGCAGTTAACGGGGTGTGACCGGGTCGCCCCTTGATGCGTTGATCGCAAAGGCCGACATCAGGCCCCGTCAGGAGCCCCCATGATCCCCCCCGAACCCACCGCCTGGCCCCGGCTGTCGACCCTGTCGACCGGCCTGCGCTGCCGTTGTCCCCGCTGTGGCGAAGGCCCGCTGCTGAAGGGTTATCTCACCATCCGCGAGGCCTGCCCCGCCTGCGGGCTCGACTACAGCTTCGCCGACCCGGCGGATGGCCCGGCCTTCTTCGCCATGAGCGCCATCGGCGTCCTGGGGATGATGGCCTTTATGGCCTTCGAGTTCACGGTCCGCCCCCCCATCTGGGTCCATTTCGCATTCACCTTCCCGCTGATCGCGGGGGCCTGCCTGCTGGTGCTGCGGCCGTTCAAGGGCTGGCTGGTGTCCGAGCAGTTCGTCCACAAGGCCGCCCCGCCGGAATGGGAGAGCATCGGCGGCCACGGCGACGGGTCGAAGTGGAAATGAGCGATGGCCCTCCCCTCCAGAGGGGAGGGCACGTGGATGCTCAATCATCTGCCCTCTGGTTCAGGACATTCTTTTCGGAGAGTGACCTCGGTTCAGGGTTTGGCCCACTGACGCTGCCAGACCCCGGCCTCAGCCGGCTCGGGCCGCGGTCCTGGCGGGGCGCCTGAGCCAGATGACCGCCGCAACGACCAGCCCGATGGCGGCCAGGCTCAGCAGGGAGAACACGGGGCGCACCGCGAACCAGGCAAGGGCGATCACCACCATGCCGACCGCCACCCCCCCGATCGCGGCCAGTGTTCCCGTACCGAAGCGGACGACCGCACCCAGCGGTGGCAGGACGTCGGCCAGGGTCGGCAAGGGTGCGAGGATCAGGCCGAAGGCGACGATCAGGCCGACCACACCGCCCAGACGCAGGCCCCAGGTGAGGAGCTGGTTGCCGTCCCGGGCCTGCTCAAGCATCTCCTGCGCGGTCGCCGTGCCCGGCGTCACGAGGAAGATCTCTGCGCCGCTGCTGGTGGTAAATGGTGCCAGCGCGCCGCCGCTCTGGGCCGCCACGACGCTGACGGACCCGGCCGGCACCGCCGTATAGCGGATGCGGAGATCGCCCACCGCAGGGCGAGCCGGGTCCAGCCCGACATAGAGCGCGTCGCTCTCGACCCGGACCGGGCGGGACAGGGCCGTGGACAGGGTCCGGGCATTCTCCGGGTTCACCACGACCGGGATGGACGGCTGGAAGGCGTCGAGCAGCCGCCGGTCCGCGCGATAGGCACCAATCTGACCCTCTTCAGCGGACACTACGGTGTCCGCCAGCAGCGGGGCCGGGTTCTCATGTCCCCGGGGCGTGTGGAACTGCGTTGAGTCCTCCGGCGTGGACGACCATTCGCGCGCATAGCTGTAGGTCGTAACCGTCTCCTCGCCACCGCCCAGCTTCGTCCGCGTCTCGCTCCTGCGGGTCTCGCTCCACTGATACAGCTCGACCGACCGTTTGAGGCTGACCCCCTCGGCGCTGACGCCACTCAGGGCGTCGGTGCGCCGCCCCTCGACGCTCAACAAGCCCGAGAGATGAATCAGCCGCCCTTCATTTGCTGGATCTATCCGGGCCAGAGGGGCCAGAACGACCATGCGTGCGCCCTCGCTGAGGCCGCGCATCTGCGCGATCGAACGGGCCTCGTTCCAGCCCAGAACGGCGATACCGAGGGCCATGAGGACGAGTCCGGTGAGCACACCTGTGAAGGCGGAGCCGATACGCTGAAACCACGACCGATGGGTCGTCCGGGTGATCTGGTCAGGTGACATGAGAGAGAGTGATCCTGCGTGGTGGAAACAGGCCGAAAGGCCGCCGCCGCAGGTGCGGCGACGGCGATCCGGGTCCTGGTGGGTTGGTCAGGGGGTTTCGGTGATCAGCAGGCGGGCCGGAGCCGTGCTGCCGGAACCGAACGTGCCCACCCAGACGTCATAGGTGCCGCTCTGGGGCCGGTTGAACGTGACTTCTGCATCCCCGTCGCCATAGCTGTCGTCGTCGCAATACCACCGGCCATCAGGACCGTTGATGATCAGCGTGGTGTCCGCACTGGACATGGTCCGGAACACCAGCGGGAAAGACTGGGCCGTATAGGTCACCTCGAAATCCGGAGCAGCGGCGATATTGCCCGTGCACGACCCGGGCAGATTGCCCCCGTTGATGCTTCCGCCCGCCTGGACGTCGACGGTGTAGGGATCGGGCGTGAACCCGGCGCTCAGACGAATCTCGCCATAGCTGGCGGTAAGGCTTGCGTCCTGGGCGGCGGCAGAGCCGGCGAGGCAGGCGAAGGCGAGAGCGGTTGCCGTGGCGACCCGTTTCATGGTGGTGGTCTTTCCTGTTGGGGCACCGTGCGCCCTGAATGGCTGTCGGGCGCCCGTCGCCCTGTGGCCGGCCTGTCCTGACGCTTCCCAGCTTGACCATTCGCTTGCCGCCCCGACACCACCATGGATATGGTGGTGGTAGCCGCTCGACATCGCGGCGACCCTGCGGCTGGACAGAAGATCTGACGGCGGGCGGCGGCTCACACTGGATCGCCGGGGGGCGGATGACGGACAGACCTGCGCCGACCGGGCAGCCTGTGACATGGCTGGACCGAAGACTCTCGGCCATTGCGCCCGACCTGTCGCCGCGTCTGCGCGACCTGACCGGCTTTCTGGTGGTGATCGCCCTTGTGCAGGCGGCCTTCTGGGGCGTCTACGCCTCGCCGCTGTGGCCCAAGCCGGCCCCCGCCGAGCTTGATCGCATCGCCTTTACCGAAACAACACTGGCCGGACTGCCCAAGCCAACGGCCATCGCTGCGGCGCAGGCGCAGTATCAGCCGGTCGAACTGCCCCACACCGAATGCTGCGAGCCGGTCTATCTGGCGCTGAAGCTGCGTTTTGATCTGGCGACGGTGCCCGCAGACGGCCTGGGTCTCGCCGCCTACCAGCAGGTCGACAACTTCATCATTCAGGTCAACGGCTCGACCGTTTTCGCCCGCGGCGAGATGGCTTTCCCTGACCAGGCCTTCGAGGGACAGCGGCCGGTGGTCGAGCGCATCCCGGCGGGTTTGCTGAAGGTCGGAGGCAACGAACTGCTGTTCATCACCGTACGGCAGGGGATGCCCTATACCGATCTGGTGCCGCCGCTCCTGGGTCCCTGGACCCAGGTGGCCCAATGGGCAGAGGTGCGGCTGTGGCGGTACATCGACTATCGCCAGCTGTCGGCCCTGACCACGGCCATCATCGGCCTGTTCGCCCTGCTACTGGCATTTCGTTCGTCACGGGGCCGCTTTGCCCTCTGGCTGGCCCTGCTCAGCGGGGCCTGGACGGCCTATGCCCTCTATGGGCTGGTGCTTGATCCACCGTTCGGCGGCCTGATGCGATTGTGGCTGTTCTTCGTGGTCAATGCCCTGACCGCCGTCAGCCTCGCGGGCCTGATCGACGCCTGGACGGAGCGGCCCTGGCCCCGGTTCCAGATGGTCCTGATCGGGGTCTTTGCGGCGTTTGTGACCTTCTGTGCGGTCTGGCTTTGGACCCGCCCCATGCCCGGGGGCTATGACGCCCCGGCCCTGGCCTGGGTCTGGTTGTCGGTCGCGCTCGGCGCGACGGTGGTGGTCCGGCTGATCTGGCATTTCGCCACGACGGCCGAGCCCCGGCGGCTGGAAGCGGCCCTGCTCACCATCTGCGCCACCTGCGTGGTGCTGGACGCGATCGGGGAGCATTTCGGACTGACCCCGGGAGGGTTTCTGGTCGATTCCACGCCGATCCTGTTGCTGGCGCTCGTGGCCGCCTTCCTCCAGCGCAATTTCACCCTGTTTCGCTCTGCGGTCAGCCTCAATGCCCTGCTGGCGGACAGGCTCGCCGTCCGTGAGGCCGAGCTGGACATCGCCCATGCACGCGAGCGCGAACTGGTCCGCAGCCAGGCCCACGACGACGAACGCCGGCGCATCATGCGCGACATGCACGACGGTCTGGGCAGCCAGCTGATGAGCCTGTTGCTGGCGGCGCGGCGGGGCAAGGCCGAGCCCGCGGCCGTGGCCGAGGGGCTGCAGGCGGTCATCGACGAGATGCGGCTGATGATCGATTCCATGGACTCGGTCGGCGAGAGCCTGGCCTCTGCCCTGACGACGTTCCAGGACCGCGTGCGTCCCCGCATCGAGGCGGCCGGGTTCGTTCTGGTCTGGAACAGCCTGCTCGATACCCGCCTGCCCGACTATCCCCCACGCGTCGTGCTGCAGGTGTTCCGTATCCTGCAGGAGGCGGTGACCAACGCCCTGAAACACTCCGGCGGCGACCGCATCGAGATCGTCGTCGCCCCGGGCGCGGAGGACGATACCGTGCGCCTGACGGTCAGTGACAACGGCCGGGGACTGGCCGCCCGGGGGCCGTCGGGCCATGGCCTGCGCAACATGCAGAGCCGCGCCGCGCTCGTCGGAGCGACGGTCGAGATCCAGGACGCCGGGACCGGCACCCATGTCGTGCTGATCCTGCGGCTGCTCCGGAAGGCCCCATGATCGAAGCCGATCCACCCCGCCGCATCGCCATTGTGGAAGATGACCCCCACGTGATGGCGCATTTCGTTGACATCATCTCGGCCTCGCCGACGCTTGAGATCTGCGCTACCGCCGGCACCCTCGCCGAGGCCCGCGCGATGATCCCGCTCGACCCGGACCTTGTCCTGTCCGACATCGGCCTGCCCGACGGCAGCGGTCTGGACTTCATCCCCGAGCTGAAGGCCGGGTCGAGATGCAAGACTTTGGTCGTGACGGCCTTCGGTGATCGGGACACCGTCGTGACCGCGCTCAGCGCCGGGGCCGACGGCTATCTGCTGAAGGACAGCTCGCCCGACGTCATCCTGCACGGGATCCACGTCACCCTGATGGGGGGCGCGCCCATCAGCGCGGCCGCGGCCGTCTATCTGCTCGACCGCCTGCGCCAGCGTGAGCCCGACCCGGTCATCAGGAGCGAACCCGGGCTGGAACATCTGACCCCCCGGGAGATCGAGCTGCTCAAGGTCTTCGCGCGCGGCCAGAGCTACAAGGAGGCCGCGCGGTCCCTGGGCATCTCGCCGCTCACCGTCGGCAACCATGTGAAGGCCATCTATCGAAAGCTGGAGGTCAACTCGCGCGGCGAGGCCGTCTATGCCGCCATGAGACGCGGCGATCTGCAGGTCTGATCCCGCCCTGCCGTTCCGGCCCACACGTCGCTGCACGAAGTCGCCCGCTACACGGCCGAGGCGAACCAGGTCGGCCTGTCAGACGACGCCTTCGACACCCTTGAGCCGGTCGAGACCAGAACAAAGGCTGTCTAACCGGTTAGACAGCTCGCCCTTATCGAGCTGATTTCATTGACGAATAAGTCAATGGTGGCGACCCCGGAGGGACTCGAACCCCCGACCTCTGCTTTAGGAAAGCCTTGCTCTATCCGGCTGAGCTACGGGGTCACGGACGCTGACCTAGCGGCTGACGGCGCGGCGGGGAAGTCTCTGCAGGCAGCGCGGTGATTTTTGACCGCTCGCGCGACGATTCCGGGCCACGGACAACCCTGACGACCGACCCGACGTCGCCTCTCCGACCCTGTCGCCGAGCCTCGGGTCCGGATTGTGGTTAATCGCCGTTATGATACAATATCTTGGGGTGAACAGACCCCGAACCGGGCCGAGTCACCGATTCGGTCCTGATTCGTTTCGCCCCTGTTCCGCCGCCCCGGTCCGGCCTGTTAAGCTGCTCCGGCACGGAGCCGGTCATGACCCTCGAAACCCTCTTCAGCTTCGCCAATGCCGTCGCCCTGCTTGGCTGGGTCATCCTCGCCCTCGCTCCGCTGCGGCGTGATCTGGTCGTAACCGCGGCACGCGCCGTGGCCGGGGTTCTGGCGGTGACCTACACCGCCCTCCTGGTCCGGACCCTGACCAGCGGCGGGTTCAGCGGCGACCTGACCACCCTCGCCGGCCTGACCGAAGGCTTCAGTCGGCCCGAAGCGGTTCTGGTCGGCTGGGTCCACTATCTGGCCTTCGACCTGTGGGTCGGCAGCTGGGCCATCGAGGACGCGGGCAAGCGGGGCGTGCCCCACTGGGCCATGGTGCCGGTACTGTTCCTCACCCTCATGGCCGGGCCGGTCGGCATGCTGCTCTATCTGGGCCTCAGGGCCACCCTCTCCCGCCCCCGCGCCTGATCGCGCGCCGCTGAGGCGGAACGCCTTGAGGAACTTCCGGGGAATCGCCACCTTGTACCCATCATGAGCGACCGCGCCTCAGGCCAGGCCCCGTCCCGCGTCGTCGCGGTGCTGGGGCCGACCAACACCGGCAAGACCCATCTGGCGGTCGAGCGGATGCTGGGTCACGCCTCGGGCATGATCGGCCTGCCGCTGCGGCTGCTGGCGCGCGAGATCTATGAGCGGATCGTGCGAATGCGCGGGGCCAATGCCGTGGCCCTGATCACCGGCGAGGAGAAGATCATCCCGCCCCGACCCCACTACTGGGTCTGCACCGTCGAGGCCATGCCGCTGGAGCGGGAGGTCGAGTTCCTGGCCATCGACGAGATCCAGCTGGCCGCCGACCCCGAGCGCGGCCATGTCTTCACCAGCCGGCTGCTGCACGCCCGGGGCCGGTTCGAGACCATGTTTCTGGGGGCCGCCACCATGGCCCCCCTGATGCGGCGGCTGATCCCCGATGTGGAGATCGTCACCCGCGAGCGGCTGTCGCAACTGACCTATGCGGGATCGAAGAAGCTGACCCGCCTGCCTCGCCGCAGCGCCATCGTCGCCTTCTCGACCGAGCAGGTCTACACCATCGCCGAGCTGATCCGGCGCCAGCGTGGCGGGGCGGCGGTGGTCATGGGTTCGCTCAGCCCCCGGACCCGCAACGCCCAGGTGGCCCTGTTCCAGTCGGGCGAGGTCGACTTCCTGGTCGCCACCGACGCCATCGGCATGGGGCTGAATATGGACGTCGACCATGTCGCCTTCGCCGGCATGCGCAAGTTCGACGGCCGCCGCACCCGCTGGCTCCACGCCCACGAGATCGCCCAGATCGCCGGCCGGGCCGGCCGCCACATCCGCGACGGCACCTTCGGGGTCACGGGCGAGGCCGAGGAGCTGGACGAGGACCTGGTCGAACAGGTGGTCGAGCACCGGTTCGATCCCGTCCAGGCCATCGAATGGAGGAACGCCCGGCTGGATTTCGACACCCTGCCCGACCTGCTGCGCTCGCTGGTCCAGACACCCGGTGTTCCGGGGCTGAAGCTGACCGGACAGGCGCTGGACGAAACCCTGCTGCGCCGCGCCCTGCAGGATGACGAGGTCAAGCGCATCGGGCGGTCGCGCGGTACCATCATGCGGCTGTGGGAGGCCTGCCAGCTGCCGGACTTCCAGAAGACGACGCTGGACGAGCACGCCCGTCTGTCCCGCGAGGTGTTCCAGGCCCTGACGGGCAAGCGGGGGCGGCTGACCGACGACTGGTTCGCGCCGCGTTTCGCCGAGGTCGATCGCGACGACGGCCAGATTGACCAGCTGTCGGCGCGGCTGGCCGGGGTGCGGACCCTGTCCTATATCGCCAACCGGCCGGACTGGCTGGACGGCAACAAGGCCTGGCGCGAGCGGGCCAGGGCGCTGGAGGACCGGCTGTCGGATGTGCTGCACGAACGACTGACGGCGCGGTTCGTGGACCGCAAGACCACCGCCCTGATGCGCTCCCTGCACGACCATGCCGAGACCATGGCCGAGGTCGCACCGGACGGCGTGGTCACCGTCGACGGTGAGGCGGTCGGTCATCTGGAAGGGGTGCGGTTCGCGGTTGCTTCCGGCGGCTCGGCCCTCGCCGACCGGACGCTGAAGACGGCGGCCCTGCGCGCGGTCGGGCCCGAGATCGCGCGGCGGCTCGGGAAACTGGCCGGTGATGCGGACGAGGCCTTCTCCATAACCCCGGACGGCGAGGTGCTCTGGTCCGGCGCGCTGGCGGCGAAGATCGTCAACACCGATCCCTTCAGCCCCCGGGTCCGATTGATTGGGGATCTGGGCCCGGCGGCCGCGCGGGACCGGGCCCAGCGCCGGATCGAGGCCTGGCTGGCGGCCGAGGCCGGGCGGGCGCTGCGTGATCTCCGTCGGCTGAAAGGCGCGATCGAGAGTGGGGCGCTGAAGGGCCTGCCGCGCGGCATCGCCTTCCGGCTTCTGGAGGCCGGTGGCGTCATCGACCGGCGCGACGTCGAGCGGGATCTCGCCGCCCTCAGCCAGGTCGAGCGGCGCACGATCAAGACCTTCGCCATCCGGGTCGGCACCCATTCGGTCTGGCTGCCGGGCGTACTGAAGCCCCGGGCGCGGGCGCTCGCCCAGGCCTTCACGGCGAGCGAGCCGTTCCGGGCCCGGGCCGAGGGGCTGACGCCGCTGCCGCTGCTGGTGCCGTCGATGCGGGCGCTGGCCGCCTTCGGTGTGCGAGCGGCGGGCAGCCGGGCGGTGCCGGTCGAGTGCCTGGAACGGGCCGCCGATCTGAGGCGGGAAGGCAAGGGCCGGCTGTCCGATGAGGCGCTGACGACGTTGGGCTGGAGCGGCGAGGACGCCAGGGTGATCTGGGCCGCGCTGAAGGTGGTCCGGGCCCAGATGCCGGACCGCGAGGGCGCAGCCCCCGCCGTCGTGCGGGATTCGCCCTTCGCCCGACTGGCCGAACTGACGCAGGTGCCGGCTCCAGCTCCGGAGCGGCGCGCGCGCAAGCGACCGCGCAAGACCGTGGCCAAATCCGCCTGATGGGGTCCGCCGCCGGAATACGCCCGTTTCATCATCTGCTGGCCAACAATCTGGTGGCCAATATCACCAACTTCACCGTCTGGTTCGCCCTGACCTTCTGGGTATTTCTGGAGACCCGGTCGGTGTTCGCCACCGGCATGATCGCGGGTCTCTATCTGGTCCTGACGGCAGGGCTGGCCTTCTGGTTCGGCAGCCTCGTCGACCATCATCGCAAGAAGCGGGTCATGCTGGGGTCCAGCGTCGTCTCGGCCGGCTTCTATGCGGCGGCCCTGGCCCTGCTGGCCCTGACGCCCGATGCCACGCTGCGCTCGGTGTCCGGACCGGCGCTGTGGATGTTCATCGGCCTGATCATGCTGGGCGTCATCGCCGGCAACATCCGCGCCATCGCCCTGCCCACTCTCGTGACCGTCCTGGTGCCCGAGGACCGCCGCGACCGGGCCAACGGCCTGGTCGGCATGGTGACCGGGATCGGGTTCCTGACGACGTCGGTCATCTCGGGATTTCTGGTGGCCTGGGGCGGGATGGTCGCGACCCTCGGGGTTGCGCTCGGGCTCACCACGATGGTCTTCCTGCATCTGGTCGTGGTTCAAATTCCCGAGCCCGCCCCGGCTGTCGAGGCCGACGGCTCGAGGTCGCCCAGCCGCGTCGACCTGAAGGGAACCATCCGGGTCATCGGGGCGGTGCCCGGCCTGTTCGCCCTGATCCTGTTCGCCACCTTCAACAACTTCCTCGGCGGGGTCTTCATGGCGCTGATGGACGCCTACGGCCTGTCGATGATGGAGGTCCAGCAGTGGGGCCTGCTCTGGGGCAGCGTCTCGATCGCCTTCATCCTTTCGGGCATCCTGATATCGCGCATCGGCCTCGGCGGCAGTCCGCTGCGGACCCTGATGATCGTCAATCTGGTGGCCTGGTCGACAGCGGCCGTCTTCACAATCCAGCCCTCCATCCTGCTTCTGGCGGCAGGCTGCTTCATCTGGATGTTCGTCGGTCCTTTCGCCGAGGCGGCGGAGCAGACGACGCTTCAGAAGGTCGTGCCCTTCGAGCGTCAGGGGCGGGTCTTCGGCTTTGCCCAGTCGGTCGAACAGGCTGCCTCCCCCCTGACCGCCTTCCTGATCAGCCCCCTGGCCCAGTTCATCGTGATCCCCTTCATGACAGACGGCGCAGGGGCGGACCTCATCGGCGACTGGTTCGGGCGGGGGCCGGCCCGGGGCATGGCCCTCGTCTTCACAGTGGCGGGCCTGATCGGACTGATCGTCACCGTCCTCGCCTTCAACTCCCGCGCCTATCGCAGGCTCTCGGCCGCCTATGCGAAGCCGACGCCGGAGGCGGACGCCCCCGCATGACACCGGTCGAGTCCGTCCGCATAGATGTCTGGCTGTGGCGGGCGCGGTTCGCCAAAACCCGGTCGCTGGCCGCCGCCCTTGTCGAGCGCGGCGCGGTGCGGCTGACGCATCAGGGGCGGCAGACCCGGCTGGACAAGCCCAGCCGGGTCGTCCACCCGGGGGACGAAATCGTCTTCGCCCGCGACGGCCGGATCGCGGTCGTGCGGGTCGAGGCCCTGGGCGAGCGGCGCGGCCCTCCGGCGGAGGCCCGCGCCCTCTACGTCCCGATCGGGGACGAGGCCGAATAGGCCCTATTCGACGATATTGAACTCGCCCTCGATGTGCAGTTCAACCTCGTCCGACACGGCCGGCAGTGCGTAGTTGATGCCGAACTCGGAACGCTTGATCGTGGCCTCGCCGTCGAAGCCCGCCTTGTAGCTACCCATGGCCGTTCCGGCCTGGTTGAACTCGACCTCGATCGTCACCGGACGGGTCACGCCGCGCAGGGTCAGGTCACCGACCACCGTGGCCTCATTGGCGTCGTCCGCATCCACGGTCACCGAGCGCGACACGAAGGTGGCCGTCGGATGGTTGGCCGTGTCGAAGAAGTCGGCGGTCTGCAGGTGGGCCTTCAGCCGGTCGTCATTGGGGGCGACGTCGGTCAGGGGGATGGTGGCGGTCAGGGTGCTGGCCGAAGGGTTGGCAGGGTCGAGGGTCAGGTCGGCCTTCACGTTCACGAACTGGCCGTAGTAGGTCGAGAAGCCGAGGTGATTGACCGACCACGTGATCTTGCCGTGGCCGGAATCCAGCGCATAGGTGCCGGCGCGGACTTCGGCGGGGTTCTGGGTCAGGGCGGACTGGGCGACGACGGCCCCACCCCCGACGAGTCCCAAGGCCAGGGCCCCGGCGACGGTGGATCGAACGAGCAGGCGACGGTTCAGCATGGGTCAAACTCCTGAAATGGAAAAACAGCACTAACTGTAATCAGCACTGATGCAAATAGGAACGCTATCGGCAGGGACAAGGTTTATGCGTCGATCCGGCCCCGCCGCGCGTGTTGACAGGGGCGAGGCGCGCCTGCATGTCCGAAACGCCCGAGAGGGTGTTTCGCCCACTCTTCCAGAACGCCGATTTTCCTGCCCATGACCTACATCGTCACCGACGCCTGCGTGAAATGTAAGTTCATGGACTGCGTGGAGGTCTGCCCCGTCGACTGCTTCTATGAGGGCGAGAACTTCCTCGCCATCGCCCCCGACGAATGCATCGACTGCGGCGTCTGCGAACCCGAATGCCCCGTCGACGCCATCAAGCCGGACACCGAGGACGAACCCGACGGCAAATGGCTGCAGATCAATGCCCAGTATGCCCGGGCGTGGCCCAATATCACGGTCAAGGGGACGCCGCCCGCAGACCGCGAGCAGTACGAGCGTGAGACGGGCAAGTTCGAGAAGTACTTCAGCCCCGAGCCGGGCAAGGGCTCCTGATCCCGCGGCAGTTCAGGGCCTGAACAACCCTCCGGGTCGTTGCTTCTGCGCGCGACGTTTTGAAATTGCCTCGTTTTGTGATAGGTTCCTTCACATTGGGTCGGGCGGAGAGCGTTTCATGCGCGCCGCCCGCGTTTGCGACAGAACCCTGTCCATGAAGGCAGGGTCGGCCAGAGGTAGAGTGATCCGTTCCCGCGACTGATGATCAGGGTTTTCGACCGGTGCGCCTTTCGCCGGTCGGCGACGCAATTGTCAGTGGCGTGTTCGATGACCCCTCCGCTGCGTCCGGGAAAGGAATGACATGACGAACAAGAGCGGTCTGGAATTCAAGGTTGGCGACGCTGTCGTCTATCCGGCGCACGGCGTCGGCAAGGTCGCTGCCGTCGAGACCCAGGAAGTCGCGGGCATGTCGCTGGAGGTCTATGTCGTGACCTTCGACCACGAGAAGATGACCCTCCGTGTTCCGACCAAGAAAGCGAAGACGGCCGGTCTACGCTCCCTCGCCGCCGATGACGTGGTGACCAAGGCCCTGACGACGCTGAAGGGCCGGGCCCGAATCAAACGCACGATGTGGAGCCGTCGCGCTCAAGAGTACGAAGCCAAGATCAACTCCGGCGACCTCGTCTCCATCGCCGAAGTCGTTCGCGACCTGCACCGGGCTGACTCGCAGCCGGAGCAGTCTTATTCGGAGCGTCAGCTGTATGAGTCCGCGCTCGACCGGATGGCACGCGAAGTCGCCGCCGCCAACCGCATCGACAAGGACGCCGCTGTCCAGCTGCTGTCCAAGTCGCTGAGCGCCAAGAAGGCAGTCATCGCCGCCGCTGAAGCCGCCGAGGCTGACGACGAGGCCGAAGCGGCCTGATCGCCGGCCAAAAAACGTTCAATGGGCCCGGCATTGCTGCCGGGCCCATTTTGCTTGTCCGCCGTACATCCCTGGACCCGACGGGGTCAGAAATACTCGGCTCCCGCAGGGCAGACCTCGGCCAGCCGTCGGGCTGTGATGCTGGCGGGCAGATAGGGCGTGCCGCGGGCCAGTTGAGCCCCGCCGGTGAATCGGAAACTTTCGGCCTGATAGGTACCCTGCAGCCGCACATTCACCCTACGGCCCTTGTGATCGGTACAGGTTCCTTCAAACCGCGCGTTGCCATTGCCGACCTCCCGGGTCGGATAGACACACTGCCAGCGACGGGTCGACAAACCGCCGAAGAACCGGTTGATCTCGCTGGGCCGAACACACTTCTGCTCGGTGTCACGGATCCCCACGGCACTGGTGGTGTACTCCCAGTATCCGGGCAGGACCTCTGAAGCCGCCGCCTGCGCCTGGGAAGGCGAGGATGGGGCTGCCAGCACGATCGCCCCGGCCAAGGCGGGCGCAGCGACGGTCAGCGTGCGTATCAGAACGGAAGACAGGATCATCTGTGTTTATCCCCGGGGCGAGTCCCCGATCCTAACCATACAAACGCGGCGATTGAACGACGCATGAACGGATGCGGGCCTGCCTGGAACTCGAGGCCCAGAACCCTTGACGGGAAGTGACCGCTTCCTCTATACGGCCCCCTCTCGCGCGGGGGTCCACCCTCGCGCGCCATTGTTTCATGCGCCCGCCACGCTGTTTTCTTCGGAATGGAGCGTTCGGGTGCCACCTCAAGGATCAGACGATGTCGCGTCGTTGCGAACTTACCGGGATCGGCCCGATGGTCGGCCATTCGGTCAGCCACTCGAACATCAAGACCAAGCGGCGCTTCCTGCCTTCGCTGAAGAAGGTCAAGCTGGCCTCCGAGGCTCTGGGCCAGTCGTTCAGCCTGCGCATCTCCAATGCCGCGCTGCGCACCCTGGACTTCAAGGGCGGTCTCGATCCGTTCATCGTCAAGGCCAAGGACGAGCAGCTGTCGGTCACTGCACAGCGCATCAAGCGTCAGATCAAGGCCAAGCTTGCCGAGCAAGCCGCCGCCTGATCCCGACGGGATCTCAGATTTGAAAAAGGCCGGTGGAAACACCGGCCTTTTTTTCTTGGCCGCTTGCCCCGAAGCCCCTGAACCGTAGTCTGAGGGCTCTATTCCGGGGGCCACCATGATCCGATTGCTATGCACCGCGTCCGCCGTGGCGGTCCTGTTCGCCGCGCAGGCCAACGCCCAGGACACTCCGGCACGAGAGCCCACGGCCTTCACCCTTCAGACCGACCTGCCCCGGACCCCCGAGCAGGAGGCGGTGCGGTTCGACAAGGCTGACCTGTCGATCCGGGTCCTGCCCGAGGACAAGTCCATCGGCGGTGTCGCCATACTGGACTTCACGGTCCTCGCCCCCATCCAGCGGCTGGCTGTCGAACTGGACACCCTGTTTGCGATCTCTGAAATCCGGCTGGACGGTGCCGTCGTGCCGGCTGATCTCTGGTCCAACCCGGAAGGCCGTCTGACGGTCGAGGTCCCGGCGGGTCTGGCTGCGGGCGATACCCCCAGCCTGACCATTGCCTATGCGGGTCGACCGCGCGTCGCTCCCCGGGCGCCATGGAACGGCGGCTTTGTCTGGGCGACCGCCCCCACCGGCGAACCCTGGGTCGGCTCCGCCGTCCAGCTGAACGGGTGCGATCTGGTCTGGCCCTGTATCGACAACTCCAATGCCGAGCCTGGTCGGCTGGACATGCACATCACGACTCCGGCCAATGTCTCCGCGCCGGGGCCCGGGGTCTTCCGCGGCATGACCGAGAATGCGGACGGGACGCGGACCTGGAGCTGGAGCATCGCCCGGCCCAACATCTATGCGGCGATGATCAATGTCGGGCCCTACGAAGAGGTCACCGCGCCGTATCAGAGCCGGTTCGGCAATACGATTCCGATGCACTACTGGCATCTCCGGTCCGACGACCCGGCCAAGGTGGCCCGGCTGTTCGCGGAATTCGCGCCCATGCTCGACTTCTTTGAATCGACCATCGGCCCCTATCCTTTCGGCAACGAGAAGATGGGCGTGGTCGAGACCCCCTATCTCGGCATGGAGCACCAGACGATCAACGCCTATGGCAACGGCTACAAGGTGGAGGCGCGCGGGTACGACAGCCTTCTCCAGCACGAGTTCGCCCACGAATGGTTCGCCAATCAGCTGACCAACCGCAACGCCGACGAGATGTGGCTGCATGAGGGCCTGGGCAGCTACATGCAGCCGCTTTACGCGCGGTTCCTGCATGGCGAACGTTATATGCAGGCCGAGCTGAAGTCGCAGCGCGAGGGTCTCGTCAACGCCTTCCCGGTGGTGTCCGGCACCGACCGGACCGTGAACCAGGTCTATGGCGGGAGCGAGGGTCCAGGTGGTGACATCTATTCCAAGGGCTCGCTGATCGCCCACACCCTTCGGATGACCATCGGGGACGACGCCTTCTATGAGGTGATCCGTCGGCTGGTCTATGGACGCCCCGATCCGCGCCCCGGCAACTTCGCGCCCCGGCTGGGGTCGACGCGCGAGATGAACGATCTCGTCAATCAGGTGACCGGCCAGAACCATGACTGGTTCTTCGACGCCTATCTGTACCAGGCAGCCCTGCCAGTACTGGAGCACACCCAGGCGGGTGATCGTCTGACGCTTGTCTGGCGGACGGCGAATGACGGCAACTTCCCGATGCCCGTCGAGGTCGAGGTTGACGGCCAGATTCAGCGGGTGGCCATGCGCGGAAACCGTGCAGAGGTGACGGTGCCGTCCGGGGCCATCCTCCTGATCGATCCGGACAACAAGCTTCTGCGCCAACTCGACGTCATCGACGCTCTGCAGACCTACAATCGCGCAGAGCGCCAAAGGCTGGCAGCAGAACGTGCGGCCCGCTCCGCCAACTGAACCCGACCTCAGGCCGCCTTCAGGGTGGTGTCATCGCCGCTCGTGGCTGTGATCGACTGGCTGACCAGTGCGCAGGTCCCCTGGGTCGACAGAAAGGCGATGTCCGCTGCGTCCCGACCACAGGCGATGCGGACCAATCCTTCGATCGGTGCCAGGCCTGTTGGATCGACCAGCCACCAGCCATTCGACAGCCACACCTCGAAGATGGCATGAAAATCCGGCGGGTTCAGCTGGTGGGCGAAGGCGCTGACCGCCCGGGCGGGAATGCCTGACGCGCGACACAGGGTAATGCCCATATGGGTGAAGTCCCGACACACGCCGGCTCGATCAATGAAGGTCCGTGACGCAGTAGTCTCGCTGTCCGACACACCGTGCTCATAATCGATATTGCGGGTAATCCAGTCGAGGATCGCCAGGACCCGCTCCCCTCCCTTTGTCACGCCGAATTGCCGCTCGACGAACCGGCCAAACTGGTCGGAGGGACAATACCGACTTGGCCAGAGATAGGTCAGGACCTCCGCCGGCAGATCGTTCCAGTCGTGCTGGGTCGCACCGGGTGGCAGGCCCAGCAAGGAGCCATTGTCGACCAGCGCCTCATAGACGACAGCCACCTCTCCCCCCAGCCGGGCCCGCAGGGTCCGTGCCCCGAAGTCGGCGTCCTCATCCTCATGGAACGCCTGCGGCGGCGTGGTCGACAGGTGTTCTTCAAGGATGGTCTGACCCGGCCAGTGCGCGACCTGAATCTTGTAGATCGCGTCCGTCGGGGGATCGAAGCGATAGACCAGCTCGGCGCGGACGCGGATTTTCATGAAGGACCTGAAGAGTGGGTTCTCGGCAACGCCGCCGCCAGACGAGCGTTCCGCAGGCACAGGACTTAGCAGCTTCTCTGTCGCAGGACAGGCTTCACCGCATTCTAGTCGGCTGCTTCGGGGTCGATATCATTTTAATATCGACCCTCCTGGAACGGTCCGGGTACCGGGACCTTCTTCAAGGCAACCTTGGAAGGGACTGCCCATGATCAAACCCCTATTTGGAGTTGCGGCCGCGGCCGCGCTTCTGGCTGCCTGCGGCAGCGATGACAGCGCCACCGGCCCCGTGGAGGGCCCAGCCGTTTCCGCATCGGAAACGCCCCGAAACCCTGCGATCGACACCGCCGACCAGGGGGGCCTCACCCCGGGCGCCAACTCCTTTACCGAAGCGCAGGCACGCGAGGCGATCGAGAAGCAGGGCTACACCGACATCGGAACGCTGACACAGGACGCAAACGGCATCTGGTCTGCACCTGCAACCATAGGCGCGAGCCAGTCGACAGTCTCCGTCGGCTATAAGGGCGTCGTTGCCGCCCAGTAGCGCCCTCGGGATCAACCACCCGTTCAACAGATATCAAGGATTACATTATGGCGACCGTTACCCGACTCTACGACACACATACCGAAGCGCTGAATGCCATCTCTGATCTTGAAGCCGCCGGCATCCGGGCCGACGACATCAGCATCGTCTCCAACAACACCGACAACTGGCACGCCGGCCATCGCCATCCCGACGATACTCATGCCCGGGGCGACCGGAATGGTGACGGCGAGAATGACGTGGCCGACGGCGCGGGCAAGGGGGCCACGACCGGCGGCGTACTCGGAGCCGGCGCGGGCCTGCTCGCGGGGCTCGGGATGCTCGCCATCCCCGGCGTGGGCCCGGTCGTTGCGGCGGGCTGGCTGGCCTCCACAGCGATTGGAGCCGCCGCAGGGGCCGCAGCCGGCGGCGCTACGGGCGGCATCCTCGGCGCGCTCAAGGAAGCAGGCCATTCGGACGAGGATGCCCATGTCTATGCCGAGGGCATCCGGCGCGGCGGTACCCTAGTCAGCGTCAAGACCTCCGGCGATGATGAGAACCGCATTGAGCAGATTCTCGACGGTCATCGGGGCTTCGACGCCGCGACGCGGGGCGAGGCTTACCGCAGTTCGGGTTGGTCGGCCTTCGATCCCGGAGCGGGTGTCTACAGCAGCGATGAGATCTCGCGCGAGCGCGCTCGTTATCGCTGACGCCCGATGACATGTGAACCCGCCGGACACACGCCGGCGGGTCTTGCACGCCACGGAACCAACGCTCCGGTTTACGGCTCCAGCTCGATGTCCCAGTACAGATAATCCAGCCAGCTCTGGTGCAGGTAGTGCGGCGGGAACCGGCGGCCGGCATCCTGGAGCTGATAGGCATTTGGCCGATGTGGCGCTCGCCGGACGGGCATCTGGGCCTGCTGGGGCGTTCGCCCGCCCTTTTTCAGATTGCAGGGCGAACAGGCGGCGACAATGTTTTCCCACGTGGTTCGCCCGCCGCGACTGCGGGGAATGACGTGGTCGAAGGTCAGCTCGGCGGTGTCACCGCAGTACTGGCAGGTGAAACCGTCACGGAGAAAGACGTTGAAGCGGGTGAAGGCGGGGCTGCGGTTCTGATCGACATAGTGCTTGAGCGCGATCACGCTGGGGATCTGCATCTCCATGGACGGACTGCGCACCACCCGATCGTAGGTCGACACTACGTCGACACGGTCTTGATAGACCGCCTTGACTGCCTCTTCCCACGGCCACAGCGACAACGGGTAGTAGGACAACGGCCGGAAGTCGGCGTTCAGCACAAGGGCTGGAAAGCCGGAAGGCGGCTTGTGAAGGACCTGCATCAGATCCTCCCGCGCGCGCGGCACTGTCTTGAGGAAATCGGACTGAAGACGTCGCTCCTTCTCTCTGGTGAAGAAACACTAGACCTGATTCGTGAGCACCGCCATGACGGGCTTGCGTCGATTTCGTGAAGCGTCTCAACCCTTGCGAACAAGTCCGCCGGGAAAGGCTGGCAGGCTCCAGCCCCGGACGAGGGCTCCGGCGCGCAAGGCGAAGCCGGCGGGTGCCGCAATCGCAGCCGCCGGCCAATGATCCAGGCCGCTCGCCCGGGCGAGGACATAGACCGTCGCCGCCAGGATCGCGGCGGACACCGTGATCTCCCGCCGCAACAGGATCGAGGGCTGCCCTGCAAGAAGATCACGTACGATCCCCCCGAAACACGCCGTCAGCGCGCCCATGACGATGCAGATCAGGGGCGGGGCACCAAAGGCCTCGGCCTTGGCCGCCCCCAGCACGCCATAGGCACCCAGCCCGACGGCATCCAGCCAGAGCAGGGCCCGGAACCGCCAGGCCCCTGCCCCCACCAGCCAGACCGCGAGAGCCCCGGCCAGGCACACTGCGATATAGCGCCAGTCCTGGACCCAGAAGACCGGGGCGTCGATCAGCAGGTCCCGCAGCGTTCCGCCTCCCACGCCCGTCACGGCCGCGAAGAAGGCGAAGGTAACAAAGTCATGCTTCTCCCGCGCGGCAGCCAGCGCGCCCGTTGCCGCGAACACGGCCACCCCGGCGAAATCCAGGGCCCCCAGGACGGTCTCCGGCTGCGACAGGGCAGGGCCGATCAGCGCCGGGTCCAGCAGGGTGGTCATTCCGCAGTGTCCAGCAAGATCTGTCCCTTCTTCACACCGGTATACCACGCCCACAGAAGATGGGTCGCGACGCCACGCCAGGGCCGCCAGCGTTCCGCCCGGGCATAGGCCCCGCGGGCGTCCGGCCGCACCTCGGCCCGATCGGCCCAGCGGATCGCCTCCTGCAAGGCAACATCGCCGCCAGGAAAGACATCTGTCCGTCCCTCACACAGCAACAGATAGGCCTCGGCAGTCCACAGACCGACGCCTTTCAGGCCCACCAGCGCCTCGATCGCGGACGCATCGTCCAGCGTCGAAAGGTGTTCCAGATCGATGGCCCCGTCCATCTGGGCCCGCGCCATGCCTTGACCATAGGTTGCCTTCTGCCGTGACAGCCCCATTCCGCGAAGGGACTCAAGGTCATGGGCGAGGAGATTCGCCGGCGTGACCTCCCCCAGTCCGGTCTTGAGCCGGGCCCACACCGAAGCGGCCGAAGCGACCGACACCTGCTGCTCGACGATCATCTGGAACAGCCCGACAAAGCCACCCTCGCGAACCCGCCACTCGAACACTGGCGTCCGGGCGTGGACGTGGGCCATGGCTGGATCAAGACGCGCGAGCTCTTCGCGGGCCACAGCCAGTTCCTGGGGTGTAATGGGCATCGAGGTCCCCGGTCGACAAAGGGCGAGGCGGACCATAGCGTCCGTATCATGCCCAGTCTGGACGTTCTTCCGGTGCCAATCACCCCTGGACCTTCTCGTACCGACCACGATAGCCGGAAAGCGCGACAACTGCTTTGGGCTCTCGCTTTGTGCGGCAGGCGCGTGATGGACGATTGCGCATTGAGAGGACTGCCCGATCCTGGCCCGGTCCGCCATGCGCACGCACCAGAGTTCCTTGATGGCAGCTGCCTGCGACCACGATGATGCGCAATCTCGCTGAACTGCTCGATCCGGTCACACCGGAGGCCTTCCACGCTGAGCATCGCTCCCGCCCGCTGCATATTCCGGCTGCCGACGGCGGCCGGAAGCGTGCCATTCTGGATTGGTCGTGCTTCAATGGCCTCCTGTCCCAGACCTCGATCTGGACATCTGCCAGCCTGCGTCTGGTGCGGAATGGTGAGACCGTCCCCGCGGAACACTATTGCACCGTGGCCCACACCCAGTCCGGAAAGATCATGCGGCCTTGCCCGGCCAGAGTGAACGTCCAGCTGGCCACGGGTGCCAGTCTGGTCGCCAACGATATCCAGCGGCTGACCCCGGACATCGCAGCCTTGTGCGATGATCTGGGACAAGCGTTCGCGGGTCTCGTCGCTGCCAACGCCTACTGTTCGTTCGGCGGGGTCCAAGCCTTCCAGACCCACTATGACCTGCACGATGTCTTCGCCATCCAGACAGAAGGCGAGAAGGTCTGGCGTCTCTATGCGAACCGTGCCGATGACCCGGTAGAGCCACCACCGCATGCGGATCCGCGGGAGTATTTTGCCGCCACCCGGGGTCCGCTGATGCAGGAGGTACTGATGCGGCCCGGCGACGTCCTCTATCTTCCACGCGGCTGGTACCATGATGCCCTGGCGACCGACGGGGCGTCTCTGCATCTGACCCTGTCGGTCACACCGCTCTACGGGCGTATCCTGTTTTCCCTGCTGGAACAGGCGGCGATGCAGGACCCTGCTTTCCGGGCATGGCTGCCACCGGCGGGAGCAGAGGCCGGAGCTGCCCTGTCGAGGCACATCGAGGGGCTTGTGAAGCGACTGACAGAGATCGCGCTTTCCCCGTTTCTGCATGACGAGATCGCCATGGCCCAGACGCGATTGGTGCCGAGGCCTGCAGGATACGCCCTTCCGGCGCGGACCGTCCTGACCCTCTACCGCCCAACGGGCCTGCTTGGGCCCCGTTTCTCGGGGCCTGTTGCAGTGGCGATGGGGTGGGCCCTGTCGCAACCCCAGTTCGCGCTCGAAGACCTCATTGCCCAGTTTGATTCCATTTCAGAAGACGCGCTCCGCGAGACCGTCGCATCAGCCGAGCGGACCGGCGTGCTTCGAAAGCTCTGACCGGAATGGTTCTGGTGACCAGGTTCGCGCCCTCGCCCACAGGGTATCTGCATCGTGGGCATGCCTTCTCAGCCTTGACTGCCTGGACTGCTGCACGGTCTGCGCACGGCCGTTTCCTGCTGCGGATTGAGGACACGGATTTCACGCGGTGCCGCCCGGAGTACGAGGCCGCGATCGTCGAAGACCTTGGGTGGCTGGGGCTCGATTGGGTTCAACCGGTTCGTCGCCAGTCCGATCATCGCAAGGACTATGACGCCGCGCTCGATCAACTGCGGCAGTTGGGGGTTCTGTACCGCTGCTTCCACACCCGTCGCGAGCTGATGGCTCTTGCCGGCGTCGCGCGTCACGCGAGCGACCCGGCGGATACAGGGGCTTTTGCCGGGGGACCGTTGCCAGCGGTCGAGGAGGAGGCCCGTGTCGCGGCAGGCGAACCCTTTGCCTGGCGCCTGTCACTGGTTGCCGCGAGGGAGCGGCTGGGTGGCTTCGATCATCTGACCTGGGTCGAGGAGATGTCCGATCCCGGCGTGCGCACCGCCCGTCCGGAGAGCCTCGGAGACATGGTGCTGGGGCGGAAGGACATCGGTGCGGGCTATGTCATCGCCTCGGTCGTCGATGATGCGGCCCAAGGTGTCACCCACGTGGTCCGCGGCGAGGATCTGATGGAGACCACGTCGGTCCAGCGCGTGCTGCAGGCGCTCCTCGGCTTGCCCACCCCCGTCTATCACCACCACCCCCTGCTCCTCGGCCCCGATGGAAAGCGCTTCGCCAAGAGGGACGGGGCCGTCACGCTGCGAGCCTTGCGGGACAGCGGCATGTCCTCCGCAGCCCTCCGGGCCGAGCTCGGGTTTCCCCTCCCCCCGGCCCCGGAGTCAGGCTAAGCGACCCCGATGTCGCACCCCGCTGCCTCCCGCCTCCTGCCCCTGATGGTCGTGCTGGCCTCGGCCAGTGTGCTGGGTCTGGCTCCCATTCTGGTGCGACTGACCGAGACCGGTCCGGCGGCGGCCGGCTTCTGGCGGTTCGCCTTTGCCCTGCCCTTGCTGCTGGTTCTGGTGGGCCGGCCCGGCGGCGAAGGACTGCGGCGGCCGTCGAAATGGATGCTGCTGGCAGGCCTGTTTTTCACGCTGGACCTCAGCTTCTGGCACTACGGCATCGTCATGACCTCGGTGGCCAATGCGACGGTGCTCTGCAATCTGACACCGGTCGTCGTGACCCTCATCGGCTGGATGTTCTTCCGGGAGCGGCCGGCCAGACTGTTCATCCTTGCCCTTGCACTGGCCATGGGCGGGGCCCTCGCGATGGCAGCGGGAGCTCGACCTGGTCAGGGCACCAATCCGCCTCTCGGCGACCTGCTCTCGCTGACCGTCTCGTTCTGGTACGCGGGCTACTTCCTTGCCGTAAAGGCCGCCCGAACCACTGCAGGGGCCTTGCGCGTCACATTCTGGGCCACCCTCGCCGGACTGCCGCTGATGGGCGCGGTGTCGCTGGGCATGGGTGAGGATATGATCCCGGCCACGGCCGCCGGCTGGGCCGCCTGCGTCGCCATGGGACTGATGCATGTCGCCGGTCAGGGCGGTGTGGCCTGGGCACTCGGTCGCCTGCCCGCCGCCATCACGGCCGTGACCATCCTGATCCAGCCCCTGGTGGCGGCCGGGCTGAGCTGGATCGTCTTCGGCGAAACCTTGGCCCCGGTCCAGGCTCTCGGCGGGGCCCTGGTGCTTGCCGCGATCGTGTTGGCCCAGTGGTCGAACCGGGCCGGCGCAGAAACGAAAACGGGCGCGGCCCCCGAAGGAACCGCGCCCGCCTGATCAGATGGTGATCTGGTCCCGAAGGATCAGAGCAGCTTGAGATCCACTGCGGAGGTCTTGCCGCGCTGGGACTCCAGCTCGTAGGACACCTTGGCGTTCTCATCGAGGCCCGTCAGGCCAGCCTTCTGAACGGCGGTGATGTGAACGAACACATCGGCACCGCCGCTTTCGGGCTGGATGAAGCCGAAGCCCTTTGTGGGGTTGAACCACTTGACCGTACCGGTCGCCATGTTGCGTCTCCATAAACGCGCTTTTCCAGGCGGACGCCCTTTCGAGGGGGTCCGACAATCCATCTGGACAGCTCGTTCAGGCGAAGGAGCGAGACGCGGGTTTGGACCCCACGCGAAATCCGGATTGCAGCGGTGTTTTCTCTCAGCCGCAAGTCCCGGTCAACCGGAAACAATTCGCTACCCGGGAAGGCCATCGGCGCGGGCTGCCGTGACACACAGGCCGCGTGGCGCGCCGTCCAGATGCAGATGGTCGGCATGGGCCGCGTTGTAGTCGGGCGTAAGCACGGTCGAGAAAACGCGGCAGGCACCATCACGCAGGCGCCGCAGGAAGCCGGCCCCTTCCGTGCCGTTCGGACCGCGCCCCGACCAGTCTGACTCGACCGAGACGGTGCGGCCATCGGCCAGGGTAATGGATCCGATGTCCAAGGCATTGGCCCGCGCATGCTCGCTGGGGCGATCCGTCACCGAGGTGGACCCGTAAATCCGCCGACAGGAATAGCTGCCGTAGTTGTTCACGGCCGCCGCCGGCGATCCATAGATTTCCCGCGCCGCTGGCTGGAGCACCTGCCGGTCCCAGATCACATAGCGAACCGCCAGCGGGCACTGCATGGTCAGACTCCCTGGCTTCAGCGGCGTGACATCTCCCCCGGTGATCACCACGGCCCCGCGAACCTGACAGAAGCCTCCATCATTGACATCTTCCGCGCGGCGCACCTCCACCCCGGCATCCCGCAGGGTCTGGATACAGGCGTCGGTCGCCCCTTCAACCTCCTCCAGTGCAGCTGCCGGGCCCACGGTAAAGTCCGCGACCTTGGCGGCGGTCGCCGTGCCCACGGGCAGGTTCAGATCCAGCGGCTTCCACGGCAGGTCCTGGGCCGGAGCGAAGGCATTGAGCAGCGCAAAGGCCGCGCAGACGCCCAGAGCTGCCTCCCACATCAGGTTCCAGAAGTCGGCGAAATCGCGTTTCATGCCGAACGACAATGAACGGGCGAGCGAAAGGTAACAATCGCATCCCGCGCGTTTACAGTGTCGACCGTCCGAACCGACGGGGCACGGGCCCTGCCGAAGCGTGACACGGAGCGACCGATGGGCCGGACAAAGGACTACGACAAGGCGCTCGAAGCGCTCCAGATCGAGCTCGTCGACACCCAACACTGGGCCATCGAACAGGGACTGAAGGTCGTGGTGGTGTTTGAGGGCCGCGACACCGCCGGCAAGGACGGGGCCATCAAGCGGATCGTCGAATACGCCTCGCCGCGCCAGACGCGCATTGTCGCTCTGCCCAAACCCACCGAGCGAGAGTCCACCCAGTGGTATTTCCAGCGCTATGTCTCCCACCTGCCCGCTGCCGGCGAACTCGTCCTGTTCAACCGGTCCTGGTACAACCGGGCGGGCGTCGAGCCGGTCATGGGCTTCTGCACGCCGCAACAGCATGAGCAGTTCCTCGACGACGTGCCCCGGTTCGAACGATCGTTGACCGGGTCCGGCATCATCCTGATCAAGCTGTGGCTCGACATTTCAAAAGAGGAACAGGCCAAGCGGCTGGAGGAGCGGATGGAAGACCCGCTGAAGAAGTTCAAGGTATCGTCCCTCGACGCCGAGGCCCAGATCCGCTGGGACGCCTACAGCGCCGCCCGCAACCGGATGCTGGCGGAGAGCCACCACCGCGACGCGCCATGGACCATCATCGCCACCGACGACAAGAAGACCGCCCGGCTGAACATCTTGCGTCACATCCTGCGACGGCTGGGTCGCCCGGGGGCGAAGATCAGCCATGTCGACCCGCGGGTGGTCTTCGACGCCAGCCGGTCAAAGGGGAAGCTGAACCCCTGAAGAACGTCCCCCTCTCTAAGGAAGAGGGAAAGTCCCTATATTGCGCTTAATGACCCTGGAGACCCCTGCCCCTGATTCCTCGCCGCTCGTCGCCGCCGACCTGATCCGCGACGAGGCCCGGCGCGCGCCCGACAAGCCGGGCGTCTACCGCATGTACGGCGAGGACGGGACCTGCCTGTACGTCGGCAAGGCGCGCTCGATCAAAAAACGCATCCTGCAGTACGCCCAAGGGCGGTTCCACACCCAGCGCATCGGGCTGATGGTGTCGCTGACCCGGTCCATGGAGCTGGTGGTCACCGCCTCCGAGACCGAGGCCCTGCTGCTCGAATCCAACTTCATCAAGAAGCTGAAGCCGCGCTTCAACGTGGTGCTGCGCGACGACAAGTCCTTCGCCGAGCTGATGATCCGCAAGGACCACCGTGCGCCCCAGGTCCGCAAGCATCGCGGATCGCACACCACGCCCGGCGACTATTTCGGGCCGTTCGCCTCGACCTGGGCGGTGAACCGGACGCTGAACACCCTGCAGAAGGCCTTCCTGCTGCGGTCGTGCTCGGACAGCGTCTATGAGACCCGGACCCGGCCCTGCATGCTGCACCAGATCAAGCGCTGCTCGGCCCCTTGCACCGGCCTGATCAGCCTCGAGGACTATGGCGATCTGGTCGAGGAGGCGTCGCAGTTCCTGAAGGGCAAGTCCCGCGCGGTGATCAGCCGGCTCTCCGGCGAGATGACGGCGGCCGCAGAGGCCATGGATTTCGAACAGGCCGCCCGGGTCCGCGATCGCATCCGCGCCCTGTCGGCAATCGCCATGGAAAACTCGGTCAGCGCCGACAGCGTGGCCGAGGCGGACGTGTTTGCCCTGTTCAGCGAGGGCGGACAGGCCTGTGTGCAGGTCTTCTTCTATCGCGCCGGCCAGAACTGGGGCGGCCGCGCCTATTTCCCGCGCGTCGACAAGTCGGACACCGACCCGGAAATCCTCGCCGCCTTCCTGGGCCAGTTCTACGAGGACAAGCCGATCCCCCGCCTGATCCTGTCCAACGTCCGGCCGCACGAGCTGGAGCTGCTGGAGGAGGCCTTCTCGATGAAGGCCGAGCGCAGGGTGGAGATCGCCCGGCCGCTGCGCGGCGACAAACTGGCCCTGGTCGAGCACGCCCACACCAATGCCCGCGAGGCCCTGGGCCGCAAGATGGCCGAGAGTTCCGCCCAGGGCAAAATCCTGAGCGAGGTCTGCGAGGCCTTCGGGCTGGAGGGCACGCCCGAGCGGATCGAGGTCTATGACAACGCCCACATCCAGGGGACCAATGCCGTCGGCGGCATGATCGTGGCCGGCCCGGACGGCTTCCAGAAATCGCAGTACAGGAAGTTCAACATCCGGGGCGAGGACCTGACCCCCGGCGACGACTACGGCATGATGCGCGAGGTCATGCGACGCCGCTTCAGCCGGCTGGTCAAGGACGAGGAAGAGGGCACCGAGGAGGTCGTGCGCCCCGACCTGCTGCTGATCGACGGCGGGGCGGGTCAGCTGGCCGAGGTCCAGGCGGTGCTGGCCGATCTGGGTCTGGACGACATCCTGGCCGTCGGGGTGGCCAAGGGGCCGGACCGGGACGCGGGGATGGAGCGGTTCTTCGTGCCCGGCAAGCCGCCCTTCATGCTGCCGCTGAAGAGCCCGGCGCTCTACTACATCCAGCGCCTGCGCGACGAGGCCCACCGCTTCGCCAACGGGGCCCACCGCACACGGCGGTCAATGGACATCAAGAAGAACCCGCTGGACGAGATCGAGGGGGTCGGGCCGGGTCGCAAGAAGGCCCTGCTGCACGCCTTCGGCTCGGCCAAGGGCGTGTCCCGGGCCGGCGTGGCCGATCTGGAAAAGGTCGAGGGGATCAACCGCGCCCTGGCAGAGCGGATTTATGGCTTCTTCCGACCCGAGACCCGGCGCTAGGATCGCCGCCGGACACGATCGATCGGGAGACGTCGGGTGAGCGAACTGGCCCAGGGCACCGTGCACAGCGTCGCGCCCGATCTGGAATCCGCCCTCCGGTCGGACCCCGGGGTGCTGGCCCTGTGGCAGGCGCTGACGCCGCTGGGGCGCAACGAGTTCATCTGCTGGGTCGAGGACGCCAAACAGGCGAAGACCCGCGAGCGGCGCATCGGTCGAACGCGCGAGGAGTTGCTGGAAGGCAAGACCCGCCCCTGCTGCTGGGCCGGCTGCATCCATCGGACGGACAAGGCTCCAAGCCCCTGGCAGCAGGCGGCACTGATCGACGGAAAGCGGCCCCGGCCATCCTGAAGGCCATGTCGCGTCGCCTCCCTCCTGGCGCGCAGGGGGCATGAGGCCAAGGCCGGCTCCCCGGCGCGACAGCCCGGGGCCTGTTACGACCCGTTGTCAGCGTGCTTCTTCGAGCGTCGCACCGCGGCTGAGGCGGACCCAGCCGACACCCGAACCTGCTGGCGCAGCGCGGCGAGGTCGCTCGCCAACTCTCGCAGCACAAAGCCCAGCAGATCTTCAGATTGTCGATCACCATGCGTTGCTCCGGGCATGGGACCTCCAGCCACCTCCGCTGCCGGGCGGGCCGGACCAGACCCCTGCAGGGCGCAACGCACGGCCTCCAGCTCGCGGCGGGCGGTCTCTCGGACGTCTTCAAGGTCGACCACCGGATGGATCGCCGGGCGCTGGCGCGAGAGCCGATCGATGAAGACCAGATCGTGCCACACCCGATCCAGCTTCCGCGCGACGTCCGCCATCATGCCCCGCGTCTCGTCCCGGCAATCCTTGATGCGCAGGTGCGCGATCCGCATCGCGTCGCGGTAGGCCGCGTGCAGGCTGTCGCGATGGTCGTCGGTGCCGTGCGCCACCGAGGGAATAAGAATGGTTGCCAGATCCTGACATCGAGCTACGGCTTCGGCCAAGCCCTTCGTGGCCCGGGCGCGCGCCGGTTCCCGCCACAGGATCATCGCGGCTGTCAGCCCCCAGAGCGAGCCCAAGGCGATTGCCCGCACGCGCTCGAAGGCACCGATCCAGGCCGGATCGGCGGGCTCGAGCGCCACGGCCACGGCGGCGACAAGGGCAAAGCTCTGGCGGGGGTGGAACGCGGCCAAGGACATGGCCAGGGCCGCCGCGACCGGCAGGCGCAACACGGTCAGCGACTCTCCCGGAAACAGGGCGACGATGGCGAGGCCGATCGCAGCACCCGCGGCGGCACCGCTCAACCGCCCAAACAGATTGCGGCGGGTGGCGTCGCTGTTGCGCTCCAGAACGAACAAGGCGGAGATCAGTGCCCAGTTGAGATGATCCCAGTCCAGGGCGCGCATCGCCCCATAGGTCGCCGCCACGGCGGCTGAGCCCTGCACGGCCAGCCTCATCGGATCCCGAAGCTGGTCCTTCACTCGCTCTCGCCGGGCGAGGCCCGTGTCATTCGCCTGCGCCATCCCATCAGAACATCCGACAGCCGCCAGAGGCTCCCGTCGCCGAAACGGCGTCTGCAGCCAGGAGGCGAGGTTGGCGGGCCGCCATAAAGCGCGACTTCGGGTGGGCTCCGAGATCCAGCCGGCTGCGGCATCTCCCCACCGGGCCGCAGATTGCCTATAGGGCAGCCATGTCACCCGATTCCACCGACCCCCTGATCGCCGGCTACCGCCGCTTCCGCGCTGACCACTGGCCAGCCGCCAAGGCGGAGTACGAGGCCCTCGCCGCGGACGGTCAGACGCCGCACACCCTGATCGTCGCCTGTTCCGACAGCCGCGCCGATCCGGCCCTGATCTTCGACGCCGCGCCGGGACAGCTTTTCGTGGTGCGCAATGTCGCCAACCTGGTCCCGCCTTATGAGCCGGACGGCAAGCTGCACGGGGTCTCGGCTGCACTGGAGTTCGGGGTCAAGGCGCTGAACGTCTCGCGCATCGTGGTCATGGGCCATGCCCACTGCGGCGGCATCGCGGCCATGCGTGACGGCGCACCAGAAGCGGTCCAGGACTTCGTCGCCCCCTGGATCGCCCAGGGCACGCCCGTGGTTCGCCGCATTGCCGAAACGGTCGAACCCGACCAGATCGAGCGGGCGACCGAGGAAGCCGTTGTGCGCCTGTCCCTCGACAATCTGCGCACCTTTCCGTGGATCGCCGAACGGGAGGCGGCGGGCACTCTTGAGCTCACGGGCCTGCATTTCGGCATCGCCGAGGGCATGCTGCGCAAACTGACTTCGGCCCCACGCTTTGAACCGCTAAGCTAGGCGCGCGTTCGCCCCTGATGTCCGCTTCGAAAGCACCCATGCCCGCCACCACCCACGCGAGTCCGATCCCCAACATCCTGACCGGTCTGCGGCTGGTGGCCGGGGTGGTCATGTTCCTGATCCTCGCCGGCGCCACCGGCGGGGTTCCGATCCTGTCGTCCTATCTGAGCCCCGAGGACCAGTTCGGGCTGTACCGGGCGGCCTTCTTCATCTTTGTGGTCGCCGCCTCGACCGACTGGGTCGACGGCTATCTGGCGCGCCGCTGGAACGCCACGACACGCTGGGGCGCGATCCTGGATCCCATCGCTGACAAGATTCTGGTCACCGGGGCGATCCTGGGTGTCCTCACCAGCGGCAGCGTGCCCCAGATCGCCATTCCCTGCGGCCTGATCCTGTTCCGCGAGTTCGCCGTCTCGGCCCTGCGTGAGACCATCGCCGGCCGGGTGACCCTTGAGGTCACCACCCTCGCCAAATGGAAGACCACCGTCCAGCTGGTCGCGCTGGGCGCGCAGCTGTTCGCGCGCAACTGGGACGGCTTTGGCCTGGATTTCGACTGGCTGCCCTGGTTCCAGCTGTTCGCCGACAGCCTGATCTGGTTCGCCGCCATCGCCACGGTCTGGACCGGCTGGCAATATTTCGACACCGCCCGCCGGTCACTGGCCAAGGGGGATTGAGCGTCAGTCGACGCCCAGCTCCTCGACCAGCCGACCCATGTCATACACATCGCGCAGGGCCGTGGTCACCGCGCCGGTCGTCACGATCACGCTGCGGTTAACGGCGCGATCGTAGCCATAGGCGTTGCGCTGGGTCAGGACGGTGGAGTCGAAGTTCGCGCCGAGAATCTCTCCGGCCGCATTGACCACCGGTGAGCCTGACGAGCCCCCGATGGTGTCCGAGGACACCGCCATGTTTAGCACCGTCTCCGGATCGATCTGGTCCCGCGCCGCCAGCAGGCGGGGGGCCACGTCGAATGGCGCGGCCCCGGTCGCGCGATCCCACAGGCGGCCAAAGGTCGTGAAAGCGCCGAAGCGCTGGCCCGGCACATCGGTCCCTTCGATTTTTCCGTAGGTCAGACGCAGGGTGCCGGTCGCATCCGGATAAGCGCTGTCGCCATATACGGCGAACCGGGCCGAGGCGAGGCGTTCGGAGGCCTGGTCTGTCGGGGCCTGGACACGCGTTTCCCAGTCCGAACGAATGGCGCGGGTCTCGTCCTGGATCGACAGCAGGTAGCGGATCATCGGGTCTTCAGACGCTTCGACGGCGGCCAGCCCGCCCTCCCACAGGGTCCGACGCACGGCCGGATCGGCCAGGGTGGTGCCGGCCACCAGTCGCGCCGACAGCTGTTCGGGCGACTCCTGTCCCAACAGGGCGCGAACCCGGGGATCGTCGACGGTCAGCCACTCCCGCGTCTTGGACAGCCACCATTCCATCCGCACCTGCTCCAGCGCCGGATAGGTCGGCCGGGCGGCGAACAGGCTGGCCTGCAAGGCCGCGAGACGGGCGTCACCGAACTCCGGCAGCCGCTCGGCCGAGGGCTTCTGGCGTTCCTGCGCGCCGCGGACTAGGGCACGGGCCCAGAGGAACAGCTGTGACCCGCCGGCGACCGGAGTCGTGCCGATCCCCGTCCCGCCTTCCAGCAGAGCGAAGGCGGGATACAGCTCGCGCGCGATCGGCTGGACGGCCGACAGGGCGCTCCAGGGATCACCGACCCGACCGGTCAGGGCGGCATCGGCCGCCGCGTGGGCGCGGAATTCCGCCTCGGCGTCGGCCCGACGGTTCATGAAGTCCGCATCGGTCAGGGCCCGCATCCGGCCCAGACCCCGCTTGTAGGTGTTCTCCAGACCCACGATCGGGTCCATGGCGATGAAGGCGTTGTCCTCGCTTTCCTGCGAAAAGCGGATCAGACGGCCCCGCAGCTCGGACGCGATCAGCTGGTCCAGCGGCAGGACCACGTCGCGCACGGTGGCCAGCTGGTCCTGGGTCAGCAGACGCTGGGTCGAACCCGGACTGCCGGAGACGAACACCGGCGTGCCTTCCACCGGGCGGTCGGCATTCCACACGAAGTGGGTCGGGGTCACCTCCGGCGCATCGTTCTCGTACAAGCGGATGAAGGCGGCATCGATGGCGAAGCGCGGGAAGCTGAAATTGTCCAGATCGCCGCCGAAGGTCGCGGCCCGGTCTTCCGGGGCCCAGGCCAGCCGGACGTCGGAGTATTTCTTGTAGGTGTAGAGCTTGAACTGGCCGCCGCGGTACAGGGTCACCACCTGACAGCGCCGGTCGGCGACCGCGCGGCCATCCGGCCCGGCGCAGGCCTCGGTCTCGATCCGGCCGGCCTCGGCGTCGCGCGCCCGGGTGAAGGCCTGCCCCGTCAGACCCGCACCGGCCGCCTGCATCCGCTCCGTCACATCGCTGATGTCGGTCAGGATCTCGGCCGTACCCCCCGGGCATTTCAGTTCGTCCTCGCGATTGCGCGGCGCAAAGCCGGTCTCGGCGTAGTTCACGGCCGGGGTCGACAGATTGGCCACGCAGGTCGCGACACAATGGTTATTGGTCATCACCAGACCGGCACCCGACACGATCCCGGCCGAGCATCCGCCGAACTTGACCGAGCTCAGGCGCACCCGGTCCAGCCAGGCCCGGTCGATGGAGGTGCCGAGCGTCTGGTTGGCCCGCGCGATGGGGAAGTTGTCGAAGGTCCACATCCCCTCCTCCGCAGCGGCCGGCGTTGCCAGCAGGGCGGCAAGGGCGAGAGCAGCAAGGGACACGGCGGTGGCGGGAGTACGAATGGACATTGTGTTTCTCCGGGACACACGGCGACCGGGCGGGCGCTCTCAGGGGTCTGATTGCTAGTCCGCCTGCGGTGGTCCGGGCAAGCCGGAGGCCACGGGTTTGACGCCTTACCCCGATTTAACTTGGACGAGAGCCTCCCGGGCGTCAGATAACGCCACAAGTCAGGGACGTTCACACACACATGTCGCTCGCACTTTCCACGCTGCTCTTTGAGTGGCGCCGCTATATGGCCGCCGTCATGGCCCTGGCCCTGTCCGGCCTGCTGGTGCTCGCCATGACCGGCGTGTTCATCGGGATCGGCAAAGGCTTCACCGCCACGATCGAACGGTCGAGCGCGGACATCATCGTCATGCAGCCCGGGGCCAAGTCGCTGATCGGCGGCCCCTCCGGCGTACCACGGCGGTTCATTCCGCTGGTCTACAACAATCCGCAGGTGGTCGAGGTCCAGCCGCTGGACGGTGCCGGCGGAAGCTTCCAGTCGATCAAGAACGTGGACCCCACCCTGTCCCAGGCGGACCGGGCCAAGCAGGGCGCGCCGCGCCAGGAGTTCGTCCAGGCTCTGGTCATCGACACCACGCCCGGGGCCGTGACCATTCCGACCGACTATTCGCAGGAACTGGTCGACGCCCTGCGGCAACCCTACACCGTCGCCATCGACGAGACCGCCGTGTCGAAGCTGGGCGTCAAACTGGGCGAGAAGGCGCTGTACAACGGCCAGACCGTGACCGTGGTCGGCATTACCCGCGGCTATCCCAACATGATGCAGGCGACTGTGATCATGTCGCGCGACACGCTGCGCATGGTGGGCCAAGCCGACACCGGCCCGCGGGTCGGCCCTCTGATGGTCAAGCTGCGCGACCCGGCCCAGGCCGAACGGGTCGCTGCCGAACTGAATGCGGCAGGCAACGGTCAGTGGAAGGCCTGGACGCGTCAGGAACTCGCCGACGCCAACCAGATGGCCATGTTCGAGGAGGGCATTTTGGTCATCATCATCGGCGGCTGTGTGGTGCTTGGGACCATCATCGGGGTCGCCATCACCTGGCAGACACTGCGCGGGGCCATCATGGCCAATATCAAGGAGTTCGCCTCCCTGAGAGCGCTCGGTGTCGGCATGGGCTCGCTGAACCGGATCGTCATGGAACTGAGCTTCTGGGTCGGCTGCGTCGGGGTTCTGGCGGCCATTCTGCTGACCCTCGGTATCCAGTGGCTGGCCATGACAGGCGCGGTCATCATCGCCCTGCCGCCAGCCCTGCTGATCGTCGTTGGCGGTGGCCTGATCGTGATCGCCATGCTGTCGGGCCTCCTGTCGCTCGGCATCCTCAAGAACAGCCAGCCGGCGGACCTCCTGCGATGAGCCCTCACACCACCGCCCATGGCAAGCATGGCGATTTCGCCATCGAGGCCAAGGGAATCCGCAAGCGGTTCAAATCCGGCAAGGCCTTTGTCGAAGTGTTGAAGGGCGTGGATTTCGACGCCCGCCACGGCGACCTCACCATGGTCATGGGGCCTTCGGGATCCGGCAAGTCGACCCTGATCGCCGCCCTGTCCGGCCTGCTCCGGCCCGAGGAAGGCCGGGTGGACGCGCTCGACGTCGACGACCTGTGGAAGCTGTCGAGCGGCAAGATCGACAAGTTCCGCCTGGACCACTGCGGCTTCATCTTCCAGGGCTTCAACCTGTTTCCCGCCCTTTCGGCGCTGCAACAGGTCGAGGTGGTCCTGAAGTTCCAGGGCCTCACACCGGCCCAGGCGAAGAAGCGCGCCACCCTCGCCCTTGAGGAAGTCGGTCTGGGCCCGCGCCTGCACCAGCGGCCCGCGGCCCTGTCCGGCGGCGAGAAGCAGCGCGTCGCCATCGCCCGGGCCCTGGCCAAGGACCCGCAGATCCTGTTCGCCGACGAACCGACCTCGGCGCTGGACGGCGAGAACGGCCAGATCGTCATCCGCCTGCTGCGTCGCGCCGCGACCGAACATGGCGCGGCGGTGATCTGCGTCACCCACGACCCCCGGCTCGAGGAATGGGCCGACCGGGTTATCAAGATCGAGGACGGCATCATCATCAGTGACGAACGCCGCACACCCAATCCGAACGCCACCCTGGCGTCCCACTAGACCCACGCTCCAAGGACCTCACGCATGCCCGGCTTCCTGAAGAACAAATGGCTCTGGATCGGCCTGCTGCTGATCATCGTGCTGGTCGTCGGCTTCCTGTTCATGCAGGGGCAGGGCGCAGCCAAGAAGGCGGAAGCCGAGAAGGCGGAGGCTGAAAAGGTGGTGAGCCCCTATGCCGCCATCGCCAACGGCAAGGTCGACATCGAGGGGGGCATCATCCAGATCGCGGCCCGTCGCGGCGGTATCGTGCGCGAGGTTCTGGTCCAGGAGGGCGACGCCGTAACGGCCGGCCAGATCCTGGCCCGTCAGGAGGACGACGAGCCCAGGCTGGCCCTGCAGACGGCCGCCGCCGATCTGGCCTCGGCCGAAAGCCAGCTGCGCCTGATCCAGGTCGAAATCCGCACGGCCCAGCGCGAGTTCGATCGGCTTGAGCGCCTGGTCGCCACCAACTTCGTCGCCGGCCAGCGTCTGGATCAGGCCCGGGACGCCATCGCGACCGCCCAGGCCCGCCTTGGGGCCCAACAGGCAGCGGTCCAGACTGCGCGCGCCCGTCGAGATCAGGCCGCCTACAATGTCGAGCTGACCGTCATCCGCTCGCCGGCCGACGGCCGCATCGTGCGCCGCTATGCCAATCCGGGGGCCGGGGCCTCGATCCTGAACGTGTCCAACATGTTCGACCTCGAGCCGGTCGCTCCGCGCATCGCCCGCGCCGAGATCGTCGAGAGCGATATCCCCAACGTCACCACCGGCCAGGCCGTGGAGATCACGCCTGAAGGCGATCCGTCCAAGGTTTACGTCGGGACGGTGCTGCGCCGGGCGGCCGTGTTCGGAGCCCGCAAGCTGGCCTCCGACGATCCCTCGCAGCGGTCCGATGAGCGCGTCATCGAGGTGGTGGTAACCGCCGGCGATGCGCCGCTTCTGATCGGGCAACGGGTCCTGGTGAAGTTCATGAAGCCGGGTGAAACAGCCGGCGCGGCCCGGACGCCGACCGTAGGCGTCCCCGCCAATCGCTCGATGCAGACCCCCGCCCCGCGGACCTGACCTGACACAGGACATCAAGCGAAAGCCCCGGCCGATGGCCGGGGCTTTTTTGCATTCAGGGACCGGGTCTCAGTCCTTTTTCTCGAACCGGAACGGGACGAAGTTGGACGGGTGACTGACCACCCGCTCACTGCGGGCTTGGGGCCGATTGCCCACCAGCATCCCGCCCCACAGGGCAAAGGACATCATGGCGTGCTGGAGGTTCTTGTCCTTGTCGTTCATGCTGGCGTCTCCTTTCGCTGAACGATGAAAAGAGACGCGTCGTGCTCGCAGGGGTTTTCACCCTCTCAGTCGTTTCGCGTCACAGGCACCATCGCACATCGTGACGGATTTGCAAGTTTTTAGTCCGCTACCGGAGTAGTTTTCGCAATCATGTCGTCGAGAACACCCCGCCCGCCCCGTCCGATCGCGACACCCTGCGTCCAGGTTTGCGTCGTCGACGGCGCGAACGGGCTCTGTCTGGGTTGCTACAGGACCCTCGCCGAGATCGCCGGCTGGAGCGCGCTGACTGACGACCGGCGGGCGGAAATCATGGCCGACCTGGACCGCAGACGCCTGCGAGGCCCCCCCGCCACGCCTGGCCCGGACCAGTAACCTTTCGTCAGCCACATCACTTCACCCCATCCCAACCCGGCCCGGCTAGGAAGGACGAAGTTCAGGATTGCCGGACCGGGAGTGTGGCCTTTGCGTTTCGATCTCCAGTCCGCGATCGTCATGGGGATGGCGACCGCCTCCTCACTGAGCGTGGCCTGGTGGTTGACCCACCACGAGCCCCGCGCGGCCGCCGCAGCGGTCCCCGACCCCGTCCCCATGACCTCGGCCACGAGGGCCTCACACGGCACCCCCGCACAGATCGCCCGCGCCGCCGACGGCCACTACTGGGCCGAGGCCGACATCGACGGGCGCGCCATCCGCGTCCTGGTCGACACCGGGGCCAGTGTCGTCGCCCTGACGCGGGAGGACGCGCTGCGTCTGGGCCTGCGTCTGGTCCCCGCCGACTTTACCCGCACGGTCGAGACCGCCTCGGGCCCGGTCATGGCCGCTCCGATCGAGCTGACTCACATCGCCGTGGCCGGGGCCCGGGTCGAGAGGGTCAGCGCCCTGGTGGTGGAAGAAGGCCTGCCCCACTCCCTGCTGGGCATGAGCTATCTTGGGCGACTGTCCGCCTTCGAGGCCAGGCCGACCGGCCTGACCCTGCGCCCCTAGAGCGCCTTCACCATCACCGAGATCGCCGTCACCAGCAGATAGACGGCGAAGGCCCTGCGCAGGACCTTTCGGTCCAGCCGGTGCGCCATCCGGGCCCCGAACGGGGCCACCAGGGTGGTCAACAGCCCCATCACGAAGGCGGCAGGCACATTCACATAGCCGAGGCTCAGCGGCGGTCGGCCCTCCGCCCCCCAGCCGAAGCCGATGAACCCCACCGTGGCCGCCGCGCCGATGGCGAGACCAAAGCCCGAGGCCGTGGCCACGGCCTGATGGATCGGCCGGCCACACAGGGTCATCAGCATGCCGCCGAAACTGCCTCCGCCCACGCCCATCATGGCCGACAGCAGGCCGATCAGGCCCCCGGTCCAGCGCCGGGTCGCACCTGTCGGCAGGTCCGGCCGCAGGGTGATCCGCTCGGGCAGCAGCCCCATCTGGGCCGCGACCACGACCAGACAGACGCCATAGACGATGGCCAGCCCCTCCATGGAGGTCAGGCCGGCCACTGCCGCCCCGACCAGGGCCCCGACCCCGACCCAGGGCGTCCAGGTCCGCAGCACCGCCTCGTCCACCGCCCCGTGGGCCCGGTGCGCGCCCAGCGAACGCCAGGAGGTCGCGACGATCGTCAGCAGGGAGGTGCCGATGGCGACGTGCAGATTGCTCTCGCCCCCCAGCCCCAGGACCGAGAAGGCGTAGAACAGCGCCGGCACCAGAACGGTCCCGCCCCCGACCCCGAACAGGCCGGCGATCAGCCCGCCGACCAGGCCCGCCGCCAGGACGGCGACGCCCAGCAGGATCAGCTCATTGAGGGGAAGCGCGGTCATGCCGTGGCCGGACCCGCGCGGGTCAGGCCGCCTCGCCCGGCCGCTCGCGCCGGGCCTCGGCCTCGCGCACGGCCTCGACCGCCCGGTCGACGACCTCCAGCCCCGCTCCGGGACGGATCGCCTCGACGGTCAGGATGCGGCGGAAGGCCCGCGCGCCGGGCCGGCCGTGCATCAGCCCCAGCATGTGGCGGGTCATGGCGTGCAGACTCCAGCCCTCGGCCAGACGCGCCGCCAGATAGGGTTTGTAGCGGTCGATGGCGACGAAAGGATCGACGTCCCCTCCCCCCTCGCGGAACAGCCGCCGGTCGACCTGACCCAGCAGGGCCGGTTCGTGATAGGCGGCGCGGCCCAGCATGACGCCGTCCAGGGCCACGCCGTCTGTCTCGTCCAGCTGGGCCTCGGCTGCCTCCAGCGAGGCGATGCCGCCGTTGATGCAGATGGTCAGATGCGGCCGCTCGCGCTTGAGCTGGCGGACCAGCCCGTAGTCCAGCGGCGGCACGTCGCGGTTCTCTTTCGGCGACAGGCCGCTGAGCCAGGCCTTGCGGGCGTGGACGATGAAGGTGGTGACGCCGACGGCAGCCGATGCATCGACCGTGGCGAACAGGCTGACCGCCGGATCCTGATCGTCGACCCCTATCCGGCATTTGACCGTGGCGGGGACATCGACCGCCCCGGCGATGGCGGCCATGCAGTCGGCGACCAGCCCCGGCTCCTTCATCAGACAGGCCCCGAAGCGGCCAGACTGGACCCGGTCGGAGGGGCAGCCCACGTTCAGATTGATCTCGTTATAGCCCATGGCCGCGCCGATCCGGGCGGCTTCGGCCAGCTGGTCAGGGTCCGACCCACCCAGCTGCAGGGCGACGGGATGTTCGACCGCATCGAAGCCCAGCAGACGGTCGCGGTCGCCGTGGATGACCGCCGGGGCCGTGACCATCTCGGTATAGAGCAGGGCCCGGGTGGTGAGGGCGCGGTGAAACGCCCGGCAGTGCCGGTCGGTCCAGTCCATCATGGGGGCCACCGAAAAGCGGTGGGCGGGCGCGGCGGTCATGGCGGTGATCAAAAAAAATGAGTGCACTTTCGTGCACATTTTGCGGGCCGTCAGTTTGGCATCGGAAAGGAACAGGGCCGGTCGCCTGAAATTCGGGCGGCCGCAAGGCTGTCTAGCACATCGATACGTCAAATTCGGACGTGGCCGACCGGAACGTCTGCCGCAAGGCGGGAAAAGGGGTGACGCGTCCCGCACCGCTGGCTAACCAGAGAGATCATGACGCCCGATCGCTACGTCTCCACCCGGGGCAATGCTGCTCCGACCGATTTCCCAGAGGCCCTGTTGCGCGGCATCGCGCCGGACGGCGGACTCTATATGCCGGGGTCGTGGCCGACTTTGGCTGCGGATGCCTGGGCCCCGGGTCGCGGCTATGCCGATATGGCCCGGGCGGCGATGGTGCCCTTCATCCGCGACGCCCTGCCTGCGGGAGCCCTAGACCGCGCGCTTGACCGGCTGATCGCCGGCTTCGCCCCGTCTGCGGTGACGCCGCTGGTCCGGCTGGAGGACGGTCTGTTCCTGCTGGAGCTGTTCCACGGCCCGACCGCGGCGTTCAAGGACCTGGCCATGCAGCTGGCCGCTTCGCTGGCATCGGAGGCGCTGGCCGCATCGGGCGAGACCCTGACCCTGGTCACGGCCACCAGCGGCGACACGGGCGCGGCCGCCGTCGCCGCCTTCGCGAACCAGCCCCGCATCCGCCTGATCGTGCTGCACCCGCACGAACGGGTTTCGGCCGTCCAGCGTCGGCAGATGACGACGTTGGACGCCCCCAATGTGCTGAACCTGGCCGTCCGGGGCGATTTCGACGACTGTCAGCGTCTGGTGAAGGGGCTGCTCGCCGACGAGACGCTGCGGGCCCACAGTCGCTTCAGCTCGGTCAATTCGATCAACTGGGCCCGGCTCGCGGGACAGATCCCCTACTATGTCTCGGCCGTCTCCCAGCTGGCGGCGATGGGCGAAACGCGGGCCCCGGTGTTCGTGGTACCGACCGGCAATTTCGGCGACGCCTTCGCCGGGATCGCGGCCCGGCACATGGGTCTGCCGGTCGCCGGCTTTGTCGCGGCGGTGAATGCCAATGACGCCCTCGCACGCGCCATCAATGAGGGCGTCTATGCGCGGAAGGCCGCCGTCGAGACGGCCAGCGTCAGCATGGACGTCCAGGCGCCGTCCAACTTCGAGCGGCTGGTGTTCGAGGCCTCGGGTCGGGACAGCGCCCTGACCGCCGGGCTGTTCGCCGACTTCGCCCGGCACGGTCAGGTCGCCCTGCCCGCCGAGCTTCTGGCCGCCCTGCGCGCCGAGGTCTCGGCCGTCTCGGTCGACGAGGCGACGACGCGGATGGAAATCGCCCATGCCCACGCCTCCTGGGGTCAGGTGGTCTGTCCGCACACGGCCGTCGCCCTGTCGGCCGCACGGGGTGTCGACCGGTCCCACGGGCCGGTGATCGCCCTGGCCACCGCCCACCCGGCCAAGTTCGGCCGCGATGTCGCACCGGTGCTGGGCTTCGACCCCGACCCGCCCCGGGTCATCCGCGAGCTGGGCGATCGGCCCGAGCGGTTCGAGGTGATCGGGGCCGACGCCGACGAGGCGCTGGCGGCGGTCAAGGCTTTCGCCCCCTAGTGACCCTTGCGGTTCGTCTGGCGACCGAAGGTGCGGTCGAGGACGGTGGTCAGCTTGCCGAGCGCCCCAGAGGTGGCCTGGTCGATCGAACCGGCCTGGTCGCTCACGCTGACGGGATCCTGACCCGCCGGGCGGGCCTCGATCAGGCAGCGCTTGTCATTGACGTCGTTGCCGGAGCCATCCTCGTCGGTCAGATGGACCTCGACCCGGGTGAGCCGGTCTTCAAACCGGGACAGTCGATCGCGCACGGCGGACTCGATTTCCCCGAGCATGGCCTCGCGGCCGGGAAGGGTGTTGTCGGTATTGATCTGCACTTGCATCAAGTGGTCGCTCCTGGATGGCGAGAAGGGTTCAGCGGCTCTTGCGCGAGCGTTCCAGCACAGGCCGCTGGCCCTCTGCGTCGAAGGCCCCCGACGGCGCGCCGTCGGCCCCGGCGTTCAGCGCCATGCCCTCATTGGCCGTCTGACCAGCAGCGGGATGATGCGGCGCATCGGCGTCGGTCTTGAGATCCATCGCGCGCCGGGCGATGTCGGTCTGGGTTTCGGGGGTGTCCTTGGCGTCGGCCATTCGGGCTCCTTTGCGATAGACCGTTCACGGAACGATCCGATGCTGAAAGAACCCTCGGCGCAGGGCGCGGTTGCCCCGGCCCACCCCACGCTTGCGTGAGGCGCGCGTGATCCTACGACCCCGATCATGCGCGCGGTCAGGAGCCCCTCCAACGCTTCGCGGTCCCCTTCCCCGTTCGCGACGCGAACAGGGAGGAGACGTCGAGGCCAGTCCTACGCCGGCTGGCCGCTGCCGCCGGTGGCACCGAAGATCTGGCCGGTGGAGTAGCTGAGCCAGGGGTCAGCGGCGGCGACAAACAGGCCGGCGATCTCGGCCGGCTGGCCGGGGCGGCCCGCCGGGCTTTCGGAGCCGAAGCTCTGCAGCTTCTCCTGGGTCGCGCCGCCCGAGACCTGCAGCGGGGTCCAGAAGGGGCCGGGGGCCACGGCGTTGACGCGGATGCCGCGCGGGGCCAGCTGCTTTGCCATGGACTTGGTGAAGTTCAACACCGCCGCCCGGGTCATGCCGTAGTCGACCAGCTCTGCCGGAGGGTCCCCGGCCACCACGGACGAGGTGTTGACGATCACCGCCCCCTCGGACATCCGCTCCAGCGCCGCCCGGGTCAGCCAGAAGGGCGCATAGACATTGGTCTTCATGGTGGCGTCGAAGGCCTCGCTGGTAATGTCGCCGAGGGTCGGCTGGGTCTGCTGGCGAGCCGCGTTGTTGACCAGGATGTCGAGCCCGCCCAGTTCCCGCACCGCGCGGTCGATCAGGTCGCGGCAGAAGGCTTCTTCGCGCAGGTCGCCAGGGATGGAGATGCCCTTCCTGCCCTCGGCGCGGATCAGGGCGATGACCTCATCGGCGTCGGACTGCTCGGCCGACAGGTGGTTGATGACGACATCGGCCCCCTCGCGGGCGTAGGCGATGGCGGCGGCGCGGCCGATGCCGCTGTCGCCCCCGGTGATCAGGGCGCGCTTGCCGGTCAGACGCCCGGAGCCGCGATAGCTGCCCTCGCCGTGGTCGGGACGCGGGGTCATCTCCGATGCCAGGCCGGGCCAGGGCTGGCGCTGGGCAGGGAACGGCGGTTCGGGATAGCGGGACGGGTCGGGCGCGGCCCGGCCGACAGGCTGGCCGCCCGGGCCGGCCGTCTGGGCCCCGGCGGGCGTGGTGCCGAGGGCGGCGGCAGCGACGCCGGCTCCGGCGACGAAGGTGCGGCGGGAATGATCGGTCATGGGAAAGAGGCCTTGCGGTTTGAGGGCTATGCCCCTGCCAACCACGACCTGCCGCCCGGGTTCCCGGCGTCGGGTTTGCCTCAGAGGATGGCGGGCTGCAGGCTGGCCCGCGCCCGCCACCAGGCCGCGCGGCGGAAGAAGGCCCCGGGATCCTTGGGCGTCACCAGCTTGGTCGGATCATGAAAGATGCGGTCGTGCAGCCGGGTCAGGGTGAAGCGCAGGGCAGCGGCCTCGCCCAGCCCGGGCAGGGCTTCGGCCTCGGCGCGGGTCAGGGGACGCACCGCCTCATAGCCCCGGCGGAAGGCGGCGACCGCGCCAGGGACAGGCGTACCCGCGCCATCGAAACCCCAGGCGCTGAGGGCGATGGCGAGATCATACGCCCAAAGGTCGGTGCAGCCGAAATAGAAGTCGATCACGCCGGACACCGCCCCGCCGTTGAACAGGACGTTGTCCGGAAAATAGTCGGCGTGAATCGGACCGCGCGGCAGATCATCTGTCCACGGATCTCCCAGCGCGACCAAGGCGGCTTCGACGCCGTTCAGGGTCTCCCGATCCTCGCCTGTGGCGGCCGTCGCGCAACGGTCGGCGAGGCCCCGCCAGACGACCGGCCCCACGGGATTGGCCCGGGAAACGGCGAAGTCCCGGGCCTCGAGATGCAGCCGCGCCAGCATGCCCCCCGCCGCCTCGATCTCGGCGGTGGAAGGGTTGCGGAGCCACGCCCCCGGCAACCACTCGATCACCGCCGCCGGCCGCCCGTTCAGTGTTCCGATCCACTGTCCGGTCCGGTCCCGCACCGGTCGGGGGGCTGGAAATCCGCCGCCGGCCAGATGGTCGGTCAGGCCGAGGCAGAAGGGCAGGCTGGCCGCGTCGGTCCGCGCCTCGAACAGGGTCAGGACGTGGACGGCCCCGTCGGTCTCGAGGCGGTAGTTGGTGTTCTCGACCCCTTCGGCGATGGGGTGGAGAGACTGGAAGGGGCCGAGGTCGTAGGCGTTCAGGAACGCCCTCGCCTGACCGTCCGAAACCGGAGTGAAGACGGCCAAGGGCTAGTGATGCCCCAACGACGCATGGCGTGCCCGGACGATGTCGGCCACATCGGCCAGCACGCTTTCGGTCGTGGGCCAGCGGCCGGCACCGCGTCCCTTGCAGGCCCAGACCCGGCCGTCCTCGCCATAGACCTTCAAGGCATTGCGCTCCCCGTCCAGGCTCTGGAAAAGCGGATCGTCCAGCCCGACGTCAAGCGAAACCGACGCCTTCAGGCCTTCGCCGTCGCGGAAGCAGGCCCCGATCTGGCGCACAGGGCCGCCCGGCTGAAAGGCCTCGGACAGGATGGCGCAGGGCACATCGGCCTCGGCCGGGGTGCGGCCGAAGGCCTCGAACGCCAGCAGGCGGACCTTGGCGGCCGAGTCGCGGCCCTCCAGATCCGAGGACGGATCCTCTTCGGCGAAGCCCGCGACCCGGGCGTCGGCCAGGGCATCGGCGAAGTCCGCCCCCGCCTGCAGCCGCGTCAGCATGAAGTTGACCGTGCCGTTCAGCACCGCCTCGAACCCCTTGACCGGCCCGGCGGATTTCGCGGCGCGCAGGGTCTCGATCATCGGAGCCCCGCCGCCGACGGCGGCCGAATAGGCGAGGCGGACGCCCCGGGCCCGGGCCAGATCGGCCAGACCGGCGGGGTCGCGGCTGATGGCCTGTTTGTTGGCGCTGGCGACGTCGATGCCGCGTTCCAGCGCGCAGCGGATCAGGTCATGCCCGGCGCCGCCCTCGGACAGGGCCTCCAGCAGGATGTCGGGCTTCAGGTCCAGCAGGGCCTCGCGATCGGATGTGAACAGGCTGGCGGGCGCGTCGACATCCCTCGGCTTCGACGGGTCGCGCACCAGCACCCCGACGACCTCGAACCGGCTGTCCTTCAGAAGACGCTGCAGCAGGCCGCCGCCCACCACGCCGCAGCCGGCGATGGCCACCTTCAGCGGCGCGTCGGGCACCGACGGTCCCGGCGGGGCCGAATGGTCGCCGACCACCGTACAGTCGGCCCGGCCCAGGGCCGCCACCTCGATGTCGACCGAGCGGGACTGGCCGAGATCAATGGCGTCATGCTGGACCAGGGCCCCGCCATGGCGGCGCGCGTCGTCCCAGCTGGCGCGGCGATAGCGCAGCGGCTTGCCCGAGGCAGAGGCGGGGTCGCGGTCGTAAAGGCCATCGACGTCCTTCACCAGCCGCACGCGGCTGAGGCCGAGTTCGGCGGCGAGGAAGACGGCGGTCAGGTCCGAACCGCCCCGGCCCAGCAGGACGACCCGGCCATTGGCCCCGACGGCCCCGAAGCCGGGTACGACCACGACCTGATGATCGGCAAGCGCCCGACGCACGGCTTCGCTGCGCAGGGAGACGGGATGGGCGTGCTCCGACGGTCCCTCGGCGACGATGCCCAGTTCACGGACGGACAGGGCGGCGGCGTCGAGGCCGATCCGGTCGCAGGCGATAGCGACCAGGGCCGCCGCCTTCTCCTCACCGAGCGCGACATAGCCGGGCAGGAGGTCGTTTTCGTGATCCAGGCCGAGGGCCCGGGCATCGGCCAGCAGCCGGTCGGTGTGGCCGCCGAGCGCTGACACGACCGCGATCACCTTCCGGCCGGCGCGGACATGGCCATAGACCTCGGAGGCGACGGCAGGGGCGCAGGACTGGTCACGCAGGATGGAGGAGCCGAACTTGAGCACCACCACCTCGGCGGCGGGCGCGGGTTCGGCGAGCGGTTTCTCGACGACGGCGAGATGGGCGGCGGAGTAGGGCATCGGGGTGTTCCGTTCGGAGTTGAGGCTGGATTTCGGACAAAAGAAAACCCGCCGGGCCGGGGCCGGGCGGGTCTGGGTTGCTTGGAGTGTCTTTCGACCTGCGCGCTATCCCGTTCCCGCCCGCGAGGGGCCGGTGATGGTCATACCGGTGGTGGTCGAAATGAGGGTGGCGAGCGTCATCGAACGCGCCGCGAGCGCGGCGGTCGAGGTCGAAACGGCGATGCGGCCGGAACGGGACACAGGCGGAACCTTCTGGAGTTCGTTGGTCTCAGGGTGTCGGGTGGATCGCGTGCCGTCAACCCGGTTTGTGCATTTTTCTTGCGCTGAGGATCGCAGGGCCGCCCCAACCACAGTCAGACCGCCGCCCACACGACGCAAAAGGGTAGATTTTTTCTCTTGACCGGCGATCGGCGTGGCCGCAACGTAAGTGCACTCATCAAGACCGACCGAGGGATAGGCCCTTTGACGTCGGGGCAACCATCGGTTTCCAGCCGAACGGTGCCAACTCCTGCGAGGACGGTTTTCGGACCTTCCGCGAGAGATGAGTGGAGCGTCGACGAGGCGACGTCTCCACGATCTGTCATCGCATCCGGAGCCTTGCTGGGCGGGACGATGCAGACGACGCCATGGCTTTCGACACTCAAACCATCACCTCCGACCCGCTCTGTCGGCCCGTGCGATCGGCCGTTCGGCCGGTGCGCACCGGCAACACGGCCGTGGACATTTCGGTCGCCATTCCCGGGGAGTTCCGGCTGGCGTCCGGCGACCGGCTGGGCCAGCGACAGATTGTCGGCAGGCTGCATGGCCGGGTCGGAGCCCCGCTCGTGGTGGTCGCTGGCGGAATTTCGGCCGGCCGGTTCGTGCACCGGACCGAGACCAACGGTCTGGGCTGGTGGTCCGGGGCCGTCTCGATCCGGGGGCCCATCGACCTCAGCCGGTTCCAGGTGCTGGCCTTCGACTACGCCCCGGAAGCGGCGGACGGGGCCAAACCCGTCACCATCACCACCCACGACCAGGCCCGGCTGCTGGGGCTGATCCTCGACCATCTGGGCGACCCCGTGGTCTCGGCCTTCGTCGGCTGTTCCTATGGTGGCATGATCGGCCTGGCCTTTGCCGAGCTGTTCCCCGACCGGGTCGAGCAGCTGGTCGTGGTCTCCGCCGCCCACCGCGCCCACCCGCAGGCCACGGCCTGGCGTGGCATCCAGCGCCGCATCCTGCAGCTGGCCGAGGCCGCCGGACGGCCTGAGGACGGCGTCGCCCTGGCGCGCGAACTGGCCATGACCACCTATCGCACGGCCGAGGAGTTCGCCGACCGGTTCGAGACCACAGCCCCGGCCGAGGCCGGACACGCCTATCCGGTGTGTGAGTATCTGACCGCCCGGGGCAAGGCCTACCGCACCCACACCACGCCGGCGCGCTGGCTGTCGCTGTCGGACTCGATCGACCGCCATGCGGTGACGCCCGAGGCCATCCGCACCCCTGTGACCCTGGTCGGCTTCGCCTCCGACCGGCTGGTGCCGATCGACGACATCCGCGAACTGGCCGCCCGCCTGCCCAACCTGTTCCGTCTGGTCGAGGCCCCGTCCCTGTACGGCCACGACGCCTTTCTGAAGGAGGACGAGGCCGTCGCCGCCATCCTCCGCGCCGCCCTGAAGGATATCGACCAATGAGCCAATCGACCGGCAAGCGCCCCCACGACGTCCGCACCACCTGCGCCCGGTCCGGCGTCGACACCGACACGGCCCATGGCTCGGTCATGCCGCCCATGTACCTGTCGTCCAACTATTCCTTCGCCGGTTTCGAGCAAAAGCGGAAATACGACTACAGCCGCTCGGGCAATCCCACGCGGGATGTCCTGGCCGAGACCCTGGCCGAGCTGGAAGGCGGCGCGGGCTGCGTGGTCACGGCCACGGGGATGGCGGCCGTCGACCTGCCCCTGACCCTGCTGTCGCCGGGCGACCTGCTGATCGCCCCGCACGACTGCTACGGCGGCACCCACCGGCTGTTGTGCGCGCGGGCGAGGAAGGGGCATTTCGAGGTGCTGTGGGTCGATCAGGGCGATCCGGTCGCTCTCGACAAGGCGCTGGCCCTGAACCCGAAACTGGTGCTGGTCGAGACCCCGTCCAACCCGTTGCTGCGCGTGGTCGACATCGCCGATATCTGCACCCGGGCCCATGCGGTCGGGGCGAAGGTGGTCGCCGACAACACCTTCCTGTCCCCTGCCCTGCAAAGGCCGATCGAGCTGGGGGCCGACATCGTGGTCCACTCGACGACGAAGTACATCAACGGCCATTCGGACGTCGTCGGCGGGGCGGTGATCGCGGCCGATCCGGCGGACCACGCCGAGCTGGCCTGGTGGGCCAACTGTCTGGGCGTCACGGGATCGCCGTTCGACGCCTATCTGACCCTGCGCGGGGTGCGGACGCTCTTTGCCCGGATCGAACGGCAGCAGACCACGGCGGGCAAGGTCGCCGCCCTGCTGGAAGACCACCCGGCGGTTTCGGCCGTCCACTATCCGGGCCTGAAGTCCCACCCCAACCACGCCCTGGCCGCGCGCCAGCAGCAGGGGCCGGGGGCCATGCTGTCATTCGAGCTGGTCGGCGGCGTCGAGGCCGTGCGCCAGCTGGTCGAGACGCTGGACACTTTCACCCTCGCGGAATCATTGGGCGGGGTCGAAAGCCTGATCGCCCACCCGGCCACCATGACCCACGCGGCCATGACGCCGGAAGCGCGCGTCGTCGCCGGCATCACCGACGGTCTGCTGCGCCTGTCGGTCGGGCTGGAGCACGAGGACGACCTGATCGCCGACCTCGTCCAGGCCCTGGACGCCTTGGTGGTGGCAAAGGCGGAGGCGGCCTGAGGCCCCGGCCATAGGGGTTCATCACAAAGAGCACAAAGGAAGGCACAAAGGACACGACGGGTCCTGTGCGGGTGACGCAGTCGGGCTCTGATGGCGCATGGGGAGGACTTTGTCGAAGCCAGGACTAAGCGGCGAAGCCGCGATCCAGCGCCTTGCCGGGAAGACACCGCCCCCAACGCCGCGACGGTCCCGTCGTGCCTTCCTTGGTGTCCTTTGTGATGAATATTGCAGCCGCGCACCCAATCCAGCCTAGCCGCAGGCCTCCACCGCGCCGCTGTGCAGGTGGATCACGAAACAGTGCTCGGGCCCGCCGTCGGCGGCCTGGACCACGACCCGCACGGCATCGTCCTCGGCCATGGGGGCGTGGGCCTCGGCAAAGCTGAGGGCCGCGTCCTCATAGCTTGAGGCCTCCAGCAGGTGGCCGTGGCCGCTGTCGGTGTGGGCGTAGTAGCGCAGGGCGTCGGTCATGCGGATCTCCTTGGCCCGTGCAACGCGTCAGGGCCGAAAGGGATTCATCCGGGACACGATCCGGGCCTGACGAAAGGCCCGCCTCCAGCGTGTGAAGACGGGCCCCGTCGGAATGGATGAGGCCGCGGCTCACCGCCGCCTCGACCGCGCCCCCCGACGCGGTCGTCGCCTGGGCGAGAACGGCTCTTTCCTTCACGCCGACAGGGTCGCCCGTGTCCATGCCGGCAGGTCAGAAACCGTTATGCCTCATCCCGGCCATGTGACCCCGACCCGCGTTCGCTGTCGACAGGCTTCCCCGGCGCGTTGAGTTTTAACCCTGTCAGCGTGACCCGAACGGCACGATCTTGTTGGCCCGGTCATGGGCGATATCGGCTGGCCCAAGCCAGGGAATCCCCGACCGTTCGCACCAATACTGGACGATCTGTTCGCCCGTCAGGCCAAAGTCCGGCTCGTTTGGTGTGACATCGGTGAACCTCCCGGCGCGGATGCCGGCGACCCGGCGGATCGAGGCCTGGCTGGTCAGGTGGAACATCATCCGGTCGATGCGGTAGGCCGCCTCGGAGACGTCCTCGAGCATGAGCACATGGCCGGTCAGGTCCGGCTCCAGCGGCGTACCCAGCAGCTGGTCCAGCACCGTCAGGTTGAAGGCCACGGCCGGGCGGGGATCGGTCGCCAGCGAAGGTTCAAGCCAGCGTGTGTCGCCCCCGGTGAGCCAGGCCAGGGCCCCCTGGGCCGTCGCGTCATTACGCACCGCGTCGGACGCCATCGGCCCATGGGCAACATGCTCAAAGCCGGCCCGATAAAGCGCCGCCATCAGGCTGCCAGCGTCGGAGTAGCCGAGATAGCGCTTCTTGCGCGCCACAGCGTTCAGTCGGGGAATGATTGCCTCGGCCACGCGGCAGGAGCCATAGCCGCCGCGGGCGAACCAGACGGCGTGGATGCGGGGGTCGTTGGCGAACTCGACGAAGGCGTCGGCGCGCGCCGCATCGTCGCCGGCGAAGTGACCGGACTTCAGAAAGCTGTTGGGATGGAAGACGACCGAGACCGAGCGATCGGGAACGTGTTCGCCCATCCAGGCCTCGACGGCTTCAGCCCGGCTCCGGTCAAACCGGGAGCTGACGCAGACGGCCCCGATCTTGAACGCGTTGGACGCCTTGGCGGGGTCGGTTTCCAGCGTCACCCAGGGCTCCGTGCGCAAGGCTGCAAAAGAGAGTGGCGCGCAGCGCCGAACCTCTGTTCTAAGGCACCATGGATCAAAACGTCTCCTATTTCTTCTGCGGCATCGGTGGATCGGGCATGCTGCCGCTGGCCATGATCGTCAGGGCACAGGGGGCCGCGATCGCAGGCTCTGACCGGGCGCTGGATCAGGGCCGGACGCCCGAGAAATTTGACTGGCTGAAAGCGCAGGGGGTGACGCTGTCTCCGCAGGACGGCTCGGGCATCCGCGCCGACCAGATCGTGGTGGCCACCGGGGCGGTCGAGGACACGGTGCCGGATATCGGGGCCGCCCGGCGGCTGGGGGCCACCATCGTGACCCGGCCGGAACTGCTCTCGCAGATCTTTAACGCCGCCCCGACCTCGGTGGGGGTGGCGGGCACCAGCGGCAAGTCGACGATCACCGGCATGATTGCCTGGATCCTGAGCGAGGCCGGCCGCGCGCCGACCGTGATGAACGGGGCAGTGATGCGCAATTTCGCCGACGCCGACCATCCCTTCGCCAGCGCCCTGGTCGGCGGGGCGGACCTGTTCGTGGCCGAGGTGGATGAATCGGACGGCTCGATCGCCCGCTATGACCCGACCGTGGCCGTGGTGTCGAACATCTCGCTGGACCACAAGTCGATGGAGGAGCTGCGCGACCTGTTCGGGGGCTTCACCGGCCGGGCTCGGACCGCGGTGCTGAACCTCGACAATCCGGAAACCGCCGCCCTCGCCCAGGCCATGGTCGATGACGGCCGGGGCCGATCCGTCCGGACCTTTGCCTTGGGCAACGACGCCGCGGACCTCGCCGCCCACGATCTGCAGCCCCTGCCCGCCGGCATGACGTTCGACCTGACCGAGCGGGCCAGCGGGGACCGGCTGGCGGTGACCCTGAACGTGCCGGGTGCGCACAATGTCGCCAATGCCCTGGCGGCGCTGGGGGCGGTCAGGGCACTCGACGTCCCCCTGGCCGAGGCGGTCGCGGCGCTGGAGACCTTCGCCGGCATCAAACGCCGGATGGAGGTGGTGGGGACGGCGAACGGGATCACTGTGCTGGACGATTTCGCCCACAACCCGGACAAGATCGCCGCCACACTGAAGACCCTGCATGCCTTTGACGGGCGGCTCCTGATCCTGTTCCAGCCGCACGGGTTCGGGCCGCTGAAGCTGATGAAGCGGGAGTTCATCGAGACCTTCGCCGGGCTGATGCGCCCCGACGACGTGCTGCTGATGCCCGAGCCGGTCTACTACGGCGGGACCACGGACCGCAGCGTCGGTTCGGAGGATATCGCGGCCGGGGTGCGCGCCGAGGGCCGGAACGCCGAGGCCCTGACCGACCGCCCGGCCTGCGGCGACCGGCTGGTGGAGCTGGCGCGACCCGGCGACCGGATCGTCGTCATGGGTGCGCGGGACGACACCCTGTCCTCATTCGCGGCAGACATCCTCGCACGACTGTGACCTGAAGGCGCAGGCACCGGAAAATGTGGATCGCGTGAGCAACGCGGGCCGTCCGCGTGTATTTCACCGCCCATGATCCAGGACATCCCCGCCGACCTTCCCGACATCGTCGTCACCGCCGCCCGCCTGCCGCCCGCTGCCGGAGACGCCGCCTTCTCCGTGATCCGGCTGGATCCCGACCGGCTGGACCGGGCCACGCGGCTGGACGAGGCCCTGGCCACCGTGCCGGCCGTCAGCCTGTTCCGGCGCACCTCCAGCCTCGCGGCCAATCCGACGACCCAGGGAATTTCGCTGCGGTCCATCGCCCCCTCGGGCGCGGGCCGGACCCTGGTGACGCTGGACGGTGTGCCGCTGAACGATCCGTTCGGGGGCTGGGTGATCTGGTCCCAGGTCCCGCCGGAAAGCCTGTCGGGGCTCGACATCATTCGTGGCGCGGGTGCCGGGCCCTATGGGGCCGGGGCCCTGACGGGGGTGATCCAGCTGCGGGAGCGCGACCAGCGCGGCGGGGCGCTGGACCTGTCGGGCGGAGACTATGGGGGCCGGAGGCTCGCGGCAGCCACGACCCTGTCCGCCGGACGGTTCGCCCTGACCGGGACGGTGCAACGCGAGTTGAGCGACGGCTATGTGCCGGTGCGCGGCCCGGCGGCGGGCGCCGTCGACACGCCGCTGGATCTGGCGACCCTGAGCGGAGCCTTGCGGGCCGATGTGGCGCTGGACGGAGCCACCGCCCTGTCGCTGCGCGCCTCGGCCTATGATGAGGACCGGGGCTCGGGTCTGGCCGGCGCGCGGTCCTCGGCCAGTGGCCAGAGCTATGCGGCGACGGTGTCGCGCGCCCCGTCGGCGGAGCGGATCGGCTGGCGGGCGCAGGTCTGGCGACGCGTCAGCGACTTTTCCAATACCTCGGCGGCGGTCGCAGCCGGGCGGACGGGCACGACCCCGGCCAATGACCAGTTCGCCACCCCGGCCGAGGGCTGGGGAGCCAATGTCGCCCTGCGTCGGGTTGCCATTGCCATCGGCGGGGGCCGGCTGGAGTGGGAACTGGGGGCCGACGCCCGGTTCAATGAGGGCGAGACCCGGGAGATGTTCCGCTTCATGGCAGGAGCCTTCACCCGCGACCGGGTGGCGGGCGGCGAGACCTCGGTGATCGGGGCCTATGGCGAGGGCTCTTGGACGCGGGGACCCTGGCTCGTGGCGGGAGGCCTGCGCGTCGACGGCTGGGAGAATGCCAACGGCCGGCGGCTGGAGCGGGACCGGGCGACCGGGCTGGCCACGCTGGACGAGACAGATCCGGACCGGTCGGGCGAGGTGGTCAGTGCGCGACTGGCGGCGCGGCGCGATCTGGGCGGCGGGTTCGCGGGACGGGCAGCGGCCTATTCCGGGTTTCGGCCGGCGACGCTGAATGAGCTGCACCGGCCGTTCCGGGTTGGAAACGACCTGACCGAGGCCAATGCCGGGCTGGTGCCCGAGACCCTGCAGGGGATCGAGGCCGGGCTGGCGTGGGAGCGCGGGGGGACGGCGCTGGGGGTGACGGTGTTCGGGAACCGGATCGAGGACGCCATCGTCAATGTGACCATCGGGGCCGGACCGGGGACCTTCCCGCGGGCGGGGTTCGTGCCGGCGGGCGGGGTGCTGCGCCAGCGGCAGAATGCCGGGACGATCGAGGCGACGGGGATCGAGGCGACAGCGACGCACCGGATCGGGGAGCGGCTGTCGGTCGACGCGGCACTGTCCCTGACGGACGCGGAGGTCGATGGCGGGACCTCGGCGGCGCAGCTGACCGGACTTCGGCCGGCCCAGGCCCCGGAATGGGCCGTCTCGGCCGGGGCGGACTGGCAGGCGACCGACCGGTTGGGGTTGATCGTCCGGGTCCGGCACGAGGGTGACCGGTTCGAGGACGATCTGAACAGCCGGGTGCTGGAGGCGGCGACGACGGTGGACGGCCGGGCCGAGTATGTGATCCGGGACGGGGTTATGGTCTATGTGGCGGCGGAGAATCTGTTCGATGCCGAGGTGGCGGTGTCGGAGACGGGCGACGGGGTGGAAGGTTTTGGCCCGCCCCGGACGGTGCGGGCCGGACTGTCGCTGCGCTGGTAATCAGACCTCGGACCAGCGCCTGAGCAGGTTGTGATAGACGCCGGTCAGCTCGAGCACGGCCTGGGCGGTCGGGCCCTGATCGACGGCGACACGCTGGGTGGCGACGTCCAGCTGGAACAGGGTCTCACGGTCCTGATCGCTGGCGATGAGGGACTGGATCCAGAAGAAGGACGAGACCCGGGCCCCCCGGGTGACCGGCGTGACGCGGTGCAGGCTGCGTGACGGGTAGAGGACCAGATCGCCAGCGGGCAGCTTGACCGTCTGGGGGCCGTAGGCGTCCTCGATCACCAGTTCGCCGCCGTCGTAGTCTCCGGGTTCCGACAGGAACAGGGTCGCCGACAGGTCCGAGCGGATGCGCAGGCCGGAGGGATGGACCCGGATGGCATTGTCGACATGAACGCCGAAGGCCTGGCCCCCCGCGTAGCGGTTGAACAGGGGCGGAAAGATCGTGTGCGGCAGGGCGGCCGAGACGAACATCGGACTGGCCTGCAGAGCCTGGACGATGATGGCCCCGACCTCGCGGGCGGCGGGAGAGTCCTCCGGCAGCTGGTCGTTGGTCTTGGCCCGGGCCGACTGATGGCCCGAGGTGGCATTGCCGTCGGACCAGTCGCCGGCGTCGAGGATCGTCCGCAGCCGGGCCACCTCGTCCTTGCTGAAGACGTCGGGGATGTGCAGCAGCAAGGACGGGTCTCCGGCGGACAGTCTTAGAAGCGCAGGTTCAGCGCGAGGGTGGCCGAGCGGGCCGGGGCGACGTCGGCGTGATGAACGCCGTTGGTGCGGAGGATATACGCCTCGTCGCCCGCATTCTGCACGTTCAGCTGCACCGAGGTGCGGTCGTTGAGGTCATAGGAGGCAAACAGGTCCAGCCGGGTGTATTCCGGCGCGAAGACGGCGTTGTTCCCGCCACCGGCCCCACCCTGGTTGCCGCCGAAACTGTCGGAGACGTAGTAGACCCCGCCCCCGGCGGTGAAGCGGTCCGTCAGCCGATAGGTCGTGAACAGGCTGAAGCTGTGTTCGGGCGTGTTGGCGAGGGGCTCGCGGACCCGGATGTTGTTGAACGCTCCGCGGACCAGTTCGGAGTCCATCCAGCTGTAACCCCCGAACACCTGCCAGCGGTCGGTGACATTGCCCGAGGCCCCCAGCTCGATGCCCCGGACCTGAACCTCGCCCACCTGAGCATAGACGCCGGTCGAGATCTGGATCTGGGCGTTCTCGCGGGTCAGGTGGAAGGCCGCGGCCGAGAGCAGCAACTGCTGGCGGAACAGGCTGATCTTGGCCCCGACCTCATAGTTGGTCGTCTCCTCAGGCTCGAGCAACACGAGGGCGAGGTTGCCGTTGCCCTGACCATTGCTGGCGTTCTGGTCGCCTGCGGCGATGGTCGGCGGAGTCGAGGCCGTGGACCATGAGGCGTAGACGGAGGAATGGGTCGAGGGCTTGTAGATCACGCCCGCCTGATAGTTGGCAAAGTCCCACTCGCCTTCGCGACGGGTCGCCACAAAGGTATTCGACAGATCCGTCCCATCGACCGAATACTGGTCGTAGCGGGCACCCAGATTGACCACCCAGCGCGAGCCGATGGCGATCGAGTCGAAGGCATAGAGGCCGACCGTCTCGGCGGTGTTGCGGCTGACCGGACCCTTGGCGATCGTGCCGGTCCAAGGGTCCGAGGGGTTGGGATCATACAGGGGGGTGCAGTCGAAGCCGGTCAGGGGCGCGGGGCAGGCCGAACCGGACAGGGTCGTCACAGTCCAGCCGGCGTTGCGGTTCTGCTCGCGGCTGAGCTCCAGTCCGACATCGTAGCTGTGGGTCAGGCCGCCGGCGGTGATCTTGCCGTAGATGTCGGTGACGTTGGAGAGCGTCCGGGTCGGGTTCCAGCGCGACTTCAGGCCCCGCTTCATCCAGTAGACGCCATTGATCAGGGCCACGCCGTTGTTGGTGATGTTGCCGCCGTCGCCGGGATTGGTGACGATGTAGTCGTTCAGCGTCTCGCCATAGCGGCTGACGTTGCGGAGGGTCAGGGCGTCGGAGACGCGGTGCTGGACATCAAAGGTGAAGGCGTCGGACGTCGTCTCCAGATAGTCGCGGGCGGTCAGGCCGTAGAAGCTATCGTAGGGCACATCGAGGACCCCGCTTTCGGTGGTGCGGATGCCGATCTTGGTGAACAGGGGGATGCCGTAGTCGGGCATCGAGTTCGAGGTCAGGTGATAGTAGCTGGCGACCGCATGGGTGTCGGTGCCCAGGCCCGCCCCAAGCGAGACCAGCAGACCCCATTTGTCATAGTCGACGGCTTCCCGGCCCGGGACGTCACCCTGGGCTCCCATCAGATTGATGCGCAGGGCTGCCGTGCCGCCGAGCGGCGCGTTCCAGTCAACCGCGCCGCGCTGGTAGCCGTCCGTGCCGACCCCGAGGGAGACATTGGTGAAGGCGTCGAGGCGCGGCGACTTGGTCGACAGATTGATCGAGCCGCCGCCCGAACCCCGGCCGGAATAGACCGAGTCCGGCCCCTTGACGACCTCGACCTGCTCCAGGGCGAAGACGTCGCGCTGGCCGCCGCCGGTGTCACGGATCCCGTCCAGGAAGATGTTGTTGCCCGAGGACTGGCCACGGATGAAGGGCCGGTCGGCCAGGGGCTGGCCCCCCTCCCCGGCCCCGAAGGTGATGCCGGGCGAGGTGCGCAGCAGGTCCTGCAGCGAGGTGGCTCCCGTCTGTTCGATGATCTGCTGGGGGATGACGGTGACGGCGCGGGGCGTGTCGACGAGGGGGGCAGTAAAGCGCGGCGAGTCCGGAGCCCGACGGATGCGTTGTCCCTCGACATCAATCGATTCGAGCGTGGAGGTCGTCGCCTGCTGCTGCTGCGTATCCACCGGCTCGGAGGCTGGATGGGTCCGGGCGTGCGCCACGGCGGGAGCGGCGCACAACATGCCGGCGGCGGTCGAGGCGCTGAGGAGGGTGCGGAGGGCGGCGGCGCTGGACAGGGACAAGTGAGGCGTTCCGGTGTTGAAAATGCGATGCGCTCGCAATAACAGCTTCGCCATGAAGGGCAAGTGTTTTGCGAACAGCTCGCAAGAAACGCGTCTCCTTGTCCGGGCGACGGTGGGAGACGGCCGTCTGAACAGGCGTCATCGGCCTCGCGGTCGAGGCCGGACGGCGAGCCGGGGACATGGAGTTCGCCGCGTGCACCAACGGAGCGGCGCAGATCCTCAGGAGCTATCCGCCCTCTCCCGGCGGGAGAGGACGCCTGGGGTTACCCCACCACCGAGATGCTGGGGCGGGGCGGACTGATCCGTTCCAGCCAGGGCGGGGTCGGCATGGCGCGGTGGGCGGCGGCGAGGGCTTCGGACCAGAGACGGCCGAGCTCGCGGAAGTAGGGATCATCCGCCTCGATCCGGCGCTGTTCACCGTGCAGGCCGTCGCGCGGGATGACGATCATGTCGAATGGCGCACCCACAGCGATGTTCGAACGGATGGTGGAATCGAAGGAGATCAGGCCCAGCTTGACCGCCTCGGCCATCGGCGTATCGGGCCTGAGGGCGCGGTCCAGGATGGGCTTGCCGTATTTGAGCTCGCCGATCTGCATATAGGGGGTGTCGGGACCGCACTCGATGAAGTTGCCGAGCGAATAGATCAGATACAGGCGCAGCTGGCCGCCCTTGACCTGTCCGCCGAGCAGCATGCTGGCGCTGAGCCGAAGGGCGTCCGCCTCGGGTGACAGGGAAGGCGACGGCGAGAACTCGGCGCGCACCTGCTGCAGGGCATGGCCGCAGATCTGGGCGGCGCGGAACAGGCTGGGCACGGTCTCCAGGGTTTCGGGCCCGTCCCCGCCCGGCATGTGGACGCCCTTGGACACCAGCGACAGGGCCATCTGGGTCACCGACAGATTGCCGGCCGTGGCGATGGCGATGACCCGCTCGCCCGGCACCTCGGTGACATGCAGCTTCTTGTAGGACGAGATGTTGTCCACGCCGGCGTTCGTGCGGGTGTCGGCGATCATCGCCAGACCCTCGTTCACCATCATGCCGACGCAGTAAGTCATGTCAGAAGACCCGGCCGGAGAACCGGACCGCCACCCGTTGAAGGACCGACGCTAACAGATTCGATTAACAGAACGATCCCTGATCGGGTCACGATCGTGCCTGCCGTTGCTGTTGCTGCTGGGTCTGTTGCATCTGACGCACACGCAGGGAGACCGTCAGGGTCTCGCCGCCGCCGCCATAGCTGGTGCCGCGGATGGGGGACGCCCCCAGCGCATCAAGGCCGCAGGCGACGCGGACATAGTGTTCGGTCGGCGACACACCATTGGCCGCGTCAAACCCGACCCAGCCCAGATCCGGCACCCAGGCCTCGGCCCAGGCGTGGGCCGCGTCCTGGTTCTCCACCCCGTCCGAGCGGTGCAGATGGCCGGAGATGTAACGGGCCGGGATGCCCATGCGGCGCGCCGTGGCGATGAAGATCTGGGCATGATCCTGACAGACGCCCTGCTTCTGGGCCCAGGCGTCAGCGGCCGTGTGGTCGGCCGTGGTCGCGCCGACCATGAAGGCCACCTGATCATGGATGGCCGTCATCAACCGGTGCAGACGGGTCAGTGGATCGCCCTCCGGCCCCACCTCCGCGGCGAGTTCGCGCAGGGCCTCATCGGCATGGGTCAGGGGGGTGTCACGCAGGAAGACCAACGGAGACAGGCGCTCCGGGACGCCGCGAAGCACCCCGCCGGTGTCGATCGTGGCAACCTCGCCCGTGACGCGAACCATGAGGGCGGCGGTCGGGCGCTCCGTATAGAGGGTGTGGACGATGTTGCCGAAGGCGTCCTCGGACCGGCGCAGGTGGGCGTCGACATCGGTCTCGATGCGCCAGTCACGGACCTGCTGGCCCTCGGTCGACCGCGGGGTCAGACGCAGGATCTGGACGATGAACCGGGCGGCACGGTTGTAGGTGTAGCGGGTCTCATGATCGATCCGGATGCGCATGATCGGCCCCTACACCAGATACTGGTCGTGGACGGCACTGGCCAAAGCGTTGTTCTCGCTGAGGAAGGCCAGGATGTATTCGTGCAGACCGGACTGGAAGATCTCCTCGATATTGGTCTCGTTGAATCGGGTCAGCCGGGCCGAGGCGAGGCGCTGGGCCGGCCCGCGCCGGCCATAGTCCGTCGCCAGACGATCCAGATAGGAGACGATCATGCCCTGGCAGCTGGCCAGCGACCGGGGCATCTGGCGGTTCAGCACCATGAGGTCGGCGACCAGCCAGGGCCGCACGCTCTCGCGATAGACCCAGCGGTAGGCGGTCAGGGCCGAGACCTCGCGGAGAAGCGTGGTCCACTGGAAATAGTCCAGCTGGCCGCCGACCCGTTCGTCGGCCGGGAGCAGCAGGTGGTATTTCACGTCCAGCAGGCGGGCGGTGTTGTCGGCCCGCTCGATCGCCCCGCCCAGCCGCAGGAACCAGTAGGCGTCGTTCCTCAGCATGGTCCGCGAGGACGCCCCCTCGAAGGCCAAGGACACGCCCTTCACGAACTCCAGATAGCGGACGAAGTCGTCGCGCTTGGACGGCTCGCCCAGCTCGGCCAGGCCGTTCCAGGCCCCGTTGATCGCTTCCCACAGCTCGATGGTCAGGGCGGTGCGGACCGAGCGGGCATTGGTGCGGGCGGCGGTCAGACAGGCGCGGATCGAACTGGGATTGTCGGGCGCGAAGGCGAGATATTCGCGCACGGATTTTTCCGAGGGGGTCCGGGCGCTGGCGGCGAACTGGCGCGAGACCCCGGCCGAGGCGATGGCGCTGGCCCAGGCGGTGGCGGCGGCCCCGTCGCGGGCCGGAAGCGCGGCCAGACGCACCGCCGCCTCCAGAATCCGGGCGAGGAAATCCGCCCGCTCCATATAGCGGCCGGTCCAGTACAGGCTCTCTGCGGTACGGCTCAGCATTTATTCCTCCCCCATCGGGGGAGGGGGACCGCCGCGCGCTTGCGCGGGGGTGGAGGGGGCCTGCCACGCACACGGGCGCAGAGCAGAAGGTCTCGATCGAAGCCGGGGGGAACCACGCGAATTCGTGTCCGGGGTTGGCCCCCTCCACCGCTCCGCGGTCCCCCTCCCCCGATGGGGGAGGATTGTTGAGAACTCAGTCATCCAGCACCCAGGTGTCCTTGGTGCCGCCGCCCTGGCTGGAGTTGACCACCAGCGACCCGGCCTTCAGCGCCACCCGGGTCAGGCCGCCGGGGGCGACGCGCACGCCGGCCGGGCTGGACAGGACGAAGGGGCGCAGGTCGACGTGACGCGACGCCAGATTGCCGTCGCACAGGGTGGGGGCGGTCGACAGGTTCAGGGTCGGCTGGGCGATGAAGGCGTCGGGGTCGGCGATCAGTTTCGCCCGGAAGGTCTCGATCTCGGCCTTGGTGGCGGCCGGGCCGACCAGCATGCCGTAGCCGCCGGACCCGCCGACCTCCTTGACCACCAGTTCGGGCAGTTTCTCCAGCACCTCCTTCAAGGCGTCGGGCTCGCGGCAGCGCCAGGTGGGGACATTGCCCAGCAGGGGGTCGCCGCCGGAGAAGAACTTAATGATCTCCGGCATGTAGGTGTAGACCGCCTTGTCGTCGGCGACGCCGGTTCCGACCGCGTTCGACAGGGTCACATTGCCCGCCATATAGGCCGCCATCAGGCCGGGGATGCCGACCGCGCTATCGGGGCGGAAGGTCAGGGGATCGAGGAACTCGTCATCGACGCGGCGGTAGATGACATCGACCCGCTGCGGGCCCTCGGTGGTGCGCATGAAGACGATGTCGTCACGCACGAACAGGTCCCCGCCCTCGACCAGCTCGACCCCCAGCTTGTCGGCCAGGAAGCTGTGCTCATAGTAGGCCGAGTTAAAGGGCCCGGGGGTCAGGACGACGATGTTCGGATCGGCCCCGGCATGGTCCGGCGCGCTGGCCCGCAGGGAGGCCAGCAGCATGTCGGTATAGGTCTCGACCGGGCGGATGCGGTGTTCGGCGAACAGGTCCGGGAACAGCCGCATCATCATCTCGCGGTTCTCCAGCATGTAGGAGACGCCCGAGGGGGTGCGGCAGTTGTCCTCCAGCACCACAAAGCCGTCCTCGCCCGTGCGGACCAGGTCGACGCCGCAGATGTGGGTCCAGATGTCGCCCGGCGGGCGCCGGCCCTGCATCTCGGGCCTGTAGTGGGGATTGGTGAAGATCAGCTCGGCCGGGATGATGCCGGCCTTGATGCAGTCCTGGGGCCCGTAGATGTCCTTGAGGAACGCGTTCAGCGCCGAGACCCGCTGTTTCAGCCCCTTCTCCAGCTGGCCCCATTCGGCGGCGTCGATGATGCGGGGGACCACGTCAAAGGGGATCAGCCGCTCGTTGGATTCGACGTCGCCATAGACGGCGAAGGTCACCCCCATGCGACGGAAGAACAGCTCCGCCTGGCGCGAACGCGCCTGCAGCAGGTCCGACGGCGCGGCCTCAAGCCACCGGGCCAGCGTCCGGTAGCTTTTGCGGACCTGACCGGATCCGGCATGGCCTGACATCTCGTCGAACGTGACGGTCGCTCCCGTGTCTGTGTGAAGGCTCAACGTGGACCGGGGGCCCGACGGGGTGCAACAGTTTTGTTGCGCTGCGGAAGAGAACGCCTGACGGAGGAAAGGGTTGACCGTTCCACTGTTACAGCATAGTGGAACGCCCAGCATGACCGACCGCCCCTCAGACATCGCCGCGCCGCCGGCCCCGGAACGCCAGACGGCCGACCGGGTGGCGCTGTACGACGCCCTGCTGTCGCTGAAGACCCGGACCGAGATGGACGCCTTCCTGGCCGACCTCTGCACCCCGGCCGAGGTTCGCGCCTTCGCCGAGCGCTGGGCCGTGGCGCGTCTGCTGGACGAGAAGTCGAAATCCTATCGCGAGATCGCGCAGGCGGCGGGCACCAGCCCGACCACCGTCGTGCGCGTCGCGCGGTTCCTCAAGGAAATGCCGCATCAGGGCTATCGCCTGGTGCTGGACCGAACCCCCAGGAAAGTCTGAGTTCAAGTTCATGAGTACCGTACAGGGGCGACTTCGCATCGCCGTGCAGAAATCCGGCCGTCTGGCCGATCGCAGTCTCGACCTCGTTCGGGACGCGGGCCTGCGCGTGGTGAAGGGCGCCAATGATCTGCTCTACAAGGTCGAGAACTATCCGATCGACCTGTTGCGGGTGCGCGACGACGACATCCCGACCTTCGTGGCCGACGGGGTCTGCGACCTCGGCATCGTCGGCGAGAATGTGCTGGAGGAGGTCCGCAACGGCGGGCCCAACGCCTCGGTGGTGATGCCGCTGGGCTTTGGCAAATGCACGCTGAAACTGGCCTGTCCGCCGATGCTGGACTACGCGGGGCCCGCCTCGCTGGAGGGGCTGCGGATCGCCACCTCCTATCCGAAGATCCTGCGCCGCTATCTGGATGAGCAGGGCGTCAAGGCCGACATCGTGGTCATGCGCGGCGCGGTCGAGGTGGCCCCGCGGCTGAAGCTGGCCTCGGCCATCTGCGACCTGGTCTCGACCGGCGCGACGCTGGAGGCCAACGGCCTGATCGCCAAGGAGACGGTGTTCGACAGCCAGGCCGTGCTGATCCAGTCGCCGGTCGCCCCCGAGGATGGGCTGCGGTCCCTGCTGGACTCGATCATCGAGCGGATGAGCGGCGTCGTCAGCTCGCAGGGGGCCAAATATGTGATGCTGAACGCGCCGCGCTCGGCGCTGGACCAGATCACCGCCATCCTGCCGGGTGCCGGCGCGCCGACGGTCATGCCCCTGATGGGGCGTGATGACGCTGTGGCGGTGCATGCCGTGTGCCAGGAGGCCGTCTTCTGGGAGACGCTGGAGAAGCTGAAGGCCGCCGGGGCCTCGGCCATTCTGGTGCTGCCGATCGAGAAGATGATGTGATGAAGCGGATCGAGTGGTCATCGCTGGACGGACAGGGGCGGTTCGACGCCCTCGCCCGCCCGGCCCGGCGCAGCGAGCGCGACGTGCAGGATGTCGTGCGCGGCATCTTCGAACAGGTCGCCATTTCCGGTGGCGCGGCCGTCAAACAGTACAGTCTGCAGATCGACGGCTTCGCGCCGCGGCGCATCGCGATCACGGACGCGGCGGTCGCTGCCGCCCGCGACGCCCTGCCCCCGGCCGACACCCGGGCCCTGCGGGTCGCGGCCGAGAATGTGCGGCTCTTCCATCAGGCCACGAAGCCGGAGGACACCGCCTTCGTCGAGACCACGCCGGGCGTGAAATCGAAACTGGTGTGGCGGCCGATCGGGGCCGCCGGAATCTATGTGCCCGGCGGCACGGCCCCCCTGTTCTCGTCTCTCCTGATGCAGGCCATCCCGGCGGCAGTCGCCGGTGTGGGCGAGCGGGTCGTGGTCACGCCACCGGCGAAGGACGGCAGCGTCCACCCGGCGATGATCCTGGCCGCCGCGGAGGCCGGGCTGGACGCGATCTGGCTGATCGGCGGGGCCCAGGCCATCGCCGCCCTGACCTATGGCGTCGTCCTGGACGACGGCGAGATTCCGGCCTGTGACAAGCTGTTCGGGCCCGGCAACGCCTATGTGGCCGAGGCCAAACGCTATGCTGCCGCCCTGCCGAACGGACCGTCGGTCGACATGCCGGCCGGGCCGTCGGAGCTGCTGGTGATCGCCGACCGGTTCTGTGACCCGGAGATCGCCGCCGCCGACCTGCTGAGCCAGGCCGAGCACGATGCGGACGCCCAGGTGATCCTCGTGGCCGAGCGCGGCGCGACCATCGACGCCATCCTCGCCGAGGTGGAGAGCCAGCTGGAAACCCTGCCCCGCGCCGACATCGCCCGCGCCTCCCTGGCCGAGGCCCGCGCCATCAAGGTCGCCGACATGGCCGAGGCCTGCGCCGTGTCCAACCTGTACGGCCCCGAACACCTGGCGATCCAGGCCGAGGACGCGGAGACGCTGGTCGCCTCGATCCGCGCGGCCGGGGCGGTCTTCGTCGGGCGCTGGGCGGCCGAGACCCTCGGCGACTATGCCGCCGGCCCCAGCCACGTCCTGCCGACCGACGGCGGCGCGCGAACGCTGGGCGGCATCACCACCGCCAGCTTCATGACCTCCATGTCGGTCCAGACCGTCACCGAGGCCGGTGCCGAACGGCTGGGTCCGATCGCGGCGCGGCTGGCCCGGCTGGAAGGGCTGGAAGCCCACGCCCGGGCGGCCGATCTGAGGAGCGTGGGATGAGGATGGCAGAGACAATCCTCCCCCGTCGGGGGAGGTGGCTCGGAGCGAAGCGCAGAGACGGAGGGGGCCTGACCCGGACTCCGGCGCGCGCGGTTGGCCCCCTCCACCCCCGCGCAAGCGCGCGGCGGTCCCCCTCCCCCGATGGGGGAGGAATACGATGACACTGCCCGCCCCCTACCCGCCGCTGGTCGCCGGGGCCGAGGGCCTCGACGCCTATCCGGGCGAGACCACGGCCCTGCAGGCGCGGATGGCCCGGATCTATGGCGTCGCCGGGGATCAGGTCCTGCCGGTGCGCGGCCTGACGCATGGGCTGGAGCTGGTGTTCCGGCTCGCCGCCCGCGACGGCCGGTCGGTCGAGGCTCCGGACGCCGAACCCTATGCCGGGCTGGCGCGACTGTACCGGGCCGGAGACGGCGAGGCCGCAGCCGTCATCATCCGGGCCCTCGGTGCGCCCGAGGCGGTGGCCGAGATGGCCGAACGCGTGGCCCCTGCCCTGCTGGTCGTGGATGAGGGACTGGTGGAGTTCGCCGATGCCCCCTCGGCCGCGACCCTGATCGGCGACCACGCCAATCTGGTGGTGCTGCGCAGCCTGTCGCTGGCCTACGGGCTGGCCGGGGCCCGGGTCGGGGCCGCGCTGGGCCAGCCCGCGACGCTGGCGCGACTGGCCGAGGTGGTCGAGCCCTATGCCCTGCCCGCCCCGCTGGTGCGGCTGGCGCTGCAGGCGCTGGATCCCTCGCGGATGATCGAGACCGCCGAACGGATCGCGGGCGTCCGGCGCGAGCGCGAACGGCTGGCGCGCGAGATCGGGCGGGTCATGGTGGTCGAGGCCGGCGTGGGCCCGATCCTGATGGTCCGGCCGTCGGACATTGCATCGACCCTGACCGATCTGGCGAAGTACGGCGTTGCCGCCGACCGCGCGGGCGACCGGGTCCGTCTGCCGGTCTCGCTGCGGGCCGAGGTCAATGACCGGCTGCTGGGCGCGCTCGGCCTCGCCCCCTCGCAGGCCCGGGCCCACCGGACCGGTCAGGCCGTGCGCGATACGAAGGAGACGCGCATCGTCTGTGGCGTCGATCTGGACGCCACCGGCCCGATCCGCATCGAGACCGGGGTCGGCTTCTTCGATCACATGCTGGAGCAGGTGGCGGCTCACGGGGGCTTCTCCCTGCGCCTGCAGTGCGAGGGCGACCTGCACACTGACCCGCACCACACGATCGAGGACTCAGCCATCGCGCTGGGCCAGGCACTGAAACAGGCGCTGGGCGAGCGGCGGGGGATCCAGCGCTACGGATTCGTCCTCGCCATGGACGAGGCCCAGGCCAATGTCGCCATCGACCTGTCGGGCCGGCCCTATCCGGTGTTCGAGGGCACCTTCTCGACCCCCTTCATCGGCGAGTACCGCACCGACCTGACCGCCCACGTCTTCCGCTCGCTGGCCGAGCATCTGGGGGCTGCGATCCAGATCTCGGTCAAGGGCGACGACGACCACCACAAGACCGAGGCCGTCTACAAGGGCTTCGGCCGCGCCCTGCGCCAGGCCATTCGGGTCGAGGGCGATGTTGTTCCGAGTACCAAGGGGGTTCTTTGACCCAGACTGCCATCGTCCACCTCGGGGCGGGGAACACCGCCTCGGTCCAGTTCGCGCTGGAGCGGCTGGGGGCCGACGTCGTCGTTACCTCCGACCCCACGGTCATCGCAGAGGCCGAACGCCTGGTCCTGCCGGGGGTGGGCGCGGCCGGCTATGCCATGGAGCGTATGGCGGCGCTCGGCCTGACCGACCTCATCAAGGGCTTTGACCGCCCCCTGCTGGGCCTGTGCCTCGGACAGCAGCTGCTGTTCGCCGAGAGCGAGGAGAACGGCGGGGCGACCATGCTGGGGTTCATTCCCGGGCGAGTGACGCGGATGCCGGTGCGCGACGACCTGCCGGTGCCGCACATGGGCTGGTCGCAGCTGCACGGGCTGAAGGACGATCCGATCCTCGAGGGTGTGGCCGAGGGGGCCTATGCCTATTTCGTCCATTCCTACGTCTGTCCCGACACCGATGCGACCATCGCCTGCGCCGCCTACGGGGCCGAGGTTCCGGCCATGGTGCGCACCGGCAACCGCTGGGGCTGCCAGTTCCATCCGGAGCGGTCGGCCGCGGCCGGGGCGCGGATATTGAAGAACTTTCTCGAGTTGCCGGCGTGAGCCCTGTTCCTTCTCTTTCGTCATCCTCCGGCGAGCGCAGCGAGACCGGGGGACGCAGCGGCGCGCGAGAGCGCGAAACTGCCGCACAAGCTGACTGCGGAGAGATTGTGCCTGAACAGATCGCCTTCGGCGCCGCTGCGTCCCCCGGTCTGCGCCGCGAAGTCGCGGCTAGCCGGAGGATGACGAAAGCAATGGAAACAGAATGATCGTCTATCCCGCCATTGATCTGCGCGCCGGGGTCTGTGTCCGGCTGATGCATGGCCGGTTTGATCAGGTCACGGAGTATGACGCTGATCCCGCTGCGCGGCTGGCGGCCTTCGTCGGCGAGGGCGCGACCTGGGTTCACATCGTCGATCTGGACGGGGCCGAGGCCGGCCGGGCGGTGCAGCATGCGCTGATCGGAGCGCTGGCGACGGGCTCGACAGCCCGCATCCAGTCAGGCGGCGGCGTCCGCACGGTCGAGGATGTCGAGCGGCTGCTGGACGCGGGCGTGACGCGCGTGGTGGTCGGATCGCTGGCCGTCACCCAGCCCGAGGCGGTCGCCGGGTGGCTGGCGCGGTTCGGGCCGGAACGGCTGACCCTCGCCTTTGACGTCCGGGTCGGGGAGGATGGGGTGCCGACGCCCTCGCTGAAGGGCTGGACCGAGGCCGCCGGGCTGGACCTGTGGGCGGCGCTGGACCGGTACCCGGCGGGAACGCTGGGCCATGTGCTGATCACCGATGTGGGCCGCGACGGGGCCCTGACCGGGCCCAATCTCGATCTGCTGGGCGAGGCGCGGCGTCGGCGGCCCGATCTGAGGATCCAGGCCTCGGGCGGGGTGTCCTCGCTGGACGACCTGACCGCCGCCCGGGCCATCGGCTGTGACGGAGCCATTGTTGGCCGCGCCATCTACGAGGGTCGCTTCACGGCCCGCGAGGCGATACAGGCCTGCGCATGACGGCGAGACGCATCATCCCCTGCCTGGACGTGAAGGACGGACGCGTCGTCAAGGGCGTCCGCTTCGAGGGCCATGTCGACATGGGCGACGCCGGGGAACTGGCCGCCCGCTATCGCGACGCCGGGGCCGACGAACTGGTCTTCTACGACATTACCGCCAGCCCCGAGGGCCGGACGCTGGACTATGGCTGGGTGCGGGACATCGCCCGGTCGCTGGACATTCCCTTCTGCGTCGCCGGCGGCATCCGCACGGTCGACCAGGCCGCCGCCTGTCTGGACAACGGCGCCGACAAGGTCTCGATCAACTCCCCGGCGCTGGAGCGGCCCGAGCTGATCACCGAGATGGCCGAACGGCTGGGCAGCCAGTGCGTCGTCGTCGGCGTCGATTCCCGGCGCGAGGACGGCCACTATGTCGTGCACAAGTACACCGGTGACCCCGACAGCCGCCGGCTGGCCGGCCGGCGCACCATGGACTGGATCGTCGAGGCCCAGGAACGGGGCGCGGGCGAGATCGTGCTGAACTGCATCGATCAGGACGGGGTGAAGAAGGGCTATGACACCGCCCAGCTGTCCGACGCCCGGGCGCGGCTGACCATCCCCCTGATCGCCTCGGGCGGCGCGGGGGCGATGTCGCATTTTCTGGATGTGTTCGACCGGGCCAATGTCTCGGGGGCGCTGGCCGCCAGCGTCTTCCACTCGGGCCAGATCACCGTGCCGGACCTGAAGGCGTTTCTGGCCGGCGCGGGTGTGGAGGTGCGGTCGTGAGTATCCCCGCGCCAGCCCTTCCCCCATTCTTCATGGGGGAAAGCGGTCCGTCTTCGGCGCAGCCGAACAGGACCGATGGGGGAATTCTTCTGGCTCAGGGCGAAGCAAGGCTGAACTTCCCCCATCGGTCCTGGATCGCTCCGCGATCAACGGACCGCTTTCCCCCGCAAGCGGGGGAAGGGCGAAACTCCGCCCGGAGCATGAAATGATCGACCCCTCCACCCTCGACTTCGCCAAGGGCGACGGCCTGATCCCGGCGGTGGTGCAGGACGCCGACACCCTGCAGGTGCTGACCCTGGCCTATATGGACCGGGCGGCGCTGGACGAGACGATCGAGAGCGGCGAGGCCACCTTCTTTTCGCGCTCGCGTGGCGGGCGGTGGAGGAAGGGTGAGACCAGTGGCAACCGGCTGACCGTCGTGTCGATCACGCCGGACTGCGACGGGGACGCGCTGGTGGTGGCGGTGCGGCCGATGGGACCGGCCTGCCATCTGGGCACGACCAGCTGCTTCGGCAGCGACGACGCGCCGGGTCTGGGGCGGATCGCGCGGCTGGAGCGGACCATCGCCGAACGGGCCGCCGCCGATCCCGCCACCAGCTGGACGGCGCGCCTGCTGGCCGAGGGCCCCAAACGGGCGGCGCAGAAGGTCGGCGAGGAGGGCGTGGAGACGGCCCTGGCCGGCGCCGCAGGCCCCGTCGAGGAAGTGGCATCGGAAGCCGCCGATCTGGTCTATCACCTGCTGGTACTGTTACGGGCGCGTCAAATGTCGTTTCAGGACGTTCTGGACGTGTTGGCCTCGCGCGCCCGACCGGCCACACACGCGGACTGACTTCGGGGCCCCTGCCCCGGCAAGGATGAGGAGCAGGCATGACGGCTCTGGTGCTGTTCGGTGGCGGCGGCGATCTGGCCATGCGGATGCTGCTGCCCTCGCTCTATTTCCTCGAGCACGACGGCCTGCTGCCCGAGGGGCTGAAGATCATTGGCGCGGCCCGCTCGGAAGAGAGCCGCGAGGAGTATGTCGGCAAGGTCCGCGCCGCCGTCGAGGGCAAGGCCCGGGCCGACGACGCCTGGTCGGACGAGACCTGGGCCCGGCTGGACGGCCGGCTGGACTATCTGGCGGTCGACGCCACCTCGGCCGAGAGCCTGAAGCCGCTCAAGGACAAGGTCGGGTCCGGCCCCTGCACCAGCTTTCTGGCGGTGTCGCCGTCGCTGTATGCGAAGATCGTCACGGCCATGCGGGCGGCGGGCCTGGCCGAGCCCGAGGACCGGGTGGTGCTGGAAAAGCCGGTCGGCCGCGATCTGGAGAGCTTCCGCGCCATCGACGACGCCGTGGCCGATGCCTTCAGCGAACAGCAGGTGTTCCGCATCGACCACTATCTCGGCAAGGAGACGGTCCAGAACCTGATCGCCCTGCGGTTCGGCAATGTGATCTTCGAACCGCTGTGGAACAATCTGTCGATCGACCACGTCCAGATCACGGTCGGCGAAACGGTCGGGGTCGGCGATCGCTGGCCGTACTATGACGAATACGGTGCCCTGCGCGACATGCTGCAGAACCACATGCTGCAGCTGCTGTGCCTTGTGGCCATGGAGCCGCCGTCCGACCTCGACCCCGACTCGGTTCGCAACGAGAAGGTCAAGGTGATTCGCTCGCTGCGGCCCATCACCGACCGGGACGCCGAACGCACCACGGTGCGGGGGCAGTATGTGTCCGGCACGGTCGATGGAAAGCGCGTGCCCGGCTATGACGAGGAGCGGGGGTCGGACTCGGACACCGAGACCTTCGTGGCCCTGCGGGTCGACATCGACAACTGGCGCTGGGCGGGGGTGCCCTTCTTCCTGCGGACCGGCAAACGCCTGCCCGAGAAGCGCACCGAGATCGTGATCCAGTTCAAGCCGGTGCCGCATTCGATCTTCGGCGACAACGGGAGCGAGGACGACAGCGCCAACCGCATGATCATCGAGCTGCAGCCCGAGGAGGACATCAGCCTGACGGTCATGAACAAGAAGCCGGGGCTGGACCAGCGGATGCAGTTGCAGCCGATCCAGATGAGCCTGTCGTGGGGCGTGGGTGGAAAGGACGCCAAGCCGCCGCGTCGCCGGATCGCCTATGAGCGGCTGTTGCTGGACGCCCTGAACGGGGACTTCGACCCTGTTCGTGCGCCGCGACGAGGCGGAAAAGGCGTGGGAATGGGTCGACGGCGTGTCCCAGGCCTGGGTCGACGGCCAGGTGAAGCCCCAGCCCTATCGCGCCGGCACCTGGGGTCCGGACACGGCCGAGATGCTGATCGTACGCACCGGCCGGGACTGGAACACCACCGATGCTTGAGATTTCGCAGAAGCCCTTCCCCCATCCTTCATGGGGGAAAGCGGCCCGTCGATCGCGCAGCAATCCAAGGCCGATGGGGGAAGTCTTGCTTGCCTCCGCCAAAGAACAAATTCCCCCATCGGTCCTGTTCTCGCTTCGCTCGAAGACGGACCGCTTTCCCCCGCAAGCGGGGGAAGGACTGCACCTATGACCCACGAACTCGAAACCTTCCCCACACTCGACACCTGGGCCGCGACGATCGCGGGTCGGCTGGAGGAGACGCTGGGGGCCGCAGTCCTCGCCAACGGCCGGGCCCTGTTCGCCGGGCCGGGGGGATCCACGCCGTCGCCGGTCTATGAGCGGCTGGCCCGGGCCGACATCGGCTGGGACCGGATCGCGGTGACCCTGGTCGACGAGCGCTATGTGCCCGAGAGCGATCCGGAGTTGAACGCCCGGCTGATCCGCGACACGCTGCTGCAGGGCCCGGCGGCGGCGGCGACCTTCATCCCCCTCTACCACCCCGAGGTGACCGTCGACCGGGCAGCGGCGGTGGCGGCCCATGCCCTGGCCGGGGCGGGCGGCCGGTTCGACGCCGTCTTGCTGGGCATGGGCGAGGACGGCCACATCTGTTCGATGTTCCCGAACAGCCCGACGCTGAAGACCCTGCTGACCCCGACCCTGAAACCGACGGTGCTGGGTGTGCCCCATGGGCGCGACGGGGCGGCCCCCAGCCTTGAGCGGATCTCGATCAATCTGCCGTATCTGATGTCGGCGGAGCGGGTAATCCTGGGCCTGAAGGGCGCGGCCAAGCGTTCGGTGTTCGAGCGCGAGGCCGATGGCGACCCGGCCGTGCAGCCGATCGCGGCGATGATCGCGGCGAAGGTCCCCCTTGAAGTCGTCTGGACGGAGGCCGCGTGATGGCCCTTCACCCTGTCGTGGCGGAAGTCACCCAACGCATCGTCGAACGGTCGCGCGAGACGCGCGCCGACTATCTGCGCCGCATGGACGCCGCGCGGGACTCGGGCATCGGCCGGGCCAAGCTGAGCTGCGCCAACTGGGCCCATGCCTTCGCAGGCCAGACCGTGGCCGACAAGCTGACGGCCATGACCGGCAAGACGCCCAATGTCGGAATCGTCACCGCCTACAACGACATGCTGTCGGCGCATCAGCCGTTCGAACGCTTCCCCGCCGTCATCCGCGAGGCGGTACGCGAGGTCGGGGCCACGGCCCAGGTCGCGGGCGGCACACCCGCCATGTGCGACGGCGTCACCCAGGGTCGCCCGGGCATGGAGCTGAGCCTGTTCAGCCGCGACGTCATCGCCATGTCGGTCGGGGTCGCCCTGACCCACGACGCCTTCGACGCGGCCATGATGCTGGGCGTGTGCGACAAGATCGTGCCGGGCCTGTTCATGGGGGCCTTGGCGTTCGGCCACCTGCCCGTCGTCTTCGCCCCCGCCGGGCCGATGCCCTCGGGCATTCCCAATGCCGAGAAGGCCCGGGTCCGGGCCGAATATGCGCAGGGCAAGGTCGACCGCGCCGAACTGCTGGCCTCCGAGATCGGGAGCTACCATTCGCCCGGCACCTGCACCTTCTACGGCACCGCCAACTCGAACCAGATGATGATGGAGCTGGGCGGGCTGCACATGCCGTCCACCGCCTTCGTCCATCCCGAGACCGGCCTGCGCGACGCCCTGACGGCGGCGGCGGCGAAGCGGTCGGTCGAGCTGGCCCAGTCGGGCGAATGCCGCATGGCCGACGTCGTCGACGAGAAGTCGGTCGTCAACATGATCGTGGCCCTGCTGGCCACCGGGGGATCGACCAACCACGCCATCCATCTGGTCGCCATGGCCCGGGCGGCGGGGGTGCTGATCGACTGGACAGACATGGACCAGCTGTCGTCGGTGACGCCGCTGCTGGCCCGGGTCTATCCCAACGGCTCGGCCGATGTGAACGCCTTCCAGGCGGCCGGCGGCGTGGCCTTCGTGGCCCGCGAACTGGCCCAGGCCGGCCATATCCACTCCGACGTCATGACCATCATGGGCCGGGGCATCCATCATTACTTCCAGGAGCCGGCGATGATCGACGGCCAGCTGGTCTGGAAGGACGGGGTGGCCGAGAAGTCTCGATCGCGACATCCTGCGCCCCGCCTCCGACCCGTTCGACACCGAGGGCGGCCTGCGTCTGGTCAAGGGCAACCTCGGCCGCGCCGTCATCAAGATCTCGGCGGTCAAGCCGCAGCACCGGATCGTCGAGGGCCCGGCCCGGGTGTTCGACGCCCAGGAAGAGGTGCTCGCCGCCTTCCAGCGCGGCGAGCTGGACACGGGCGGCGTCATCGTCCTGCGGTTCCAGGGGCCCAAGGCCAACGGCATGCCCGAGTTGCACTCCCTGTCGCCCCTGATGAGCGTTCTGCAGGACCGGGGCGTGCCGATCGCCCTGGTCACCGACGGCCGCATGTCCGGGGCCTCGGGCAAGACCCCGGCCGCCATCCATGTCAGTCCGGAAGCGCTGGATGGCGGACCGCTGGCCTTCGTGCACGAGGGCGATCTCGTCCGGCTCGACGCCGAGGCCGGGGTCCTGACCGTGGCCGCCGACCTGTCGACCCGCGAACGGGCCCGGCCCGCGTCCGTCCAGAGCTGGGGCTATGGCCGCGAGCTGTTCGGGGCCTTCCGCGCCGTCGTCTCCTCGGCCGAACAGGGGGCCTCGGTCTGTTTCGTGGCCGAACCCACCCAGCAACAACCAGAGATCCGCGACGTAGCGGACGCCAATGTCCAGGACCGGGAAATCGACGCATGAGTAACGGCAAGACGCTTCTGGTCGGTGACGTTGGCGGCACCAATGCCCGCTTCGCCATCGCCCGCATGGTCGATGGCAAACCGGTCCTCGACCACCATGAGAGCTTTCCCGCGGACCAGTATCCGACCTTCCTGAAGGGCGTCGCCGCCTTCGTCGACGGCTGCGAGGTCAAGCCGACCGGCGGCGTCATCGCCGTGGCCGGGCCGGTCGAGGACGGGGCCATCGACCTGACCAACAGCCCCTGGGCGGTGTCGGAGACCGAGTTGCAGACCCTGGGCCTGAACCCGGTCAAGCTGATCAATGATTTCGAGGCCCTGGCCTGGGGCGCGCCGATCATCCCGGCGGACAAGCTGGAGCGCCTCGGCGGGCCCGAGGCCGGCGACCCCCATGCCACCATCGCCGTGCTGGGACCCGGCACCGGCTTCGGCGTCTCGGCCCTGGTGCGCGACGCCCACGGCAAGGAGATGGCCATGCCGTCGGAAGGCGGCCATGCCTGTTTCCCGCCGGGCGACCCGGTCGAGGACGAGATCCTGCGCATCCTGCGCCGCCGCTATGACCGGGTCTCGATCGAGCGGCTGATCTGCGGGCCGGGCCTGTTGAACATGCACCGCGCCCTGGCCGAGATCGACGGTCGCGAGACCCATATCGATGATCCGGCCGAGATCACCACCACCGCCCTGGCCGATCCGAACAGCCCGTGCGGGGCGACCCTCGCCCGGTTCTGCGCCATTCTGGGAGCCGTGGCCGGCGACATCGCCCTGACCACCGGCGCGCGCGGCGGGGTCTATATCGCCGGCGGCATCGCCCCACGCATCCTGCCCTTCCTGAAGGCCAGCCCGTTCCGCCAGCGGTTCGAGCGGAAAGGTCGGTTCAAGGACTATATGGCCGACATCCCGACCTGGGTGATCACCCACAAGCACGCGGCCCTGCTGGGGGCCGCGCGGGTCGCCTTCGCCGAGGCCGGATAGGGCTGCTGCGCCGCGAGGCGAGCAGCAGCCCTCCGGACCTCAGAAGTCGTACCGGGCCGAGAGGGACACCGTGCGGCCGTTGGCGGCCCGACCGCGGCCGACGCCGTTGGTCGGCACCGACCGTGACGTAATCTCGTACCAGGCCACCTCGTCGAACAGGTTGTTGGCGACCAGCATCAGCTGGACCCGGTCCAGCGGACGATACTGCACGAAGGCGTTGACCAAGGTGTAACCCGGCACCTTCAGGACATTCACGTCGTCGGACCAACTGCTCGTAGCCCCGATCAGGTTCGCCCCGACGGTGAAGTCCCGGGTCTCGTACACCGGGGTGGCCTGGAAGAGGAAGTCGGGCTGCCGGCGAGGCACCATCCCGGCGACCGCAGCATTGGCGCGGTCACTGACGATCTCCGCCTGGGTCCAGGTCACTCCGCCGGTAAAGCTGAACCCGCCCCGGCGGTAGGAACCCTCCGCCTCAACCCCATAGGCCGTGTACTCGCGGTCGGTGGTGATGGCCCCTGCCTGGACGTTGGTGTCCTCGGTATCGGCGGAGAAACCGGTAACGTTGAACGTCAGTTGCGGCGTGCGGTATTTAAACCCGCCCTCCAGCTGCTCGACGACGTCGTAGCCGTCCTCCGGATCGGGCATGCTGCCGTCGATGGTGCTGACCTTGCTGGAGAACAGGACCTTGTCAGCCGCCGCACGGGCACCGCGGCTGTACCGGGCGAACAGGGCGAACGGCTCCGCAACGCGGTAGGTGACGCCGGTGGAATAGCTGAGATAGTCGTAGTCGTAGTCGACCGGGGCCGGACGGTCGAGCGGCGTGAAGGCCGTACGGCCTTCGGCTACGGAGAACACGCCATCACCGTTAAAGTCGACCGGCATGATCCCGACACGACCGCCGCCCAAGTCAGCGCCAAACAGCTCGCCGCTGACCTGGCCCGTATCGTAGCGGAGGCTTGCCCCCACGGAGAACGGGCCAGAGCGATAGTTGACCGAGCCATAGGGCGCGGCAATCTCGTACTGGACGTCGTAGCGACGCCGGAAGAAGGCAGTACCGCCTGACCGGTTGAAGCCCAGATAACCGTCCTGGGACTGGGCCACCCCGGCGGCGTTGGTGAAGTTGATCAGGGCCGACTGGCCGTCGCCGGCGACGTCCTGCAGGTGGTTCGAATAGAGCCAGTCGCTGCGAAAGTTCTGGCGCGAGTTGTAAAGGCCGCCGGTCAGGGTCAGCTCGCCGCGGGGCAGGGTAAAGGCCCGGGTGGCGCGCAGGTCATTGATGAAGTTGCCGAGGTCACTGGAATCGATCCGGTTAAGGGCTGACGCCACGACCAGGCCGTTGCCGTTCAGGGTGCCGAGGCTGGAGATGACCTCGCCGGCGCGTGGGCCCGTGGCATAGGTGAAGGTGCCCGTCCCGCCCCCCAGAGAGGCCGGCAGGGCGCTACCGGAATAGATGTTCGAGACGAGGTTGCGGGTCGTTCCGCCGGCGATTTCCGAGTAACGGGCGCGGTGGGTGATGGTCCAGTCCGCGACGTCGAAGCGCGACTCGATACCGATGGACCGGACGTTGGCGTCCTGCCCCTGGCTGAGCGGCAGCACGGTCGGATTGTTGTCGGCGTCCAGCGTGATCAGATCGCCGAGATTGCCCGAGAGCATGGAGTCGCGGCGGACATCATAGCCCTCGAAGCTGCTGAAAACCGGATTGTCATTGGTGCCCGTGATCCGCACCGGGCCCCACAGATAGTGTGGCGAGCGATCGTCCAGATACTTGCCCGACAGGCGGACGTAGCCGTTGGCGAAATCCTTGGTGATGTTGAACCGGAGCTGGCCGCCCTCGTAAGCGTTGAAGCCGACATCCCGCTGGCCCTCGCCAGTGCGGTAGAAGCCCCCCATATGGAAGCGCAGGGTGTCGGTGATGGGCGAACCGTAGTGGAAGTCCACCCTGTCCATGTCGTAGTCGAGCCCGGTCGTCAGCTGGATCGCACCCCCCCTCACGTCCCCGGTCCGGGAGATCAGGTTGATGACGCCCCCCGGCGAGTTCGAGGCAAAGGTCGAAGCCGAACCGCCGCGAATGGCCTCCACCGCCGCGAGATTGAAGTCGGCCCGGATGAAGATGTCCGTGGCACCGTTGAAGAAGTCGCCAAACTCCAGGACAGGCAGGCCGTCCTCCTGGATCTGCATGTATTTCGAGCCGCCCGAGGCCAGGGGCAGGCCGCGGATGGTGTAGGCGGAGCTGCCGTCACCCGTCGAGGATTCGGTGCGGATGCCCGGGATATTGCGCAGGATGTCGCCCAGCGAGCGGGCCCCGAGGAGCTCGATCTCGCTCTGCTGCAGGCCGCTGGTCGAAGTGGCGCTGTCCAGCGGGTCGCGGCCCCGGGCCACACCGGTCGAGAAGACCTGAATCGGGTTGGCGAGAGTGGCCGGGGTGCGGGCGGGCTGGGCCTGGGTGACGACCAGCTCGGCGGCCCTGTCTCCGGGCTCTGCGGCGAGCGCCGGCGTCACGGATGATACAAGGACGACCGGCGCAAAGGCCAAATATACTGCTTTCGCTCTCATGGATTTCTCCTCCCGGATGAATAGCGCTTGCAGGACTCCTGTCGTCGACCGGTTAACGGGAAGCTAAAGAAATGACCATGTTCGTCGAAGTATGGCCAAGCTAGGTAGAACTACGGATTCTGAACGGCGATTACATAAGCCACTGGCGCACGAGACGTCGGTTATTGATCGCTCGTGGATGACAAGTCGGGCCGCTGACCTTTGGGCGGCCAAGGTATGAAGGCGCTGGTCCGGCGGATGTAGTCGGCATACCGGGGCTTGGTCCTGGCCGTCGACTTTTCGGTGATGCCGATGCCCGACCACTTCGTCAGGGTGAAGGTCAGGAAGATCGGGCCCAGGATGGAGGCGAGCCCGATCCAGCCGGTCTCGGCCGCGATCAGCCACAGCCCCCACCAGACGCAGGCGTCGCCGAAATAGTTGGGATGGCGGGTGTAGCGCCACAGGCCGGTGTCCAGCACCTTGCCCTTGTTGGCGGGGTCCTTTTTGAAGGCCGCCAGCTGGGCGTCGCCGATGCTCTCGAAGGCGATCCCGACGACGACGATCATGGCCCCGATCCAGCCGATCCAGCCCATGGGCGGCATGGGGGAGACCTGGCCCAGCTGGACCGGCAGGCTGGTCAACCAGGCCAGAGCCCCCTGCGGCAGGAAGACGAACAGCAGCGCCGTCTTACCGAAGCTCCAGCCCTGCCTCCGCTCCTGATGTTCGACGATGTCGGCATAGCGGCCATCCACGCCATGGGCGCGCCAGCGGCGGAACAGATGCCAGCCGAGGCGGAGAGCCCAGACCGCGCACAGCCACAGGATCAGCCCCTTGCGGACCGGATCGCCGTCCGTACGCGGAAAGGTGATCAGGGCCAGGAACAGCATCCCCAGCGGCCAGACCGCGTCGATGAAACTGACGTCCTTTAGCCTCAAGGCGAGGGTCCACAGCCCCGCCATGCCGGCCACGATCAGGATCAGGTTCAGGCCCAGCAGGGCGGCGAGCTCAGTCAGGGTCATGCGGCAGCAACGCTAGCACGGCCGGGGCGGATGCATCGGCCTCAGTCGATGCAGAGGGTCGGCTCGGCCTTGCCGTCCTCGACCCGGGTGGCGCAGCCGAAACGGTTGCTGGTCGGGGCGCACTGGCCGACCGCGGCTCCGCCATCCGGCACGCTGCCGGCCTCGGGCAGAAGGCAGTCGCCGCTGCACTGGTCACCGTCGGTGCAGCGCTGGCCGGCGTCCGCATAGCGGATCACGCACTGGATCGACTGCATCCGGCCCACGGGCTGCAAGGTGCCGCCCCGGGCCGCGCAGGCGGCCTCGGCACCCTGGGTCGGGGTCCCGGCGTCGGGAGCCTGTCCGGCCATCGGCGAACAGGCGGCGGCGGCTAGGGCGAGAGCGGCGATCAGCAGGCGCATCGAAGGTCCTTTCAGCGACCGACGTCGCCCTTGGCGAAACCGGTCCAGACATCATCGTAGTCAAGTTGCATCGTCGGCGTCGTTTGCGCCCATTCCGTGGTGCGGATCGGAAACCGCGTCTCGAACATGAAGGCCAGGGTGTTTTCGATCTTCACCGGCTTCAGATCGGCGGCGACCGCCTTCTCATAGCTGGCCTGGTCCGGCCCGTGGCCGCTCATGCAGTTGTGCAGACTGGCCCCGCCCGGCGCGAAGCCGCCCTCCTTCGCATCATAGGCCCCGGTCACCAGCCCCATGAACTCGCTCATGACGTTCCTGTGGAACCACGGCGGGCGGAAGGTGTCCTCGGCCACCATCCAGCGCGGCGGGAAGATGACGAAGTCGCAGTTGGCCGTGCCGGCCGTGTCCGACGGGCTGGTCAGGACGGTGAAGATCGAGGGGTCCGGATGGTCGAAACTGATTGTGCCGATGGTGTTGAAGCGGGCGGTGTCGTAGCGGTACGGCGCATGGTTGCCGTGCCAGGCGACTACATCCAGCGGGCTGTGGGCGAAGGTCGTGGTCCACAGGCGGCCACCGTATTTCTGGACGCATTCGGTCGGGCGGGCGACATCCTCGAACGCGGCCACCGGGGTCTCGAAATCGCGGGGGTTGGCCAGGCCGTTCGACCCGATCGGTCCCAGATCGGGCAGGCGAAAAGGCGCGCCATAGTTTTCGCAGACATAGCCCCGGATCGGCCCTTCGCACTCCACCCGGAACCGCACGCCGCGCGGGATGACCACGATGTGGCCGGGCGCGGCATCCATGCGGCCAAACTCGGTGACGAACACCGCTTCGCCCTGTTGCGGCACGATCAGCAGCTCGCCGTCGGCGTCGTAGAAGACCCGGTCCACCATCGACCGGTTGGCGGCGTACAGGTGGATGCCCACGCCGGTCTGGGCGTCGGCATCGCCATTGCCGCCATAGGTCACCAGCCCCTCGACCCAGTCGGTCGGTGCGTCCGGCATCGGCAGGGGATCCCAGCGCATGCGGTTCGGGCTGGGCGGGGCGTCATGGAACGGGCCCGAGCGGAGCAGACCCTGGGCGAAAGGTCGGTAGGCCGGATGCTGGGCCGAGGGCCGCAGCCGGTACAGCCAGCTGCGGCGGTTCTCGGACCGCGGCGCGGTGAAGGCCGTCCCGGACAGCTGTTCGGCATACAGGCCCATCGGCGTGGCCTGCGGCGAGTTGCGCCCGACCGGAAGGGCCCCGGGGACGGCCTCGGTGGCGAAGTGATTGCCGAAGCCGGTCAGATAGTCTGCGCTGTTCCGCGTCATATGAGTCTCCCGTCCCGGGCATAGCCGGTCCGGGCGGGCGGGTGAAGGACGCCCGTCAGTCGACACCCCTCACATTGTCGTCGGAGTTGCGATCGATCCATTTGTTGTAGGGATCGACCCCGGCGAAGCTCGGCTTGGTGGCCGTGGTGAAGCGGAAGGTCTGGGTTCCGCTGCGCAGGGGGCGCCGCTCGAACAGGATCACATCCTTTTCGTCGAAGGCCCGCTTGCCCGGTTCGGCGCTGAACAGGCCGATGTCGAAGGTCTCGTTCAGCGGGGCCTCGGTCTCCTCCCCCTCGCCATCGGCGTACAGTTTGCGCGCCTCCACCGTGACCGTCACATCCCAGCGTCCGTCGGCGCGTCGGCTGGCCGTCGAGGCGGTCGTCTTGACGTCATACAGGGTGATCCGTTCGAACAGGTCGGTGATCAGCGCCTGTTTGTCGGCCGGGGCCACGGCCCGCAGCGCCGCGACCAGGTCCAGCGAGCGCGGATAGGGCGCGCCCTGGAAGCCGAACCGCTGGATCAGCGTGCGCAGCGCCGCATTGACCCGATCCTCGCCGATCTGGTCCGCCAGCAGATACATGACCAGACCGCCCTTCTGGTAATGGATATAGCCCTGGTTCTCGACCCGGTAGAGCGGCAGCTCCTCCAGCCGCTCGGTTCCGCGCGCGCCGAGGTAGTTGTCGAGTTCATATTTCAGGAAGCGGCGGATGTTGTCGGGACCATAGGTCTGCTTCATCACCATCAGCGCCGAGTACTGGGCCAGGGTCTCGGACAGGCTGGTCGCGCCCTGCATATTGGCCCCCACCACCTGGTGCGCCCACCACTGATGACCCAGCTCATGGGCAGTGATGTAGGTGACGTAGTCGATCTTCTCGGGATTCCGGAAGTCGGCGATGAAGCCGATGTTTTCCGAGTACGGCATGGTGTTGGCGAAGGCCTGGGCGAACTGGCCGTAGGGGAATTCGATGATCCGGGCCTGACGGAACTGATAGGGACCGAAGGCCGGCTGGAAATAGTCCAGCCCCGCCTTCATCGCGGCGATCATGCGCGGCGCGTTCCGCTCATGGCCGGGCTGATGATAGACGGCCAGTTCGACGCCGTTATGGGTCTCCCGCAGCACCTCATAGTTGGCAGACTGCACCGAGAAAAAGTGCAGGATCGGGGCCTCGGTCACGAACCGGGCCGTGCGGCGGCCGCCCTCGGTGACGTCAGACACCTTGTAGCCCGGCGCGATCGGGGTCTGGTCCGCGACCGTGGTGACAGTGATGTCGGCGGTGACCCAGTCGGCGCCGATGTAATTCCTGCCCTGGGCCGAAGTGTCTTCCAGCTTGGCCATGCGCAGCTCGGCCGGCAGGCCGAACTTCCGCCGCTTGGTCCGGTCGGTCAGCAGGCCGTCGCGATCCATGCCGATCTGCGGCGCGAAGCCCGAGTTGTTGATGAAGGTGCCGTTGTCCACCAGGCTCCTGATCGCGCCACTGTTCGGGAAGCCCTTCTGGGTCAACAGGGTTTCGAACGACACGGTGCGCCGTTCGCCCGGAGCCATGGGGGTGGCGAACCGGTAGATGCGGTAGTCGAACCGCTCCCACTCGCGCGCCATGGTCGCGCCCTGGACCTCCAGCCGGACCATCTGCAGGTCGGAATCCAGCCAGCGCAGATGCATCTCGCTGAGCGGGGCACCGGTCCGGTTCTCGATCACATAACGGCCTGTGGTGACCAGACGGGGCGTGTGTGGGTCCAGATCCAGATCGAGCGTGACGCTGACGATCGACGGCTGGGGCGTGTCCTCGAAGGCCAGCAGGGTCTTTTCGTAGTCAGCCTGGAGGGTCTCGGACCAGTCGCGGCTGCGATACTCGTTCCAGACATTGGTGTTGACGAAGATGAAGCCGCCCAGACCGACGAAGGCCAGCAACGCCACAGCCGCAAGGCCACCGGCCGGCCCCTTCAGCCGGTGAGGCAGGCGCCTCAGCCTGGGCATGAAGCGGGTCTCGGTCCCCCGCCGCCAGAGCCCATAGGTCACGACCATCAGCAGGGTGGCGAAGGCGGTCCAGTAGGCGGTCAGCCAGTTGGCCGCAGTGCCGAAATCCCCGCGCCCGTTCATGTCCGACAGCGGCACCGCCGGCGTGGCCCCGTAGCGGTACAGAACATGGTCGAAGCCGAGGTTGGCCAGCACCAGGGTGCTGATCAGATAGACCACCATGATGGCCCAGCCGACGAATTTGTTCGGCGACATGGCCTGGATGAAGATGGCCAGCACGGCCAGAAGGGCATAGCTGATGGTCTCGGGCAGGACATACCAGAACAGATATTTGTCCAGTTCCAGCGCCACCTCGCCCTTGTAGAGCTGGACTGCGATGCCCGAGGCGACCGCCGCGAGCAGGACCGAAACCAGAACCAGGGTCAGCCCCAGAACCTTGGGCAGCAGGAAGGTCCAGTCGGGCGTGGGCGTGGAGTCCACGATCTCGTGGGTGCGCCGATCCCTGTCGCGCCAGACCAGTTCGCCGGCATAGTAGATGGCCACGATGATCGAGATGAGGCCGAAGGCACCGGTCAGGACCCCGATCACCGTGCGGGTGACCAGCAGGGTCGGGGTGCCAAAGGCCTCACCCGCAAACAGCAGGGCTGCGATCGCGTTGAACGCGCCCAGAACGATCAGCACCGCAAAGGCCGGGCTCCGGAAGATGAAGGCCATCTCGAACCCCGTGCGCCTGCGCAACTGGGCCCAGCCCGCGGCCAGACCATAGGAGGGGGCAGGCAGGGGGCCGGAAGGCGCGGCCGCGGCCGGTGCCTTTTCGGCGAGGGCCCGGAGCTTCTCGGTCTTTCCGGTTTTGGCTCCTCGCGCCGCCGGCCGGTACAGAACCGCGGCCGCGGCCAGGAACAGCAGCCCGACCCCGGTCCAGATCAGCCGGTTGTACAGCAGCACGCCGCTCAGCTCGGGCAGCCGCGTGTTGCGTTCGGCCGGGGTCCAGTAGCGCGAGACTTCGGCGAAAGCGGAAAGACCGAACGGCTCCAGCCAGGCCATGGCCGTGCGGAACTCGGGCCGGTCCAGCGAGGACGTCAGGGTCAGATAGACGATGAAGAAGGCGACGACCCCCACGTAGGTGGCCATCATCGACCGGGTCACGGTCGCCAGGGCGAAGAAGATCGCCGAGGTCAGGAACACCGCCGGCAGGCCGAACACCAGATAGGCAAAGGCATAGTCACCGGGCCGGAAGGCCCCCAGGGTCTCGCGATCGACCCAGGGCATCAGGGTCCCGGCCAGGGTCCCGATCGCGACACTGAGGAAACACAGGGCGACCGCCCCGAAGGCTCCGGCGAACCGCCCGTACAGATAGTCGAACTTCGTGACCTGACTGGCCTGGATCATGGGCCCGAAGCCGGTCGTGGCGTCGCGCGCCACCACATTGGCCACGATGGCCGTAGTGGCCAGCATGAAGAAGACGCCCATGATCAGATGGGTGATGATCAGCGAATAGGGCGAGTTCAGATTCGTATTGCCCCCGCCGGAGATGGAGATGTTGTCCCCTGCGGCGATCAGGCCGAACCCCAGCAGGCCGAACAGGATGGCGATGACCCAGAAAGCCGGCTGGCGCAGCTGGTAGCGGAATTCGAAGGCGGCGATTTTCCCGAACATCGTCTTACGCCGCGACCTTGCGCGAGGCCGACAGGGTCGAGAAATAGACGTCCTCCAGCCCCCCGGGGACCGGCTCGAAGCCCTCGCCCGGACGCCGGTCCGCCAGCACATGGATCACAGTCTTGCCGGCGAACAGACGGGTCGAGATGACCTCATGTTTCGCGCGGTGCTCCTCGAGCGCATCCTTGTCGATGGTCTTCTTCCAGACCCGGCCGCTGAGCTGTTCCATCAACTGGGCCGGTGCCCCTTCCAGCTGGATCCTGCCGCCCGCCAGCACCGCCATGCGCGGACACAGGTCGGCCACGTCCTCGACGATGTGGGTCGACAGGATGATGACGACATTGTCGGCGATCTCGGCCAGCAGGTTCAGGAAGCGGTTGCGCTCCTCCGGATCCAGGCCGGCTGTTGGCTCGTCGACGATGATCAGTTGCGGGTTGCCGATCAGGGCCTGGGCGATGCCGAAGCGCTGCCGCATGCCGCCCGAAAAGCCCGCCAGCGCCTTCTTGCGCACCGACCAGAGATTGGTCTGGTTCAGCAGGGTCTCGACCGTCTCCTTGCGGTCCTTGCCCGAGGCGATGCCCTTCAGCACCGCCATGTGATCGAGCATGTCGTACGCGGAGACGCGCGGATAGACGCCGAAATCCTGGGGCAGGTAGCCGAGGGTGCGCCGCAGCTTCTCCGGCTCCCGGATCACGTCGATGCCGTCGAAATCGATGGTGCCGGAGGTCGGTGTCTGCAGCGTCGCGATCGAGCGCATCAGCGTCGACTTGCCCGCCCCGTTCGGCCCCAGCAGGCCGAACATGCCGGTCGGCACGGTCAGGGAGACATCGTCCAGGGCGCGGGTGCCGTTGGCATAGACGTGGACGAGATTCTTGATCGACAGCATGCCGGACTCCCCTGACAGTCAAGCGACCTTGTCAGGTCCGCCCGCGCCGGGCAAGTTACGATTGTGTCAGGATCGGGGCAAGCGCCTTGGCCCTGCTCCGCCGCGTCAGCCCGCCTTTACCCTTCGCCGGAAGGCGTGCAGCAGGGGTTCGGTATAGCCGTTGGGCTGATCCACCCCCTCGAACACCAGGGCGCGAGCGGCCTGGAAGGCCAGCGACCCGTCCGGATCTTCAGTCATCGGACGATAGAGCAGATCGCCCGCGTTCTGGGCGTCGACCTTGGCCGACATGTGCAGGAATGCCGCGTCGACCTGCTCCGCCGTACAGACCCCGTGCAGCAGCCAGTTGGCGATATGCTGTGAACTGATCCGCAGGGTCGCGCGGTCCTCCATCAGCCCGATGTCGTGGATGTCGGGCACCTTGGAACAGCCCACGCCCTGATCGATCCAGCGCACGACATAGCCCAGGATGCCTTGCGCATTGTTGTCCAGCTCGTCGCGCACGGCCTGCTCCGTCCAGTTCGCGCCGTACGCCAGCGGCGGGGTCAGCAGGTCCTCCAGCCCCGGCGTCGGGCGGGCCGCGACCTCGGTCTGCACTGCGAACACATCGACGGCGTGATAGTGCAGCGCATGAAGGGTCGCCGCAGTCGGCGACGGCGTCCAGGCGGTGTTGGCCCCGGTCCGCGGGTGGCCGATCTTCTGCTCCAGCATGTCGGCCATGCGGTCGGGGGCCGCCCACATCCCCTTGCCGATCTGGGCCCGGCCGGACAGACCGCAGGCGAGGCCGATGGCCACATTCCTGGCTTCATAGGCCGCGATCCATTTCGAGCTCTTGATATCGGCCTTCCGGACCACCGGTCCGGCCTGCATGGCGGTGTGGATCTCGTCGCCGGTGCGGTCGAGGAAGCCGGTGTTGATGAAGACGATCCGGTCCTTCACCGCATGGATACAGGCCGCCAGATTGGCACTGGTGCGCCGCTCCTCGTCCATCACCCCGACCTTGATCGTGTGGCGGGTAAGCCCCAGCAGATCCTCGACTGCGTCGAACAGCCGGTTGGTGAAGGTGGCCTCTTCAGGGCCGTGCATCTTGGGCTTGACGATATAGACCGAACCCGTCGCCGAGTTGGTGAACCCGCCCAGCCCGCGAAGATCGTACATCGCGATCAGGGAGGTCACGATGGCGTCGAGGATGCCCTCCGGGGCCTCGGTTCCGTCCTGCAGGAGAACGGCCGGATTGGTCATCAGATGGCCGACGTTCCTGACGAACAGCAGCGACCGGCCCTTCAGGGTCACCGCGCCACCGTTCGGGGCGATGAAGGTCCGGTCCGGCTCCAGCGTCCGGGTCAGGGCCTGGCCGCCCTTGCTGAAGCGGGCCGACAGGTCGCCCTTCATCAGGCCCAGCCAGTTGCGATAGGCCGCGACCTTGTCTTCCGCATCCACGGCCGCGACGGAATCCTCCAGATCACAGATGGTCGACAGGGCCGATTCCAGCACCACGTCCGACAGCCCGGCCGGGTCCGCCGCCCCGATGGCGCTGGACCGGTCGATCACCAGTTCGATATGCAGGCCGTTGTTGACCAGAAGGATGACGGTCGGGGCCGCAGGATCGCCGCGATAGCCGACGAACTGGGCAGGGCTTCGAAGCCCCGGGACCAGCCGCCCGGCCTCGACCGTCCAGCCGGTGACGCCGGAATGGGACCCGGTCTCCAGCGGCACCGCCTCGTCCAGAAAGGCCTTTGCGCGCGACACCACCCGGGCCCCGCGGGCAGCGTCATAGGCGCCGGCGGGCGGGAGATCGCCCAGGGCATCGGTGCCGTACAGCGCGTCATACAGGCTGCCCCAACGGGCATTGGCCGCGTTCAGCAGGAAGCGCGCGTTCAGGATCGGCACCACCAGCTGCGGCCCGGCCAGCCGGGCCAGTTCGTCATCGACCCGCTCGGTCGTCACCGCGAACGGGGCCGGCTCATCGACCAGATAGCCGATGTCCCTCAGGAAGCGCTCGGTCGCGGCTGGATTGTGCGGCTGGCCCTTCCGCTCCGCCGACCAGCTGTCGATGCGCGACTGCAGGATATCGCGCCGCAGCAGCAGCTTTCGGTTCTCGGGGGCGAACCGCGCGAAGAGTGCCGCAACACCGGCCCAGAAGCCGTCGGCCGCGATCACCAGACCCGGCAGCACCTCGTCCTCCAGAAAGGCGGACAGGGCGGGATCGACCGACAGGCCGGCACGGTCGTGGTGGGTCATTCAGGCATCTCCGGGCGGGAGCCGGTCAGGGAGGCGGCTCGTAACAATGCGTGATCACACTAGAGCCGGGCCACTGCGGCACCGCAAGGCCGGATCGGATTGACACCGGTGACAGGCCGCCGCGACTTGGCTTTACTCCGCCGATGCCCCCCTTCAGACGTCGCTCCGTCCTCGCCGCCGGTCTCGCCCTTGGCATCCCCGCAGGTCCCGCCCTTGCGCGCCAGACTCATCCGGTCGTCGCCACGACCCACGGTCCCGTCCGGGGCCGGAAGGACGGGGGCGTCGCCGTGTTCAAGGGGGTACGCTACGGGGCGGACACCGGCCCGCGCCGGTTCCAGCCGCCGGTCGCCCCCGCCCCATGGACCTCGCCGATCGAGGCCTTCGCCTACGGCCCCGCCAGCCCCCAGGGCGGATCGGAGCCGAACCAGAGCGAGGACTGCCTGTTCCTGAACGTCTGGTCGCCGGGGCTGGATCGGGCGCGCCGTCCGGTCATGGTCTATATCCACGGCGGGGCCTATTCGAACGGCTCCGGCTCCAGTCCATTGTACGACGGCACCCGGCTGGCGCGACGCAACGACGTGGTCGTCGTCACCGTGAACCACCGGCTGAACCTGTTCGGCTATGGCTATCTGTCGCGCATCGCGGGCGCGCCCTTCCTCGACAGCGGCAACGCCGGCCAGCTGGACCTGATTCTCGCGCTTCAATGGGTGCGGGACAATATCGCGGCCTTCGGCGGCGATGCCGGCCGGGTCATGGTGTTCGGCCAATCGGGTGGGGGTGCCAAGATCGCCACCCTGATGGCGACGCCCGCCGCCGCCGGCCTGTTTCATCGGGTTGCGACCATGAGCGGGCAACAGGTGACCGCCTCGGGCCCCATGAACGCCACCCGCCGGACCCTCGCCTGGCTGGACGCCCTGAACCTGCCGCCCGATCGGGCCGCCGAGGTTGCCACCCTGCCGGTGGAGACCTTGCTGAAGGCATCCGAGATCACCGATCCCGTGCTGGGCTTCGGGTCGCTGTATTTCGGTCCGGTGCTGGACGACCGGTCCCTGCCCCGACATCCATTCTATCCCGACGCCCCGACCCAGTCGGCCCATATCCCGATGATCATCGGCAACACCCATGACGAGACTCGCGCCTTCCTCGGCGGCGATCCGGCCAATCACACGCTGGGCTGGGACGACCTGCCGGGCAAGATGACCTTCGCCAACATGCGTATCGACGTAGCCCCCGAGCCGGTCATCGCCGCCTATCGGGGCATGTATCCGGACTACAGCCCGTCCGACGTCTTCTTCGCCGCCACCACCGCCGCCCGTTCGTGGCGCGGGGCGATCATCGAGGCCGAGGCCCGGGCGGCGGCGGGAACGCCGGCCTTCGTCTATCAACTGGACTGGACCTCGCCGATCGACGGCGGACGGCGCGGGGCCATGCACACCGACGACATCCCGCTGGCGCTGGACAACGTTACGGCGACCGGCAGCCGGGCGCAGGGGCCGCAGGCCCAGACCATGGCCGACTGCCTCAGCCGGGCCTTCGTCGCCCTGGCCCGCGACGGCGATCCCAACCACGCCGGCCTGCCTGTCTGGGCCCCCTATGACCTGACGCGCCGCCAGACGATGATCATGGATGCGCCGCCGCGGATGGAGGACGATCCCCGCGGAGCCGAACGCCGCCTGTTCGCCGCCATTCCGTATATTCAGCCGGGAACGTAGAGACGAAAGGGGTCATCCGTTCAACGCACGCGCTGAATTTCGCCCTGAAATCAACGCGGGCTGCGAAACAGGCCAGGCCCGACCATACGGTCTCCGCGGGCACGCTACACTGACAGCCTCGGTGTCCATCGGCACAGCATGACGGAAAGAGCGGCCCACCCATCCGGACCATCCGGACCATCCGGACACTGTTTCCGAGTCCGGCTTCGTCCGCCCCGCCTTGACTTTGCCGTATCAACGGCCCATCTGCCGCACCGTCGCACTCTAGCGATCCCCGGTGCGCTCCAGCGCGTGTGGGTCTTCCTCCCCATGAAGACCTGACTGTAGCAGCGGCCGGCCCTCAAGTTCACTACGCTGCCCGGACACGCGGGGCGGCGCCCGATCAAGCCCGCGATCGCCACTTTGGGGATCCGTCGGGATTGGCGGCGCGCGGCTCTCTGGCGTCATGCCCGGCCGATGCGCGTCGCCGCACGCGAAAGAACGTCACACGTGACCACTACCTTCGAATCCTTCGGCCTCAACAAGGCCCTGCTGCAGGCCCTCGCCACCGAGGGCTACACCATCCCCACCCCGATCCAGGCCCAGGCCATTCCTGACGTCATGAAGGGCAAGGACCTGCTGGGCATCGCCCAGACCGGCACCGGCAAGACGGCTGCCTTTGCCCTGCCGATCCTGCATCGCCTGGCCGAGAACCGCGTCGCCCCCCTGCCCCGCACCACCCGCTGCCTGATCCTGTCGCCCACCCGCGAACTGGCCAGCCAGATCGCCGAGAGTTTCAAATCCTACGGCAAACACCTCGGCTTCAAGGTCGCGGTCGTCTTCGGCGGCGTGAAATACGGCCCGCAGGAACGCGCCATCCAGGCCGGTCTCGACGTCCTCGTCGCCACCCCCGGCCGTCTGCTGGACCACATGCAGCAGAAGACCCTGGACCTGTCCTCGACCGAGATCTTCGTCCTCGACGAGGCCGACCAGATGCTGGACCTCGGCTTCGTCAAGCCGATCCGCCAGATCGTCAGCCGCATCCCCGCCAAGCGCCAGAACCTGTTCTTCTCGGCCACCATGCCGACCGAGATCGGGAAACTGGCCGGCGAGCTGCTGAAGGACCCCGTCAAGGTTCAGGTGACACCGCAGTCGACCACGGTCGAGCGCATCAACCAGACCGTCATCCACGTCGAACAGGGCCGCAAGCGCGCCCTGCTGACCGAGATGTTCGCCGACGACAACTTCACCCGCTGCCTGGTCTTCACCAAGACCAAGCACGGGGCCGACAAGGTCGCGGCCTATCTGGAAGCCGGTGGCGTCCAGGCCGGCGCGATCCACGGCAACAAGTCCCAGCCCCAGCGTGAACGCACCCTGGCCGCCTTCAAGGCCGGCAAGCTGCGCGTCCTGGTCGCCACCGACATCGCCGCGCGCGGCATCGACGTCGACGGCGTTTCCCATGTCGTCAACTTCGAACTGCCCTTCGTGCCGGAAGCCTATGTCCACCGGATCGGCCGCACGGCCCGGGCCGGCAAGGACGGCTCGGCCGTCAGCTTCGTCGCCGGCGACGAGATGAAGCTGCTGAAGGACATCGAGAAGGTCACCCGCCAGAAGATCCCGGCCACCGACCGCCGCAACGACAAGTCGCTGGGCCTGCTGGACCAGTCGATCATGGCCGCCGGTGTCGGCACCAAGGCGACTATGCCCGACCGTGAAGAGCGTCCGCGGGGCGAGGGTCGCAACCGCAACCCGCGCCGTGACGGGGTCAAGCCCAGCCACGGCGGCCAGCCGCATCGCCAGCGCAAGCCCGGCCCAAATCGTGATGGGGGCGGCAACCGCGAAGGCGGGCGTGATGCTGGACGTGATGGGGGCCGCGACCATAGCCGCGGCCACAACGGCGACCGTTCGATCGTCAGCGTGACCCCGTTCGATCCGCTCGCGGCCGACCGCGCCCGCTCGGCCGCCAACGCCAACCGTCCGGTGGCGGCGCCCAAGCCCGACGGCGAGATCAGCCGCCGCCCCCGCGGCCGTCGCCCCTCCAACGGCGGCAAGGGCTACGTCGCCAAGGCCTGATCGATACGACAGGGACCCGTCCGGTGCTAAGCGGGCGGGTCACAACGAAAAACGGCGGGCCCCGCAAGGGACCCGCCGTTGTCTTGTCCTTGATCCGGATGGATCAGAAGGCCCAGCGTGCGCCGATCGAGGCGCCGATGCCTGACCCGCTCGACGTGCCGCGCAGGCGGCTGGTCGTGGCGGCGGGCGTGCCGGCATAGAGGATCCGGTCACTGGAGATGTCGGAGTCCTGCAGCGCGATGTATGTCAGGGCGGTGTCGACCGTGACCGCGTCGGTCGCCTTGATCGAGGCACCGGCCGAATACAGCCAGCGGTCGCCGTCCGGGATGCGGGCCGTGCGCTCGGTGTCGCGCGTCGGGGTCGGGTCCCAGGCCACGCCGGCGCGGACGGTGACGCGCTCATTGGCCACATAGTCGACGCCGACCGAGCCTCCGGTGACGTCCTTGTAGTCCTGACGGATCTCGTTGCCGGTGGTTCCGTAGCGCACGCGGATGGCGTCGAACTTCGACCAGCCGACCCGGTTGACCTGACCGTTCAGGGTCAGGCGATCGTTGACCGCATAGCGGACCGAGGCCGAAGCGAACCAGGGCGTCGTGAAGGTCGCCGTCCCGTCGCTGGCGACATTGCCGCCGGCGATCGGACCGACCAGGCCCGAGATACCGACTTCGCCGTCCAGCTCGTGCTCGATCTCCGACCGGTAGCTCAGGCCGAAGTCCCAGGCCCCCTTGTGAACCTGGGCCCCGACATTCCAGCCATAGTCGATGCCGTCGCCTTCCAGGGTCGAACGGCCGTCCGGCAGCAGCGGCGAGAGGTTCGGCAGGCTGGAGCTGAGGAAAGCCTCGACATACTGGATGTCGACACCGGCCCCGACGTCCAGCCAGTCGTTGACCTGATAGGCCGCCGTCAGACCGACGTTGGCCGAGCGCAGTTCCGACGTCAGCGCGTCATAGCGGGTGAAGGCCCCCGGCTCGTATTTGGTGGTGAAGTTGTAGGGGGCCGCGACGCTCAGGCCGAACGCGAACCGGTCGCCGACCGGCATGGCGAAGGCGAAGTTCGGCACCAGACCACTCTCGATCGGGTCACCCTCAAGGCCCGTGCCAAGAGGACCGGTGACCGGCACCGTGGCACCGCCCGGATAGGTGATGGTGGACCCGGCGTTGTCCACGTCGGAATCCAGCAGCAGCCCGTGCAGGCCGACATAGACCTCGCGGCCACTGCGGGCGATCGAAGCCGGGTTCCACCACAGCGACGACACGCCGGTGTCCGCCGTCTCGCCGGAATAGGCCCGGCCGGCCCCGCGCACCGACTGCTCCTTCAGATAAAAGGCCTCGGCCAGCGCGGGTGTGGTCACCGCCGTCAGGGCGGCCACGGACACCGCGAGGCGAAGACTGCTGGCAAGGGCGTTGGAGACGGGCATGGATCATCCTTTCGGGCGCTCCTTGCACACGGAGCGTCACTGGCGTTCAGGGGGTCGAAGAGCGGGGAGGCTCTCGTTGTGCCCAAGTGCGTGACGCGGTGATTTGTTGCAATGATGGCGATGTAGCCGTTTCAATATTGCGTTACGATGGGCGTCGTTCGGCGAACCGTGCACAGCTTGACCGTTCAGGACATCAAAATCGCCTCGACGCCGTCCCTGCTTAGACGCGCGATCAGGGCCTCGGCCGCCCGGGGGACACGCGCGGCATCCCGGCCCCGCACCACCAGACTGGTGCCGATCTCGCCGACCGAACCTGCTCCGAACGGGTAACTGCCGAAGGACAGGTCGGCATGCGCAACAGCCAGCTCGGCGAGGGGGGCCGCGATCGCGCCCTCGCCGACGCCGGAGACCCTGACGGTCACCGCGTGCACCACCGCGCCGGTTCGCAGACGCGGCGCGACGTCCTGCAGCATCGCCGCCATGACCTTCGGCACTCCCGCCAGCACGAACACATTCCCGATCTGGAATCCCGGCGCATCCGTCACCGGATTTGCGATCAGCACCCCGCCCTCCGGAATGCGCGCCATGCGCCTTCGGGCGGCGTTCAGCTCATTCCCATAGCGGCGCTCAAGGATCGCCAAAGCGTCGGCTCGCTCCGCGATCCTGACACCGAAAGCCTCTGCCACACAGTTGGCGGTGATGTCGTCATGCGTCGGGCCGATGCCACCGGTGGTGAAGACGTAGTCATGGCCGGTTCGCAGGGCGTTCAACGCCTCAACGATCTGCCCCGGCCGGTCGCCGACGGTGCGAGCCTCCAACAGATCAATGCCCAGCACACCGAGGAACCGGGCAATAGCGTTCAGATTGGTGTCGGCCGTCCGCCCCGACAGGATCTCGTCGCCAATGATCAGGACGGCGGCTGTGGGCGAGGCGTGGGTCATGGGACACACCTACGCCGGCACAGCCAGGTCGCAAGGGCCTGCGACGCGTCGCCCTGAAACGGCTTGAGGTTTCGTGCTAGGCTCGCCATCTGACCTGAACGGCGCCGGCCGGCGCGACCCGAGACGAAGCGAATGTACGAGACGCCCGAGCTGGATACCGAGTTCTTCACCCGCACCAGCGCCATCCGCCTTTACCAGCCGGAGGATTTTGACGGCATGCGCGCCGCCGGCCGCCTGGTGGCCGAGGCCCTGGACATGATCACGCCCTTTGTCGTGCCGGGCGTCACGACCCAGGAGATCGACGACCGCATCCGCCAGTTCACCCTCGACAACGGGGGGCTGCCGGCCTGTCTCGGTTACAAGGGCTATATGAAAACCGTCTGCACCTCGATCAATCACGTGGTGTGCCATGGAATTCCCGGCGACCGGGTGCTGAAGGACGGTGACATCGTCAACATCGACCACACCGTCATCGTCGACGGCTGGCATGGCGATTCCAGTCGGATGTATGCCGTCGGCGAGGTCGGGGCCCGGGCGCGGAAACTGGTCGATGTCACCTATGAGGCGCTGGCCCTGGGACTGGAACAGGTGAAGCCCGGCAATACTTTCGGCGACATTGGCTTCGTCATCCAGCGTCACGTGGAAGCGGCCCGGATGAGTGTGGTCAGGGACTTCTGCGGTCACGGCATCGGCCGCCTGTTCCACGACAGCCCCAACGTCCTTCACTATGGCCGGAAGGGTGAGGGCGCGGTGCTGAAACCCGGCATGTTCTTCACCGTCGAGCCGATGCTGAATCTGGGCAAGCCGCATGTGAAGGTGCTGTCCGACGGCTGGACCGCCGTGACCCGCGACAAGTCCCTGTCGGCCCAGTGCGAGCACACCGTGGGCGTGACCGAGGACGGCGTGGAGATCTTTACCCTGAGCCCGGCCGGCCTGTTCAACCCACAGTCCGCCAGGGCTTGAACGGGACGCCGTGCGCGCTAGCCTGACCCCCTGAGCGCAGGGGGCGGGTGGAGTGACCGACGACAGCGAAGCCCCCTCACCCGCAGGAGGAAAGCCCGGTCCCCACCATGCGGGCCATCGCGAGCGGCTGAGACACCGGGCGCGCACTGCGGGCCTGCCCCACCTGCCTGACTATGAGTTGCTGGAGCTGTTCCTGTTCCGTAGCCAGCCGCAGGGCGACGTCAAGCCGGTCGCCAAGGCCCTGCTGGCCCGGTTCGGTTCCTTGGCTGCGGTTCTGGCCGCCTCGGTCGAGGACCTGATGACCGTGCGGACCGAGGACTCCCGGGGGCGAACGAAGGGCGTCGGGGCGGAGACCGCGCTGGACCTCGCGGCCCTGCACGAGGTGGCCGCCCGGGTGGCCCGGGAGCCCGCCGTCAAACGCCCGGTGATTTCTTCCTGGACCGCGCTTCTGGCCTATGTGCGCGTCGCCCTGCAGCATGAACCTCGCGAGCAGTTCCGGGTGCTCTATCTCGACAGGAAGAACCAGCTGATCCTGGACGAGGTGCAGAACCGGGGTACGGTCGATCATGCCCCGGTCTATCCCCGCGAAGTGGTTCGCCGGGGTCTGGAGGTCTCGGCCGCCGCCATGATTCTGGTGCACAATCATCCGTCGGGCGACCCCACGCCCAGCCGACCGGATATCGAGATGACGAAACAGATTGTGCTGGCAGCAAAGGCACTGGGGCTGGACGTCCACGATCACCTGATCGTGGGGCGCGACGGCGTGGCCAGCCTCAAGTCCCTGGGGCTGATGTGATCGGTCCCGTCCTGACCACGCCGCGGCTGACCCTGGCCCCGGTGACCGTGACCGACCTTGATGAAGTCGCCGCGCTCTGGGGCGATGAGGCCTTCACCCGGCCGATCGCAGGGCGCGGCCCGCTGACCGGAGAGGAGGTCTGGTTCCGGTTGCTGCGCGATCTCGGCCACTGGGCGGCGCTGGGCCGGGGCAACTGGTCGATCCGGCTGACCGCGACCGGCGACTATGTCGGCGGCGTGGGGGTGCTGGACTATCGCCGGGAATGCCTGCCGGTGCTGGATGCACCCGAACTGGGTTGGGGCGTGGCCCCCCGCTATCAGGGCCAGGGTCTGGCAAGGGAAGCCGTCGACGCGGCGCTGGACTGGTGCGATCGGGTGCTGAGGGCACCCCGTACGGTCTGCATGATCGATCCACTGAACGCGCCGTCGCTGAAACTGGCTGAACGGGTCGGCTACCGGCACCGGGAGCCGGGCCGGTATCAGGACAAGACCGTCCTCCTGCTCGAACGGGCAGCCGCGCCCAGCGTAGCGGCCCATTAAGGTTTACACGGCATCCTCTCGGCCATGCCCATGCCCGCCGAAACGCTTCGCGCCTATCTGACCGCGGCCTTTCCCGACGCCGAGATCGCCATCGACGATCTGGCCGGTGACGGGGACCACTACCGCGCCCGGATCGTGTCGAACGCCTTTGCAGGCCTTCCCCGGGTGAAGCAGCATCAGCTCGTCTATGCCGCGCTGAAAGGCCATATGGGCGGCGCGCTGCATGCCCTGGCCCTCGAAACCTCCGCTCCTACACCGACAGGCTGATCCGCCATGCGCTATCGCCCTTTCGGCGCATCCGGCGCCGCCATCTCGGCCCTGACCCTCAGCCTCGGCATCGACTGCCTCGGGCGCGGGCTGGCTGCGGCCAATGAGCTGATTTACGCGGCTCTGGAGGCTGGCATCAACTCGTACCGGCTGGAGACCGCCGACCCCGTGCTGGCGGAGGTCGTCGGTCAGGCCCTGTCCAATGTGGACCGCAAACTGCTCAACGTCAGCCTTGAGCTCGGCACCGGGGATGGTCGCAGGGGGTCCGAACGGGACTTCTCCGCCGAAGGGATGACCGGGGCGATCGACCGCTGCCTTCACATCTCGGGCCTCGGCTGGATTGATGTCGCCCTGCTGGAAGAACCCGGAGAGGACGAACTTCCGCAGACGTCTCTCAATGCGCTCAAGGCCCTGCGGGCGACCGGCCGGGTGCGGTATCTGGGGGTATCCGGCGAGACCGCAGTCATGGACGCCTATGTCTCGACGGGGGCGTTCGACGTGCTGGCCACGCCGTTCCATGTCAACGTCGACTGGCGGATCCGGTCGCGGGTCCGTGCCGCGCGCGAACAGGATATGGCCATCCTGGCCTATGGCTATTTCCCGTCAGAACTGGATAGTGAGAAGAAGGCCGTGACCCTTCATCAGCCCAAAAAGGGGCTGTTCGGCTTTGGTGGCGGCTCGGGTGGCCGGCCCAAGGATGATCCTCTCGCCGGGGCCGGGACATTCGCTTTCCTGCACCGCACCCCGCACTGGACCGCCGAGGCCATCTGCCTCGCCCACGCCATGGCCGATCCGGCCATCTCGAGCGTCCTGATCCGGGCGGTCGATTCCGAACGCCTGAACGTTCTGGCCGCCGTGCCCGAAAGGGACATGCCGCCGGGCCTGTCCGCCCAGATCGAGATGGCGCGCGTCGCGGCCTGAGCGCGCCCGGCCGGCGGCCGCACACGCAGGCTTGAGCCGACCCGGCCTTGACCGACCGAAGCCGGGTGCCTAGCTGACGCCTGCAACGAAAGGCGTCTTCCAGTGTCAGACCAAGCTCTCGAAACCCCGGCCGACCCGATCCATGCCTTCATCGCCCAGACCGTGGCGGAACATCCCGTCGTCCTGTTCATGAAGGGCACCCCTGACGCGCCGCGCTGCGGCTTCTCCTCGCTGGCGGTGCAAATCCTCGACCAGCTCGGGGCGTCGTTCGTGGGCGTCGATGTGTTGCAGGACGAGGGTCTGCGCGACGGGATCAAGGCTTTCACCGATTGGCCCACCATTCCCCAGCTGTATGTGAAGGGCGAGTTCGTCGGCGGCTCGGATATCGTGCGTGAGATGTTCCAGGCGGGTGAACTGGGTGCGTTGATGGTCGAGAAGGGCGTGCCGCTCGGCGAAGCCTGAGACCATGGCCCGCACCATCCTGATGCCGCGCGAGGACCGCGAGGTCTTCGAGCTGCCCCTGCCCATCCGTCCCGAGCACATCGACGACAACGGGCACGTGAACAATGTCGTCTATGTCGGCTGGCTGCAGGAGGCGGGGACGGCCCACTGGACCGCCCGCTTCGATCCGGCGACGCGGGCCCGATGGTCGTGGGTCGCCCTGAGGCATGAGATCGACTATCTGCGCGCGCTGCAGCCCGACAGCACCGCCGTGGCCCGGACCTGGGTCGGGGATCCTCACGGCCCGCGCTTCGCCCGCTATGTTCGGATCGAGGACGGCGAGGGCCGGCTGTGTGCCCAGGGCGTCTCGGAATGGTGTCTGGTCGATGCCGCAAGCCTGAGACCGACCCGCATCCCGGCGACCATGCTGCCGACGTTCGAGCGCCGTTGACGTCAGGCCGCCGGCGGAAGCTGATAGGGGTTGTTGACCGAGACCCGCGAACCGGGCGTCAGGCCCAGTTCCTCGAACGACCAGATCACCTCGACGCCTTCGGCGACCGGGGTCTCGCACAGGTCCTGATCGAGCCGGCGCACGGTGATGGTCGAGGTGTCGCCGTGGCGGTCGACCACGGCACTGAGATCATCCTTGTCGGTGCAGCCGTTGGAGCTGACGCGGAAAACCGCGAAGTCCCGGGTGATGGCGGCGGCGTGGAGCGGCTCAAGCTGACCCGGCATGGCGGCGGCACGCATCGGCTCAGCGGAGGGCAGCAGGGCGCAGCCGGACGTCACGAGCGCGGCGCAGGCCGCCAGGACCAAGGTGCGAATGGGAGCCATGCCCCGTTTCCTGTTCAACCTCACGGCCGAGGATCGCTCAATTCGGCCCCCGCCGCATCTGAATTAAAAGCAATGGGGCAGGCCCCGAAATGCAAGCGGCCCCGGATCGCTCCGGGGCCGCCCATGGTCCGCCGGAAGGCGGGGATCGCTTAGGAGGAGTAGTATTCCACGACCAGGTTCGGCTCCATCTTCACCGCGAACGGCACGTCGGCCAGTTCGGGGAAGCGGACGAAGCGGACCGAGAAGCCACGGTCGCCCAGTTCCAGATAGTCGGGGATGTCGCGCTCGCCGGACTGCTGGGCCTCGAGGACCAGCGCCATGTTGCGGGACTTTTCCTTGACCTCGACGACGTCGCCGACCTTCAGGCTGTAGGAGGCGATGTTCACCTTCTTGCCGTTGACGGTGACGTGGCCGTGGTTGACGAACTGGCGCGCGGCCCAGGGGGTCGGCACGAATTTGGCGCGGTAGACGGTGGCGTCCAGACGGGCTTCCAGCAGACCGATGAGGGTCTCGGAGGTGTTCCCCTTCCGGCGAGCCGCTTCGTCGTAGGTCTTGCGGAACTGCTTTTCCGTCAGGTTGGCGTAGTAGCCCTTGAGCTTCTGCTTGGCCTTGAGCTGCAGGCCGAAGTCGGAGACCTTGGACTTGCGGCGCTGGCCGTGCTGGCCGGGGCCGTAGGACCGCTTGTTGACCGGGCTCTTGGCCCGGCCCCACAGGTTCTCACCCATGGCCCGATCGATTTTGTACTTGGCGCTATGGCGCTTGGACATTCTGTTCTCTTCAACTTGATGCGGCCCGGCCCCTCCCCGAATGGAGGGGCGATCTCAACGGCGGTCCACGCATCGTCCGTAATCAATCTCACGCGCCAGACCGGGGCCGGGCGCGGGAAAGCAGGCCTTATGACGGCCCGCCCCCCTCAGGTCAAGCCGTCAGGAGCCGGTCGCGCCGGATCCCTCGGGGGCCCAGACCAGCGTTCCGTCCTCGCGGCGGGTCACACGACCGATGCCCGGGAAGGGGAAGTGGACGGCGTACAGGCGCAGGTTCTCGTCGGCCGCGCGGCCGAGCAGGGCGATCCGGCTCTGCATCGCCTGCGGGTTGCCGTCGAAGCTGTTGGCCCAGTCGGGCTTCTGCACCGAGACGACGTGATGGTGGGCGCTGTCGGCGATGTAGAGCAGGCGATCGTCGCCGGAGCGGACCTCATAGCCGGTGTGGCCGGGCGTATGGCCCCGGATCGGCACGGCGAGGACAGCGGGGGTCACCTGGGCCCCGGGCTCGAAGGTCTCGACCTTCGGCGCGATCGCCGCGACGAGGGCGGCCAGCGGGGCCTGGGCCTGGAGCGCGGTCCATTCCGGGGCGGACATGCGGACGGTCGCGTTCGGATAGGTCAGGGCCCCGGCCGCATCGACCAGACCGCCGACATGGTCGCCGTGGCCGTGAGAGATCAGGACGTCCGTGATGGTCGAGGGCTCGACTCCGGCGGCGCGCAGGCTGGCGGGCAGCTTGCCGGCCCCTTCGCCCATATTGGTGCCCGCTCCGGCGTCGATCAGGACCAGACGCTGGCCGTCACGCACCAGCAGGGGCTGGATGCTGAGGTCGAAGGTGTCGCCCGGCAGGCTGTTGGCGGTCAGGACGGCGGAGACCTCGGCCGGGGTGCGGCCGACGCCAAGGATAGTGTTGTCGTTCGGCACGCCGGACATGCCGCCATCACGCAGGGCGATGGTCTCGATCGTACCGACCTTGAAGCGGTAGACGTCGGGGCTGGCGGCGGGGGCCTCGGCGGCCGCCGGTTCGGTCGTCGCGTTCGGCTGGTTGCAGCCCGCGGCCGCGATCAGGCCGGTCAGAAGAAGGCCCGCGGCGGCGAGCTTGAAATGGGTCGTCATGGAAACCTCGGCATCGGGGGCGGAACGGCGAAGCTGAGATAGTGACGGTCGGCGGCGATGCCAGTGGGGCGGACCGTGAAGCTTTCGCTACGGCCCGCCCCTGTCGCAGATTTGTCGATCAAGCCGTCGCGGCGGCGAACAGGGCGTTGGCCTTGTTCCAGTTCACGACGGTCCAGAAGGCCTTCAGATAGTCAGGGCGGCGGTTCTGGTATTTCAGATAGTAGGCGTGTTCCCAGACGTCGGCCCCGAGGACGACCGCACCCTTCTGTTCGGCCACGTCCATCAGGGGATTGTCCTGGTTGGGGGTCGAGGTGACCTTGAGCTTGCCGTCCTGGACGATCAGCCAGGCCCAGCCCGAGCCGAACTGGCCGGCGCCGGCGGCGTTGAAATCTTCCTTGAACTTGTCGAGCCCGCCCAGATCGCGGTCGATGGCGGCGGCGAGTTCGGCCGAGGGCTCGCCGCCCTGACCGACGGGAGCCAGCAGCTCCCAGAACAGGGCGTGGTTCCAGTGACCGCCGCCGTTGTTGCGCACGGCCTTGGGCGCGGTCGAGATGGAGGCGAACAGGTCTTCCAGAGACTTGCCCTGCAGCGACGCGTCGGCGTCGATCGCCTTGTTCAGATTGTCGACATAGGCCTGATGATGCTTGTCGTGGTGGAAGGTCATCGTCTCCTTGTCGATGGCGGGTTCCAGCGCGTCATAGGCGTAGGGCAAGGGCGGCAGGGTGAAGGCCATGGGAGGCTCCTTGTAATCGATGGGGCCCCTGCATGTAGGGTGTCCCGGGCCGGCACCAAAGGCATGTCGTGCACACCGGCCCGGGTTTTTGCCCTGAAGCCGGTGGCGCATCGGGACTCAAAAAACAAAGTCCGTTGAGTCCGCTGAGTCCGGATCGCCCCGAAAGACCTCCCGGCCCGGACTCGAAACAGTGTCCGGATTGACCGGATTGTCCGGATCGAAAAACGACAGGCGGCCGCCCGGATCAGGGCGTGTGGATCATATGATCCCTACCCTTCGAGGCGCAAGATGCAGTGAGGAATAAATTCTTCTCTCCGTCGTCTCAGGACGGCAGATTGGCCTTCAGGCAGTCGCGGACGGCGCGTTTCAGGCTGCCGGGGGCATTGAGGAAGTCGACGCCGTCAGCTTCCAGAACGACCTTGACCGCCGCATCGAGGCCGGCTGGCAGGGCGGCGATGACGCGCTTCTGGCCCTTGTCGTGCAGGCAGTGGCCCAGTTCGTTGCACAGGGCGGCGAACAGGTCGTCATAGGTCTCGGCCGGTACGGGCGTGGGGGTCGGGTCGGTCATGTCGAGGCCTTCAGACGCGTGGCGTGGAAGGCGATGTGGTCGGCGATGAAACTGGTCATGAAGAAGTAGGAGTGGTCATAGCCGGGCTGCATCCGCAAGGTGATCCCCTGCCCCGCCGCCTGTCCGGCGGCGACCAGAAGCTCGGGGCGGAGCTGTTCGGCGAGGAAGGGATCGGCGTCGCCCTGGTCGATCAGGATGTCTTCGAAGACGCCCCGGGCCGCGCCGCCTTCGATCAGGCGGGCCGCGTCATGGGCCTCCCATGCCTTACGGTCGTCGCCAAGATAGGCGGTGAAGGCCTTTTCGCCCCAGGCGCAGCGGGTGGGCGAGGCGATGGGGGCAAAGGCGGAGACCGAGCGGAACAGGTGGGGGTGGCGCAGGGCCAAGGTCAGGGCTCCGTGGCCGCCCATGGAATGGCCGCTGACCGAACGGGTGCCGTTTGTGGGGAACTCCGCGTCGATGAGGGGGATCAGTTCGTCGGTGACGTAGGTCTCCATGCGAAAATGCGGGGCCCAGGGGGCCTCGGTCGCGTCGACGTAGAAGCCCGCGCCCTGCCCCAGATCATAGGCCGGATCATCGGCCACGCCCTCACCGCGCGGTGAAGTGTCGGGGGCGACGACGATCAGGCCGTGTTCGGCGGCGGCCCTGTACGCCCCGGCCTTGGTGGTGAAATTGTCCTCTGTGCAGGTCAGGCCCGACAGCCAGATCAGCACCGGAAACGGCCCCTCCCCCGGCGGCACGAAGACCGACAGGGTCATGGGCGTGCCGGTCGTGGCGCTGTCGTGGCGCAGATAGCGCAGGGTGCCGCCGTGGACCTGATGCTGTTTCGTTGTGTCCATCTCAACTCCGCTCATCCCCGCGAAAGCGGGGACCCAGTTCTGTGGCCGTCCGGACCTAACCCATCCGTGGCGGATGTCGATCCCGTGCAGCCTGCCTCGCGAAAGCCCTGGGTCCCCGCTTTCGCGGGGATGAGCGGAAGAGCCGATCAGTCGTGGGTCTTGCCGGCCGTCCGGTCACCGCGCGCGAGGGCGAACACGACGGCGGACAGGGCGGCCAGGGCGACCAGGTTGGGCAGGGCCATGGCGGCATTGGCGATGTCACCCATGCGCCAGACGAACTCGATCTGCTGGAACGAGCCCACGAAGATCATCCCGACCCAAAGCAGCCGCCACGGGATGGCGACCCGCGCCCCGAACAGATAGGTGGCCGCCCGCTCACCATAGTAGCTCCAGGTCAGGAGGGTGGTGAAGACGAACATGATCAGACAGGCGGAGGTGATCATGCCGCCCAGGGTGGTGGTGCCGAACAGGATCTGGGGGAAGACCACCGCATAGGCGGCGAGGGTCATGTCGAAGCCGCGCAGGTCCGAGTTCCAGACGTGCTCCACGGTGCCGGTTCCGGCCGGGAAACTGCCCTGGACCGTCAGCATCACCAGGCCGGTCATGGTGCAGATGATCATGGTGTCGATGAAGGTGCCCATCATGGCGAACCGGCCCTGACGCGCCGGATCGTCGGTCTGGGCCACGGCGTGGGCCATGGGGGTCGAACCCTGACCCGCCTCGTTCGAGAACAGGCCGCGCGCCACGCCGGCGCGGATGGCCATCATGACCCCGGCCCCGAGGAAGCCGCCGGTCGCGGCCGCGCCGTTGAAGGCGCTGTCGAAGATGAGGGCGAAGGAGGCGGGCAGGTCCTCGATGTTCAGGACCAGAGCGATCAGGCCCAGCACCAGATAGGTGATGGCCATGAAGGGCACGATCTTCTCGGCGATGCTGCCGATCGACTTGATGCCGCCGATGATGACGATGAAGACGGCGGCGGCGACGATCAGGCCGGCACCCCATTCCGGCATCGGAACCAGGCTGGTGATCGAATCCGCGATCGAGTTGGACTGGATCATGTTGCCGGTCGCCACCGAGGAGAACAGGGTGCCGATGCAGAACAGCACCGCCAGCCAGCCCCAATGTTTGCCCAGACCCTTGCGGATATAGGTCATGGGTCCGCCCTGATAGGTGCCGTCCGGGCTCTGCTCGCGGAAGCGGATGGCCAGCGAACCTTCGGCGAAGGCCAGGGCCATGCCGAACAGGGCGGTCACCCACATCCAGAACAGGGCCCCGGGTCCGCCGAGGGTGATGGCCGTGGCCACGCCGGCGAGGTTGCCGGTGCCGACCTGGCCCGACAGGGCCGTCGACAGGGCGGCGAACGGCGAGATCTCGCCCTTGCCGCCGTCACCCTTCTTGAACAGGCCGGCGAAGGCCTCGCCCAGTTTCAGGATGGGATAGAAGCGCAGGCCGATCATGATCCAGGCCCCGACGCCCAGCAGCACGATCACCATGGGCGGGAAGGGGATGACCTCCGCCCCGTTCCAGGTCCCGCCCCAGATCAGATCGCTGACGTTGGTGACCTGGTCGTAGAAGGCCTGCACCCCTGCGGGCGTTGTCGTCGCCGTCATTCCCCGTACCCCGATATGACTATGGAAACGGGCACCTTAGCGACTGGACGCCGAATGGGAATGGCCTTCGCCCCTCGGGCGTGAAGGGGCGGCTGTGTGCCGGGGTCATGCGCCAATCAGTCGGACGTCGAGGCCATCCAGTGACGCCAGCTTTCGGTCAAGTTTGCCGTCGGCCGTCACCAGCGGCAGGTTGAGCCGCCGGGCGAGCACGGCGTAGAGGCAATCGGTCATCGAGTGGTTGAGCCGACACGCCAGGGAGAAGGCCTCGTCCAGCAGCGGTGCATGATCGAAGAGCTCCACCACCTCCCTGATCACCGACAGGTTCTCCCCGGCGGCAGCGGCCTGAAGTTCGCCCCGGACGACGTAGCGTCGCAAGGCGTTGGCCACTTCGATGACCATCAGGTCCGGCGCGACGGCCGGCCTGAATGCCAGACGGGTCTGGTGGGCGACCTCGGCCAGCGGGTCGTCCAGGAACCATTTGACGACGACGCTGGCGTCGAAGACCGCGCTCACCGGTCCCGGTCTGCGCGGATGATGGCCGTGGAATCCAGCGTCGAGCCACGCGTCTGTTCGCGGGAGCGCCGGGAGATCTCCTCGAACCGTTCCTCGACCGCCAGGACCTCACGGGCCGCCATGTCCCTGAATTTCTGCTCCAGGGAAATGTTCTGCGCCTTGGCCATCGCCTTGAGGCGGGCGACGATGCGGTCGTCGAGATCGCGGACGAGAACCTGGGCCATGGCCGATGCTAGCATAGAGCTAGCATCGGCCTCAAGCGGCGGTCATCCCGGCCGGTGCAGGGCGCAGATCTTGTTGCCCGACGGGTCGCGCAGATAGGCCAGGTTCAGGGTGCCGAAGGGGCCGGTGCGCGGGCCGGGCGGGTCCTCGATGGCGGTGCCGCCGGCGGCCAGACCCGCCTCGTGGAAGGCCTTCACCGCAGCTTCATCCCGAGCGCCGAAGCCGATGGTGCCGCCATTGGCGTGGCAGGCGGGCTCGCCGTTGATCGGCCGGGTGATGGCGAAGGCCCCGCGCGGGGTGCGCCACCAGACCCGACCGCGATCGTCCAGGGTGCCGGGCTCGATGCCGAGCGCGCCGAGGGCGGCGTCGTAGAACTTCTGCGACGCCTCGATGTCGTTCGCGCCGACGGTCATGTGGGTGAACATGGCTTCTTCCTCCCAGTTGGTTTCTTTTGAAGACTAACCCGGCTGGCGGCCCTTGTCACCGGTCCAGCGCAAGCCACGTCCACGAGACACCCCGGGCCCTGTTCAGGGGCTGGATCGACTCGGCCTCCACGGCCAGCCGGACGCCCAAACCATGACGTTCCGCCAGCCGGATTGTCTCGGTGGCAGACACGGGGAACCCGGGCCGGGTGTCGGTGCCCTGACCGTGTCGCAAGGACAGGATGATCCGGCCGCCCGCCGCAACCCGCACAGCCAGACCGGCCATGGCGACGGGACGTGCCGCCGCGTCGAGATGATGCCAGACCGCCGACAGCACGATGAGATCAAACTGTTCCGCCAACGCTCGCACGGCTTGCATTTCCGGCAGCCGGTCGTTGATCCAGCGCACGCGATCGCCCCGGATACGGCTTCCCGCGTTCCGGAAGGCCGCGACCGGTTCGACCGCCGTCGCCCGATGCCCGCGATCAGCGAACCATCCCGCGATATATCCTGTGCCGGCACCAACATCGAGCATGCGGCCGGGTCGGGCCGGCAACACCGCCATGACAGGCGCGAGCAGGACCGCCGGGTCCAGCCCTTCCATCCGCGCGATCTGGCCTTCTGCATCGTCCGCATAGCCGCGCAGGACGACGTCCACCGTCACGGCTTCAGAACACCACCACGCTGCGGATGCTCTCGCCCGCATGCATCAGGTCGAAGGCCTCGTTGATGCGTTCCAGCGGCAGGGTGTGGGTGATCATGGGGTCGATCTCGATCTTGCCGTCCATGTACCAGTCGACGATGCGCGGGGTGTCGGTGCGGCCGCGCGCGCCGCCGAAGGCCGAACCCTTCCAGACCCGGCCGGTGACCAGCTGGAACGGGCGGGTGGAGATCTCCTTGCCGGCCTCGGCCACGCCGATGACGATGCTCTCGCCCCAGCCGCGGTGGCAGGCCTCCAGGGCCTGACGCATCACGGTGGTGTTGCCGGTGCAGTCGAAGGTGTAGTCGGCCCCGCCGCCGGTCAGTTCGACCAGATGGGCGACCACGTCGGTCACCTCCTTCGGGTTGACGAAATGGGTCATGCCGAAGCGGCGGCCCCATTCCTCTTTCGCAGGGTTTAGGTCGACGCCGACGATCATGTCGGCCCCGACCATCTTCAGCCCCTGGATGACGTTCAGCCCGATGCCGCCGAGGCCGAAGACCACGGCGTTCGCGCCAGGCTCGACCTTGGCCGTGTTCACGACCGCGCCGACGCCGGTGGTGACGCCGCAGCCGACATAGCAGGCGCTCTCGAACGGGGCGTCCTTGCGGATTTTCGCGAGTGCGATCTCGGGCAGGACGGTGAAGTTGGAGAAGGTGGAGCAGCCCATGTAGTGGGCGATCGGGGCTCCCTTGTAGCTGAAGCGGCTGGTGCCGTCGGGCATCATCCCCTTGCCCTGGGTGGCGCGGATGGCGGTGCACAGGTTGGTCTTGCGGCTGAGGCAGGACTTACACTGGCGGCATTCGGGCGTGTACAGCGGGATGACGTGGTCCCCGACGGCGACGCTGGTCACGCCCGCCCCGATCTCGACCACCACGCCCGCGCCCTCATGGCCGAGGATGGAGGGGAAGATGCCCTCGGAGTCGAGCCCGTCCAGCGTGTAGGCGTCGGTGTGGCAGATGCCGGTCGCCTTGATCTCGATGAGGACCTCGCCCGCGCGCGGGCCGTCCAGATCGACCTCGACGATCTCGAGCGGACGTTTGGCCTCGAAGGCGACGGCGGCGCGGGTTTTCATGTGATTCTCCAGTTGGGGGGCACGCTACCTATTCCTCCCCCGTCGGGGGAGGTGGCGCGGTGCCGCTTGGCACCGTGACGGAGGGGGCCTGCCCCGGATCCGGTGTCTGGGGCGGGCCCCCTCCACCGCTTCGCGGTCCCCCTCCCCCTACGGGGGAGGATTGTTCGCGCGCAAGCCTTTCCAGCACCCGCCCCCGCCCCCTGGACAGGGCGGTGATCACGCCGCGAAAGGTCGCGACCTCCTGGGCGGTGAAGCGGCTGCGGCCCAGCATGACGCGCAGGTTCTGGCTCATGGAGCGAAACTTCTCCGGTGGATGGAAGAAGCCGGCGGCGTCCAGTTCGCGCTCCAGATGTTCGTACATCCCCAGCTGCAGGTCGCCCGGGGCCGGGGGTTCGGCGTCGCGGAAGTTCGGCGGCGGGGCGTGGAGGATGAGGGTGCGCCACTCATAGGCGTTGATGGCGACGGCCTGGGCCAGGTTCAGGCTCTGGTGGCGGGGGTCGATGGGGATGGTGACAATGCCCTGGCACAGGGCGATGTCGGAGGTCTCGAGCCCGGCCCTTTCGCTGCCGAACAGCAGGCCGACGCCCAGACCGGAGGCGGCGTCGTCATAGAGGACACGCGCGGCCTCGCGCGGGGTGCGGACCGGCTGGTGGGTCTCGCGCGGGCGGGCGGTGGCGGCGTAGACGGTGGTCAGGTCGGCGGTGGCGGCGGCGACGCTGTCGAACACCTGGACCCCGTCCAGCACCCAGTCGGCCCCGGACGCGAGGGGCCAGGCCCGGTCCTGGGGCCAGCCATCGCGGGGGCTGACCAGCCGCAGCCGGTCGAGGCCGAAGTTGGCCATCACCCGGGCGACGGCGCCGATGTTCTCGGCCATCTGCGACCGGTCGAGGATGACAACGGGGGGGATCATCGCGGCTGCTTAGCCCTTCTCCCCTTGCGGGAGAAGGTGCCCCGGAGGGGCGGATGAGGGGTACGAAGACGCATCCGGGATGAGATGAGCAGACGTCGACCGGCAAGATCGGGAGTCACCCCTCATCCGTCAGCCTTCGGCTGCCACCTTCTCCCGCAAGGGGAGAAGGGACTGAAAACCTAGTCCTCCCCGATCATCGCCAGCCAGGGGTCGGCGGTGCCGGCCTCGACCTCGGCGACCTTGACGGCCGGCCAGCCGATCGACCGGGTGCCGGCGTCGCGGAAGGCCAGGGTGACGAGGTCGCGCAGCTCGGCGGCCCCGGCCGCGAGGCGCTCGGTGGCGAAGGCCGCGCCGCGAGGATCGCCGTCGGTGAAGCCGCCCGCCTTTTCCAGCCGGTAGAACGGGGTCACGGTCGCGAGCGTGGTGGTCAGATAGGCGGCGGTGCGGGCGCGCAGCTCGAACCCGCCGAGGGCCGGCGCCGGCATGGCGGCCTCGACCGCGTCCAGCCGGGCGGCGCGGCGGGTGAAGGCCCCCTCGAAGGCTCCGTGGGTCTGGCGCGAGGTGGTGAAGCCCTCGGGGTTGGGCGTGGCCCGGTCCCAGCCATTGTAGTGGATGGTGGTGTGGTGCGGCTGGGAGCCGTCGCCGACGAAGTGGGACAGATAGCCGATGTCGCGCAGGATCAGGGCCTCGCGCCGCAGCCGGTCCTCGCGGTACCAGGCGCGGCGGGCGGGGTCGGCCTCGCGCGCCTCGGCGGCGTTCAGCACGCGCCAGTGGGCAAAGTCGCGCTCCAGCTGCTGGTAGCCGTCCATGATGGCATAGGGCAGGTAGCCGGCGTCGTTGACCTTGATGCCGGCCGCCAGCAGGGCCGCATCGTATTCGCTCTTGAGTTCCGGCAGCTGGGCCAGGGTGGGACCGGCGGCGGTCATGACATGGCCGGCGTCGTCCAGATCGACGAAATGGGCGGTGTCGCGCTCGCGGTCATGGGGCTGGCCGGCCCCCTTGGTGCGGTCGGGCTCGCGCGACAGCTCGCCGACCTCGGCGATGGCCCCCGGCGCGCGCAGGAAGGCCGGGAGGTCGTCGGGGAGGGCCCGCATGGCGGCCACCCCGATCAGCCGGTGACCGGTCGCGCCCCAGGCGTCGACCGAGGTCGCGCTGCCGAGGGCGACGGCCCCGGCCAGGACGAGGGCGGAGGCGGCGAGGAGAAGGCGTTTCATGTCGGGTCCGATCTTCGGGGGCGGGCCGGCGTTAGATCCAGGCGGCGATGGCGTCCAGCGGCTTCTTGTCCAGGGCGGCGACCGGAACGGTGGCGTCCACGCCCGGATGGCCCGCGACCAGGAGCAGGAAGGGCTTTTCGTCCGCCGGACGGCCACAGATCTCGCTGAGGAAACTCATCGGCGCGGGGGTGTGGGTGAGGGTCGCCAGCCCCGCCTCGTGCAGGGCGGCGATCAGCAGGCCGGTGGCGATGCCGACGCTCTCGGCGACATAGTAGTTCTTCCTGTGATCGCCGGGGCGGGGGCCGCCGCGCTTCTGGGCGAAGATCGCGATCAGGATCGGCGCGATCTCGAGAAAGGCCTTGTCCGGATCGGTGCCGAGCGGGGCCAGCGCGTCCAGCCATTCCTGCGGGGCCTTGCTGGCGTAGAATTCCCGCTCCTCCGCCTCGGCCGCCGCGCGGATGCGGGCCCGGGCCCCGGGGCTTTCGATGACCGAGAAGAACCACGGCTGGTGATTGGCCCCGGACGGGGCGGACCCGGCCGTCATGAGGGCGGCCTCGACGATCCGGCGATCCACCGGCCGGTCCGAATAGTCCCGCACCGTGCGACGGCGGACCATGGAGTCGCGAAAGGCCTCGATCCGCGCCAGCCGCTCGGCCGGGCCGAGCTCGTCATAGCCGGTCAGGGGGGTGGAGGGATGATCGCGCATGATGCCGGTCTAGCGTCTGCCGGGCCCCCTCGCCAGACGCGCTTGACGCCCGACCTCGCCGCCGCCTAGGCCTTGGGCCCTGTGCCCCGGAGCCCCATCATGAAACGCCTGTCCCTCGCCGCCGTCTCGCTGATCGCCCTGATGGCGGCCCCGGTCCTGGCCCAGACCGCGCCGGCGATCGACCGGAACGCGGTCGAGGCGCACATCAACTTTCTCGCCGGCCCCGAGCTGCAGGGCCGGGGCAGCGCGACCCGGGACGAGGCCATCGCCGCCGCCTATGTGGCCGCCCAGTTCCGGCTGGCCGGCCTGACGCCCGCGCCGGGCATGGACAGCTATCTGCAGCGCGCGCCGGTGGTGAAGACCACGCCGTCGGGCCGGGCTGTGCTGACCGTCGGCGGGGTCACGCTGGAGCAGAGCGCGGGTTCTGGGCGTCCTGTCGGGCGCGACCCAGTCGGCCACCGGGAGCGTGGTGGTGGCCGAGGGCCAGGATCCGGCGGCCCTGCCGGCCGGAGAGGTCGTCCTGATCGCCCCGCCCGAGGGCGGCGGCGTGCGGGCCTGGATCGGGGCGGCGACCCAGAAGGGGGCCAAGCTGATCGTGCTGCGCCAGACCGCGGCTCTGGCGGGTGCCGTCGGAGGCCCGCCGCGGACCAGCATCCGTCTGGCCGAGACGCCGGCGCGGGGCGGACCGGTCGTGGTCGTGGTGCCGGGTGAGACCTTTGACCGGATGCGCGCCGCGGGCGGCACCGCCAGCTTCGATCCCGGTCAGGCTACGGTCGAGGAGGGCGTCACCACCAATGCCATCGGCTGGCTGCAGGGCACCGACCCCGACGCCGGGGTGCTGATGGTCTCCGCCCATCTGGACCATATCGGGGTCCGCTCAGACGGGGTGGTCATGTACGGGGCCAATGACGACGCCTCGGGCACGGTAGCGGTGATCGAACTTGCCGGGGCGCTGGCCGACATGGGTCCGCATGAGCGCAGCCTGATGTTCGTGGCCTATGGATCGGAAGAAGCGGGCCTGCTGGGGTCGCGCTACTTCGTCGACCATCCGCCCATTCCCCTGACCGACATCGCCGCCAATCTGGAGATCGAGATGATCGGCGACCAGGACCCGCAGCTGCCGGCCGGTGTGATGATGATGACCGGGTTCGACCGGTCAAACTTCGGCGCGGCGCTGAAGGCGCGGGGCGCGCTGGTCGGGCCGGACCCTTATCCGGAGCAGAACTTCTTCGAGCGCTCGGACAACTATGCCCTGGCCCTGAGTGGGATCGTCGCCCACACCGTCTCGGGCTGGGCCACGATCCCGACCTATCACACGCCCGAGGACACGATCGCGAACCTCAACATCCCCTTCATGACCACGGCCATCGGCTCGCTGGTGGAGCCGCTGGCGGCCATGGCCGACGGCGACTTCACCCCCGAATGGGCCGAGGGCGGCCGGCCGGCCCCGCGCTAGGGGTCAGTAGCCGCCGGCGCGGGCCAGTTTCTCGGCGTGGAAGCCGGCGTCGCCCAGAAGCTCGTTCAGGACGCGGACGCGCTTCATGAACAGGCCGACGTCGTATTCGTCGGTCATGCCGACACCGCCGTGCATCTGGACCGCCTCCTGCACCGCCAGTTCGGCGACCTTGCCGGCCTTGGCCTTGGCCACGGAGACGGCGAGATCGGCCTTTGACGCCCCGGCGTCGAGCCGCTGCAGCGCGCCCAGAACGGCGGCGCGGGCCAGCTCCAGCTCGGTGAACAGATGGGCCGCGCGGTGCTGCAGGGCCTGGAACTCGCCGATGGCCTTGCCGAACTGTTTGCGGGTCCTGAGGTACTCGACGGTGGTCAGGAACGCCTGATCGCCCGCCCCGGTCAGGCAGGCGGCGGCGCAGGCGCGGCCGAGGTTGAGCGCGCCCTCCAGAGCCGCCTCACCACCGTTGACCTCACCGATCACCGCATCGGCGTCGACCGCGACATCGGTCAGGGTGATGCGGGCGGCGTTGTGGGCGTCGACCATGACGGTGCGCTCGATCTCCACGCCCGCCGTCTTCGGATCGACGAGGAACAGGGTGGTGCCCGCGTCGGTCCTGGCCGCCACGATCAGGGCGTCGGCGATGTGGCCGTCCAGCACGAAGCCCTTGGCCCCGTTCAGTTTGAAGCCGTTGCCGCTGCGCTCGGCCGTCGTCGCGATGCGCGAGGGCTGGTGTTTGGGGCCTTCGTCGAGGGCCAGCGACAGGATCGCCTCGCCCGCCGCGATGCGTGGCAGCCAGGCGGCCTGCTGGTCCGGTGAGGCGGCGTCGATCAGGATGCGGGCGGCGAGGATCGACGAGCCGAAGAAGGGCGAGGGCGTCAGGGTCCGGCCCAGCCCCTCGGCCACGACCCCGGCCTCAACCGCGCCGAGGCCGGAGCCGCCGTGTTCCTCGGGGATGATGACGCCGGCGAACCCCATCTCGCCGAAGGCCTTCCAGAGGTCGCGGGAGATGCCGTCGGCGTCCTTCGAGTCCCGCAGCCAGCGCAGGTGGGCGATGGGGGCATGCTCGTTGAGGAAGCCGTCGGTGGCCTCCTTCAGCATGGTCTGTTCTTCAGTCAGGATCAGGGGCATGGATTATTCACCGATGAGGAAGCCCGCCCCCCAGACGAGGGGCAGGAGCAGAGTGACGGACACGGGAGGCCACATGGACTTCGATCGTGCGCGATAGGCGAGAGCCGCGATGGCTGCCGAGGTGAACGGCGTCAGAAAGATGAGGACGTAGAAGGGCGGCAGATAGGCGTCACGCAGATCACCGCCTGCTCCCCACATCATCCAAAACCACGCGATCCAGACCAGGCCAAGACTGGCCACGAAGCTCAGGCTCGCCAGAAACCACAGTGCAAACAGCGCAACTCGCTGCATGGACTAGGCTCCCGGCAGCTGCAGCAGGTGTTTGGCGATGATGTTGAGCTGGACCTCGGAGGTCCCGCCCTCGATGGAATTGGCCTTGGTGCGCAGCCAGTCGCGGGCGGCGGTGCCCTTGTGCGAGCGCTCGCTTTCCCACTCCAGGGCGTCCGAGCCGCCGGCGGCCATGGCCAGTTCATGGCGGCGCTTGTTGAGCTCCGAGCCATAGTATTTCAGCATCGAGGCGATGGCGGGCGACACCTGTTTCGCCTTCACCTGGTCGCCCACCCGCTCCATCGACAGGCGGAAGGCCGCGGCGTCGATTTCGAGTTCGGCGATCTTCGCGCGCAGCATCGGTTCGTCGAGGCGGCCGGTGTCGTCGAGGCCGATCGAATCGACCGCCACCTGGCTCATGGGTCGGCCGATGTCGCCAATGCCGCCGATCATGGTCCGCTCATGTGCCAGCAGGGCCTTGGCCACGTCCCAGCCGCGGTTCAGCGTGCCGATCAGGTTCTCCTTCTCGACCCGGACGTCGTCGAAGAAGGTCTCGCAGAAGGGCGACTTGCCGCTGATCAGGGCGATGGGTTTGGTGGTCACCCCGGGGGTGGCCATGTCGAACAGGACGAAGCTGATGCCCAGATGTTTGGGGGCTTCGGGGTCGGTGCGGACGAGGCAGAAGATCCAGTCGGCCTTGTCGGCATAGGAGGTCCAGACCTTCTGGCCGTTGACGATCCAGTGGTCGCCGCGATCCTCGGCCCGGGTCTGGATGCCCGCGAGGTCCGACCCCGCGCCGGGTTCGGAATAGCCCTGGCACCAGCGGATCTCGCCGCGCACGATCTCGGGCAGGAAGCGCTTCTTCTGGGCCTCTGTGCCGAACTGGAGCAGGGCCGGGCCCAGCATCCAGATGCCGAAGGAGGACAGGGGCATCTGGGCGTCGATGCGGCGCATCTCGGACGCCAGGACCTTGGCCTGTTCTCGGCTGAGGCCGCCGCCGCCGTATTCGGTCGGCCATTCCGGCGCGGTCCAGCCGCGCGCGCCCATGACCTGCATCCAGCGCTGGTGGGCAGGGGTCTTGAAGGTGGCGTTGCGGCCACCCCAGACCCGGTCCTCCTCATTGTCGAGGGGACCGCGGCATTCGGCCGGGCAGTTCGCCTCCAGCCAGGCGCGGGTCTCCGCGCGGAAGGTGTCCAGATCGGTCATATGGTTCACTCCCTGACGCCTGTGCCTGCGTCTCAGAGTGGCAGGTTAGCAAAGAAAACGGGTGACGTAGCGTCATCTCCTCCCCATGCGCGGAAGCGCATGGGGAGGTGGCTCATCGCGATCAGCGATGAGACGGAGGGGGCGAGGCGGTGGTTGAGATGAGGGCTCCTGGTGCTCACCCGATGAGACCCGGTCGCCCCCTCCGTCCCGGAGCTGCTCGCTCCGGGCCACCTCCCCATCGCCCTTCGGCGATGGGGAGGAGACGCCTTGCCTCACTTCGACGGCAGGAACGGCGAGAAGGTGATCACCGTGAAGGTGTCGCGGATGTGCGGGCGGGTCTGGACGGATTTGGTCACGAAGGTGCCGATGTCCATCTCCCTGGGCAGCTGGAACTTGGCGAGGAGGTCGTACTGGCCCGAGGTGGAATAGACCTCCGAGACGTTCTCGACATTGTCGACCATGTCGGCGGCGACGTCGTTGGCGTGCCCCAGCTCGCATTTGATGAAGACGAAGATGGCGGTCATCATGGGGGTGGGCTCCGGTGTTCGCGGGCTTGAGTAGCGGATGCCGGCGTGAGCGATAAGCCCCTCGATTTCGAAGCGGAGTACAACAACCGCGCCGCCGTGCCGGACCACCTGGCGGTCATGGCGCGCTGGAAGGCCGCGGCCGAGGCGGCCCGGGCGGTGCATCCGCCGATCCCCCTGCCCTATGGTTCCGGGCCACGCGAGGTCATGGATCTGTTCGAGGCCCGGCCGGACGCGCCGGTCGCAGTGTTCCTGCATGGCGGCTACTGGCAGGCGCTGGACCGGTCGTGGTTCAGCGGGATCGCCCCGGCCCTGCTGGCCCACGGGGTCGGTCTGGCCATCCCGTCCTATGACCTGTGTCCGGATGTGCGGCTGGGGCGGATCATCGGCCAGGCGCGCGAGGCGGTGGAGCTGATCCGGGCGCGGACCGGGCGACGGCCGGTGGTGTTCGGCCATTCGGCGGGCGGGCATCTGGCCGCCTGTCTGCTGAGCGAAGGTCGGGTTTCGGCAGCGGTGGCGATCTCCGGCGTGTTCGAGCTTGCCCCCCTGATCCCGACCACGATCAACACGGCCCTGCGGCTGGACGCGCGGGAGGCTGCCGCGCTGTCGCCGATCCACTGGCCCGTGCCGAACGGGTCGACGCCGGGCGGGACGGTGCTGGACTGTGTCGTCGGCGGCGACGAGACGGGGGAGTTCCTCCGCCAGTCGCGGGACATGGCCGCGGGGTGGGGCGCGCGGGGGGTCGAGACCCGATTCGAGGCGCTGGCGGGGCTGAACCATTTCACCGTGCTGGACCCGTTGATGGATCCCGACAGCGCGCTGGTGCGAAGGATCGTGGATCTGGCCCGGGGCTGAGCCGGTGCGGATCGCCACCTTCAACATCAATGGCGTCAACACCCGGCTGGACAATCTGCTGGAGTGGCTGGAGGAGACCCGGCCCGATGTCGCCTGTCTGCAGGAGCTGAAGGCCCCGCACGACCGGTTTCCGGAAGGGGCGATCCGGACGGCGGGCTATGCCGCCGTCTGGGTGGGGGAGGCGCGCTGGAACGGGGTGGCGATCCTGAGCCGGGCCGGCGAGCCGGTGGTCACGCGCCGCGCACTGCCGGGCAATCCGGACGACCGCCAGAGCCGCTATCTGGAGGCGGCGGTGAACGGGGTGCTGATCGGGTGTCTGTATCTGCCGAACGGCAATCCCCAGCCGGGCCCCAAATTCGACTACAAGCTGGCCTGGTTCGAGCGGCTGATCGCCCATGGCCAGACGCTGTTCGGCACCGAGGCCCCGGTCGTGCTGGCGGGCGACTACAATGTCGTCCCGACCGAGGCCGACATCTACAACAGCCGGTCATGGAAGAAGAACGCCCTGCTGCAGCCGGAAAGCCGGGCGGCCTTTGCGCGGATGCTGGCGGACGGTTGGACCGACGCCCTGCGCGAGCGGTTTCCGGACGAGGCCGTCTATACCTTCTGGGACTATCTGCGCGACGCCTGGGGGCGGGATGCGGGCCTGCGGATCGATCACCTGCTGTTGAACGGGCCGGCCGGGGAGCGGCTGGTCGATGCCGGGGTCGATGCCGCGGTGAGAGGCCGGGAACACGCCAGCGATCATGCGCCGGCGTGGATCGAACTGCGGGACTGACACCCCGACCTCTCGCAATCGCAGCAGATCGACCCCACACTCCGGGAAGACAGGTCAGGGGCGACGATGGCGGAAGCGACGGGAATGGGTCTGGGCCATGCGGTGGCCCTGCTGGGGGCCGCAGTCGTGGCCGTGCCGCTGTTCAAGCGGTTCGGGCTGGGCGCGGTGCTGGGCTATCTGGCCGCCGGTCTGGCGATCGGGCCGTTCGGGGCCGGGCTGATCGAGGACGCGGAGTCCGTGCTGCACGTCGCCGAGCTGGGCGTCGTGATGTTCCTGTTCCTGATCGGGCTGGAGATGCGACCGGCGCGGCTGTGGAGCCTGAGGAAGGAGATTTTCGGGCTGGGGGCGCTGCAGGTGGCGGTCTGCGCCACCCTGCTGACCGGGGCGGCGATGCTGTTCGGCCTGCCGTGGTTCGCGGCTGTGATCGCGGGATCGGGCTTTGCCCTGTCCTCCACCGCCATCGTCATGCAGCTGCTGGAGGAGCGGAACGAGAACAATGAGGCCGACGGCCAGCGGGTCGTCTCCATCCTGCTGTTCGAGGACCTGGCCATCGTGCCGCTGCTGGCTCTGGTGGCGGTCCTGGCCGGACTGTACGGGACGACCATCGCCAATCCCCAGCCGATCTGGATGACCGTGGCCTTTGCCGTGGCGGCGGTGGCGGGCGTCTATGCCATCGGCAAATGGGCGCTGAACCCGGCGTTCCGGATCCTGGCGCGATACGGCGGGCGCGAGGTGATGACCGCGGGCGCACTGCTGGTCGTGCTGGGCGCGGCCTGGGCCATGGATCTGGGCGGGCTGTCGATGGCCATGGGGGCGTTCCTGGCCGGAGTGTTGCTGTCGGAATCGACCTTCCGGCACCAGCTGGAGGCGGACATCGAACCGTTCCGCGGCATCCTGCTGGGGCTGTTCTTCCTGAGCGTGGGCATGTCGCTGGACCTCGGGGTGGTGGTCGACGACTGGCCGGTGGTGCTGGGCGGGGTCGCGGCCTTCATGGGGGCCAAGATGGCGGGCGTCTATGCGGTCGCGCGGATCCGGGCCGGGCATGGAGAGGCGCTGAAGCGGGCGGCCCTGATGGGCGAGGGCGGGGAGTTTGGCTTCGTGCTCTACGCCGCCGCCCTCGCCGCCGGCCTGTTCGATGCGCGCACGGCAGCGATCGCGGGGGCGGTGGTGATCGTGTCCATGGCGCTGACGCCGCTGCGGATGCTGGTGGCCGACCGGCTGAAGCCCGAAGAGACCGTGTCCCTGGACGGGATCGACAAGGCCCGTGACCTGCGCGGCCGGGTGCTGGTCATCGGCTTCGGCCGCTTCGCCCAGGTGGTGTCCCAGCCCCTGCTGGCGCGCGATGTCGACGTCTCGATCATCGACCATGACGTCGAGATGATCCAGGCGGCCGGCAAGTTCGGGTTCAAGGTCTATTACGGCGACGGGTCACGGCTGGACGTGCTGCATGCCTCGGGGGCGGCGGAGGCCGAGACCATTCTGGTCTGTGTCGACAAGGCCGAGACGGCCGACCGGATCGTGGAGCTGGTCAAGGCCGAATTCCCCCTGACCAAGCTGTTCGTGCGCGCCTATGACCGCGGCCATTCGATCCGGCTGATCGAGGCGGGGGTGGAGTACCATATCCGCGAGACGTTCGAATCCGCGCTGAAGTTCGGCGAGCAGGTCCTGATCGACCTCGGATTCAACGCCCTGGATACGGCCGAGACGATCGAGGATGTGCGCCGGCGCGATGCCGAGCGGCTGGCGCTGCAGGTGTCGGGCGGGATCACGGCGGGGCGGGGCCTGATGCGCGGCAATGCCGTCACGCCGACCCCGGAACCCTATGTCAAACCGCGGCGTGAGGGTCAGGCCCTGAACGAGGAAGCGGCCGACCTGCTTGAGGACGAGGACATTCACGCCCCGGAAAGGGTCTGATACGGACGAAAATTGCGACCTTCGCGCAACACTGGCACGAAGATTGCTGCTTGCTCATTGCCCGTCCGCAACCGTCGCTGTAGCAGACGCATTGGGACGGGCGAAGGAGTGAAGATAATGCCCAAACCCTCGAAACCCGCCCTGCGCGTCGTCTCCGCCGAGGCGGAAGTCTACGACCTGATGCGTGCCCCCGCGACAACGGCCGAACGCGTGCAACGGTTGCAGCAGGAAGCGCGTGCGCTGGCTGTGGAACAGATCGAGTCGCTGGAAGCCCTGCTGGAGCAGGCGGCAGCGACCGCCAAGGAAATTGCCGGCGGCGGTGACGTCTATCCGGTTGGGGCCCGCGAGATCGCGTCGCGCCTGGCCGAAGACCTGCCCTCGCGTGCCGGAAACCTCAAGATGATCGTGTCGCGTAACCTCTAGAAGCGCCGCGCGCATCCCGCCGCGCCCTCAGCCGGCGGGCCAGGCGGAAGACCAGCACCGCCAGCCCGATGAGCAGGATTGGCACAAGCACGGGGGCGAGCAAGGCGAGGGCCACGGTCCCAAAGGCCAGAATGTCCTCGATCAGGGACAGGACCGGATTGCCGACCCCGCCCGTCGCAGCCGTGGAGGTCAGACGCGCCCCACCCTGGGCGGCGTTGAAGGCGAATGCCGTTGGAGCCCCAACGATCACACCGGCGACGGCGGCGGTGGTGGGGTCCAGACCCGCAAACACGCTGCCGGCCGCGATAGCCCCGGCGACAGGTCGGGTGAATGCCCCGAGCACATTCAGCCCGTGATCGACGACGGGAATCTTGTCGCCCGTGAACTCGACGACGGCGGCGACGGTCAGGGCCGCGACCGCTGGTCCGTCCGCCAGCCACGCCATCCGGTCGTTCAGCTCGATCCCGAACAGGCCGAATCGGGCGGCGAGCGCCAGCATCAGCAGTGGCAGGAAGGTCCTGAGGCCGGTGGCCGAGGCCAGGCCGAGACCCAGCAGGGCCGGCAGAATCCAGATCTGGACCGGTCCCGCGACGGCCCCCAGACCCTGCTGAAGCTCCTCCAGATCGATCCCGTCCATGGCCGCCTCCGCGTGACGTCGTGCCGTCAAACCGCATAATGCGCCGGAACCCCGCCGGGGTCCGCCGGTTTTTCAGGCCTATGTCCGAGGAGACCGACCATGACCGACCGCTTCACGACCGCTGCCGAAACCGTCGCCGGGGACGAACGCGCCATCCAGGCCGGGATTGACGCGAAAGCTGGAAGCGGTGGCGGCGGGGACGAAGGGGGGGCGGTCCAGGCCGGGGCCCGGACCTATCCCGAGCCCCCCTTCCCCGAGCAGCACCAGACCAAGCCGGGAGACGAGGCGGCCCTGGACCCTGCGCCGATGTATGACGCCCCGTTCTGGAAGGGGTCGGGCAAGCTGGACGGTTTCGCCGCCCTGATCACGGGGGCCGATTCCGGCATCGGGCGCAGCGTCGCCGTGTTGTTCGCGCGCGAGGGCTGCGATGTCGCCATCTGCCACCTGGACGAGGACGGGGATGCGGCCGAGACGAAGCGGGCGGTCGAGGCCGAGGGTCGCCGCGCCATCGTGCTGAAGGGCGACGTTGCCGATCCGGCCTTTTCGAAGATGGCGGTCGAGGCGACGCTGAAGGCCTTCGGCCGCCTCGATGTGGTGGTGCCGAACGCTGCCTTCCAGGAACATGTCGAGGCGTTCGAGGATCTGACGTTTGAGCATTTCGACCGGACGCTGAAGACCAATCTGTACGGTTATTTCAACCTGTGCCAGGCGGCTGTGCCGCACATGAAGACGGGCGGGGCCATTGTCATGACGGGCTCGGTCACCGGCATCATGGGCAACAAGAACCTGCTGGACTACTCCATGACCAAGGGCGGCATCCATGCCTTCGCCCGGTCGCTGGGCACCCATCTGGCCCCGCGGGGCATCCGGGTGAATGTAGTCGCGCCCGGACCGGTCTGGACTCCCCTGAACCCCGCCGACAGGCAGGCGGAGGACGTCGCGAAATTCGGCGCGCAGACCGTGATGAAGCGCCCGGCCCAGCCCGAGGAGATCGCCCCGGCCTATGTCTTCCTGGCCTCGCCGCAGATGTCCAGCTTCATCACCGGCGAGGTCCTGCCCATTATCGGCGGCTATTCCGGCGGCTGACGCCGCGGCCCCGGCTCCCGATCAGGCGAGGACGTCGGCCTGATCGGGATGGCGCTTGAACCACGCCACCGCATAGCCGCAGCGCGGGGTCAGCCGGATGTTGCTGCCGCGGGCATGATCGGAGAGCGCCTGCATGAAGCGCCCGGCCGCGCCCGTGCCCCTCAGGGCGTCTTCGGCCTCGACATGCAGGATAGTGCGGCGATCCCCCTGAACCGCGTAGTCGGCCCAGACGCGGCCGGTCTGGCCGTCGGGTCCCTCGAAATCCTGTTCGTAGCGCTGGTCGGCAGTCAGATCGCGGAAGTTGGTCATCAGGGGGGGCTCCGGTTGTCCGGATGAAACGGCGTGGGCCGGACCCGTGTTCCCGATCAGGCCGGCCGGTCAGCCACCAGGTTCAGGATGCCCAGCACGCTCTTCACGGTGAACCAGACGCTGAGCAGGAACCAAAGGAGGCCGAACAGGAGCAGGAAGGGAATCCCGATCAGAACGATGGAGGCCACGGCGCTGATGGCGATCAGCACCCACAGGGCGATGGTCCACCAGAACACCGACCAGAACAGCGCGATCTGGGCGTCGATGTGCTGGCGCGCGAGGCCCGTGGCCGTGCCCCGCGCGGCATAGGCGAGGACCAGACCCACGAGGACCAGCACATTGGCCGAGGGAATCGACAGGATGTACAGGCCCCAGGCGACGAGGGCCGCGGGCTTGCCTTCGGACTCGTCACCGGGCGACAGTCGGGGTTGGGACAGATCGGACATGAGCGCTCCTACAGTAACCAGGTGCGGGGATTGGCGATCGGTTGCCCTTCCCTCAGTTTCAGAACGCCGCCGGCCCCCCGAAGGATCAACCACAGCGCCAGAACAAACAGGACGAAGACGCCCAGACCGACCGCGATGAGGATGCCGCCGAGCAGGGCGACCACCGCCCCGGCCCACAAGGTTCGCTGCTGGAACAGGAAATGGCTGGCCGCGAGTTCACCCTGCGGTCCCGGACGGCCCGTCACGGCCAGCAGGGCGATGAGGGCCGAGACCCCGAGGGTCGGCACGGCGAACAGGATCAGGGCATAGACGGAGAACAGGCCCAGACCGCCCTCGATCTCCGCAGGGGCGGTGCGTCGTGCAGTGCCGAATTCGACCGGAGGGGGGGCCGCGGGGCGCGGTGTCTCCCGCGCCCAGGCCGGCGGTGCCGCGTCCATCACCGGTTCGGGGGCCGCTGGCGCGACCGGCGGTGCGGGACGGTCCAAAACCGGCGGGGCCGGTTCAGGTGCGGGCTCAGGCGTGACCGCGACGGGCTCCTGCACCGGCGGTGTGTCCGCGATCGGCGCACGGGGCCGGCCCTTCAGGGACGCGGCCGAGGAGAAGCCGACGCCGGCGTCGTGATCGACCTCGGACTCGGGCGTTTCGGGCGCGTTCGGATCGCCGGGTTCGGCCATCGGTAACCTCAATCGTTCGCGGGCGACAATGGCGGGCGGCCCCGCGCGAGGCAAGCCGAACCCGCGTCAGATCAGGTCATTGATGCTGAGATCCGGGCGATCCATCCAGCTGCCGGCCCCCCAGGCCTGCTCGGCGGGGTCGAGGGTCGCGCCGATGATGACGGCATTCGTCGGGGTCTCTTCCAGCACCAGTTCGACGCAGTGGAAGGGCGAACCGTCGTCGATCAGGATGGCGTCCAGCTTTCGGCGCAGGGCGATGGCAAAGGCCTCGGTGGTCGGATCGCCCTCAAACACCATCAGCCGGCCGAGACGGTGCGGTTCGTTCTGCCGGAACCAGTCCAGCATCGGATCGGCGGCATTCAGCTGGAAGGCGTGGTCCACGGCCTTGTCGATGAACCCGTGCCAGCGCCCCTTCAGGGTTTCGAACGAGGCGACATAGTTGGAGCCGCCGAAATCCATCGCCGCCTCGGTCGCCAGGGTGACGTGGACGAACTCGTTATGGCCGTGCGGCACCGCGCAGCGGGACGCGGGGTCCGACAACAGGCGGTGGGCCATGGAAAAGCGGCGGGTGAAACGGATGCTGGGCATTGCGCGGCGACATGTCGTGCGTACGGGGCCGAAAGGCAAGGTTTGACGCCCGAACGGCCTGTCAGCGGCGGTAGGTCAGCTCGCATCCTGCGCCGGCGGCGGCCTCGAGCGCGCCCGGCTTGTCGACGCGGACCGTGACCGCCCGGATGCGCGGATCCTTCAGACAGTCGAGGGCCAGCCGTTCGGCGAAGGTCTCGACGAGGCCGACATGACCCTCGGCGACGATGCTGCGGCACGCCTCGGCGACCGTCTCGTAGTTCACCGTGTCGGCGAGCCCGTGCACCTCGGTCGGTCCCAGATCGAGGGTGACGTCGATCAGCAGCGTCTGCAGCCGGCCGTGCTCATGGTCATAGATGCCGATGCCGGCCTCGACCCGCAGACCGCGCACGAAGATCCGCAGGGATTCGCGGGTCGCGACAGCAGGAAAGGACAGGTCGTTCACGGGGCTCAGTCCAGGATGTCGGGCGTGCGCCACGCCAGATGCTGACCCCCGTCCACGGCGATCATCTGGCCGGTGACGGAACGGGCGTCAACGAGATACACCACGGCGGCGGCGATGTCGTCCGGATCGGCTCCGTGGCCGAGCGGCACGGCGGCGGCCTCGGCGGCGAAATCGGCGGCCGTCTGATGGATCGAGGCCAGGGTTGGTCCGGGACCCACTCCGTTCACGCGGACGCGCGGCGCGAGCGCCTGGGCCAGGGTGCGGGTCGCCCACCACAGGCCGTTGCGCGACAGGGCGTAGGACACGAACCGCGGGTCGGGCTTGAGCACCCGCTGGTCCAGAAGATTGACGATGGAAGAGCCGTTGGGGGCCTGGGTGGCGAAGACCTCGGCCAGCACGACCGGTGCCCGGAGATTGACCTCCATATGCCGGTCCCAGATCGCCCGGGAGAGGTCTCCGACCCGGTCGTCCTCGAACACCGAGGCATTGTTGACGAGGACCGAGAGCGGGCCCAGCGCGGCGGTGGCGTCGGGAATGAGGGCGCGCACCTGATCCTCATCGGCCAGATCGGCGGCGAGCAGGATGGCACGACGACCCAGAGCCTGCACTTCGGCGGCGAGGGCCTCTGCGTCTTCGAGGGAATCGCGATGATGGATGGCTACGTCATGGCCGCGCCGGGCCAGCGCCAGCACGATGGCCCGGCCGATCCGGCGCGCCCCGCCCGTGACGAGGGCCGCGCCCGTCGCGGGTTCAGTCAACCCGGCCGAACTCGAAGGCGTTGATGGCGGCGATGACGACGACGAAACCGATGATGATGCCGAGGGCCAGCATGGGGTGCTCCTGTTCAGGTGTGGGAATAGAGCGGGCGGGCCCGGGGTTCAAGCTTTGGCCGCCCGCCCTCGCCTTGCGGGTAGCTTGATCGCCGCGCGGGGCCGGGAGAAGGTCTGCGGATGAGCGATTTTCCCGTCACCGTCTTTCACAATCCCGACTGCGGCACGTCGCGCAATGTGCTGGCCGCCATCAAGGCCCAGGGCCATGCGCCGGAGGTGATCCTGTATCGGGAGGTCGGCTGGACCGAAGCCCGTCTGCGCGGCCTGATCGCGCGGATGGGCGGCACGGCCCGGGACCTGCTGCGCGAGAAGGGCACGCCCGCCGAGAGCCTCGGCCTGCTGGACCCGACGGTGCCGGACGACGCCCTGATCGCGGCCATGGTCGCCCATCCCGTTCTGGTCAATCGGCCCCTTGTGGAAACCCCGCTGGGCGTCGTGCTGGCGCGTCCGTCGGAGCGGGTGTTCGAGGTGCTGGACCGCAAACCGGATCAGTTCACGAAAGAGGACGGCCAGGTCGTGGTCCTGTAGCGTCCGCCCATGAACTGGCGTGTGCGCATCGAGCCCTTCACCCGACCGCTGTTCTTTGCGGTGTCGCGGCTGCAGCGGGGGATGACCCTGGGGGTCCGCGCCGTGGCGGTGGATGGGGAGGGGCGGGTCATGCTGGTCAAACACACCTATCTGGCCGGCTGGTGGCTGCCCGGCGGCGGTGTCGACCGGGGCGAGATGACCGGTGATGCGGCGGCGCGCGAACTGTTCGAGGAGACGGGGCTGAAGCCCACCGCGCCGGGGCGGCTGGTCTCGGTTCACTCCAACGAGCGGTTCTTTCCCGGCGATCATGTGCTGGTCTACCGGTTCGACGCCTTCGAGACGGGTGCCCTGACCCATCACGGGGAGATTGCAGAGACGGGCTGGTTCGACCCCGCCGCCCTGCCCCCGGACACTCATCATGCGACGCGGGCGCGGCTGGCCGAGATGTTCGCGGATGCGCCGGTCGATCCGCGCTGGTAGAGGCGGCCCATGAACTTTGCCCCCTGGATCGCCATGATTGCCGTCGTCCTCGCCGGAGGCGCAACGGCCCTGCAGGCCCCGACCAACGCCCGGCTGGCCACGGCCGTCTCCAGCCCGGTCAATGCGGCCTTTGTCTCGTTCGCGGTGGGCACGGCGGCGCTGGGGCTGCTGGCCCTGGCGCTGCAGACCCGTCCGGATGTCACCGCCATGCGGGGGCTGCCGGCCTATGCCTGGGTCGGGGGGCTGTACGGGGCCGTGTTCGTGGTGGCGGCCGCCTGGGCCGTGCCCCGGCTGGGGGTTGCGACCACCATCACCCTGATGGTGGCGGGCCAGCTGATGCTCAGCCTGGTGCTGGATCATTTCGGGGCGCTGGGCGTGCCGCGCAATCCGGTCAGCCTGACCCGGCTGGCGGGCGTCGCCCTGGTGATCGGCGGCGTCCTGCTGGTGCGGCGCGGGTAACCTTTACCGGCCGGGCGACGAAGCGGGCTGCAACCTGTCCGGAGCGCGTCATGGTCGCCGTTGATCCCCTTCCCCGTTCCCGCCTTGATGGCCGCGCCGTCCTGCGGGCCGGCATCGTGCTGATCCTGCTGTGGTTCGGGCTGATGAAGTTCCTGCCGTACGAGGCGGAGGGCGTACGCGGGATCGCCCAGGACTACTGGCTGTTCGGCTGGATGTATCCGCTGATCGGGGTCAAGGGGGCCTCGGCCGTGATCGGGGTGCTGGAGATCACCGCAGGCGCTCTGATCGCCCTCGGCGGACGGTTTCCGTTCGCCGGACTGGTGGGCGCCCTGATGGGGGTGGCGACGTTCGTGGTCACGCTGAGCTTCTTCTTCACCGCCCCCGGGATCGTGGCCGAGGGCTATGTTTTCCCGGCGCTGGGGTCGACCGGTCAGTTCCTGGCCAAGGATATCGGCCTGCTGGCGATCTGCCTGTATCTGCTGTTCGACGCCCAGGAACGGCTGGAGCTGTGACCTGACGGCGGGTGGCCGGGATGCTATCGCATCTCCCATGTCCGCTCCCCTCCCCGACGCCGGCCGCAACTGGGTCGATGACCGCGCTCCCGAAGGCCTGAAGCCGTGGCTGAAGCTGGGGCGGTTCGACCGGCCGATCGGCATCTGGCTGCTGCTGCTGCCCGGCTGGCAGGGGATCGCCCTGGCGCTGGCGGCGGCGCAGCGGATGCCGGATCTTTATGATCTGTGGCTGTTTACCGGCTTTGGCCTCGGAGCCTGTCTCATGCGGGCCGCGGGTTGCGCCTTCAACGACATCGTTGACCGCGACATCGATGCGAAGGTGGCCCGGACGGCGGGGCGGCCTATCCCGTCGGGGCGCATTTCCGTCAAACAGGCCTGGGGGTTCGTGGTCGGGTGCAGCCTCGTCGCCCTGCTGATCCTGCTGACCTTGAACCTGACGGCGATCCTGCTGGGCGTGGGATCGCTGGCGCTGGTGGCGGCCTATCCCTTCATGAAGCGGATCACCTGGTGGCCGCAGGCGTGGCTGGGGCTGACCTTCAACTGGGGCGCGCTGATGGGATTTGCGGCGGCCGACGGAGCGCTGGCGGTGCCGGCGGTGCTGCTCTGGATTGGTGGCGTGTTCTGGACGATCGGCTACGACACCATCTACGCCCTGCAGGACATCGAGGACGACGCCATGGTGGGGGTCAAGTCGACCGCCCGCCGGCTGGGCAAGGATGTGAAGGGCGGCGTCGCCATCTTCCATGCCGGGGCGGTCCTGTTCGCCGGACTGGCGGGCGTGGACGCAGGCCTCTGGCTGCCGTTCTTCCTCGCGCTCGGGGTCTACGCCGGTCATCTGGCTTGGCAGGTCCGCGCGTTGAAACCCGCGGACGGGGTGCTGGCGCTGCGGCTGTTCAGATCCAATCGCGAAGCGGGACTGATCCTGCTGGCGGCCATCGCCCTCGGCGCTGTATCCGTGACCCTGTAACCGGAGAGATCCATGACCCTCGCCCCCCGCAACATCCTGATCAGTCTCGCCGTTCTCGTCACCCTGAGCGCCTGCAACCGCGAGCGTGAGGCCGAAGCTCCGGCCCCTGCGGCCGGCGCCCCGGCGGTGGTGACCCCGGCCGATGCCGCGGCCCCGATGGCCTATGAGTCGAAGACGCCGTTCGCGGAGGTCAGCCTGAAACTGCCGGTCGCCATCAAGACCCAGCCCGACCTCCACGCGCGGCTGTATGCGGCCGGGGTGCAGGATCTGCGGCAGTTTACCGAGGGGGCCCAGGCCGACAGGACCGAGGCGGGCGGCGATCAGGGCATGGCCCCCTACGCCAAGTCCATCGACATCACGCCCGGGGCCGAGACCGGCAAGCTGTTCAGCCTGATGCGCACCGACTACGAGAACACCGGCGGGGCCCATCCGAACGCCGCCTTTGCCGCCATCCTGTGGGACAAGGCGCTGAAGCGGGAGATCACGGCCATCGATCTGTTCGGTCGGGCGGGGAACCTGTCGCCCCTGGATTCCGCCCTGTGCGCCGCCATCAATGCAGAGAAGAAGAAGCGCGTCCCCGACGCGCAGACCGTGACCCTGACCGGCGGGGACTGGACTTGCCCCCGGGTCGCCACGACGCCCTTCGTGCTGGCGGCCGGTACGCAGCCGGGCAAGGCGGGCGGGCTGGTGTTCCTGATCGGTCCGTATGTGGTGGGGCCCTATGCCGAGGGCAGCTATGAGGTAACCGTGCCCCAAGCCGTCTTCCGCACCCTGCTGGCCCCGGCCTATGCCGACGAGTTCGGGGGCGCGCCGAAGCCCGCCCCCGCACCCGCCCCCTGACGCCCTATTTCAGAAACGCGTCCATCAATACCGCGAACCGGGCGGGCTGGTCGCTCATGATGAAATGCCGGCTGCCGTCGACCCGGATCAGGGTCGCGCCCGGCAGGGCGGCGTATTCGTGGCCCCAGGCCTGGTCCGCCTGGGCGGCCGGAGCCCCTCCGTCTGCGTCCGCCGCATAGAGAACGGTGACGGGAATGGTCATCGTCGCCAGTCCGGGCCGGGCATCGGTCGTCAGGACGTCGCGCATGGCCGTTGCCATGGCCTGACGGTCCGAGGTCAGGGTCCATTCCACCATCCGCTCGCGGGTCAGGGGGTCACGGGAATAGCCGGTCGCGCTGCGCACCTGGGCGTCCCGGAACGCCGCGTCGGACATGGTCCGCAGGGCCTGGGCCGTCTGCTCCGCCACCGGGGCCATCTGTTCCGGCGTGACCTGCGGTCCGCGCAAGGCCCCGAAGAAGGGCAGGCTGTCGACGCTCATCAGCCGGCCGATGGACCCGGGGTGCGCCTGTGCCAGGCGGACACCGATCAGGGACCCCATGGAGTGGCCGGCCAGCGCCGGGGAGGTCAGGCCCTGCTCGCGGATGTAGCGGGCCAGTTCCTCGACGACCGGACCGATGAAGGGACCGTCGCCGTGACTCCAGGGTTCGCCCGCGAACCCGGCGAGCTGGACCAGATGCACCCGGTGCGTGGCCTTCAGCCGGTCGGCCTCGACGCGCCAGACCTCGCGCGAACAGCCGAAGCCGGGGATCAGGATGACGTCGGGCCCGGTCCCGACGACCTCGACCGACAGCCGGTCGGAGGTGAAGGCGGGCGCGGACTGGACGACCGGCGGGGCGGCCCAGGCGTCGAAGGCGACGACCAGCGAGGGCGTGCAGGCCGCGAGGCCGATCAGGGCGGCCTGCCAAGGCTTGAGGCGGCGGGCGGAGGGGCGTTGGGCGCGCGAGGTCGCACGCGCCGGGGTGACGGCGTTGGACATGGGTTTCTCCTGTAAGGTTAAACTGACTTCGTCAGGCGTGGGGATTGTCGAAGATCGCCTCGACCGGGCGGTCGAACAGCACGGCGATCCGGTAGGCGAGGTCCAGTGAGGGGTCGTGCTTCTCGGTCTCGAGGGCGTTCACGGCCTGGCGCGAGACCCCCAGCGCCTGGCCCAGCTGTTCCTGGGTCCAGCCCCTCGAAGCGCGGAGATCGCGGAGTGTGTTCTTCATACGTCCGACGTCCGCACGAAGGGCGAGACCAGACCGAAACAGGCCCAGAACACTGGATAGGCGATCCACGCCGGGATGTGCGGTGCCCCCGCATAGCTTTCCCCGAAGCCCCAGACAGTGCAGACCGCGAGCGTCAGGCCGGTCGCGATGACGAAGACCTTGGTCAACATCCCGCGCACGAACTCGTCGGAGTTCTTGAGCAATGACAGGGTGGCCCAGATCTGGCCGATCACGGGGGCCGCGACCGAGAGGGCGAGACCCCAGGCGATGGGACGGCCGATGATTTCATCGAACGCGCCGAAGATCGCCATGACGTTGACCGCGACATAGCCGCTCATGAACGCCATGGTCCGGATCACGTATTTCCGGCCCTCCGGCGTCCCTTTTGTGAAGCTGTTGTTGAGCATGTTCTGTTCTCCGTTTGTAAGGCTTACGTTACATCGCCCAAAAGTAATGTCAACCTGACTTTTGTCAGGTGTGGATGACATTTTGCGATCCAGACCGTTGACCGTGGGGCGGACGGCTACTCCATGCCGCATTGCGGGAACGGGCCCCACGCGCGCAGACGACGCCCATGCGTCAGCCCTCTGTCCAATCCCGCGGTGTTTCCGTCCCGACCGGACGCCTGTCCCGGCTGGCCCGCTTCGGCGGTCTGGCCTCCGGCGTGGCCGGCAATATGCTGGCCGAGGGGGCCCGGCAGCTGGCGCGCGGGGGCAGGCCGACAGTAGGCGACCTGCTGATGACCCCGGCCAATGCCCTGCGGGTCACCGAGGAGCTGGCCCAGCTGCGCGGGGCGGCCATGAAGGTCGGACAGCTGATGTCGATGGACGCGGGCGACCTGTTGCCGCCCGAGTTGTCAGAGATCCTGTCACGGCTCAGGGCCGATGCCCGGCCCATGCCGCCGGTCCAGCTGCAGGCGGCCCTGAACCGCCGCTGGGGGCGCGGCTGGGAAGCGCGGTTCGGGACCTTCGGTCTGGATCCCGTCGCAGCAGCCTCCATCGGACAGGTCCACCGGGCCACGACCATCGAGGGCGAGGACCTGGCCATCAAGGTCCAGTATCCCGGGGTCCGGCACAGCATCGATAGCGACGTCGACAACGTCGCCACCCTGATGCGGGTCTCGGGCATCCTGCCGCGCGAGATCAACCTCGGGCCCCTGCTGGTCGAGGCCAAGCGCCAGCTTCACGAGGAGGCCGACTATGAGCGGGAGGGCGCGCATCTGGCGCGGTTCGGTGAGCTGCTGGCAGGCGATCCGGACTATGTCGTGCCGACCCTCTATCCCGGGCTGACGCGCCCCGACGTTCTGGCCATGGGTTATGTCGAGGGCGTGCCCGTCGAGTCGCTGACCGACCGGCCGCAGGCGGAGCGCGACCGGGTCGCGACCCTGCTGATCCAGCTTTTGCTGCGCGAGCTGTTCGAGTTCGGCCTGATGCAGACCGATCCCAACTTCGCCAACTACCGGCTGGATGCGCAGGGGCGGCTGGTGCTGCTCGACTTCGGGGCGACCCGCCCCATTCCGAAAACGCTGGCCGAAGGCTATCGCGTGCTGATGCGCGCCGCCCTCGCCGACGACCGGGATGCAGCGATCGAGGCCGCGCAGGCAATCGGCTTCTTCGACGACCGCGCCATGGCCAAGGATGCTGAAGGCCTCGCGGCGATGTTCGACCTCGCCCTTGCTCCCTTCCGGGGCGAGGGCGCGTTTGATTTCGGCGACACCTCGGTGACCGCGAAGCTACGCGACCGCGGGATGAGTTTCGCCGAGGACCGGTCGGTCTGGCACGTGCCGCCGATCGATACCCTGTTCGTGCAGCGCAAGCTGGGCGGGGTCTATCTGCTGGCCAGCCGGCTGAAGGCGCGGGTCGAGGTCCGGGCCATGCTGTGCCAGTGGCTCTAGCGTCCGCCGCCGCCAGCGCCCACACCGGTCCGATGATCACGGACCCTGCCGCCTTTATCCTGGCCAACACCCGGCTGCAGGCCGTGCCCCACACACCGGAAATCTCGCTCTGGCTGGCGGACGAGATCACGCCGATCTGGCGGATGACCGAGGAGGAACTGGGCGAACTGGGCCTGCCGCCGCCGTTCTGGGCCTTCGCGTGGTCGGGCGGGCAGGGTCTGGCGCGCTGGCTGCTGGACACCCCGGCCGAGGTGGCGGGCAAGAGCGTGCTGGATTTCGCCACTGGGTCCGGGCTGGTCGGGATCGCAGCGATGAAGGCCAGGGCCACGCAGGTGCTGGCCGCCGACATCGATCCCTTCTGTGCGGCCGCCGTGACCCTGAACGCCACGGCCAACGGCGTGGCGCTGGCGTTCACCGATGTCGATCTGTTGGACGAGCCACCGCCGGAGGTCGACGTCATCTGCGCCGGCGATGTCTGTTACGAGAAGCCTATGACCGACCGGGTGATGGACTGGCTGGGGACGGCACGGCGGCAGGGGTCGCGGGTGCTGATCGGGGATCCGCACAGGACCTATTTCCGCAGCGAGGGGCTGGTCCTTCTGGCGGAATACCAGGTGCCGACGACGCGCGAGCTGGAGGATTTCGCCATCAAACGCTCCAGCGTCTGGGCGATGGCCTGACCAGCTGCGGCACCGCTTGGCGCGAAGGGTCGGGGGCCCCATGTGAAGGTCATGACCCGCACATCGCTCCTTCTGGCCGCCCTTGCCACCGTGACGGTCGCCGGGCCCGCAGCGGCCCAGATCGCCGCCTATCCGGGCCAGCCCTACATTGGCGACCCGATGGCGGATCGCCTGCGCTACCGGCTGGAAGTCCAGCGGCTGTCGGCGGCCGAACAGGCGGCGCTCGCCCGCCAGTTCGCGACCGAGGCGCGGCTACGGGCGCTCGAGATCGAGGCGGCACGACAGCCCGAACCGTATATCCGGCTGGAGCGGCCGCTGCGGTCACCGGCAGAAGAACGCGAGGCGCGCGAACGCGCCACCGCGAGCCGTGAAGCGGTGGCGGCTGGCGTCGGCCAGATCGACGACTGGTTGGCCCGCACGCCCCGCTGAGCGCCATGCATCCCTTCCCCTGTCACAGCGTTCCGGCATAGCTTGAATATCGGACGGGGGATTGCAGCATGCGTTGGCAGGGCGGACAGCGGGGCGGCGGGATCGAGGATCGCCGCGGCATGGGCGGCGGCGCGGTCGCCGGCGGCGGGATCGGCGTCGCAGTTCTGGCCCTGATCGGCTATTTCGTTTTCGGCATCGATCCATCGACCACGACCCAGGTCGCCAGCCAGTTCGGGGCGGCCGGATCCGCCCAGGAGGGCCGACAGGGCACCCCGGAGGATCAGGCCGGGCTGTTCGTCGATGTCGTCGGGCGCAACATCAACGATGTGTGGGCGACGAAGCTGGACGGCTATCGTCCCCCCGCCAATATCGTCCTCTACGAACAGGGCACCCAGACCGGTTGCGGTTTTGGTCAGTCTGCCATGGGCCCCTTCTACTGTCCCGCCGACCAGCAGGTGTTTCTGGATCTCGCCTTCTGGCAGGAGATGGAGACCCAGCTGGGCGCTTCCGGGGCCGACTTTGCCCGCGCCTATGTGCTGGCGCATGAGATCGGCCACCATGTGCAGACCCTGACGGGGGCCTCGGACGAGGTCCGGCGGGCCCAGCAGGCGGCGGGGTCGGAAGCCGAGGCCAACCGCTACTCCGTGGCGCTGGAGCTGCAGGCCGACTGCTATGCCGGAGTTCTGGGCGGCCAATGCCGCTGCGGTCTCGGGCGGTGAGGTCGCGCTGGAAGCCGGGGATCTGGAAGAGGGACTGCGCACCGCTTCGGCGATCGGGGACGACGCCCTGCAGCGCCGCTCCAGCGGTCAGGTGAGCCCGGAAAGCTTCACCCACGGCACCTCGGAACAGCGGATGCAGTGGCTGCAGCGCGGCTACCAGTCCGGCGACCCTGCAAGCTGCGATACCTTCGCCAGCCTGTAGGGACCGCTTGTTGCGAGCGAGGCGGCGCGGCATGGTCGCGGCGTGACGTCCTCCTCCGCGCCTGCCCCCGCCCCCCTGACGCCCGCTGCCCGCCTGAAGGCGGCGCGGCGCATCGTCGTCAAGGTGGGGTCCTCGCTGGTGGTCGATCCGGCCCGCAAGGCTCCGGCCGTGGCGTGGCTGACCGGACTGGCGCAGGATCTGGCCGCGTTGCGACGGGACGGCCGGCAGGTGGTTCTGGTCTCGTCCGGGGCCGTGGCCCTGGGCCGGGGGCGACTGGGCCTGGAGAAGAATGCGCGGCTGGACGAGAAACAGGCGGCGGCCGCCGTGGGCCAGTCGCTGCTGATGCAGGCCTGGGAGGCGGCGCTGGCGGGGGCGGACCTGTTCCCGGCGCAGGTTCTGCTGACCCGGGACGACACCGAGCGCCGCCGCCGCTGGCTGAACGCCCGCGCCACCATGGAGGCCCTGCTGAAACTGGGGGCCGTGCCGGTCGTCAACGAGAACGATACGGTGGCGACCGAGGAGATCCGCTACGGCGACAACGACCGGCTGGCGGCGCGGACGGCCCAGCTGGTGCGGGCCGACCTGCTAATTTTGCTGTCCGACGTCGATGGCCTGTACACGGCCGATCCGCGGCGGGACCCGGAGGCCCGGCACCTGCCGCTGATCGAGACGCTGGGCCCCGAGGTGCTGGCCATGGCCGGGGGATCGAATGCCGAGGCCGGTGTCGGCACGGGCGGGATGGCGACCAAGCTGGAGGCGGCGCGGATCGCGCGCTCGGCCGGCTGCGCCACATTGATCGTCTCGGGGCTGGTCAAGCGGCCGCTGGCGGCGGTCGCGGCCGGGGCGCGGGCCAGTCTGATCACCGCCCCCGGGACCCCCATGCAGGCCTACAAGTCGTGGATCGCAGGCAGCCTCGAGCCGGCCGGGTCCCTGACCGTGGATGACGGGGCCGCCGGGGCGCTGGGCGATGGCCGCAGTCTGCTGGCCTCGGGTGTCCGGGCCGTGGAGGGACGGTTCGACCGCGGCGATTGCGTGCGGGTTCTTGCTACAGACGGGCGGACGCTCGGGGTGGGGCTGGCGGCCTATGCCGGGGATGAGATGGAACGTATCCGGGGCCGGCACTCCGGTGAAATCGAGGCGCTGGTGGGCTACAAGGGCCCCGGGGTCGCCATTCACCGCGACGATCTGGTGCTGAGCCCATGAGCGATCTGAACACCCGCATGCAGGCGATGGGCGACCGGGCGCGGGCGGCGTCGGAGGCGGTACGGGTCGCACCGGCGGAGGTTCGCTCTGCGGCGCTGACCGCCATGGCCGGTGCGTTGCGCAACCGGGCGGCCGCGATTCTGGAGGCCAATACCCGCGACCTCGACCGGGGCCGGGCCAACGGCATGGCCGAGGCCCAGCTGGACCGGCTGGCGCTGACGCCCGCGCGCATCGAGGCCATGGCCGCGGCGGTGGACGAGGTCGCGGCTTTTGCCGATCCGTTGGGCGTCGAGACGGCGCGATGGACCCGCCCCAACGGGCTGGACTTCGCCCGGGTGCGGACGCCGCTGGGCGTGCTGGCCATCATCTATGAGAGCCGGCCCAATGTGACCGCCGACGCGGCCGCCCTTTGCCTGCGGTCGGGCAATGTCGCGATCCTGCGCTGCGGCTCGGACTGTCTGGACAGTGCCCTGGCAATCCATGCGGCGGTGGTCGAGGGGCTGGCGGCGGCAGGATTGCCGGCGGACGCCGTCCAGCTGCTGGACACGCCGGACCGGGCGGCGGTCGGAGCCCTGCTGACCGGGCTGAACGGCACGATCGACCTGCTGATCCCGCGCGGCGGCAAGAGCCTCGTGGCGCGGGTCCAGGCCGAGGCGCGGGTGCCAGTGCTGGGGCATCTGGAGGGGATCAACCACACCTATCTGGACGCCTCGGCCGATCCGGACATGGCCGCTGCGGTCGTCGTGAACGCCAAGATGCGGCGGGTGTCGGTGTGCGGATCGACCGAGACCCTGCTGGTCGACCGGGCGGGGGCGGCACGCCTGCTGCCCCCCGTGGCCGAGGCCCTGATGGCCGCCGGGTGCGAGCTGCGCGGCGACGAGGAGGCCCGGGCGCTGGTGCCGGCCATGCGCGCGGCCACGCCCGAGGATTGGGGCCATGAGTTTCTGGCTCCCGTGCTGGCGGTCCGCGTGGTCGACGGGCTGGACGCGGCGCTGGAGCATATCCGCCGGCACGGATCCGGCCACACCGATGCGATCGTGGCGGAGGACGCGGACGCGGCGGCGCGCTTCCTTGAGGTCGTCGACAGTGCCATCGTGCTGTGGAACGCCTCGACCCAGTTCGCCGACGGAGGGGAGTTCGGCTTTGGCGGCGAGATCGGCATCTCCACCTCGCGCCTGCATGCCCGGGGGCCCGTGGGGGCCGAACAGCTGACCAGCTACAAATATCTGGTGCGGGGCACCGGTCAGACCCGGCCCTGAGGCCCGATGGTCAGATCCAGCGGGCGCGAGGCATGCAGGGCCCCGCCGCCGAGGTCCAGCACCATCCGGCGGCCCGCGAACGCTTCCATGCCCAGCAGGGCTGTGGGGAACCCCGGCAGGGCGACGTTCGCATAGATGGGGGTCTCGACATCGCGGTAGAGCTGATCACCCACGGTGATTGTCCGTGAACGGACGATGATGGAAGCGATGGCGCCACCCAGCACGATACTGGCCCCCTCGCGGGAGGGCCGGCCGTCCAGAAGACCGGCGCTTTCGGCCGCCTCACGGGCAAGCGCCAGAAGGGCGGAGGCCCCGGTGTCGACCACGGCATCCAGGGTGGAGCCCTCGACGGTGACCTCGGTCGACAGCGCCCCGCCCGATTTTCGCACGGGGATAGGCGCGACATCGTCCGGCAGGACGTGCCCATCGCGGGCGATGAAACGCAGCCGGCGCGCCTCGGTATCCAGCTCAAGGACCACCTCCCCCAGAAGGTCCTGTCCGAGAATCAGGGGTGCCGAAAGGCCGTCGCGCATGGCCAGCGGCCCCAGTTCGAGAATGGCGGTGCGGAGCGCCTCGACCCGCAGGCCCCCGACGCGGACATCCAGGGTCGTGCCGCGGCCCATCTGGGGCGTTCCTCCAACGCCGTAGGCCAGGAGTGGCAGATCGAAAGCCCGCGGCAGGCCCAGCGTTTCAAACAGGCCGCGGTCGATGACGGAATACTGGGCCCCGGAATCGACCAGGGCCCGGACCGGCTGGCCCGCGACCTCGACGTTGACCGTTGGCACGGAGGCCCGGGGCTCGGCATAGGGCAACCAGCCGCTGGAGCCTTCGGCGGCAAAGGTCACGCCCGGATCGCGCCACAGGACATTGTCGCGGAGCCACCAGGCCCCGGCGACTCCGCCCGCAAGCAGGGCGGCACGGGTCAGGAAGCGGCGGCGGTTCATGCTTTGAAAATGGGGGAGGCATGCGGCGCTGTCGAGGCGCGATCACGTCGCGCTCAGACCTCGAAGCGCACACCCTGGGCCAGGGGCAGGTCGGCGGAGAAGTTCACCGTCTGGGTCTGGCGACGCATATAGGCCTTCCAGGCGTCCGAGCCGGACTCGCGTCCGCCGCCTGTTTCCTTCTCCCCGCCGAAGGCTCCGCCGATCTCGGCTCCCGAGGGCCCGATGTTGACGTTGGCGATGCCGCAGTCCGAGCCCCAGGCCGACAGGAAGGCCTCGGCCTCGCGCACGCTGTCGGTGAAGACGCAGGACGACAGGCCCTGGGGCACGGCGTTCTGCATCGCCACCGCCTCGTCGAAATCCCGCCAGGTCAGGACGTAAAGGATGGGCGCAAAGGTCTCGGACATCACCACCGCGCTCTGGGCCGGCATGCGGACGATGGCCGGCCGGACATAGAGGCCGTTGCGGTCGCCTCCGACCACGACCTTACCGCCTTGCTCCACCGCCTGAGCGACTGCACGGTCGAAGCCCTGCCCGGCTGCCTCATCGATCAGGGGGCCGACCAGAATTCCGTCTTCGCGGGGATCACCGACCGGCAGGGTCTCATAGGCCTTTGACAGACGGGCAATCAGGGTTTCGGCCACATCCGCATGCACCAGCAGGCGGCGCAGGGTGGTGCAGCGCTGGCCGCAGGTGCCGACCGCCGAGAAGGCGATGGCGCGGACGGCCATGTCCATGTCGGCCGAGGGCGTGACAATCATGGCGTTGTTGCCACCCAGCTCCAGCAGGGACCGGCCCAGACGCCCCGCGACCGTGGTGGCCACCGCCCGGCCCATCCGCGTCGAGCCCGTGGCGGATACCAGGGCCACACGCGGATCGGCAGCGAGGGCCTCGCCCACGTCCCGTCCGCCGACCAGAAGCTGAACCAGACCGTCGGGCGCATCGCCGAAACGGGCCAGCGCCCGCTGCATCACCGCATGGGTAGCCAGGGCGGTCAGTGGCGTCTTCTCCGACGGCTTCCAGATCACCGGATCGCCGCAGACGAGGGCGAGAGCCGCATTCCAGGCCCAGACCGCGACCGGGAAGTTGAAGGCCGAAATGACCGCAACCGGCCCCAGCGGCTGCCAGGTCTCGCGCATGTGATGGCCGGGCCGTTCGCTGGGCAGGGTCAGGCCATACAGCTGGCGCGACAGGCCGACGGCGAAGTCGCAGATGTCGATCATCTCCTGCACCTCGCCGAGACCTTCGGAGGTGATCTTGCCGGCCTCGAGGGTCACGAGCGCCGCGAGATCCGCCTTGGCCGCGCGCAGCTCCTCGCCCAGCAGGCGGACCAGCTCGCCCCGACGGGGTGCGGGTATGCGGCACCATGCGTCGAAGGCCACCGTCGCAGCGGCCACGGCAGACCCGATGGCGGTCCCTTCAGCGATCCGGACGGCGTCACCGGTGGAGCCGTCGATCGGCGACCGGACCGCAAGGCCGGCCGGATCAAAGGCATGGGCCGGCACCCCGAGACGGGTCAGGATGGATCGGGCGTCGCGGGAAGCTGTCATGGCGGCGACTTAGCGGGCACGGGTGCAAAGAGAAAGGGCCGCCTTCCCGTCCGGAAAGGCGGCACCTCGCCGGGCTGATCACCTACCAGCGGCGGCCGTCGCGGTCCCGGCGCTCGTCGTGCAGGTCACGCTCGATACGATGCAGACGGCGCTGCAGGTCCTCGCGTTCCCAACGGCTCAGACCGTCGCGGCGGTAGCGCCATTCGATGCGCTGATACTCTTCCAGCTGGTAGCGCAGGCCGGCGGCTTCACGGCGGCTGATGCGACCGTAGTATGCTGCGCGGTCGATGCGCTGGGCCAGGCGAGCCTGTTCGCCGTTCAGGCCAGAACCGTTCCAGCCCCCGTTGTAGCTACCGTTGTAACCACGGTCGTGGCCGCGGCCATGGTCCTGGGCCAGCGTCGGGGTCGCGATCGCGACCGCCGACGCCGCCAGCAATGAAAGCAGGGCTTTCTTCGTCAGGGCGGTCGTCATGATCTTCTTCCTTCAACGCGGCCCGGGATCGGGCGGCGAGGACCAGAACACCACGGTGAAGCTGACACGGCCCTGAGTCCGGCGTTGTCCGGCATTCAGCAAGATGAACGGCCACGCTTGGGGACGCCCGCACACCGGAGCGTATTCACACTCGCTTCACCGTGTCCCGAAACCGTGCGTCAAGCACGGCGGGTGCAATTCGGGGGGTCAGCAGGGGGAAGACATGGCGCGCGCGCAGTTTCAGAAGGGCCAGAAGGTCTGGGTCGAGTGCGTCGGTGCCTGGGCCCAGATCGAGAAGGTCCAGCCTGTCTGGGCCAAGGGTTTCGATGAACCCGTCCGTGTTACCTATGATGTCGGACTGGGGCGCGAGTTCCAGGCCGCCGAACTGCTGCTACCCGCGCAGGACGATGCGGACGGCGATCTGGGCGGCTGGCGGCTGTTGCGGGCGCGCAACAAGTGGCAGTCCGCAGACGATGTCCCACACCATCCAGTGCCCGGGACCTATCCCGTCGTCGTTACCGACAAGGCCGACTGGGGCGGCTGGCGCGTCCCGGGTGCGGAGTATGATCGGGACCCGGACCGCATCGAATTCCAGGCCCGGTTGCTCGTCGCAGCCCCCCGCCTGCTGGCCCTGGCGGAGCGTCTCGTGGACGCCGTCGCCGAGAACCCGGACGACGCCCCGCCCGAGACCCTGGCCCTGGGGCGTGAGGCCCGTGACATCCTGAAATCCGTCAAGGAGGTTCTGGCCCCTGCTCCGGACGCCTCTCCACCCGCAGGAAAGGTCCAGAGCTGAAGCTGCGTCAGAGCGCTTTCATTAACCAAACCTCGACAGGATTCGGCGACGCAGCCTAGATTCCCGCCTGTCGTCGAATCGCTCGTGTCTTGCCTGCCGCCCTGGCCGGGAACACGTCGATCATGTCCGGGAGAGCGCCTTGCGGGGCAGCGAGCGCCGCATCCAGCAGCCAGGACGCCGGTCTTCGGACCGACCCCGGGGGCTGCCCGCGTGGGGTCGGGTCGCGGTTCTGGCCCTGACGCTTTGCCTCGCCATCTATGTCGTGCTGTTTGCGCGCGAGACCACCCGCCCCGCCCGGGAAGCCACAGTCCTGCGGGCTGAAGCCCTGCAGCGTGACGCCGCCCTCGGTGCCGCAACCCTGGACGCCCGTCTTTCGCGCGCCGCACTTGGACTGGTCGTCGCCCGGGCAGCGCTGCAACAGGCTCCGGACCGGCCACTGGATGCTGCCGAGGCGGGGCGCAGACAGGCCCCGGACAGCGCCTTCGCCGTCCTGGACAGCGCGGGACGCATTCGGGCTGCGAGCGGCGCTTCGGCCCGGGACTTCCGCCCCCTTGCAGACGCGCGAGGGTCCGAGCTGCGCCCGACAGAAGATCGGCAAGGGATTCTGTCCGGACCGGGTTCCATCGTGGCCCGCACACCGGTGGAGACGGGAACGGCCGGTCGGACGCTCGTGGTCTCTCCCACCGAGGGGGTCCTTGCCGGGGGACCACTGACATCGATGAAGCAGCGACTGGGCATCGACCTGGCCAGTCTGATCGCCGCAGACCGGCCGGTCAAAGGACAACCCCGACCAGGACAGGCCGTCGAAGCCCTGTCTGCCCCCGTCGGCGAGACCGGTCTCGTCGTCGTGGCCTGGCGTCCGGAAGCGACCGGTGCCGCTGCGTTCATCAGCGATCTTTGGCTCCTGATCGCGCCGCTCGGTCTGGGGCTACTGGTGCTGGGTCTGCACCTGATGCAGCGATGGCGTCAGGCGCGGGCGGCCCGGGAGTGGGCCGAGACCGAGCAGCGCTTCCGCGTGGCTGTGGAAGCCGCCCGCTGCGGCGTGTGGGAATGGGACCTCGCCGCAGGGGAGGTCACCCTGTCGGACTTCATGGCGGCGCTTCTGGGACTGGCAGAAGGCGGTGCGACACCGGCCGAAACCGTGATGGCGCGCATCCACCCGCGCTATCAGGATCTGGTCCAGCATGCCCTGCGTCAGGCGGCGACCCTCGGCACGTTCGAGGTCAGCTTCCCTGTTCCACTGGAGGCCGGCGGCGTGCGCTGGATCAACGCCCGGGGTCAGGCGCGGGGCTCGCGGGGCGACGACGGGTTCAGCGTCATCCTGGGCGTGGCCCTGGACATCACCGAGGCGCGGCGGGCCCGAGCCCAGGCGCAATCCGCCGAGAACCGGCTCAGGGACGGGATCGAGAGTGTGTCAGATGCCTTTGTCCTGTTCGACAAACACGGCCGTCTGATCCTCTGGAACCAGGCCTTCAAGGACGCCTTCGGGTTCAGCGACGAAGCCGTCCGGAAGGGAGCCCTGAAGGACGAACTGAACCGGATCGCATCCCTGGCCATCAAGACCGAAAGGCCGTCCGCCGAAGGGCGCGCGGGCGCGCGAGAGGTGGAGCTCTACGACGGGCGTGTCCTGCAACTGTCCGAGCGGTTCACCGGCGACGGGGGCACCGTGGTCACCGCTGCCGATGTGACCGCCATCCGGCGCCAGGAGGTGGAGCGCCAGAAAGCGGCCAACTCCCTGAGCGTCACGGTCGAACAGCTGGAGGCCAGTCAGGAGAAGCTGAGCCTGCTGGCCCGGAAATACGAGATCGCCATGACCCGGGCCGAAGCAGCCAACCAGGCCAAGTCGGAGTTCCTGGCCAATATGTCCCATGAGCTGCGGACACCACTGAACGCCATCAACGGCTTCTCCGAGATCATGGCCGGCGAGATGTTCGGGCCCCTGGGCGATGCGCGCTACAAGGGGTATGCGGCGGATATTCTGAAATCCGGCCAGCACCTTCTGAGCCTGATCAACGACATCCTCGACATGGCCAAGATCGAGGCCGGCAAGATGACGCTGCACTATGAACCCGTGTCCCTGACCGAGCTGTGCGAGGAGGCCATCCGCCTGATGCGGGGCAAGGCCGAGGAATCCGGTCTGACCCTGGCCCTGAAAGCGCCGGCCCTCCCTGAGATCGAGGCCGACTATCGCGGCCTGAAGCAGGTGATGCTGAACCTGATTTCGAACGCCGTGAAGTTCACGCCCGAGGGCGGCGAGATCACTGTGTCGGTGGAGCGTCAGGGACTGGGTCGCATCCGGGTCGCGGTCGCGGATACCGGCATCGGTATCGCGGCAGAGGATCTGGCGAGACTGGCCAATCCGTTTGAACAGGTTGAGGGACAGCACTCCAAGACGACCCAGGGCACGGGTCTGGGCCTGTCGCTCACCAAGGCCTTGATCGAACTCCATCACGGCCGGATGGTGATGGAAAGCGAGCCCGGCGTGGGGACGACCGTCAGCTTTGACATTCCGGTCGCCAATCCTGCGGCCGAGACCATTCCGCAAGCGAGGGCCGCCTGACAGTCATCAGCCGGCCGTGTCGGGCCGGTCGCGACCGCCGCCCTTCCCCCCTCTGCCACCGCCACCCCCACTTCGGGCGTTCAGCATCCGGGCCGCAGCAGCCCGATCGGCCGGCTCGAGGGTGCCAAGCAGGGCCAAGGTCTCTGTCTCCAGAGTCTTTCGGCCCCGCGCTTCGGCCACACGGGACGCTTCAAGCAGGGCAGTGACGCGCGCCGGGTCCCAGGGCTCTGCAGCGGCGGCGGCGACAGCGTCCCGGCGGGCCTGACGGGCCTGCTGGAAGTCTGGAAGGGCACGCAGCGACGCCGCCCGCAGGGCTTGTTGAACCGATCGGCGCGTAGCGGGGTCAAGATCGGCCAGGACTTGGCCGGGCGTCATGCGGCCCCGATGATCGGCCTGCCCCGCGCGGGGCCATTCGACCGGGTCTCCACCGGTCAGCACCGTGTAGGCCGCCGTCGCCGCGAAAAGATTGACGGCTACAGAAACCGCGAGTGCAGCCCCGAGACCAATGGCCAGCGTGCGCGTGTTCAACTCAGCCACTCCGTGTCGTCCAGGGGCGTTGCGACGGCCTCGTCGAGGACCTGTTCTACCTGTTGTTCGATCGCCAGATCCCTGCCCAGCGTCACGCCGAAGAGGACCCCAGCACACGCCGCGGCGACCCAGCCCGCCCCGCCGATCCAGAGCAGACGACGCAGACCCGGCCAGGCCGTGCGGGCCCTGAGGCCCGCGCCAGCTGCCGATGCGATGACGCGGTCGCGCAAGGCGGTCGAGACCGACAGGCGCGGAACGAGGTCGAGGACGGCATCGGTCTGGCGGGCCTCGAACAGGGCCCGGGCGGCCGCGTCAGGATGGGCGTCGGCCCAGAGTTGGGCGCTCGCTGCCTCTGCGGCCGGCCATCGCTGCAGATCTCCGCCCCAGGCGTCAGCGAGGGCGACGAAGCGGGCCTCGGTCATGGGTCTTGTCGTCATTGCGGGTCTCCCTTGCCAGCCGGGTCAGCACCCGGAGCCAGATCGGACAGTGTGCGTCGCAGGGCACGGCGTCCGCGCGAGAGCAGACTTTCCAGCGCCTCGATGCTGACCGCCATCAGCCGGGCTGCCTCGATGTTGGTCAGCTCCTGATAGTGACACAGCACGATGGCCTCGCGCTGTCGCTCGGGCAGGGTCTGAAGCGCGCGGTCGACGCGCAGTCCCAGCTCCGCCGCCAGCAGCCCCCGGTCGGGGGCCGGTCCGGGGTCCGGTCGATCGGGCGGTGTCTCGGTGGGAATCTCGCGCCGACGCCGGAGGCGATCGTAGCACAGGTTCAGCGCCACCCGGTGAAGCCAGGTGTCGAAACGGGCCTGACCCGGACGCCAGCGCGGAGCCTGTTTCCAGGCCCGCAGCATGGTCTCCTGGGCCACATCCTCGGCTTCGCCAGCGTCGCCCAGCATACGGTAGGCGAGTGTCAGCATGCGCGGCAGCTTGCGGGCGACCATGGCCTGGATCGCCGCAGCGTCCCCCTGCCCCACACGGCGAACCAGATCCTCGTCGGGATCGTCGACAGCGGCCAATCGGTCCCCTTCCGGACAGGCGGGACGGCCCCACAGATTGGACCGTCCCCACCGACCCTATTCCGAAGCAGTCGCCGAAGGCGACGGTTGATCGGCATTGCGACGGCTCCGGCGCTGATCGCGCATCTCCGCCCGTCCCGCGCGACGTTCCTCGACGGTGATGAAACCATCGCGATCGGCGTCAATGCGGTCGAACACGGCGGTGACCCGGGTCCGGGCCTCGGCGATGGAGACGGGTTCTGTGGTGCCGGGGCGATCCCCGGCACCGCCGCGACGGTCGCCGTGACGATTGCCCGCGCCGTGGCGTCCACCGCGGCCGGTACGCTCGCCCTGCATTTTGTCACCCGCGGCAAACTCCTCACGGTCAATCGCGCCGTTGCCGTCCTTGTCGAGAGTCTCGAAGCGGGCCGAGACCCGCTGCGTCCGGCGGGTGTCGCGTCCGGATTGTCGCTCCTCCGGGCTGACCAGGCCGTCCCGGTTGGCGTCGATCGCCGCCATCCGGCTGATGCGGCCGTCGATGAACTCCGCCCGGCTGATACGGCGGTCGCCATCGGCATCCGCTCGCATGGCCGGAGCCGGTCGGGTCGACGTTTGCGCAAGCACGGTGCCTGTCGTCAGTGTGGCCAGGGCGATCGCGACGCCGGTAGCCAGAACAGTCGTTTTCATCTGCGTCTCCATTGGGACACCACAAGGCGCGCCCCGAAAGCCCCCGCACATGGTCTAACGCGGGTGCCCGGCCAATCCGTCGCGCGAGGGCGGCAGGATGCGGTCGAAGGCGCGGCGGGCGGCCTTGCGAACCCGCTCGAGCCGTCGCCGGAGACGGTCGAAGTCGCGTTCGCCGGCCGCCTCGGCCAGACGGGCCCTGAAGGTCGCGGATTCCGCCTCGGGATCCCCCCGGTCGTCAAAGGCGCAGGCCAGCAGTTGACCGAGGGCCTGATGCAGGGCCCAGCTTTCCTTCAGAGCCGCATCCCCGGTCAGTTGGTCGAGCGTCGACACGCTGAGCGGCTTCTTCCCTGCGGCCGCCTGGAGCTGGCGGAATTGGCCCACGAACTCGGCATCGACGAGACCACCGGGGATCAGTTTCAGGTCCCAGAAACCATGGGCGCGGCGTTCGCGCTCCATCAGGTCGCGCATGGCCCGGACATCCGTGGCAACCTTTATCCCCGGGCGGGGCCGACCCAGGGCCGCCTCAAGAGCAGCGGTCACGCGCGCGCCGAACGCCGCGTCACTGGCCCAGGCCACCCGGGCGCGCGTCAGGGCCATGAACTCCCAAGTCTCCGCCTCGCCCTCATAGTAACGTTGAAAGCCGGACAGGGGCACCGACACCGGTCCCTTCGAGCCCGAGGGCCGCAGCCGCATGTCGACCTCGTATAGACCACCCTCCGCCGTACGGGCAGACAGCGCCGAGATCAGCCGCTGGGTAAAGCGGACGTAGAAGGTGTCGGCCGACCACCCCCGGCCGTCCGAAACCGCGTCCGACGGCGCGTCATAGACGGTCATCAGGTCCAGATCCGAGCCGGCGGTCATCTCGCCCGAGCCAGCCTTGCCGAGCGCGATGACGGCGACCGCCCCCTGCATGGCTCCGGCCAGGCGGGCGGTCTCGCGCAGGGCGGCGGCCGACAGGGTACGCATGACGGCGTCCGCCAGATTCGTGAATCCCTTGCCTGCCGCCTCCGGCCCGACCCGGCCGCTGAGCGTCTGCATGCCGATGCGGAAGGCCTGTTCGCGGTGCAGGCGACGCACGGCGTTCATCGCCCCTTCGAAATCCCCGGCGGCCTCGGCCTCCTCCGCCATCTGGTCGAACAGGCCGGTATTGACGCCCAGTTCGGTGTCGAACCGGGCATCCAGCATGGAATCAAGCGCGGCCGGATAGCGGCCCAGCGTTCGGGCCAGCCGGGGCGCGAAGGCCATCACGCCAACGATGCGCTGGAACAGTTCGGGCTGGTTCAGAAACAGGGCCTGGACCTGCACCCCCGCCGAGAGGCCCGCGAAGAAGACCGAGAAGCGGCGGAAGGCGGCATCGGGCGCGCCCGTCCGGGCCAGGGCCGTCAGCAGGCGCGGTGCCAGCCGGGTGAACAGCTCGCGCCCCCGCACCGAACGGGTCGCCGGAATGCGGCCATGGTGCCAGGACCGGATCGTATCCGCGACGCTCGCAGGCTCGGAGAACCCCATGCGCTGCAGCGTGGCGAGAGTTTCCGGGTCATTGTCGACTCCGGTGAAGACAAGACTGCCGAAGGGAGAGGACAGCTCCTCCTCCCCTTCAAACAGGGCCCCGTAATGCTGGTTGACCCCCAGCAGCAAGGCCTCGACCCCGGTATCGAAGGCGGCGAGATTGCCCTCTCCCACCAGGGCCGCGACGGCGGCGCGGCGGAGCGGATCGGCGGGCAGGACGTGGGTCTGCTCGTCGTTCAGCATCTGGACCCGGTGCTCGAGCCCGCGCAGCGCGACATAGGCCGCGGTCATTTCGGCCGCGACATCGGCAGGCAGATGGCCCGTCGTGACCAGAGCGGCGAGAGCCTCGACCGTCTGCGGACTGCGGAGGGACGGATCCCGTCCACCGAGGATCAGTTGCTGGGTCTGGGCGTAGAACTCGATTTCGCGAATGCCGCCGCGCCCGAGCTTCAGATTGGCCCCGGCTGCGGCCAACCCCTCGCCGGTCTTGTGGACGTGGATCTGGCGCTTGATCGACTGGATATCGAGCACCGCCTGATAGTCCAGGCTGCGGCGCCAGACGAAGGGGATCAAGGCCGTCAGAAACTCGTCCGCGGCAGCGAAATCGCCACAGATGGGTCGGGCCTTGATGAAGGCCGCCCGCTCCCAGTTCTGTCCGACGGACTCATAGTAATCCAGCGCCATAGGCACAGCCACGACCGGCGGCGTCGATGAGGGATCGGGACGCAGTCGCAAATCGACCCGGAAGACGTAGCCGTCGGCAGTGCGCTCGCTCAGCAGGCTCGCCATGCCCTGGGCCACCCGGTTCATCAGCCCCTGGGCCTCCGTCCCCTCGGCCAGAACGGGCGCGAGGGCATCAGGGTCAAAGAACAGGCTGAGGTCGATGTCGGAGGAATAGTTCAGCTCCAGTGCGCCGTGCTTGCCCATGGCCAGCCCGAACAGCCCCGGGATGGGACCCCGCGTGTCGTCGGCAGCCGTCAGAAGCTTGCCGCGCCGGCGGAGGTCCTCGGCCACGCCGGAGAGGGCGGCCCGGGAGGCGACATCGGCAAACCGGCTGAGCGCGCCGGTTACCCTATCCAGATCCCACACCCCGCCGAGATCCGCGATGGCAGTGAGCAGATGCAGTTCAGCCTTCAGCTGGCGGAGCGGCGTACGCATGTCGTCCGCGCCGCCGGTCAGTGCGATGGTGCGGGCCAGCAGGTCGGCCAGCCTTGTCTCCGGTGCCGCCTCCAGCACGTCGCGCAGGATCTCGGGCCCACGCCGCATCAGCCCGGTCAGATAGGGCGAGGCTGCCAGCACCGGGCGCAGCGCGGGTGCGACCGCGTCCAGTAGCGGTCGCCAGCCCGCGGCGTCGGCCGCCTCCGCCAGACGCTCCAGCCCCCGGTCGGCGGCGGGCGCATCCGTCACCGGTCCGCACGGCCGGATCCGGGCCCCGAGAGCGGCCGGGTCGATCAAGAGGGTTCGACCTCGCGGCCCATCACAGCCTCTTCGCGCGCCGCGACGGAGCCGTCCTTGAACAGGTATTTGCGCATCTGGTCAGCAAACTCGGCGTCGTTCTGGCGCAGCCATTCCAGCGCCATGCAGGCGTGTTCAATCTCCTCGCGGGCGTTGTGCAGCAGGATCCGTTTCAGCTCGGCGTCCTCGCAGTCCTCGGCCCGCTGGCGGTACCAGTCGACGGCCTCCAATTCTTCCATCAGGGAGGTGATGGCATAGTGTTTGTGCAGGGTGTCGCGGGACAGCCGGTCACGGCTGACGTGCAGGCCTTCGCTGGACATGGGTCTTCCTTGCATCGGGTCCGGGGAGGAGGGTTCGCGGGCCGGAGACGTCGCTCCCGCCGGCGCGGCGGCGGGCAAGGCGGGACGTCGGGTCTTGCGTCGCAACCAGGGCAGGAACGGCATCGGCGTCTCCGCCATCCGGTTTAACCGCAGCGCGCACTGCCGCAAGGTGCAAATGGCTTCAGGCCGGTGGCAGAATCAGCGCGACCCTAAGTCCCGGCCCAAAGCCACCGTAGGCCCCCGGACCCTCGTCGAGCTGGATCCGGCCGGCGTGGGCTTCCATCACCGCGCCGACCAGCGACAGGCCCAGCCCCGAACCCGCCTCGGTGCGGCTGTTGTCGAGGCGCACGAAGCGTTCGATGACCCGCCCGCGATCCTCTTCCGGCACGCCCGGGCCGGTGTCGGTGACGGAGTATTCGACCTCGCCCGACGAGCGGCGACGGGCACGCAGCATCACGGCTCCGCCCGGGGGAGTGTATTTGATGGCATTGTCGATGACATTGGCCAGGGCCTGGGCGAGGAAGGGACGGGACCCGTCGATCATCAGTCCCTTCTCGATCTCGGCCGAGAACTCCAGCTCCTTGTCCTCGGCGGCGGGTTCATACAGTTCGGCCATGTCGGCCGCGAGTTCGGCTGCGTCGAAGACCTCCGCGTCGGGGGCCCGGCCTGCCGCCGCCTGCAAACGGGCAATGGCGAGGACAGTATTGAAGGTCTTGAGCAGGTTGTCCGCCTCGTCGAGAGCCACCTGCAGGGCATCGGCTCCATCGACCCGGCCGCTCTCGGCGTCGATCAGGGCGACCTCCAGGCGGGCCCGCATCCGCGTCAGGGGCGAGCGCAGGTCGTGGGCGATCGCGTCCCCGGCATGCCGGATCGAGGCCATGGAGGCCTCCAGCCGGTCCAGCATCCGGTTCAGCCCCTGCCCCAGCTCGTCCAGTTCGTCCCCGGAATTGCGCACGGCCACGCGCGACTTGAGATCGCCCTCCTGGACGGCGGCGACGACAGCGTTCAGCCGTCCCATGGCCCGCTCGACATTGCGGCTGATCAGCAGGCCGCCCCCCGCCCCCAGCAGCAAGACCATGCCCATGGCCATCCACAGCGCCTGGGTCAGGCGGGTCAGATAGGCCTCGGTGTCCCCGAGGTCCTCGCCGACATAGAGCATCTCGCCCCCTGGCAATGTGGTCTGGACGCCGAAGGCCTCCTTGCGCACCACCGTGCCGTCAGAACTCGGTGTCGGTGAAGCGGAAGGTCGCCCAGTGTTCGCCCCCGTTGTAGTCGGCGATGGGCGATTCATTCAGGGACTGCCGCTCGGTCTGGCCGTTGGCCCCCTCGGCCGTAACGCTGAGGTTGCCGGTGATGCCCTGTCCCTGCGCGTCCATGTACAGATACAGGAACGGCCCTCCCGTCAGGATCTTGTCGACCAGGGCCTGGTTCAGGGCATCACCGCCCCGTTCCCGATAGAGCGAGACCAGGGCCGCGTGCTCGGCCTCCACGTCCGACCGCGCCCGCGCCGTGGCCTCGGAGGCCGAGGCGACATAGACATAGGCTAGGATCGCGCTGGCCGCGGCCGCAAACAGGGCCAGAAACAGCAGCGTCAGCCGGAAGGGCGTGCGGCGAAAGAGGGAAGGAAGGCGCATGGGGCAGGCCTAGGCCTCGAGCCGGTACCCCGCGCCGCGCACCGTCTGCAGCATGGCCCGATCGAAGCCCTTGTCGATCTTGGAGCGCAGCCGGCTGATGTGGACGTCGATGACGTTGGTCTGGGGGTCGAAATGGTATTCCCAGACCTTCTCCAGCAGCATGGTGCGGGTCACCGACTGGCCGGCGTGGCGCATCAGGAATTCCAGCAGCTGGAATTCGCGCGGCTGCAGGTCGATCTCGGTCGTGCCGCGGAAGACGGTGCGGGCGATCAGGTTCATCTCCAGATCGCCGACCTTGAGCACGGTCTGGACCCCGCCGGTCTCGCGCCGCCGCGACAGGGCTTCGACCCGGGCCACCAGTTCCCCGAAGGCGTAGGGCTTGACCAGATAGTCGTCGCCGCCGGCCTTCAGCCCCACGATGCGGTCCTCGACCTCCCCCATGGCCGACAGGAACAGGACCGGAGTCTGGTCGCCGTTCTTCCTCAAGGTCTCGACCATGCCGATCCCGTCCAGCCGGGGCATCATCCGGTCGACGACATAGACGTCATAGCCGCCGTTCTGGGCCTCCAGCAGGCCATAGGCCCCGTCGATGGCATGGGCGGCGATATGGCCCGCCTCGGTCAGGCCCCGCACCATCGCCTGGGCGGCTTCCGCATCGTCCTCGACTACAAGAATTTTCACAGGCCAGCCCCTCCGGAATCACAATCGCCGCCGACGGTATCCCATCGGCGGCGACTTAGGGAGTTAAGGCTTGTTCAGGCTACGGCCTATTCGGCGGTCGCCAGTGGCAGCACGACCGGCGAGTTGCCCCGCGCCGTGCGGACGAGCAGGACGATCCCCTCGCGCCCCGATTCCTTCACCCGGGCCACCGCCGCCCGCAGGTCGGCCGCGGTCCGCACCTGACGCTGGTCAGCCAGCACGATGACCATGCCAGGCTCGAAACCCATGCGCGCCGCGCGGGACCCTTGGGCTGTGGCGGTGATGACCAGACCGTTGAGGCTGTCGGGCAGGCTGTAGCGGGTGCGCAGCGCTTCGGTGACCGGTGTGACGGTCAGACCCTCGACGACCTCCCCTGCTCCGGCGGCCGGGCGGTCTGGCACGCTTCCGGGCTCATCGGGATTTGCGCCGTTCTGGGCGGCCTGAATGTCCGCCGGACGCGTACCGGAACGGACATTGATGACCTGTTGTCGGCCCTCGCGGATGATCTCAAGCCGAAGGTTGTCACCCGGTGCGGCCTGGCCGACCGCGCGGGTCAGTTCGGTCGACGAGGTGATCTTGCGGCCGTTGAGCAAAGTCACGATATCGCCGATCTGAAGGCCGGCCCGGTCTGCCGGTCCCCCTGCGGTGACATCGACGATGTAGGCCGCCTCGAAATCCGAGGCGAAACCATAGGCCTCGCGCTCGTCGTCAGTGATCGTACTGATCGTGGCACCGAGATAGCCTCGCTCGATGGCACGGCCGCTCATCAGGCGATCGGTCACCGACTTCGCGATAGACGCCGGGATGGCGAAGCCGATACCGACCGAGCCACCGGTGGGCGAGAAGATCGCCGAGTTCACACCGATCACGCGGCCATAGATGTCGAAGGTCGGTCCCCCCGAGTTGCCCCGGTTGATGGCGGCGTCGATCTGGAGGTAGTCCGTATAGGGCGTCCGGCTGTCGGAGATATCGCGAGCGCGGGCCGAGACGATGCCGGCCGTGGCGGTGCCGCCAAGGCCGAAGGGATTGCCCACGGCGATGACCCAGTCGCCGACGCGAGGTTCGGCCGCCTCCTCGAAGGTCACGAACTTGAAGTCGCTGCCCTCGACCTTGAGCACGGCCAGGTCGGTGTCGGCGTCCCGGCCGACCAAGCGGGCCTCCAGCTCACGGCCGTCCGACAGTTTCACCGTGATCTTGGTGGCGTTCTCGACCACGTGATTGTTGGTAACGATGAACCCGTCGGCCGAGATGAAGAAGCCGGAGCCGGCACCCAAAGCGGTCGGGGCGTCCTCCTCCTCATCGGGGGTCTGGGTTTCCGGGGCGCGGAAGCCGAAGCCCGGTGGGAAGCCCGGAATGGGAATGATGCCGCCGCGCGGGCGTTCGACCCGGGTCTCGACGTCGATCTGGACCACGGCCGGCGAGACCTGGTCGAAGATGTCGGCGAAGCTGAGCGGCGCCCCCTGGGGCGGGGCGAAGGCGAGGCCGGCGGCTCCGGCGGAGGGCACCAGACGCCCGTGGACCTCGGCGGCGTTCGCCCCCGGCCAGTCGATCACGCCCCCGGCGGTCGCGGCGGCCGCGAACGTCAGGCCGACGGCGGCCCCGAGGATGAATTCCTTGCGCTTCAACATCTTTGTCCTGCGATCCTCACCAGGGTCCCTCGGGACCCGTTCGCTTCAAGATATAGGGCGGCGGGCCTATTCGCCAACCGCTGCCTTGTGACGCTTGACCCGGCTCAACGCCCGTCGTGAGGCGCGGATGCGTCAGGATCGGGGCCAAGTCTTTCACCTGCGAGAAGATCGGCCAGACGGCGCTCCTCTTCCGGGGATAGCGGCGGCGTCTCGACGGTCTTGCGCCGGGCCATGGCGAACAGTCCCGCCAGCCCCAGCAGCACCAGAAAGGCCGGGCCGAACCACAGCAGCCAGGTCCCCGTCCGCACCGGCGGGGTGAACAGCACATAGTCGCCGTAGCGGCGCACCAGATCGTCGCGCACGGCCTGATCGGTAGCCCCGGCGGCAATCTCCTCTCGGATCAGGCGGCGCATGTCGCCGGCGATGCCCGCAGGCGAATCGGCGATGGACTCGTGCTGGCACACGACACAGCGCACGACCTCGAACAGGGCCTGGGCGCGGGCTTCCTGCCCCGGCGAGGCCAGAGGTCGGTCCGGCAGGGCGGCGGGCTCCTGCGCCGCCAGGGGCGAGGACAGGACCATCACGCCCGCCAACGCCAGCAGAAGAGCCCTCAGGCGGGTCATGCCAACGCCTTCTTGCGGCGGCCGACTGCCAGCCTGAGCCGCCGGTCGGACAGGGACAAAAGACCACCCAGGGCCATCAGCGCCGGCCCGAGAAAGATCAGCCTCGCCCACGGATTGTAATAGACCCGCACGGTCCACGCCTGGGCCGCCTCGGGCGTGGCGCGCCGCTCGCCCATGACCACATAGACGTCGTCCAGCCCGCGAAAATCGAGGCCCACCTCGGTCGTGGTCTGGCCGCCCGCCGGGAAGAAGCGCCGTTCCGCAATGACCTGACGGGGGGGCGCGTCACCGGACACAGGGGCAACCGTCAGCCGCCCCTGTTCCGCCAGATAATTCGGCCCCTCGACGATGCGCACGTCGTTAAGGGTGACCGCCCAAGGCCCGGCGCGGACCTCGCCCCCGATGGCCAGCGGTGCTGCGGCCTCGAGCTTGAACTGGGTCTCCACCACGGCGCCCAACACGAAGACGCCCAGACCGGCATGGGCCAGGGTCATGCCCCAGGCCCCGAGCGGCAGACCCCGGGCGCGGCGACCGACCTCGGCGAGAGGCACGCGGAACAGGCGGACCCGTTCGACCACTTCGGCCAGAGCCCCGAAGATCAGCCAGGCTCCGATGGCCAGACCGGCCCCGGCGAAGGCCTGACGCGGCTCGAACGCCAGCCAGCCGAGGAAGCCGCAGGCGATGGCCAGCCCTCCAGCGAGGGACAGGCGCTGCAGGGCCCCCAGCGCGTCGCCGCGCTTCCACGCCAGCAAGGGGCCGGCCGGCAGGATCAGGAAGGCGACGGCCATGAGGGGGGTGAAGGTCAGGGCGAAATAGGGCGGGCCGACCGAGATGGTGGCTCCGGTCGCCGCCTCGAGGATCAGGGGATAGAGGGTGCCCAGCAGGACGGTGACCGCAGCCACGGTCAGGAACAGGTTGTTCAGCACCAGGGCCCCTTCCCGGCTGACGGGCGCGAACAGGCCGCCTCCCTTCAACTGCGGGGCACGCCAGGCGAACAGGGCGAAGGCCGAACCCGCGGCCAGCCCCAGAATGCCCAGCAGCATCAGACCGCGCTCCGGGTCGACCGCGAAGGCGTGGACGCTGGTCAGAACGCCGGAGCGCACGAGGAAGGCCCCCAGCATGGAGAAGCTGAAGGCCAGCAGGGCCAGAAACACGGTCCAGCCGGCCAGCGCCCCGCGCCGTTCGGTGACGACGGCCGAATGCAGCAGGGCCGCGCCGGCCAGCCACGGCAGGAAGCTCGCGTTCTCGACGGGGTCCCAGAACCACCAGCCGCCCCAGCCCAGTTCATAGTAGGCCCAGAAGGCACCGAGAGTGATCCCGAGTGTCAGGAAAACCCACGAGGCCAGCGCCCATGGCCGAACCCAGCGGCCCCAGGCGGGCCAGAAGCCGGAGAAGGCCCGACCCTCGATCAGGGCGGCCACGGCCAGGGAGAAGGTCACCGAGAAACCGACATAGCCCGCGTAGAGCAGGGGCGGATGGATCGCCAGGGCGGGATCCTGCAGCAGGGGGTTCAGCGACGCGCCCTGAAGCGGTGCGGGATCCAGCCGCGCGAACGGGTTGGAGGTGAAGACAGCGAAGGCCAGAAACAGCGTGCCCAGTCCTCCCTGCACCGCCACCGCCGAGGTCTTGAGCCCGAACGGCAGTCCCCGCGCGAGGGTCAGGACCGCGCCGAACCCGGTCATGACGAGGCACCACAGGACCAGCGAGCCCTCGTGACTGCCCCAGGCTCCGGCGATCTTGTAAAGCATCGGCTTGTCGGTGTGGCTGTTGCGGGCCACGTTCGTCACCGAAAAGTCCGAGGTCGCGAAGGCGAAGATCAGCACGCCGAACGCGAGGGCCGTAGCGATTGCCGCAGCCACGGCCGCGCCCTCTGCGCCGCCTGCCAGAAGCGGGCTGCGTCGCCAGCGTCCGACCGTTGCAAGACCGGCCTGCAGCCCCGAGAGCGCCAGAGCCAGAATCAGCGCGAAAGCGCCAAACTCGATGATCATGAAACGGATGCGCCCGGACGGGCGACGGGGGCACCGGACGTGGCCGGGGTCGCACCGCCCTCCGGACGCCATTCGCCACTGGCCTTCAGACGGTCGGCAACCTCGCGCGGCATATAGGTCTCGTCATGCTTGGCCAGAACCGTGTCGGCATGGAAGACCCGATCAGGGCCGAACCGACCCTCGGCGACGATGCCCTGCCCCTCACGGAACAGATCAGGCAGGTCGCCCTGATAGATCACGCGGCTGGTCGCGGCGTTGTCGGTCACGGCAAAGGCGACCGTGGTGCCCGTCTGGCTGACACTGCCGGTCTCGACCAGACCGCCCAGCCGGATCACCCGGCCCGCCGGAGCTGCTTCCGGCGTCGCTTCGGAGGGCGAGAAGAAGAAGGTGACACTGTCCTGCATAGCCCACAGCGACAGCCCCACCGCGAGCGCCAGAACCGGGGCGGCGGCGGCCACCACCCAGAGACGGCGACGGGCCTTGGGCGATTTGGGGATCCAGCTCATCGGCGGACGCAGGCTCCTCGGCTGTGCGACTGTCGCCGGTATAGAGGGCACACCACAGCACTCCAACAGGTCATCCGGCCGCGCCCAGCCGGCTGACCAGATCCGCCCGCCGCGGATCGGCAGGATCCAGCACGGCAATCAGCGGCGTCCACATCTCGCGGGCCCGGGCGACGTCCCCGCGGGTCAGGGCCGCCTCCCCCAGAAAATACCGCGCGCCCAGCTGATCCGGGTCGAGGGCAATGGCCCGGGTGAAGGCCGCTTCGGCGTCGCCCCCGACGTCGCCCTCGGCGGCCCGGACCAGGCTTTCCCCCAGACGGGCCCAGCTGACGGCGTCGTCCTGATCCAGGGCCAGGGCCCTCCGGAATGCCGAGGCCGCGCCGATCGGATCGCCAGCCTCGAACCGGGCCGCCCCCAGCATGGTCAGGGCCGTGCGATTGTCTGGCTCGCGCCGCACTGCGCGCGTCAGGACAGCCGCGATCTGCGGCGCATCGAGGGTCTCGGGCGACGCCGCCCACTCATCCACGCGGCGCTCCCAGCTCTGGTCCGGAAGACCGGGCGCGCCGACACTGAAATAGAGGCCCAGCGTCACCGCACAGGTCGCGATCAGCGCCCCCAGGGTCAGCGTCCGATCCCGCCCCCCAACAACCGGGGGCGCGTCCACGGGCGGCGCGGCCAGCAGGCGACGGGCCGCTTCGGCCCGGGCGGAGGCGAGGGTGTCCTCATCCAGCAGGCCGCGTGCCTTCAAGCGGTCCAGCTCGGCCAGTTCGGCGGCCCCGGTGTCTGATTCGGGCGCGATCGCCTCAGCTCCCCGGCGGGCGTGGCCCAGCACCAGCACGCCAGCAAGCGCCGTCATCAGGCCGGCAAGGGTCCAGAACACCATCATCCCGCCGGATTAGAGGATCAGGCGGCCTGATGCGAGGGCTGGATGGTCGCGGCCCCCGCCGCCGTAGCGCGGCGGCGGACGTTGCGCGCCGCATCCGCAGCGTCAATCAGGAGCAAGAGTTGAGCCAGGCGTTCGAAGTGCGCGAGCGTTCCCGCCGGGTCCTCGACCTCGCCGGCTCCCAGCAGATCGACCGCCTCCTCGACATAGGCGGTCACCCGCTCTGTGGCCGACTGGACCAGTTTGTAGCGCTGGGACTCGCAACCGAAGATCTGGGCCGCCGTCCGCAGTGTGCCGACAAGGGTCAGCAGGACCGTCGCCGTCTCGACCGCTTCGTCCGATACCGGCTGGTCCAGCGCCGGCGCATCGCGCGTCATCCGCCCCACGCTGGGGACCCGCTGCATCGGCATAATCTTGTCCAGCGCCTTTTCCGTCGAGCCCAGCACGCGCGCGAGTGTCTGATTGATCCGCGTGCGGGCGTCCCGCGCCTGTTTGCCCCATGCCCCCTCGGGATCCAGCTGCAGGGTGGCGTCGAGCTCCGCCAGGGTTTCGGCGCACCAGTTGATGTCGGACTGCAGGTCGGCGCGCGGTCGCTCTGCCTGCCCGGGCCTGAACGCAGCGATCCTGGCCACCCGGGACTCGACCGCCTCGATCAGGCGATTGACGAAGCTCGCCATCTCGGATTCCGACAGAACGCCTTCCTTGGCCGCGCTCCGGGAGGACTGGACGACCAGTCTCAGGATGAGATGGGCACGGGTCAGATGGGTGAACAGGATCTCCAGCATCCGTGGCCCGCCCGCAGGGCCCACTTCCCCGCTGTCCCTGACCAGAAGACGAAGCTCGGCAAGCTGGCCCTCGGTCGGTCGTTGAACAAGCGCCGGCAGGCCAAAGACAGCCCGTCGGGCCATCGCCGCAAGATTGAAACAATGCTCCAGCTCGACGAGCCCCGCCGTGCGAGCCTGTTCATCGCCCGCTCCGGGCGGCCAGATCACGTCAGGCTGATCGCGGATCGCCGCAACAGCGGCCTCGCACAGGCAGTCAGAGACAGCCACCACCCGAGGATCGTCCTCCACCCCGCGAACGTCGTCGAGCATCGGCAGCATGGCCTGCTCACGGCTGGAGGCCGCTTTCCACAGCCGGGGCAGAACATGGGCGGGAAAATCGAGGCCTTCAACGCCATCCTTCCGCCGGCGAAACAGCGGGATCAGTGGTGCAAAGGCCACGGCGCGGCGTTCACGATCGGTGGTTTCTTCAGACAGCATCAGGCTGAGCGCGCGCGCCTTGTCGCCCGGCATCTGGGCCACCGCCGCAGACAGGGTTTTCAAGGTCCTGTCGGGCACCCGCTCCAGCATCTGGGCGAGCACCGCGCGATGGGCGACCGACAGTTCGGCCATGCCGTCCTCCGTCGACCGCGAACAGCGCGGCCACGACGGACGGTGAACGGTCGGGGTTAAGAATCCGGAAGCGCATGGCTCACTCGTCGGCTGCAGGCAACTCCAGCACGGCCTTCAGCCCCCCCAGTTCGCTGGCCGCCAGAGTCAACCGACCGCCATAGGCGCGGGTGAGGTCATCGACGATCGCCAGACCCAGACCGGAGCCGGGCGCATCCTCGTCCAGTCGGGTCCCGCGTTTCATCACCGCCTCGCGCTGATCGGCCGGCAGCCCCTGGCCATCGTCCTCGACCACGGCGATCATCTGTCCCAGACCGCTGGCCCCGGCCGAGACCCGAACGCGGCGGGTCGACCATTTGCAGGCGTTCTCCATCAGATTGCCCAGGATCTCCTGCAGGTCCTGGCGCTCTCCCAGGAATGCCAGCTCATCGGGCGCGCGCCAGTCAATCTCCACATCCTTCGACTGGAAGACCCGCTCCAGCATCACCGCCAACTCGTCGATCACCTCGGCCACCGGCGTCCGCTCGCCCAGACCGTGGGCGGCGCGCGCGGCGGCGCGGGCGCGGCGCAGGTGGTGATCGACCTGTCCTTTCATGATTTCGGACTGCCGACGCACGACATTGGCGAGGGCACCGGGTTCGGAGCCGCTTTCCGCCAACATCACGGACAGCGGCGTCTTCAGCGCATGCGCCAGATTCCCGACGTGGGTCCGTTGGCGGTCCACGACCTCCTGGTTGTGGTCCAGGAGCCTGTTGACCTGTTCGGCGAGCGGCTGGATTTCGACGGGATAGTCGCGCTCGATCCTTGCTGCACGCCCCTTGCGGACATTGGCGATCTCGACCTGCAGGTCAAACAGAGGTCTAAGGCCGACCTGGACCTGTAGAAAAACCGCGATCACCAGACCGATCCCGAGGATCAACAACGCCGTCCAGGTGAAGGTTGCGAACTGGCGCGTGTCGGCGTCGATCTCGGAGCGGTCGACACCGGCCATGAAGACAAAGGGCGTTTCCCGCCCCGGGAGGGACTTCATGCTCGCGGCAATCCTCAGGGGTTGCGCACCGTCCGGAAGGATCCCGGGGTCATTGTAGGTGAGGGTGGCCCCGAAGGCGGCTTTCAGCCGTGTCGGAAGCGCCGGATCGACATACAGGCTCTCGCCCGCCAGCGATGGCGAGCGGGCAAGGATGCGAACTCCACCTCCGGCGTCGACCTCTCCCACCATCCAGTACTTGCCCGACAGCCCCCGCAGCGTCTGGGCGTCCTTGATTTCCGCGACCCGCAGCCCCTCGTCCGTCATCACGCTGGCGATCACGACGTCGTCGATGACGGCCCCGAGCTGGTTGCCCAGCCGTCGCAGGGCGCTCTCCTGATACTGGCTGGTCAGCATCCAGCCGGTCAGCATGAGGGCTACGATGATCCAGGCCGAGGCGAGCCAGATCAGGCGCCGGGTCAGGCTGCGGCGGGGGCGAACCAGCCAGGCTCGCCACCATGGCATTGCGACCGCAGGCGCGTCACTCACGCCGCTTCGGACTCGCCTGCCAGCGGGGTCAGCCTGTAGCCGAGGCCGCGTACGGTCTCGATCCGGTCAGGGCCGACCTTCTTGCGCAGCCGTCCGATGAAGACCTCGATCGTATTGGAATCGCGGTCGAAGTCCTGATCGTAAAGGTGTTCGACCAGTTCGGTCCGGCTGATCACGCGGCCCTGATGCATCATCATATAGTGCAGCAGGCGATACTCCAGCGAGGTGAGGCGCAGCGGTTCGCCGCTGACCGTCGCCCGGGCGGCGCGGGGGTCGAGGCGCAAGCCGCCGCAGGCGAGCGTCGCCGAGGCGATGCCCGCCGACCGGCGCAGCAGGGCCCGGAGGCGCGCCAGCAGCTCCTCGGTGTGGAAAGGCTTGGTCAGATAGTCGTCGGCCCCTGCATCAAAGCCTGACACCTTGTCCGACCAGGCCCCGCGCGCCGTCAGGATCAGGACGGGTGTGGCCTTGCCGTCGCGACGCCAGCGCTCCAGCACCGATACGCCGTCGATCTTGGGCAGACCCAGATCCAGCACCACGACGTCATAGGGTTCCGTATCGCCGAGGAAATGGGCTTCCTCCCCGTCCGCGGCATGGTCGACCGCATAGCCCGCGTCGCCGAGCGCCTGTTTCAGCTGGCGTGACAGATCGGGGTCGTCTTCAACAAGCAGCACACGCATGATCTGTCCCTGTTCGTTCAGCCGCCGCGCGAGTCGACGGCGATATCAATGATCCGTCCGTCACGCTCGAAGCGGAAGACGTAACTGTTGCCCCGCAGGCCGAGGGAGCCGACGAAGCGGGCTCCGCCGGCGCGAGAGCGCGCGATGCCCTGGGCTTCGGCCTCGCTGATACGCCGGGGTTCACGCTGCGGTGCGGGCCGCTCGCGGTCACCGTCGCGCGAGCCACGGTCCTGCGCCGTTGCACCCACGGGAGCGACGGCGATCAGAACAGTGAGGAAAAGAACGGACAGGCGGGTCATGAGGCGTCTTTTGGGCCATGCGCTCTGAACGCGGGCTGAACGCCCAGCTTAGAGAGGTTTAAGCTCACGGGGAAACGGGTCTCGTCGCGGACATGAACGGGACCCGACCAACACCGTTCAGCATCGCCTCAGTCGCAGGGGCGTCTTGTGGGACCAACGCCGCCACACCGGCTGCGGGCCCCGAGATGGAGCGATCCGATGTTCAAGACCCCGACTGTTCCCGTCCTCACTCTTGCGGCTTTCGCTGGAGCCGTCGCGCTCGCCTCTGCCGTTCCGGCGACCGCCCAGTCCTACAATCATCCGGCCCCCCATCAGGTGCGCGACAATTGGCAGTCGATCAATGTCCGTCAGGCCAGTCTTGATCGCCGCATCGATATGGGCGTCCGCAATGGCGGCTTGAGCCGACGCGAAGCCACACGGCTGCGCAGCGAGTTCAACACCCTGCTGCGGCTTGAGGCCAGCTATCGCCGGGGTGGCCTGATCCAGTGGGAACGGACCGATCTTGATCGTCGTTTCGACCGGCTGTCGGCCCAGATCCGCATGGAGCGGCGTGATCGCGACAACCGTCGCGGCTAGAGCTTCGGGCGGCCACTGACACAGCCCAAGACCCGGCCGTCCGCAAGGAGGGGGCGCGATCCGCGAGGGTCGCGCCCCGTTTCCGTTCCTCAGAGCCTCAATTGTCCGTCCATGACCGTCACCGCGGCCCCCCGGATCAGGACCCGGTCGCCCGCCAGTTCGGTCTCGAACCGGGCTCCCCGGCCGGGAAAGGCCTGGAGGAAGCGAACCACCGACCGTCCCAGTTTCGCGGAAAAGAGGGGCGCGAGACCGCACCGGGCCGATCCCGTCGCCGGATCCTCATCGAGGCCGCAGCCGGGCCCGAAGAACCGGTCCACCCCATCGTGGCCATCGCGGTCTTCCAGGGCGGCGGCAATCACCTGGCCCCGCTCCAGCGCGCCGTCTCCAAAGGCAAGCAGGGCGCGGCTGTCCGGCCGTAGTGCGCGAACTGTGTCCCCGTCTGACATCAGGGCGATCAGATACCGGCTGGCCCAGACCTCAACCGGCTCCGCCCCCAGGGCCTCCGCGAGACCGGCCGGCGTCTGGACCCGCGTGAGGGGATCCACCGGGAAGTCCAGTTCATAGTCCGGAGCACGCCGGCGCACGGTCAGGGGGCCCGACCGGGTGTCAAAGACCAGCGTCTCGACGTCCAGATCCAGCTCCGCCCAAAGCATATGGGCCGAAGCGAGGGTGGCGTGCCCACACAGCGGCACCTCGGTGGTGGGGGTGAACCAGCGCAGGTCAAAACGGCCCGGCTCCTCGGTCGTCCGCAGAAAGGCCGTTTCCGACAGATTGTTCTCGGCGGCCAGGGCCTGCATCCACGCGTCGGCGGGCCAGACCACGAACGGCTCCACCACAGCGGCGGGATTGCCCATAAAGGGCCGGTCGGCAAAGGCGTCTACGTTCCACTGGCGCATCAGGCGCTCTCCGGATGAATGACGGTCAGCTCCGGCCAGCGCGACAGGGCCCGCTCCGTGACCCGCGTCCAGTCCTTCGCCACGCCCCGGGTCGGATTGGGTCGCAGGATCAGGGCGAACATGTCCTCAAGCCCCAAGGGGGCGGCGATGCTGATCGTGTCGTTAGGCTCCAGCCGGATGCCCACGGCAAAGGCCGGAGCCACGAACCGGGCCAGCGCCTCGTCCGTGCTGGAAATCGGATCGTAGGGCTCGCCGAAATGGGCGGGAAACCAGAGCGGCACCCGGGCCTGGTTGCGGACTTCGACGGTACTCGCGAAGGGTTCATCAAAGGCCGCCGCGACACGTTTGATGATGACGTCTTCCGCATCCCACGAAGTGTCGGGATCGAAATAGCCGAGGTCGAAATCCTTGCGGCCATAGCCGGCCGGCCGCCCCGTCAGGGCGTTCCACGCCGACTGGTAGACGGCTCCTGAAAAGATGCGCCAGTCCGGCAGGTCCAGTTCCCGGACGGTCGTCATCACATGCATCAGCCCGGCGTCGGCCCGAACGATCTCCACAAGCCGGGTTTCCAGATCGCTCACCGGCGTCCTTCCGTCGCGTCGCGAAGCGGCCAGCCGTGGTCCAGCGGGCCGTGCCCCTGTCCCAGACCGGGGGCGCGTCGGATGGCCTCGGCGACATAGGCCCAGGCTTCCGCCACCGCGACCTCCAGCGGATGGCCCTGCGCCAGTCCCGCCGCGATGGCGCTGGCGAGGGTGCAGCCGGTGCCATGTGTCGAGGCGGTGTCGATGCGCGGCCCCTCCAGCAAGGTCTCGCCGAACGGGGTCAGCAGGAGATCGACCACGGTCGGACCGTCCACATGCCCTCCCTTCATCAGCACGGCCCTCGCCCCCAGCCGAAGCAGGGCCTCACCCGCCCGGTGCTGGCCGTCCAGATCGGTGACGGCGATGCCGGTAAGGGCCGCCGCCTCGGGCGCATTGGGGGTCAGCAGGGTCGCGCGCGGGATCATCAAGGTCCGCACGGCCTCAATCGCATCCTCGTCCAGCAGGGAGGCCCCGCCCTTGGCGACCATGACCGGATCGACCACGACCGGGGCGTCGCTGGTATCGAGGATGGCGGCAACGCGCTCCACCACGGCCACCGAGCCCAGCATGCCGGTCTTGATCGCATCGGCGCCGATGTCGTCCAGCACCGCCCGGGCCTGGGCCTCGATCAGATCGAGCGGCAGGGGATGGACGCCGTGGACGCCCAGGGTGTTCTGCACCGTGATCGCCGTAATCGCCGTGGCGGCAAAGCCTCCCATGGCGGTCACCGCCTTGATGTCCCCCTGGACTCCCGCCCCGCCGCCGGAGTCGGAGCCGGCGATGATCAGCACACGCCCCTTCATGCCTTCGCCCCGTGGATTGCCGCCTGCACGGCGAGCGCCTGCACCGTCTCGCGCACATCGTGGACGCGGACAACCGACGCCCCGCGACGCGCCCCCTCCAGCGCCAGGGCGATCGAGCCGCCGAGGCGATCGCCTGCCTCGGTCGCCGAAGGGTCGATATTGCGGATCATCCGCTTGCGGCTGGCTCCCAGAAGCACGGGGAATCCGAGCGCGGCCAGTTTCTCCAGACCCGCGATCAGCGCCAGATTGTGCTCCATGGTCTTGCCGAAGCCGATGCCGGGATCCAGCATGATCCTGTCCCGGGCCACACCCGCCGCCATCGCCGCCTGCGCGCGCGCCATCAGATACTCCCCCACCTCGGCCAGAACGTCCCCATAGCGGGGTTCGACCTGCATGCTGCGCGGTTCGCCCTGCATGTGCATGAGGATCACCTCGCAGCCCAGCTCTGCCGCAACGTCCGGCCCCTCGGGCGCGAAGGTCAGGCCGGTCACGTCATTCCAGATCGTGGCCCCGGCGGCGACCGCGGCGCGCGCCACCTCCGGCTTCATGGTGTCAATACTGATCGGCCCGTGCCAGCGCGCATGGACCGCGGCGATCACCGGCACGGTCCGCGCGATCTCATCCTGCGAAGAGACCGGCTCGGCCCCCGGTCGCGTCGACTCCCCGCCGATATCGAGGATGTCCACCCCGTCCCCGATGAGACGCATCGCCTGGGCCAGGCCCGTCTCGCACGTGGAATGCAGGCCTCCGTCAGAGAAGCTGTCGGGCGTGACGTTCAGGATGCCCATGACACGCGGGCGGACAGGCAGGGTCATGAACGCTTCTGGGGATAGGGGGTCTCACCCCGCTTCAGCATGGCCACAAGATCGGCGATCTTCTTCCTGCGACCCGCCTCGGTCTTCAAGGCATTGGTGCGGTGGATGAGGGCGAAGCGGTTCTGGCTGGTCAGTTCCGCGAACAGGGCCCTGGCCTCCGGCTCCGCGTCGATGGCCGCCTGCAGGTCCTCTGGGACCTCGGCCCCCTTGACCCGATAGGTCTTCGCCCAGCGCCCATCGGCTTTCGCCGCCTCGACATGTTTCAGGCCCGCCGGCTGCATCGTTCCGTCAGCGATCATCCGCTCGGCATGAGCGACATTGATCTCGCTCCAGCTGCTCTTAGGGCCCCTGGGCGTGAACCGCTGCAGGAAGCTGACGTCGTCGAGGCTCTTCCTCACCCCGTCGATCCAGCCCCAGGCGATCGCGACGGGGATGGCCTCTTTCCAACTGACGCTGTCCGTGCCCGATCCGACCTTGAACACCCGGATCCAGACCTCGCGCGCGTCTGCGTGGTTCTGCGCCAGCCAGACGTGGAAGGCCCCGGCGTGCGAAAACGCCTGCACGCGCTCCGGGTCGACCGTCATCGGTGCCATCAGTCCCTCTTCCCGATCAGTCCACCCAGGGCCTCAAGATAGGCGGCGAACGCCTTTCGACCAGAGGGGGTCAGGGTCACGCGGGTCAACGGCTTGTTGTTCTGAAAGCTCTTGTCGATAGCGACATGGCCCGCCTCCTCCAGCTTCTTCAGATGCACCGACAGATTGCCCTGGGTCGCCTCCAGCACGGTCTTCAGCTCGGTGAAGTCCGCCGTCTCGACGTCCGCCAGATATACCATGATCCCCAGCCGCATGCGGCCGTGGATGACCTCGTCGATCCGGCCGAGATCGGTCAGGGCCATGGAGTCAGGCCTCGGCCCGCAGCGCGTCGCGCAGAATGATGGCTCCGGGCAGGGCGAACAGCAGGAACAGCGCCGCCGTGGCGACCCACAGGTAGGCGACCGGCTCCCGAACCAGCAGGCCCAGAGCCACGGCCGTGATCCAGTGCCCCGCTGCCACGAGGCCCATCCACCCCTTTCGTTTCAGGGTCCAGGCGACGAACCAGGCCATGGCCTGAAAGGCAAAGACGATGGCCGGATAGTAGAGCCAGACCGCGAAATCCCCGTCACGCGCCGACCCGACGCCGAAGATGATGATGATGGCGAGGTTGCCGAGGCCGGTGGCCGAAAAGGCGCTGTTCATGGCGCGGCCAGCCATAGGCCCCTTCGTCGCCGTGACGCCGGATCGCCGCTCCGCGACCACCACCACGGCGATGACGACGCACATGGCTCCCGTGATGGCGACGACGAAGGCCAGGCTGGCCCAGTCCGGCCAGCCGATGAGGCCCGCGATCTGGCCCAGATGGAACAGACACTGGACCCCGTAGAGCAGCCCCCCCGTGAGGAAGAGCACCCCCATCGGAATCTGCTTGCGGCCGCCCCCACCCTCAACGATCGAGCGCAGGAAGGCGAGGTCGGCCTCGGCGGTGGGTTTGCTGGAGCTTGCGGACATGGCGATTCTCTCGTGCGACCGGCACGTCCGGGGTGGACGAGCCGAGGGAGCTTGGCAAGCTATTCAGCCGGAAGGGCAGACGCTCGCGAGGCCGGACGCCACGGCACGCGCCGACCGTTCAGCCACTGGCCCATGAAGGTGTGCCGGATCAGCAACTCATAGGTGATCAGGCAGACGGCGAAGACGCCCAGCGATACGCCGCCAAGCTTCAGCCACCACGGCCCGGCCCAGTCCTGCACCCAGACTTGGGCCAGCATGACCAGCGGGAGGTGCAGGATGTAGATCCAGTAGGAGGCGTCGGCGAGATAGCGCCGGATCGCGCTGTGTCGTGACAGGAACCGCAGGCACAGCCCCATGGCCGCAAAGGCAGAGGACCACACCGCCAGCGCCACGGTCCAGGCCGCGACGGCCTTGTCCGCCGTCGGCTCGGTCATCGGTTCGATCTTCGGCCCACCCGCGAGGTAGTAGGCCGCCACGCCCGTGACCACGGCCATCGCCAGCATCAGCGGCGACCACGCGGCGATCCGGTCCAGCAGATCGCGGCGGCGATCCAGCAGAAAGCCGAGACCGAATGCCAGACCGAAGCCGACCAGCGCCGCCGTGTGGGGAACCACACCGGCATCCGGCGTCGGCACGGCGAAGAAGGCGATCCACTTCGGATCCAGCCAGAAGGCCAGCCCCAGCGGGACCGCCAGGACGACCGGCGTCCACGGGCCGATCAGGACCCCGGTGACCCTGTCCACGATCCGACCCCAGCCGCCCTCGCTGTCCAGCAGGGCGAACGGGGCCCTCAGGATCAGGACCGCGGCATAGAAGAGCGTCAGCACATACAGGAACCACAGGTGGGTCAGGGGAAAGTTGGTCCAGTCGTAGGTGGGCGGCGGCGGAGACGGTGCGCCCGGGACGACCAGACCATTCTTGTACGACGTCCAGATCAGGGCACCGACGATCCCCACCATGACCGGAAACCAGAAGGTCGCGAGCGGCCCCGTGATCCGCATGGCCCGATCCCCGACGAACCCCAGCCAGCCCTTCCGGGCCAGCATCATATGGGCGAACAGGCCGGCGATCAGGAAGAAGGCCGTCATCCGGAACAGATGGATGGCGAAGAACAGCCAGGCCGCGCCGTTGGACGTACTGTCATCGGAAACGATCCAGATCTGCTGTGGGAAGAAGGCCAGGCTGGCGTGAAGAACAACGCCCAGAAGCAGCGCTCCGGCTCTCAGCGCGTCCAGCCCATGCAGCCGTTCCGGCCGGTTGATGTCCGTGGTCATGATGGTCCTCCCCCTGGGCCGAGAGACCACTTGTCACAGACTTGTTTGAGTTGCAAACTTGTTCAGCAGAAAGCACCCCGCCCCGGAGATCCGGCGGCGGGGTGCTGAGGTCTAGTGAACGGTCGGGTGCTGGTCCGAGGCCACGACGGTGACGCCCTCCGACACCGGAGTCACCGGGACGGAGACGGACGGGCCGGCGTTGGGGAAGTTGTTCTCGTCGCGGTTGGGGGCCGCGCCCTTCTCCAGCAGGTCCTTGATCTCCTCACCCGACAGGGTCTCGTATTCGAGCAGGGCCTGGGCCAGTTTCTCGAGGTCTGCGGCCTTGTCCGTCAGGATCTTGCGGGCCTCGTCCCAGCCGGAAGTCACCAGCTTCTTGACCTCGGAATCGATGGTCCGCGCCGTCTCTTCCGAGATGTTCTGGCTGCGCGCAACCGAGTGGCCCAGGAACACCTCCTGCTCGTTCTCGCCATAGGCCACGGTCCCCAGCACGTCGGAGAAGCCCCACTGGGTCACCATGCGGCGTGCCAGTTTGGTCGCCTGCTGGATGTCGGACGACGCCCCCGAGGTGATGTTCTCCTTGCCGAAAATGATCTCCTCGGCCACCCGACCGCCGGCCATGATGGCGATCCGGTCGATCATCTGCTGATACTTCATGGAGTAGCGGTCGCCTTCCGGCAGCTGCATCACCATTCCCAGCGCCTGTCCACGCGGGACGATGGTCGCCTTGTGCACAGGGTCCGCCATCTTGACGTTCATCGCCACGATGGCGTGGCCACCCTCATGATAGGCGGTCAGGCGACGCTCTTCCTCGTTCATGGCCATGGATTTGCGCTCGGCACCCATCATGACCTTGTCCTTGGCGTCCTCGAAATCGCGCTGGGTGACCATGCGCCGGTCCTTGCGCGCCGCCATCAGGGCCGCCTCATTGACCAGGTTAGCCAGGTCGGCCCCCGAGAAGCCGGGCGTGCCGCGGGCAATGGTCTTGACGTTGACGTCGGCGGCCAGCGGCACGTCCTTCATGTGGACGCGCAGGATGCGTTCGCGGCCGGACACGTCCGGGTTCGGCACCACGACCTGACGGTCGAACCGGCCGGGACGCAGCAGGGCTGGGTCCAGAACGTCGGGACGGTTGGTGGCCGCGATCAGGATGATGCCCTCGTTGGCTTCAAAGCCGTCCATCTCGACCAGCAGTTGGTTCAGGGTCTGCTCGCGCTCGTCATTGCCGCCGCCCAGGCCGGCGCCGCGATGGCGACCAACGGCGTCGATCTCGTCGATGAAGATGATGCAGGGCGCGTTTTTCTTGGCCTGTTCGAACATGTCGCGAACCCGCGACGCGCCGACGCCGACGAACATTTCGACGAAGTCAGAGCCGGAGATGGAGAAGAAGGGCACGCCTGCTTCGCCCGCAACAGCGCGGGCCAGCAGGGTCTTGCCGGTGCCGGGAGGGCCGACCAGCAGGGCACCCTTGGGGATCTTGCCGCCCAGACGCTGGAACTTGCCCGGATCCTTCAGGAAGTCGACGACCTCCTGCAGTTCTTCCTTGGCCTCGTCCACGCCGGCCACGTCCTCAAAGGTCTTGCGGCCCTTGTGCTCGGTCAGGAGCTTGGCCTTGGACTTGCCGAAGCCCATGGCCCCGCGGGCCCCGCCCTGCATCTGGCGCATGAAGAAGATCCAGACGCCGACCAGAAGCAGAATCGGCAGCAGGCCGACCAGCAGGCCCTGCCACCAGGCCTGGCGGGTGGTCTTCACATCCACCTCGGCCCCGGAGGCGCGGATCGCCTCGACGAGGCTCTCGTTCGGATAGGGGGTCGTGGCGACGAAGCGGGTGTTGTTCTGGTAGACGCCCGTGACCTGGTCTCCGCGGACCGAGACCGACTTGATCTGTCGGCCCTCAATGGCCGTCACCAGCTCGGAGTAGGTTGCGGGCTCGGGCCGCCCCTCGGCCGGGGCCCCTGCCGCCTGACCGGGCATGGTCGCGCCGCCGTTCTGGCTGATGGCGGCGTAGACCGCCAGCAGGCCCAGAATGATCACGCCCCAGATCGCGAAATTACGCAGGTTCATCGCTCTGAAATCCTCGTCGCCGACCCGGGGACCGGCATGGGTTTTACGTCGTTGTCGTCAAAATAGGTCAGGCGGCGGCGTTTCGCCATGAATCGTTCGATTGAGGTCGCTTTCCTGCGTCGTTTCGCCCGACGCCAGGCTCAGACGTCGGGGTGCAAGGCTGAAAACCCGGGCCCTGCGCCATGCAAGAACCGGGGCGGTCGAGCCTTCCCGGATCAGGACGGGCAGGGTTCCGCGCGCCGCCGCAGGTGACCGGGCGACAATTGCACGGTCACGGTCTGTCAGCCGGGCGAGGAGCCCAAGGGCCGGGACGACCCGCCATCCCGCGTCATCGACGGTAATCTCATACCGCCCATCCCACACCGCTGGCTCGCCGGCTGTCAAAGCCAGAGGCGGCAACGGACGCCGGCGCAGCTCGCCGGCCTCACGCGTGATCACCACCTGCTTGCCAGACCGTTGAACACGGGCACCGGCGAGCACCGCGGCAAAGGGGTCGCCCTGGGCCAGTCGGATCGCCAGCCCATTCAATCGATCGGACCGGGGCAGCCGATCGTGCCCCGCCGCACAGATCAGGGTCACGCCCAGACCCCCGCCCCCCTCAAACCCCTCACCCAGTGAAAGGGGCGTCACATGCCCCGGCAGCGGTCGGCCGGGACGCGGTCCTCGGGAGAGGTCGGTCTCACCCGCGGATCCGCCCAGTGCCCGCCGGGCCTCGCCACGGGCGAAACCGGCATTGGCGGGGTCCTCGATCCAGTCCCGCCCACTCGTCCGGAGCAGGTCCCGCAAGGCCTCGCGCCGCTCCCCGAGCAAGGGGCGCATCAGCATCAAACCGCGGCCCTCGGGCCAGACGGGAGAGGGAGACCACTCCCTGAGGTGCCCGAGGTTGGACCCGTTGACCCGCATCCAGTCGCTCTCGGCGGTGTCGTCTGCCGTATGGCCGAACAGGATGACTTTCGCGCCGACCTCACGCGCCGCTTCAGCGATCAGGACGTGCCGCGCCCGACGCGCGGCAGCCGGCAGGCCCGTGAGCGGCTTTTCGCCCTCCCATCGGCGTTCGATCCAGTCAGCTCCGGCCGTCCGGGCGGCCGCAGCGCACGCCCGGCTCCACCCGCGGCTGGCGGGCGAGAGACCATGATCAACGGTGATGGCCACGATCTGCCGCCCGGCGAATCTCGCCCAACCGGTCGCGATCTCCAGCAGGGCCATGGAGTCGCCCCCCCCGGAGAGGGCCAGTGCGACCGGCGACGAGACATTGTGTTGCAGGCGGGCATTCAGCCGTTCCGCCACCCGCCCGGCCAGGAGGAGAGCGGCATCGGTGGGTTTCAGCGGCACCCGGCTTGGGTTCGGGTCTCGGCCGCAATTGCGCGGAGCCCCGGCGTGGAGGTCGCGGCATAGCGGCGATTGTATTCGCCGAGGGCGGCACACGCCTGGCTGTCGCGATCGGTCGCCTCCAGACCCCGGGCCAGCTTCAGCGTGACCTCGCCGGCCCAAGGCAGGGTCGGCCAGCCGGCGAGCGCACTGGCATACTGCTGCACGGCCCCGGCCTGATCGCCGGATGCACGGACGATATCGCCGATCCGCCACAGGGCTTCCTTGCCGGAAGGCGTGTCGGGCCAGTTGGCCACCACACGGTCCAGCGCAGCCCGGCCGGCAATGGGATCGGTGGCGGCCAGGGCGCGCGCCGCCGCAAGGTCCGAAACCGCATCCCCCGTAGGCGACCGGGTTGCTGCCTCCGCAGCCTCCCGAGCCGCCGCCTCCGCCTGCCGGGCGGCGGTCTCCAGACGCTCCAGCCGGGCTTCAGTGTCGGTCAGCCGGGTGCGGAGTGCCGCATTGTCCCGGTCGCTCTCGTCCAGCTGAAACGTCAGGCGTTCGAAATCCGCGTTCACACGCTGAACGGTCGCCTCCAGATCCTCGAGCCTTTGGTCCATGGACGCCACCCGTCCCTGGAGGGTGACAACTTCCGGATCCGGCTCGACCAGAACCGGCTGACCCTGACTGTTCCTCTGGGTTACGGCCCGCTCCAAACGGCGGACATTGCGGTCCAGCTGGTCCAGCCGGCGGTTGTCCCACTGGACGGGCGGAAGCGGCTGAGCCTGGGTCTGGGCCAACCCTGCGGGTGCAGTCAGGGAGGCTCCGGCAACAGCAAGGGCGAAGGCAATCGTCCGGCAGGCGAGCGGCTTGTTCATGGCATCACAGGTTCCACCGATTTGCGGCAACGGCAAGACCAGGCATCAGCCGGTGAGCCCCATGAGGATGATCGCCACGAGGAAAATCGAGATGGTGAGAACGCAGAAGCTCAGCAGAAACATCGTTCGCCAAAGGGCCGAAAACCATGACAGCCCATAGGTGCCCTTCAGCTGGGCAAACATGTGTACCGGCACCGACAGCAAAAGCAGGCTCGCGACCGTGCTGGTCCCCCAGCTCTCCGACCGTCCGAACAGTCCGATCGCCATGGTCAGGATCGACATAAATGTCAGGGAATACAACACGAACACGCCGTGGTCGTACCAGGTGAACCCGCGTTTCCATAGGAACAGCAGCCAGACGAACGGAATCGACAGCGGGATCAGGAGAAAGGCAAATTTGTAGGCCGTCTGCTGGATCTTGTAGACCGCGAAGTCCGGGTTCGCGAGCTTGTGCAGGATCTTTTCCTTGGTCTTCTCGTCACCGAAGCCAACGTGGAACGATCCGTCGTGCACCGAATTGGCAAGGCTCGCTTGCCAGCTACCGGGAGCCAGACCATCCGTCCGGGGCCCGGCCGCCTGAGCCTCTTCAAGGGCCCGCAGGGATCCCTCGGCACCCCGGAGCGCCCCCTCCGCACCGGCCAGAACACCGCGAGACCCCGGTGCATTCTCGTTTTCCCGGAAGGTGACTTCAGCCTCTGTCAGCGCTGCCCGGGCATCGGCGACCTCCGCGCGGGCTTCGACAAGCCGCTCCTCAAGAGGTTGCTGCTGCAGCGGTTCAACACCGCCGAAGCTCAGGGCAAAGAACATCAGGAAGACGGTGAACAGAAAGATCGCCAGCGGCGAGACATAGCGCGTCCGCTTTCCGTGGATCCATTCCCGGGTCAGTTTCCCTGGATTGAGCAACAGGAGCGGCAGGGTTCGCCAGATGCGGGCATCGAAATGCATGACGCCATGCAGCAACTCCTCGCCCAGATGCAGCAGGCTGCGGTGGACATGGGTGGGTTGTCCGCAGTTGGAGCAGAATTTGCCGCTGACGGGTTCTCCACAGTCACTACAGCCGGCATGGGCCTCACCGGCATGGCCGGTCGGCTTTTCGACGGCACCCGCGATCATGCCGCCGGTCACGAGCCCGCCGGTCGCCTCAATGTCCATAACAGCCCCCTCAGGCAACGCTTCGCCCCTGTGTGCAATGCAGCGAGCCCGGGGTCAAAAAGAAAGGGCGTCCGCGGCTGCGAACGCCCCTCTGTCACCTGCTGTTGCGTCGGCCTATTGCGCGCCCGAGGCGATCGCGGTCCGACCGTTCCTGTTACGGGCCCAGGAATCCTCGCTGGATCCGACCGCGATCGGACGCTCCTTGCCGAAGCTGATGGTGTCGATGCGGGCGGCCGACACGCCCCGCTCGATCAGATAGTTGCGGATCGACTCAGCGCGTCGTGCGCCGAGCGCCAGATTGTACTCACGGGTGCCGCGCTCATCGGCATTGCCCTCGATCCGGACCGCGATCTGGGGATAGCGTGCCAGCCAGGCGGCCTGGGCATCCAGACGCGGATAGGCCTCGGGGCTGACGGCGTAGCTGTCGAGGTCGAAATAGATCCGGTCGCCCACATTAACGACGAAGTCCTGCTCCGAACCGGGTGCAGCGGCACCGATCGCTCCGCCACCGATGGTCCCGGTGCCGGGACCAGGATAGGCTGGCACATTCGCGACCGGGCCTGGCGTCCCGGTCGATCCTTCAACCGGACGTCGCGGCGCGCAGGCGGCGATCGAGACGGTCATCAATCCCGCCAGGGCCAGTTTGGTGATCGTGGACGTGGACATCATCGGGTCGTCTCCTTTTCTCTGGCGGACACCGGGACCTCTAGCATGGGCCACAGCCGCAGGTAATGATTGATCCCGGTCATACCGGACGCGTATCTTAGGATGAGCAGCTGTCGGCCCCCTGGCCAACGCCCAGATTAGCGGGACTGTCGTCCAGCAGCGGCGACCAGGCCGGATCGGAACCCCGCTCCTGATAGCCGGACTGGGCGATGACACGGCCGGACAGGTCCACCATCCACAGGTTGGTGTTACCGCCGCGCGTCTGGCGCGAGAACATCAGATACCGGCCGTTGGGGGCCCAGGAGGGGCCTTCCTCAAAATAGCTGCGTGACAGCATCCGCTCGCCGGAGCCATCAACGTTCATCACCCCGATCCCGAACTGTCCGCCGCCCGACTTGGTGAAGGCAATCAGATCGCCGCGCGGGCTCCACGCCGGAGCGGTATAGCTGCCGCCGCCCCGGCTGATCGGGCGCTGGCCAGAGCCATCGACGTTCATGACGTAAAGGCGTGGCGTGCCGGTCCGGTCAGAGTTGAAGACGATGCGCGACGCGTCCGGGCTGAACGACGGCGAGGTGTCGATGCCCGGATCCGAGGTCAGGCGCGACAGCTGGCGCGTGCGCAGGTTCATTACATAGACGTCGGTGTTTCCGCCCTTGATGATGGAAAAAGCCACCTTGGTGCCGTCCGGCGAGTAGCGGGGGGCCAGGGCCTGACCGTCGAACTCGCCGAGGCTCTCGCGCCGACCGGTGGTCAGATTGTACAGGTAGATCCGGCTGTAGTCCTCGCCCAGCGCCATATAGGTGATCTCGGCCGGGTTGGACGAAAAGCGCGGCGTCAGGATGATCTCGGACCCGTCTGTCAGAAAGACCGGATTGTACCCGTCCTGATCCACAATCGCGAGGCGTGACAGCCGGTTCAGCTCGGTGCCGCTTTCGGCGACAAAGATGATGCGGGTATCAAAGATGCCGGTCTCGCCGGTCATCCGGGCATAGACCACGTCGGCGATCTTGTGCGCGATCCGGCGCCACTGCTCCGGGGTGGCGGTGAAATTATAGCTGACCAGCTGGCACTGGCGGTAGGGATCATAAAGCCGGAAGCCGAAGTCGTTGCGCCCGTCCGGCCGTGCCGTGACGGAGCCATAAAGCACGGCCTGCGCCCCAATCTGGGTCCATTGCGGAAAGTTCGGCGCATTGGCCAGCGTCAGGTTTGTCTCGATGAAGCTGGCCGGATTGATCGGTTCGAAAAAGCCCGACCGACGCAGATTGCCCGACACGACCTCGGCGATCGAGGTGCCGTTCTGGCCGCTGAACGGGGCCACAGCGATCTGGAAAGGGCGCAGCACGCCCTGGTCGATCTCGACCTCGATGGGTTCGCTCGTCTGCGGTGGCCGAGCCGGCGTCTGGGCCTGAACCAGAGAAGCCGCCGCCATGCCGAGGGCCGCAACCGTGCCGAGGATCAGATTCAGACGCATCGATGTCTCCGGGCGAAGGCGAGGGTGTCCCGGTCCTTATCGCCAGACCGTGTGACAAACGCCAGCTTGCGGGCGAATGGGGCGACTTTGCGGACGGCAGACCTTGCCGGGCAAGACATCAGGGACCGTCGGACGCAGCTTTACCGGTTCCGGCAGGCCCGTTCGGTGACGAAAACGGGCCGGTAGGCTCCCCCCGGAAAGCCTGCAGGAACATCGAAGGGCGCAGTCTGCCGGATGGCCCTGAGCGCTCCGTCGGCCGCGGCGCGATAGACAGAGTTCTGACCGCGCATTGCGTAGCGTCGGGCCCGAGGTGATCCGGCCGTCCGGGGCCAGGGTGACATCCATCTCGATCCGGAGAGCGTTCGCGCCGGGGATGTCACAAGGCAGGGTCCAGTTGGGATAGACCTGATTGAAGATGGCGGTCAGCTGTGGCCCGGTCGCCTGGGGGGCCTGCCCTTGTCCCTGCTGACCGGTCGGAGCCCGGGGCCCTTGCGTCGGTGCGGGACGACGGGGACCGGCCAGGGCGTCGAGATCCAGCGAGGGTTCCGTCCGGCTCGGCGCGGCCGGTCGCGGCGGCACAGGCCGTGGCGGGGTCGGACGGGCCGGGGTCGGCGGCGCGGCGCGTGGCGGCGTCGGGGCGGGACGCGGCGGCGTGGGACGCGGCGTCGGTGCCGGGGTCGGCCTGAGCGGAGGGGGGCTGGGGGCCGGTGGAGTTGGCGTAGGGGGAGTCGGCTCGGGCGGCGCTTCGACCGGCGCGGTCGCCGCCTCCTCCATCACCAGTTCCTCGGACGGGTTGTCGGGCGCTGCGGCCTCGATGACGGTCTCGGACACGATCGAGACGGGCACGGAGGACACGGTCGGCAGAATCTCCACCTCGCTCTGCGGCCACCGGACGAAGAACATCGCCGCCACGCCCGCATGCAGCAGCAGGGCACCGAGGATCGCCGGTGACGGACGCGATCCGGCCATGGCTCAGCCTTCCGAGCCCGGAGACGGCTCTGCCGTGTCGGTGATGAGATTCAGCTTCGTGAAACCGGCGGCGGACAGGCGCGCCATCACCCGCGCCACGGCCTGGTAGGGCGCGCGACCGTCGGCACGGACGAAGATGGACAGCTCCTCCCGATCGGTGTCACCGGCGGCTTCCGCGATCCGGTCCGTGAGAGCGTCGAAGGCGGTCTCGTCGCGCTGGACGAAGATGGCCCCCTCCTGATCGATCGACACTGTGACCGGCGGCTTGTCGGTCTCGACCGCACTGGCCTCGGTCTTCGGCAGTTCGACCGGCACCCCGACCGTCAGCAGCGGAGCCGAGATCATGAAGATGATCAGCAGCACCAGCATCACGTCCACCAGCGGCGTGACATTGATCTCGCTCAGTGGCCGCTTGCGCGCCCGGCGTCGGCCGCGCCCCTGGCCTCCTGCTCCACCGCCACCCATGGCCATGGCTCAGACGCTCCGGCGGTAGCTGGAGTCCGGTGCGGACGGCGGCGGTGCCGCCGCCGGGGCGCTTGTGGAGCCGAGACGGCGGGCCACAGCCGCCTGAAGATCATCGGCGAAACTTTCCAGCCGGCCGGTGAACTTGCCCGCGTCGATCGAGAACTTGTTGTACGCAATATAGGCCGGGATGGCCGCCGCCAGACCGATCGCCGTGGCGAACAGGGCCTCGGCGATGGCTGGGGCCACCGTGGTCAGGTTGGTGTTGCCGGCGGCCGCGATGCGGCCAAAGGCATTCATGATCCCCCAGACCGTGCCGAACAGGCCGATGAAGGGTGACGCCGTGGCCACGACCGACAGCACGCCCAGCCCCTCCTCGATACGCTGGCCTTCCCGCGCAATGAGGGCGTCCAGGGCCCGGTCGATGCGCGACATCAGCAGGCTGCCCTGGGTATCGGTCAGTGGCCCGCGCGAGCGCGTCTCGCGCCAGTCCTGCAGCGCCAGCACCAGCATGCGCGGCAGGGCATGGGCGGGCTCCGGCCCGGCTTGGGCCGCCACCTCCTCCAGTGATCGGCCCGAGCCGATCGAAGCCTCGAAGGCATCGGCCTGTCGGTTCAGCGCGATGAAGCGGGCCGCCTTGTCGATGATCACGCTCCAGGACCAGACCGAGGCGACCGCCAGACCGATCATGACCGATTTCACCACCCAGTCGGCGGCCATGAACAGGTGCACCGGGTTCATCATCGAGGCTTCGGCGGCGACAGTCATGGCAGATCCTGAAAGACGGCGTGAGGCCTATCGACCGGCCACGCGTGGCGGTTTCATGGCGTGATGGAGAGGATGCCCTGCAGGAATGGGGCCAGATCCAGACAGGCGTGGCCTGTATCCGGCAAGCCTCAATCCGGGGCAACCCCGGTCCGCTCCGCCAACCACGGTTTCACGGCCTCGACCAGAGCCGCCGTCGGGCGTCGCGGCCGCCCGTCCAGATGAATGCAAACCGCGGTCACCGCGGCCCGGCACAGAATTTCGCCGTCCCGCTCGATGCTCTGGGAGATCAGCAACCGGGGCCCTTTCACAGCATCATACAGCGTGCGCACGGTCAGGGCGTCGTCGATCCGGGCCGGTCTGACAAACGACAGGGTCATCTCCGCGATGACGAAGGCCATCGGGGCCGCGCCCTCCAGCAGCTCGGCATGACCGATGCCGATGCTGCGCAGGAAGTCCGACCGCCCCCGCTCGAAATAGCGGACATAGTTGGCGTGATAGACCACGCCCGTGAAGTCGGTGTCCTCGTAATAGACCCGCACCGGCAGAAGGTGCGCGCGGCCTTCAAACCGGCCGGCGGTCGGCTGGTCGGTCATGTCACCGGCGCATCCAGGGTGAAGTCCAGCGGAGTGTCGGCTGCGGGCAGGCAGCTCCGGTCCACCGGGGCCGAGGGATCGCGCAGGAAGTCCCGCGCCATCGCCCGTGTGCAGAGGCTGGCCCCGATGACCCCGTGGGTGGCGTTGGTCACGATGACCACCTGGCTGTTGGCATAGCCGCGCGCTGCGGCCTCGGTCAGGGCCGGCGGACAGCCCGGGTCGATCTCGGCCGCCACGAACAGGGTCGGAATGTCGGTGACCACCGGCGCATTCTCGATCGGGTCGGCCGGTCGCACGCCGATGGCGGCGCAGACGTCGAACAGGCGCGACAGCGACGGCACCAGCACCTCCGCGACCGGATCACCGGCCGCCCCGGCGACCAGCCGCGCCTTCGATTCGAAGGGCAATTCCTCACGGCACAGATGGGCCATGTGCTGACCTTCGAAATAGTAGGTGCGGTCCTCGGCGATCTCGGCCACGGGCGTCAGGTCTCCGGCGATGATCTTCGCCAGATCGGCCGGCAGCCGCCGGACGCCGACGCGGCTGTAGGTGGTATCCATCAGGAAGGCGGACAGGTCGTCGACGGTGAAGGTTCGCCCGTCCCCGCCCGTGACGGGTCCGGCCAGCCAGCGCCGGGCCTCGGTCTCGAAGCGGGCCTGCATGTCGGGATAACGAGCGGCGCAGTCGGCCTGGGCCGCGCATTTGGCCAGGATGATCCGGACAGCGGTCGAGACCTGTTCCGGTGTCCCCACGGCCCAGTTCCCCTCGGGTGGCCAGGGGCTGTCCATCACCACCGCGCGCACGATCTGCGGCTGGTGGGTTATGACGGCGGCCTCGATCCGGGGACCGTAAGAACCGCCGCGCAGATCGATCTTCTCCAGCCCCAGAACCTGCGTGAGGTCGCGAACATCGTCGGCGATGGCGGCGGCATTGTACCAGTTCAGGTCGACGCCCTGCGCCTGCCAGCCCTTCAAACAGGCGATCAGCCCGTCGCGGTCCTCATCCGAGGGTGGCCCGGCGTCGGTCAGCTCGACGCCCGGACAATCCATCGACGGCGCGCCGCGCCCGCCGCCCCTCTGGTCGAAGAAGATCATGTCCTGATCAACGGCCACCGCGTCCGGGTTCTGCTGCGCCGCCTGCAGCATACGACCGACGCCCGGCGTCGAGGCTCCGCCCGGTCCGCCATGAAAGTTCACGATCGGAGGCAGCCAGGTGCCCGACGCATCGCGGAAGGGCGTCGACGCCTTGACGATCACCACCGCGATGTCGATCCGCCGGTCGCTTGACCCGTCGCGCGCCTCATCCACCGTCAGGGTCCCGCATCGCACCTCGCGCACGCCCGTCGGCCAGTCGGCGGGACAGGCGATGTCGGTGAAGACCGGGTCTGCGGCCAGCGCAGGCGCAGAGAGCGCGCCTCCGCCGAGGATGACGGACAGTGCGGCAAGCGCGCGAAGGATCATGGACAGTCTCCGGTTCGCCGTCACCAAATCCCCCCGCCTCGCACTTGGCAAGTCGCTATTCGAACAGTCCGCCCTGGGGGGCCGCCTGGGGTTGCGGCGGTTCGGTCAGCCCCAGATGCGCATAGGCTTTGGAACACGCCATCCGCCCGCGCGGCGTGCGCTGGATGAAGCCCTGCTGCAGAAGATAGGGCTCGATCACGTCCTCGACCGCGTCGCGCGCCTCGGCGATGGCGGCAGCGAGGGTGTCCATCCCCACCGGTCCGCCGCCATAGTTCTCGATCAGGGCCTTCAGGAAGCGCCGGTCGTTGGCGTCCAGTCCGGCTTCGTCGATCTCCAGCCGGCTGAGCGCCCGGGCCGCCACGATGCGGTTGATCACGGGTGATCCTTCCGCCTCGGCGAAATCCCGCACCCGGCGCAGCAGACGGCCCGCTACGCGCGGCGTGCCCCGCGACCGCGAAGCGATCTCGCCCGCCCCCTCGTCGTTGATCGGGGCCCCCATCTTGCGCGCCGCCCCGGTGATGACCCGCACCAGTTCGGCGGGCGTATAGAACTCCAGCCGCAGGGGAATACCGAAGCGGTCGCGCAGCGGCGTGGCCAGAAGGCCGGCCCGGGTCGTGGCCCCCACCAGCGTAAACGGGGCCAGATCGATCCGCACCGACCGCGCCGACGGCCCCTCCCCGATGATCAGGTCCAGCACATGGTCCTCCATGGCGGGATACAGGATCTCCTCCACCGTCGGGGCCAGCCGGTGAATCTCGTCGATGAACAGGACGTCGCGCGGTTCGAGGTTGGTCAGGATGGCCGCGAGATCCCCCGCCTTGGCCAGAATGGGCCCCGAGGTGGCCCGGAACCCCACGCCCAGCTCGCGCGCCACGATCTGCGCCAGGGTCGTCTTGCCGAGCCCCGGGGGCCCGAACAGCAGCACATGGTCCAGCGCCTCGCCCCGCCCTCGCGCCGCCTCGATGAAGATCTTCAGATTGCCCTTGGCCGCCTCCTGGCCGACGAAGTCCGACAGGGTCTGCGGTCGCAACGCCCGGTCATAGGCCTCGCCGGGGGCGGGCTGGGGCGAGATGATGCGGTCGTCGGTCACCGCCCCAACTCCTGCAGGGCGGCCCGGATCACGGCCGACAGCTCAGCCTCATCCCCCAGCCGGATCAGCGCCTGATCCACGGCCCGTCGCGCATTCACCTCGGCCACGCCCAGGCCCAGCAGAGCCGACACGGCCTCGCCCGTCACGCTCGGCACCGGGGGTGGGGCCTCGGCATGCACGCCCGCCGCCGCCGGGGTGAAGGAGACGTCGCCCAGCGACTTGCCCTTCAGTTCGGTCACGATGCGCAGCGCCAGCTTGGGCCCGACCCCGTTGGCGCGTCCAATGGCGGCCTTGTCGTCGCGGGCGACGGCACCCGCCAGTTCCCCCGGCGGCAGAACATCCAGCACCGAAAGCGCCGCCTTGGGACCCACGCCCTGGATGCCGAGAAGGGTCGTGAAGGCCCGACGTTCGTCGCGGGCCAAAAAGCCATACAGCCGCGGGCCGGCGTCCTCGCTCCACTGGGAATGCACATGCAGGGTCGCCTCGTCCCCGGGGGCCGGAAGCCGCTGCAGGGTGCGCGCGCCGCAGGCGACGACATAGCCCACGCCGGCGCAGTCGATCAGGCAATGCCCCTCCTCGACCTCGGCCAGCACCCCGCGAAGCCGCCCGATCATGCCGCCCCTCGCACAGGATTCAGCGCTTCCAGCAGGGTCCGTTTGCGAAGCTGCGCATGGGTGATCGCCACAGCCAGGGCGTCGGCCGCATCGGCCTTGACCTCACCGGCCGCGGGCAGGAGCCGTTTCACCATGAAGGCGATCTGGGTCTTGTCGGCATGACCGGCCCCCACCACCGCCTTCTTGATCAGATTGGGGGAGTATTCCGCCACCGAAAGGCCCGCCCGCGCCGGGGCCAGCATGACCGCTGCCCGGGCATGGCCCAGCTTCAGGGTCGAGGATGGGTTCACATTCACGAACACCTCCTCGATCGCGGCCTCGTCACAGCTGTGATCGGCACAGACTTCACCGACTTTCTCGAGCAGCCACAGCAACCGGTCAGACAGGGGCAGGGTCTCAGGCGGCGACACCACCCCGTGCGCCACCCAGCGCAACCGCGCCCCTTCGGACACGATCACGCCCCAGCCCGTGCGGCGCAGGCCCGGGTCCAGTCCCAGAATTCGAGTCGCTGCGTTCGTCATTCGTTCCCGTCATGCCGCAAACAGCGTTGACGAGCAATGAACAGTCATCAGGTCCGCGATCTGCGGACCTGCGCCGCGGTCAGCCGACGATGGACTGAACCGATGCCGGGGCGTCCTGGGGCACATAGCGCGCGCCGCGGTCGCGCCGGGCGGCCTCAAGCGCGGCCGTGGTCATGGCGGCCTCGGCCCGGACGCTTTCCAGATCGGCCCGAAGGCTGCTGATCTGCTGGGTCATGGCGTCCACACGCGACTGATGTTCGTCCTGCACCCCGGCCAGACGGGCCTGCAGCTTGACCATCCGGTCTTCCGCGCGGGCGATCGCCTTGTCATGCGTGGCTGCGGCCTTGGCCAGAGCCTCCGCGCGGTCGACGGCCGCGATACGGGCCACGTCCATGGCGGCCTGGCGCTGACGCGAGTCCTCGGCCGCGGCCTCGAGCGCGCGGACGCGCTCCATCGCGCGATCCAGACTGACCTGCAGGGTCTCGCCCTGGCGGCCCGCTGCATTGGACACCGCCTGAAGCTCGGCCAGACGGCTGGCCTGTTCGGCGTTCAGCACGTCCAGCCCGTTCGCCCGTGCGGTCGCCGCATCGAGACGGGCGGTCAGCGCCGCCAGTTCGGACCGGTCAGCCTCGAGCTGGTTTTCCATGGCGCGAAGGGCGCGCGCGGACTCGGCCTGTTCGGACGCAGCCCGGGCCCGCTCGGCCGCCAGTTGACCTTCACCCGCCGCGGCGGCCCGTGCCAGCGTGGCGACCTCGGCCACAACCTCTTCCATGCGGCGCCGAAGGACGGTGTTCTCCTCGATCGCCAGCGTATGGTCGCGCTGTAGCTGGGCGCGGATCGTATCCGACTCAGCCCTCAGCGACTCAGCCTGTTTGAGCTGGTGGCGCAGGCCGTCCTGATCCTGCTCAAGCTCGAGAATACGCTGGCCGCTGGCCCTCTCGGCCGCCTCATAGGCCTCGATCCGGCTGACGGCCTGGGACTGGAGGTTTCTGAGACGGTCCAACTCCAGGCGGGCCTCCTGCAGTGCGGCCGACAGCTCGGCCACCTGGGCGGCCAGTTCGTCACCGCGCGACTCCGCCTGGGCCAAAGCCTCTGCCAATCGCCGGCCTTCGGTGGTCAGTTGCTCGACCCGGTCGTCCAGTTCGGCCTTGGCCGCGCGCAGGGTGATCGCCTCGATATGGGCATCGCGGCGCGACTGGAATTCTTCGGCCAGCGGCTGCCGGATCTCGCCCAGAAGCCCCTCGAAACGGGCGAAATCGCGCGCCATTTCCGACATCTGCTCGAGACTGTCCTGCATGGTCTCGAACCGTTCGCCGATCATCCCCGCGGGATCCTGCACGGCCGGTTTGGTCGCAGCCTCGGGGGCCAGGGCACTGCGGGTCCGATCACCCTTGCCAGGGTTGCCCGACAGAACGCGATCGATCCTCGACAACAGCATGACTTTGGCTCCCCCAGGATGCGGCTAAAGGAAAACAAGCCGTTTCAACCGCTTGCAGCCCATTCGGGCGCATTCCTCTGATTTCCTGTCAAACGTTAAAGAGAGTCTCCCGACCTGTCGAGGCCGGTGTCACAACGGTCCGGGAACGACGCTACCCTGCGTCGCATGGGCTTCGCGCAGACCGTGCGCAGCGCGTTCGGGTCAATCGGATCAGGCCGGATCGGCGATGAAATGGGGCACGAAGCGGGACGTGTTCCGGGTGATCCGGCCGGTGTCCTCGCGCACCGACAGACCGGCCGGTTCCTCGCCCACGACCCACGAGCCGATGATGGCATGACGACCGTCAAAGACCGGTGGCGCATGCACCGCCTGGAGGATGGCCCGTCCGTCATAGCCGGCATCCAGTCCCTGTTCCGTCCTCCCGGGCTCCACGATCGAGATGTTGGCCCCCTCGCGCGAGAACAGCGGCTTGCGCACATGGGCAGTCGAAAGGGCCGTGGCGGCCGGGTCGGCCTCGAAATAGCTCTCCAGCAGGTTGGGATGCCCCGCATGGCGCTCCCACAGCAGCGGCAATATGCCCTTGTTGGACAGGATGGCCTTCCACGCCGGCTCGAGTACCGAGACATCCGCCGTTGGCAGGGGCTCGGCATAGTCGTCGCGCAGCATCTGTTCCCAAGGGTACAGCTTGAACATGGCCTGGATAAGCCAGTTTTCCTCGTCGACGAACTGGCCGTCGGCGTTCAGGCCGATGTCGCCGATCGCCACGAACTTCGGGTCCATCCCGGCCTGTTTCGCCAGATCCTCCAGATAGCGCACGGTCTGGCGATCCTCGACGAAGTCGGGATCGGACGAAAAATGCACAAAGCCCCCCTCCGGAAAGAGGGTGCGGAAGCGGTCGATCAGCTTCTCATGCAGGCTGTTGAACTGGTCTGTGTCGGCCGGGATCGAACCGTCGGCGATCCGGTCCTCCAGCCACAGCCACTGGAACACACCCGTCTCATAGACCGAGGTCGGGGTGTCGGCGTTGTATTCGTAGAGTTTCGCCGCCCCCTGGCCGTCCCAGGCGAAGTCGAACCGGCCATAGAGCGAGGGATCGCCGCGCTTCCAGCTGTCGGCGACATAGTCCCGAAGCCGCTCCGGGATATCGAGCTGTTCCATCAGCCGCTCGGACTTAACCGCCTCTTCCACCAGATCGAGACACATCTGGTGGAGCTCGGCCGTCGGGGCCTCGATGCCCTCCTCCACCTCGGCGAGGGTGAAGGCATAGGCCGCGGCATCGTCCCAGTAGGGCTCACCGGAATCGTGGTGCCAGGTGAAGCCCAGCCCCTCGGCCTTGGCCTGCCAGTCGGGACGTTCAGGAAGAATGAGGCGTTTCATTTGAGAGATCCTGTCTCCTCCCCATTCGCGAAGGTGAATGGGGAGGAGACTGTGGTCTATCCCGGCTCTTTCTCGTTCGGCACACTGGTGCCGATACGAGGCGTGACCACCGTCACGTCCTGGGCCGTCAGCCGGGCGAGAACATCATCGGCCGAGGCGTGGCCCGGCAGGATCCCCGCCTCCTTCAGCTTGGCATCGAGGTCGGCACCGGTGCGCTTGTCCTCGAACTCCTGCCCCACGCGCAGACGCTCTTCCTGCACCGCCTGCCGCTGCTTGATGCGCTGCAGGCTGTCGGCGGCCGAGCCGATCCGGGAATGGGCCCCGGCGGACTGGAGCGCGACCGAGGTCTGGGCCCGCTGCACGGACTCATTGACCTTCACGATGTCGATCTCGCGCCGCAGGGTCTCGATCTTCTGGTCGGTCGAGGCGATGGCCTGACGCAACCGGGCCTCAGCGGCCTTCATGTTCTCGATCACGGGTTCGCGCTCGCCGATCTGGGTCTCCAGCTCGGCGATGCGGCCGGCCACCTCGCGGGCCAGATCGGTTTTGCCCTGGGACAGGGCGGCCCGGGTCGAGCTTTCGTACTTGCCGATCTGGTCGCGGAACGAGGCCATCTCGCTCTCGGCCATCCGGCGACGCGCCACCAGGCCAGCGAGGTCGTCGCGGGCCTTGCCCTGGGCCGTGTCGGCGTCACGGATTTCCTGATCCAGAATCTTCAGGGCGTTGGCGTCCACCACCTTCTGGCCCGCCTCATGGGCCGAGCCGCGGAACAGGGCGGACAGTTTGCTGAGCATGGACATGGGTCTGGTCTCCGGTTCAGGCGGCCGCTTCGGCGCCGAAGGTTTCGCGAAGCTCGGTGGCGTCGATGGCGTTTTCCGCCAGGGTGCGCAACTCGATCAGGATGGTCTGGAGCGTCGTCTTGCAAGAAAGCTCGCCCATCAGTTCATACACATCCTGTCCGTCCAGCGTCGTGATGGCGAAGTTGGACAGGGGCACCACCCGCTGGGCCTTGAGCAGGAATTCGTTGAACCGGGCCGCATCGGCCTGTTCGGCGACCGGCCACAACAGGACAGAACATACGATCTGGGCTCCTCCGACCGACAGATAGATCGGCAGATCTCCGTATTCGTGCATGGTCACCAGCAGAACCGGCTCGACACCCTCGACGATGCGCGCGGTCAGTTCGCCCTCGCGCGTCAGTTCGGAGCCTTCAAGCGCCGCCCGGATGGCCGGCACAGTCCAGGAAGTTTCGATCACAGCATCCATGGGGTGGTTCACTCCAGAAGGGACGAAAGAAGGATTGCGGCGAGGACGCCGGGCGATCTCCGGTCCGCGGGTCGAACTCGGTGACGATGGCATGGACAGCCGCCCTGACATCCTCCTTGGTCGCGCCCGGCACCCAGAACTCCAGCTTGACCATACCGGCCTCGCGCCGGGCCTTGCGCCAAGCTCTGATCCGATCGTTGGCGGACTGCAAGGGGATGGGGGTCAGATGACTCATGTTTCATGTTACGCGTAACAGGAACGGTTGACATCCGCCAGCCGCCTGCGATGACTCGACCTTGTCCGGGCATGGGGTCCGATCGGGATCAAGGCGATGCTGCTGCCGCGAATGAAGCTGGCGCGCCTTTTCGACGCAGCCTTCCATGCCATGGCCGACACTCACTGGGTCGTGCTGTTCCTGCTGATTGCCTTCCACGCGGCCTCGACATGGGTGTTGTTCACCGTCTCGGGAGAGACGGAACTGACCGGCCCGGCGACCTTTTTCTACTGGTATGCGACGACAGCCTATACGGTCGGCTACGGCGACCTGAGCCCGTCGACAAACTCCGGTCGATTGATCACCGCCCTGTGGGTGTTTCCCGGCGCGATCGCCGCCTTCACCACGGTGGTCGCCAAGGTACTGGCGGCGATCGGCGAAGTCTGGCGCCTCCGTCGGGCCGGTAAGGGAGACTATTCCGGAATGAACCAGTCGATCGTCCTGATCGGTTACAATGCGGCCCGAACGCCGAAGATGATCGCCGAGCTCTGCTCTGACCTGTCTCAGGCCCAGACGCTCATCCTGCTGACACGGCAAACGCTTGCGGAACCCGATCCGCGGGTCCGCTATGTCCAGTCCGACAGCCTGACATCCACGGAGGCCCTGACCCGCGCGGGTGTCCGCGAGGCGAGCCGGGTTCTGGTCTTCACGGACTCCGATTCCGACACACTGGCCGCGACCCTGGCCGCGACGGCGCTCGCCCCCGCCAGCGCCCATGTCATCTGCTATTTCGAGGACGAGGATCACGCTCGCCTCATTGACCAGCACTGCCCCCAGGTCGAGGTCATCCTGTCCGCCGGCCCAGAGCTGGTCGCGCGGGCCTGCAAGGACCCCGGTGCAAGCCAGGTGATCAGCGCCCTGACCAGCCATCTGGACGCCAGCGCGACCCTGTTCAGCCTGCGCTGGCCGGATCGGCCCGCCCGCCCGTTCGGCGACCTCGCCCGGGTCCTGCTCGACCATGGGGCCACCCTGCTGGCCATCCAGCCCGGGCACGACACCAGCCCGACCTTCAACCCGCCGTCCGAGCGCCGCGTCGAGCCCGGCGACCGTCTGTTCTACATCGCATCGAATAGGCTCGATGCCTCGGGACTCGCGGGGTAAGGACGGACATGTTCAAGCGTCTCTTCGGCGGACAGAAGACGGTCGAGCCTGAAAACCGGCTGGCGGTCGTGCGCAACATCACCGTCGGGCGGACCGTGTCACTGGATCCGCTGGCCTGGCGCAGGCTGCAGCCCGAGACCGTGTTTAACCTCGACACCGACGCGCTGGAAATCACCGCCCAGGGCGTGGTCGCGCTCGATGGCGGCCAGCATGTGCACCGCTTCTACACCGACGACCACGTGATGCTGCAGGCCATGAGCGATGACGCCTCAGGGGCCGAGGCCTACGACTTCTCGCTCTTCATTCCGTGGACCTCGGCCTATCCCCCCGGTGAGCGCGAGCGCCGGGTCTGGCGCGATCGCCTCAGCGAGCCCGTCTTCGACGGCACGGCGGAAGAGCTGCCGACCTATCCCCGCTTCTGGTTCGCCGAAAGCGACGCCCGCCAGCCGCCCGTGACCCTGTGGGAAACGATCTGGGACGACCGGACCGCGACCGTCCCCTATGGCCGCATCTTCCAGACTTGCATGCTGTACGCACGCGATCTGGCGGGCGGTCGCGAGCTGATGATGGCGCTGGAGATGGAGCCCGAGAAATCACCGGGCAAAACCTCCGACGTCAGTCACGAAATCATGGTCGGCATCCCTCTCGAAGTCGGCGAGTTCACCGCCTAGGCCCATTCAAGGAGACCCAATGTTCGACTGGTTCGCATTCCAGACCGGGGCCACCGCCTTTGTCATGGCCTTCGCCGCCGCGATCGCCTTCTTCGCCGCGTTCAAATACATCTACCAGCTGGTCACCCCCTATCATGAGCGGGATCTGATCCGGGCCGGAAACACCGCCGCCGCCGTCGGCCTTGGGGGAGCCCTGATCGGTTATGTCCTGCCGCTGGCCTCGGCCCTGTCCCACACCGTCAGCCTGCCGGAGTTCGCCGCCTGGGCGCTGCTGGCCGGCGTCATCCAGATCGGGGCCTTCATCGTCGTCAGCCGCCTGCTCTACCGCGCTCTGGCCGCCCGCATCGAGGCGGGTGAAATGGCCGCAGGCGTCTATCTGGCCTCAATATCCATCTGCGTCGGCTTGCTCAACGCCGCCTGCATGACGACGTGAGGGAGACGATGACCGACACGCCCCCAGCCCCCGAAACCACCACGATGCGCCGCCTGAAGCGCTCGCGCGCACTTCAGGTCACCAGCCTGATGGCGACGGCCAGCTTCTCCCTGGCCGCCTGCGGTGCGCCCCAGGTGGCCGCCCCGACGCCGGACCCGGCCCTGGCCTACACGTCGCTGGAAGAGTGCAAGGCGGCCAACGACATCACCGACACCGAATGTGACGCGGCCCAGGCCAATGCGCAGAAGCTCGCCGCCGAGACCGCGCCCCGCTACGCCACCCAATCGGAATGCGAGGGCCAGTGGGGCCCGGACCAGTGCCGCCAGAACAGTTCGGGCGGCTCCTTCTTCACCCCTCTGCTGACCGGCTTCGTCATCGGTCAGCTGCTGAACGGCGGTGGCTATCGCGGCGGCGGGGCCCTGTACCGCGACCGGGCCGGTAATCTGCAGAACGGCTATGGCGGCGGCTATATCAGCCGCGACTACCGCACCGGCCGCCAAATCGCCAACAGCCGGGACTATGGCAGTGACGTCGCGCGTCAGGCCCCCAGCCGGGTGCAGAGCCGCACGACCGTGGTCTCGCGCGGCGGCTTCGGCGGCGGCGGACGCGGCTACGGGGGCTGATCACCCCCGCAGCCGGCGACCTCAGTGCCCGCCCGGCGTACCGGCGGCGACCTTGGCGTGGATCTTCGCGCGTGACGCCATGAAGGCGAAGATCACAAGGATCGCATAGCCGACCAGCGGCACATAGAAGACGGGGTTCAGGGTCGGGGCGTTGTCGCCGATCAGTCCGCCGATCAGGGGCAGGACCGCTCCGCCGATGATGCCGAACACCAGCAGACCCGAGGTCGCTGCGGCCGGTGCCGTGGAACGCTCCAGCGTCAGGGTGAAGATGGTCGGGAACATGATCGAGTTGAAGAAGCCGATGGCGATGGCCGCATAGGCCGCCGTGACCCCCGTGGTCTGGGTGACCACCAGACACAGCACCGCCGCGACCACGGTGTTGACGATCAGGATCGCGCTGGCCGGGATCCGGGTCAGCATCAGCAGCCCGCCGACAAGCCGTCCCACCATGGCCCCGCCCCAGTAATAGGCGACCATACTGCCGGCCGCGGCCAGCGGGATATTCAGGATCTCGGGGCTGTGCAGGAAGTTGGTCAGCAGATCGCCGATCGTGACCTCCGAGCCGACGTAGAAGAAGATCGCCAGCGCCCCGAACACGGCCCAGGGCGACTTCAGCGCCACCAGCGGTGACATCCGGTCCTCGGCCGTCGGCACGGGGGCGGCGTCGTTGATGGTCTTGCGGGCGGTGAAGATGAACCCTGCGACCACGGCGAAGAACAGGCCGACCGCGAGGAAGGCGATGTCGATGCTGCGCAGGCTCTCGGCGCGGGTCGCCGGATCGGTGATCACGGCATCGGCGGCGAACACCCCGCCCGTCAGCAGAATCGGCGCGGCCAGCAGCGGCCCCAGGGTCGTGCCCAGCGAGTTGAAGAACTGGGAGAAGTTCAGCCGCGCGTGCGAGCTCTTCTGCGCGCCCAGCGCCGCCACCAGCGGATTGGCACCGACCTGCAGCAGGGTCACGCCTGAGGCGATCACGAACAGGGCGATCAGCACCCCCGGATACCAGTCGACGATCGTCGCGATCGGCACGATCAGGCAGCCCGCGACCATGGTGACGAGGGCCACGATGATGGCCCGGCTGTAGCCCAGCCGGCTCAGGATCGCCGCCGCAGGGATCGAGGCAATGCCGTAGGCGATGAACCACGCAAAGGTGGTCAGGGTCGCCTCGGCATAGCTGAGTTCGAAAACCCGCCGCACCGCGGCGATCAGCGGGCCTATCAGAGAGGTCACAAACCCCCATGCGAAGAACAGCGTCGTGACATAGGCAAAGGCCAGGGTCGTGCCCTTGGCCGGCGCTGCGGGGGTCTCGGTCATCCTGGCCTCGTTTCCTGTCAGGTTTTGGCACCTGCGCCACATTGCCTCACGCGGATTTCCCGCCGCGTCCAGTCGATTTCTGGCGTCCGTAACGAAAAGTGGCCGCGCGGTGTCCCGCGCGGCCAGGTTGCGTCCCCGGGAGGAGGGAGCCACGCGTCGGGGAGACGCGTGACCGGGACTAGGTCAGTAGCGGTAGTTCAGGCCGATCAGAAACGTCCGGCCATAGGACTGGTAGTCGATAACCTGCCGCTCATCGCCATTCTGGAAGGTCTGGAACGGCTCATCCGTCAGGTTGTTGACCTGGAACAGGACCGAGGCCCCGTCCAGCGGACCGGACTGGAACTCATAGCCGATCTGGGCATCGACCACGTTCTCGGCGGCGACACTGCGCAGGGTCCGGCCATTGCCGAAGCCGGCAACCTCGCCGAGGAAGTCCGACCGATAGCGGTTCGAGACCCGGGCCTGGAAGCCGTTGGCCTCATAGTAGACCGTCAGGTTGGCGACCGTTTCCGACAGACCCGGCAGAGGGGTGGCGGCGTTGCCGTCCGGCTTGATCTCGCTGGACGTCTGGGAGACCGACGCCTGCATGCCGAAGCCTTCCAGCCTCGGATTGACGATGTCGAACGGCACCGACAGGGCGAACTCGACGCCCGAGATATAGCCGCCCTCACCATTGTCGGGCGCCGACACCACGCCCTGGCTGATCACCGGAACCACGCCGCCCGACGGATAGCCGGTGAAGTCGAAGATCTGGTTGCGGCTGAAGACGAAGCTTTCGAGGTCCTTGTAGAAGCCCGCCAGCGAGACATAACCCGTCCGGTTGGCGAAATACTTCTCGAACGAGATGTCGTAGACGTTGGCGATCGTCGGCCGCAGTTCAGGATTTCCGCCCGAGCCGCTCCAGGGAGAGTTCAGGTCCGGCCGCGCCGCCGGCGTATTGTTCGTCACATTGAAGCTGAAGTTCCGCGACGCCCGCATGTCGTCCATGCGCGACCGGGCCAGGGTCCGGGCGGCGGCGAAACGCAGATACATATCGTTCGGCAGTTCGAGGATGAAGTTGCTGGACGGCAGGAACTCCTCGTACTCCAGACCCCCGCTGACGGCGGTCGACACCGTGGTCGCGCCGGTGCCCGACGCGGCGAACCCGCTTGAGCTCTGGTCCGTGCCCACATACTGCAGGCCGACGTTGCCGGTCAGGGGGAACGAACCCATCCGGTGGTCGATGTTCAGCTGGACGTAGGCAGTGTTCACCTTCTCCGTCACCGCCCAATTGCCCGACTGGACGTCGGCGTTGGGGTTGCGAACGAGGTTGTAGAAGCCGGAGTCGACAAGGCCCAGGGCGTCGTAGCTGAGCACCCCGCCGAGACCGAGATAGGTCAGCTGGGTCGCCGGCAGGAGGAAGGCCTGCGGGACCATTGGCGAGGCCCCGCCCGGGATGCCGAGGAAGTACTGATCGTTGACGAAAGTCTTCTCGCGTTCGGAGATGTTGACCCCGACCTTGATGGCACTGAAGGGGCCGCCATCGGTGAAGGTGTGCCGCGCTTCCAGACGGACGGCCTTGAGTTCATCATCGACCGACGGCGTGTTCAGATAACCGTCCTGGCCACCGGGAATGATGTCGCCGCCCCAGCCTTGCGGGCTGGTCAGGCGGATCAGGTTGGGATCAGCATAGTCCAGCTGGCTGGAGAAACGCGCCACGCCATCGTCGTCGAGGCTGAAGCCGAGGGTGTCGAGAGCTCCGGCGACATTGCGCCCCGTACCCGCGAGCGTTTCCAGAACGATGTCGCTCCGCTCGACCTTGGAATAGTTGAGATCGGCCATGAAGGACCAGGTCTCGCTGGCGTCGAAGACCGAGTTCCAGCCGACCGAGGTGATGGTGCTCTCGCGTGCATTGACGTCGTTGCGGACCACACCCTTGACGTTGGCGAAAGTCCCGGCGGTGACGAAGCCGTCCGCGGCCGTCGTCGTTGCGCCCAGAACGGGCCCCGGCCGGCAGGTCGCCGTCTGGATGTTGGCCGCGCAAGCCCCGGCCACGGTCTCGGCCGAGCCGCCCCAGGCCAGCGGAAATTCGATCCCCCGCAGGATCTGGGTGTTCTGGAACTCGGAATAGAAGGCGTCGACCGTTGAATGGAAACGGTCGTTGGGCCGGAACTCGACCACGCCCATGAAGCCGTCGCGCTCAAGCTCGGACGACATGACGTAGGGCTTTACGCCGCCGATGACGAAATCGCCGGCGGCTGTCGTCGGATAGCCCCAGCTGTTGTAGCGCTCGGACTGGTAGGGGCTTTCGATGTGGGCATAGCCCAGGGCAATCCCGATCGTGTCGTCGGCGAACTGGTCGATATAGGACAGGCTGTAGCGAACGCCGTTGTCGTCCGTGCCCGAGTTCAGGGCACCGATGTCGTTCTGTTCGTAGCGGACGTTGGCGGCGATCGCGCGACGGCCATAGGCCAGAGGACGGATCGTCTGCAGGTCGACCGTCCCGGCCAGACCCTGGCCGATCAGCTGGGCGTCCGGGGTCTTGTAGATGGTCACACCGCTCAGCAGTTCCGACGGATACTGGTCGAACTCGACGCCGCGGTTGTCACCGGTCGTCACCTGCTCACGGCCATTCAGCAGAGCGGTGGTGAAATCAGGTCCGAGCCCCCGGATCGAGATCAGCTGTCCGCGCCCGTCCAGGCGCTGGACGGTGAGGCCGGGCAGCCGGGCCAGCAATTCCGCGATGGACACGTCGGGCAGCTTGCCGATGTCCTCGGCCGTGATGACCTCGACAATCGAGGTGTTGCGTTGCTTGGCCGCGATCGAACTGGTGATCGACGACCGGATGCCGGTGACAACGACCTCATCGACCTGGGTGGCCTCGTCCTGCGTCCGGGCTTGGGCCGCGGCTCCGCCGGCCACGGCCAGCAAGGCCAGGCTGCCGATGGCCGCGCCGGCCATCAGACGCGCACGCGTGTTGATACGGTTGCTCATTCTCTTCCTCCCTGCGGGTCTTCTCGCGTTTCTGACGAAGCGATCCGGACCTCGACGCAAAAATATGCAAACAATCGCTAATCTTGCAAGCCTGTAATGCAGAAGGCTCAAACGCGGCCAGTGAAGGCACCGCGATTAATGGCGCTGCTGCAGTGCAGCACAGCCACTTCCGGGCAAAACAGAAGGCCGACATGCCGGATTGACACGATGGATTAGCCCTGCAAAATCTTGCAAAGAGTTCGCCGGGCCTTGTATCCGACGACCGGAACGGGAGAGGACTGACGATGCAATTCATGGTCCCGCGCGCATGCGGTTCGGCCCTCGGGCTGATTCTCGCCCTGGCGTGCGCTACCCCCGTTACGGCTGGCGGACTGCCGCTGGCGCAGGACCATCGAGCCCGCCTGCCCCAGGACGAGGTGATCTATTTCCTGCTGCCGGACCGGTTCGCCAATGGCGATCCCTCGAACGATACGGGCAGCATTGCCGGTGGTCGTCTGGACCACGGTTTCGACCCCGCGCACGAGGGCTTCTATCATGGCGGTGATCTGGCCGGCGTGACCCGCCGGCTGGACTACATCCAGGGCCTCGGCGCGACCGCGATCTGGCTGGCCCCCATCTTCCGGAACAAGCCGGTGCAGGGCGAGCCGGGCCGGGAGTTCGCCGGGTCACATGGCTACTGGATCACCGACTTCACCCGCGTGGATCCGCACTTCGGCGACAACGCCGCCATGCACGCCCTGGTCGAGGCCGCCCATGCGCGAGGCATCAAGGTTTATATGGACATTGTGGCCAACCATACGGCCGATGTGATCCGCTACCGCGAATGCCCGGCCAACGACTGCGCCTACCGCAGCCGCGCGGACTATCCCTACACCCGGCGCGGCGGCGTGGACGGCGCGCCGATCAATGAAGGCTTCGACGGCTCCAACTTCGACCGGCTGACCCGCCCGGACTATGCGTACACCCCGTGGGTCCCCGAGGCTGAGGCGACGGTCAAGGTCCCGGCCTGGCTGAATGACCCGATCTACTATCACAACCGCGGCGACACGACGTTCCGCAACGAGAGCAGTCTGGACGGGGACTTCGCGGGGCTCGACGATCTGATGACCGAGCACCCGCGCGTGGTTGCGGGGATGATCGAAATCTTCGGCGACTGGATTGATCGCTACAAGGTGGACGGCTTCCGCATCGATACGGCGCGGCACGTCAATCCGGAATTCTGGCAGGCCTTCGTGCCGGCCATGCAGGCGCGGGCCGCCGCCAACGGCATTCCGAACTTCCACATCTTCGGCGAGGTCTATGACGTCGATCCGGCCCAGCTGGCCCGCTACACCCGGGTGGACGGCTATCCGGCCGTGCTGGATTTCGGCTTCCAGTCCACCGTTACCGACCTTGTGGCGCGGAACGTCGCACCGGATCGACTGGCGCGTCTGTTTGCGGCCGACGCCCTGTACGCCGGTGGCGAGCCGGCCGCGCTCGGCCTGCCGACCTTTCTCGGCAACCACGACATGGGCCGCATCGGCCATTTCATCCTGACGTCAAAGCCCGACATCAACGATGAGGAACTGTTGGCGCGCACGACCCTGGCCCACGCCTTCCTGATGTTCAGCCGCGGCGTCCCGACGATCTATTATGGCGACGAACAGGGCTTCACCGGCGACGGCGGCTACGGCGGAGCCCGCCAGAACATGGCCGATACCCGCGTTGCCTCCTATGCCGACGACCGCATCGCTGGCGGGTCTCGCGAGGCCTTCTCCACCGAGGCACCGCTTTATCGCGCCATCGCGGAAATGGCCGGCCTGCGCCAGGCTGATATCCGCCTGCGGCGCGGCCTCCAGACGGTACGGTTCGCCGCCGAGGAACCGGGCCTGTTCGCCGTGTCGCGCCGTCTTTCCGGCGGGCCGGGCGAGACCCTGATCGTGTACAACACGTCCACCAGCCCGATCACCGCCAACATCGAGGTGGACGCCGCCTCCGCCGACTGGTCCTCTTCGCGTGGCACCTGCCCCGCGGCGGCGACCGCCCCCGCCAGCATCAGGGTCACGGTGCCCGCGCTGGATTATCTGATCTGTGTTTCCGAAGGTGTGCGTTGACCGCTGAACTCCTGAGCCCCGACCTGCACCCCGTTCCCGGTGGCGCGGCCGCGCCCGACCACGAATGGTGGCGCGGGGCCGTCATTTATCAGGTCTATCCGCGCAGTTTTGCCGACACCAATGGCGACGGCATCGGCGACCTGCCGGGCGTCACGGCCCATCTGGACCACATCGCCTCGCTCGGCGTGGACGGTATCTGGCTGTCGCCCTTCTTCACCTCGCCGATGAAGGATTTCGGCTACGACGTGTCCGACTATCTGGGCGTCGATCCGATCTTCGGGACCCTCGCCGATTTCGACCGGCTGGTGGACAAGGCCCATGCGCTCGGCCTCAAGGTCATCATCGACCAGGTCTATTCCCACACCTCCGACGACCACGCCTGGTTTCAGGAGAGCCGTCAGGACCGCACCAATCCGAAGGCCGACTGGTACGTCTGGGCCGATGCCAAGCCGGAAGGATCGCCGCCGTCGAACTGGCAGTCAGTGTTCGGCGGCCCGGCCTGGACCTGGGACGCGCGTCGCCACCAGTACTACATGCACAACTTCCTCAGGGAGCAGCCCCAGCTGAATGTGCGGAACCCCGAGGTGCAGGAGGCGCTGCTGGCCGTGGCCCGCTTCTGGCTGGACCGGGGTGTGGACGGCTTCCGCTGCGACGCGCTGAATTTCTCGATGCACGACCCGGCCCTGACCGACAATCCGCCGGTCCTGGCGCCGGGCAAGCGGACCCGGCCGTTCGACTTCCAGCATCACGACCATAACCAGTCCCACCCGGATATTCTGGCCTTCCTGACCCGGCTGCGGGGCGTGGCCGACAGCTATGGCGACGATCGCTTTCTGGTCGCCGAGGTCGGGGGCGAAAAGGCCAATGAGGAGATGAAGCTCTATACCGAAGGAGCCGACCGGCTGCATTCGGCCTATGGGTTCCTGTATCTCTACGCCGACCGGCTGACGACGGATCTGGTCAATCGCGGCCCCGCCATGTGGCCGGGTGTCGAGGGCGAGGGCTGGCCGTCCTGGACCTTCTCCAACCATGACGCCCCCCGGGCCGTGTCGCGCTGGGCCGAGGGACGCGACCCCAGGGCCTTCGCCGAGATGGCCCTGCTGCTGCTGGTCTGCCTACGCGGCAATGTCTTCATCTACCAGGGCGAGGAACTGGGCCTGCCCCAGGCCGAGGTGCCCTTCGAACGCCTCGTCGATCCCGAAGCCATCACAAACTGGCCCGATACCCTCGGCCGCGACGGGGCCCGCACCCCCATGCCGTGGAAGGCCGACAACGGCTTCGCCGGCTTCTCGGAGGCCGAGCCCTGGCTGCCCGTCGATCCCCGACACCGCGCGCTGGCGGTCGAGGCCCAGGAACGCGACCCCGGATCCACCCTGCATTTGGCCCGTCGCCTGATCGCGTTGCGCAAGACCCATCCCGCCCTCCGGACGGGATCCATGACGTTGCTGGATGCCCCGGACGGCCTGCTCCTGTTCAACCGCATCGACCGCGGCGAGCGCCTGCTGTGCGTCTTCAACCTCGGCCACCATCCGGTCGACTGGACGCCGCCGGCCGGATGGTCCGTGGTGGAAGCGGTCAACGGTGCGGACATCCATGCGCACGCTTTGCCGGCCCTCGCAGGGCTGGTCCTGAGCGGCGGCCCGGGCTGATGTCAGCCGCCGCAGGTCTCGCGCACGATCAGGTCGGTGGGAATGCGTTCCGACCGCCCGCCGCCCTCGCCGCCGTGATCCAGCAGTTTGGAGACCATCAGCCGGCCCGCCTTCATCGTGTCTTGGGCGATGGTCGACAGGGCCGGACGGCTGTAGCGGCTGAACGGCACATTGTCGAAACCGATCACCGAAACCTCCTCCGGCACCCGTTTTCCCGCGTGCAACAGGGCGCGCACGGCCCCCAGGGCGATCAGGTCCGAGGCGGCGACGATGCCGTCGAAATCCAGACCCCGCCGCAGCATGGAATCGACCGAGGCCTCGGCGCTCTCCACCTCGAAATGGGCAGGAACGATCAGGTCGGGATCCACCCCCAGACCGGCGGCCTCGACAGCCTCCTGATACCCGCGCTGCCGCTGCATCGCCTCGGGCGGGTCGAGGTCCCCGAGGAAGACGATCCGCTTTCGTCCCAGACGGGCCAGATGGGCCGCCGCCCGGCGCCCGCCATGGATGTTGTCCGAACCGATCGAACAATAGGCCTGATCCGGCAGTTCGGCCCCCCAGACCACGAACCGGCCGTCGGTCTCCGCCATCCGGTTGAAGGCGGAGTGCAGGGTCGACTGCCCCAGAAAGATCACCCCCTCCGCCCGGCTTGTGGTCATGGCGTAGTTCAGGTCGTCAAGGGTCGCCGGCGACACATGGCTCATGACCAGATCGCAGCCGCGCTCGCGTGCCGCCTCGCCCACCCCGGCCAGAAGCTCGAGGAAGAAGGGATCCGACAGCCGGCCCTCGCGCCCCTGCGGACGGGGCGTGACCAGGGCGATGGTGCCCGAGGCCCCGATCGGTCCGGCCGGCATATAGCGTCTGAAGGGATAGTCGTGCTCGCGCGCCAGCTTCCAGATCTTCTCCTTGGTCCGGTCGTTGACCGCCGGGCTGTCATTCAGCGCCCGCGACGCCGTGGAGATCGACACCCCCGCCAGGGCCGCGATGTCCTCAAGCCGGGTACTGCGCTTGGTCACGAGCGATCCAACCATTCTGCAAAATTTGCTGCAAACCACGTCATCGTCGCATCTGCATCCGTTGCGCGGCGCTTGGCAAGAGCTTCGCAATAGAAGCCGACAGGGAGTGAAACCGATGCGTATTCCGTTCGTGGCACTGGCGCTGGTCGCCCTCTGCACACCCGCCCTCGCCCAGACCCCGGCACCCGCGCCGATTATGGTCTCCTCGCCCGACGGGACCCTGACCGTCAGCGTCACCACCGACGGCGACGGCCGCCCCAGCTATGCCGTGACCCGCCTCGGGAGGCCGATGATCGCCCCTTCGCGCCTCGGCTTCATCCTGACCGACGCCCCCAAGCTGGAGCGCGGCCTGGTCGCGACAGCGGAGCCCGTCACCGCCCATGACGACACCTGGGAACAGCCCTGGGGCGAGCGCCGCTTCATCCGCAATCACTACCGCGAACTGCGCGTCCATCTGCGCGAGACCACGGCCCTGGCCCGCGTCTTCGACGTCGTCTTCCGCGTTTATGACGACGGTCTGGGCTTCCGCTACGAGTTCGCGGCCCAGCCCAATCTCACGACCCTGCGCATCGGCTCGGAACTGACCGAGTTCAACATCGCCGAGGACGGTGAGGCCTGGTGGATCCCCTCCCGGGAATGGAACCGCGAGGAATACCTGTATCATCGCACCCCCATCGAGGCGGCGGCCAACACCCAGACCCCGATGACCATGCGGCTGGACTCCGGCCTGCATGTCTCGATCCACGAGGCGGCCCTTGTCGACTATGCCGGCATGAACCTGCGCCGCGCCGAAGGTCGCCGCTTCGTCGCCGACCTGACGCCCGGCTTCACCAATGCGGCGGTCGAGCGCGAGGCCCCCTTCACGACCCCCTGGCGTACCCTGCAGATCAGCGATGCGGCCGGGGGTCTGGTCGAATCCGCCCTGATCCTGAACCTGAACGAGCCCAATGCGCTCGGTGACGTCAGCTGGTTCAAGCCGATGAAATACGTCGGCATCTGGTGGGACATGCACCTTGAGACGCGCAGCTGGAACAGCGGGCCCCGCCACGGCGCGACCACCGACTACACCCGCCGCCACATCGACTTCGCCGCCGAGCACGGCTTCGGCGGGGTTCTGGTCGAGGGCTGGAACGTGGGCTGGGACGGCCAGTGGTTCGGCACCGGCTGGGATTTCGACTTCACCCGCGCCTATCCCGACTACGACCTTCAGGCCGTGACCGACCATGCCCGCGAGAAGGGCGTCATGATCATCGGCCACAACGAGACGGGCGGAAACGCGTACCACTACGAACAGCAGATCGAAGACGCCTTCGCCCTGTACGAACGTCTGGGCATTGGGGCGATCAAGACCGGCTATGTCGCCGACGCCGGCGGCGCGCGGGTCGCGGGACCCGACGGCCAGCCGACCCTGGCCTGGCACGAGAGCCAGGCCATCAGCCGCCATGAGCTGAACGTGGTCCGGACCGCCGCCCGCCACCGCATCGCCGTCAATGCGCACGAGCCGATGAAGGACACCGGCCTGCGCCGCACCTACCCGAACATGATCAGCCGCGAGGGGGCCCGCGGCATGGAGTTCAGCGCCTGGGGCCAGCCCGGCAATCCGCCCGAGCATGAGGTCAATCTGGTCTTCACCCGGCTGCTGGCCGGACCGATGGACTATACCCCCGGCATCTTCGGCATGCAGACCCGAAGCCCCGATGGCATTGCCACGACCTGGGCCAAGCAGTTGGCCCTGTATGTCACCATCTACAGCCCGATCCAGATGGCGGCCGACCTGCTGGAGAACTACGAGGCCAATCCCGGCCCCTTCCAGTTCATCAAGGACGTGGCCGTCGACTGGGACGACACCCGGGTCCTGAACGGCGAAGTCGGCGACTATGTCACCATCGCCCGCAAGGAACGCGGCACCCGCGAATGGTTCATGGGCTCCATCACCGACGAGAACCCCCGCGTGCTGGACGCCTCCCTGAGCTTCCTCGAGCCCGGCGTGCGTTATCGCGCCGAGATCTACCGCGACGGCCCCAACGCCGACTGGCGCGACGGAGAGGGACGCAGCCGGACCGACATCGTCATCGAGCAGCGCGAGGTCACGGCCGCCGACACCCTGACCCTGCGTCTGGCCCCCGGCGGCGGCCAGGCCATCCGCTTCGTCCCCCTCGGGAGAGCACGTTGAGGGCCGCGCCCTGCTTCCTTCTCCCCTTGCGGGAGAAGGTGGCCCGCGCAGCGGGTCGGATGAGGGGTCGCACAGTCGGCGACGGTGAGCGTTTCACCTCCGGGCGGACAGGCTGGCGTGACCCCTCATCCGTCAGGCTTCGCCTGCCACCTTCTCCCGCAAGGGGAGAAGGACGATGATCACCCGCCCCCGTCTGACCCGGCTGGCGATCTGGAACATGTGTGTCGGCTTCTTCGGCATCCAGATCGGGTTCGGTCTGCAGAACGCCAACACCAGCCGGATCTTCCAGACCTTGGGAGCCGAGGTCGACAGCCTCGCCATCCTCTGGATCGCCGCCCCCCTGACCGGCCTGATCGTGCAGCCGATCATCGGCCATTTCAGCGACAAAACATGGACCCCGCTGGGCCGGCGTCGGCCCTACTTCCTTGTCGGTGCGATCGCCACCACGCTCGCGCTCGTCTTCATGCCCAATGCCCCGGTGCTGTGGATGGCGGCCGCGACGCTCTGGATCATGGACGCCGCGATCAATGTCACCATGGAGCCGTTCCGCGCCTTCGTGGGCGACAACCTGCCGGAGGAACAGCGCGCCACCGGCTATGCCATGCAGAGCTTCTTCATCGGCACGGGCGCGGTCTTCGCCTCCTGTCTGCCTTGGATTCTGTCCAACGTCCTGAATGTCGCCTCGACCGCGCCGGAGGGCATCGTTCCCGACAGCGTCCGGATCAGCTTCCATGTCGGAGCCGCCGCCATGCTGGTCGCCGTGCTCTGGACCGTCTTCTCGACGAAGGAATACAGCCCGGAACAGATCGACGCCTTCGAAGGCGCACGGCCCGCCGCGATCCATCCCGAGGCCTTGCGCCCCGCCGCCCGCTATCTGACCGGCGGCCTCGCCTGGCTGGCTGTCGGAAGCCTCGCCCTGCTGGCCATCTGGCTCGTCCGCGACCAGGCCGCCGCCCTGCCGGCTGACCTTGAGGACTGGCGCAAGGCCGTCGGCAAGGAGCTGTATGTGCTCGCCGCCTTCGTCGCCGGCTTCGGGGCCCTGCAGCTGCTCGCGGCGGGCTTCCGGCGCGCCGCCCGGTCAAATGGTTTGACAGAGATCCTCGACGACATGTTCGGCATGCCCGAGACCATGCGCGGCCTGGCCGTGGTCCAGTTCTTCAGCTGGTTCGCCCTGTTCGCCCTGTGGATCTACACCACTGCGGCCGTCACCGCCGTCCACTACGGGTCCAGCGATCCGACTTCGGCGGCCTACAATGAAGGCGCGGACTGGGTCGGCGTGCTGTTCGGCGTCTACAACGGTGTGGCAGCCCTGGTGGCGTTCGCCCTGCCCGTGCTGGCCCGCCGCATCGGCCGGCGCGGCACCCACGCGGTGGCCTTGACGATGGGCGGCCTTGGCCTGATCGGCATCTTCCTGATCCGCGATCCGGCCTTGCTGTGGCTGCCGATGGTCGGGGTCGGGATCGCCTGGGCGTCGATCGTCTCGATGCCCTACGCCATCCTGTCCAGCGCCGTCCCGGGCCGCAAGATGGGGGTCTATATGGGGGTGTTCAACATCTTCATCGTGGTGCCCCAGCTGATCGCCGCCACCCTGCTGGGCCTGATGCTGAACGCCCTGTTCCAGTCGCAGGCGATCTGGGCCCTCGTCATCGGCGGGGTGTCCTTCTTCGTCGCGGCGATCTGCGCCCTGTTCGTGCGCGAGCCCGTCCCCTGATCCCTGCTGTCTTCCGGTGAGTGTCCCTATGAAAAAGTCCCTGATCCTGGCCACCGTGGCCTCCCTGACCCTGACGGGCGCGGCCATGGCCCATCCCGGTCACGATGTCGCCCCCGGCGCACCGGGCGAGACCCCGACCTGGGTCAATGCCGCCAAGACCGGTGTCGGGGCGTCCTATGAGGCCTATGTCGACGGCCGTTACCAGGACGGCGGGCCGACCGGTGCGGTATCCCGCGTCTGGTTCTCGATCGCCGACGGGGTCCTGACAGAAACCATGTACGGCCTGATCCACGAGGCCCAGATCAAACAGTTGCGTTTCGCGGTCCAGACCCCCACCGGCCTCGCGGTCGAGGGGACAGACACCACCGCCCGCACCGAATATCTGCACACCGACGCCGACGGGCGGCCGCTGTCGCCCGCCTACCGGATCGTGACCACCGACCGTGACGGTCGCTTCGAGATCGAGAAGCGGATCTTCACCGACCCGGACCACAATGCCCTCGTCCTGCGGGTCACTCTTCGGGCCATGGAGGGTCCGGTCACGCCGTATCTGCTGCTGGAGCCCCATATCGCCAACACGGGCGTGGCCGATCGGGGCGAAGCGGCGGTCGACGCCCTCCACGCCTTCGAGGGCGCGACCCATATGGTCCTGCGGCCCGATCAGCGTTTCACGGCCGCGACCGTCGGCTTCATGGGGACCTCCGACGCCCTGACGGACCTCCGGGCCGACGGCCGGCTGAATGCCGTCTACCGCACGACGGGCGAGACCTCAGGCAATCTCATGCTGGCCGGGGCCCTGCCCCGTCTGGCGGCGGGCGAAACCCTGACCCGCGACTTCGTGCTCGGCTTCGGCGACAGCCGGGCCGCCGCCGAAGCTGCCGCTGACGGCAGCTTCGCCACCGGGCTCGACGGGGTTCTGGCCCGCTACAATGGCGAGGGCGATCATGTCGGCTGGGAAGACTATGTCGCCTCCCTCTCCGAACTGCCCCGCCTCGCCGGCGTCGCCACCGACGGCGGGAAACTGGCGTATGCCTCGGCCCTGATGCTGAAGGTGCAGGAGGACCGCACCCATGCCGGGGCGCTGATCGCCTCCCTGTCCAACCCGTGGGGCGACACCGTCGACGCCACTAATCCCTCGACCGGCTACAAGGCCGTCTGGCCGCGCGACTTTTACCAGGTCGCCATGGCCCTGCTGGCACTCGGCGACACGGAGACGCCGCTGGCCGCCCTTCGCTACCTGCCCCAGGTCCAGGTCGATGCGGAAACCCCCGGCAATACGGGGGCGACCGGCTGGTTCCTGCAGAAGACCCATGTGGACGGCCAGATCGAATGGGTCGGCGTCCAGCTGGACCAGACCGCCATGCCGATCATGCTGGGCTGGAAGCTGTGGCAGGGGGGCCTCGTCAGCGACGCCGAGATGGCGCGGATGTACACCGGCATGATCAAGCCGGCCGCCGACTTCCTCGTCGAAGGCGGCACGATCGGTCTGGACTGGAACGACCGCACCGTCACTCCGCCGTGGAGCCAGCAGGAGCGCTGGGAGGAACAGGAGGGCTATTCCCCCTCCACCACCGCCGCCGTCATCGCCGGCCTCGTCACGGCTGCGGAGATCGCAAAGGCCTCGGGCGACGCGGCCTCGGCCGCCCGCTATCTCGCCGCCGCCGACGACTATGCCGGCAAGGTCGAGGCGCGGATGTTCACCACCGAAGGGGCGCTGGGCGACGGCGATTACTTCCTGCGGCTGTCGCGCAATGAAGACCCGAACGACAAGGGTCTGCTGGGCGAGAACAATGGCCAGCCCGGCCTGCCCGAGGACCGCATCATCGACGGCGGCTTCCTCGAACTGGTCCGCTACGGCGTCCGCTCCGCCACGGCCCCATCCATCCTCGCCACCCTTGGCGAATATGACGACGTCACCCTCGAGGACCGTCTGCGGGTCCGCTACGAGTTCGGCCCGGCCGGCGATACCACCCCCGGCTGGCGGCGCTACGGCAACGACGGCTACGGCGAGAATATGGAAACGGCCGGCAACTATGGCGTCGGCGGCATGACGCCCGGCCAGCGCGGCCGGGTCTGGCCCTTCTTCACCGGCGAGCGCGGCCACTATGAACTGGCCGCCCTGCTGGCCGGCGGCACGCCTGACGCCGCGGCGATCGAGGGCCTGCGCCAGACCTGGGTCCGGGGCATGGAGCGGTTTGCCAACGACGGCCTGCTGCTGCCCGAACAGGTCTGGGACGGCGTCGGCCAGACGCCCGACGGCTATGCGACCGGCGCGGGGACCAACTCCGCCACGCCCCTGGCCTGGACCCATGCGGAGTATCTGAAACTGCTGCGATCGATCGCCGACCGGGCGGTGTGGGACCGCTACGCCCCCGTGGCCGAACGCTACGCCCGATAGGCCTCAGGTTCGGGCCGCGGCGGTGATCGTCAGGGTCATCTCCGCGGTCTGGCCCGGCTCCAGCGGCACAAGACCCGTTACCTCGCCCGCCGGGGCGTTGAAGGCGTCGGGGCGATGGGTCACCGGCTCCAGACAGACGAAGTCCGCCCCCGCCGGCGCGAACACGTGGAGCCCCGTCGCCGGCGGTGCGGCCCTCAGGGTCACGGTCCGGTCGTCCGTGGTCACCCGCGCCACCCCGCCCCAGCCGGCATAGGCATGGTCCACGAACGAGGCCGCATCCACCACCGGCCCCCCGCGCCAGTCGAACACAGCGTCGGATGCGGCGAGACCGGTCGGGATCAGGGTCTCATCGACGGTCCAGACTCCCGAGGCTGCGAACGAAACCCGGGTCCCCGGGCGGCGCACGAAATAAGGATGCAACCCCAGACCGGCCGGCATGGCCCGGTCGTCGGCATTGGTCACCGACAACGCGACCGTGAGCCCGTCATCGTCGAGCGTGATCCGCTGCTCCGCCGTCCAGGCCCACGGCCAGTCCGAGCGGGGCTGTTCGAGGGTCAGCACCGCCGACACCTCCCCCGAAGACGCGACCGTCCAGGGCCGGTGCCAGCCGATGCCGTGCAGGGCGTGGGGCTCGAACCCGGGGGTTGGCTCCAATGCCACGTCCTCACCGTCCCACGGGAACCGCGCCGCAGCGATCCGGTTGGCCCAGGGCACCAGCGGGAAGCAGGCGGTCTGCAGCGGATCGTCCGCGCCCGGCGGCGTCGGCCTCAGCACATCCTCGCCCCGCCAGCTCAGCCGCGTGAGGGCCCCGCCCAGACCGGGCCGGATCTCCGCCGCCCAGTCGCCCCGGGCAAGCGCGATCACCAGCGGAAGAGCGCCTGGGGCAGCCCCGGCCGGTCGACCCGGACGCGGTAAAGCCCGCCCAGGGTCGGTTGTTCGGCTCGCTTGTCGGCGTTGCCGAGCCAGGCCGTAGTGCAATACAGGTCCCGCAGATCGTCGCCCCCGAACGCCGCCTTGGTCACCGTGACCACCGGCAGGGCAATGTCCGCCAGCCGGGCCCCGGTCGGGCTGTACCGCGCGACGCCACCGCCGTTAAACAGGCTGACGTGCAGAATGCCGTCGGCGTCGACGCTGGGGCCATCGGGATAGCCCCCGGTCACGTCCGCGAACACCCGCTTGTTAGTCAGGAATCCGTCGTGATGGTCGAAGGCATAGATCCGCTGGAGGGCCGAGTCGTGGTGATAGAGCGTCCGGCCATCCGGGCTCAGTGCCGGCCCGTTGGTGATCCTGTAGCCGTCGTCATGGCGGGTCAGCACCCCGTCGCGGTAACGGTACAGGGCCCCGGACACGCCTGACTCGCCGTCGTCCATCGAGCCGAACCACAGCGCGCCGTCCGGGGCGATGAAGCCGTCGTTCAGCCGGTTCTGGGGCCGGTCCGGCTCCACCTCCGCCACCCGCGTGAACGCCCCGGTCGCCGGATCAAACCGGTGCAGCCCGGTGCGGACCCCGCAGATCAGGCTGCCGTCCTCGGCCGGCAGGGCGAAACCGGTCTGGTCCGGCGTGTCCCACGACCGCTTCGCGCCATCGTCGACCGCATAGCGATGCAGCTTGCGGCCCTTGATGTCGACGAACCAGATGCAGCGCTCGCGTGCCGACCAGACCGGGCCCTCGCCCAGCTCGGCCTGCACGTCCCAGACCAGGTCCGCTTGGCTCATGACGATCAGCTCCAGCTGTAGGCGGTCTTCTGCTGGGTGAAGAATTCAGCCGCAGCGAAGCCCTGTTCCCGTGCGCCATAGCTGGACTTCTTCGACCCGCCAAACGGCACGTGATAGTCGACGCCCGCGGTGGCCAGATTGACCATCACCATGCCTGCGCGGGCGCGGCGCTGGAAGTCCCGCGCGTACTTCAGGCTGGTCGTGGCAATGCCCGCCGACAGCCCGAACTCGACCCCGTTGGCGATCGCCAGAGCCTCTTCATAGTCCTTGACCCGGATGGTCGAGGCGACCGGGCCGAACACTTCCTCGGTGTTGATCCGCATCGCGGCCGTCGTGTCGGCGATCAGGGTCGGCTGCACATACCAGCCGGGCTGGTCTAGGTTCAGCCGGTTGCCTCCGGTCGCGATCCGGCCGCCGGCCGAGCGGGCGACATCGATATAGCTGTAGGAGGTCTCCATCTGGCTCTCGGACACCGCCGGGCCCATCTGGGTGGAAGGATCCAGCGCATCGCCGACCTTCAGCCCGGCCACCTTCTCGGCCAGCAGGGCGACGAACCGGTCATGAATTCCGTCCTGCACGATCAGCCGGCTGGAGGCGGTGCACCGTTGTCCGGTGGCGAAGAAGGAGCCGTCGAGGGCAATGGCCACCGCCCGCTCCAGATCGGCATCGTCCAGCACGATCAGCGGGTTCTTGCCGCCCATCTCCAGCTGGACCCGGGCCTGACGCTCCATGGCCCCCTTGCCGACGCTGGCCCCGACGGTCTGGGAGCCGGTGAAGCTGATGCCGTCGATGTCCGGATGGCCGACGATCGCCCGGCCGACATCGCCGTCGCCGATGACCATATTGACCACGCCCTTGGGCAGGCCGGCCTCATGCAGGATGGCGATCAGCGCCTCGGCCGTCGCCGGGGTCGGGCCGGCCGGCTTGATCACGACCGTGTTGCCGAAGGCGATGGCCGGAGCCATCTTCCAGGCCGGAATCGCGATGGGGAAGTTCCACGGGGTGATCAGGCCAAACACGCCTACCGCCTGGCGATAGGTCTGGATCTCGACACCTGGCCGGGTCGACATCAGGTTCTGGCCGTGGATCCGCAGCGCCTCGCCGGCGAAATATTTCAGGATGCGGGCGGCTCGGGCCGTCTCGCCGATCCCCTCGGCCAGGGTCTTGCCCTCTTCGCGCGACAGCAGCCGACCGACCTGGTCCTTGCGCTCCATCAGGATGTTGGAGGCCCGGTCCAGAATGTCCGAACGCACCTCCGGCGAGGCCTCGGACCAGGCCGGGAAGGCCGCACGCGCCGCGGTGACCGCCGCATCGACTTCCGCCGCCCCGCCCTTGGGGGTGCGGGCCACGACTTCGTTGGTGTTGGAGGGATTGCGGCTCTCGCCAGGTCGATCGGCGTCCACCTTCTCGCCGTTGATCCAGTGGGACAGGTTCAGCGTATCGGTCATGGGTTTGGCCTCATCGTGCAAACGGGGCGGCGAGGGAGCGCCGCCCCTTCAAATGTCAGACTATTAGATAGGGTCAGCCTTGCATGTCTTCCAGTTCCCGACCCCGGGTTTCCCTGATGATCGCCAGCACGAAGAAGAAGGAGACCAGGGCACTGACCGCATAGAAGCCGTAGGTTATCGTCAGACCCAGTCCGGCGGCCATGATCGGGAAGCTCATGGTGATGCCGAAGTTGGCGATCCACTGGGCGAAGCCTGAAACAGACAACGCCGAGCCCCGGATCTGGTTCGGGAACATCTCTCCCAGCATGACCCACATGACCGGGCCCCAGCTGAAGTTGAAGAACATGACGTAGGCATTGGCCGCCACCAGGGCCAGCATGCCCATCTCCGGCGACAGGTCGAGGAAGCTGTTGCCGAGCGTGGTCTGGGCCTCATAGACCGTCCCGTTGTTCAGCACCGTGCCCGCCTCCAGCACCGTGCCCGCGGACATGAAGGTGCCGGTCGAGAAGGCGTAGGCGACGAGGCCGAGGGTCAGCGCCATGCCCAGCGATCCGATCAGCAACATGGGCTTGCGGCCGATGCGGTCGATGACCAGCAGGCCCGCGATCACCGCCGCGATGGACAGCGCCCCGGACAGCACGTTGATCAACAGGGCGTCGTTTTCACTCAGCCCGACCGACTGCCAGAGCACCGCGCCGTAGTAGAAGACGATGTTGATGCCGACCAGTTGCTGGAACACGGCCAGCCCGATGCCGGCCCAGACGATCATGCGGACGCCGCCCTTGCTGCGGTCCAGCAGGTCCGAGAGGCGAGGCTTGTGGTCCGCCACCAGCGACTGCTGGATTTCGGCGACCTTCAGCCCTGCGGCGGTCGGCCCGAACAGCCGGGCGAGAACCTCGGTGGCCTTTTCGTGGCGGCCCTTGATGACCAGGAAGCGCGGGCTCTCGGGGATCAGGAACAGGGCGAAGAAGAACACCACGGCCGGGATCAGTTCAATCCAGAACATCCAGCGCCAGGCCGTGAATCCCAGCCAGAACTCACTGGTCGATCCCCCGGCCGCGTTGGCTACGAAATAGTTGGCGAGGAAGGAGAAGAACAGGCCGGAGATAATGGCGATCTGCTGGATCGTCGTCAGTCGCCCGCGCATGTGCGCCGGCGCGATCTCCGAGATATAGGCGGGAGCCATGACACTGGCGGCCCCCACGGCGAGGCCGCCGAGGATGCGGTAGACCACGAACTCGGCCGAGCTGGTGGCGATGCCCGAGCCCCAGGCGCTGACGATGAAGAGCACCGCCGCGAGGATCATCATGGAGCGACGGCCCCAGACGTCGGCCGCCCGACCCGCGAAGGCCGCGCCGATGGCGCAACCCAGCAGCATGGACGCCACGTTAAAGCCCGTGCCGACCTCTTCCGAATTGAAGGCCTGCCGCAGGCCGTCCACAGTGCCGTTGATGACGCCGCTGTCATAGCCAAACAGGAAGCCGCCGATCGTCGCCACCAGAACGGTGAGGATGACCAGCCCCATATTGGTTTGCTCGGGTGTGCCGCCGGGCGCACTCCCCGTTCCGTTCAGATCCGTCATCCTCTATTCCTCCCCTTGGGCTCTCTCGGCCCGATGTGCGGATCGTCGGGTCAACGCCACCCGGCGTCCACGAAATACTCGTGTCCTGTAACAAACCGTGCGTCGTCCGACGCGAGGAACAGGGCCATGGCGGCGATGTCCTCGGGCAGGATCCGGCCCTTCAGGCACTGGGCGGCGACGATCTCGGCCTCGCCCTCGGGAGTGTACCACTTCATCTGCCGCGCGGTCTTGACGTTGCCGGGCACGATACAGGCGACCCGGACCCCGTCGACGCCCAGCTCGCGGGCGAGGGCGCGGGTCATGCCTTCGATGCCGGCCTTGGCTGTCTCATAGATCGACAGGTCGGGAAGACCGAGGTGCCAGCTGATCGAGCCCAGGTTCAGGATCACACCCTTGCCTGCCGCCCGCATGCCCGGCGCCACCGCCTGGGCGGCGAAATACAGATGCCTCAGGTTCACCGCGATCCGGTCGTCCCAATACTCCGGAGTGACCTCGGCCAGGGTGTGACGATCGTCATTGGCGGCGTTGTTGATCAGCACCTCGATCGGCCCATGCTCGGCGGCGATCGCCTCCAGATGAGTCTTCAGGGCGCCGATGTCGGTCAGATCACAGCGGCGGTAGACCGGCGCGGGAAACAGCAGCGACAGCCGGTCTTCCAGCGCGCGCGAGTCGAGCATCGGCATAGTCGAGGAACACGACCCGGGCCCCCTGCCGGGCAAAGGCTTCGGTCAGTCCTTCCCCGATTCCCGACCCGCCCCCGGTAATGACGACGAGTTTGCCCTTCAGCGACGGATAGACAGCCTTGCTCACGCGGGTACTCCAAGCAGGCCGCGAGCGGCCAGGTTACGCATCAGTCCCGAAATCCCCAGCGTCCAGGGCGGGGCCTGCTCGCTGGTGGTGACGGTGTTTTCCAGAACGCCCAGGCGCTCGGAGGCCACGCGCACACGGTCTCCGGGATGGTGGGTGAAGCCTTGCCCCGGGGCATCCCGATCCTGGATCGGGGCGAACATGGTGCCGAGATAAAGGGCGAAGCCATCCGGATACTGGTGCGCCGCGCCGACCGTCTGGCCGATCAGCTCCAGCGGATCGCGGCTGATCAGGCTCATCGAACTGGAGCCGCTCATGACGAAGTTGTCCGTCCCGCGGACCTCCAGCGAGATTTCGGCGGCACGAACGTCATCCATGGTGAAACCATCGTCGAACAGGCGCACGAACGGGCCCAGTGCCGCCGAGGCGTTGTTGTCCTTGGCCTTGCCCAGCAACAGGGCGCTGCGGCCCTCGATGTCCCTCAGGTTCACGTCATTGCCGAGAGTCGCGCCCACCGGCCGGCCGTCCGCCGCGCACAGGATCACCACCTCGGGCTCCGGATTGTTCCAGGCGCTGTCGGCGCGCACGCCGACAAAGTCTCCCCAGCCCACCGACGACAGCACCGGGGCCTTGGTGAAGATCTCGGCGTCCTTGCCGATGGCGACCTCCAGATATTGGGACCACAGGCCGTCGGCGATCAGGATCTCCTTCAGCTTCACGGCCTCAGCCGACCCGGGCCGCACGGCCGACAGATCGGCTCCGACCCGCTCGGCCAATTGGGCACGGATGTCGTTGGCCCGCTGGGCGTCGCCCCGGGCCCGCTCCTCGATCACCCGCTCCACGGCCGAGACCGCGAAGGTGACCCCCGACGCCTTCACGCACTGCAGATCCAGCGGCGACAGCAGATGGGTGCCGCCCTTCGACCCCTCGTCCCAGGAGACGACAAACTCCATCTCGTCCAGCGACCCCAGATCCGCGCCCGGCGCGTCGGCGAGCCCGGGAGTTGCCACGGCGTCCGCAGTGGTCGCGGCGAAGGCAGAGATGTCCAGCACCCGGCCACTGCGCACCAGCACGGGGGTGGGACCGACGGGCAGCTCGATACGGCCCAGCAGCAGGGCATCCCGCCAATCGGCCGGTAGGTGTTCGGTTACGCCGGTCATCTTCCCCCGCCAGGACCTTCAGAGGTCCGGTCATTCTCTGGTAGCGCTATCATCCGATCGAGGGCCGGTCTGTCAAGCCCGCCCGCCTGACCGTGTCAGTCAGACACGGTCAGGGTGGTGGCCTTCAGGTCGCGGGAATTCGGGCCCGCGCTGAGGGTGAAGGTGCCGGGCTCGACGACGCGGTGCATGTCCTCGTCCCACAAGGACAGATCCCGGGGTGTAATCTCGAACGACACCGTGGTGCGGGCTCCCGGCTCCAGGGTCACCCGCTTGAAATGCTTCAGCTCCAGCACCGGACGGGTGACCGAGGCGTGATCGTCGCGGACGTACAGCTGGACCACCTCGTCACCGGCACGCGATCCGGTGTTGGTCACATCGACCTCGACCCGGACATGTTCGAAGCGGCCGATCGTGGCCTTGGCCAGACGCGGGGCCGAGATGTCGAAGGTGGTATAGGACAGGCCGAAGCCGAACGGATAGAGCGGGCTGGTCTCGCTGAACAGATACCCCCGCCGTGAGGTCGGCTTGTGGTTGTAGAAGATCGGCAGCTGGCCGACGTTGCGGGCGATCGAGACCGGCAGTTTCCCGCCCGGATTGACCTTGCCGAACAGGACATCGGCCACGGCGTGGCCGGTCTCCTGACCCAGATACCAGCCCTCGACCAGGGCATCGGCCTGTTCCGCCAGCAGGTTGACCGACAGCGGCCGGCCGTTCAGCAGCACGACCACCGTTGGCTTGCCCAGCGCGAAGATGGCGCGGGCCAGATCGTTCTGCTGGCCGATCAGGTCCAGTGACGCCCGGTCGCCCAGATGTTCGTCGGCCCAGGCCTCGCGGCTGGTCTGCTCATTGTCCCCGAGCACCATAACGATGGTGTCGCAGGTCCGGGCCGTGGCCACCGCCTCCTCGATCAGCCGCGCATTGACCTCGGGCGAGACCAGATCGACGGCATCCGCGCTCCAGGATCGGCTTTCGGTGATGCGGACCGCCTCGGCGTACTCGACCTCGAACCGGCCTCCGGCCGCGGCCTGGATACCTTCCAGGACGCTGACGACGTGGCGCGGAACATCGCTGTAGCCCCCGATCGGCGTATCGCGCGCATGGGTGCCCAGTACCGCCAGCCGGCGGATCCCGGCCGGGTCCAGAGGCAGGACGCCCTTGTCGTTCTTCAGCAGGGTGATGGCTTTCTGGGCGGATTTCCGCGCCAGGGCGACCGCGTCCGGGGTGGCCGTCAGGGCCTCGGCCCGGCGGGGATCCACATACGGGGTCTCGAACACGCCGGCGAGGAACTTCATGGTCAGCAGTCGCCGCACGGCCGCGTCGATGGCGGCGATGTCGACCCGGCCGTCACTTACCATTTCCGGCAGTTTGATATAGCCCTCGCCGTCCGGCAGTTCGATATCGACGCCGGCCTCAAGGGCCCGGGCTGCCGCTTCCTCGATCGTCCGGAACATCCTGTGGCGGGTGTTCAGCTCACGGATGGCGAAATAGTCGCTGACGACCGCGCCGCGGAAGCCCCACTCCTCGCGGAGAATGTCGTGCAGCAGCCAGCGGCTGACGTGCGAGGGCACGCCGTCGATCTCGTTGTAGGACGCCATGACCGACATCACCGGCAGCTCGGTGACCGCCCGCTCGAACGGCGGGAAGAAGTTCTCGCGGAGGGTCCGTTCCGAGATGTTCGCCGGCCCGACATTGGTGCCATTCTCGGGCTGACCATGACCGGTCATATGCTTCAGTGTGACCATCACCTTGTCCGGGGCCAGGGGCAGGTATTCGCCCTGGAAGCCGCGGATGGCCGCCAGTCCCATCTCGCCCACCAAGTGCGGATCCTCGCCGTAGGTCTCCTCGATCCGGCCCCAGCGCGGATCGCGGGCCACGTCGACCACCGGCGCAAGGGCCAGCTGCGCGCCCCGGGCCCGCATCTCCCGCGCCGCGACCGAGAAGCACTGCTCGACAAGGGCCGTATCCCAGGTCGAGGCCAGGGCGATGGACTGGGGGAAGCTGGTGGCGCCGCGCGCCACATAGCCGTGCAGGGCTTCCTCGTGCAGCAGCAGGGGGATGCCCAGCCGGGTGTTCTCGATGGCCCAGCGCTGGGCGGCATTCACATACTCTGCCGTCTTGCGTCCGGTCCGGTTGACCGCCTCGGCCGCAGCGCCCGCCGCGCCGTTCTCGCTCGGATCGACGCCGCGCTTGTCCTGCGGACGCGAGATCTGGCCAAGACCATGCGGGAAGGCTTCGGAAGCGCGCGCCGCCACAAAGTCACCGGCCGCGTTCTGGATCAGACCCTTGCCCTCCCAGATGCCGATCATCTGGGCGACCTTTTCCTCCACCGACATGCGCCGGAGCAGGTCCTCGACCCGCCGCTCGACGGGCTGGGAGGCATCGCGATAGATCGCGTCACGCGGCGGCTTTTCCGTCTCCTGGGCCGAGGCGACGCCCCGGGTTGCCGCCAGGGCGAAGGCCGAAACGAAGCTGGCAAGGACCGTCCGACGGCCGAGCGTCAGCATGGTCTTCTGAGGGGTGTCCATGTGCATCTCTCCCTGATCTCGCCGGTTGATCCCGCGATGATAGCGCTACCACACGATAGGCCGGGTTTTCCCGAACGGTCAACGCCGATCATCGGCTATAGGGAGAGCGTAGCTGTCACATCCAGGTCTGCCATGCCCGCCACCGCCCCTGTTGCCTCTACCCGTCACCCCAGGGCCGGAACCGAACGCCTGCACGGCGCCATCGCCCGCAATCTGGGCGTGGCCATCGTTTCCGGCCGGCATCAGCCCGGCGACATTCTCGGCAACGAGATCGATCTCAGCGAACAGCTGCACGTCTCGCGCAGCGCCTACCGCGAGGCCATCCGCATCCTCTCCGCCAAGGGTCTGGTCGAGAGCAAACCCCGCACCGGGACCCGCGTCCTGCCCATGGAGCGCTGGAACCTGCTGGATTCCGACGTCCTGTCCTGGTTCTTCGAGTCCGAACCCAGTCCCGTGATCGTCAACGGCCTGTTCGAGTTGCGGATGATCATCGAGCCGGCCGCCGCGGCCCTGGCCGCCGTGCGCCGCTCTGACGAGGAACTGGCCCGGATGCGCACGGCGCTAGAGATCATGGAACGCAGGACCCTCAAGACCGAGGCCGGCCAGTCCGCCGACCGCGACTTCCACCAGGCTATCCTGACCGCGACCGGCAATCCGCCGCTGGTCAGTCTGGCCTCCACCATCGGGGCCAGCGTGCGCTGGACGACCCTGTACAAGCAGCGCAAGCGCCGCCTGCCCCCCGACCCCATGCCCGAGCACTGGGCCGTGTTCGAGGCCATCGCCGCCAGCAACGCCGAGGCCGCGCGTGCGGCCATGCAGGCCCTCGTCGCCCATGCCCTGCAACAGATCGAGGGACCCGCCGCCGCGAAGTCCGCCCGGTCTGTTGCAGTCGCGCGAGCGCTCCGCTAATTGTCTGAGTAATCTCGGATAGAAGACTCCCCAAAATGACCAAACCGCTTCGCTCCCGCGCCTGGTTCGACAACCCCTCGAACCCGGACATGACGGCCCTGTATCTGGAGCGGTACCTTAACTACGGCCTGACGCTGGAGGAGCTCCGCTCGGGCAAGCCGATTATCGGCATCGCCCAGACCGGCTCGGACCTCAGCCCCTGCAACCGCCACCATATCGAACTGGCCAAGCGGGCCAGAGAGGGCATCCGCGAGGCCGGCGGCATCGCCCTCGAATTCCCCGTCCATCCCATCCAGGAGACGGGCAAGCGCCCGACCGCCGGGCTCGACCGCAACCTCGCCTATCTCGGTCTGGTCGAGCTTCTGTACGGCTATCCCATCGACGGGGTCATCCTGACCATCGGCTGCGACAAGACCACGCCCGCCTGTCTGATGGCCGCGGCGACCGTGAACATCCCCGCCATCGCCCTGTCGGTCGGCCCCATGCTGAACGGCTGGCACAAGGGCGAACGCGTCGGGTCCGGCACCATCATCTGGAAGGCCCGCGAGATGATGGCCACGGGCGAGCTGGACTATGAGGGCTTTATCAATCTGGTGGCCACCTCGGCCCCCTCGGTCGGCTACTGCAACACCATGGGCACGGCCACGACCATGAACTCCCTGGCCGAGGCCCTGGGCATGTCCCTGCCCGGCTCGGCCGCCATCCCGGCTCCCTATCGGGAACGCCCCCAGGTCGCCTACCAGACCGGCAAGCGCATCGTCGAAATGGTACATGAGGACCTGAAACCCTCGGACATTCTGACGCCCGACGCCTTCCAGAATGCCATCGTGGTCAACTCGGCCATCGGCGGCTCGACCAATGCCCCGATCCACATCGTGGCCCTCGCGCGCCACGTCGGCCTCGATGTGCCGCTGCAGGACTGGGAGACCCACGGCCACAAGGTCCCGCTGCTGGTCAATCTCCAGCCCGCCGGCACCTATCTGGGAGAGGACTTCCACCAGGCCGGCGGCGTCCCCGCCGTGGTCGCCGAACTGATGCGCCACGACCTGATCCGCGAAGGGGCTATGACCGTCAACGGCCGCACCATCGGCGACAACTGCCGCAGCGCCCCGACCATCCTGCCCGACGTCATCCGCACCTTCGAGACTGCCCTCGTCGAGGACGCGGGCTTCCTTGTGCTCAGCGGCAATGTCTTCGACAGCGCCATCATGAAGACCAGCGTGATCGCGCCGGACTTCCGCGCCCGCTACCTGTCCAACGCCGATGACCCCGACGCCTTCGAGGGCACGGTGGTCGTGTTCGACGGATCGGACGATTACCATCACCGCATCGACGATCCGTCCCAGGGGATCGACGAGGACTCCATCCTCGTCATGCGCGGAGCGGGCCCCGTGGGCCATCCGGGCGCGGCCGAGGTCGTCAACATGCGTCCGCCCGCGGCCCTGATCAAACGCGGGGTGACCGCCCTGCCCTGTATCGGCGATGGTCGCCAGTCGGGCACCTCGGGCTCACCCTCGATCCTGAACGGCTCGCCCGAGGCCGCCACCGGGGGCAATGTCGCCCTCCTGCGCAACGGCGACCGTCTGCGGGTCGATCTGGGCAAACGGCGCGTTGACGTGCTGCTCGAGCCAGCCGAGCTTGCGCGGCGCCGGGCCGAGCTGGACGCGGCGGGTGGCTACGCTTTCCCGGCCTCCCAGACCCCCTGGCAGGAGATCCAGCGCTCCATGGTGACGGAGCTGGAGACCGGAGCCGTCCTGGCCCCCGCCGTTCGCTATCACCGCATCATCGATACCCACGGCCTGCCGCGCGACAACCACTGACGGCCTGCCCGGCCCCGGCGATCGGGGCCGGACAGATCGCCCCACACCACATTGACAGCGTTGTCATCCGCACCGGATGGCGTTACCGATAGTCCGTCATGCTGAAGAGCGGCGACCGGCCGCCTCCCCCGACAGGACAGGAAACGCCATGTACCGATCGCCCCTCACCCTCCGTCGCAGTCTGATGCTGTCCGCCACGGCCAGCCTCCTGATGGCCTGTGCGCAGGTCCCGGATCCGGTGGCCCTGACACCGGGCATCACCCCGTCCGCCTGGCCCGCCGTCGCCGATGCCGGCCTGGTCGATGCCGAGGTCGAGGCCCGGATCACCGCGCTCATGGCCCGCATGTCGCTGGAAGAAAAAGTCGGTCAGACCATCCAGGCCGACATCGCCTCGATCCAGCCGGAAGACCTGCGCCGCTATCCTCTGGGCTCGGTCCTGGCCGGTGGTAACTCCGGGCCTGCCGGCAACGACCGCGCGCCGAAGGAAGCCTGGCTGGCGCTCGCCCAGGCCTTCTACGAGGTCTCGACCGAGGCCCGCCCCGGCCACACCCCCATTCCCGTCATCTTCGGAGTCGATGCGGTCCACGGCCACAACAACGTCTTCGGGGCCACCATCTTCCCCCACAACATCGGTCTGGGGGCTGCGCGCAATCCCGACCTGATCCGCCGCATCGGCGAGGCGACCGGGCGCGAACTGGCTGCCACAGGCGTGGACTGGACCTTCGCCCCCACCGTGGCCGTGGCCCGCGATGATCGCTGGGGCCGGGCCTATGAGAGCTATTCCGAAGAGCCCGAGGTCGTGGCCGCCTATGCCCGCGCCGTGGTCGAGGGCCTGCAGGGCCCGGACGGCGGCGACGACGGGCTCCAGCCCGGCCGTACAGTGTCCTCGGTCAAACACTATCTTGGCGACGGCGGCACCCAGGACGGTCGCGACCAGGGCGACACCCGGGTGTCCGAAAGCGAGCTGGTCCGCATCCACAACGCCGGCTATCCCCCGGCCATCGCCGCCGGGGCGCTGACCGTCATGGCCTCCTTCTCCAGCTGGAACGGCGAGAAGGCCACGGGCCATGAAGGCCTGCTCACCGGGGCGCTCAAGGACCGGATGGGCTTTGACGGCTTTGTGGTCAGCGACTGGAACGCCCATGCTCAGGTGGCCGGCTGCGCCCCGGACAGCTGCGCCCGGGCCTTCAATGCCGGCATCGACATGTTCATGGCCCCCGACACTTGGCGCGGCCTGTACGACACCACCCTGGCCCAGGCGCGGTCGGGCGAAATCTCCATGGCCCGGCTGGACGAGGCCGTGCGCCGCATCCTGCGGGTCAAGTTCAAGGCCGGCCTGTTCGACAATCCGGCCCCGGTCGACCGGGCCGGCGCGGGCGACTATTCGGTGCTCGGCTCGCCGGACCACCGCGCCCTGGCGCGCGAGGCCGTGCGCGCCTCGCTCGTGCTGCTGAAGAATGACGATGGCCTGCTGCCCCTGCGCCCCGGTGCCCGGGTTCTGGTGGCCGGCGACGGAGCCGATGACATCGGCAAACAGTCGGGCGGCTGGACCATCAGCTGGCAGGGCACGGACAATACCAACGCCGACTTCCCGAATGGCCAGTCCATCTGGGGCGGCATCTCGGAGACCGTGCAGGCGGGTGGCGGACAGGCGGTGCTCAGCGCCGACGGCAGCTTCTCGGAGCGGCCGGACGTCGCCATCGTCGTGTTCGGGGAAGACCCCTATGCGGAGTTCCAGGGCGACCGGCCGACGCTGGACTTCACCCCCGAGGGACCGCTGGCCACCCTCCGCCGGCTGAAGGCCGCCGGCATCCCCGTGGTCTCGGTCTTCCTCTCGGGGCGGCCGCTGTGGGTCAATCCCGAGATCAACGCCTCGGACGCCTTCGTCGCCGCCTGGCTGCCGGGCAGCGAGGGCGGCGGTGTGGCCGATGTCCTGTTCCGCGCCCCGGACGGGTCGATCGCCCACGACTTCACCGGCAAGCTGTCCTTCTCCTGGCCGCGCCGGGCGAACCAGTACCGGCTGAACGCCAGCGACCCCGACTATGACCCGCTGTTCGCCTTCGGATTCGGCCGGACCTATGCGGATCGGACCGACCTCGGCGTCCTGTCGGAAGAGGCCGGTGTGGCGGCTGCCGCTGCGGCCTCGGAAATCTATTACGCCGCCGGCCGCGTGCCCGAGCCCTGGGCCATCTCACTGCGCGATGCCTCGGGAACCGCTCCCGTTGCGGCCGGGGCCAGCCCCTCCACCGCCCTGACCGTACGCGCCGCCGATGCATCGGCCCAGGAGAGCGGCCGTCTGCTGAACTGGAGCGGAGCCGGCGAGGCCTCGTTCGTCGTGTCCGGCGCGCCCGTCGACCTTTCGCGTCAGGCGACCGGCGACATGGCCGTGGCCATGCGCCTCCGGGTCGACACCGCCCCCACGGGTCCGGTGTTCCTGTCAGCCGGCTGTGGCACAGGCTGCCGCGGCGGCGTCGATATCGCGTCGCTGCTGGGGGCCGGCCCGGAGTTCCGCACCGTCCAGGTCAAGCTCAGCTGCCTGCGCGACGCCGGAGCCGATCTGATCCGGACCGAAGAGCCCGTGGTCCTGACCACCTCGGGCCGGCTGGCGCTGGTGATCGAGGACATCCGGCTGGTGTCCAACACCGGCAGCGCGGTCTGCCCGGCCTGACCCTGAACCGGCCGGTCGCCGTCGCCGCTCAGGCGGCGGCGGCCGGTGTCGCCTCGGGGCAGTAACGGTCGAGAAAGGTCTGGTGGGTCGGCAGGGTCTCCACGGCCTTGTCGACATTGGCCTTGAGGTCCGAGAGCGCCCTGGCCAACTGGTCGACCGGCATCAGCCGGGCCAGATGATGGTGCGAGCGCGGTGCCAGCCCCTGTCCGGTCAGGACCTGCAGCCAGGAAGCCACCCGGAACAGGTCGTCCTGCCCCTGATACGCCTGGGCGCTCTCGGCAAACAGCGCCAGCCTTTCGGCCAGGGTGTCGGGTATGCCCATCTCGCGCTGGCGCTGCCAGAACGGCTCGCTGCGGGCATTCAGATGATAGTGCAGGATGATGAAGTCCCGCACCCCCTCCATTTCCGCGCGGGACTGGGCATTGTAGCGCGCGACCACCGCCGGCCGGATGCCGTCGAACGGAAAGACCTGCATCAGCCGGGTCAGGGCGGTCATGATCAGGTGGATACTGGTCGATTCCAGCGGCTCCACGAACCCCCCGGCCAGGCTCAGGGCGATGCAATTGCCCTCCCAGACCTTCTGCCGCCGACCGGTGCGGAAGCGGATCAGGCCGGGCTCGATCAGGGGCTCGCCCTCGATCGCGCCCATCAGCCGGGCGCGGGCCTCATCATCGGACAGGAAGTCCGAGGCATAGACCAGACCGTTACCGACCCGGTGCTGCAGGGGGATCCGCCAGCGCCAGCCCGCGTCGTGGGCGATGGCCCGGGTATAGGGCACGGCCGGCCCGGTTGACGTTGTCTGGACGGCGAGCGCCCGGTTGGTCGGCAGCCAGTCGCCCCAGTCCTCGAACCCGACCCCCAGCACGCCTTCCATCAGCAGGGCGCGAAAGCCCGTGCAGTCGAGGAACAGGTCGCCTTCGATCCGGTCCCCGTTCTCCAGCACCAGAGCCGCGATCAGTCCGCTCTCCCCATCCCGGTCGACCCGGGCGATCCGGCCCTCCCGCCGCGTCAGACCGCCCGCCTCGCTGCGCGCGCGCAGGTAGCGGGCATAACGACCGGCATCCAGATGGTAGGCGTAGTTGATGCGGGCCTCGGGCCCGGTGGCGAACCGCTCTGCCTCCGCTGCGGCATGCTCGAAACAATAGTCGCCCAGCGGGCCGGCGACGCCGCGCTCGCGTGCCTCCAGCCAGAAATGCTGGAAGTCGCCCATCCAGGTCGATTTGCCGACATCGCCGAACGAATGGATGTAGCGGTCCTCCGGCCGCGTCCAGCCCTCGAACGAGATCCCCAGTTTGAAGGTCGCGCCGGTCGTGCGCATGAAGTCCGCTTCGTCGATGCCCAGCAGGGCATGGAAGGACCGGACAGTCGGGATGGTCGATTCCCCGACCCCCACCGTGCCGATCTCCTCGGACTCGACCAGGGTGATGTCCAGCAGCCCGCCCAGCTGGCGCGTCAGAACGGCCGCCGCCAACCAGCCCGCCGTCCCGCCACCGGCGATCACGACACGCGTCCTGCCCTCGTCCATGGCCTGCCTCCCTATCGATTCAGCTTCTGCATCACGCGCGCCCTCAGGCGCCGCGCGGACCGTTCGTCCAGCGGGGCCAGATCCCCCCGCGCCGCCTCCGGCAGGTGCGCCGCGGGCCGGTCAGCCGGGCCGAAGACATAGTAGTCGAACAGCCCCCGCCACGCCGCCTTCTCCGCCTGCGGCCGATCGCGCAGGCTCAGCAGGCCGTGCAGCAGGGTGGTCATGGGGGTGTCGACGAAGGCCGGGGTGTCGTTCCACCAGTAGTTGATCATGGCGTTGAACGGGTCCAGCGCCTCGACATTGTGCCACCACAGGGCCGGGTAGAAGAGCACGTCACCCGGCTCCAGATCGGCGATTTCGGCGACCGTGGCCGCCTCGGCATAGCGCGGGAACCGCTCCAAATCGGGGGCGGAGGGATCCACCAGACTGACGACCTGTCCGCCCGGTGTGGGCTCCAGCGGACCGGGATACAGATTGCCGATCTGGTCAGGCGGAAACAGGGTGAAGCGTCGGTGTCCCACGAGACAGCAGGCCAGGTTGTTCGACATGTCGAAATGGGTCGCCGCCGTCGTCCGGTTGCCCAGCCACAAACTCACGATCGGCGCGCCATGCCCCTCGGCCGGCGGCGGCAGGTCAAGGCCGTTCTCGGCCCCCAACCCGGGCAGATACAGATCCAGATCGGTCGAGCCGACATAGAAGGACGGCGGCGCCGGCAACTCCAGATGGGCGGCGATCGCATCCAGATAGGCGCTCAGCGACACCCGCTCGGCCGAGAAATTCAGCCCCTGCAGCTCCGGCCCGTAGAAATAGCGCCCGCCGACTTCCGGCGCGGCCGTATAGCCCACCACCGGCCGGCCGGCGTCGAACTGCTTCAGATAGGCGATTGCGGCGGCCGGTCCCTCACGCCCGGCCCCCGCCAGAGCCCAGTCGCCGGCCAGACCCCGAAAGATGACCGGCCGGTTGCGCTCCAGCAGGGCCGACAGCGGGGGCAGACGGCGCTCCGGGGCCTCGACCACCTCGGTGCGCCGCGCGATGGTGCCCGGGGCCGTGGCGTCCGTACGGCGCGCGGCGGCGGTCATGCCCGGCCCGCCTTGCGGTTCTTCATCGCGATCAGCCGGTCCAGATTGCCCAGCGACGACGCCGCATGCACCGCCGGAACCAGCCAGCCGCCGCGATGCAGCCGTTCCAGAGCGGCCCCGTCCAGCGCGTCCAGCCGGTCGCGGCGGATGGCGAAGACATTGTCCAGATCATAGCGCCGGCCCTCGCCGACATGGATATCGATGACCACGGGCTCCAGCAGCCCGGCCTGCTCGAACGCCTCGAACATCGCCGGCTCCGCCTCGACACCTTCGTACAGGGCCGACAGCGCGACGTTGATCGCGTCCAGATAGGGGCTGGATCCCCCGTGTTTCATAAACACGGCCTCTCCGTCGGCCACGCCGACGCGGGGATCATCGAGATCGACATTGACCCGGGCCTGCCGTTCCGCGGCCGCGCCCTGCGCGCTGTGCAGACCGATCGAGAACGGTCCGCGCCGCTGCACCGCCGGCACATAGCGGGCTTTCCATTGGGGTGACTGAAGAAAGAGATTCTCGTCCCGATCCAGCCCCAGCAGGGCCACGGACTGGAAGGCTCCGGCCGCATCGCGCCGGAACAGGATGACATAGTCCCGCTGCAGCGCCTCGAACTCGGTCGGGAAGACCCGCGCCTGGTTGATCGCATCGCCCGTCTCGGGCCCATAGGTCTGCGCGACCCTGAGGTCGGCATGGTCGACATTGTTCAGCAGCACGATGTTCGTCATGGCACGCGCCCTGTCTCCGGCCACCGATCATGGGGGCAATGGGCCGGAGCGGCAAATCACAGACCCCGGACGATCACAGGGCCGCCGATGACCGGCGGCCCTGTGACTCGTTCTCCAGCGGTGTCGCCTAGAACCGCATGCGGGCTCCAAGCAGGTAGCGGGGCTTCAGCTCCTGGGCGAACCAGATGTTGCTCTCGTCCCGCCCGTAGGTGCGGATCGGTTCGCTGGTCAGGTTGATTGCCTCGAACGACAGGGCGACGTTATCGGTCAGATCATAGCTGACGTTCATGTCCAGGGTCCCGAAGGGCTCTGTGAAGACGGGGTTGCGGCTGTCGCCACCCCGGTTCGTTTCAGCCAGGTAGGTATCGCGCCAGTTGTAGGCCAGCCGCGCCGAGACCCCGTAGTTGTCATAGATCAGGGTGACGTTGGCACTGTCGCTCAGGCCCAGCAGGGCGAACTGGTCGATGCTGGGGTCGGCGTTGACGTCGATGTCCACGTCACCGTTCACGATCGTGTACGAGGCCGCGATGCCGATGCCGGTATCACCGTAAAAATACTGGCCGGCGATCTCGAAGCCGTTGATGTTGGCCTCACGATTGTTGACCGGGGTCGCGACCGAGAACTGGAACAGCGGGTCGTTGGCGTCTGCTGTGATGTCCACCGCGGCCAGGATCTGGTCGACGAAGGCCTGGTTCAGCGAGGCGTTCGGCCCGGTGCGCTGGGCCTGGAACTGGGTGGAAGCCGCGGCCACGTTGCCGTTGTTCTGGATCAGCAGCGCCGTATAGGTGAACAGGTTCACGTCCGACAGGTCGGCACCCAGCGTGCCCAGCTGCGTCCGCGCCGTGCCCGACCGGGAACCGGCCGCGCCCGAGGTGGGATCGCGCAGGTCGAACAGGGAGCGGGTGACCTGCCCCTGGCCGACGAAGTTGCGGACCTGCTTGTCGAAGAAGCCGACCGACACATAGCTGGACGGGGCGAAATACCACTCCGCCGAGAAGTCGATGTTGTCGGACAGCAGCGGCAGCAGGTTCGGGTTGCCGGAGTTGCCGGTGGCAACGCCGCCCAGTGCGGTCGGGCGGGGCGGCTGGTTCACCGTGCTGGCCGCGAACAGGTTGCCGTAGTCCGGCCGGGCCAGGGTCCGGCTCCACGACGCCCGCAGCTTGACGTCGTCCATGGGCTGGATCGAGAAGTCGAACGCCGGCAGGAAGTTGTCATAGTCGCCTTCGCCGCTGATCGGCTCGACCTGGGACCCGACGACCCGGACGAAGTCGTTGTCGGACGTCCAGCGGATCTCCGTCGGCACGGCGACCAGCGAGGTCGACAGCACCTCGGTCTGCTCATAGCGGATGCCGGCCATCATGCTGATCGGCATGGTTCCCAGCTCACCTTCCCAGGTCAGCTGGCCATAGATGGCGGTCGTCTGCTCCTCGACGACGTTGAAATCCGAGCCCGACAGGGCCAGGGGGTTGCCCGGGTTGGCCACGTTGTTCATCGGGCTGCCATCGGCCGCATAGACCGGCGACAGGGCGTTGAACAGTTCCACGGCATTGCCGCGGAAGGCGATCAGGGACGCGCCCGTCGCGCCAGGATTGAAGGTGTCGAAGCGGCAGGTGAGGCAGAACTCTTCCAGAAGACCGCCGGCGAAACGCTCGACGTCGCCGGGGTTGGTGATGCCCCAGTCACCCAGGGTCTGCTGGGTCTGGGTCCGCTGGCTGGTCATTTCGGAGTCGATGTACTCGGCCCCGAAGTCGAACCGGGTGCCGCCGCCGAAATCATAGGTGGCGTCGGCGCGGATTTCCTTGATTTCCTGACGTTGCTGCGAGGCGTTGGTCCGGGCGATCTGGGTGCCGATGTCGCCGATGTCCAGACGGCCGTTGTTGTTGCCGCGCAGCGCATCATTGATGGTGATGCTCTGGACCGGGATGTCGCCGCTGAAGTCGACCGAATGGGCCGAGATCACCGGCGCGCCGAGGCTGATCAGGGTGGAGCTGGCACCGTTCGATGCGTCGGGCAGGCTTTCCGCCTTGGACATATGGCCGTCGACGACCACCGAGAAATTGTCGGTCAGGTCCCATCTGGCGTTGAGGCCGAACAACTCCAGCGTGTCCTTGGTGGCCCGGTACTGCTGCTCGAAGCCCGTGTCCTTCACCCCGCTGATGTTTTCCTGAAGGAAGACTGTGGTGGCCACCCCTTCGTTGTCATCGAAGCGGACCTGGCCGAACGGACGGTTGAACCAGTTGGTCTGGTCGGTCCGTTCCTCGCTGGTGCGGTTCTCGGCATAGAGGACGTCGGCAGTCAGGACCAGGTTGTCCGTCGGTGCCCACTGGAACACGGCCTGCCCGTTGATCCGTTCACGCTCGGACTCCGAGAAGTGATAGCGGCTGTCGTTGGGCACCGCGACCAGCTGGTTGGTCGAGGGTGTGTTCGTCAGCTGGGTCTGGGCGTTGACGTAAGGGCCCGCCTGATTCAGGAAGACGTCGCGACGGACGATGTTCCAGGCGTTGGAGGTGGCGCTGGCCGCAGCGCTTTCGCGACGCTGATAGCTGCCGAACAGCTGGACGCCGAAGGTGCCGTCCTCGTCGCGCCAGCTGACGATCCCGGACGCCTCCGGGGTGATTTCCTCGCCCCGGTCAACGCTGGAATCGTGCACGGCCTTGACGCCGAAGCTGCCGTTCCAGCCCGGCTCACGGTTGCTGAGCGGCTGGCGGGTGACGACGTTGATGGTGGCACCGATCCCGCCGGAGGGGATCGATGAACGGCCGGTCTTGTAGACCTCGAGCAGGCTCACGGCCTCCGATGCGATGTTCGAGAAGTCGAACGACCGGCTGGTGGCGGTGGCGAAGTCGACGTTCTGGTCCCCGCCCACGGCCGAGACGTTGGCGGTCGGCAGCTGTCGGCCGTTCAGGGTGACGAGGTTGAACCCGCCGCCGAAGCCGCGAACCGTGACCTCGGAGCCTTCACCATTGACCCGGCTGATCGAGACGCCGGTCACCCGCTGCAGCGATTCCGCCAGATTGGTGTCCGGGAATTTCCCGATGTCCTCGGCCGAAATGGCGTCCACCACGCCGGACGAGTTGCGCTTGATATCGATGGCGCGGTCCAGACTGGCCCGGATCCCGGTGACAACGATCTCGTCGACCGTCGTGGCCTGGCCCGGCGTCTGCGCCGGAGGCGTGGCCGTCTGCGCGGCCGCCAGACCGGGCAGAGCCAGTCCGGTCAGAAGCGCTACAGCGGAACTCGAGCGCCCAAGCGCCGTCAAAAACGACATTCCCCTCATGTTTCCCTCCGCGTCGGCTGAGCCGACGTCAATGTTTTATCGGGCGACCGAAGAGCCGCTCCGACCCTAGGTTCTCAGCGTTGTCCTACGCTGTCAATGGGAATGATAGCGCTACCGCAATTGCATATCGGCGTGTGGCCGCCTTACAAGCGTCTTCACCGGGCCGCCGGAGGGGGACCGCCCGGCATACGGCTCCCGACCGTTCAGGAAAGCGCATCTGTGACAAGAGGTCAGCGACGCACCACCATGGTGGACGTCAGCCGTCATGCCGGCGTGTCCATGAAGACCGTCTCGCGGGTTCTCAACGATGAGCCCAATGTGACGGACGAGGTCCGCCGCCGCGTCCGGGCCTCGGCCGAGGCCCTCAACTACCATCCCAATGTTCTGGCCCAGGCCCTGGTCCGGCGTCGCTCTCACCTGATCGGCCTGGTCTATGAGAACCCGTCGCCCAGCTATGTGGTGGAGCTCCAGATGGGCGTGCTGGAGCGCCTGCGTACCGAGCGTTACCGGCTCGTCGTCATCCCGGTGTCATCCGTGTCCGAACATGAGGCAGAGGTCGTCGGCTGGCTGCGGTCCGCCGCCCTCGACGGGGTCGTTCTGGCTCCGCCAGCCTCGGACAACCTGCGCATACTCGCCGACCTTACCGCCGCCGGAATCCGTTTCGCCCGCATCGCCCCGACGCATGATATCGACCTCGGCCCGGGCAATCTGCTGGATGATGTGACAGCCGCCCGGGAGGTAGCCAGCCATTTGCTGGACCTTGGCCACAGGGACGTTGCCGTCATCCTCGGCGACCCGACCCATGCCTCCACCACCATGCGACTGAAGGGCTACGAGCAGGCTTTCGCGGCCGCGGGCGTGCCGCTGCGGGCCGACCTGACCGAACAGGGCCTGTTCACCCGGGCCAGCGGCTATGCGGCGGCCCAGCGCCTGCTGGACCAGCCCCATCGACCGACCGCCATCCTCGCCCAGAATGACGACATGGCCGTGGGGGCCCTCATGGCGGCGCGCGAGCGTGGTCTCGACGTCCCGGGCGATCTGTCGATCGCCGGTTTCGACGATTCCGAAGTCTCGCGAATCGCGTGGCCCTCGATCACCACGATCCGTCAGCCCGTGTTTGAAATGGCGGTGTCCGCCGCCGACATGGTGCTGGCCCAGCTCGAGGGCGAACCGCTCCGGCCCCGACAGGATCATCCGCACCAGCTGATCCTCAGGGAGTCAACCGGGCCTGTCCCGACAGGGACCCCGGCCCGGCCACTCAAAGGGTCCGCCTGATCCCCTGCACCAGCACGCCGCCACCCACCGCCAAGGCGGCGGCCAGGGCGAAGATGCCCGGAAGGCTCCAGCCTGCGGACCCCAGCAGGACGATCCCCGCCAGAGGGGCCATCACCTGGGGCAGGGTCACCGCAAGATTCATAACCCCCAGGTCCCGCCCGATACGGGCCCGGACGGGCAGGACCTGGGCGATCAGGGCCTGATCCGCGGTCGAGAAGATCCCCACCCCGATGCCGTAGACCATCTGTCCGACGAGGGGCCCCGGCCAGGCGGGAAGGACAGCAAGGGTCGCCCCCCCGGCGGCGATCAACAGGGCTCCCGCGGTGACGAAACCCTTTCGGCCACCCCAGCGATCGGACGCCAGCCCTGCGGCGAAGCCCGAAACCAGGGCCGCCGTTGTCGAGGTGGCGATCAGCAGGCCAAGGACGGCGTCGATCCTCAGGCCCGGCAGGCGCGACGCCACATCGCTGTGGGACTGCAGATAGAACAGCAGATACAGGACATTCAGGGACATGGCTGTCTGCACCAGCAGACGCGAGGCGAAGGCGCAGCGGAAATCGTGATCCACGAGGGCGGCCAGAATCCTCCCGGGGCCCTTCGCGGACACCGGGTGGGTCACGACCGTCACCCTGCGCAGCTTCGTGATCACGAACGGCGTCAACAGGGCGATCATGGCCACGACCGTGACGATCGACCGGCCGGCCGCCCCGGTCAGGGCCATGGCGATCACCAGCCCCGCGAACAGGCTGGCCGCAGGATAGGCCAGACCGGAGAAGGCGGAGACCAGGCCCTTCTGCCGGTCCGGCACATGGTCCGCGAAGACCGCGACCAGCGGGCAGAACAGGATGTTGAAACAGATCTGGAACACGACGATCGCGGCGATCAGCTCGGTCGGGCTCCGGGCAAGAAACACCCCGACATAGCTCAGGGCCGTCAACATGATCCCGGCGACGATCCAGGGCTTGCGCGTCCCGTGGCGCAGCTGGGTGCGGTCGCTCAGGCTTCCTGCGACCAGATGCGCGATCCCTGCCGAGACGGCCCCCCACATGGCGGCGCGACTGACCAGCAGTGTCGCCGCTTCCGGCGCGAGGGCGGCTGCCTTCAGGGGCAGGAGCACCATCAGCAGGGGGACGAACCCGACGAAGGCCCCGATCTGGGCCAGGGTATAGGCCGCGATGAAGCCCGGCCCTGCGGCCGGCGCGTCCTCACCCGGCACCAGGGGACCGGCCATGCCGGGCGAAGGGACGGCGGGGAGGGTGGCCATCCCCGACCTTCGCCGGTTTCCCGGGCGATTGGAACCTCCCGGAGACCGGTCTTCGGGCGGCCGTCACCGGATGGAGCATTGTCGCGGAGGGACGCTTGATGGCGGCCGCCCGGTTCCCATATGGGGCAGGACGTCGATGTTCGCCGCGTGCGGGGACCTCGGCGCAGTCGCTTGTTCGAGGACTGGACCGATGACGACCCGACCGCTGCTGTTCGACAGTCCCTTTCTGCTGGGGTTCGACCAAACTCGTGCCCTGATCGACCGCGCCGCCAAGGCTGCCGCGGAAAGCTATCCGCCCTACAATGTCGAGCAGATCGGCGAGGGCTCCGTGCGGATCTCCCTGGCCGTTGCGGGCTTTTCACCGGACGATCTCGCCATCACCCTGGAGGGACGTCAACTGACGATCGCCGGCAAGCGGGACGGCGGCTCCCCCGATCAGGCCTTCCTGCATCGTGGCATCGCGGCACGGGGCTTCGTGCGAAGCTTCGTCCTCGCGGACGGACTGGATGTCGAGGGGGCGCGGCTCGAGCACGGCCTGTTGCATGTCGACCTCACCCGTCCGGTCGAGGCCAAGGCCGTTCGCCGGATTCCGATCAACCTCGACTGATCCCCCCTGCACGACCGTGTGCCGCCACGGCGAACCCGTGGCGGCGACGGGCGTTCCCCTGATGAGAAGGAGGCGGTCCTCATGACGCCCACAATGACCAAGGAAGACTTCAAGGGCCTGGGCGCGCCCGATCTCGTCTATGTGCGCGAGATCAGCGCCGGCGACATCGTGGCCGACGCGCCGCTGACCGACGAATCCGGCCTGACGCTTGAGCCCGACCGGGTTCTGTATGCGGTTCACAGCGCCGACGGTGAACGGCTCGCCGTAATGCTGGACCGCGAGACCGCCTTCGCCGCGGCAGTGGCCCACGAACTGGCCCCGGTCTCGGTTCACTAAGGCCGGGTCGCCGTCCCGGGCGACCGTATCGGCTTCAGGCGGCTGTGGCCGGGACGCTCCCGCCCCGCACGAACAGGGCCTCGATGGCGTCCGGGGTGCGGGCCTGACGCAACTGCTCCCGCATCTCGGGCGAGCGCAGGGCGCGTGACACGGCGGCCAGGGCCCGCAGATGCTCAGCCCCCTCGCGCGGTGGCGCGAACAGGGCGAACAGCAGATCCACCGGCCGGTCGTCGACCGCGCCATAGGCGACCGGCGTGTCCAGCCGCACGAACACCGCCCTGACGGATGACAGCCCGTCCAGCCGGGCATGCGGCACCGCGACGCCGGACCCCAGCCCCGTCGAGCCCAAGGCCTCGCGTTCCATCAGCGAGTCAAACACGGCCGTCTCCGCCACATTGAGGGCAGCAGCGGCGGCCGAGGCTACAAGATGCAACGCCTGCCGCTTGGATGACGCGCCGCCTTTCAGGACGATCCCGTCCCGGACCAGCAGTTCACCGATATCCATTGATCGTCCCGACACTTGATTCGAGGTGGGCAGGCCTGTCCGGCGCGCCGCCGTCTAGACGGTTCACGCGCCGGTGTGAAGCCTTATGCGCCAGAACCGTTTACAGAACCGTGTCCGTTCAACGACCCTGTCCGCTCGGGATCGATCCAGCCGACATTGCCATCCGGACGGCGATAGACGACCGACAGTCCCCCGTGCGCCGCATTGCGGAACAGCACGACCGGATAGCCGGTCATGTCCAGCTCCAGCACGGCCCGCCCCACTGTGATGGTCCGGATCTCCGAGACGCTCTCGGCGATGACCATGCCCGTCGGGGGCGGACCAGTCTCGCCGGTATCACCGAAGGCCTCGTCCTCGACAGAATCCGGGTCCCGAAGCACGATGCTGCGCGCCACGTCGCGCGCTGCGTCCTCGGTCTTTTCGGGCGACAGGCCGCGTGGGCCGATGTGGTGATCCTTGAGCCGTCGCTTGTAGCGCCGGACCCGTTTCTCGAGCTTTTCCAAGCTTTCGGTGAAGGCGGCATGGGCATCTCCGCCCAGCCCCGTCGTCACCAAGGTTTGTCCCGACGCCAGGCGGACCCAACAGTCCACCTTGAAGCCATGACCGTCCTTGGACACCACGACCTCGGCGTTTTCACCACCGCGTTCGAAGTATTTTCCGACGCCTTCTTCGAGTTCAAGGGAGATGCGCGAGCCTAACGCTTCGCCGACATCCATGTGCTTGCCGCTGACCTGCACTTGCATTCACACAGAACGCGACGCTTGACGAAAAGTGTCAATCGGCAACGCGGGTTTTTCAGTCACGCTTGCGCGATTTTAGCTCAACCAATCAGCAAGCTTAACCCGTGTTCAGCATCCGCCGACGCTCGACCGACGACGGGATCCTCAGCGCCTCGCGATATTTGGCCACGGTCCGCCGGGCGATGTCGATGCCCGCCTCCTTCAGGATCTCCACGATCCGGTCGTCGGACAGGATGTCGCCGTCCCGGTCCTCGTGATCGATCATGGCCTTGATCCGATGCCGCACCGCCTCGGCCGAATGGCTGGCCCCCCCGTCCGTGGCCTGGATGGCGGCGGTGAAGAAGAACTTCAGTTCGAACACCCCGCGCGGCGTCGACACGTACTTGTTCGAGGTCACCCGGCTGACCGTCGATTCATGCATGCCGATCGCATCGGCCACCGTCTTCAGGTTCAGCGGCCTCAGGAACTCAACCCCGAAGGCCAGGAAGGCATCCTGCTGGCGCACGATCTCGGACCCGACCTTCAGGATGGTCTTGGCCCTCTGGTCCAGCGACTTGACCAGCCAGGTCGCCTGGGCCGCGCAGTCGGCCACGAAGGCCTTCTCCGCCTCGGTCCGCGCCCCGGCCGAGACCGTCGCATGATACCGTTTGTCGACCAGCAGTCGCGGCAGGGTGTCGGTGTTCAGTTCGACCCGCCAGCCGCCGGCCGGATCCGGCCGGACATGGACATCGGGGATCACCGTCTGGGCCACCTCGCCGGCGAAGCCCGCCCCCGGCCGGGGCGTCAGGGCCTTCAGCTCGCCGATCATCTCGGCCAGGTCTTCGCCGTCGACCCCGCAGGCGGTCCGCAGCGCCGCCAGATTGCGCCGCGCCAGCAGCTCCAGATTGTCCAGCAGGATCGCCATGGCCGGATCGAACCGGTTGCGCTCGATCAGCTGCAGCTTCAGGCATTCCGGCACCGACCGGGCCATGACCCCCGTCGGTTCGAACCCCTGACACACGCCCAGCACCGCCTCGACCCGGGCCAGCGAACACCCCAGCCGCTCGGCGATCTCGGCCAGCTCCGCGCGCAGATAGCCGCCGTCGTCGACCCCGTCGATCAGCGACAGGGCGATGGCATGGTCCGTGGCCGACAACCCCGCCGAGGACGCCTGGGCCTGCAGATGCTCCCACAGGGTCGGCTCATGCCGCTCCGGCCGCTCGCCCCCGTCCCCGTCGTTGAAGGACCCGCCCTTGCCCGCCGCCGACCAGTCCGACAGGCCCGGCTGCTCGGCCGCCTCGTCCGAAAGCCGGTCCGAGGTCCGCTCGCCCGGCGTGGCGTCGCCATAGACATCGTCCTCGCGCGCATCGACGGTCGAGGACCGGTCCGGCGCATCCGTATCCGAAAAGCTCAGTTCGCTGCTGTCTGCGGGGGCCTCACGCGCGACCTCCGGGGCCGTTTCCGGCTCCTCGCGCTGCAGCAGCGGGTTCTTCTCCAGCTCGGCCTCGACGTATTCGTCCAGTTCCTGGTTCGACAGTTGCAGCAGCTTGATGGCCTGCTGCAGCTGGGGGGTGATGACCAGCCCCTGCCCCTGCCGTACCTCCAGCCTCTGACCGATCACGCCCGTCGCCCCCGACACCGGACCGCCGTGGCCCGGAACTTGCTGTCAGGATGGCCCGAACCGGTTAACGCGAGGCGAACGGCGCTCAGCCGTACAGATCGCCCAGATAGACCCGGCGCACTTCCGGGTCGTGGATCACCTCGTCCGCCGTCCCCTCGAACAGCACCGCCCCGTTTGAGATGATCGAGGCCCGGTCGATGATGTCCAGCGTCTCGCGCACATTGTGGTCGGTGATCAGCACCCCGATCCCCTGCCCGGCCAGATAGCGGATGACCGAACGGATGTCGGCGATGGCCAGCGGATCGATCCCGGCAAAGGGTTCGTCCAGCAGCATGAAGCTGGGCTTGCCGGCCAGGGCCCGGGCAATCTCGACCCGGCGCCGTTCCCCGCCCGACAGCCCCTGGGCCGGGGCATGCCTCAGATGGCCGATGTTCAGCTCGTCCAGCAGCCGGGTGGTCTCCTCGGCGATCCCCGCCCCGCTCTGGTGCAGTTCGACCACGGCCATGACGTTCTGCTCGACCGTCATGCCGCGAAAGATCGAGGCCTCCTGCGCCAGATACCCCAGGCCCATCCGGGCGCGCTGGTACATCGGCTGCGAAGTGATGTCCTCGCCGTCCAGCCAGATCGAGCCGCTGTCGGCCGGGATCAGGCCGGTGATCATGTAGAAGCAGGTCGTCTTGCCCGCCCCGTTCGGCCCCAGCAGGCCGGCGACCTCGCCCCGCTGCACCGTCAGGGAGACGTCCGACACCACCTGCCGCGCGCCGAAGGCCCGGGCGATGTTGCGCACCCTCAGACCCCGCGCCGGTGCGGCCTCGGGCGCAGCCGTCGGCGCGGCCGACCGGTCTTCCAGATTCAGGGCAGAGAGTTCCTTGCGCGCCATTCAGGGTTCGACCGGGCCCGACGGCTCAGTTCGCGCCCTGCGGATAGAAGACGCCGCGCACCCGGTTGCCGCTGGGCGTCGGCGCGCCCTCCATCCGGGCAGTTCCGGTCCGGACGTTGTACACTAGCCGCCCCCCGGTCGCGACGTTCTCGCCCTGGGTCAGGATGACGTCCCCGCTTACGGTCACCTCGTCCGTCCCGAGATCATAGATCGCCCGGTCTCCGCGCATCGTCTGCTCGGGCGTAACGAAATAGACCGCCCCGCTGGCCTCCGCCCGGGTCAGGTCGCCGTCGGCAGTGACGAAGGTCAGCCGGTCGGCCCGCAGCCGGTTGTCGCCCTGGGTCAACTCGGCCTTGCCGGTCAGGGTAAAGCCGTTGGGCGTATATTCGAACAGATCACCGCCCCAGGCCACGGGCGCGTCGGAGCTCGGCCCGGCGTTCTGGGCGTCGCCCACACCCGGAAGGGCGAGGCTGAGGGCGGTCACCGCCGCAAGAAGGCTCAGTCTGGTCTTCGACATGGTCACCTGCCGGATAATGCGGGGGTAATCGTCCCGCGCACCTTGTTGTCGCCCTGGCCCCGAAACTCGACGCGCTCGCCCTGGTCCCGGATCACATAGGACGAAGCCGACAGGGTTCCAAGCGGTCCGCGCCCCTCGACCCCCTTGTCCCCCGTCACGATCCCCGTCGCCGTGTCCACGACCGCCTCCGGCGTGGTCAGGACAAAGCCCGATCCCCCGTCCGAAATCCGCACGTTCGGCCCGATCGTCACCGTCCGCCCGGCCTCGTTGTAGATGCCCGCGTCTGCCGTCATCTCGGTCACCTTGGTGCCCCCCAGATTCAGCCTCAGCAGCGGCCCGTTCAGCCG